>NZ_BMIH01000021.1 GCF_014641735.1 Sphingomonas metalli | reverse complement strand
ACATCGGGGCTGACGCGCCCTTCGAAGTTGCGGTTACCCGACAGCACGCTGGCGGCAATAATGTCATTGCTGTTGATCGCCTGGCTGATCGGCGGCGCCAGCGGGCCGGAATTGCCGATGCAGGTGGTGCACCCATAGCCGACCAGATCGAACCCGACCGCGTCGAGATGTTCCTGCAGCCCGGCTTTTTCGAGATAGTCGGTCACCACCTGCGATCCGGGGGCCAGGCTGGTCTTGACCCAGGGCTTGGGCTTCAGCCCGCGCTCATGCGCCTTCTTGGCCACCAGCCCGGCGGCCACCAGCACGCTGGGGTTGGATGTATTGGTGCAGCTGGTAATGGCGGCAATCACCACGTCGCCATCGCCGATATCATGGCCTTCGCCATCGACGGGCACGCGGCGCGGTTCGGCCTTGCCATACAGCTTGTGCAACTCGTCATTGAACAGATCGTCGACCTCGGTCAGCACCACCTTGTCCTGCGGGCGCTTGGGCCCGGCGAGAGAGGG
>NZ_BMIH01000020.1 GCF_014641735.1 Sphingomonas metalli | reverse complement strand
ACAGGCTGCCCTGCAGATTGGCTTCCAGCACTTGCTGGCCGATCTTGTTTTCGAACTGCAAATCCGCGCTGGTGGCCGTGTCGCAATCCGCGCTGAAGGCGGAATTGAGGATGAACGGGCTCAGGCCGGTATCACAACTGGCTGATGCGCCATAACGCTGGCCGTTGTTGCCCAAGGCGAAGAAATTGGCGCCGTAATTGGGCGAGGTCAGAATCGCGCGGAACCGTTCGAGCGAAATCAGCCCGACCAGATTGGTCTTGGCCACGGTTTCACCATGCGAACCCACCAGATCCCAGGTCAGATCGGTGCCGGGGATGGACCCCTCGAAACCGAGCTGCATCTGGAAGGTGTTGGTGAAGTTTTCCGTCCCCCGGCGGCCGAAGGCGTCGAGCGAGAAATTGGCATTCCAAGGGCCATTGGGATCGGCACGGCTGTCCAGCAGGGCAGCGATATTGGCCGGAACCGGGAACACCTGCTTGTTGGTGCAACCGCCGATCGGGCCGCAGTTCAGGCCGAAGCGCCCACCGGCCATGAAGTCCGGATTGGTCGGGTTGTC
>NZ_BMIH01000019.1 GCF_014641735.1 Sphingomonas metalli | reverse complement strand
CGGGGCCGATCGGCCGCTGGCGCCCTCGCAGGCCCGCGCGATCGAACGCTATGGGCGCGCAGCGGCCGATATAGGCCGGATGAAGGAAAAGGGGTTGCCGGTGCTAGCGCATCAGGAACAGGCGCTGGCGAAGGCCGGCGACGCGCTCGACCAGGTGCGGCCGCTTGGGAGCCGCGACCTCGCCAGCGCGATCGCGCGCGACCCCCGGCTCGCGCGCGACGCGGCCGAGGGGAACACGGGCGGGGCGGCGAAGGCGATGGAGACGGAACGCCAGGTCCGCATCGACCCGGAAAAACGCGCGGGCCGGTTCGTGGAGCAGTGGCAGGGCATGAAGGAGGCGCGGGCCAGCATGGAGCGCGCCGGCGACCGTGCGGGCGCGGAGAAGCTGGGCAAGCGCATGGAAAGCATGGCGGGCGGGTTGCACCGCGACCCGCAGCTCGAATCCGTATTGCAGCGTCGCGCGCCCGAGCTGGCGTTGAGCATGGAGCGCGGCCGGTCGATCGGGCAGGAGCTGGCGCAGTCGGTCAGCATCGGGCGTGACCGCGACCGTGGCATGAGCCGGTAAGGAGGAC
>NZ_BMIH01000018.1 GCF_014641735.1 Sphingomonas metalli | reverse complement strand
AAGATTATGACCAAGATTTCCGTTTACGGCATCCCCAATTGCGACACCGTCAAGAAGGCCCGCAAATGGCTCGATGACCAGGGCGTCGCCTACCAGTTCCACGATTACAAGAAACAGGGCACCGATCCTGAGCAACTGGCCCGATGGGTGGAGGCGAAAGGCTGGGAAGTGGTGCTCAACCGTCGCGGCACGACCTTCCGCCAGCTCGACGATGCGGACAAGGCCGATATCGACGCCGCCAAGGCCGTCACCATCATGGCCGCGCATCCTTCAACCATCAAACGGCCCGTGGTCGAACATCCGGGCGGATTGCTGGTGGGGTTTGACGCAGCCGAATGGCAGGCGGCACTGGGCTGATCTAACGTCAGCTTTCCGAATTCGGGCGCGCGCAAGGATAACGCATGCAGCACTGGAAATACCCGGCCGCGCTGTTGGCGGCTCTCGTTGGCGCAGCTTTCGCCCATGGCCCCGCCGCCGCCCAGGCCGGTTTCGTCTGTGGGAAGGCCATCACTCCCACGGAAAAGGCGATCTGCGGCGATGCCGAGATTGCGGCGTCGGATCGGGCGATGAGCATGGCCTATGCCGCACTTGCGGAACGGGCCGATCGTTCACTGGAGCCGGTGCTGCG
>NZ_BMIH01000017.1 GCF_014641735.1 Sphingomonas metalli | reverse complement strand
GGGCGCGGACGAGCTGGCGCTGGTCGGCGAAGTCGTCGCGGCCGTAATGGAGTTGCATGGCCTCGCGGTGCCGCGACATGCCGACATAGGCGCTGTGCCGGTCCATGCCGGGGGTAGCGAGGATGTGCGCGCGATCGACCGTCACGCCCTGCGCTTTGTGGAACGTCGCCGCGTAGCCGTGATCGACCGCGGCATAGTCCGTCCGGTCGAACGTGACGCTTCGGCCCCCGTCCAGCCGGACGGTCATGCCCTCGGGGTTGGCCTGCTCGATCGTGCCAAGCGTGCCGTTCTTCACCCCCAGCGACCGCTCGTTCCGCAGGAACATCAGGCGGTCGCCCGCCGCGAAGCTGCGGGTCCCCCGGTCGGCGCTGAACGCCACGTCCTCGCCCAAGTCGCCGGTCGCGCGAAGCCGCCCCCTCGCCTCCTCGTTCAGCTCGCGGACCTCGGCGTTGGTATGGGTGAGGATGACGCGGGATTTGCCCGGCTCGGCCTGGCGGGCGCGATCCCAGCCGTCCACCAGCTCGCCCCGCGCCTGCTCGCGCGTGTCGGCCGCGTGGACCATGCCCTTGGCATCATAGGCGTGGATCGCCTCGCCGGTGCGCCCGGTCGCCAGCGCGCGCGTGGCGTCGCGCTGCCAGTCCTCGCGCTGCCGGCGTATCTCGGTGATCT
>NZ_BMIH01000016.1 GCF_014641735.1 Sphingomonas metalli | reverse complement strand
CAGGGGACGACGATCGTGTGTACCTGGGAGGGTACGGCGGACGTTCAGGTCGGCGGCGAGCGGGGACCGGGCAAGGCGCTGGACCATGGCTATGAGTTCGTGTGGCCGGGGATGGCGGGGAACACGGACAAGCTGGTGTTTGTGCAGGTGACGGGGACGGCGGCGGGAGCGTCGGATCCGCTGCGCAACCTGGACTGCCGCGAGAAGGGCGTGGCGCGGGGCGAGATGTTCTCGGCCGAGACGGTGGAGTCGCTGAAGCCCTATGGGGTTCTGCGCTATCTCGACTGGTCGGCGGTGAACGGCAATCCGCAGAACGTGGTGTGGTCGAAGCGGACCCGGGTGGAGGACCTGAACCAGGCGATGGCGCCGCTTGGCGTGGCGCTGGAGTATCAGATCGCGCTGGCGAACCGTCTGAACGCGGAGCCGTGGTTCAACATTCCGTGGAATGCGGACGAGGACTATGTGCGGCGGATGGCGCAGCTGGTGCATGACGGGATCCCGTCGAACCGGCAGGTCTATGTGGAGCTGTCGAACGAGGTGTGGAACTTCTCGTTCGGGGCGACGGCGCAGGCGCAGCGCGAGGGTCTGGCCGAGGGTCTGACGACCGATGCGTTCAAGGCGGTGCTGCTGCGCCATGCGGAGAAGACGCGCTGGGCGATGACCATCTGGAAGCAGGTGTTTGCGGATCGCCCGGGGCAGCTGGTGCGGGTGGCCGCGACGCAGAACGACAATCCGTGGACGGCGGAGGTGGAGCTGGGCGAGGCGAAGCTGGCCGCGGACGTGGATGCGCTGGCGATCGCGCCCTATTTCGGCGGCGACCTGTTCTCGCCGGAGAAGCAGAAGGGGGTGACGGACACGGGCGTGCTGTTGTCGGCACTGGGTGCGGACCTCGACCGGATCATGACCAACTATGCCGCCAAGAATGCCGAGATCGCCAAGAAGTACGGGGTGCGTCTGATCGGCTACGAGGGCGGCCAGCACCTGGTCGACGGCAACGTCGCGGTGGTGGCGGCGGTGAACCGGTCGGCGGGGATGTACGACCTGTACAAGCGGTACCTGACGACGTGGAAGTCGCAGTACAACGACACGCTGGTGCTGTTCGCCTCGACCGGCGCGATCAGCGGCTGGGGCGCCTGGGGCCTGCGCGAATATGCCGGACAGCCCCTCGCCGAAACCCCCAAGCGCCGCGCCGCCCTCGAATTCGGACGGTAAGCGC
>NZ_BMIH01000015.1 GCF_014641735.1 Sphingomonas metalli | reverse complement strand
ACTCATAGCCATGGTCCAGCGCCTTGCCCGGTCCCCGCTCGCCGCCGACCTGAACGTCCGCCGTACCCTCCCAGGTACACACGATCGTCGTCCCCTGACCCGACATCACCGATGAAGGCGGCGTCAGAACACGCCACGCCCCAGTGCCTACCGCCAGCTTCGGATACCCGCCCGCATCATACGAGCCGTCCCAATAGGCCGCATCCCGCCAATTGTCCCCCGTCGCCAAATTCGCCAACGTCGGCTCGCCACCATAATAAAACGCCGGCGCCACGTTCACACCCAGCTTGAAGCCGCGGGCGCCGGTCGGGGCGCTGGCAGTCGGCGCCGGGGTCGGCGTTGCGCTCGGCAGCGGCAGGGACGCAGGCACCGGCACGGACACGCCCGAGCTCGGCGACGATTGAGACGAAAGGACAACACCCATAGTCAGCACCGCCAGGATGGCACTACCCGCTTTGAGCTTGGCAGCCAGTTTGGACGATGACAGGAGCTTCTGGGCAATGGACATCAGCATGCGTTGGACTCCGAGCGACATGCAGCCAGCCTAGCGCGCAAATATTGACAGACTCTTCATCCGCCGGCTGCGTCGAGAACAGATATGATATCGTGCTCACCGGCCCGTCGCCGAACGAGACATGAGTCCCGGGACGCGCCGACTGCAAAGAAAGATCTTGGTTAATGGATAGCCCGGTTAAGCTTTTTGGATATGGCGACGCTTCACCGGATTGGCGTTGGATTGTGCCATTTTGGAACGATGTAGACATTACATGGCGCTATTTCTCGACCCAGCGTGGTAAATGGCTTTCAAGACTTCCTGGCCCTCATTGGGGACGAATCCGGGCAGCGGTTCATCTCAATCTGGTCAGCCGGATCACTCCACCGGCTGTGCTGACAAGCATCGGCCCTGCCAATAGCTTCTACGTCGAAGCGATTGTGCAACGCGGTAAAGCGCGGATCCCCCATCTCGCATGGGCGTTCAATTTTACGGATTTGCCCAAAGGTCGGCAGCGGGAAGCGATGATTCGCGCTCTTCAGCCCGTCGAGCGGTTCGTCGTCTTTTCGCAAATGGAGCGCCAACTTTACGCAGATTATTTCGATCTGCCGATCGAGCGCTTTCACTTCCTGCATTGGGGGGTGGCCTCACCACTCTCCATCCCTGAACCACGATCGATCGCCGGGCCTTATGTAGCGGCGCTGGGTGGCGAGGCGCGCGACTATGCGACGCTGATGGCGGCCGCACGGCAGCGGCCGGATACGCGCTTCGTCGTCATCGCTCGCCCCCATAATCTCGTTGGCATCGACGTGCCGGGGAATGTCGAGGTGCGCACGAACCTTCCTTGGGACCAAGCCTGGTCGCTGGTTGCCCACGCCGATCTGGCGCTGATCCCATTGTTGACGGGCGAAACGCCAAATGGGCATGTTACGCTCGTCGGTGGCATGCATCTCGGCAAGGCGCAGATCGTCACCGACAGCCGCGGCGTTCACGACTATGCGCAACACGAAGAGAATGCATTGCTGGTGCCGCCACGCGATCCGGGCGCGCTCGCCCGGGCAATCGAGCGTTTGCAGGACGATCCCGTGCTGCGGGCGAAGCTGGGCGAGAACGCCGCAGCCTTTGCCCGGGAGCATTGTTCGGAAGCGATGACGGCGCGGAGTGCGCGCCGTCATGTGGAGGCGTTGCTGGCCGGCTGACCGGTTCCCGTGGTTGCGCTTACCGTCCGAATTCGAGGGCGGCGCGGCGCTTGGGGGTTTCGGCGAGGGGCTGTCCGGCATATTCGCGCAGGCCCCAGGCGCCCCAGCCG
>NZ_BMIH01000014.1:614-1808 GCF_014641735.1 Sphingomonas metalli | reverse complement strand
GATCGAGCTGGGCGGGCTGGTCCAGAAAGCCGGCCTGGTCGAGCTGGCCGACGACGATCGCGCCACCATCTACGGCGCGCTGCTCGACGCCGCGGCCCGCGCCCGGGTCGAGGAAGCCGATGCGGTCCTCGCGCTCTGGAAGCGGCGCGGCAAACGGGCCTTCGACGCGGAAGCGGAACCGTTGACCGATAGCTGAGGTGTGTCGTGCTTTACCTGCTTCTCAAGGCCGGCATCTCGGCCGTCATCATCGTCGCCGTTTCCGAGATCGCCAAGCGCAGCCCTGGCGTCGGTGCGCTGGTCGCCTCTCTCCCCCTTGTCTCGGTGTTGGGCATGATGTGGCTGTGGCGCGACACGCACGATCCTGTCCGCATGGCGGCTCATGCCGGTGCGACCTTCTGGTTCGTGCTGCCCTCGCTGCCCATGTTCCTGCTGATCCCGGCCATGCTCGATCGCGGCGCGCCGTTCTGGCTCGCGCTCACGGCCGGGTGCGTGCTCACGATCGCGCTCTACCTTGCCCTGACATGGGCGGGTCCGCGGTTCGGATTGCGGCTCTGAGGGGACAAGGTGATGGCTGATTTCAACATCGAGGCGATCCGGGCCGAGGTCCGCGCGATGGAGTTCGTGCGCGGCACGCCCCCGGAAGTCGCCATGTGGCGTGAGGACATGGCGGAGTCGCGCGCCAACCTTGTGATCGAGGACATGATCCCGACGCCCAACGAGAATGCGTTTTTCAACATGATGCTCGATGAAGGCGTGCCTCCTCCCCTCGTGTCACAAATCCTGCTCCGGCTGCTCGATCATCCCGACGCCGATCAGTCCCTGCCGGTCACGCCGATCGCCGCGGCGCGCTGATGCCTAAGCGGCGGATAAGCCCGCTGTTGGCGGTCTTCATCGCCTTCGTGGTGCTGATGGCGAGCAGCGCCTGGCTCAAAGGCATCTTCGGCTATGGCGAGATAGCGACCGACATTCCGTTTCTGCTCGCGGGCATGGTCCTGTTCCTGGCTTGGCGGTTCAACCGGCGCGCGGGCAACCGGCAAAACGATCTGCTGGGTTCCGCCCGCTTCGGCGACCGCGCCGACGTGCGGAAGCTGGAAACCTCCGGGGATCTCCTGATCGGCCGCTCGGCGAAGTCGGGCAAGCTCCTCCGCTATGATGGTCCCGCCCATCTGCTGACGATGGCCCCGACCCGCTCGG
>NZ_BMIH01000014.1:0-607 GCF_014641735.1 Sphingomonas metalli | reverse complement strand
GGGCGAGAACGCGCGCGTCACCGCCCGCGCACGCGCCGCCAAGGGGCCGGTGTGGTGCCTCGATCCGTTCGGCGTCTCGGGCCGGACCCCTGCCTGCTACAACCCGCTCGATCGGCTCGATCCCGCCAGCCTCGACCTCGCGGAAGACGCCAACACGCTCGCCGATGCGCTGGTCCACGACGCTGCCGGACAATCGGGCGAAGCGCATTGGAACGAGGAAGCCAAGGCGCTGATCGCCGGGCTGATCCTCCACGTCGTCACGACCGAACCCGCCCACGCCCGCGTGCTGGCGACGGTGCGCGAGTATCTGACGCTCCCCCCTGCCCGCTTCGCCGATCTGCTCGCCGCGATGCAGGACAGCGCCGGCGCTGGCGGCCTGGTCGCTCGCGCCGCCAACCGCCAGCTCGGCAAGTCCGATCGCGAGGCGGCCGGGGTGCTGTCCTCGGCGCAGCGCCACACCCACTTTCTCGACAGCCCGCGCATCGTCGCCAGCACGGCCGCATCCGATTTCACCTTCGCGGGATTGAAGGACGCGACCGCTACGGTGTTCCTGTGCCTGCCGCCCGATCGGCTCGATACCTATGCGCGCTGGTTGCGCCTGCTCGTG
>NZ_BMIH01000013.1 GCF_014641735.1 Sphingomonas metalli | reverse complement strand
CAGCTTCGGATACCCGCCCGCATCATACGTGCCGTCCCAATTGGCCGCATTCCGCCAATTGTCCCCCGTCGCCAGATTCGCCAACGTCGGCTCGCCACCATAATAAAACGCCGGCGCCACGTTCACACCCAGCTTGAAGCCGCGGGCGCCGGTCGGGGCGCCTGCACTGGGAGTAGGCGTCGCGCTCGGTGTCGGCGTGGCGCTGGGCGCCGGGGTCGGAGTCACGGGAGTCGAGCCAACGACGGTCAGCGATGCCTCGGAGCTCGACGCCCCATCCTGACCGCAGCCAGCAAGGAAGATCGATACTGATAAGGGAGCTAAGCCCACCATGCTTCGCAGCAGCCGAGATTTGACTGAAGGACGCGCACTCTGCTGCGAGACGGAAATCATCGACGCTGAACTCCTCGAACTTTTCGTTCTCAGAAGTAGGTCGAAGAAGTTATGAACAGATTAACGATGATCTTAATATCATCGTTACGTGATCTATGATGCCGCGATAGAAATCCGCAATGAAACCATGCGCACGCCGGACCGGTGCGAAATTACGACAGCTAGTTAGCTTGCGAGCTTGGCCATTGGCTTCGCACGAGATGCGAGAAAACTGGTAGCAAAGCGCTTGCCCAAGGCAATGAACGGCCGTTCTATCATAAGGAACGTTGCCAAGGTCAACAATATGGCCAGGGCGACCGCGGCTGGAAGAACGACGATCAGCATCATGGCGGCAGGTATAGCCGACAGATAAGCCGCCACATCGACGAACAGAATGCTCAAGACCAGCCCGTGCATCAGGTAGACTCCGTAGGAGAGTTCGCCGAGCGCGCGCGCCGAGCTGGTCTGTAGGAGCTTCCACAGGCTGTTGCCGCAGGCCACGCAAACGAAGAACAGGGCATGGCATGCCAGACGCAGTGAGCCGCCGAAGACGACGGCCCCTAGAACCAGGCACGTCATGGCAACGAGGCTGGCCGACGATCCGCGTAGCCGTTGGGCAAGCGCCGGCCGCGCCGCGACCTCATAGGCGATCATGCCGACGCCGAACATTGGCAGGTAGCTGATCAGAGTGAACAAGCTCAAAGGACGCAGCAACAGCGCAAGCGTGATCATCCCCAAAGGCACTGTCCAAGTTGGAGCAAACGTCGGACGCAAGGTCATCGCGGCCGCACAAAGCGGCAGGACGAAGATGTAGAACAGCCACTCATACCACAGCGACCAGAGTACTCCGGCGTTCAGGCTGGCACTCTCCGCATAGCCGAACAGCGCCGGCTCGTCCCAGCAGACGATCCATCGACCCATGTTCGCCAAGGTCTCCGACCACGGCGCTCGCACCTGAAAATTCAGTCTGATCAGGACCACGAGAGAGATCAGGATGATCGACATGGCCACCAACGGCACGATCCGGAACAGCCGGGAAATGTAGACGACCGTCCAGTTCACGCCGGTTATACCCTGAAGGATCCGCGGGTAGAAGACGAAGCCGGTCGTCATGAAGAACAGGTTGACAGCTCCGGGGCCGAGACTGTCGAGGAAGGTCAGCCGAGGGCGCGACCATTCGCCGCCGAGCCTCGTCACCTCGATCCATAGAATGAAGTGGTAGATCAGGACGGACAGGGCGAGATACCCTCTCAGACCATCGACGCACCCGATACGTGATTGGGCGTTGGGGATCGGGAACCCCGCCCGTACAAGCCCCAGCGCGCAAAATGTGGCGAAGCTCCAGGCGAGACCGATGGACATGCAGATCGTTACGAGCAGCGAGGGCTCGACCCCATATGGCATAGACTGAGCCTTCCCCCACAACGCGCCGGCGCATCGCTGGCCAAGTTTCTGCTATGCACCAGCAACTTCCTACATCGCCAGCCGCGATCCCGCCTGCCTCCCGTTTGGAAGCGATGACGGCGCGGAGTGCGCGCCGTCATGTGGAGGCGTTGCTGGCCGGCTGACCGGTCCCCGTGCTTGCGCTTACCGTCCGAATTCGAGGGCGGCGCGGCGCTTGGGGGTTTCGGCGAGGGGCTGTCCGGCATATTCGCGCAGGCCCCAGGCGCCCCAGCCGCT
>NZ_BMIH01000012.1 GCF_014641735.1 Sphingomonas metalli | reverse complement strand
TGTCAACGGCGGAGCAAAATCCGGCCACGGTGGCGGTGTAAAAGTAGGCCAGCGGTCGAGGCGTGATGACGACATGGAAAGGGCCCCGATCGGGGCCCTTTCCATGTCGTCGCGACCGTTTTCTCCCGGCTATGTCGGCGGGATCTCTCCGGTGTTCGGGTCGGCCGACACAGTGGCCTGGTTTTGCTCCGCCCTTCTGGCGGAGCGCCGGCCGGCGGACTGTTTGAGGCGGTAGCTGTCGCCATTCATGGTGAGGATGGAGACGTGGTGCGTGAGGCGGTCGAGCAGCGCGCCGGTGAGCCGCTCCGAGGCGAGCACTTGGGTCCAGTCCTCGAACGGCAGGTTCGACGTGATGATGGTCGAGCCGCGCTCGTATCGCTGCGACAGCACCTCGAAGAGCAGTTCTGCGCCGGTCGCCGACAGCGGCACATAGCCGAGCTCGTCGACGATGAGCAGCTTCACGGCCGCCAGTTCCCGCTGGAGTTTGAGCAGACGCCGCTCGTCGCGCGCCTCCATCAGCTGGTTGACCAGCGAGGCCGCGGTCGTGAAGGCGACGGTGAAACCCTTCTGGCAAGCCGCCAGGCCGAGCGCGAGGGCGACGTGCGTCTTGCCCGTGCCGCTGTTACCCAGCGCGATGACGTTCTCCCGGCGCAGGATATATTCCGAGCGGGCGAGTTCGAGCACCAGCATCTTGTTGAGGCTGGGGATGGCGGTGAAGTCGAAGGTGTCGAGACTCTTCACCGCCGGGAAGCGGGCGGCGCGGATCCGCCGCTCGACCGTGCGCCGCTCCCGGTCGATGAGCTCAAGCTCGATGAGACGCAGCAGGTAGCGCGGGTGGTCGATACCGTCGCGGGCGCATTCGCGCGCGACCTTCTCATATTCGCGCAGCACGGTCGGCAGCTTGAGCTGCTTGAGGTGGTGGGCGAGCAGCACCTGGGGTGTCCCGCCGGTCGTGCCGGTCGGCATCTTGTCGCTTGTCATGCCGCCAGCACTCCATAGTCCGCCGCCCGGGTCGTCTTCACGTCCGTCCGGGGCAGGTGCGGATAGGCGGCCAGATCGAGACGGGGCGGTCGCCGTTCGATACGCGCCAGCGCGATGAGCTTCACCGCGTCGAAGCCGATGGCGCCGAGCTGCACGGCCTGTGTCACCGCGTCGGTGACGACGGCGAGCGGCAGGGCTTCGAGCAGCCGCAGCACCTGGATGAACTCCCGCTTCCCCTTGTTGCCCATACGGGCTTCCAAAAGGTGGCGCAGATGCTGGAAGATCTCGGGCAGATCCCAGCCCTGCAAGGCGGCCGCCTGGTCGAGCGCGCCGGGCTTCTGCTCGATGAGCGCGAGATAGTGCAGCGGGTTGGCGACGAAGGCGCCCTCGCCATAGCTGCGCGGATGGCGGGCGATCTCCTCGCCGGCGATGCTGATGACGACCTCGTCGACGAACCCCTTCACCAGGACGTCGCGGAAGCCGTAGGCGGTCGGCACCGAATAGTCGTTGGTCCGGTAGCGCACCAGCGCGGTCGACGACACGCGCGCCGACCGCTTCTCGCACGGCTCCAGCGGCACCGCCGGCAAGGCCCGGAAGACCTGCCGGTCGGCGGCAAGCCGCTCGGCGATGGTGTCGGCATAGCGTCCGGCATGCCCGTTCTGTCGGGCCAGGCAGTCCTTCGCCAGGCGCTCGTTCAACTCGTCGAAGCTGGCCGCCACCGGAATGGGCACCATGAACATCGCGCGGGCGTGCTTTACCAGCGCCTCGACCTTCCCCTTGTCGTTGCCCTTGCCGGGCCGGCCAAACCGGTCGGCAAACAGGTAGTGGCTGACCAGCTCGGTGAAGGCCCGCGTGCGCTCGCGCTTGCCGTCGCCGCAGATCCTCGCCACCGCAATCTTCAGATTGTCGTAGAGAATGGACAGCGGCACGCCGCCGAAGAAGGCGAAGGCCGAAACATGGCCGTCCAGGAACGCCTCGGTCGTCTCGCGCGGATAGGCCTTCACGAAACACGCATCGGAATGCGGTAGGTCCATGCAGAAATAATGAACCTTCTGCCGCACGCCGCCGATCTCGGCCCACGCCTCGCCGAAGTCGACCTGGGCATGGCCCGGCGGGTGCGCCAGCGGCACGAACGTCTCCCGGCTGCGGGCCCGACTTAGCCGCACATAGTCCTTCACCACCGTGTAGCCGCCGCCATAGCCATGCTCGTCGCGCAGCCGCTCGAAGATCCGTTTGGCGGTGTGCTGCTGCCTGGCCGGCGACAGGCGGTCCTCGCGCAGCATGGCGTCGATGACCGGCAACAGCGGCCCCAGCTTCGGCTTCTCCGGCGGCTTCGCGCGCCGGTAGCCTGGTGGCAGCGAGAACGCGCACATCTTCGCCACCGTGTCCCGGCTCAGACCGAACACCTTCGCCGCTTCCCGGCGACTATGACCTTCCACGAACACGAAACGCCGAACGGCCGCGTAGCTCTCCAAGGCAAACATCCTCGCCGCCCCAAATGGAGCAGCTTACCACTGGCAGGATTTCTCTCCGCCGCACCGGCACCTATGCCGGCGCTCCCGTGGCCGGGTTTGTCACCGCCCTACACA
>NZ_BMIH01000011.1 GCF_014641735.1 Sphingomonas metalli | reverse complement strand
GCACCAGCTCCGCGCGACCTATGGCGAGCGTGCCGGCACGTTCATGTCCAACGCCGGCGTGATCCAGGCGTTCGGGGTCAACGATCATGCGACCGCCGACATGCTCTCGCGCACGATCGGGGACACCACGATCGAATACGATACGGTCAGCACGTCGCGCGGCATCGGCTGGGGCGATAATCGCGCCGGTCCCTCGGAAAGCATCAACGCCCATGTTTCGGCCCGGCGGCTCGCCACGCCCGACGAAATCATGCGGATGAGGCCCGACCAGCTCCTCCTGCTGCGCCAGGGCGAACACCCGCTCGCGGTCGAGAAAATCCGCTACTACGACCAGCGCGAGTTCGCCGGCCTGTTCGATCCGGCGTGAGTTGATCCGCGAAAGCACGAATCCCACACACTGCGTGCCCAGCTCGTGCGCGATTGGCGTCTCGGCCGCGGTCGTGTCGTTGGGCGGGATCGTCATAGCCGATCTCGCCGATCCGCGCGAGCCGCCAGGAGGGCGCTAGCGCGCTTGATGGGTAATCCGGTGCAAAGGGCGGTTTTCGCGCTCCACGGCCCGGAAATCGCCTCCAGCGACCGATTTGCCGGGGACTGTCGCTCGCCGGGATGCACTGCCGGTCGCGCTTGGCTTCCTCGGAAGCCTTGCGGCGCTTGCGCCGCTCAGGCGACGCCGCAGGCGGCACGCAACGAAGGCGCATCGGCCGTCAGGCCGATTCCGCTTGCCCCCTCTCCTTTATCACGAGTGATGATGCTGCCGGTCTTCGGTGTGTGAAACCTCGATAGTCGTAGTGCGTCGTAGCGGGGCACGTTCTGGCGTTTCCTATCGGGGTTTTGGCCCCCGCATTGGAAGAGTTGTTCGGTTATCCACAAACCCGAATCTTTAAGAAGAATCTTCTATGTAATAGAAGGGTTAAGACTCTTACGGACTCATACTCGCATTTTAAATCAACGGCTTACGCCGATTTTCAGGGGCCGAAACCCCGTGATTCGCGGGGCCGAAACCCCGTGATTCGCAGGGGCCATTCCCCCGATAGTCGGGGCGGGGTCACTATCGGGGTTTTGGCCCCCAGCGATCAGTCGGCGGGGAAGCCCATCGGCGGGCGCGGCAGGCGTTTGAACTGGAAGCCCGGATGATCGGTGGAGAGCTGGCACCGTTCGGTGAAGTTAAGAACCTCCTCACCTTCTAAGTTTCTGACCAGCTCCAGCCAATAGCCGGGCAAGCGTTGCCGCTCGACGGCGCGCCGCAGCTCCTTGGCGAAGTCGGCAAGGCGCTGGGTGCTGCCGCTCTTGTGGTGGAGCTGCTTCATGGTGAAGGCCCAGCCGCCTGGCTGATGCCCGCCATGCTTTCGCACGACGCGGTATAGCCATCGCTCGATTCCGCCGGTCAGCTTAAAATAGGCCCGGTCGATGCCGAGGACGAGGCGGTCGGTCAGCACCCCCTCGTAAAGCCAATCGGATATGGTGAACTCGACGCCGGTGGATCGCCCCAGATCGTCGGTCGGTGCCGAGTAGCGTTCGATCCAGTGGAAGCCCTCGGGCCGCTTCTTCTTGCCTTGACGGATGTTGGTGCGGATCAGGGTGGCGCTCAGCCGCTCCAGCGCCTCGACTATGCGGCGATACTCGTCGCCCCCGGTCGGCCGGTCGATCCCGCGCAGCAGCTCGTAGAGGGGAACGTGGAAGTGCGGCGTGGTCGGCTGTCCCGCCGCCTTAGCCGCCCGGAGCTGCGACACCGCCCATATGAGGATGTCGCAATCCCAGATGGTGGCGATGCCGATCTCGGCCGGCGCGGTGACGTTGACAGTAACGGTCGTGGTGCCGTTCTGCACCTGGTAGTCGATCGGCTCGCTGCGGCGCTGCTTGGAGAGGCTGAAGAAGGGCCGCTCCATCATCTCCTGCTCGTCGTGCGTCGGTATGTCGCCGGGCAAGGTGACGAACAGGTCGAGCTGGTCGAGCACTCCGCCCCCCTCGCCTTTTATCCTTTTGACCTTCTTAGTCATACAGGCTCCAAGGCGCTTAGGTCAGCGTCGCGCTCGGCCACTCGGCACGTTTGCGGCGACCGCTTCCAGCGGCTCAAGCCCCCTCGCCTCCAGCAGCCGGTTCCACGCCTCATGCCCGAGCTTCTGCAAGCTCAAGCCGCTATCGAGGCTGAGCTGGCGGAGCCGCTTACGGTCGCGCGGGGTGACAAGCACGTTGACCGGGACGATCGCCGGCGCGGCGCTGTCCCGATCGGCGGGACGATCCCCGGCCGCCGCCGCGACGGGGACAGCGGCGATCGGCTCCTCGTCCAGCTCGCCCATCACGTCGGCGAGCGCCCGGCCGGCGCGCTTACTGCTCATTTCTGATCTCCTGTATCCAGCTCCAAACCTGGCGCAGCTCGTCGGCCGCCTCGCGGGCGGCGTGGCCGCGCATTTCCGTGACGCCGCGCCCCTCAAGCGAGGCGTCCAGATAGACGGTGCGGTCGGATAAATGGGTCGGGCAGACTGCGACGGGGTAGCGCGACAAGGCGGCACGCGCGGCGGTCGCGCGGGAGTCGTTCTTGGCGGCGTTGACGATGACGGCGGCACGCCGATCAAGCCGACGAAGGATTTTCAGCGTTTCGCCGACCGCCTCCAGGTCGTCCGGCGACGGCCGCACCGGCACGATCACCAGGTCCGCCACCCGCGCCGCCTCGGCCTCCGGTTCCTCGACGGCGGGCCGCGTGTCGATGAACAGCGCACCCTCGGGCTTGCGGCGAAGCCGCTTGACCGCTTCGGTCAGACTGGTGCCGTCCAGGTAGATCAGCTCGGGGCGCTCGAACGCGGGCTCGATCTGCTCGCGGCGCGTCCACCATTTGGTCGTAGTGCGCTGCGGGTCGCGGTCGACGATCAGGCTCGGCTCGATCTCGCCCGCGAGCACCGCGAGTTGGCGGGCAAGCGTGCTCTTGCCCGCGCCGCCCTTCTGGCTGACCAATGAGTAGATTTGCACCTTTATGCCCTCTGAACTCGTTGGACTGTGACACTATGAAGGTTATTCGCTCAAAAGGAAAGAGCCTTCCCTCCTACTCCTCGCCGTCGCCCTCATCGTCGTCGTCCAGCGGATCATGGGCATCGGCTCGTGGTCCTCGAGCGGGCATAGTGGCGCGCCGACCGTCTCAAGCAACCAGCTCTCGCGATTGTCCTGCTCCATCGTCTCATTCCTTCTGAAATCGCCCTCGGGGCGAACAGCGGGGGGAGGGGCAGCGGGAATCTGCCGGGGTGGTGCGGGCGCAGCGAAGCGAGCCACGGCCCGGCTGATTGCCGTTGCTGGGAGAGGGGGGGCGGCGCTCCCCTTTCCCTCCGATCGAACTAACGCCGCCGGTGTCGCCGGGGTCTCTCAAGCGGGCCTGCCCGCCCGCGCAAGCGATCGTCACCCGCATGGGGCGAGACGCGCTCGCGCGGCTCGATCGGAGCATAGCGGAGATAGAGCGCGGCCCGGCACGGGGGCGCCTGTGCTTGCAACTATTCCCTACCGCTTGGGTTTTTGTTATATAAGGTCATGCCCGTAGTGTTTCGCATCGGCGGCCTGCGGGTCGTGATCTGGCCGAACGATCATCGCCCGGCGCATGTCCATGTGAAGGGCGCGGAAGGGGAGGCGGTGTTCAACCTGAACTGCCCCGATGGTCCGCCCGTGCTGCGCGAAAGCTACGGCTTCAAGGTGCCGGACGTAAACAGGATCGAGGCGGCGCTGGTCGAGCTGGTGCCGACGTTATGTGCTGAATGGAGTGCGATACATGGCGATTACTGAGCAGGAGCTGGCGCAAGCCGAAGCCCGCATGGAGGCGATCCGCGCGGCGGGTCATGCCGTGTCGGCCCGTTACGATCGACGGCGCGCGCGGGTGGTGGTCGCCCTCAACACCGGGGTCGAGCTGACCTTCCCGACGCAGATAGCCGAGGGGCTGGCTGATGCGTCGCCCGACAGCCTCGCCGACATTGAGATCAGCCCGGCCGGGCTGGGGCTGCATTGGCCCAAGCTCGATGCGGACCTCTACGTGCCGGCGCTGCTCCAAGGCGTTTTCGGATCGAAGAAGTGGATGGCGCGCCAGCTCGGCGCGGAAGGGGGCAGGGCGCGCACGGCCGTCAAGATCGCCGCTTCGCGCGTGAACGGGCGCAAGGGTGGCCGGCCGCGCAAAACGGCGTCAGCTTAAGAGAAGGGCGATGAAGGTCGAGAGACGTTCGACAATGTGTGGGATGCGCTTTGCGACACGCCCGGAAAGGCCGCTGTTATGACGGTGCGTTCCGATCTGATGCGTGTCGTCTCGGCACGGGTGAAAAGTTGGGAGTTGCCCCGAAGGAGAGCGCCGCACGGCTCGGCCTTGCTGAAACGCGCTTGGCGGACCTACTCCGCGGCAAGATCGACAAGTTCTCTATCGACGGCTTGGTAGACCTCGCCGCTACCGCCGGCCTGCACGTCCGCATAAGGGTAGCGGAAGCGACCTAATCCTTTTCCTACTGTGACACTAGGAAGGTTTTTAGGCACTTAGTGCATTTTCCGCTTTCGTTCCCCTCGGCCATGACTCATAGAATCATCATGCCGATCGCGCGCGAACATCGCTGGCTCTACCCGATCGATTGGCGCGAGCTGTCCGCCATCGTCCGCTTCGGTCGCGCCAAGGGGCGCTGCGAGCATTGCCGGCGTCCGCACGGCCGCGACGTGCTGCACCTAGGCGATGGCGTTTGGTGGGACGAGGACGCACGCCGCTGGCGCGACGGGCAGGGTAGGGGGGTTCGCCGCCTGGCCGCGCCTGCGGATCTCGCGCGAGCGCAACCGGGGCTCGCCGGCATCGGCCCGCCCGCCGCGCTGCGCGTCACGCGCGTGGTCCTCGCGAGCGCGCACCTCAACCATGATCCCGGCGACAACCGGCCGCGGAACCTCGCCGCGCTCTGCCAGCGGTGCCACATGCGCCACGACGCGGACGAGCATCGCCGGCGC
>NZ_BMIH01000010.1 GCF_014641735.1 Sphingomonas metalli | reverse complement strand
ACAAGGCCCGCGTCATGGCCGAGCTTCGCACCATCGCCGGGTCCGCATGGACGCGGGCCGACCAGAAGAACCGGCAGCTATGGTTCGCCCTGGGCGGGGCGGCGATCGGCATCCTCGCATGGGCGGTCCTGCCCGGCCTGGCCGCGCGCGAGATCGCGCCGGCGAGCTGGCAATGGCCCGAGCGCATGGCGGCGCGGACGCTCGACTTGCCCCGTTGGGAAGCGGGACAGCGCATGATGCAGAGCGCCAGCCCGGCCGCGTTCCGCGCGATCGTCGCGGCCGACAGGATCGTGACGGCCAACCGCGAAGCGATCGAGGGGTGCAGCAAGGCCGCAGCACGAGCGCGTGAGACGGTGCGATGCACGATCAGAATTGGCCCTGAGGAACCCAGATGAGCGCGGCGTGGTGATGACGAGGCCTGCCGTGGGGCCGCAACGCGGCGCTGTTCGCTCATCCAAGTGGGGCACCAAGACGCGCGAACGCTCAGTTCGGGTTAAACCTCGTTTCTAGACTTTCCTGCTGCGTCGGCCGGAGCAGCTGTCATAACACTGACTTCTGTGTGCCCCAGAGTCGCGGACTTCCGCTAGCGCACCTCCTGTCGACTCAGGCCGGGTGGACCCTCGCACGCCATCATTGAGGCCTCCCATGATCTCGTTACGTCTTTCACTCCTCGCCGTTGCTGCCGTCGTCGCCACTTCGGCGGCCGCCCAACAAAAGCGGCCAGACCTAGCCCGCAATGCGGGTAGGGATTTGAGCGCTCCGGGCGGTGCCCGCAGGATCAACGGCGACATGACCGCCACCTATCGAGGGATGCTCACCGACAGTGAAGTCAGAAACGTCATTTTGTTGATCGGCGACGGCATGGGTGATTCGGAGATCACCCTGGCGCGCAACTATGCCGAAGGCGTAGCGGGCTATTTCAAGGGTATCGACGCGCTGCCGGTGACCGGCCAGTACACGCATTACGCGCTCGACCGGCAGACCGGCAAACCCGATTACGTGACAGATTCTGCGGCGGCGGCCACCGCTTGGGCAACCGGCGTAAAGAGTTATGATGGGGCGATTGGGGTCGACATACGCGGCAAGCCGCACCCTTCGTTGGTCGCCATAGCGCGAGCAGCCGGGCTTGCCACCGGCAACGTCACCACCGCCGAGATCGAGGATGCCACCCCGGCGGCCCAAATGGCCCATGTCGCCTTCCGAAAATGCTACGGCCCGGTCGCGACCAGCGCGACTTGCCCGGCCGATGCGTTGGAGAA
Organism: Sphingomonas metalli; assembly: GCF_014641735.1. Classification (GTDB taxonomy): domain Bacteria; phylum Pseudomonadota; class Alphaproteobacteria; order Sphingomonadales; family Sphingomonadaceae; genus Sphingomonas; species Sphingomonas metalli. The sequence continues at coordinate 20,397 of NZ_BMIH01000010.1, read as the reverse complement.
TGGCGGTCCCGGCTCGATCGCCGAGCAGACCCTTGATACGCGCGCTGATCTGGTACTCGGCGGCGGCGCCGCGACCTTCGACGAGGCTGCGAAGGCAGGTCGCTGGAAGGGCACGACGCTGATTACTCAGGCTCAGGCGCGCGGCTATAGTGTAGTGCGCGATGCTGCTGCACTGGGCGCGGTGACAGTAGCCGATCAGAAGCGGCCGCTGCTCGGCCTCTTCGCGTCCGGCAACATGCCAGTGCGGTGGGAGGGACCGCGTGCCACGCTGCACGGCAATCTCGATCAGCCGCCGATCACCTGCCAATCGAATGCAGCGCGTGATTCCACTATGCCGACACTGGCGGCGATGACGCGCAAGGCAATTGGCTTGCTGAAGGGGCGGCCCAAAGGTTTCTTCCTCCAGGTCGAGGGCGCGTCGATTGATAAACAGGACCATGCCGCCAATCCGTGCGGCCAGATCGGCGAAACCATAGACCTGGACGAGGCGGTTCAGGAGGCGCTCGCCTTCGCGCGTGCCGATGGCCACACGTTGGTGATCGTGACCGCAGATCATGCGCATACCAGCCAGATCGTCAGAAACGGCACTAAGGCCCCGGGCCTTACCGCAGCCCTGACGACCCGCGATGGCTCCATTATGACCATCAGTTACGGCACGGCCGAAACCGGCTCGCAGGGACATACTGGTGCCCAGCTGCGCGTCGCCGCTTTCGGTCCTCGCGCCGCCAATTTCATGGGCCTCACCGATCAGACCGACATGTTCTACACGATCAGAGACGCTCTGAAACTGGGGGAAACAGAGTGAAGCGTTGATAACTACCGAGCAGGACTGGAAATTGCGGCATTACGGCCGTGGGCACGTTAACATTTCGAACGTGCCCATAGGCATCTAACACCTATCGCGAGGTGGTATGATGTTTTGGTCTTGCAACAAACAACCGGTTGAGATACGCTGCAATACGTAGGCCACCCTTCTCCAGCTGTTGTTCGATTATGGCATGATTCTGGAACGTGTAGGCGTAAGAGAGATTCGGCGTGGATGGATAGATCGCGTCCCGCAGAATAGTGCTTTCTGCGATCCAGACGAGTGAATTGGGGCTGCTCCACCCGACGACTTGTTGCGGCTTGATCTTGGCCAGCAGGTACTGCGTCCATTCCGAGTAAGATAGCTGCTCCTGATCGATGAGCCCGGAGTCCCACACAGAATGGAGATTCGTTTTCAGTCCGAACAACGTCACCGGAACTTCGTTGCCGCCGTGGTCTACTCCATTGCCTGTATGCAGTGGCTGCTGAAGATCGCCAACGATGTGGACGATGAAGCGAAGCGCAAGTTGCTTGTCAGCCCGAGGTGCCTTAGGATTTCGCAACGTTGCCGAGAAGCGTCGTAGAGCGGTGACGGCGTCGCCTTCCGAAGGCGCGCCTACCTCCGAATAGGTCTTTCCCTTGGGAACGGTCACATAGTGGTATGGACTCGCGGTTTTCTGCCAAAAAGGGTCAGTGCTCGACCGCATGAAGTCTGGCCAATTTGATGCTTCGGCGAGGCTTTCGGTTCCTAGGATATGATTTATTTCCGTTCGTGCGCGGCTACTCAGATAGTGATCGGCGATGGCACCCGTGATCCGATGGCCGGTCTTTCCCCAAGCCATAGCCGGTGAAGAGCCGAGAAAGCCGAGAATTGCAATAGCGAGATGGACAAACATGCGCCTGCTGCGGACCATAGATTGTAACTGCGGGGATATCGGACACATCCACTATTCTCCAGGCCGCTAAGGCTCAGAATGTTAAGTCGGCCGAGTTTAACTCGCTAGTCTGCAAACCTTTTGTATAACAAATCAAAACGTAAAGCGCACGCCGAGGCGAATCTGGTAAAGTGACTGGGTTACATTAAGCGCCTCGTTAGGGGCGCGAAAGCCCGAGTAGATGTATTGTGCGCAGCCGGTGGCGGGATTGGTAGCACTTCCGATATTGCCGGTGAGTGCCGATCCGTTAGCGCTCGCGCACTGCACGTTTACCAGCGCCGCCGACCCGTTGACCTGACGCAGGCCGCCCCAATTTTTGTTGAGCAAGTTTGGCAAGTTATTGATATCGCCAAACAGGGTAATGCGCGACTTGCCGATAAAGGTCGGAATCTCCTGCTCAATATGCAGGTCGATCCGCGTGAAGGCACGGCTGCGAGCGGTGTTCTTGTCCACGATCTTGCCGCGATACTTGGCCAGGCCCGGATGGGCGTTGATGTAGGCATCGAGCGCCGCCGCGGTCGTTCCGTCACCATAGGCGATGACCGGATCGTTGGTGCCGATCGGCACGTACAGAAGATTGCTACCGACGCTGCCGTTCAGATTGGTACCGAAGACTGGAGACCGCGTTGTGGTGGGATCGCTCATCGTATAGCTGTACGGAAGGCCTGCGCGGGTTTCGCCGAACAGCTGGAAAACGGTACGATAGTCGTCGAAGAAGGCGTGATCGTAGCCGACGCTATACTTGAACGACCATTTGGTCTGGTTGTCCGAGATGCCATAGGCAGGGTAATTAGGATCGGCGAAAAACTGATACCGATAGTTCGAATTGATCGTGGACGATGACGCGTTACTCACATCCTTCACGTCCTGCCGGGTGTAGCTGCCGAACAACGACAGGCCCCAGTCGAAACCCTTGCTTGCACGCACGACGCCGATATGGCTGCGGCCACGCGAGGAATTTCCCGCTATAATGTCGTAGTTGTTGTCGTTGTTCGCGACCAGGCCATTATAGCGGGGACGCCCGTCGGGCAGGCGCCCGACCACGACCGAGCGGCCATCGGTGAAGATCACACTGTTGACGTTGTTCGAGTAATAATAGTCAGCGCCCAGATCGATGCCGAACAACGTATAGTCGGCGGACAGGGTTGCCTTCAGCGACGATGGCAGCTGGAAGTCTCTCGAGAGCGCGCCGGTGTTAGTTTTCGCCAGCAGGGCCGGTGTGGCCGCGGTGCCGGCATAGGCGGCGATCGCACTGGGAACATTGCCGGTCACATTGTTGAGCGCAAGGTCGCAGATACTACCTGGCGTATTGCAGGTCGCATCACGCGAGAGGAAAATCGAGTTGGTCGTGATCGTGTTCGAGAAGCTGTTCGACAGATAGATATCCGGCGAACCACCTCCGAAAATGCCTGCACCGCCGCGGATTTTTAGCGCAGATATCGGTTTCCAGCTAAAGCTAGCGCGCGGCTCAAACAGTTCGAGGCCCTTATAGGTCTTGGTATTCGGATAGCCATAACGCTGCTGGAAATAAGGGTTGTATGTCGGATAATTGTTCATCGCGTACAGGTTGGCACGAACGCCGTAGGCGAACGACAGCGTTGGGGTGATCTGCCAGTCGTCCTGCAGACCGAAGGCATACTGCGTATAGCGGAAGTCCGCAGCGGCGCTGGTCGGCGAGCCATCCAGTGTGGCAGCATAGTTCAGGCTGTTAGCTCGGCCCGCCTGATAGTCGGCGAGCGAGTCAAAGTAGAAGGCGCCGAGGCTGTTGGGCACGAAGTTGTTGAAGGTGCGCTTTTCGGTGATGTCGACGAGTGCTTTGACCTCGTGGTCACCAGCGCGATAGCGCGCCAGGAGCGAGCCTTCCCAAGTGTCGAAGAACAGCTGGTTGGTTTGGCGGAAATTGTCGGGACCAAATGTTACGCTCGGCACGCCGGTGGAGCAGCCCGTAGCCGACGGGCGGGTCCCTGAGCCCGCATTGTTGGTCGGGTCAAGACAGACCTGCAACTGACCGTTGGGGCGGCCACCAAGCGGTTCCTGACCACGCTTGGTGGAACTGTAGATAAGGCGTGCTTCGGTCGATAGATTGTCGGTCCAGTCCGAGTTCAGCTGGACGATCCCAGTCCGCAGCAGCTCGGTCAGCGCATAGGCGTTTGTGCTGAGGCCGTACCTTGGCGTGCTGCTGGACGACGACGTGTTGTTCTGGCTGACCAGTGAGTCGTAAGCATTGATGTACGACAGCGACAGCTTCTGGCCGTCGGTGATGTTCCAATCGATACGGCCGACGATCTTCTCGTCCTTGCGCGGGTTGATTGTCAGGACCGAACCAGCGTCGATGCCGTATTTGGTTTTTGCGATGCCCACGACGTTATCGACCGCACTTTGTGTGAGACCCGGCACCTGAGCGAGTTGTGTGCTGAACGGCCGGGGATCGGTGTTGCGCTCGGCCGACACCATGAAGAACAGCTTGTCCTGAATAATCGGGCCGCGGAACGTCGCGCCATAGGTTTCCGATTTGTACTTGGGCGGGGTGATCGTCGTAGAGCCGATGCGGGTGCCCGACAGGCCATCGGTGTTCTGCGAGTAGAAGCCCGTGCCGTGAAACTCATTGGTGCCCGAAAGCAGCACGGTATCAATCGCACCGCCTTGGAAGCCGCTCTGGCGAAAATCATAAGGCGCGATCGAGACCGAGACTTGGCCGATTGCGTCGAACGGAATCGGGCCGCGGTTAGTGGGGCTGGCGTCCTGGTTTAGGCCGAAGCTGTCGCCGACAGTCGCACCGTTGATGGTGAAGCGATTGAAGCGCGGATTAACGCCTGCGAATGCAACGGCGCCGCCGCGGTCACCTGCGTTCGAAAGATCGAGCGTAGCGAACGGGTCGCGTCGCTCGACGTCGCGTATGTCGCGGTTGACCGAGGCAACCTTGCTCACGTCGGCCTGGGTAAGTACGGTCTGCGGTCCGTCCGACGAGGTGCCGGCGCCCTGCACACGCGATGCCGTCACGACGATGTCGCCGCCGCCTTCGGCGACTAGGTCGATCGGCAGGTCATAGGATTGCTGAACAACGGTGAAGATGTCGGTGACAGTCTTGCTTCCTTGTGCGCTCCGTACCTCGACGGTGTAGGGACCGCCGGGACGAAGGCCGGATAGGCTGAAATTGCCATCGGCGCCGGTCGTCGCGGTCGAGCGTGTGCCCGAGGGAACATTGGTCACGACTACACTCGCGCCCGAAACCGGCGCACCATCGGCTGTGACCGAGCCACGAATAGACGAGGTTGTTTCCTGCGCCATCGCGGCTGCTGGGATCACGAGAGCGGCGACGGCTACGCACAGAAAAAGGCTGTTCTTCATGAATATCGTTTCCCCATTTATCGGGAAGCCCTTGCACTCCGGGGACTACACTTTTGTGAAATCTGGCAGAAAAGTTAACGCCTTCCACACGATCGTGCTGCCGTTCGGCACCCATTCTCCGGGCTGACGCATCGTATCGCGATCGGCCGTCCGGCTTGGTGGGTAGCCCGATAATCCGCAGCGTCGCTCGAGGAAAACGCCGCTGCGCTTTTGCGATCAGCGTCTGCTAATCGAGATCGGGGGCGAGAGCGCCCCACTGCCCTTCGGCGGCCGCTGCAACGCCGCATAGTGGCCGAGCACGGTGGTATTGGCTGGATCGGCGAACCGATCGCCGACGTAGTTCGCCCCCGCGCCTATCCCGAACCGCGTCGCGATTGTCTTGGTCACGAAGGCATTGACGGCAATTTTCGGCGTAATGGTCGCACGCTTGCCGACGAAGGCCGGCGTTGCCGAGGCGGTGATGCGCGTGTCGAGATAAGCATAGCCCGCAATCGCACGGAAACCCGACGGAAGATCGAGCGCGGCCGATAGTTCCTCGAGCACCTTGAGCTTACGTGCCTGCGACACGCCCAGCCCGCCGTACTTGGCCTTCCAAGCGTAGAACGTCGGGCTGCTGATCCCGTGCTTGCGGCACACATCCGCCGTCTTTGCACCGGCCTCCTGCTCACGCAGGATCGCGATCACCTGCTCCTCGGTGAACCTGCTCCGCTTCATCGTCCGTCCTCCTCATCAGAAGGACTCTATCTCAGACTGGTCGAGTTTCAGGGGAGCACGTCAGCGGTCATGCCTTAGCATTAGGAGCTTTACCACGATCGAGCTGGCTTCTCAGGCGTCGCCACAATCAACAGTAAAGCAGGTCTAAAACCCTGTCCGCACTGTCAGCCGGGCGTTGATTGGCGCTCCGGTTGAGATGTTGTTGTTGTCGTATGCGTCGGAATAATACCGCGTGTTCGCCAAGTTTTCGACGTTGAGCTGGACCTGGGTGCGTGCCGACACGCGGTAGAGCAGCGCCACATCGAGGCGGGTGTAGGCCGGGAGGAGCGTGGTGGTCGGCTCGGTGCGGATCGCTGCCCACTGGCTTGATTGGTGGACCAGGCCGGCACCTAGCCCAAAGCGCGGGGTCGCCTGCCAACGCGCCCAGACCGAGGCGCGCGCGCGCGGCGTTTGGGCGAGGCGAACTGCATCGTTGCCGCGTAACCGGGCGTCGAGCCAAGTGTAACCTGCGCTAACGTCAAGCGTCGGGAGCAGCCGCCCGGTCACCTCGGCCTCAACCCCCTCGGTTCGGGTCGCGCCGATGTTGAGCAACACGAGCGGATTGTCCGGGGCGGGCGTGGTCGCATTGGTGCGGTCAAGGCGGAAGGCGGCCACCGTTGCGATCAGCGCCGGGGTGGGCTGCCACTTTACCCCGACTTCATAGTTCTGGTAGGATTCCGGTTCGAGGTTGCGCTCATCGGCGATCAAACCCTCGACAAATTGATCACCCGACCGCGGCTGGAAAGAGCGTGCGTACGACCCGTACAGACGGACCTTGTCCGTCGGCTTGAACACGACACCAAACCGTGGCGAGAAATTGCTGTCGGTGCGCGCGAACGGGCGTATCGGGGTGGTAATGAGATCATCTCCCTTAAATGCGAACCGATCCCAGCGCACCCCCGCAATCACATCGAGCCAAGACGCAAGGCTGACCTGGTCTTGCACATAAAGCGAGAAAAAATCGACCTGAGTCCGCAAATCGAAGGCGACCTCGTCGAGCGCTACCATCGAGGGAGCGGGTGTCAGCACCGATACCGAACCGGGTGTAACCGTCCCCTCCACCTCGCGTCCGGTGCTTGCCTGTGAGCCATATTCTGCACCGACCAGCAGCGTATGTTCAGCGCCCAACAGGCGGCGCTTCGCCACGATATTCGATTGGACGATCAAATTCCTGCGATGCGTCCGGTTCGCATAAGCTGCGAGCGCGACCGTGCCAGTGGGCGAAGTAGCCGGAGCGTCCGGGTAAACATTGGCGTAGGACTTGTCGTATTCGGCATAGCGCGCGATGGTCGACCAGGTGACGCCGGGGGCGAGTTCACCATCGAGCCGCGCCGTGGTGATATCAGCGGCGAGGCGCGCCGAGTTGAACCCGGGCAGGCCGAAAAAAGTTCGGCGGTCGCCCGGAAGCGGCCTGTTAGGAGCGTTCGGAACTTCAATCGAAGGTACGCCGCGATCAGCCACGCGCACGTCCTGGACATGCTCGTAGGCAAGTCCCGCGCGCCAGTTGGGAGCGATTTCAACTAGTAGCTGCGGGTTCACAGCCCAACGGTCGCCGCCAAAATAGGCGCGGTGATTTTGAAGACGCTCGTAGAAGGCATCAACCCGTGCCGCCGTAGTGCGGCCGAGCGGCAAATTAAGCCCCAAGCCGGCGTCGGCACCGCCAAAACTGCTTACCCCCGCCTGGGCCGCGCCCTGGGTCAGACCGAGTTCTGGACGGACGGTTACGCGATTGATGACACCACCACCGCTGCCGCGACCGAACAGCAGCGCGTTGGGACCTTTGATCACCTCGACACGGGCGAGGTTGTAGAGCGGACGGAAATATTCGACGTCATCGCGCACACCGTCGAGAAAGAAGCTCGCGGTCGTTACCTGCCCGCGTATCGCGATCTGGTCGGTGTTGCCCTCGCCCTGTCCAACGGTGACCCCCGGCACGTAGCGCAGCACGTCTGCAACGCTACGAAGCGCGCCATCGGCTATGCGTTCGGCGGTGACCACGCTGACGGTCTGCGGCGTGTCTTCGAGCGGAGTGTTGGTCTTGGTCGCGGCTGCGGCGTCGGCCCGGTAAGGGTTGTCGCGCTTGCCAGTTACGACGATTGCATCTTGACCGCCTTCAGTAGCAGCGGCTGCGGAAAGCGGCAGCATTGCCGCGATACCAAGCGGGAGACCATAACGGAGCAATGGCGGACCTTTCGAGCCAGCTACCAGCAGCAATCGCCAGTACTGCATTTCCACTATCGAGAATGATTATCAATCGCAAGCCCGAGCGGCTATTTTTTGCCTGGAAGGACCGGCCCGCCAGCCGCCGGCAGCAGGCCGATCTGATGCTGCTCGCGCACGCCCGATCGGCGTTCGCGCTGCTGGCGGCAATCCTCTATCGCACCGGCTTACGCCGATGGCCCCCTCCCGACGCGCACGGCGGCGCTGGAGCGCGCTGCGTTCGACGCCGATCGCGCCTCGATCTTGGCGATGGCCGGGAATTACAAGGTGACGTCCGACTTCCGCGAAACGGCGCCGTGGCACGCCGATTATACGCCGATCGCGGCCAAGGTGTCAGGCGGGCATAAGAGCGTCCGCGTGATCGAGAATAGCGGGCGGCGGATCGTCCTCCAGCATTTGCTCGTCGTCAAAACCGACGAGGGCAAGTCGGAACCGCGATGCGCGCCGCCCGAGGCCACCTCACCCCGATACACAGAGCCGGTGACGACGATAGCCTGGACGAACGCGCGATGCTTGATCTACTCGCATCGGCGGTGGTTGCCCGGACAACCTTCGGGAGTTCTGCGATACCGCCCGGTTTGTCGGGTGCGCTCGCATGGGCTGTCGCGAGCACAAATCGCCTTCTTGAGCCATCTTTTGGTGAAACTGACGCTCGCATGAACTCAAGTGCGAGGCGCTGCCCATCTCTTAGCCGGGGGACACGCGGCGCACGGGGAGCCTTTTCCGACGATTGAAGGCGAAGCCGATCACTATCGCGGCCAGCATCGCAAGCTGCGCCAGCACCGATTGCCAGGTCGGGAACAGTCCCAGCATCGAGAGGCGCGGAACGCTGGCAAGGGGTGCAATGTCGATGATACCAGCTTCTTGAAGGGCGGCGACGCCCTTGCCGGCCAGCACGACCGTCAGAGCGGCCATCAGCCACGAGCTGTAGCGGAAGAACTGCGTGATCGGTAGCGTCCGGCTGTAGCGGAGCATCACCCAGGCGATTATGCCGAGAAGACCGATCGCCGCCCCGGCCCCGGCGAGCAGCATCCCGTTGTTTCCCTGGGTCGAGAGCGCCGCGTAGAACAGGATCGTCTCGAAGACTTCCCGGTAGACCACCACGAACGCCAGCCCGAATAGAAACCACCCGGACCCGCCCGACAGCGCGCGCGACATTTTCTCCCGAATGTAGCGTTGCCATTGATCGGCTTGCGCCTTGCCGTGCATCCAGATTCCGACCGAGAGCAAGATGATCGCGGCGAACAGCGAGCCGAACCCTTCGGTCAGTTCCCGGCTCGCGCCGCTGATCCCGACCGCATAGGTGGCGATCGCCCAGGTGATCCCGCCGGCGACGAGCGCGCCGATCCACCCGCCATGCACATAGCGCAAGGCTTCCGATCGTTCGGCTTTACGCAGGAACGCGATCATCGCCACGACGATCAAGAGCGCTTCCAGCCCTTCGCGCAGTAGAACCGTGAATGCCCCGAGGAAGGTGGACGCCTGCGTTGCGGCATCGGGCGCGAGCGCCGCCTCGGCGTCATCGAGTAGCCCGCCCAGCACTGCCACCCGTTCGGCCACATCATCGGCCGACGTGTTGCTTTCCACAGCGGCGCGGTACTCGCCCATCGCGCCTTCGATTCGGGACATGAGCGTAGCGTCGCGCGCCGAGAGCATCGGTTCGATCGGCTCGAACCCGTCAAGATAGGCGGACAGCGCCAGCTCCTTTGCGGCGCGCCGATCGCCGCGCCGGAACGCGGAGAGGCTTTGCGCGAGCTTGGCCCGCGCCACGGAGAGCGAGCCTGGAGCCTGCTGCATCACCTGCTCGGGGTGGCGTCGCAGATAGGCAAGCACCGCATCGGCCTTGGCTTGTCCGATGTTGCCCGCGAGCGCAGTCGGCGTGAGCGCGACCAAGGTCTTGAGATCGGGAATCCGCGCCCGCAAGCCCGCATCCAACTTCCACAGCCGCTCACCCTCGACCGCTTGCGCGTCCGCTAGGGCGAAACTGCCGGCGCGGAACGCCAGCGCCCAGCGCTGATCGTTCGGCAGATCGGCGAAGCTCTGCATCGCGGTTCCGTCGATGCCTTGGCTTATCACCTGATAGAGCGCGAACACGCTGCGCTGACGCGCGCGCTCGGTGTCGGTGAACGCGATCGGTGGGGTGGCGAGCTTGGCGGCATCCGGCCCCCGCCCGTTTCCGGTAAGGCCGTGGCACGAGGAGCAGTTTTGCGCGAATAGCCGTGTTCCCGCCGCGAGGTCCGGTGCCTTGTCCGGGGCGAGCGGCACCGGATAGGCTTTGAGCAAATCGGCGGCGAGGCCGTGCGCGAACGCCGCTACATCCTGGGGCGAGCCTTTGCGGGCGATCACCCCTTGGAGCTGCGAAGCGCGCTGGATCAGGGATTGTCGCTCGGGGGTCGCGGGAAGCGCGCGCAGGCGGATGGACACCCCGGCGGCAAACTCCGTCATTTCCGCATACTCGGACACGCTCTTGACCGAGCCATTGGCGACCGCCCCACCATAATCGACCGCCATATAGTCGAGCAGCCGCCACGCGGTTTGCACGTCGCCGGTATCGGCCATTGCGGCGGATGGAATGAGCAGCAGCATGAGCGACGCGACCAACGCGAATGCAGGCTTAGCCCACGCGAAACAGGAGGATGACATAGAACAATCGATTCCAGCTTTGTTCGTCTTGAACCTTGCGAACACCTCGCATTAGCAGAACGATGCAGGGTGCGCGACCGGCAAGTTCACGTCACCCAATCACGACCTGGCGTGCTGCGTCGCGCTGTGGCGGCCTCTCCCGCAAACGCTCGATTGCGGGAGGCTGCGCCGATCGCGGCTGAGCGGTGTCGATCGAGCTGTGGCATATCTCAAATCTGCTTCTTGCTTCGGCCAAGGATCCACAGCTCGCGCTACATATGATAATGTCCTTTATCGGATGTAGAAATTGCGTAGACTCCGGCCATGAACCAGCTCACCCCCCTGCCCTCACCCGCGCTCGCGTTGCCCGTGTTGGTCGCTGCGGCCGACGATCGCGCGCAGCGCCGATTTCTGGAGTTTTTCGCCGTGACCATTCGCAACCCGCACACACGCCGCGCCTATGCGCGCGCGGCGGGCGAGTTCCTGGCGTGGTGCGCGGCGCGGGGCGTGGTGTCGATCGCCGAGGTGCAGCCGTTGCACGTCGCGGCGTGGATCGAGGGGTTGGGGCGCGAGGTGAGCGCGCCGACCGTCAAGCAGCGGCTCGCTGGCGTGCGCCACCTGTTCGACTGGCTGGTGACGGGCCAGGTCGTGCCGGTAAATCCGGCCGCGTCGGTGCGCGGCCCCGCGCACAGCGTCCGGCGTGGCAAGACGCCGGTGCTTGCGCCCGACGAGGCGCGGCGATTGCTCGATGCGATCGACGTGACGACGCCGGCGGGATTGCGCGATCGGGCGCTGATCGGGTTGATGGTCTATTCGTTCGCGCGGGTCGGCGCGGCGCTGGAAATGCGTGTCGAGGACGTGTTCGTGCAGAATCGGCGTCTATGGGTGCGGCTGCATGAGAAGGGCGGCAAGCGTCACGAAATGCCCTGCCACCACAACCTTGAGGAGTATCTGACCGCCTATCTCGACAGGTGCGAGCTGCGCGACGATCGCAAAGGGCCGCTGTTCCGCACGATCGCGCGCGGGACCAGGCGATTAAGCAATACCCCCCTGCCCCAGGCCAATGCGTTCCAGATGGTGCGTCGGCGCGCAGTCGCGGCCGAGATCGAGACGGCGATCGGCAACCATTCGTTCCGCGCGACCGGCATCACCGCCTATCTGAAGAACGGCGGCACGCTGGAGCGCGCCGCGACGATGGCGAACCATGCGTCCACCCGCACCACCCAGCTCTACGATCGTCGGCCCGACGACGTAACCCTGGACGAGGTTGAGCGGGTGCTGATCTAGGCGCGAGGTTGAAGTATCAAACTTTGTATGATACCAAAGCCGATAAGCGAGGGGGCGATCGATTTCATGCGTGTGTTCAAGAACGCTTGGTTTCGGAAGTTTGCCCGCAAGGAGAACATCAGCGATGCGGCGTTGTGCGAGGCGGTTGCCCGTATTGAAGCGGGGCTGATCGACGCCGACCTTGGTGCTGGCTTGATGAAGCAGCGTGTCGCACGGCCCGGTGCCGGGAAGTCCGGTGGTTATCGGACGGTTCTTGCCTTTCGGACGGCGACGCGGGCGGTTTTCATTTTCGGCTTCGCCAAGAGTGCGCTGGCGAACATCGACGATGACGAGGAGCGTGCTTTGAAGGCGTTGGCGAAGCAGGTTCTGGGATTTGCGGACGCGGAGCTGGGCCGCCTGATTGTTGCGGGCAAATTCGAGGAGGTGTTGTGTGATGGCGAAGATGCAGCCTGAAACCTATCGCAGTGAGATCATGGCCGCTGTGCATGAGACGGCCGAGGACTTGTACGAGGTTGGCTTGATCGACAAGCGGACCATGCGCGATTTTGATGTGCAATGCCTCGCGCCGGCCCCTGCCCTCTCCCCTGCCGAGATCAAAGCTATTCGGGAGCAGGAGGCCGTGTCGCAGCCGGTGTTCGCTCGCTACCTTAACGTCTCGAAGAACCTGGTTTCCGAATGGGAGCGCGGGGCAAAGCGGCCGGGCGGTCCTGCCCTGCGTCTTCTTTCCGTTGTGAGAAAAGGCGGACTTCAGGCCATTGCCTGATTGCGGAGGTTCAGGCGCGCCCGTGCCGGACCACGCTCTATCTCCGCTTGCGCTTCGACCGAGCCGCTTGGTGGCGTCTCGTCGCTGACGCGTAACGATCGTTCGCGCGAGCCGGCCTATGCCACGGAGATAAGAAGGTTGTGCGATCCTGCCGTTCTGCATACCATCAACATACCAAAACTGAAGGTGTGCACAGTTGCATATAATCACACTCGCAGCGCAAAAGGGTGGCGTCGGTAAAACAACGCTTGCGGTTAATCTGGCGGTTGCGGCGCAAGCGGCAGGCATCAGGACGGCCCTGTTCGACCTTGACCCACAGGAAAGCGCGACGGCGTGGAGCGAGCGCCGAGAGGCCGAGCTACCTCATGTAGAGCCGATTAGTGCACGGCGCTTGAACCAGGCAATCGATGCGGCCGAGGCGAACGGTTTCGATCTTACCATCATCGACACGCCCCCGGCAGCCGGAGCCGAAGCAGTCGCCGCGGCGCAGCGCGCCGATCTCGTCCTGATACCATGCCGCCCTTCCCTAATCGACCTGGACGCGATCAAACGCACGGCCCAGCTCATCATTAGCACCGGCAGGACCGGCTATGTCGTGCTTAATGCAGCCCCGCCCACGGCGACGACGCTGCTGGACGATGCGCGGACACTGGCGGAAGATTCGGGGCTAAAGGTAGCGCGCGCAGTCATTAGAGAGCGCAGCGCCTATCGCGCAGCATGGCCCTATGGCCTTGGCGTGACCGAACACGAACCCAATGGAAAAGCCGCCCAGGAGATTGCATCGCTTCGGCAATTCCTGTTTGATGAATTGCAGGATTGCACACCTGCAAATGTGAAGGCTTGATGTTATGGCACGACGTTCCTCACTCCTCGCGCCTGCCGTCGCCACAAAGGCAAAGCCCGAGTCCGCCTCGTCCGAGCCTGTAGCGTCCCCACCGGAGGCGCGCGCTCCCCGATCGAGCGGACAGCGACCAGGCAAATATCATTTGGGCGCTTACTTCGACCCTGCCGATCCGACCGCCGAGGCGTTCCGGGTGCTAGCGGCACGGACGCGCCGCAGCCATCAGGATTTGCTGGCCGAAGCTATCGCCGAGCTGGTCGCCAAATACGACGCCGACAAACAGTTCGGACGCGCTTGAACGTGTGCACACATGCACAAATGCAATCGTGCAGGATTGAATTATGAAGAAGCGGCGCGACCCCAGCCCGGAGTTCGACCTGTTTCTGCCAATCATGGGCGACCTTCCGCTCAAGGACCAGCGGGAGATGATGGAACGGCCGTTCTTCTCCTTGCAGAAGCGCAAGCGGGTCAAACCGATCGAATATACCAGCCCGGACGGTGCGACCTGGGTAAAGATCGAGGCGATACCCGCCTACGGCATGGCGACGATTTGGGATGCCGATATCATCATATGGGCCACGTCGGCGCTAAATCGGATGCGGGAGCAGGGGGTCAACGACCTACCCAGGACGCTCACAACCACGTCCTACGACCTTTTGCGGGCGATCAAGCGCAACACCAGCGGACGCGCCTATCAAGACCTTCAGGCCGCCCTACAGCGATTACAAACGACTTCTATTTCCACATCGATCCGCGCCCCCAAGCGCCGCAGCAAGGCGGGTTTCAACTGGCTCGACAAATGGACCTTGGAGGTCGACCCCGAAACCGACCAGCCTCGCGGCATGACGATCACCCTGTCGGATTGGGTCTATGAGGGGATCATGGCGGAGCGGTCGCTTCTCACCATGCACCCTGATTACTTCCTACTGACCGGCGGGCTTGAGCGGGCGCTGTATCGTATCGCTCGCAAGCACGCCGGCAATCAGCGCGGCGGGTGGACGTGCCGGGTGGAGGTGCTGCGCGACAAGACCGGCAGCGACAGCAAGCCTAAAGAGTTCAACCGAATGCTCCGCAAGATCGTGGAAACCAACCAACTCCCCGATTATGCGGTGGAAATGGTGGCAACCAACGACGGCAGCCCGGCGATTCTATTTCGGTTGAGAGGGGAGGCGGAAGCCTTGGCGCTCTCCGAGCAGCTCCAGGCCGAGCAGGACCGGCGCGACCGCATGGAAGCCGATCGACGGCGCACCGCAGAGGTCGATGACCTCATGGACCGACTTTCGGGCCGCTCCTAACTATCGTGTTATCACACACCGCCGCCCCGGGGGGCGGGGCATCTCGGCCGAGATCGGCGGCAGCAAGGCTTCCGGGATACCGGCGATCGGCATTTCCGAGCCGTTTGCTATCGTGTTTTCACACACTTTTGACTCGTGTTTTCACACACCGCACTATCGTGTTTTCACACACCGAATCACGTGTTTTCGCCCACCGAGGGGTCCATTAAGCCCTTGATAATTAACCTGGAAATAGCCGCTTTTCGCAGCTTAACCTACTTAACGATTCGTATTTAACAGAATCCTTTAACGTCAGCGTCGCACTCAGCAACCGACGAGAGAAGGTCAGATGGAATCGGCCGATGGCCGATGCGCTTTCGTGCCGCCTTCGGCGTCACAGGGGCGGCGCAAGCGCCGCTGGCTAGGCGAGGAAGAAGTCGGGGAGGGTGGGGGCCAGATCATGCCCCAGCGGCCGACAGGAGCGCGGTGAGGGCAGGGAATGAGCCTTTCGGCGTTCCGGTGCGCCGATCACAGCGAACTTCACCAGCAAGGCTTAAATCGGCCCGTTGGTTTGCGGCCCAGCGACTTAGCCGCGATCGATCACGCCGGATCGAACCGACCGGCAAACTCGCGATCGGCATAGTATCGCAGTTTGGCGGCGACGATCGGCCGCTGCCCGGCGAGGAACAGAAGCTGGCGATCGGGACGCAGTGTGCGGACTTCATCGGGGGTGAGCAGGGCGCGGCCGATATGCTGCTGTCCATACACCCCGTCCCGCCTAAGCGGCAAAAACTGAAACTGCCGACGATCATTGACTAAATCGTTGCGGTCTGGCGATGGCTGGTCAGTCAGGAGCCCAACATTGCGGCTTGCGCTGCGCGGAGCGACATCAACTTGCCTGGGTCGGTCGGTGCGAGGCAGTCCCAGCGGAACGCCGAGCGATCGGCCGCACCCTCTGTCCAGATCACTTCCGCGACATGGAACAGTTCTTGGACGGTCGGTGCGCGGTCGCCTGCGACACAGTCGATTACCGCATCATCGAACAAGGTGTTTGCCGAGCGCATCCTTTTTCTCCTGGTTGCTCACTATGCCAGGACCGTGACGCTGGTATAGTGAGCCAAGGGCGCTCGGCTTGTTCCTGGCACGGTTGCGCCGATCCCGTCCATCATACCGCCTTTGGCGGTATGATGGCTTCGCTGCCGGTTACGCTGTCGCGGTAAGATGCTGGAACAGGATGGACCCGCCAATGACGATCAACGCGAGGCCGCCCAGGATTTCAGCGTAGCGGCCGATATAGCTGCCGGCGTGCTTGCCGAGCATGACGCCCAGCGTAGCAACGACTGTCGTCACACCGCCAATGATGAGGCAGGCGGTGATGATATTGACCTGCATGACGGCCAGACTGACGCCGACAGCGGTAGCATCGATGCTGGTCGCCAAGGCGGTCGCGATCAACCGCCCCAGGTTGTTACCCTCGTCCCTGGGCGCGCCGCCCGCATTGGCAGCCTTGGCGGCAGCATAGATCATATGGCCGCCCACGCCGAGCAGCAGGAAGAACGCGATCCAATGATCGACCGCTGCGATCCATGTGCTTAGGGCAAGGCCGATCGCCCACCCGATCGCCGGTGTGATCGCCTCGAAAAAGCCGAACACCGCACCGACCCGTAGCGCGTCGATCCATCGATTGCGCTGATTGGTGGCACCCTTGCCGACCGCAGCGGCGAAGGCGTCCACAGACAGGCTCGCGCCGAGAGCGCCAAGCGTAAGTAAACCAGTCATCTTGAACATATCCCAAGGCCGTCGACGAACGATGCAAAGCGCCTCTGGCCACAGGGGAGGCGGTGCATCGTTGGTCTCGCTGGGCAGATCAATCGATCCGCTGTCATCGCCACGGGCTGCCAAACAAAGCGGCCCAAGGATGTTGACGATGACCCCGCATACTGCGGGTAGCTACTCCCCAAAGGAGCATCTCCAATATCTGGATAAACGATCACACGCAATCACTGAATGCGACTGATTTGATCGGATTGACGAATTAGGAGTGGGCATCGATAAATCCGCTCTCATCCTGCTGTTCAGACGTGCGCAGTCATGGGCGTGATCGGCAAGGAGCGATCGGCGTCGGGATGATCGAGCAGCCGGAGCAGGATTTGCGTGACGAGGGGAGGGGACACGGCCTCTTCCAGCATCATCTCCCAGAACGCATCCTCGTTCGGCGTCGGGATCATGTTTTCGATGACATGATTATGGCGCGAGTCTTCGTTAGCCATGCGCCACTCGGCAATGTCAGCGGGTGTGCCGCGCACAAAATCCATCGCCCGGACTTCCGCCCGCACCGCTTCGATATCGAAATGAGCCATCAGCTTGCCTCCGTGGTTTCCGCGTCCGCATCGAACGCGCGTTTGCCGCGTCGCTTCCACAGCGCCAGCACGTCGCCGGCATCATCGCCCCGCGCGCGTCCGGCGAGATCGAGCAGCGCGCCGTAGAGCGTTGCGCGATCGTCGTCGGTCAGCTCGACCAGGCCGGCTTTCTGGACCAGCCCGCCCAGCTCGATCAGGTGGCGCGTGCGTTCGCGGCGTTGCACGACCCAGCCCCTGCTATCCGTTCGCCGTTCCGCCGCTTCCGTCCGCAACGTCGCCGCCCGGTTCAGTCGCAGCGCCCGATCCGTCGATTGCAGCAGCGCCGCCACCTTTGCGCCCGCGCCGCTGAAAGAACGCAGCGCCCTCCGCACGCCATGCCTCCTTTGCGCTGGCATCCTTCGATCCGATCGCATCCAGCAGCACACCCGCGAGAGTCTCGGCATCGAGCGCATCGGCACCCGTAGCGGCGACCAGTTGCCCGAGCTGTTCGACCCGCTTCGCCTTGAGCGACCGGGCCTTGTCGTTCAGCGCCTTCAGCTCGGCATCGTAATCGCGAACCTTACGCATCGCTCCATCCTTCCGCGATCATCAGCCCGAACACCCTAGCGCAGCCGACGCAGGGGTAAAGCACGAACCGCAAAGACAGGAGCACCAAGTCAATCACGAGGAGCGCAGCGGATTGTGAGTGCGCGCTTATACGTCGTTGCCGACGTGCGCTAAGTAGGGCAATGTGCGGAGCGTCATGGCGATCTATCATTTCTCCGCCAAGGTCATCAGCCGCGCGAACGGATCGAGCGCCGTCGCGAGCGCCGCCTACCGCTCCGCGTCCGAGCTGCACGACGAGCGGCTCGGGCGGGATCACGATTTCAGCAACAAGGCGGGCGTCATCCACTCCGAGGTGATGTTGCCGCAAGGGTCGCCGGAGCGTTTAAACGACCGCGCTTGCCTTTGGAACGAGGTGGAGGCGGAGGAGAAGCGCAAGGACGCGCAGCTTGCCCGCGAGGTGGAGTTCTCGATTCCGCGCGAGATGAATGAGAAACAGGGTGTCCAGCTCGCGCGCGATTTCGTGAAGAAGCAATTTGTCGATCGCGGGATGGTCGCGGACCTGAACGTGCATTGGGACAAGGCGAAGGACGGCACCCCCAAGCCGCACGCGCATGTCATGCTGGCGATGCGCGACGTGGGGCCGGAGGGGTTCGGCAAGAAGAACCGCGACTGGAACTCGACCGAGCTGTTGAAGGACTGGCGCGAGGCGTGGAGCGCGCACGTCAACGAGCGCATGGCAGAGCTGGGGCTGGAGGGCCGGATCGACCATCGCTCCTACTTGCGCCAAGGGATCGAGCTGGAACCGCAACACAAGATCGGCCCGGCCGCGTCGCGGCGACCGGGGCAGGGGCTTGAGGCCGAGCGGATCGAGGATCACGCCCGCATCGCTCGCGACAACGGCGACAAGATCATCGCCAACCCCAATATCGCGCTGGACGCCATCACGCGGCAGCAGGCCACGTTCACCACCCGCGACCTTGCGACGTTCGCGTTCCGCCATTCGGACGGCAAGGAGCAGTTCGACCAGGTGATGGGGGCGGTGCGCGCGAGCCCCGAGCTGGTCGCGCTGGGAAGGGACGGGCGCGACCAGGAGCGGTTCACCAGCCGCGACATGATCGCGGTGGAGGCTCGGCTTGAGCGCGCCGGCGACGAGCTGGCGGGGCGGGGGGATCATGGTCTCCCGGCGCGGGCGATCAAGGGGGCGATCACGCGCGCCGGGAGTGAAGGACTCGTGCTCGGGGACGAGCAACGGGCCGCGCTGGAGCACATAACGGGGCCGAGCGGCATCGCCAATGTGGTCGGATATGCCGGGACGGGCAAATCAGCTATGTTGAGCGTGGCGCGCGCCGGGTGGGAGGCTGCGGGCTACCAAGTGCGCGGCGCGGCCCTTTCCGGCATTGCGGCAGAAAACCTTGAGGGCGGGTCCGGCATCGCGTCGCGCACCATCGCCAGCCTTGAACACGCATGGGGGCAGGGGCGCGAGCAGCTAGGCCCGCTTGATGTATTGGTGGTGGACGAGGCGGGCATGATCGGCTCGCGCCAGATGGAGCGGGTGTTCGCCCAAGCCCGCGATGCCGGGGCCAAGGTCGTCATGGTCGGCGACCCCGAGCAGCTACAGGCGATCGAGGCGGGCGCGGCGTTCCGCAGCGTCACCGAGCGGCACGGCGCGGCCGAGATCACCGAGATACGCCGGCAGCGCGAGGACTGGCAGCGCGACGCCACGCGCGCGCTGGCGACCGGGCGCACCGGCGAGGCGATCCACGCCTATGACGCCAAGGGCATGGTTCACGCGGCCGACACGCGCTTGGCTGCGCGGGGCGAGCTGGTGGACGGCTGGGATCGCGCCCGCCAGGCCGAGCCGGGCAAATCCCGCGTCATCCTCACCCACACGAATGCCGAGGTCCGCGAACTGAACGAGGAGGCGCGCGGCCGACTTCGCGCGACCGGCGACTTGGGCGAGGACGTGGCGTTCAGCGCCGACCGGGGGACGCGCGCGTTCGCGCGCGGCGACCGCCTGATGTTCCTGCGGAACGAGCGGTCGCTGGGGGTGAAGAACGGCACGCTTGGCACGATCGAGCAGGTATCGGCCGAGGGCATGAAGGTTCGGCTCGACAGCGGCGCGCACGTCGCGTTCGACGCGAAGGACTACGCCCACGTCGATCATGGTTATGCGGCGACGTTCCACAAAGCGCAGGGCGTGACGGTCGATCGCGCGCATGTCCTCGCCACGCCGGGCATGGACCGCCACAGCGCCTATGTCGGCATGTCGCGGCACCGCGAGGCCATGCAACTCCATTACGGCCGCGACGACTTCGCCGACCAGCGCCAGCTCGTCCGCGCCCTGTCGCGCGACCGGGGCAAGGACATGGCCGGCGACTATACGCGGCCAGAGCAGGACCCGGCGCGCGCATTTGCCGATCGGCGCGAGATCCGGTTCCCGGAACTCGCGCGCCAGGTGGCGGAGAAGGTCCGCGACAAGGCCAAGGGCATGTTCGCCGGGTTCCGGCCGAAACCGACGTCGGAGAAAACGACGTCGCCCGAGCGTGCCGGGGCCGATCGGCCGCTGGCGCCCTCGCAGGCCCGCGCGATCGAACGCTATGGGCGCGCAGCGGCCGATATAGGCCGGATGAAGGAAAAGGGGTTG
>NZ_BMIH01000009.1 GCF_014641735.1 Sphingomonas metalli | reverse complement strand
CCGCTGGCGCGACGGGCAGGGTAGGGGGGTTCGCCGCCTGGCCGCGCCTGCGGATCTCGCACGGGCGCAACCGGTGCTCGCCGGCATCAGCCCGCCTACCTCGCTGCGCGTCACGCGCGCGGTCCTCGCGAGCGCGCACCTCAACCATGATCCCGGCGACAACCGGCCGCGCAATCTCGCCGCGCTCTGCCAGCGCTGCCACATGATCCACGACGCGGCCGAGCATCGCCGGCGCCGGTGGCGCAACGCCTTCCGGGTGCGAGCGATCGGCGACCTTTTTGCCTGATCGGAGATCCCCGCCGGCCGTCCGGTCCGGCCGCAAGGGTTGGGTGAGACAGAGGCGCCGCATGCTCTTTGTGTGGCCTAAGGCGGTCTGCATCGATTTGAAAGCTGGCTCGGCCGGATCAGCCGCTTCAGATAACTGTGATCGGCCTCTATCCGTCTCCGGCCCGTTCATGGTCAGCCCGTCGGGTGGGCAGGACATATGGTAAACAAGTTTTAACAAGCTGATGTTAAGGGAGGATGTCCTATTATAACGGCAGCAAGGTTTAACGGATGAGCGACATGACGGTCGCCAATGTTATGGCGATGCGTGCCGCCGTTCTTGACCGGAGCGCGGCCCTTCGAAATATTGCGCCCGCCGCCCAAGGTGGGGTCCCCGGCGCGCGCGAGGTCGGCGGCACGCCGGCTCCGAGCTTTGCCTCAACGCTTCAGACGGCGGTTCAGAAGATCAATGCCAACCTCGAGCAGGAAGATGTTGCTACCGAGGCGTACGAACGCGGCGAGACGACCGACATAGCCACCGTCGCGCTCATGCAGGCGCGCGCTTCAGTCAGCTTCGAGGCAACCCTGCAATTCCGGAACAAGCTGCTCTCGGCCTACAAAGACATCATGAGCATGCAGGTGTAAACTCGATGGCTTTGTTGCAAGCTTGCGGTGTCCGGAACCGAAGGGTTTCGGACGGGGCCGGGCGCAGCGTCCAGAAGATAGCTTGACGGGCATGTGAACAGGACCGATGATCCGGACACCCTTTGTGAACGGATCAGGCCCTTGTCGCGCACCTTCGCCTACGCCCGCGTTTCCACAGCGGGGCAGACCACCGAGAATCAGGTGCGCGAGATCGCGGCTGCGGGCTTCGCCGTCGAGCCGCACCGGGTCGTGAGTGAGACGGTGTCGGGCTCGGAGGCGATCGGGCGCCGGCGCGGCTTTTCTCGGCTTCTCGACCGCATGGAGGCTGGCGATGTGCTGATCGTCACCCGCCTCGACCGGCTAGGCCGCGACGCCATCGATGTCAGCGCGACGGTGGCGAGGCTCGCCGACATGGGCGTGCGGGTTCACTGCCTGGCGCTTGGCGGGATCGACCTCACCAGCTCGGCGGGCAGGATGACCATGGGCGTGATCAACGCCGTCGCGCAGTTTGAGCGCGACCTCTTGATTGAGCGCACCCAATCGGGGCTCGCGCGCGCCAAGGCGCAGGGCAAGCGGCTGGGCCGGCCGCATTCGCTCGATGTTCCCACTCGCGACGCCGTGCTTGCAGGTCTTGGGCGCGGCGAGAGCCTGTCGGCCTTGGCGCGCCGGCACAAAACCAGTCGCCAGACAGTGATGCGCCTGCGCGACGCCACGATGGGGCAAGCGGATGAGGCGGTCGATGCAGCATGACTTCAAAGCCCAGCACTTCAAAGGCGAGGTGATCTTCTGGGCGTAGCGCTGGTATTCGCTATGTATCAGCTACCACGATCTCAAGGAGATGCTGGTTGAGCGCGGTGTTCCCGTCGTCCACACCATCATCTGCCGCTGAGGACAGCGATACGCGCCCGCAAAGGCTGGGAGAAGCCGTTCAGCATCAAGTGCAGAACCGGATCAGGTGCGAGTTGCGCCTTACTTCGGCGGCACCTCCTCAACGCTCTCCCGATCCTCGTTGTCGGGCTGCGGAGAAAGCTGATCGAGGGCCTCGCTGGGGTCAGACGGCCGCGAGTCAGGATGAGGATCGGGCGGTACACTTGCCATTCGATTACACCTTTGCCTTGCAACCCATTCAATAATCGCTGGTTACCGAAACCGCCTTACTCTGCCGGACTTCTCAATCATCGTGGGCAGCGCTGGCGCGAGATCTTGGCGAAAGCGCTTCGATGATGCGGCACTCCGCGATCGTCGCGCGTTCGCAGCATTCCAGACTTCGAACTAGTTCTGTTCGGAGCGCCGTCAAATCGGCGAGCTTGCGATCGATTTCCGCGACATGATGGCCAGCGATCACGTCTACCTCCGTACAGGAGCTGCCGCGGTTGTCGGCAAGCCGAAGAAGGTCGCGCACCTGATCGAGTGTAAACCCGAGATCACGGGACCGCTTGATAAAGGACAGCCGATCCAAGTGGGCTCGATTATAGATTCGGTAATTCCCGCTAGTCCTGGCTGGCGGCGCGATCAGGCCCTCGGTCTCATAAAACCGGATGGTCTCGATCTTTAGGCCAATCCGGCTCGCGATTTCGCCTATTTTCATTCCCGTCTCTTCGCGCTTGACCCTCTAGTGGGATGAGGGTTCATATACACGGCCGTCACGCGAATCGAGGCACCCTTGTCATACGACTGCTGCTCACGAAAAGGCGACACAATCGCCGAACTCGGCCGCAAGGCCGACCAGCGGCGCGTGCTGATCGCGGTGATGGCGATCAACTTCGTGATGTTCCTTGCCGAGTTCGGCGGGGGTGTCATGGGACGATCATCGGCGCTGATGGCGGATTCGGTCGATATGCTCGGCGATGCCGTCGTCTATGCGCTCAGCCTTTATGCCTTGAGCCGTGGGCCGCGCTGGGAAGCCGGTGCGGCGCTTGCCAAGGGCGGCATCATCCTCGTTTTCGGTCTGGCCGTGGTAGCGGAGATCGCCGACAAGATCGTGAACGGCGTGCCGCCCTCGTCGACGCTCATGCTGGGGTTCGGCGGTGCCGCGCTCGCCGCCAACATGACCTGCCTCGCGCTGTTGTGGCGATTCCGCTCCGCGAACGTGAATATGTCGAGCACGTTCGAGTGCTCGCGCAATGATGTCGCATCGAATATCGGCGTGCTGATCGCCGCAGGAATGGTCGCCGTCACTGGCGCGGCGTGGCCGGACATAGCGGTAGGCGCGGTCATTGCGTTGATCTTCCTCCGTTCGGCCTGGCGTGTGTTGGCGGCCGCGATCCCGGCATGGCGGTCGTCCCTGCCGATCCCGCCGGAGATAGTACAATGACGCACGAAGCAGTTGGCTTTGTACGATATGATGTATCGAGCCGCGCTCAAATGAACCCGCTGCTTTCACCTGACCGACAACCGTCAGGACTATCGTTCTGCCGGCGCGGCTGTTAGAGGTCGTAACGTGCGAAGCCTGGTGAACTTCCTTGCTGGCCTGATGCTCGTCTTCTCCTTGCAGACGACGGCGATGGCGCACGCACTGGAGCGAACGAATGTCAGCGTGTCGGCACAAGCTCCGATCGCGACGCAGATCGCAGAAGGTCACACCCCTGGCGATGCCGACCAAGTGCCGGCTGACGGCGACAAGGGCTACCCGCACCATCATGGCGGCTGCCACGGCCACCAATTCGCCCAGCCGGTAAAGTTCGCGTCCGCCACATGGACGCCCGGCGTCCGTCAGACCACGCTTTCCGAAGTGCGAACGGTCCTGCCGCGCTCGACAGCCGATCCCGCGCTGAGGCCCCCGCAAGCCTGACGACCTGCTGACCCCGCCGGCCTGTGCCGAGCGGGGCGAACTCGGTTCGTCAGGAGTCATTATCAATGCATCGTATCATCGCGGCCGTGCTGGCTGCGGCATCCTTGGCCGATGCGGCCGGGGCGCAGACGGCACCGTCGCCGGGTCTTCCGGCGGCCACAGCGACGTCACAGACAGCGCCCACATTCTCGCTTGAAAGCGCGCTCGCCGCCGGCGGTATGCCGGCGTCGTCAACGTCCAGTGCCAACAACAATCCTGCCCGCTCGACCACGGCTACGCCGTCTAGCAGCCCCCCCAGCCTGCCATCTGTCGCGGCGGCCACGGCCGGGGTCGGTGCGGCCACGGCGGCGCGCCGGGTAGCCGGGCTGCGCCCCAATCCTGAGCTGCAAGCGCAGGTAGAGAACATCGCCGGTTCCGGCGTCTATAAGGGGCTGCGCAGCTCTGAAACGACGATCGGGGTCGCACTTCCGCTCGAACTAGGGGGCAAGCGCTCCGCGCGTGTGGCGCTCGCCACCGCCCGCCTTACGCGGGCGCAGATACAGGCAGAGATCGCGCGCGCCGATCTCCGACTCCGCATCACCCAGCTCTATATTGAGGCGGCCGCGGCCGAGCGCCGTGCCGAAGTGCTGGCCGAACAGGCTGGCATCGCGGCCAATGCCTTCCGCGTCTCGCGTGAGCGGGTCACGGCAGGGGATGTCGGGCCGATCGAGCAGCAGCGCGCCGACGTGTTGCGCATCAATGCGCAAGTCGCGGCCGAGAGCGCTGCCCGACAGGCCCAGGCGGCCCGGATCAACCTCGCCACCTTGTTGTCCGCACCTGTCACGGGACCGCTCGATCGGGCGTGGTTCGAGAGGATCGACGATTACGGCCCCCCTCGTCCGGTTGATGTCGCAGCGACATTGGCTTTGGCAGCCGCGGAAGCCGATGTCCGCACGGCCGGCGCACAGGTCCGCGTCGCGCGCTCGCTTCGGGTGCCTGACCTTACCGTAAGCACCTTTGCGCGACGCTTCAAAGCAACGAACGACACCGCTGCCATGGTCGGCATCTCGATCCCGATCCCGGTGTTCAACAATGGCAGCGCCTTTGTTGCGCAGTCGCGCTCGGAACAGACCGTCGCGGTCGCTCAGCGCAACCTCGCGGTTGTCGACACAAGCCAGGCGATCGCCAGCGCACAGACAGAAGTTGCGAACGCTGCTGCAACGGCGCGGGCGGCCGGTGGCGCCGGCCTCACTGCGGCGCAGGAGGCGGCACGCATCGCGCGCGTCGGCTACTCCGCCGGCAAGTTCGACCAGATCGCGCTCCTCGATGCCGAGCGCACCCTTTCACAGACCCGCCAGACCTACGTCGACGCCCTCGCGGCCTACCATGACGCACAGGCGCGGCTCGACCGGCTGACGACGCCGGCTCCCGTCAATTCCGGAGACAACCAATGATCGATCAGGACGCTAACCAGAAAAAGCGCCTGCTAGGCGGCGGGGCGGCCATCGCCCTCGTAGCCGCGCTTGGTGGCTTCGCCGTCGCGAAATGCAGCGCCGATAAGCCCGCCGCGACCGAAGCGGCAAATGGCAACGCCGCTGCTTCCACAAAGGAAGAGAAGGTGCCCGATGCGGTCGCGATGACCGAACAGGCGATCACGCAGGCCGGTATTTCGACGGAGACGATCCGGGCCGGTGGCCTCGGTGCTGAGATCGTGGCGCAAGCGACGGTCAGCGCGTCGCCGCAAGGCGAGGCGATCGTCACTGCCCGCGCTGCCGGCGCTGTCACGCGACTGATGAAACGGCTCGGCGATCCGGTTCGGGCCGGCGAGACGCTGGCGATCGTCGAAAGCCGCGACGCAGCGCAGATCGCGGCCGATCGCACCGCCGCAGCCGCCAAGGCGGTGCAGGCGCAAAAGGCGCTGGCGCGCGAACAATATCTTTACCGCCAAAAGGTCTCAGCGCGCGTCGAGCTGGAGCAGGCTGAGGCCAGTGCAGCCGCAGCGGCGGCCGAAGCGCGGCGCGCGAGTGTATCCGCCGGGGCTGCAAGGGTGACGGCTGATGGCCGCGGCGTGGTGGTATCGAGTCCGATTTCGGGGCGCGTGACGGCCGAAAGCGTCAGCCTGGGCGCGTTCGTCCAGCCTGAGACGGAGCTGATGCGCGTCGCCGACGCCTCCAAGGTCCAGATCGAGGCCGCGGTCGGCCCAACCGACGCTCAGCGGCTCGCACCCGGCGACAAGGCCATTATCGAGCTGCCGGACGGGCGGACGATGGAAGCGCGCGTGCGCGCGGTCACGCCGGGTCTCGCGAGCGAAACGCGCTCGGCGACGGCGGTACTGGATGTGTCCGGCACGCTTCAACCGGGTCTCGCAGTGCGCGTTCGCCTGCTCCCGAGCCGGGGCGACAGCTCGAATGCGATCGTCGTGCCGGAAGAGGCGGTGCAATCGCTGGAAGGCCGCGACGTCGTGTTTGTCCGCACCGCGCAGGGCTTCCGCGCGCAGACCGTCACGATCGGCCAGCGCAGCAACGGCCGGGTCGAGATCATCAAGGGCCTGTCGGCGGGCAGCCAAGTGGCAACCAAGAACGCATTCTTGCTCAAGGCCGAACTCGGCAAGGGCGCGGGCGAGGAAGAATAGACCATGATAGCCAATCTCATGGCGTTTGCCGTCCGCGCTCGCTGGACGGTCCTCGCGCTCTTCCTCGTCATCGCCGGCCTCGGCGTCTGGCAGATCACCAAGCTGCCCATCGACGCCGTGCCGGACATCACCAACAACCAGGTCCAGATCAACACGGTCGATCCCCGGCTCTCGCCGGTCGAAATCGAAAAACTCGTCACCTACCCGGTCGAAATCTCGCTCGCCGGCATCCCCGGTCTCGAAACGACGCGCTCGATCTCGCGTAACGGTTTCAGCCAGGT
This sequence comes from Sphingomonas metalli, assembly GCF_014641735.1. Classification (GTDB taxonomy): domain Bacteria; phylum Pseudomonadota; class Alphaproteobacteria; order Sphingomonadales; family Sphingomonadaceae; genus Sphingomonas; species Sphingomonas metalli. The sequence goes on along the minus strand of NZ_BMIH01000009.1, from coordinate 17,897 downwards.
AACGGCGATCTTCACCGACAAGACCGACCTCTATTTCGCGCGCCAGCAAGTCGGCGAGCGGTTGCGCCAGGCGACCAGGAGCCTGCCTGACGGCGTGCAGCCGCAAATCGGGCCGGTGACGACGGGCCTTGGCGAAATCCTCATGTATACGGTGGGCTACGCCAACCCCGACGGGCGAGGCGCCAGGAAGGTCGCGGGTCAGCCGGGCTGGCAACCCGATGGCAGTTATCTCACACCCGAAGGCGATCGCCTGACCGATCCTGTCGCGAAGGCGAGCTATCTGCGCACGGTTCAGGATTGGATCATCGGCCCGCAGCTCCGCTCGGTGGGAGGCGTCGCCGGCGTCGATTCGATCGGCGGCTATGCCAAGACCTTCGTGGTCGAGCCTGATCCGACAAAGCTCGCCAGCTTCGGAATCTCCTACAGCGAGCTGGGCCAGGCGCTCGAGAACGCCAATCTCGCCGTAGGGGCCAATTACTACAATCGCGGCTCCGAGGCTTATCTCGTCCGCGTCGACTCGCGTGTCCGCACCGTCGATGAGATCCGCAACGCTGTCGTGGCGACGCGGGGCACTGTCCCGATCACGGTCGGCCAGATCGCGAACGTCAGGATCGGCGGTGATCTGCGGACCGGCGCAGGCAGCATGAACGGCCAGGAGGCGGTCATCGGCACGGTGCTGATGCTGATCGGCCAGAACAGCCGCGTCGTTGCCGAACAGGCTTCGGGCAAGCTCGATCAGGTCGCGAAGACGCTGCCGCCGGGTATCGAGGTCAAGGTCGTGCTCGATCGCGCGAAGTTGGTCGGCGCCACGGTGTCGACGGTCGAGCGCAACCTGACCGAAGGCGCGATTCTCGTTGCGGCGTCGCTGTTCCTGCTGCTCGGCAACTGGCGCGCCGCGCTGATCGCCGTATTGGTCATCCCGTTCTCGTTCCTGATGATGGCGATGGGAATGAACGCCTTCGGCGTCCCCGCCAATCTGATGAGCCTCGGCGCACTCGACTTCGGCCTGATCGTCGACGGTGCGGTCATCATCGTCGAGAACTGCCTTGCGCGACTGGCGCACCGGCAAGAACACGAAGGCCGGTTGCTGTCGCTGCGCGAACGGCTCGAAGAGACGATGCGGGCGGCGCAGGAGATGATTAAGCCCACCGTCTTTGGGCAGGCGATCATTCTGCTGGCCTTCGCGCCGCTGCTGACCTTCACCGGCGTCGAGGGCAAGACCTTCTCGCCGATGGCGATCACCATCATGCTCGCGCTGGTGGCAGCGTTCCTGCTCGCCATCACGCTCGTTCCGGCGCTGGTCGCGATCCTGATCCGGGGCAAGGTCGCGGAAAAGGACGTGTGGCTGATCCGCAAGTCGAAGGATCGCTATCTGCCGCTGCTCGACAAGGCGATTGCGCGGCCCTGGCCGTTTATCCTCGGCGGCCTAGCCTTCTTTCTCGCGGCGGTCCCAGCATTCGGGCTGCTCGGCTCGGAGTTCATTCCCCAGCTCGACGAGAAGAACTTGGCGCTCGCCTCGACGCGGGTGCCATCAGTTAGCCTCGAGCAGTCGCTGGCGATGCAGCGGCGGGTCGAGGCGGCGGTGAAACGCCTGCCGGAAGTGGAGACGATGTTCTCGAAGACGGGCACGGCCGAGGTCGCAACCGATCCGATGCCGCAGAACATGTCAGACGGTTTTGTCATCCTTAAACCGCAGGACCAATGGCCGGCAGGCGTCGAAACCAAGGCGGAGGTGATCGCCCGCATCAAGAAGGCCTCGGGCGGGCTGCTTGGGAATCTGTACGAGGTCAGCCAGCCGATCCAGCTCCGCTTCAACGAGCTGATCGCCGGCGTGCGCGGCGATGTCGCGATCAAGCTCTACGGTGACGATCTCGACAAGATGTCGCAGGTCGCAAACGACATGGTTCGCGTGCTGCAAGGCATTCCCGGAGCGGCCAGCGTCAAGGCCGACCAGGTGGGCGGCGCGCCGACGCTCGACGTGAAGCTCGATCGCGCTGCGATCGCGCGTCTCGGCCTCACCGTTCGCGACGTCGCGGACACGGTCGCGGCCGGGCTCGGCGGCCGGGAGTCCGGCCTGGTCTATGAGGGTGATCGGCGGTTCGACGTCACGGTGCGCGTCCCTGACGTGACCCGTGCTAACCTCGACGACATCCGGTCGCTGCCGGTGCTACTCCCCGAAGTCGCAGGGCGGCCCCGCAGTCAGGTGCCGCTCGCGCAGGTCGCGCAGATTAATCTGACCGAGGGCTTGAATGAGATCAGGCGCGAGAACGGCAAGCGACGTCTCGCCATCCAGATCAACCTTGGCGGTCGTGACGCCGGCTCCTTCGTCCAGGAAGCGCAAGCCAAAATCGCTCAGGTCAAGCTTCCGGCAGGTTACTATCTCGAATGGGGCGGTCAGTTCGAGAACCTGCAGGCGGCGTCAAAGCGGCTGTCGATCGTGGTGCCTCTCTGCTTCCTCGCGATCTTCGGGCTGCTCTACATGGCGCTGGGCAGTTTCGGACGGGCGGGCGCGGTGTTCCTAGCAGTGCCGCTGGGTCTCGCAGGCGGCGTCTTCACGCTCGCCCTGACCGGGATCAGCTTCTCGGTATCGGCCGCGGTCGGCTTCATCTGTCTGGCCGGCGTGGCGGTTCTGAACGGCCTGGTCGTGATGAGCGCGATCCGCGAGCGGAGCGATGCGGGGATGCCGATCGTGGAGGCCATCCGCGATGGCATGGCCGACAAGATGCGCGCGGTGGTGATGACGGGCTTCGTACCGGCGATCGGCTTCGTGCCGATGGCGCTTGCGCATGGCACCGGCGCTGAAGTCCAGAAGCCGCTCGCGACGACGGTGATCGGCGGTCTGATCGCCGCCACCATCCTGACCCTGCTCGTGCTGCCCGCGATTGCCAAGGTGATCCTCGGGCGGACCGAGCGCGGACAACAACAAGAGGCGGGCCCGCCCCATGGCGAGGAACCCGCCCTCATGAAAGGAGAAGCGTGATGGGAGAACCGGCCAGAAAACTGCTTCGGATTTATACGGATGAAGCGGCCTACATCGGCGACCGGAAGGTTTTCGAATATGTCGCCTCGTTGGCGCGTGATCGCAAGATGGCGGGGCTGACGGTGCTTGAAGCGTTGATCGGGTTCGGCGCGTCGTCGCGTGTCCACCGGCGCCATGTGCTCGAAAGCGATCGGGCCGTGGTGATCGAGATCGTCGATTTCGAGGACGCCTTGCGCGCCTTCGTCGCCGATCTCGATGACGTGCCCGACATCGGCCTCATCACCCTCGAAGCGATCGAGGTCATCGGGGGCAAAGCCAGCCAAACGCTGGCAAGCCCGGCCCGATGAACGTCGCTCCGGCATGCGGAGGGGCTTGCACGGTGCAAGCCCCTGCCGCCCGCCAGCTCTCATCAATCTCCGGCTCAACGGGAGGGAGGCCGCCAGCGTGCGCTCCGGCTTGGGCCGCGTCATGGCCGAACAGGACATCCAGCCATGAAGGAAGAAACCACTTTCGATTTCAATATGTCAGCGCTGCGGGTCTGGTCGCTGATCTCCGATCTGAAAGGCTTCGCGCGGTGGCATCCGGTCTATCGCATCGCGGGAGAAGCCGAACGCGGTGCCGAAATGGACGTGACCTGTCGCCTATTCGGCGGCGACCGCAAGATGACGACAACGATGGTCGTCAACAGGCTCGCCAAACCCGAACTCATCGGGTGGCAGATTGGCGTGCGGGGGTTCCTGACGCTCGACGAGCGCTACGAAATCAAGCCGATCGCCAATGGCGTCCGTATTCATCATTCGATCGATTGCCGGGGCATGGTGGGTGCGCTGCTCGGGCCGCTGATGCGCCAAGGTCTGCGCCGCAACATGCGGCAACAAGACGCCGCCTTCCTCAACCTCCTGCGCCGTCAATCGCGGCGGTCGGGGACGTCGACGCGCCATCACCGACGCTCCATCAAGCCACCCGCTCGGGACGCCGCCAATGACTGACGCGGCCACAACCGACGCCGCTGCGGAGCGACGCTCGCTTTCAAATTCCAAAAAGGATGACGACATGGTAGAAAATCGCCCTTCTGAAGGGCTGTTATGCCCAACGTGCCGGGTGGATCTCGTCATGAGCGAGCGCCAGGGCATTGAAATCGACACTTGTCCGCAATGTCGCGGCGTCTGGCTCGATCGCGGCGAACTCGACAAGATCATAGAGCGCAGCATCAGCGATGAAGCTACCGGCGCGTCCAGAAGCGGACGCCTCGGGATGTTCGACCAACATCGCGGCGGCCATGAAGATCATGGCAACAAACATAGCTACGAGCGCGGCCACCAGGGGCGGCGCAAGAGCTTCCTGCGCGATCTGTTCGACTGAACCGCTGTGGATCGGCCGCCGCACAATGAGTCCTTCGGGCGCACGTGTGAGAACGGCCCGCGCCATGGGCGTGCCCCCTTAACCGCCCATGGCGAACGAATCTGGAAGAGCGGGAGAATGGCCGCTCGGCTCATCAAGCGCAGCCCGGCCCGATGGATCATTATCCTGCTTGGGCTTGGTTTGACGCCGGCCCTGCTTGGCTGTTCTCCCTCCACCGACAATGGCGACAGCGACGGATCCCGCGACCGGCGATTGCCCAACTTCATCGGGGAGCATTTCTACGCCTGCCCCGATGGATCGCGGCTCGATGTCGATTTTGTCGGCGATGGCCTCACGCTCGACATCAAGACAAGTCCGAACGCCGCTCCGGTGCGCGTCAGCTCGCCGGCAAGTGGGCTGACCTATGTCGGCCCTAATCTCAACGTGACGATCTCGGGCGGGGACCGGATCACGCTCCTGCGCCCCGACGTGCCTCCGCTGGCTTGCAAGAGGGTGCAATCCCGGACCGCGCCACCCTGAAACCACGCCGCCTGCCTGATCTCGAATTGCCCCCGCGAAGGGAAAACCCATGAACGACAAGCTCAAACTCGACATCCCGGTTATCCTTCCCGATCTGCCCGACGCGGCCGACGCCTGCCTCGATCGGCTCGTTTCGACGTTGGTTTCCCGCGACGGTGTCGAACGCGCGCATGTCATCACCCTTGATGGCGATGATCCGGCGGCGCTGTGCATTCACTTCGATGCAGGCAAGCTACCGCTGTCGCGCGTGCGCGAGATGGTGCGCGCCGCGGGCGCCGAAATCACCGAACGCTACGGCCATGCGATCTGGCAGGTGACGGGGATCAATCACGAGCGCCGCGCCCGCACGGTAAGCGAAGCGCTCAGCGCGATGAAGGGCGTCGTCCAGGCGAGCGCCAGCACGAGCGGAACGATCAGGGTCGAATATGATCGCCGCGAAACGACCGAACAGGACATTCGCGATGCCCTGGGCAAGCTCAACGTCGGCCTCGGCAAGCGGATCGCGGCCGACGAGCATGCCGGCCGCGATCACGCTGGCCACGATCATGCCGGGCACGATCACGGCCCCGGCGGACATGGGGCCAAGGAAGAGAAACATGGCCCCGGCGACGGACACGACCATGCCCATGGCGGCTTGCTTGGCCCAAACACCGAGCTGATCTTCGCGCTCGCTTGCGGCGCGGCGCTGAGCATCGGCTTTGCGATCGAAAAGCTGGTGGCGGGTGCGCCTTCGTGGCTGCCGCTCGCGCTCTACATCGCCGCCTATTTCTTCGGCGGTTTCTACACGTTGCGCGAGGCGATCGAGAACCTGCGCCTGAAGCGGTTTGAGATCGACACGCTGATGCTGGTCGCGGCTGCCGGCGCAGCCGCGCTTGGGGCTTGGGCGGAAGGCGCATTGCTGCTGTTCCTGTTCAGCCTTGGCCATGCGCTTGAGCATTACGCGATGGGACGCGCCAAGAAGGCGATCGAGGCACTGGCCAAACTGGCGCCGCGCACTGCCATGGTCCGCCGCCCCGATGGCGACACAAGCGAAGTGCCCGTCGAGGACTTGAAGGTTGGGGACATCATCGTCGTGAAGCCCGATGAACGGGTCGCGGCCGATGGGTTCATCGTCAAGGGCACGACCGCGATCAACCAGGCCCCGGTCACGGGCGAGAGTATGCCGGTCGACAAGCGGCCTGTGCACGACGACGAAGCGGCCCGCCAAAACCCTGACAAGGTCGATGCGGCAAGCCGCGTCTTTGCCGGTACGATCAACGGCAGCGGCCTGGTCGAAATCGAGGTCACGCGCCTGTCCACCGAAAGCACGCTCGCCAAGGTGGTGAAGCTGGTCAGCGAGGCAGAGACACAGAAGTCTCCCACGCAGCGTTTCACGGACCGTTTCGAGAAGTTCTTCGTGCCGGCGGTGCTGGCGCTGTCCTTCTATCGGGCCATGGCGGTGCTGGTCGCGGCAAGCCCTTGCGCGCTCGCCATCGCGACCCCCAGCGCCGTCCTCTCCGGCGTCGCGCGTGCCGCGCGCGGTGGCGTCCTCGTCAAGGGCGGCGCACCCCTCGAACTGCTCGGCTCGCTCGACGCCATCGCGTTCGACAAGACGGGCACGCTCACCAAGGGCGAGCCGCGCATTCAGGAGATCATCCCCGCGCCAGGTGTGGTCAAGGAAGACTTGATGGCGATCGCCGTAGCCGTCGAATCGTTGAGCGATCATCCGCTGGCCCAAGCGATCGCCCGCGACGGCCGCGATCATATTGGAGACAAGGCCGTCCCCTCGGCCGACAATCTCAAGAGCCTGACCGGCCGCGGCGTCTCGGCCGTGGTGGGCGAGAATGAAGTGCTAATCGGCAAGGCCGAAATGTTCGGCGCCGACGGTATCGCGCCGCTGTCGGCCGAGATGACGGCCGCGATCGAGAAGCTGCGCGCGCGCGGGCAGACGAGCATGATCGTTCGCCGCGACAACAAAGACCTGGGCGCAATCGGCCTGCTGGACACGCCCCGCGAGGCGGCGAAGGCCGCACTCGGAAAGCTCCGCGCGATCGGCATCAAGCGGATGATCATGATCTCGGGCGATCATCAGCGCGCCGCCGAAGCCATCGCCAAGGAGGTCGGCATCGACGAGGCATGGGGCGATCTCATGCCCGAAGACAAGGTTGAGGCGATAAAAAAGCTCCGCGCCGAAACCAAGGTCGCCATGGTCGGCGACGGTGTGAACGATGCTCCTGCGATGGCGACGGCGACAGTAGGCATCGCCATGGGCGCCGCTGGGTCCGACGTTGCGCTCGAAACGGCGGATGTCGCCCTGATGGCTGACGATCTCTCGCATCTGCCCTTCGCGGTCGGGCTGAGTCGTAGCACCCGGTGGGTAATCCGCCAGAACGTCTTTGTCAGCCTGGGCGTCGTCGCCTTCCTCGTGCCTGCCACCATCCTCGGCCTCGGCATCGGGCCTGCGGTCGCGATGCATGAGGGATCGACGCTGCTGGTCGTATTCAACGCCTTGCGATTGCTGGCCTACCGCGATTCGGCGGAGAAGGCGGCATGAGATGACTCGGCGGCCTCGAGCTCGACGGCACCTCCGCCGAACGCAAACGGCCCGGTTGCCGAGATGGCGGCGGCGCCCGCACGTCGGCTCACCATGGTGGACGTTGCGGAAGTGTCGGGCGGCGACTGGCCGCGCATCGATAAGCAGATCGCCTCGCGCCTGCCAGGTCGCAAGGCCCAACTCGCGCCTACGTGTCGGAGCTGACCATGTCGATAGAATCGAAACATAGAGGAGGCCGGCGGAGGGGCCCCTGGGATACTCCCAGCGAAGCAGCACCTCGAAAGGACATCGTGAAGCGGGCGCGTGAAGCGCACCTCCTGCAACGCATCCAGCTGTTCCGCCGCCTGATCATCTGGCCGGTCATCGTAGCTGGGGTGGCACTGGCCGGACTAGCGGCGGACGCAAGAGGGTGTCTCCCTGCCGTCTCGGTAGTTTTCGCGGCGGCTTCGCTTGAGTTGCTGGCAGCCTATTACATTGCGGGGACCATAGTTGGAACCCGCACCTGGCTCCGGAGCGCCAGGAGCATCGCTATACCGGTCATGGCCCGCTTATGGGCTCTTGGCACCGCGGGCGCTGCTTCTGCCATGCTGATTGCAGGCCAGCTTCTGGCTTGGCGCTGTCGATGATTGATACCAGTCGTATCGCCCCTCTTGTCGATGGCCCTCGTTGGAGAGGCCAGGCTAGCATGAGCCGTCAGGCAATCTCGTTTGCGCTCGATTTGCCATCAGCGGCTCGCGGGACCCTCGGGGCTCGCGCTTGGGCTCTTGCCTGCTCAGCTGATCAGTGCCGCCCGGGCCGGCTGCGAAGAGCAGCCCTCCCCTCATGGGAGCGACTTCCAACATCGAGGATGTGCGAGACCGTTAGGTCGGCTTCTGACTTGACTTCTCATAGTAAAAGCGGCGGTGAGGATTGCAACCATGCCTATTGACCATAGCAAGGACGAAACTCTTTCAGAGAAAGGTACTATATCTGATGATGTGGAATATTGGCAGATGCGTGCGGAACAGGAGCTAGAACTGGCACAAAAAGCGTCGAAGCCAGAAGCCGTTGCGGCTCATTGCCAGATTGCTAATGCTTATCTTGAACGCGTGGCAATGTGTGCGCCCGAGAAAGGCTTAGCCAGCCCCTCGATTGCTGACGCGACAGGGGAGACCTAGCCCCAAAGTGTCTTGATCACCCGCGAAGGGCGGACTTGGGATCGATGAGGTGCGCGGTGTCCGCGGCGACGGGCGGCCGGGAAGTGGGGCAGCGAGGACTACCAATGAGGAACATGGGATTCACTCTCATCGCAGCAGCACTCGCTGCCACCGCGGCAGAGGGAGAGACGTTGCGCCAGGCCCTTCAACGGGCTTACCGCACCAACCCTACCCTGATGGCGGCGCGGGCAAGTCTCCGCGCAACCGACGAGGGCGTACCACTTGCAAAGGCGGCGGCTCGTCCTGCGCTGAGTGCAACAGCTGATTACCAGGAATTTGTCGTGCGCAGTGCAAACAGTTTCGTCTCTCCTCTTCGTGCGGCAAGCACGGGCGCAAACGTAACCTTCCCGCTTTATCAGGGCGGGGGCGTGCGGGCGGCCATCCGCGCTGCCGACGCGCGCGTGCTCGTGGGCCGGGCAAATCTACGCAGTACGGAGGCTGACGTGTTTACCGCGGTAGTCTCCGCATACATGGATGTGATCCGCGATGATGCCATTGTCGCTCTCAATCGTACCAATGTGCACACGCTTGAAATCACTCTTCAAGCATCAAGGGATCGGTTCGAGGTTGGCGATCTGACGCGCACCGACGTAGCACAATCGGAAGCGAGGCTTGCCTTGGCGCGCGGCCAGCTCCAGACCGTGGAAGCGCAGCTCGATGCGAGCCGGGAGAACTACACGCGGTTCGTTGGGATCCCGCCCGCTGATCTCCAGCCACCGCCTCCACTTCCGGGCATGCCAGGAACAATCGACCAGGCAATTATAACGGCGGTCGAGAACAACCCGGCACTCCTCGCTTCTAAGCAACAAGCTAGGGCGGCAGGTTATGATATCAGCGTGGCGAAGGCGACTCGACTTCCCAAGCTTTCGCTTGTCGGAAGCAGCAACTACAACAACTATTTGGGCACTCTCGGGAGCAGTATTGGCGGACGAACTTTCCAGCAGGCGCAGCGGACAACAACGGTAGGCGTGTCGCTTGCTCTGCCGCTGTATCAAGGCGGCGCTCCCGGTGCCCGTGTCAGGCAGGCGCAAGCGCTGGCGAGCCAGTCCCTCGAACAGATCGTTGCCACTGAGCGCGGTGTCGTTGCCGATGTCCGTGCTGCCTTCTCCAGATACCGTGCTACACAAGGCGTAACCCGCTCGGCAGAGGTCGCAGTAAAAGCGAACGAGCTCGCGCTTGAGGGCACGCGCGCGGAAAATAGCGTCGGAACCCGCACGGTGCTGGAGGTCCTAAACGCTCAGCAGGAGCTGTTGAACAGCCGCGTTCAACTCGTAACTGCACAACGCGATGCTTATGTCGCCGGATTTGCTCTGCGAGCGGCCATGGGCCGCGCCGAAGCGCGAGATCTCGGACTATTCGGAGATTCCTTGTTTGATCCCACAGTAGACTATACTGAGCCGCGGGCGAGGGGAATTCCTGCTCCGTCGGGTCTTACCGGAGACGAGCTCCCCGAAGGCGACGGCAATGTCGATCGTTGACCGGCCCCCTTGGAATATGCCGAGCTTTGGTCAGTGCCGGTTGAACGACGCTCCTGCGATGGCGGCGGCCACCGTGGGCATTGCCATGGGAGCCGCTGGGTTCGACGTTGCGCTCGAAACGGCGGAGGTCGCCCTGATGGCCGACGATCTCACTCTTCTGCCGTTCGCCGTCGGCCGAGCCGGAGCGCGCGCCGGGTGATCCGCCAAAACGTCTTTGTCAGCCTCCGCGACGGACACTGCTGCCAGTGCCGACTCCTCGAGGTTGGGCCTCCGGTCGCGATGCACGAGGGATCGACGCTGCTGGTCGTGTTCAACGCGCTCCGGCTGCTAGCCTATCGGGATTCATCGGACAGGGCAGGCATTGGCAAGCCTGAAGGACGCGCCGCATGAAGCTGGGCGGGCGCGTTCGCTCGATTGCGCTTTTCGAGCAGCTCGGGCCCGGTCTTGTGACGGGAGCCGCCGATGACGATCCAAGCGGCATCGCGACCTATTCGCAAGCGGGCACACAGTTCGGTTTCGGCCTGCTGTGGACGATGCTCCTCACCTATCCGCTGATGACAGCCGTCCAGCTCGTCAGCGCCCATATCGGGCGCGTGACGGGCTGTGGGCTCGCCAAGAATATGGGCGACCTTCTATGGCGGCCCTTCGTCACGTTCCTCGTCGTGCTGCTCTTCGTCGCCAACACTATCAACATCGGCGCTGATCTGGCGGCGATGGGTGCGGCCGCCGAACTGGTGGCCGGCGGCGGTGCGCATGTCTTCACGGTCGGATTCGCGATCGTCTCGCTGATCCTTCAGCTTTTCCTGCCCTACCAACGGTATGCCGGCTTGCTCAAATGGCTGACCCTGACGCTGCTGGCCTACGTCGCGGTCCTCTTCATGGTGAAGCTCGATTGGCTCGGCGTGGCGAAAGGGCTCACGATACCCCGGATCGAAGGCAAGGAAGCGGTCATCACCGTGGTCGCGATCTTCGGCACCACGATCAGTCCCTACCTGTTCTTCTGGCAAAGCGCTCAGGAAACAGAGGAAGTTCACCGCAACCCGCATGAAGAGCCTCTGGTCGACGCGCCATGGCAGGCGCGGCGCGAGTTCCGCCGGATGCGGCTCGATACGTTCGTCGGCATGGCGGTCTCCAACCTTGTCGCAATCGCGATCATGATCGGCACGGCGGCGACGCTTCATGCCGCCGGAATGTCCTCGATCAACACGGCGGCCGACGCCGCCAAGGCGTTGCAGCCGGTCGCCGGTCGCTTCGCTTTCCTCTTGTTCAGCTTGGGCATCATCGGAACCGGACTGCTTGCCGTACCCGTTCTCGCCGGTTCGGCCGCCTATGCGATCGGCGAGTCGCGCGGATGGAAATGCGGACTCGATCAGCGTCCTTGGGAGGCGGTCGGCTTTTACGCCGTCATAACGCTCGCAACCCTGCTGGGAATCGCAATCGACTGGTCTTCCCTCGATCCGATCAAGGCCCTGTTTTGGAGCGCGGTCATCAATGGCGTGGTGGCCGTGCCGATCATGGCCGCAATGATGTTGGTCGTGTCCCGCCGAAGCGCCATGGGCAAGTTCACGGCTTCGCCGCGCCTGCTCTTCTTCGGGTGGACGGCTACCGCGGTCATGGCGGCAGCGGCGGTCGCCATGATCGTCCTGCGGTAGCGTCGATGAACGCCGGCAACCGTTACGTTATCAACCGCTTCCTGCTGAAGACGGCCGTGCTCGGTGCTGCCGCCTCTTTGCGATCTCGCGAGGGGGCATGGCGCGTCGCGGCGGTGCTATTCCTGTTAGCCTCCGCGCTCGATGCTCTCATCGCCCTGGTCCGGCGTCACCGGCCGACTGACCGGAGCCTGACCTATTGGGACGAAGCTGCGGCCTTCCTCCTTCTGAGCGGACTTGCAACCGCTATCGCGATTGGATCATCAAAATGACACTGCCCTCATGGTCGGAAGCGCTGTCTCACATTCTAAGCCTTGCCCTGGCCTATGCGCTCGCCCTCCCAGTGGGCTGGGACCGCGAGCAAGACGAACGCAGCGCCGGCATAAGAACCTTCCCGCTGGTCGCGATCGCCAGTTGCGGTTTCGTGCTGGTCGGCATTGCCATCCTTGGGCGGAGCAATCCCGCGCAGGCCCGATTGCTCGAAGGTTTGATTACCGGCGTCGGCTTCATCGGCGGTGGCGCGATCCTGAAGCATGGCGGCAAGGCATCGGGCACCGCCACCGCTGCGAGCCTGTGGGCGACAGGCGCCCTCGGGGCTGCGGTCGGCTATGGGCTCTATGACATCGCCGTCGTTCTCAGTCTGACCACGTTCCTAACGCTGCGATGCTCGCGACCTCTGAAGCGCGCCTCGCACGAGCAAGGCGAAGAACCTCAAGCCCGAGTCGCATCCGCTGCGCCTCATGGTCCTGCAACAACCGACCGCGCGGATCACCGCTAATCGGCCCTTCAATCACGAAAATGAGAAGTGCGCTATGGGGTTACGCCGCAAGGCCCAATGATGGGAGCTTTTGCTGCCTGCGGGGATATGGATTTGGGCAGACAAGCTGACGCTCCGCACCACACGCGTGATCATGCGGACAGGTATCGCGCCGAGGCGCATGATTCTTAGGATGTTCCAGTTCTCCGACCGACTGTCTCGCACAGGCTTCAACGTTTGGCGGGAGCGACGGGGCAAGTGGCGATAGATCGTCCGATCCGAAATTGGCATGAAAGAGATCTGTCGACTTCATGACAGGTAGATGCCGCCATGGTATGCTGGTGCATCTAGTTCCATCTCGTGTCTATTGAGATTAAATCCTGCCCAACCCTCGATCCCGCCAATGCTTATTCATCCATGGTCCCCAACCGTCGCGCAGAATAGCAAAGACTAAGTTAGGATGTTCACTGCGCGAGCAGCAACAAGTCCGACAGTCAGCAATGATATTGTTGCCTCGACTGCCATCAATAGCTTACTTTGTGCGCTCAGCGGCATTGTATCAGTCGGAGAGAACGCCGTAGCGTTTGTGAAGGCAACATAAAAGTAGTCGATGAACCCAGGTGACCAAGTAGGGTCTTGATCACCAGTTCCTATCATCTGCGGGAACAGGAAATCTGGTCTTTTGTCATCGTGAAGTCCTAATCTGGCTGGTCCGCCGCGATCGATGTTCCAAAACCACAAAGCAAACACTATTATATTTGTAAACCAGATATTTAATGCGTCAATCAGTAGAGATTGGCCGCCCTTTGCGCCACTGATAAGCTGCTTTGTTACTGAGACAAGTGCATAAAGGTTGAGCGCCATAACTACCGCTGTTAGCGCTAGAGCAAATTGTCGTATTAGCTTACGATGGCGGCATATTATGTGCCAGTGGCCATCACCTTGTACGTGACGAGCCCGCCCCTGCGTCCACGCAGTTGCGACGGAAAGGGGAACCAACATCGCAAGCTCGCATGCGGGGGCAAGCCATCTTGGTCCGAAGATCAAGTTGTTGTTGACAAACAGCAGCTGCAACCCTGCGATTGCGGCTATTGCGCCTCTAGCAAGCCAAAAGTCAAAAGCATGGGTCTGAAAATTGATATGGGGCGAGTGCATCTAGAATACCCTTGGGATCGATGAAGCTTGCGGCTCGGAAGTCATTGCTCCAGGTTATGATCCACGATTGGGGGTTTCGCCAATTCTGATCGTGCACCACCGCCTCACCCCGGTCCCTTGGGCAGACGTCAGTGATGTCCTCCGCCGTGGTGGCCGCCGCCATGGCTTATTCCGAGGTGACCGCCCCCTAGATGACCGCTGCTCAGATGATGGCCGGCGAGGCCGAAACCGAAGCCGAGCGATCCGTAAAAGGGAGCGCCATAATAGCCGGGATAGCCGTAGCGGTAGGGGTAGCTTTGTCCATAGTAGCCGCCTTGACGAGCGGCGCTCGCGACCAGACACCTTTCACCGCTAAGCGGCCGCGAACCGTCCGCCGTTCCGGCAACGGGCGGTGAGGGCACGATGGGAAGCTCAGCAGCAGGGTTCGCAAGAGCGGGACCGGGCAGCGACGTAACCGGCACGACCCGCAGCGCGCCGGGGGTGTCGCAAGGTGCGGGGAGGTAGACAATCGGCGGCGGTGACCCGCCGTAGGTCGCGCAGCCACCGAGCAGGACGGCTCCGGCCAGCGGCAACGTGATGGAGCGAAAGTGCCGGATCTTCATGACGATCTCTCCTTGCTGCTGTCGTCCGTTACGTGGCGGCAAGCCTCCAACGACTAAACTTGGGAAGGTAACCGGCTATTGCAGAGGTCCCGCAACTTCAAGACAGCTCATGCTTTCGCCCCGCCTAATGGCGGTTCCCCGCCCCGATGCACCGCCGGGTGGCTGGCGAACAACCCGGTCAGAAAGAGGTGGCCGAGCCGGCGAGCGTTGGCCGCGAGCACCGCGGCGGCGAGCGCCAGATAGGCCCAGGACAGCCAGGTGAGGCTGGCGACCGTTCGCGCCTCGTCGCCCAGGAAGGCCAGCGTCAGCCCGACTTGTGCCGCGAACAGCGCCGCGAGCGCCAAGCCGCCCCATAACCCCAGCCGCAACCGCAGGAGCAGCGCGATGCCGAACAGCGACTGCGCGGCGGTGAGAAGGAACTCCTCGTGCTGGCGCGCGTCAAGCGGCAACGCGGTCAGCCCGCCCGCGCCCAGGCTCATCGCCAAGGGCAGCATGCCGACGAGCAGCGTCCACTGGTTGATCTTGTCGGAGATCATCGTCGCCAGGCCGTTTGCGGCGCGTCCCGACAGTACGAACAACACCGCAATGGTGACCGCCGGCGCCTCGCTGGCGAGCGGCGCCAGCCACTGGATGAGGAGAAATTCGTCGATCCCGATCAGCCGCCCTGATGCGACCATCGATTCGGCGAACGGCTCGGCCGACGCGAGAATCACTGCCGCCGAAACGATGGTCAGCCCTCCCATCGCGAGCCACTGGCGGGCCGGCGGTAGCCGGCCGAGCGCGGCCGCGGGCCCGGGCTCGTCGTCCTCGTCCTCCTCCGCCTTGGGCAGGTAGCTCACCCGCCACACATAAGCGGCGAAGATGCCGACCAGCACCACGCTGTCTATCCAGCCGATCGCGTCGCGCACCAGGATGGTGAACGACCAAGCGGTGCCGATCATCAGGAACATGATTTCGGCTGCGTTGACAGGGGCGAGGTCGATCCGCCGCTGGCGCGTGCGCAGCCAGTGAAGAATCACCATCAGCGGCCAGGCAAGCCCGACCAGCAGCCGGTTGGCCCCGGTCATGTTGGCGGCGGCATAGTGGACGTAGTTCGAGTTCGGGGCCTGACCCGCCGCATAGGCGTAGTAGAAGTCGACGGCATATTCGGGCAGCACGGTCACCAGCGCGATGGCCGCGACGATCAGCCCCTGGCTGACGCGCTTCTCGGCGGTCTCCGCACCCCAGGACAGCATGAACCCTGCCGCCAGGATCGCCGCGCCGAACAGGCCCGCATCGAGCAGCGCGTTGGGCCGCCAGCCGCTTGCCCGAAGCGCGATCGCGGGCACGGTCGCGGCGACCGCAATGCCGAGATAGATCAGGAAGCGACCGAGCGTCGCCGGCTTCGCGGTGTTCATGCGGTGTGGCTCCATCGGATCGCAGACATGTGACGAGGCGCATTCCTATCGGAATGCGCCGTTGGCCCCGGCTCTCAGCCGCTGTGGCGGGCATAGACCCGCTGGCCGGCCGGGCCGAACGCGACCACGTCAAAGGCTTGCGCCCGCGCGCCGGGAACCTCCATGCCGGGCGATCCGAGCGGCATTCCCGCCACCGCCAGGCCGCGCACCCCGCGCGGACGCCCGGTCAGCGCGCGCTTCATATCGGCGACAGGGACGTGACCCTCGAACGCCAGGCCGTCGACCACGGCCGTGTGACAGGAGACGAGGCCCGGCGGTACGCCTCGACTGCGGCGGAAAGCCGTCCGGTCGGCATCGTCGACGATCCGCACGTCGCGCCCGAACTGACGGCGCACCTGCGCCGCCCACTTCTCGCAGCAACCGCATCCCGGATCACGGTGCATGGCGATTGCGGATGCCGACGCGATGGCGGGTACGCCAGCGAACACCGCGCTAAGCAATAGAATGAGTGATCGCACGATCTTACTTCCTTCCATAATATCACCGGCTTTGATGAAGTGCATCTCATCAAAGCTGACCATCGCCCGGACAACGTCAACGGGTACCTTTCGATACATGAACGACAGCTGCCGGCACCGTATCCGCCCGGTTCATCGACAAGGGTGCATTATCTGTACATCGTTCGGCGTGAGGCCGCACCGACTCAGGAGAAGATCATGAAACGCTTTTTGATCGCCGCTACGGCGGCACTCGCGTTCGCCGCGCCGGCCATGGCCCAGTCCCACAGCGGCTACGGCGCTTACGGTGGCTATGGCGCTTACGGCGGCACATATGGAGGCGGCTACGGGCAGCCCCGCGAATACTACGGTCCGGGTCCGGGATACGGCTACAACGATCGGGGTTATGACTATCGTCAGTCGCGTCACGCGCAGCGCGAGGATTGGCGGCACGAGCGGCGCGACAACTTCGAGCGTCGCGACTTTTTCGAGCGGCGGGATCATCACGGCCGCTGGTAAGCGAAATACGAGGAGCACATGTCATGACGGACACGCTACCCACAGCCAGTGCCGCCTCGGCGAGGGCGCAGGGACTGCTCTGCCCCGTTTGCCGAATAGATCTCACGCTCGCTGACCGACAGGGCGTCGAGATCGACTATTGTCCGCAATGCCGCGGGATCTGGCTCGACCGTGGCGAGCTCGACAAGATCATCGAGCGTAACGCCGCCTACGAGGCTTCGGTGACAGCGCCACAGGGTGGCGCCGGCTATGCGGCTCCCACCCCTGGTTACGCCCAGCCTTCCCCTTGGGGCTACGATGACAGCCACCACGACAGAGGGCACCACGGCGGCGGACACGGTGGTGAAAGCCGACATGGTGGAGGACACCACGGCGACTACCGGCGCGGCGGGTTCCTCGCCGGACTGTTCCGACATTGATGACCGGCGTGGATACCCCGCCTCCGCTGAGACGGACTGGTCCGGCCGGTCGGAAGACAAGCGGTCTGGTCGTTGGAACGGCCTTGGCGTCCGCCTGTCTTTTGATGTCACCAGCATGGGCGCAGACGCGCGGTCACGGTGCCGGCGTGAACTGGAGCGGCGATCACGGGGGCGTGAATTGGGACGGCGGGCACGGCTATGGAGGTGGCGGCTACGGCGGCTACCCGGCTGCGTCGCCATCTCCCGCGTACATACCGCGGCTCCCGACATACGACGTGCTGCCTCGTCCTTCCCGTCCCGCTTTTCCCCGGACGACGACGCGCGATGAACGACGCGCGAAATCCTCCAATGCGCTAACTGATGCTGATCGTCGACCGAGATAAAGGATTGGCGCAAAACTGAATGCGCACGGACCATGACACGCGGAAACGGATCAACGCTTCACAAGCCCGTCCATATCTACCTCGATAGTGCAACGCACCCTCGCACGCCCCTTGTTTGCTCGCTTCCGGCAAGCCTCCAGCACTTTGCGGTTGGCGGTGACGATCCGATCGCCTGCCGCGATGTTGGCGAAAGCCTCAGGCGCCGCGGTTCGCATCATGCGCTGTCCGCTCTCCCACATCGGCATGGCAATCGTCCGCGCCGCCATGCGCTCGGGCCATTGCCAGCTCGCCGGCGCGATCTCGCGCGCAACTAGGCCCGGCATGATCGCCCATGCGAGGATGCCGGCCGCCATGCCGCCCAGCCCGAACCATAGCTGCCGGTTCTTCTGGTCGGCCCGCGTCCATGCGGACCCGGCGATGGTGCGAAGCTCGGCCATGACGCGGGCCTTGT
>NZ_BMIH01000008.1 GCF_014641735.1 Sphingomonas metalli | reverse complement strand
TCCGACCACCTGGCGCGCGAGTTCCGGGAACCGGATCTCGCGCCGATCGGCGAACGCGCGGGCATGGTCCTGCTCGCCGCGTGTCGGCGCATAGTCGCCCGCCATATCCTTGCCGCGGTCGCGCGACAGGGCGCGGACGAGCTGACGCTGATCGGCGAAGTCGTCGCGGCCATAATGGAGCTGCACGTCGTCGCGATGCCGCGACATGCCGACATAGGCGCTGTGCCGGTCCATGCCGGGGGTAGCGAGGATGTGCGCGCGATCCACCGTCACGCCCTGCGATTTGTGGAATGTGGCAGCGTAGCCATGATCGACATGGGCATAGTCTTTCGCGTCGAACGCGACGTGCGCGCCGCTGTCGAGCCGGACCTTCATGCCCTCGGCCGATACCTGCTCGATTGTGCCAAGCGTGCCGTTCTTCACCCCCAGCGACCGCTCGTTCCGCAGGAACATCAGGCGGTCGCCGCTTGCGAACTGGCGCGCGCCCCGATCGGCGCTGAACGTCACGTCGCCGCCAAGGTCGCCGGTCGCGCGAAGCCGCCCCCTCGCCTCCTCGTTCAGCTCGCGGACCTCGGCGTTGGTATGGGTGAGGATGACGCGGGATTTGCTCGGCTCGGCCTGGCGCGCGCGATCCCAACCGTCCACCAGCTCGCCCCGCGCCTGCTCGCGCGTGTCGGCCGCGTGGACCATGCCCTTGGCATCATAGGCGTGGATCGCCTCGCCGGTGCGCCCCGTCGCGAGCGCGCGCGTCGCGTCGCGCTGCCAGTCCTCACGCTGCCGCCTGATCTCGGTAATCTCGGCCGCGCCGTGCCGCTCGGTGACACTGCGGAACGCCGCGCCGGCCTCGATCGCCTGCAACTGCTCGGGATCGCCTACCATGACGACCTTGGCACCGGCGTCGCGGGCCTGACCAAGCACGCGCTCCATCTGGCGCGTGCCGATCATGCCAGCCTCGTCCAGGACCAGCACGTCTTTGGGGCCTAGCTGCTCGCGCCCCTGGCCCCACGCGTGTTCGAGGCTGGCGATCGTCCGCGACGTGATGCCGGACCCGCCCTCAAGGTTCTCCGCCGCGATGCCGGACAAGGCTGCGCCGCGCACCGTGTAGCCCTCCCGCTCCCACGCCTCGCGCGCGACGCCAAGCATCGCCGACTTGCCGCTGCCGGCGTAGCCGACGACGGACGCCAGCCCGGCGCTGCCGGTGACATGATCGAAGGCGTCGCGCTGCTCGGCCGAAAGGACAAGCCCCTTGGCGCTGGCCGCGCCGATCGCGGCGTCACGGTGCCGATCCCCGACGCCATGCCCGGCGCGCCCCTCCAGCTCGTCGCCGGCCCGCTCAAGCCGGGCTTCCGTCGCGATCATGTCGCGGGACGTGAACCGCTCCTGGTCGCGCCCGTCCTTCCCCAATGCGACCAGCTCGAAGCTGCCACGCACCGCGCCCATCACCTGGTCGAACTGCTCCTTGCCGTCGCTATGCCGGAACGCGAACGTTGCAAGGTCGCGGGTGGTGAACGTCGCCTGGCTGCGCGTGATGGCGTCCAGCGCGATTCCCGGATCGGCGATTATCTTCTCGCCGTTTTCGCGGGCGATGCGCGTGTGATCCTCGATCCGCTCGGCCTCAAGCCCCTGCTCCGGTCGCCGGGACGCTGCGGGGCCGATCTTGTGCTGCGGCTCCAACCCGATCCCCTGCGCCTCATAGGAACGGTGATCGATCCGCCCCTCCAGCCCCAGCTCGGCCATGCGCTCGTTGACGTGTGCCGCCCACGCCTCACGCCATTCCTTCAACAGCTCGGTGTCGTTCCAGTCGCGGTTTTTCCTGCCGAACCCTTCCGGGCCTACGTCGCGCATGGTCATCATCACATGCGCGTGCGGTTTGGGGGTGCCGTCCTTCGCCTTGTCCCAATGCACGTTCAGGTCCGCGACCATACCGCGATCGACAAACTGCGTCTTCACGAAATCCCGCGCGAGCTGGATGCCCTGCTTCTCGTTCATCTCGCGCGGAATCGAGAACTCCACCTCGCGGGCAAGCTGCGCGTCCTTGCGCTTCTCCCCAGCCTCCACCTCGTTCCACAGGGTCGAGCGGTCGTTTAAACGCTCCGGCGCACCTTCCGGCAACATCACTTCGGAATGGATGACGCCGGCCTTGTTGCTGAAATCATGATCGCGCCCGAGCCGGTCGTCGTGCAGCTCGGATGCCGAACGATAGGCAGCACTCGCGACGGCGCTCGATCCGTTCGCGCGGCTTACGACCTTGGCGGAGAAATGGTAGATCGCCATGACGCTTCGCACATTGCCTTACTTAGCGCACGTCGGCAACGACGTATAAGCGCGCACTCACGATCTGCTGCGCATCTCCTGACTGACTTGGTGCGTCTTTATGATCGTTCCGGCTTTACCCATGTGCCGGACGCGCTAGGATGCTGCTGACCGATACGCGGAAAGGTAAGGCCATGCGGAAGGTTCGCGATTACGATGCCGAGCTGAAGGCGCTTGGCGACAAGGCCCGGGCGCTCAAGGCCAAGCGGGTCGAACAGCTCGGCCAGCTCGTCACCGCGACCGGAGCCGACGCGCTCGATGCAGAAACCCTCGCCGGCGTATTGCTCGACGCGATCGGATCGAAGGATGCGGGTGCGAAGGAGGCATGGCGCGCGAAGGGCGCGGCCTTCTTTCAACGGCGCGGGCGCAAAAGTGGCGGCGCTGCTGCAATCGACGGATCGGGCGCTGCGACTGAACCGGACGGCAATGCTGCGGGCGGAAGCGGCGGAGCGGCGAACGGATAGCAGGGTCTGGGTCGTGCAGCGCCGCGAACGAACACGCCATCTGATCGAGCTGGGCGGGCTGGTCCAGAAAGCCGGACTGGTCGAGCTGACGGACGACGATCGCGCGACCATGTACGGCGCGCTTCTGGAGCTGGTCGGACGCGCTCGCGATGACAATGCCGACGATACGCTCATGCTCTGGAAGCGGCGCGGCAAACGGGCCTTCGACGCGGAAGCGGAAACGACAGCATAGGGGCGATCGGGATGGCTTGGGTTCGCTATGGTATGTGGGATCGATGGCGCGACCTGACGCGCTTCCGTCTGGCGTGCGAAATGGCTCTGGCGTCCTACCGGACCTATGTGAACGGCTTTCCGATCGCGTCCGCCGCGCCGCTGGTCATCACCGATCCCGCCGGCTCCAACTTCAAGTGCGACCTCGCCGATTTCACCGCCGTCCTCAACGACGGGCAGCAGCTCTATCGCGTGCTGTTCCCGTCCTACGTCGCGCTGGTCGAAGACCTCGGCCGCGAACTGGTCGAGACGCTGCACACCGCCAAGGGCATACCTCGCGCCGCGATCGCGGGCCTCGATCCCGTCGCGCCGATCGACCAGGCGGCCGAGCAATGGATCACCGCCACGCCGGTTGAGGCATGGGGCGCGACGGTTCTGAAGCTGGGTGGCCGCAAATGGTCTGACTTCAAGGGCGGTCGTCGTGGCGTGGTCGAGGCGGTGACGATCCGCAACCTCTGCGCGCACGGCATCCCGGTCTTCAACCAGCGCGCCCTCAACCGTCTCGCGACCGCCTCCACCGCCAAACAGACGCTGCCGACACTGGGCGATCCGATCGTCCTCGATCGCGCTGCGTTCGTCCGCCACGTCGGTGTCCTGCGCGGCTTCGCCCGGTCGATGGCGGACGGCGTGGCCAATCTGCCCGACGTGCCATGATGAAGGACAGCACCATGCAGATCGACCTCGATGCGCTCCGGCGCGAGGTCCGCGCACTCGACTACCTGCGCGGCAACCAAGCCGACGCCGCGATGTGGCGCGAGGACGACGAGGATTCCCGCGCCAACCTCGCGATCGAAGGCATGGCGCTATCCGCCGAGGATGACGCGCTGTTCGACATGCTGCGCGACGAACGCGTGCCCCCTCCCCTTGCCACGCAAATACTTCTCAAACTGCTCGGCCATCCCGACGCCGATCCGGCGCTGGCGATCACGCCTGCCAGTGTGATCTGCTGATGCCGGCGCGCATCAGTCCGCTATTGGCGCTGTTCATCGCCTTCGTGGTGCTGATGGCGAGCAATTCCTGGCTCAAGGGGATCTTCGGCGTCGGTGAAATCGCAACCGATGTGCCGTTCCTGCTGACGGGCCTGACGCTGTTCGCGATCTGGAAGTTCAATCGCCGCGGCGGCAACCGCGGTAACACCCTGTTCGGCTCTGCCCGGTTCGGCGATCGGCGCGATCTGGCGAAGCTTGAAGGCGCGGGCGATCTCATCATCGGTCGTTCGGGCAAGACCGGCAAGCTGCTGCACTATGGCGGCGCGGCGCACCTTCTCACGATGGCGCCGACGCGCAGCGGCAAGGGCGTCGGCACCATCATCCCCAACCTGCTGCTGCTCGATCGCGCCGTAATCTGCATCGACCCCAAGGGCGAGAACGCGCGCGTCACCGCCCGTGCGCGCGCCACCAAGGGCAAGGTGTGGTGCCTCGATCCGTTCGGCGTCTCGGGTCAGCCGGTCGCGCGCTACAACCCGCTCGATCGGCTCGATCCCGCCTCGATCGATCTGGCAGAGGATGCCGGCACGCTTGCCGACGCACTGGTCCATGACGCGCCCGGCCAAGCCGGGGAAGCGCATTGGAACGAGGAAGCCAAGGCGCTGATCGCCGGGCTGATCCTCCACGTCGTCACGACCGAACCCACCGATCGCCGCACGCTGGCGACGCTGCGCGAGCTGCTGACGCTTCCCCCTGCCCGCTTCGCGGCCCTGCTCGATGCCATGTCGGACAGTCCGGCCGCCGGCGGTCTGGTCGCGCGCGCCGCCAACCGCCACCTCGGCAAGTCCGATCGGGAAGCCGCCGGCGTGCTGTCCTCGGCGCAACGTCACACCCATTTCATCGACAGCCCGCGCATCGTCGCCAGCACGGCCGCATCCGATTTCCGGTTCGCCGATCTGAAAGAGACGCCGGCGACGGTGTTCCTGATCCTGCCGCCCGATCGGCTCGATACCTATGCGCGCTGGTTGCGCCTGCTGATCGCGCAGGCCGTCACCGACATGGCGCGCTCCCCTGCCCGCCCCGCCCGGCCGGTGCTGTTCCTGCTGGACGAGTTCGCCGCGCTCGGCCGACTGGAGCCGGTCGAGCGCGCGATGGGGCTGATGGCCGGCTATGGCCTCCAGCTCTGGCCGATCCTCCAGGACATGCACCAGCTCCGCGCCACCTACGGCGAGCGGGCCGGCACCTTCATGTCCAACGCGGGCGTGATCCAGGCGTTCGGCGTCAACGATCATGCCACCGCCGACATGCTCTCGAAGACGATCGGCGACACCACCATCGAATATACCACCTTCGGGTCGTCGCACGCGGCGAGCTGGACCCAGCCGGCCAACCGGTCGGAGAGTTCCAGCGGCCATGTCGCCGCACGACGGCTGGCGACGCCCGATGAAATCATGCGGATGGACCAGGACAGCCTTCTGCTGCTCCGGCAGGGACAGGACCCGCTCGTGGTCGGCAAGATCCGCTACTATGTCGAACGCGAGTTCGTCGGCCTCGCCGATCCGGCCTGAACTGTTCTAAAAGCGCGAAGTCACACACCGTGTTCTGCGCGGGTCAATCAGCCGTGCGCTGCCGTGGAGGTCATGCAACGGCTTCATGGCAATCCCCTGCCCCGGACACCGATTTGACGTCCTACGGCCCGGAAATCGCCCCTCGTGACCGATTTTACCGGGAGCTGTAGCTTGTCAGATGCACTGTCGGTTGAACTTGGCTTCGTTGGAAGCCTTAGCGGCGCTTGCGCCGCTCTGGTGCCGCCGTAGGCGGCGCGGAACGAAGGCGCATCGGCCGAAAGGCCGATTCCGCATGTCGATCCTGAATACGGCTGCTGCGAGCATGGCGATTGCAGTTAAGTGATTCTGTTATATAGGAATCGTTAAGAAGGTTAAGTCGCCCGAAAAGCCGAATCTTCGCCGATTTGCCAGTGGGTTACGCCTACCCTTGGTGGGTGAAACCCCGTGATTCGGTGTGTGATCCCCCGATAGGGCGGTGTGTGATCCCCCGAAGCAATGGTGGGTGAAACCCCGACTGCAACGATGCCCCTAATGGGTACTCCGGGGCAGTTATCCACAGGTCGGACGCCCTCCTAGCTCAACTGGAGCCGGCTTGGTCGACTCAGCGACATCCGCGCTGGTGGGTGAAACCCCGATAGGCGGGCCTACGGTGTGTGATCCCCCGATAGTCAGCTCCGGCCCGCGAGCTTATCCATATGCGCGTCGACCTCTTCGGTTCGCCGTCGATCGGCGTCGAAGCGCGCACGGCGTTCCTCCTCGGCACGCATTCGTTCAGCAAACGCCAGCGCCTCGACCTCGCCGCGCTGCTTGAACAGCACGGCCGGGCTTTTATCGACCGTCTCGGTCAGCTCCATCGCATAGTCAGGGAGCTGATCGGCCTCGATCACTCGCCGGAGCATCCGGTTGAACTCCTTGGGCTGGGCGTCGCTGCCGGTCTTGTCGCGCAACAGCTCCACACGGCACAACCACCCACCGCGTTGCGTGCCGGCGTGCTTGCGCGCGATACGGTACAACGCCCGCTCCAGCCCCCCCGACAGGAGGAAGTAATCAGGGTGCATGGTCAGCAATGATTTCTCGTTGACGATCCCCTCGTAAACCCAATCCGAGAGGGTAAGCGTCATGCCGCGGGGTTGCTCGGTTTCGGCGTCGGTGTCGAACGTCCAGCTATCCAGCCAGTTGAAGCCCGCCTTCTGGCGGCGCTTGGTCGCGCGGATCGAAGTCGTGATGCTCGTCGTCTGGAGCCGGAGCAACGCCGCCTGCAACTCCTGATAGTCCCTGCCCCCGGTGCTGCGCTTTATCGCCCGCAACAGGTCGTAGGGCGTCGTGGTCAGCGTGCGCGGCAGGTCGTTCAAGCCCTGCTGCTTCATGCGATTGAGGGTGGACGCCGCCCATATCAGAATATCGGCATCCCATATCGTCGCCATGCCGTAATCGGGGATAGCCTGTACGCGCACCCACGCTTCTCCGTCCGGGCTTCTATACTCGATCGGTTTCAAGCGCTTGCGCTTCTGTAGCGAGAAGAACGGCCGCTCCATCACCTCGCGCTGGTCTTTGAGCGGAAGGTCGCCCAGCGCCGGGATGAACAGATCGAACTCGGGATTAGGATCGCGCCGCTTGCTCACGGTGCGAACCTGGTGTGGCCGCGCTTGACCAAATACTGACGGAGCAGGCGTTCGGTAATGACTGTAAGTGGCTCCCCGCCCTCCTCGACGCTGAGCTGGCGCAAGGCGCGGTGCATGTCTTCGGGAATGTGGATCAGTACCGGCTTTTTGCCGGGATGGCTGCTGCGCCGGGCGGGCGTGGCCGGTGCCGGCACGTCGGCCGCGCGCCGCGATCGGCGCGGCGCTGCCGCAGGTGGCGGCGCGGGAACGGACGCTGCGACGGGAACCGGCGTCGTGTCCTCGGGCTCGTCGTCGAAGATGGAGGCGAGCGCGGAAGGCTTTTTTGCCATTATGCCGCCTCGCTTACTGGCTTAGTCGTATAGCCGCTTAGTCGCTTAGCCTCGGCATAGGCGGCGCGCAGCTCGGCCGCCGCCTTGCTGTCCGGCTCGGTTTCGGCTGCGGTGCGCCCTAACGGCGTCGCCTTGTAGAAGTCCTTACGGAAGTGGAGCCGGCTGTCGAACATAGTGACGCCCTTGGCCGCAAAGCCGGCATGAGCCTCCTGCCCCTCCCCGCCCTGGTGCGGCACCTGGGTCAGCATGACAGCGAACGGCGTACCCGCCTGCTGCACCTGCTTAACGGTCTGCAATACCGAATGAACGTCCAGCCCACGCGGAGCGACGGGGATAATGACGAAATCCGCCTGCTCAGCCGCGAGCATGGCGATGTCCTTCGAGTTCGCCGGCGTATCGATGATGATAAGGTCGATCTTGCCGCTACTTCGCCCGCGCGAAACGTGCAGCGGCAGGCCGGCGACGCTGCTGTCCTTCACTGTCACGTCGTCGTCGTCGCGACGCTCCGACCAGTAGAGCGCCGATCCCTGCCGGTCGTCGGCATCGAGGATCACGACGGACGCCCCCTCGCGGGCCGCCTCAACGGCGAACCCAGTGGAAAGGGTCGTCTTGGATTGACCACCCTTCTGCGCGATCACGGCCCATACCTGCATAGCTGCGGCTCCTATACTAAGCGGCTAAGCGACTTATGCCGCTTAGCCGCTTAGTCGTAAAGGGTCTTAGTTGCTTAGCCGTCGTCGGCCTCTTCGCCACTGTCCTCATCCCCGCCCTCCAGCGGCTCGTGCTGCATCGGTCCGTGCCCCTCGATCGGACACAAGGGCGCGCCGGCCGTCTCCAGCCATTTGCGCGCGGTCCGCACCGTATAGCCGCACGTCGCACACTCGCATTTGAGCATCCGCGCCGCCTGCTTCTTCGGCCGTGTGGTTTCACCGCCGGTGTCGAGCCGGGCATGGGGGAGGGGGCCAGCGGCAGCAAGAATCGGCGCGATCGCGACAAGGAAGGCTTCACCGGGGATGGTGGCGCGCATTGGCCCGACCAGGCCCAGCCCGACCGCGATCCGTTTAAACGCCTTCCCGTGCCCGGCCGCGATCCCGACCGCAGCGTGGACCAGCTCGTGCGCGAGGATCGCTGCGATCTGTGCGGGCATCGCGTCGGGGGAGTACGCCAGGTCTGGCCGGATGAAGATTTCAAAATGGCCGTCGCCGCTGCGCCGGTTGTCCCAGCACTCGCCGATCGCGCGGCCCTTCGCGCCGCGACTGGTGAAGCCGATCGCGACGCGCACGCGGGAGGGCAGGGGGGTATTTAGCGCCTCGAACAACGGGGCCATGCCGACTGCCACCCGGTTCAACCAGCTCTCGCGATTGTCCTGCTCCATCGTCTCATTCCTTCTGAAATCGCCCTCGGGGCGATAGCCTCGGCCATCGGCCCTGCCTCGTGGCGAACAGCAGGGGGTGAGGGGGCAGCGGGAATCTGCCGGGGTGGTGCGGGCGCAGCGAAGCGAGCCACGGCCCGGCTGATTGCCGTTGCTGGGAGAGGGGGGCGGCGCTCCCCTTTCCCTCTTGTCGAACGAACGTCGCCGGCCCTGCTGGCGTCATCGGGGTGGGCTTGCCCGCCTCGCGCGAGCGATCGTAACCCGGCAGGGGCGAGCCGCCGATCGGCGGCTCGATCGGAGCGAAGCGTAGATAGAGCGCGGTCCCAGAAGGACGCGCCCACCTTGGTACTAAGCTAATAAGCGACTAAGCTTTAACGGACGGAGACTGGGGTTCGGCGACCGCGAGTGCGCCGACAATGGTGGTTTCATCTATTGATAAAAGCTACGATCGTTTTATATGCTTTCGTCATAAGGTAATGAGGTGTCGATCCGTGGCGAACGCAAACGTCCTGTCTGTCCTGACCTCCAAGTCGGTCGAGACCATTCTCGCCGATGGCGGAACGCAATCGTGGGCTCTTGACCGCGCGAGGGCTAAGGCCTGTCGCTATGTGGTAATCTGCCGCAACGCGCGCAGCCAGCATGTCGAGGGCATCGAGCCGCACGGTTCGGCCTTCCTGGTCGGCAGAATCAAGGACGTGGTGCCGTCTACGGAGACGGAAGGACGCTGGCTGATCCAGCTGAGCGAGTATGCTCATTGCGACGTTCCGGGCCAGTGGGAAGGCCGCAACCCCGTCGCCTACTGGACCGAAGCCGATTACGACGAACTCGATTTCGGCACGCTTGATTTCCAGCCCATGCCCGAACCCGAAAACGAGTATGCGCCGCCTCGAGCGCAACCTCTCACTCTCGCGCAGGCGAAAGCCGGCCTCAGCGCCGCCTTCGACGTGCCGCCATCGGCCATCGAGATCATCATTCGGGCGTAACCGACGCTCGTATTCTCCTCACCCGATCCGCGCGCTGCCGCTCGCCGATCATTTCGGACGAACCGATCATGGCGACCCGCCCTCGTTATCCCGTCATCACCAACCCCGGCGACGTCCTGCTGTGCGAGTTCGGTCCCGATCCTCGCCAGCCCGGCGTCTATCCCTTGGCGGGCGGGCCGATCTCGCTGCCGCCCGAAATGACGAAACAGCGTCATGCGGTCGTGATCGCCACGCCTTCTTCCGGCCTTGCGATCATCGCGCCTTTCAGCACGCGCGCGCCGGTGCCGCTCAAGGCGTTCCATGTTCACATCCCGGTCGGCAGCTATCCTTTCTTCAGCCGCGATAGTTGGCTGAAGGGCGACATGCTCCAAGTCGTCAGCCGCGATCGGCTTGATCGCCTTTTCTTCAATGGCCGGCACCAGCGAGCCGCGCTGTCAGCCGCTGATTTCAAGGCAGTGAGGGCGGCCGCGTTGGGTGCCTTGGGCCTAAGCCGCCTCGCCCCCCACCTCTGATACCTGACGGCTCTTCCATTATAAGTTGAATCTAAAGGTATGCCGGCCTATATGGGTCACGTTCGCGGTATCCATTCCGCATTGAAGATCGTTTCAGAACCCCGTTGGCAGCGATGCCGGCGGGGTTCTCGCTTTTGGCGCGCCTAGCTGTTGAAGCCGGCGTCCAGCACCTTGGCCAGATGTTCCCTCATATTGGACGTGATGACCGTAAGATCGCGGTGGGCCGCGGGCTGAGCGCCTATGACCCCGTTGACCAAGAGCACGCAGTTGACCTGATCGGCTGCGAAGGTGCCGGCGTCTTGGAAGTCGTGCAGGTATCCGAACCCGCGATAGATGCTCTCGGCGACATAGGTCGGATCGGACGTGTTCTTCACCTCCAGAAGGATCGTCCGGTCGATCCGTCCTGCCTGGTCGGCACCGGCGATGATGATGTCGGGTCGGCGCGGATAGGACGAAAGGCCGGGCGTCGAAGCGGTCGTCGTCTCGTAACGGGCAGGCCGCCCGATGATGCCGCTGAAGCTCTGGTCGAAGAAAACGCTGACCGTCCGGTCGCCGGCCTCGAACATGGCGATCTCCCGTCGGCCCGGCCGGACAAGGTCGATCTTTACCGGTGCCCCTAGACCTAGATCCTCTTCCAAAATGTCGAGGACGAGGACGAGCGCATACAGCTCGTACAGGTCATCATCGTTCAGCGGCTCCAGCCACCCCACCGCCAGCAGACTGACGATCTCCTGCCAGCGTCGCTCGTCGTCGCGCTCCTGAAGCCGCAGGCGACGGCGCGTCAGCGCCAGCACGTCGCGGTAGGCCCCGCGCCCGACATCGATCCTGGACAGCGCCAGGTCCGCCTGCACGTTGCCCGATGGTTCGACATCGGCAAGCCAGTGATGACCCAACGCTTCCTGAAGCTGTGCGTCCATCCGTTCCATAGCCGGCGTCAGCCGCTGCGATCCGACCTGGGTCTTGATCGACCGAAGACCGGCGGAAAGGTCATGGATCAGCCATGCCAGCACCCGATTGATCGGCATGTCGAACGTGCGATGTGCGACACGACTGTAGTAGCGGCCGACCGGCAAAGCGCCCGCTCTCCTGGCGACGAGGGTACGATCCCACTGAACCTGCCCGCGGAGGCCCGGGCCTACCGTCTCGAACCCGGCGCGCTTCTCGTTGCTGAGCGCGTCCAACAGGCCGTGAAGCTTCTCGGCGACGAACGCGACGTAGCCGCCCACCGACAGGTCCACGAACTGCGCCAGCAGCTCGATCGCGCGCTCGTCATCGATCCGTGACAGGAAGTCCTGAAGCGACGCCTGATCGACCGCATCCGCCATCGCTCCGACCGCATTGCGACCGATCGATGCGAGATGCCTGCCCGCCCGCATGGGCGAGCAGATGAACTCCGACCACGTCTCGCGGTCCGTCATTGCTGCGCGAAGCCGGTCCAGACCGCCAGATTATGAGCGAATGCAGCGACCTCATCGGCACCGATATGCGGCTGCACCAGCGACAGTACCTTCGTGTGCAGGTCCGGCCGCCCTTGAAGCTGGGGAACGAGGTACAGCGTAAGCACCTCGCTCGTGAGTGCGTCCGCCACGGCGTCCGGCGTGAGCGCGATCTGCGCGGCGGTATGCCTGAGCATCGCCAGCGGAATCGCCGGGCCGATCGGAAAGCCGATCGACTTGAAACCGCCTGCATCCGTCGCGAACAGCGCCACCAGCCGATCGCGGACGGCATCGAACACGTCGCCGGCGGGCAGCTCGGCCGCCGCCTCCGTAATGATAGCCGTGTAATCCGCTTGGCCGGGCACCTCCAAGGGAACGAACGCGAAGCGCCTGACGAACGCGAGCGAAAGCCGTTTCAGGCTCGCTTTGTCCGCATCGTTCATCGTCCCGATGATGCGCCACCAAGGCGGTACCACATATTCGTGAACGTCAGCGTCCGACGTGCCGGCATCCCATACGATCCGCAGCTTCTTGAAGCTGTCGCCGTCCCGCTTGCGGTAGGGCAGGGATACGGGCGACCCGGAAAGCAGCGTGAACAGCTCGCCGAACGCCTTGTCGATGTCGGCACGGTTCAGCTCGTCGATGACGAGGCAGCGTTCCTCCTCGATCGCCGACACGACGATGCCGGGCATAAAGTCGAGGTTCTCGCCGGCGCCCGGCTGCGGGAAGTAGCCGCCGATCGTCTCGAACGTCGTCCATTGGTCGGTCGCCGGCGCGATCGTGTAGGGCAGTCCGACGCGATCGAAGAGAACCTTGGCAAGGCTGGTCTTCCCCGTTCCCGGCGCGCCCGTAAGGACGACGTGCATCCCCGCCTGCAAGGCTGCCAGCGCCCGTCGGGCTGCCCTATCGGCTCCCCTGAGCCCGTCCATGTCGTCCAAGGCGTCGGCCGCCAGCGAGGTCCATTCCTGGGCGTGGGATGCCGGGGTTTCCGTAACGGTCGGGACGGCCTCGGCCATAGGCTTGGCCGGGGGCTGCTGAAGGAGCGCGAACAGGTCGCCGTCCGTGATCGCATTGTCCGCAAGGGGGATGCTGTCGAGAACGGGGGGCACGTCCGACGTGAACACGCCTGCGTCGATCAACGACTGGGGCACCTTGAAATCGGTGCGGACCAGCTCGGCCAGTTCCGCCAATCCGGTGATTTCCCGCTGGCGGTAAAACCACACGCCGATGGGAACGAGGCTGATCGGCAGATCACCGGCGAACCATTTAGGTCGGGCGGTGATCGCAGCCTCGAAGCCGGGCACGAACCGCCATCGCTTATTGTCGTCACTATGCTGGACCAGCACGGTCGGACGCTGCTTCCGCTGCTGCTGAAGACTGCTGCCCGCGTACTTCTTCTCGTTCCGCCAGCGGCTCTTGTTCTGAGCGTTGCCGAAGGGGACATAGAGGGGAGCCTCGTCAGGCCTTCCGACCGGCGACGAGAACTCCTTCAGCAAAGCCGTTTCGTTCGTGCCGCCGAATGCGACCGTATCCTCGTCACCTTCACCGACGACGACGCCGGCGCGTGCCGCCGCCAGGATCGCGATCAGAAAGGGGTGGGTATGGTCCCTCAGATACTCCAACGACGCGATGATCTGCCCGGCTGAGACGAACGGCACGGATCAGGCCACCAGCTCGGCCGGCACGCCTGCGGCAGGCCGTCGGGGTGCGCGAAGCCGCAGGATGTCGCCGTCCGTGAGCGACGGCTGGATCATCAGTCGATCGCGGATCGGCTCGACCTTGCGGGCGAAACAGTCCTGCATCGCCTGCGGATAGATCGCTTCGGCGATAGCCTGAGCGAGGAGGGGAGGGACAGCGTTGCCGATCTGGTGCCGCACCTGGCTGACGCTGCCGGAAAATGCGAAGCGGTCGGGAAAGGATTGCAGCCGTGCCGCTTCGCGAAGCGACAGGGTGCGAGGCTGGCTAGGGTGGATAAACGCCCCGGTCGTCGCCTCGTTGAACTTGGTCGTGATCGTATAGGCCGGAGCGTCCGGACGAAGCCGCTTCAAGAGTGTGGTCGCGTCATACCGACGGATTTTCTTGAACCGGTCAGGAAGGTCGTCGATCGGAATGTCCCGCCAATTCTGGCCCGGCGCGAGAGTCTGAGCCGCAAGCCTGTCGAGCGCCGGAAGATCGGCCGCGGTGTGCTGCCCGACGGTCTTGCTCCCCTTCCGCATCAGCCGTTGATACGCGGTCATGGCGCGCGTGCGATAGGCCACACCGTCGAGGCTCTCGCCTTCACCCAAAATCGGGAGGTCGGAGCAGGCATCAGCAAAAGACACATGCTGCGCGACATCGTGCGACTTGCCATGCCCTAACCGCGACAGGTGCGCGAAAGGCAAGGCATAGTCGGCCCAGAGATTGGCGTTACCGTGCGTCGGCTCGGGGAACGACACCTCGCTGCCGGTCCTGTTACCGATGAAGAACAGCCGCCGACGGAGCTGGGGCACGCCGTAATCCGCCGCCAGCAGAATGACCGGCAACAACGAATAGCCGATCTCGCGGAAAGCGGCGACGATCTCCAGCGCCACGCGGCCCTGATCGTACAGCAGCAGGCCGGGGACGTTTTCGAACACGATCCACGACGGCTCCAGGTCCTCGACCAGATCGACGTAGTTGAGGAACAGCTTGTTACGCGGATCAGATGAATCCCGCCCCGTCGCCCGGCTGAGTCCGCCCGACGTACTGAAACCCTGACAGGATGGTCCCCCGACGATGATGTCGATCTTGCCGTCGATCTCGGCCGTAACGTCTGCGGCCGTCACCTTGCGCAAGTCCGCTTCGATACCGACTGCCTCGGGGAAATTCGCAGAAAAGGTTTCGACCGCCGGTGCCCATGAA
The DNA here is from genome assembly GCF_014641735.1 of Sphingomonas metalli. Taxonomy (GTDB): domain Bacteria; phylum Pseudomonadota; class Alphaproteobacteria; order Sphingomonadales; family Sphingomonadaceae; genus Sphingomonas; species Sphingomonas metalli. The sequence continues at coordinate 24,064 of NZ_BMIH01000008.1, read as the reverse complement.
TCGATGCCGCCGACGATCTGAAAGCCGGCACTACGAAAGCCTTCGGCGATTCCGCCCGCGCCGCTGAAAAGGTCCAGAACCCTGGGTTTATCGGTCATTGATACGCTTCCCTGCGGCTTGATAATCGGCGCGCGGAGAAATCCCGAGCCATTCGTTCTTGGTACGTTCTATTGTCAAGGGTCGTTCCCTGCAACCCGGTGGGGTATATTGAAGATGGTACGAAGCTGATCGGCCAGCTTCTCGGGCTGGCGGGTTTCGCATTGCCATATCGTCACGACATTCCAACCGGCGTCCCGAAGGGCATCGGCGTTGCGTGCATCGCGCGCCGTGTTCCGGTCGAACTTCGCCTGCCAGAACTCCGTTCTGGTCTTGGGCGCAGCGCCTGCTTTCGAGCAGCCTTGATGCCGGTGCCAGAAACAACCGTGGACGAAGATCGCCGTCTTTCGTCCCGGAAAGACAAGATCGGGCGTCCCCGGCAGATTGCGGCGATGAAGCCTGAAGCGCAGCCCGAGCGCATGGGCGGCGCGACGGACCGCCATTTCCGGCTTGGTATTCTTGCCGCGCACTTTCGCCATATTCGCGGATCGGGCAGGCGTAACCGGCGGGTCCGGAGCGGTCATAGCCGTCTCCGATCGCGACCGAGAATGTAGAGGCTGAACGGCACCCGCTCACGCCGATCGCCGTGCCGGCACAGCAGCACGCCCGCCGGTCCTCGCCAGCGTCGCGCGAAGCGTCTTCGGCGTGACGCCGTAGGCCCGTGCGACCACGGGGACCGGCTCGTCGGCCGCCAGCCTGGCGCGTGCCTCGCCGACCTGCTGCCCGTTCATCTTTTGCGGACGGCCGAGATGCCGACCGGATGATCGCGCTGCGGCTATGCCTTGGCGCTGACGCTCGCGCAGCCGGCGACGCTCATGCGCGGCGAGGCTGGCGAGAATGTCCGCGATCAGCCGGCCGTCGTTGGTCGCAATGTCGAGCGAGGGAAGGGCGAGAACGCGGAGCTGCACGCCGCGCTTGATAAGCTCGTCCATCAACAGCACGGCTTCGCCCGTGCTGCGACCGAGCCTGTCCAACTCGGCGACAATCAGCTCGTCACCGCCCTGCAACCGCTCAAGCAGCGCATCGAGGCGACGGCGCGCTTTCACCCCGCTCTCCACCTCTTCGACAACCTGGTCGCAGCCGGCAAGCGCGAGCGAAGCGCGCTGGCGAGCAAGGTTCTGTTCTTCGGTCGAAACACGGGCATAGCCGTAACGCATTTCTACCCCGACCTTTCTTCCCAGCTAAACCTCTGTTTTAGCTTGTGGCCGATCGCATGGAAGAAAGGTAGACCTTTTTACCGATGACAGAGAATACCGAAGCCCGACGTGTCCGCGACATTCTCGCAACCGTGAAGCCGCTGGCCGCAGAGTATTATCAGCTCACAGGCAAGCCGCTGGGTGTCACCGGTGAGGTCGCCGAGTATGTCGCGGCGGAGCTGCTGGGCCTCGAACTCGCCCCACCCCGCACCAAAGGATACGACGCTATCCGACCCACACCGGCTGGCCCCGTGCGCGTCCAGATCAAGGGGCGAGCCTATGGAGAGAAAGCGAACCGGAGCCAACGCCTCGGCACGATCAAGCGGGATGCCGCCTGCGACACTGTGCTGCTCGTGCTGTTAGATAATCTGAACCTCGAACCGCGTGAAATGTGGGAAGCGCCTTACAGTGCCGTCGAGGCTCGGCTTGCTGTTCCTGGATCGAAGTCGCGGGACAGAGGCGCGCTCGGAGTGCCGGAGTTCAAGAAGCTCGCCCAGCGTATCTGGCCCGCCGCTGACACGGGGTTCTGACACCTGCAAACCTTGTAAAAGCGAGGGGAGGAGGTTGGTGTCCGAACCGGACGAGGCTGTTGAAAAACGGCTGCTTGCGACGGTGGCGAGGGCGTGATTCACTCTTGCAAGACGGCAGGGGGGCACGGACATGATGGGTCGGCAGGTGGCACAGGGCGCACTGTTCTACGGGTTCCGGCTCGACGACCATGTGCCGACCGGCCACCTGCTCCGACGCATCGACGGGCTGCTCGACTTCGGCTTCGTGCGCGAGGCGCTGGCGGCGAGCTATAGCACGAGCGGGCGGCCCTCGATCGATCCGGAACTAATGCTCAGGATGCTGTTGATCGGCTACCTCTTCGGCATTCGCTCGGAACGCCGCCTGTGCGAGGAGGTGCACCTCAATCTCGCCTATCGTTGGTTCTGCCGGCTCGATCTGGCTGATCGGGTACCTGACCATTCGACCTTTTCCAAGAACCGGCACGGCCGCTTCCGCGCCTGCGACCTACATCGTCTGCTGTTCGAGCAGGTAGTCGCGCGGTGCGCCGCGGCCGGACTAGTAACGGGGCGCGACTTGGCGGTGGACGGCAGCACGATCATGGCCGACGCCAGTCGCGAGAAGAAGCTGAAGGGGGTCGACGCCGCAGACGAGCTCCGTGCCGGGGAAAGCATATCGCGACCCGTCGCCGAATATTTGGCGGCGCTCGATGCCGCGTTGCCGCCAAATCCCAATGAACCTGTGTCCGTCGATCCGACCAGCATCTCGCCGACCGACCCGCAGGCGGCGCTCACCTGCAAGCACGGACCTGCGCGCTACGCATACGCCATCAACCCCCTGCTCGACCTCGACACCGACTGCATCCTCGACGTGGAGGCGACGCCCGCCCGCTTCGCAGCCGAGGTGGCGGCGACCCGGACACTGGTGTCACGCGCCGGCACCAGGCTGGGCATCGAACCCGCCAGTCTCTCGGCCGACAAGGCTTATGGTAGCGGTCCGCTGCTCGGTTGGCTGATCGACCGGAACATAACGCCATACATCCCGGTCATCGACCGGACCCGCCAGCGGGACGCCTTCTTCACCCGGGATGCCTTCCGCTACGACCGGGAAGTGGATGCCTACCGCTGTCCGGCGGACAAGTTGCTCGGCTATTGCGGCACCAGACGCGCCAGCCAGGTTCGCGTATACCGAAGCCATATCGCCGATTGTGCTGGCTGCGAACTGAAGCCCCGATGCACCGTCAGCCGGAAACGCAGCATCACCCGCCTCGTCAGCGAGGATGCCCGCGATACCGTCCGCGCCCTTGCTGGCGCCGACGCCTATGTGCACGCGCGGCGTCGAAGACAGCGGATCGAGCGCGTGTTCGGCCACCTGAAACGCAATCTGGGGCTACGAACGCTCAAGCTGCGGGGCCTGTCAGGAGCCGCCGAGGAGTTCACTATGGCCGCCGCGGCATACAACCTTCAGCTGCTCGCCCGGCAGGCCGCGCCGGCCTGATACGCGGCGCATCATCCGGTGTTCGGCATCGCCAGCCATCCGCCACGCCGATTTCGCGCAGGCCTTTTTCAACAGTCTCGGACGGTTCTGACACCGGAATGGCTGAATGGCCTTTCTGCCCTGGTAAGCGCGTCTAGATGCGCCTGGGAGCAAGGGCCTTGGTCAATCACTCCGTTCGCGCTCAACCCGTACGAACCCGAAGCCAAACTGCTGACATGCTCCAACGCCATTAAGTAAAAGGTTTCTGAGATTTTCGGAATTTGTCACAGTCATTTTTATTTCGACGAATAGGTCTGGTCCTTTGCTCGATACCGCTCGCCCGTCCGGGCGTGGAATCCAGATGACATGCTGCTCGTCTCGCAGGATGTTAAACGAGGTTAGAATACCGGCGTGTCTTATCTCATTGTCGACCCACGCTCTATAAACAGAGAATCTCTCGGCTCTTGGATTTTTGATCTGTTCTAATGCGAACAGATCAACGGCATCCTCAATTTCTTCTTTGTTGTGTCGATCAGACAGTCGGCGATGCCCGATCGGCCTGATACGGATTTTCATCCGCAACCTGGCACCTATTGCAACCGGCGGCACAGTCGATACCTCGACCGAATTCCACAGAGCGGGAGTTGCCTCGCTAATTGTCGCTTCGCTTGCCGAAAGAATGCGTACTTGCTTCAGCACCGAGATACCTGGCTCATCCAGAAAGGCATACACGCGAGCCATATCTCCACGGGCCTTTCGGACCTCGATCGCCCCGATAGGTATATTTGGGAAGCTGTGCTCGAGGATTAGACGCATAGCGTACTGGTCGTCGATTTGGGATCTTCGCCGGACAATTCCTAGACCACGAATCCATCGACGGGCGTCGCTAAAACATACAGGTAGGGCTATTTCTGTAAGTTCTTTCCACCCAGAGTTTTGTTTGCTGTCATTTCGTACCGGTTTGGCAGGCTGGGGTGCAATGGTAATCTCCTGAACGCGCCTCGGTGCGATCGAGGCAGGAGGCGAGATGCGAAGCCAGGACGATATCCCGTTTTCATTCTCGCCACGTACCTTCAGTCTTTCACGCCATAGTTCTGCGGCCCGTTGGATAGGGATGGCGACAGAGCCGGGACTCGCGTTCAGGTCAAACTCGAGGAGCCGGTCGACGGGACCGTGGGTAAAAAGACATGCCGCTCCCACATCTATTACGGCGTTGACACGAGCGCTGCATACTCCCGATGATTGCACACCGAGAAGCTGCCCTGTCCGTTGGTCACCGATAAGCCTGACCACGAAAGGGCTTGCATCGAGAAGGCTGGCCGCATCGATATTAATGGCCAGGGGAACATAGCCTTGTTGCAGCGCTTCCTTCTCAAGGAGCCCGGTGCGTGCGATTGTGGTTCCGAAAAGGGACAGTGAAACAGTTCCCACCATGCCTGCAAATTCGGCATTTCCGCCAGCAGCGTTCTCGCCGGCAACCAGACCCTGTTTTCGCGCACTCCAATCAGACAGGGTCCATCGCGGTTCCTGATGGAGGCGATGACGCGTCGTGCAGCACGCGCCTGCCGCGAAAACGTGGCGGACGTTGGTGCTCATATCCTCTCTGGTCAGTATCGCCCCATTCGGCGCGAGATCGACGCCTGCATCATACGCCAGCGTGACGTCCGGCCCCCAGTCATGGTCAATTATTATGGCGTCGGCGCGATAGGCGGAGCCGGAATCGTCCACGACCCGTTCTCGTGCATCAACACTCGCGACCGCAGTCCGACAGACACTCACTCCATGCCTGCCTAGCACCGCCTCAAGATGATGTTCATCATCCAGGTCCGTCAACGGCTCAAGATGTCGCCCACCCGTGAGCAATACCACGTCCGCGTTGCACGATTTTAGTTCTTCCACGGCACCTAGCGCCGCAGGGCCACTCCCAAGCACTACCGCATCTCGTATATTTCTGGCGGCTACGTGATTACGAAAACTGACTCGGTCCACTGCGTTATCGAGTCGATAGATAGAGCCGGCCTCGTACGCCGGAAGGTTTATAGTTTTCCGCTTTGCTCCGGTTGCGATGATGAGTCGGTCGTAAGAGAGAGTTCGAGATAAATCCTTATAATCAAAGACTACGAGATGGGCTTTTGGATCGATCTGCGTTGCTTCCGCTCCGGCAATCTTTAAGATTCCGCACTGGAATCGATGCAGGATATGATCGATATCATCGGATGGGAATGTGCCATCGATCGCACCGACACCACGATACAGCATGATGATCTGGCTCTGTGGATCGACCTCGTAGGCGCGTTGCGCAGCGGCTGTGGCGGAAAGCCCACCGCCAATAACGACTATCCGTCTTCCGAACTCGCCCACGCTCTCAATCAACCGATTTCGATACAACATGATCGGACGACGCGAGAGATGTGGCACCCGCACTGCGTCCGATCGTTCGGAGCGCCGCTAGCAGCGCCATTTCGTCCAGTGCATCGACCGACAAGGCAAGCAAGCTTGCTACCCGATCATTGACATATCCATAGGCGCGTAAAAAGGCATCGTATGTGCCGTGTGTTTCCGACGCCGGGTCTTCGATACCCCAGTGCGCGGTTACAGGATTTCCTTTGAAGAGGGGGCAGTTCTCGCCCGCCATCGTGTCGCAAAGCGTAAATACGAAATCAAACTCCGGTGCCTCAGCACCTGTGAATTCCGTCAGGCTTTTCGAGCGGAGCGATGAGGTGTCGTGACGATACGCGTGGAGTGTCTCGATAGTAAGCGGGTGAATCCCCCCGGGTTCGCTGCCTGCCGAGAAAGCGCGAAATCTGCCGCCTCCGTCTCGTTCGAGAATGGCTTCCGCAAAAATCGATCGAGCAGAATTATGCGTGCAAAGGAAAAGGACAGTGTGGGCGGTCACCGACGTGCAGTTCGCACGACCATGACAACCCAGGCCATTGCCTTTGCCCGATTATTCCCGACGTGGCTTACACCGCCCCTGCTGGCCGACGAAACAGATTCCATCTATCCGGGATATCGGATTTATGGATATGTTCAACCCTGTCTTGAGGCAGGCGTCGGTTGCGGTCGCGCTAGAAGCGAACACCCGCACCTAGGGAGAAGGATGTGCCTAGGTCATAGGTGTTGATGTCGATCCGCCGATCACCAGCGGTTTGAAACTCCTGAAAACGTGTGCCCAGGATGTTACGCACCTCAAACTTGATCTCGACGACCTTCCCAAGGAAATCAGCCTCCTCACGCGCAACGAAGTCGAGGCGAACACCCGGCTCCTCGACGATGTCGGGCTGTTGGGGTGTTCCGGCCGGACCGCGATTGGTAACCCGCTTGCTCGCGTAATTGACCAGGATCGTCTGTTGCGAGACGCGCTCCTTGTTGTCGAGGCCGATCTGGAAATTGACCAGATGATCCGACTGTCCGGTCAGCGGCGCGCCGTCCCGGAAGAAGTCTCGTGCATCAAACTGGGTTCCGTCCGCAAACGTGATCCTGTCGCCCTCGCTGACGCGTAGCTTCGATTTGGTATAGGTGTAGTTCGCGTTCAGCAGCAGTCGCCGGCTGGCGAAGAAATCCCCGGAGAAGATATTGTCGAGCGGAACGTACTTTTGGACCTCAACCTCCCCGCCATAAAGATCGGCGCTGGGAGCATTGGCGAAGCTGGTCTGGAGCTGACCGGTCGATCGGAAGGCGAACGTCTCGATCGGATTGTCGATGCGCTTGAAGAAGCCGCCCAAGGTAAGGCGCTGGTCCCTTCCGAAATACCATTCGTATCGAGCCTCGACGTTTTTCAACTCGGTATCGACCAGGAAGGGATTGCCGAAAAACAGCCGATCGCCCTCAGGATCCTGATAAACCTGGAAGGCAAGCTCGCGGAACTGCGGCCGAGCGAGCGTTTTGGACGCATTGACCCGGAACTGCATGTCCTCCGCGAGATTCCAGGTGACGGTGCCCGCGGGCAGCCAATATTCCTTCTTGATGGTGGTTTGCGCGACGCTGGTGCTCGGCCTCCCACTCAATTCAAGCGGGGTGACGAACTGACGCCCGTTTTCGTAACGCACGCCGATGTTGACGCTTACGCCGGGCAGGACCGACGCAACGATTTGGCCGTAGCCAGCGTGGACACGTAGCCCCGCATCGTAGGCGGCTGCGCCACTCTGCCCCGAGGTTTCCTGGAGCAGAATGTTGTATGTGTAGATGTTATAGTCGGACAGCAGATAGTCAGGTCTTTCCTGCGCCACGGTGGATGGCAGCGCACCGTCCGCGGAAAGGAAGCGAAAGTCGCGGCGAACCGAATTGCGCCGGTTGTCGTTAAAGGCATAGCCTGCCGTAAGCGTGATCGGCGTGGCGGTCGGGAGTTTGTACGATAGATCGACGCCGGCGCTATAGGCGTTCTCGTTCAGGTCGCTGAACGATACGCGAGCACTGCCTGCCTGACCGAGATTATTGACGAAATCGCCGACATTGCTGTCGAAAAGATAGCGGAAGGTTCGTTCATACGGCGACTCGCGCTGGGAGTTGGCATAGCTACCGCGAAAATCGAGACCGAAATCATCGAACTTGAACTCGCTCACGAGCTGGGTGTCGATGAGCTGACGCTCGAACCAACGCGTATTCTGATCGATGATCGGCGTCGTGCCGTCGAACCCCTCGGCGTCGGTGCCGCGGGCGAGGCGCGTCTGTTTGATGGTGTCGCGAATATAAAGGTTGGTCCAGCGGATCCTGTTCTCGCCGAACTCCGCGCCGACGCCGAGCAGGCCATTTGCGACGATGCGGTTGTCGGTAAGGACCGCGCGGAAATCGACAGTCGGGGTCAGCTCGCCATTGACGAAGCCGCCACTGAATTGCTGGGTCGCATCGCGCGTGCGCCAGGTGTTGCTCAACCCGGCTGCGGCGATGATGCCTATGCGCACGTCGCCGATGTCGCGGGCAAAGCCCCCGTTCACATCGATCGCGAAGTTTGCCGGAATATCGCCGTTTCGCTGAACGACCGTGGTGCGTGCGTTGACCAGGCTCGCGTTGATATCCTGAATCTGACGGCGCGTGAAATTTTGTCCCTCGACAATGAGATTGCCCGAGCTGAGCGCCGCAGCGAGTGGGGCCGGCGTGCTGCGGGTGCCGTTGTCGAACCCGGTCCAGTCGGTAGGGCTGCCGTAGTAAGTGTAGCCCAACAGGCCGGTGGTCTCGGTATCTCCGCTGCCGCTGACGTTGATCGACAGGAACGGCTTGTCCGGCACGGCTCGGGTGGTCAGGTTGATCACGCCACCCCCGAATTCGCCTGGGTAGTTGACCGAATAGCTTTTCTGAACAAGCGCGCTGGCGAGGACGCTGGTCGGGAAGATGTCGAGCGGGATCGACCGGCGCAGCGGTTCCGGAGATGGCAGCTGCGACCCGTTCAGCAACGCAAGCGAGTAGCGATCGCCGAGACCGCGGACATAGACGAAGCCGTTCCCGACAACGCTGAGGCCGGTGACGCGCGATAGTGCGCCGGCAATGTCGCCTTCACCCGTGCGGGCGATGTCTGCCGTCGAGAGCACCGAAACAACTTCCGGGGTACGCCGAACCAGGTCGGGCACGTTCCGACCGACAACGACAATATCCTCCATCGCGCCCGGCGCGGAAATATCGACAGGCTGTTCCTGCGTCCCCGGAGCATTGCCATCTTGCGTTTGGGCTACGCCTGCGTCCGGAGTAGATGTCTGCGTTCTTCCCGCATCCGGCGTGGACGCCCGAGGCGGGGCGCCCGTTGCTCCGCCTGTTCCGGTGGTAGTGCCGCTGCCCGTGGTTTGGGCCAGCGCCGCCGGCGCGACGAGGCCGGTCGAGAGTAGAAGAAGAGCGCTAAGCCCGAACTGCTTGGTCATGAGTCCCCCCGGGAACGCTTTTCATTGGATCGGGGGGTCGCATCGCCGACCCCCCGTCGAGATTCGACTTAGAGAGCGGGGATCGACGTGCAGGATGCGTTGCTGCCGAACGATGCCGTGCCGGAATCGCATGTCCAGCCGCGATACCAGGTGTCGTTCGCGTCACGGACCGCGCCGATATAATTGGTGGTCGTGAAAAAGCTGCCGAGTGTCGCGGCGTCGAACGCAGGCACCCCTGTCTCGTTCGCACCGTTCACGAAGACGTTGGTCAGGCTGCTCGTGAACGTCGGACGATTATTGGTCCCGGCAGCCTCAAAAAACGCCTGGATCGACGACACGGCGACGTTCCCGTCATCGGTGTAGGGATTGGCGCACGAGAAGACCACCGAGCGGGCAACCGGCGGCCCGAGTTCGTCCTTCGCAGGATCAGCAGCCTGGACGGTGGTCGCGCCATCGACGTCGAGGCAGTTGCGCGGCGACGTGACGATCCCGTTCACCAGCGTATAGTCGGTGCCGCCCCGCAGCAGGATCGCGTTGACGGAAGCGGCCAGCGTACTGCGATGGATGAAGGTAAAGTTTGCGAGCCGGGTGTTCTGACGCGGCTGCGCGTCCTCGTTCCCATTCGAGTCGGCCTCGATGATCGCATCGCCCGACTGGCCGCCGGCGCGCTGCACGGCGATCACGAACTGAATGAACCCCTTGTAGCCCAGATCGGTGTCGAGGTTGTCGTCATCCTCGCCGGTGAAGACGAGGTACTTGGCGTTCGACCGACCGCCGAACCACTCGATGCCGTCGTCCGAACTGTTGTGGACCTGGATGTGGTCGATGGTCGTGCCGGAACCTACGCCGGCGAGGGTAATACCGTTCAGTTCGTTGCCCGGTGCCAGCTCGAAGCCCGAATAGCGGACCTGAAGATACTGGAGCGATCCGCTGCTCTCGGCTGCCTGAGCGCCACCGTAAAAGGCGTTGGTGACGCCTTCGACCTGCTGCTGACAGTTGGCGGATCCTCCGGTTGCCCCCGACAAGCAATCGCTGATCGGGGCGCGACCGAGCACGACAATACCGCCCCATTGACCCTGCGAGGTATCCGTCGCGGTGCCTTCGACGTTTTGACGAGAGGTGAAAATGATCGGCTGCGTCGAGGTACCTACCGCATTGATACGCGAACCGCGGTTCACGACAAGGAAGTCGAGACCCGAAGAGCCGAACACCACCACTCCCGGATCGACCGAAATGGTGGCGGAAACACCGCCGCTGGCCGCGCCGTCACCGCCAACATCGGTGCCGATATCGACGCGTCCGGACAGCGAGTAAATCGTGCCTGCGCGCTTCGCGAGCGAGATGTTGCTGTTAATGCGACCGCTGATCTGACAGTTGCGGAGGTTTGCGATGACGCCTGCATTGGTGAAACCGGTCGGACAGTCGGCTGCCGGACCGGCACTTGGCGTCGGCGTCGGAGAAGGACCAGATGTGGGCGACGGGGTTGGTGTGCCACCGCCAGGAACGACGATGGTCCCTTCGCCAGGAGACGCCACATCGTCTGCGCCGCAGCTTGCCAACGCAAGCGCCGACGTCAGGAGGAGTATGGCTTTGCGAGTATTCATGGCGAGGCCCCCGGGGATGATGGCATACGCTCGAATTCGAGCTTTCCCGGGAGGCGTTATGGAACTGCAATGATCGATTAGTGACTCTTTGGAAGCTTAGGGCTTGGATTTTGCCATCGATACTTCATGATTACGTCATCTATCTGTCATATTGCTGGCATCGTCAGTGGGCGCATCCCGTTCTTTTGCGCTTACGGTATAGGCGTCCGGTCTCGCGGTATCACGACGCCGCTGCTCACGCGCTGCTTTCGCCCACCAGCATAGCTGATCGAACGTCCGATCGAGATAGCCATCCCATCGGTCGCCATCGACGCCGTCGAGGTATCCACCATCCTCGGCGAACACATCCTGGGCATGGGGGATATGGATCATCGCGGAGACGGGCAGGCAGCCGAGTTCGGACAGAAACGTCCGCATGCTCACCGCGGCGCGCGTCCCTCCCCATTGCCCGGCGGAATAGGTCACGATCGCGCTGGGCTTGTAGGAGAAGAGCGAGCTGCCGAAATGATTCAGGAGGTCGCTCAGCGCCGGGCTCATCATATGATTATATTCCGGACTGACCATGACATAGCCGTCCGCGCTTTCGATCTCCTCGGCCAATCGTTCCATCGCCTCCGGTGCCTTTCCCTTGGAATAAGCGAAATGCGGCTTGAAGGGATGCGGCAGATCGACCTCCACCGGATCGATCAGCGCTGCATCGACATCCCTGCGTCCGAGGCGCGTCATGCACGCAGCCACGACACGTTCACCGAGCCGGGCGGGCCTGGGCGGACCCGACACGCGCTCGGAGCCGAGGAATACCAACAATTTTTCCGTCATCGCACTTTCTCCGGACGCACGGGGCTGCGGCACGTCATTCATTGAATGCCTCACATTCATATCGGTAAAAAACGATGGTTGCATTCCAATGTTCCATCGATTATTTGCGATGGATGACCGATGAAGACGCGCTTTCCTGCCTCGCCGCGCTGGGGCACCCGACGAGGCTCCAGACCTTCCGGCGTCTGGTGGAAATAGGGCCTGACGGCCTTTCGACCGGCGAGCTGGTCGATGCTGCGGGCCTCAGCCAGAGCACCTTCTCGACTCATCTGGCCGTGCTGGTCGCGGCGGGTCTGGTGACGCCGGAGAAGCGGGGCCGCCAGATGATCCAGCATGTCGATATCGCCCGCCTGCAAGCCCTGATGCTGTTCCTGGTGAAGGACTGCTGCGGGGGCCGCCCCGATCTTTGCGAACCGCTGATGGCGGAACTCGCCTGCTCCTGAAGGTATCGATCCCATGACCGACAGAATCTACAATGTGCTGTTCCTGTGTACCGGCAATTCGGCGCGCTCGATCCTGGGCGAGGGGCTGATGAACAAGCTCGGGGAAGGACGTTTTCGCGCCTTTAGCGCCGGCAGCCAGCCCAAGGGCGCGGTGCATCCGATGGCGATCTCCGTCCTGAACGGGATCGGCGTAGATACGACCGACATGCGGTCCAAGAGTTGGGACGAGTTTGCCGGTGCCGGCGCGCCGCAATTCGATTTCATCTTCACCGTCTGCGACAATGCGGCGGGTGAGACCTGCCCGGTCTGGATCGGCCATCCCACCAGCGCGCATTGGGGAATCGAAGACCCGGCAGCGGTCGAGGGAGAGGGGCAGCGCGACGCCTTCATCCGCGCCATGCATTATCTGCGCAACCGGATAAGCCTGTTTCTGGCGCTTCCGTTCGACAGCCTCGACGACATGGCGGTCCGCCGCAAGCTCAGGGAGATCGGGCAAGGCGAAGGCGCGAGCGTGCAGGCCAGTGCGGAAACACCCGGCGAAGGCATCACCATCTACCACAACCCCGATTGCGGCACGTCGCGCAACACGCTGGCGATGATCCGCAACGCCGGCATCGAGCCGGAGGTCATCGAATATCTGAAAAACCCGCCCTCGCGCGAGACGCTGGTCGATCTCATCGACCGCGCCGGCCTGACGCCGCGGGCGCTGCTGCGCGAGAAGGGTACGCCCTATGCCGATCTCGGCCTCGGCGATGAAAGCCTGTCCGACGACGTACTGGTCGATGCGATGATGGCGCATCCCATCCTTATCAACCGGCCACTGGTGGTGACGCCGCTGGGCGTCCGGTTGTGCCGACCTTCGGAAGTCGTGCTCGACATTCTGCCATCCGAGCAGCGCGGCGCCTTCACGAAGGAAGACGGCGAACGCGTGGTCGATGATGCCGGCCGGAAGGTGAACTGATGGAACAGCTTTCCAAACCCGAGCGGCTTGGCTTCCTCGACCGCTATCTGACCGTCTGGATTTTTGCCGCGATGGCGCTCGGCGTCATCCTCGGCACCGTCTTCACTGGCCTGCCGAACGCACTGCACGCCATGTCGGTCGGCACCACCAACATTCCGATCGCGATCGGGCTGATCCTGATGATGTATCCGCCGCTCGCGCGGGTGCGTTACGAGGACCTGCCCAAGGTGTTCGCCGACAAGCGGGTGCTGGCGCTGTCGCTGGTCCAGAACTGGCTGATAGGCCCGACGCTGATGTTCGCGCTCGCGGTGATCTTCCTGCGCGACCAACCCGAGTACATGACCGGCGTGATCCTGATCGGCCTCGCCCGCTGCATCGCGATGGTGCTGGTCTGGAACCAGCTCGCCAAGGGCGACAACCAGTATGTCGCCGGGCTGGTCGCGTTCAACTCGGTGTTCCAGATCGCCTTCTTCAGCGTCTACGCCTGGCTGTTCCTGACCGTCCTGCCGCCGCTGTTCGGACTGGAAGGGAGCGTCATCGACGTGAGCTTCTGGACCATCGCGGAAGCCGTGCTGATCTATCTCGGCCTGCCGTTCCTCGCCGGATTCCTCACCCGCAAGCTGCTCGTCGCGAAGCGCGGGGTTGACTGGTACGAGGGCGTGTTTCTGCCGCGGATCGGGCCGGTGACGCTGGCGGCGCTGCTGTTCACGATCGTCGCGATGTTCACGCTGAAGGGCGGCGATGTCGTGCGCCTGCCGTTCGACGCGGTGCGGATCGCGATCCCGCTGACGATCTACTTCATCGTCCAGTTCCTCGTCAGCTTCTTCATGGGCAAGCTGATCGACGCCGACTATCCGCGCACCACCGCGATCGCCTTCACCGCGTCGGGCAACAATTTCGAGCTGGCGATCGCGGTCGCGATCGCAGCGTTCGGGCTGGCGTCGCCGGTGGCGTTCGCGGCGGTGATCGGCCCGCTGGTCGAGGTGCCGGTGCTGATCCTGCTGGTGCATCTGGCGCTGCGGCTCGGGCGGCGCTGGTTTCCTGCCACAGCCCCGCGCTGATCGGACGCGACCATGACGGAGCTGACTGTCGCACCGCTCGAACCGGAACAGTTCGATGGTCTGGCGTGGTTCCTGAATGCCGCTGGGCTGCCGAGTTCCGACCTGGGCGACCCGGGGCGTACCTTCTACCGCATCGATGCCGAAAGCTTGATCGGCTACGCGGGGTTGGAAGGCGAAGGCGACGACCGGTTGCTCCGTTCGGTCGTCGTCCTTCACGATCGCCGGCGCGCCGGCTTGGGCCGCCCGCTGGTCGCCGCGATCGAGAAAGAGGCGCGCGAAATCGGTGTGCGACGCCTCCATCTTCTTACTACGACGGCCTCGGGCTTCTTTCGCGCGATCGGCTATCTCGATGCCGATCGCGTGTCGGCACCTTCGTCGATCGCCGCGTCGCGCGAGTTCACCGCGCTTTGCCCGGCCTCGGCGACCTATCTCGTAAAGGTTCTGTGATGCCGCTACGCACGCTTCCCGACCCCGACACGCTACCCGCGCTCGACCGGCGCTTCGCCTTCGACCGGCCTGCTGCCGGCCTGGGGCCGAACGATCCCCCGCCACGCATCCTGCTGCTCTATGGCAGCCTGCGCGAACGCTCCTATTCGCGACTGTGCGTCGAGGAAGCCGCGCGGCTGCTGCGCCTGTTCGGCTGCGAGACACGCATCTTCGATCCCTCGACGCTGCCGCTACCCGATCAGGTGACAGGCGACGATCATCCCGCCGTCCACGAATTGCGCGAGCTTTCGCTATGGTCGGAAGGACAGGTCTGGTGCAGCCCGGAGCGGCACGGCCAGATCACCGGGGTTATGAAGACCCAGATCGACCACCTGCCCCTGTCAATGGGAGGCATGCGCCCGACGCAAGGGCGCACCCTGGCGGTGATGCAGGTGTCGGCGGGGTCGCAGTCGTTCAACAGCGTCAACACGCTACGCGTACTGGGGCGCTGGATGCGGATGGTCACTATCCCCAACCAGTCCTCGGTCGCCAAGGCGTTCAACGAGTTCGACGAGGCCGGCCGAATGAAGCCGTCGAGCTATTACGACCGCATCGTCGACGTGATGGAGGAGCTGGTCCGCTTCACGGTCCTGCTCCGCCCCCATGCCGATGCGCTGGTGAACCGCTATTCCGAGCGCAAGGAAGCGGGCGTGCCGATCGATCCGGACACCGACCTGTCGGCCATCGCGATCGGTGCGGGCGGCAGGCGGTAAGGTGACGGCGATGCATCTGGTCATCATCGGCGGCAGCGATGCCGGGATCGCCGCGGCGCTGCGCGCGCGCGAATTGAGCAAGGACGTGCGGATCACCGTCCTCCTCGCCGACGACTATCCCAACTACAGCATCTGCGGACTGCCGTACCTGATCGGCGGTCAGACGCCGGATCCATCGAAGCTCGCGCACCGCACGACCTTCCCCGACATCGATGTGCGCCTGCGGCACCGCGTCACCGCGATCGACCCCGCCGGCAAAAGCGTATCGATCGAGCGGCCGGGCGATACGACCGAGCTGCGCTACGACCGACTGATCGTCGCGACCGGCGCAAACCCCGTTCGACCCGATATCCCCGGCGCCGATCTGCCCGGCGCCTTCGTTCTCCATACGATCGATGACGGCCTCGCCGTCCTCGATGCCGTGCGACGGCATCGCGCGGGCAAGGCCGTGATCATCGGCGCGGGCTATATCGGCATCGAAATGGCGGAGGCGCTGCAACAACGGGGAATGCACGTCACCTTGCTCAGCCGATCCGACGAAGTGATGCCCGGCGTGTTTTCCGAGATCGGCGCCATGATCCGCGAACGCCTGACCACGGAAGGCGTCGAAGTCGTGACGCAGGCCGGTGTCGAGCGGATCGAGCAGGGTATGGTCGTCGAGCAGAGACTGGTCGTCTTTACGACGGACGGACGACGCCGCCCGGCAGACCTCGTCATATTGGCAACCGGGGTACGGCCGGCGACCGATCTTGCGCGCGACGCCGGTATAGCGCTCGGGGAAGGCGGCGCGATCGCCGTTTCCGACACGATGGCGACGTCGCTTCCCGATATCTTCGCGGCCGGCGATTGCGCCGTCACCCATCATCGCCTGCATGGCAAGCCGACGTGGATCTCGCTCGGCACGATCGCGCACAAGCAGGGCCGGGTCGCCGGCGAGAACGCAATCGGCGGTTCGCGCACGTTCCACGGTATCGTCGGGACACAGAGCCTGAAACTCTACGATCTGGTCATCGCCCGCACCGGCCTGTCCGACATCGAGGCGCGGGAAGAAGGCTATGAGCCGCTTACCGTCGAAATCGGGGCGTGGGATCACAAGAGCTATTATCCCGGTGCGACCCAGATCGGCGTCTGGATCACCGGCGATGTGAAAACCGGACGGCTGCTGGGCGTGCAGATGGTGGGGCGTGCCGGCGCGGAAGTATCGAAGCGTCTCGATATCGTCGCGGCCGGTCTGTTCCACGGCATCGATGTAGATGCCCTCAACGATCTCGACCTGTCCTATACCCCGCCGCTCAGCAGTCCGTGGGATCCGGTCCAGCGCGCGGCGCAGGACTGGTCCCACGCCGCGGCCCGGCCAGGCTGATACTGGACCGGAAAATCAGCGCCGTCGTGACCGGCGGCGGGAGCGCCGCGATCCGGGCCACATGACATTGAGCACGGTGTAGCGGCGCCGAGGTGCGTGTCCTGACCTGTAAAACCGATACAGGATCGCAACGATCGCCAGAATGAAGGCGATCGCAGACAGGACGCTCGACAGCATGGTTCTGAACTCAGCGATCGGCGGGCGCAGGCAGCGGTTCATAGGCCGCGCCGGCCGTCGATGCGCGCGATGCGCCCGGTTCGCCGGTCGCCGTGTAGCAGACCATTTCGGCGATGTTGGTCGCATGGTCGCCGACCCGTTCGAGGTTCTTGGCGACGAACAACAGATGCGCGGATTGGGTCGTCTGCCGCGGGTTTTCGATCATGTGGACGAGAAGCGAGCGGAACAGGCTGTTATAGAATTCGTCCGCCGCGGTGTCCGCCTCGATCACCTGCTTCGCCAGCGCCACATCGCGTCCGATATAGGCGGCAATGGCATCGTCGATCATCCTCACGACGAGTTTCGCCATCTCGGGAACGATGACCGCCGGGGCGACCGGCGCCGTCTCGCCGATGACGGGGACGCGCTTGGCGATGTTCTTGGCATAGTCGCCGACCCGCTCCAGTTCGCCAGCGATCTTGATCGCGGAGATGATCTCGCGAAGGTCGTCCGCCATCGGTGCGCGCCGCCCGATCGTTCTGATCGCCTGCTGTTCGGTCGCCGCCTGCAACCGGTCGATTTCCTCGTCCGCCGCCACGATCGCAGCGGCACCGACGAAATCGCGGCGCACCATCGCATCGACGGCACCGAGAAGCTGTCGGCCGGCCAGTTGTCCGCTGTCGCGGATCAGTAGGCGGATATGGTCCAGCTCCTCGTCATAGGAGTGAAGCGTGTGGCGTGGACCTGCCTGCTCGGTCATATGCACGTTTCCGATCAGCCGAACCGCCCGGTGACGTAATCACGGGTGCGGTCATCCTGGGGATTGAGGAAGATGCGATCATGGTCGCCGATCTCGATCAGGTCGCCGTCGAGCATGAAAGCGGTGCGACCGGCGATGCGGGCCGCCTGTTGCAGATTGTGCGTGACGATCACGAAGGTGAACTCGCGGGCCTGCTCGACGATCAGCTCCTCGATCCTCGCCGTCGAAACTGGATCGAGCGCCGATGTCGGCTCGTCGAGCAGGATCACCTCGGGCCGCACCGCCAGCGTACGTGCGATGCACAGCCGCTGCTGCTGGCCGCCGGACAACGCCAGCGCCGAACGATTGAGCTTGTCCTTTACCTCGTCCCAGAGCGCGGCCTGGCGCAGCGAGCGTTCGACCCGTTCCTGCGTCTCGGCTTTCGACAGGCGCTCGTAGTGCTTCAGCGCAAAGGCCACGTTGTCGTATACCGACAGATTGAAGGGCGTCGGCTTCTGGAACACCATGCCGATCCGCGCGCGCAGCCCCTCCGGATCGACGCCGGCCCGCAGCAGATTATCGCCGTCGAGCAGGATTTCGCCGCGTGCCGACTGGTCGGGATACAGCTCGTAGATGCGGTTCATCGTCCGCAGCAGCGTCGATTTGCCGCAACCGGACGGGCCGATGATCGCCGTGATGCCGTTTTCGGGAATGTCGAAGCTGATCCCGTTCAGCGCCCGGTGCTTGCCGTAGAAGAATTCGAGATCGCGGATCGCGAGCTTGACCGGGCGATCGGCCGGAATCGCCATCGCCTTGAGTGCGGGATCGAGCCGGACGCTCATTTATATGTCCTCGGTCGGAGCAGCACGCGGACCAGGATGCTGAGCGCGAGCACGAAGGCGGTGACGACGAGCGCGCCCGCCCAGGCCAGCGCGTGCCAGCTTTCGTAGGGGCTCATCGCGTACTGGAAGATGACCACCGGCACGTTCGCCATCGGCGAGGCAAGATCAGCGGTCCAATATTGGTTGTTGAGCGCGGTGAAGAGCAGCGGCGCGGTTTCGCCGCTGATCCGCGCGATGCCGAGCAGCGCGCCCGTCGCGACGCCGGTCGCGGCCGATCGGTAGACGATGTGGGTTACGACCTTCCACTGCGGCAAACCCAGCGACAGCGCCGCCTCGCGCAACTGGTTGGGGACGAGACGCAGGGATTCGTCGCTGGTGCGGACCACGACCGGCACCAGGATGATCGCGAGCGCGAGACCACCCGCATAGCCCGAGAAATGCCCGGCGGGACGCACGACCAGCTCGTAGACGAAGAGGCCGATCACGATCGACGGCGCGCTGAGCAGGATATCGTTCACGAAGCGGATCGTCTCGGCTAGCTTCGAGCGCCGGCCATATTCGGCGAGGTAAGTTCCAGCGAGAATGCCGATCGGCGTGCCGATCACGACCGCGAGGCCGATCATCACCGCGCTGCCGAAAAAGGCGTTCAGGAGGCCGCCATCGGCACCGGGAGGCGGCGTCATCTCGGTCAGGAGCCTGGGACTGAGCGCTGCGAAACCCTGGCTGACGGTGGTCCAGAGAATCCACACCAGCCAGAACAGCGCGAACAGGGTCGCCGCGGTCGCTGCGATCAGCACCGCGGCGTTGACCGCTTTCCGGCGTCGGACGATCGAGCGCATCAACGGGCTTTCCGCTCGACCCGCACCAGCATGAGCTTGGCGATGGCGAGCACGATGAACGTGACGACAAAGAGGAGGAAGCCGAGCGCGATCAGCGCGGACAGGTAGATCGCCGAATCCGCCTCGGTGAACTCGTTGGCGATGGCCGCTGCGATGGAATTGCCCGGCATCAGGAGCGAGACGGAGAAATCGTGCGCGTTCCCCAGCACGAACGTCACCGCCATCGTTTCGCCGAGCGCGCGTCCGAACCCGAGGAAGATCGCGCCAATCACCGCCGAGCGGGTATGCGGGATCGTCACCTTGCGGACGACCTCCCACGGCGTTGCACCGAGCGCGAATGCCGATTCCCGAAGGGCGGGCGGCACCGCCTGGAACACGTCTCTCATCACCGAGGAGATGAAGGGGATCGTCATGATCCCGAGGATGATGCCCGCGGTCAGCATCCCGATCCCGATCGGGGGGCCGCTGAACAGGGGACCGAGGATCGGCAGGGGACCGAGCCGTTCGGTCAGCCACGGCTCGATGTGGTTCGCCATGAACGGCGCGAACACGAACAGTCCCCACATGCCGTAGATGATGCTCGGGATGGCCGCGAGCAGTTCGACCGCAAGCCCGATCGGACCACGTATCCAGCGCGGCGCCACCTCGGCCAGGAAGATCGCGATGCCGAGGCTGATCGGGACCGCGATCAGCATCGCGATCGCCGAGCTGACGAGCGTGCCGTAGATCGGCACCAGCGCGCCGAACCGCTGCCCGACCGCATCCCAATCGCTGCCGGTGATGAAATCCCAGCCGAAGGTCCGGAAGGCGAGCCGCCCGCCCCACGCCATCGAGGCGGCAGCCGCGACGAGCACGAAAAGGACGAGCCACGCGGCACCGGCGGTCAGCCAGCGAAATGCACGATCGCCGCGCGTCGCCGCGTGTGCGCGGCGCGGTCGGAACGCGGGCGCGTCCGGCTGCGTGATGACAGAGGCGTCCATGTCGGTGCCCTCGACCCGCCGCTACTTGATCGTGGAGGTCAGATAGGCATCGACCTGTTTCGCCAGATCGGGCGGCAACGGCACGTAATCGAGGGCGGTTGCCTCGGCCTGGCCCTTGGACAGCGCCCACCGGAAGAACTTCAGCGCCGCGGCCGATCGCTGCGGGTTCTTCGACGCCTTGTACATCATGACGAAGGTGGTCGCCGTGATGGGATAGGCATCCTCACCGGGCGCATTGGTCATGACGAGGTGGAAATCCTGCGCGTGCGCCCAGTCGGCATGAGACGCCGCGGCCTGGAACGAAGCCGCGCTGGGCGCGACGAACCTGCCGGCCGCGTTCTGCACCTGCCCGAACGTCATCCTGTTCTGGATGACATAGGCGTACTCGACATAGCCGAGCGAGTTGGGGATCTGGTTCACATAGGCGGCGACGCCTTCGTTACCCTTGCCGCCGACGCCCACCGGCCATTGGACCGATGTGCCTTCCCCGACCCTGGCCTGCCATGCCGGGCTGATCTGGCTCAGATAATGAACCCAGTTGAAGGTCGTGCCCGACCCATCGGAGCGGTGGACGACGGTGATCGGTTTCGCCGGCAGCGACACGCCGGGATTGAGGCGGGCGATTGCCGGATCGCTCCAGCTCTTCACCTTGCCGAGATAGATGTCCGCCAGAAGCGGGCCGGTGAAGCGGAGCTGGCCGGGCTTGATACCGGCAATATTGACGACGGGGACGACACCGCCGATCACCAACGGAAACTGACCGAGGCCGGCCTGCGCCAGTTCGGCCGGGGGCAGCGGTTTGTCGGACGCACCGAAATCGACGGTGCCGGCCTTGATCTGCGCGATCCCTCCGCCGGAGCCGATCGACTGGTAATTGACCCGGTCGCCTCCACCTTCGGCATAGTCGGCCGACCATTTCGACAGGATCGGATAGACGAAGGTCGATCCCGCGCCGGTGACGCCGTTCTGACCGGTCGGAACAGGCGCGCCGCCATTGTCGGAACAGGCCGCCAGCGAAAGAGCGGCGAGCGCGATCGGCAGCCGCGAGAAGATCGTCATGGTGATCCTTGTCATGCGTGACCGGAGCGGACTGCCTTTGACAATCCAAGATAGATTCGTAATATCCGGATTATTAGATATCCCAAGTTGCAGAAACATGACAAGCGACAAACGCCGGAGGCTTCGATAACCATCCTCCCCGATATGAACGCCGATCTCGCGATGGCCGGTCTGGGAGCCTTGTCCCAGACGACACGACTGGACACCTTCCGCCTGCTGGTCCGCCATGAACCCGATGGCCTGCCCGCCGGCGAGGTCGCGCGACAGCTCGACGTGCCCCAGAACACGATGTCGGCGCATCTCGCCGTTCTTGCGCGCTCCGGATTGGTCCGGTCCGAACGGCGCAGCCGCTCGATCATCTACCGGGCCGATCTCGATGCGCTGCGCGGACTCATGCTGTTTCTGGTGAAGGACTGTTGCGAGGGGCGGGCCGAACTGTGTCACCCCCTTGCCGACGAATTGCTCGCCTGCCGCGCCGCCTGAACGGCCAAGTCGGGGCTGGCATCCGAACGAGGCGGCGTCGCGCCTCCAGGAAGAGAGATGATACGGATGAAAAAGCTCGGACAGGTTATTTCAATCGTGGCTCTGGCCTGTGGATCGGTAGCGGCCCTGGCCCAGTTACCGGTGCCCGGTCGCGCCAGTGCTGCGATCAGCGGCTATCTGGCTCCCGATGCTTTCGACATCCTGCGCGTCCTGCCTCCCGCGCCCACGAAGGACGATCCCCGCTACAAGGCCGATCGGGAGACGTTTCGCAAGACGCGCAGCTTCTACGGCACGCCGCGTTGGGATCTGGCCGTCAACGACGTGAAGCTGAAGCCCGAAGACATGATGCGCGATTTCAGTTGCGCGGCGGGTGTGACCCTCACGCCCGGCAATGCCCCCAAAACACTGGCCGTCGTCATGCGCGCGGCGCGCGACACGCAGCGCAGCTCCAACACGGCCAAGCAATTCTACAAGCATCCGCGGCCCTATCAGCTCGACCGCGGTCGTATCTGCCAGCCTGCGACGGAGCTTGCCGACAGCCCCGATTATCCGTCCGGACACACGACCTATGGCTGGACCTGGGCGACGCTGCTCGCCGAACTCATGCCCGATCGCGCGACGGCCATTGCGGCGCGTGGGCGGGCCTATGGCGAAAGCCGGATCATCTGCGGCGTCCATAATCGCAGTGCGGTAGATGCCGGCCTCATGACTGCTTCCGCGACCCTGGCCGCGGTCCAAAGCTCGCCGGTATTCCAAAGCGACCTCGCTGCGGCACGCGCCGAAATCGACCGCCTGCGTCGCGATCCTTCCATCCCGCCTCCCGCGCAATGTGACGCGGAAGAAAAATTGACCGCGCAGCCATTGTTCACACCGAAGGCACCACGCACGCGGGGCGGATAAACCAACGACAAATTCCGCCCCCTGAAGCCGTGGTTACTTCGGCCCAATCCGGATCGGACAGCGCACTTTCTCGCCTGCCCTGAGCGCCTGCTTGCGGCAGACTTCCAGTTCCTTGCGATTATCGGTGACGATCCGGTCGCCCGCGGCGATATTGGCGAAGGCATCCGGCGCTGCGGTCCGCATCATGCGCTGCCCGCCTTCCCACATCGGCATGCCGAGCGTGCGCGCCGCCATCCGCTCCGGCCATTGCCAGCCTGTCGGCACTGAACGCGCCACGATGCCGGCGAACACTACCCATACGATCATGCCGACGACGATCCCGCCGATCGTCGCCCGGACCAGCCATCGGTTCTGTTCGTCACCGCGACGGGCTGATGCCGCGACGCCCTGCAGGGCGCGCGTGGCGTCGCGCAGCTCGCCGGCCGCGGTCTTCACCGCCTGCCGATCCTCGGCGACGGCACCCGTGATGCGGTTGGCGACCTGGCGGGCGACCGCTTCCTCCTCGATCGCCTTCCGCATGAACTCGGCGCGCTGGAGGGTGGCGTTCGCCAGCTTCGTGATCTGGCCCAGCGTCTCGCCATAATCGGGCGGCTCGGGTCGATCGTCGCGCGCCGCGATCCCCTCGATCGCGCGCCTGAGCAACGCCAGCTCGCCGCGCACGCCTTCGAACGCTTCGGCCGCGGCATCCCGTTCATGATCTTCCTCGTCCATCCCGCCTCCTTCTCGTATCCGAAAGCACGAACTCTAGCGGCTCATGCCCCTGTCACGGTCGATCGCCGGCCCGATCGATCGCGCCAGCGCATCGCCGATCGACCGCTCACGCTCGATCCTGATTTCCAGCTCGGGCGCACGACGGCGCAGCGCGGACTCAAGTTGCGGATCGCGGGCAAGCCCGCCCGCCGCGTGCGCCATGCGCCCGCGCGTCTTCTCCGCACCTTCATGGTCGCCGGCCCGTTCCAGGCTGGCACGCTGGCGCTGCATCGCCTGCCAGCCCGTCACGAACCGATCGGCGCGTGCGTCCGGATCAAGCCGGATACGCTGCTCCTCGGCCATCGCGCGCGCCGCACCGCCCGTGTTGCCGCCCGATGCCTGCTCGATCAGCGACGGATCGCGCCGGATCGCCGCGGCGAGATCACGCGCGGCATCGGGCCGGACGGCGTCCAGCGCTGCGCCAGCCTTGCGCAGCGCGTCTTCCTGATAGGGCAGCACGGGCAAGTCCCTGGCTCTCTGCCGGGCGATATCGCCGGCGGCACGGGCATAGTGTCCGATCGCTCTGGCCTGGTCGGGACGGTCAGCGCCGATCGCCGCCCCGCCCCGCTCGGGTGCCGCTGCCTTCTCCATCGCGGGCTTCGGTTTGAACCCCGCGAACATGCCCCGCGCCTTGTCGCGCACATGTCCGACCACCTGGCGCGCGAGTTCCGGGAACCGGATCTCGCGCCGATCGGCGAACGCGCGGGCATGGTCCTGCTCGCCGCGTGTCGGCGCATAGTCG
>NZ_BMIH01000007.1 GCF_014641735.1 Sphingomonas metalli | reverse complement strand
CCCAAATGGAGCAGCTTACCACTGGCAGGATTTCTCTCCGCCGCACCGGCACCTATGCCGGCGCTCCCGTGGCCGGGTTTGTCACCGCCCTACACATATATCTCGGCAAGCTGAGAAGGAGTGTAATCCTCTAGCCGGATCCACTCGATGTAGGGATCGAGCGCACGGGTCAGCTGGATGCCGGCGCTGTCCAGCACATCGGAACGAGAGGTAACCAGGAACTTCTTGCCGGCGCCTGCCAGCTCCAGCAGCTTGGGCAGCTCGCTGCTCCAGCGATCGGCGCCAGGCGTAAGCCGGTTCCCGCCCCACGGATCCCGGAGGTGGAATAGGACCGAGCGCCCATCCGACAGCGAGCGTCGGACCGGCCCGGGCCCATGCTCTTCGCCGACGACCTCGAACGCTGGGACGCCACTACGCAACTCGAGTTCGAGGATGTCTGCCGTCAAGGTCTTCCCCGTGCCCGACGGGCCGGCGATCACAACGGCGTGCTCGCGTTCCAGCTTGCGCTTGATCGCCTCGTAAGATGCCGGCCGGACGTAGTGATCCATGTCGCGCCGCGGCGCGATCGAGCCGCCGTGCGCCACGAGCACCGCGACCAGCTCGTCCCTGTTCCAAACTCCACCGTGTCCGCCGCGGATGCGTTCGCGCACCAGATCGCGCAGGTCGCGCACGCACTCGGCATGCTTGGCCTGTGGAATGTGACCATGCTGCTCCAGCTGCGTGGAGATGCGGCCGAGCAGGACCTCCTCGGTTAGACCTGTCAGCAGCAGCACCCGCTGGGCGAGAGCCTTCCGAGCTTCGGGCTCAAAATCGTCCCTGGCGTGGGGTGGAAGGTCGGTGGGCTCCGCGAAGTCGAATAGGTGGTCGCCCTCATGCGCCCGGAGCGCGTCGCCCGACGCCTCGTTGGTCACGAAGACGTAGCGGCGCCGCTCATCGGCCTCTAGCATCGCGAGCGGCCGGCTCCGCTTGCCGCCCTTGCTGGCGTCATCGTTGCCCTTGCCGAGCAGGACGTCGGCGATCGCCGCGGCCGTCCACGGTGCGCCGGAGCGGGTCTTCGCCTGCAGCACCAGATCGAAGCCGTCACCCGCCGCGGTGCTCTCGAGCAGGCCGCTGTCCGGATCGGCGACCGCCGCCTCCAGGTCCTCGTCCGAGCGCGGTTCGATGGAGACCTGGCTGGCGGCGCCCTTCACCAGCATCAGGTCGAGCCCGACCCAGACGCTCACGGTGATCTGGTATTCATAGCCGGCGTAACCCGGGTTGCCGGCCTTCGGCCGAAGCCGCGCCGCCGGCTCGCCACCATTCGCCGCCGTGCGGCGTTTACCCTTCGTCGATCCTGTCGCGCCCACGCCGTCCTCGTCCACTCATCGGCGCTCGCCAGGCACCTGCATCGCGACTTCTGCCGCCTCCGCTCTGGCTATGCCTTCGTCCACACCGGCTGCAAGAGCGTATCTCTCCGCTGATGATCCGGTCGATCAAGTCGAGAGCCGCGGTCGCGGGCTTCGCGTCGCGCAGAGCGCCACGCCAGTATGATTGCACGGTATCGCCATATTCTTCCGAGCGGAGAGCGGCGAGGAAGGCGTCGGTCCGCTTGGCCTCATCAGGTGCCTCCTGACGCATGTCGCCACTGGGATCGACCAGGAGGAGACTCTGGACGGTGTCGCCCAGTCGGTTAGCTAGCGCGAGCGCAATCGAGGCGCCGGCGCTGTGGCCTACCATCACCAATTTTCTGTCACCTGGCAGTTCCAAGCGCTTGGCCAGCGCCGCGCCACGAAGGACGGCGCTCCGCTCGGAATCGGAACGTCGCCGTGCCCGGGCCACGATGGGGCGGAGACAGCCGCTACGCCGCGCAGGTGAGCCATCTGCAGGCGCCAATGCGCGGGGCTCCCGGCGAGCGGATGAAGGAACAGCACGGTCGGGCGACGTGGCGGCTTCGAGGCGATCGCTCCGTTCGAAGATGCCGCGATCGGGATCGCCGCCAACGCAAGCGCCATGCGACGCATCGCCGCACGTCGACTCATTTCCGCACCGTCGGTGGTTCCATCCTGTCGCATTGTTGTCCCGAGGCTCAGCAGCACCGCACCTGGTCAGGTTAGCCGAAAAACACCGTAAAAGCTGGCGACGGCGGTGAATGGTCGAAGCGTCCGTCTCGATGTGCGGCGTAGCCGACCCGACGTTGTTCGCGTCGCTTGCTTGCGGCTCGCCACACGAGGCACGGCCTGATACCGTTCAGCGATGCCCTACGATGCGTTCACGATCGACACCAACGCCGTTATCCAGGGCGGGATGGACTTCGAGGCGGGTCTTCTGGCCCAGCTCAAACAGTTCAAGGATGGCCCAACCGAATTCATCATTTCCGAGATAGTCGTCCGAGAGACGCTCAAGCACCTCCTGCTTAGCACCAAGAAAGCGCGCGACATGGCACTCGCCGCTGTGAACCGTGCGTTCGCGACCGGTCTCATGGACGAGCCCAGCCGAGAGGCGGCGGTCGCGGCGCTTAAGGATTCCCGCGCCGTTGCGCGCAAGCGATTATCCGCTTTCCTCGAAGCCACCGGGGCGGAGACTGTTCCTGCCAAGCTGTGCAGCATCGACGACTTGGTGAAATCGTATTTCGAGACCACCGCACCGTTCGAGGCGACGGGCGACAAGAAACACGAATTCCCGGACGCACTGGCGCTACTGAGCCTCCAGGAATGGGCGCGCTCCTCCGGGAAGACCATCCTGGCGGCCAGCGGCGACAACGGCTGGAAGGCGTTCGCCGAGGCATCGGAGCACGTCTTCGTCGAGGGCGACCTAGCCGCCGCGCTGGGAATCGTGCAGCAGCACACCGAGGCTGCCACCGTAGCGATCGAAGCGTTTCTGCAGGCGATCGACGATGGCGCCCTCGAGGAGACGAAAGCGTCGATCAACGACCAGCTGTCGGATGCGCTTGTCGACTGGGAGTTCGACGTGGAGGCCTGGTCCTCGATCCGTTACGAGGTAGATCAGACCGAACTCAAGTTCGGCAGCTTCGAGCTCGTGAAGGCCGGGGAGCAGTATGCGATGACGATCGTCCGTCTCGCCGCAGACGAGACGGTCGTGCGCGTTGAGATGGAAATCTCGGCGACGGCCAACGCCGACTTCTCGCTCTACCTCTGGGACAGCATTGATCGAGAGGAACTCAGCATGGGAGGCACCTCCGCCTCGTCCGAGGAAACCTTCGAGGCCTCCGTGCTCCTCACTATAGCCGGCGCCATCGATGGCGCCCCTGACCAGCTCGAGGTCATCGGGGTGGAGGTCATCGATGCGCTGGGCAGCGTCGACATGGGCGAGGTCGAGATCGATTACGGCGGTGACGACGACGACTACGATCAGCTACAACTTGAGCTTGAGGCAGAAGGCGACGAAGCGGGCGCTGCCGACGCCGGCAACGATCAGGCCGACCAGCCAGCCGAATAAAAGTTTCATGTGCCCAGCTGCTGGGCACCAATCGACAGAAGGGGGGGGGCACCACAGGGGGCACTCGCTCTTGAGACGGTGGCCGAGACAGTGCCGAAATAAGCGTCTTAGGACCCAGGGTTCGAATCCCTCCCGCTCCGCCACTTGCGCCCTTTTCGGGCGTTCTAAAATCCAGCTAAACCCGCTAAAAACAGCCAGTTCTTGGCTGTTGGAGCGTCCGCTCGCATCCGCAGCCATCCACCCGTTCCCACCACCGTTGGTGGGAAAAATGGTGGGTAAGGAGAGGTGCGATGGGCCAGCTCACTGCCATGAAGATCAAGACGCTGACGGAGCCGGGCCGGTACACGGACGGCGACGGACTCATGCTGATCGTCGCGACCGGCGGCGCACGGAGCTGGATGCTCCGCGCACGGATCGACGGGAAGCGTCGCGACATCGGACTCGGATCGCTCAAGGTGCTAACCCTCGCCGAGGCCCGCGTTAAGGCGGCCGAGCTGCGGCGGCAGATTGCTCAAGGGTTCGATCCCATCGCCGAACGCAAGAAGGTTGAAGACCCGGTCCCCTCCTTCCGCGAGGCTGCGACGCTCGTGCACGAGGAGCACAAAGCCGCCTGGAAGAACGGCAAGCATCAGGATCAATGGATCAACACGCTGACCACCTACGCCTTCCCCAAACTCGGCGATCGGCTGGTCAACGACATCGAAGGCCCGATCATCCGCGACGTCCTCGCTCCCATTTGGCTCGCCAAACCGGAGACTGCCCGACGCGTCCGCCAGCGCATTGGTGCCGTCCTCGATTGGAGCTACGCCAAGGGCTATCGCCCGACCGAAGCACCGATGCGCTCTCTGTCGAAAGGGCTGCCCCGGCAGCCCCGCAAGGCCGGCCATTTCGCCGCCATGCCATTCACCGACGTGCCTAAGCTGATCGCCCGCTTGCGTGAGCGATCGTCGGTGGGAAGGCTCGCCATGGAAGCCCTGATCCTCACAGCGGCGCGCTCCGGTGAGATACGCGGCGCGACCTGGAACGAGGTTGATCTGGAAGCCGGCATGTGGACCGTCCCGGCCGAGCGGATGAAGATGGGCAAAGTTCACCATGTGCCCCTCGCACCCGAAGCGGTCGACGTGTTCCGGCGCGCCGAAGCCCTCCGCGCGCCGTGCAGCGATCTGGTCTTCCCCGGCCAGCGATTGAAGAACCAGCTCTCGGATATGACCCTGTTGAAGGTCAAGCGCCATGCAAGCCCCCTGGTCGCACCCTTAGTGGCGAAAGCCAGTGAGGCGAAGCGGCAAACGGGCGGCGACCTGAACCACGATCGGCCGATCAGCCCACCCTGTCCGCTCGCCAGCTTCGGCCGTACATTCAGTTGAATACGGGATCACTTCCAGTCTCGTTCCCTGGCGTGTTGACGCGTGGCGTTGAGCTAGCCGCCTGTCTGGCCTTCATATGGTCATCCGCGATGAGTACAGTCGTTCACGTTCATCAGCATGGATGGGGCCGCGGACACAGATGTGGTGGAGGGGATGATCCATTCAGCAAACGACGCGAAGTCTACAGCGCTCGCGGCTATCATCAGCAACGTGAAGCGGCTTCTGAACGATGCTCGTCTGCTGCAGGAGAGTGGCAGCGCAG
The DNA here is from genome assembly GCF_014641735.1 of Sphingomonas metalli. Taxonomy (GTDB): domain Bacteria; phylum Pseudomonadota; class Alphaproteobacteria; order Sphingomonadales; family Sphingomonadaceae; genus Sphingomonas; species Sphingomonas metalli. The sequence continues at coordinate 36,546 of NZ_BMIH01000007.1, read as the reverse complement.
GCTCAGCGCTTAGCCTAGCAATTCTGGCGTTCGAGGAGGCTGGCAAGGGTCACATAGTCGAGAACGGCTGGGAAAAGCCGAAGAAGATGCACAGCAACCATAGCTACCGCCACTTTATGGCATTCTTCGTCTTGCAGGTTTCGTTCACGCAAAAGTATCAGCTCGATACGGAAGGGGTGCAGAGAAAGATCGCCGACCGGTTCGAGGTCCTTGGTTTGAAGTCTGGCAACAATGCGCCGTTGCCGCCGATGAGCCCGGAACTCCGCGAGGCGCTGCGCGCGGAACTGATACCGCAGTTTGCGCGCATGACGGACGACCAGAAGGCGGTCTTTGGGATCGAGCAACGCTGGCTCTTGAAAATCGCCGAAGCGGTTCACCAAGGTCAGCTCGAAAAGCTCCGGCAGTCCGGCCTCTACCTCGACACCGACACATCGCTCGCGGTCGTCTCCACGCCTGGGAGCGACCGCCGCAGAACGGGCCTTCATCAACGCGCAGGCGCAGGTTCTGGCGAGTATGCACCTGACCGATGGCGAACCCTGTCCTGTCTGCGGGAGCGCGGAGCATCCGTCTCCCGCACACGGCGAAGGCGATTCTCGTGCGCTCCAGACAGAGATGCGCGCTGCCCGCGAGCGCCTCGACGGCGCTGTGCGGACGGCCGACCTCGCCGAAGCCGCCGTCAGAACAGCCGAGGCAAGGCGCGGCCATCGCCTTATCGATCAAGGCGTTGCGTGAGGCGCTGGCGGGAGCGGAGGAAGCTCTACGAAACGCTGCAACGGCGAGGGACATTACCGGCGCCAAGGTGCTCGGCGCGATCGATGCCGTCGCGCAGGCCGAAATCGAGGTGGAGAAGGGGCGCTTGGCCTTCGAAGCTCGCCTTGCCGAAGTGGGGCTGGACGAGACGGCCTATGAACTCGGGTGCGTGGACATCCGTCAGATTGCTGCGCACGCGGAGCGAATCCGGGCCTATCGGAACGATGTGGCGATCGCCGAGGCGCAACCGTACAGCCGCTCGTCCCACCATACCGGCTCCGGCAGGTCATAGGAGATGCCGGAGGCATCCCCGTGCGTCGGGTTGATCAGGAGGTTGCGTTCGAGCCGGGCCGGGATGGATGGTACCAGCAGAAGCGCGCTGCGCTGCTTCGATCTGGGCGGGACTTCGCAGAAGCATCGGGATGCGGCGGCGAGGCTGTGGCCGATCAGGGAATCGTACCTGTCGCTGCTGACCGACTTGCGTATGCGGCGAATCTCGGACGACGACGCCGTGAAGCGGCGCGACGATCTTCAAGCGATGCTCGCCGCCATCTACAAGGGTGCACCCCAGACGACCGCCGCCGCCTACCCGCAGGAGCATGACCGGGGTCAGCGCCGTCGCGACGAGGATAGTCGTCAGGTGGACCCAGATCAGCGGCGGCACCATCTGCCATTGCGCGTGGCCGCGCACGATCGCGGCTGCGGCCGCGGCGAACAGCACAGCCGCGCCGATCGACAGCACCCGGTCGATCCGTTCGGGGCGCACGACCGGCGTGCGTCCAGGAGAGGTGTGAAACGCAGACGCCATCACCCTTGCCCCGCCTCGACCGGCCTCATCCCACGGTTGCCGAGCCGGGTCAGGATCAGAAGGACGAACGGCGTCACCACGATCATCGCGATCAGCCCGGCCGCTGGTGACACCATGCCCGCCGCAAACCCCGCGCCGGCGATGACGATCGGCGACCACATGGAGCGGCGAAGTTGGCGGGCGTCCTCCGTAGCCTCTGGATCGTCCCGAGACAGGTGGCGCAGGGCAACCTTGATGACCCGAACGTTGGCGAGGCCAACGACCAGCAGGTAAGCGGTGTAGAAGCCGATCGCGACGCGCAGCAGCGAATAGTCGCTCAGCACCGCGGTCGGGAACGGCATGAAGGCGATCGCCATCAGCAGCAGACGGTTGGCGCGCACCAACGCCGGATCGGCCGCATCGATCATCGCCATGAGGCGATGGTGGCCGGTCCAGAAGCGTCCGATGACCAGGAAGCTGATGATGAAGCCGATATAGTTCGGCAGCAGGTCCACCAGCGCCTGCGCCAGCGAGTGATCGGTTGCCGCGTGCAGCTCGGGCAGGCGCACCTCGATCACCAGCAGCGTCATGGCAATGGCGAACACCGCGTCCGAGAAGAAGGTCAGCCGTTCGAGCTTCGCGTGTTCGCGATCATTTATCATCGTCACCCCCGAGCCGGCATCTTCACCGCCTGCCCACATGGAGGCAAGGCGAAGCGTATGGCGATCGAAGTGGGAGCGCCCTTCTCACATTACTATCGGCAGGTGAGTTGCGAGAAGCCCCCCGCTTTCCCGTTATTCGATCGTTTTCGGGACAACTAACGACCGCCCGGCCTGCGCCGATGCTGGCTGCACGACTCCCGCTCCGAACATGACTGAACGTCTGAAGTTGAGAAGCAACGAAGACGGCGCGAACGTCTGATTCTGGGTCAATGCGGCGACAATCCCAACTCGACGCCAGTCTTGTCGTGCAACGCGAAGCGGTCGACGAGATCGGCGCTGGCCTGGTTGTACCCGATCACCTCGACGTCACGTCCGTCACGACGCAAGCGGGCGACGATCTTGTCCAGCGCGCCGACGCCCGAAATGTCCCAGAAGTGAGCGTGGGTCACATCAATCACTACCCGTCGTGTCGGCCCCTCCGCCTGAAACGCGTGGGTAAACCGGTTGACCGAAGCGAAGAAGATCTCGCCGGTGACTCGATAGGTTGCCCCGATACCGTCTGCCGTTTCCTCGCGCTCGACCGAAAACATCCGCTGCACCTTGCCGGCGAAGAAGATGCCGGACAGCAGCACGCCAGCGACCACGCCAAGCGACAGATCTCGCGTTGCGACGACCACCACGACCGTCGTCAGCATGACGATCGATGAGGTCGGCGGATGACGGCGCAGATTGGCGATCGAGTTCCAGCTGAAGGTGCCGATCGACACCATGATCATGATGGCGACGAGCGCCGGCATCGGCACGCGCCCGACATAGGGACCAAGCACCGCCAGCAGGAACAGCAGGAAGCCGCCGGCGACGAAGGTCGACAGTCGGCCGCGACCACCGGAAGTGACGTTGATGACTGACTGGCCGATCATCGCGCAGCCGCCCATGCCGCCGAAGATCGCGGCGACGATGTTCGATCCGCCCTGGCCGGCGCACTCCACTCGCTTGTCGCTGTCGGTATCGGTCATGTCGTCGACGATCTGTGCGGTGAGCAGCGATTCCAGCAGGCCGACCGCAGCCATCGTCAGGGAATAAGGAAGGATGATCCGCAGCGTGTCGATCGTCAGCGGCACGTTCGGGAAAGCGACGCTGGGCAGCCCTTCGGGCAGCTTGCCCATATCGCCGACTGTGTTGACGCTAAGGCCCATGCCGATGCTGATCGCGCTGAGGATCAGGATTGCAACCAGCGGCGAGGGCACCGCCTTGGTGACGCGCGGCAGGCCGTAGATGATGGCAAGGCCAGCGGCGACCATCGCGTAGGTATCCCACCCGACGTTGGTCAGCTGGGGCAGCTGCGCCATAAAGATCAGGATGGCGAGTGCGTTGACGAAGCCCGTGATGACCGAGCGGGATACGAATTGCATGACGAGGTCGAGCCGCAGCATACCCGCGGCGATCTGAATGAGCCCCATCAGTATCGTCGCTGCATAGAGGTATTCGACGCCGTGCTCGCGGACGAGCGGGATCACGACGACGGCAACTGCCGCAGTCGCCGCGGAAATCATGCCAGGCCGGCCACCGATCAGCGAGATCGTTAGGGCAATCGCCACCGACGCGTAGAGGCCGACGCGCGGGTCTACGCCGGCGATGATCGAGAAGCCGATCGCCTCCGGGATGAGGGCGAGCGCGACCACGATGCCCGCCAGGACATCGCGGCGGGCGGCGGCGCCGTCAGTGAACCACTGGCGGCGATAGGAAGCGAAATCGAATGTCATGGAAAGTCCACATCAGGGCACATGGCGCAGCGAGCGGCGCAGTCAGGTTGCATGTGTGATGTTGTCCGGCGGATTGGCGGCCGGAATAGCCACCCGGTATCTCACCGGGTCCTTGCGATTGCTGCGGCCATTAAGTGAGGCTCGCGCCGAGCGCAACTAAGCGCGCGAGGAGTCAGGCAAAGCGGGCGGCTCATGAACGGGCGACCGGAAGCGAGAACAGCGCGAGCTCCAACGAATGACTGAGTTTGGGTCAATCCGCGGACAACGCGTCTGCAACGGTGCACCGGATTGTTTTCTCCGAAGGGTCGATTGGGTCGAGCAAGAACATGCCGAGATGACGGTTCGCGACTAGCCAGGCGATATGCTCGGCGGTGATCCGCTGGCCAGGTACGAGGCGCGGCACGCCTGGTGGGGCGGGCGCGATGGTTTCCGCGGCTATGCGACCTGCCGCTTCCGTCAGCGCGACCTGCTCGACCGGCCCGAAGAAGGCTTCGGCCGGGTCCATCGCCATCTGTGTCGACAAAGTCGCGATGCATGGAGCGTCTGCGGCGGACGGCAGGTCAAGATCGCCGGAGCGGAGCCGTGCGACGCAGTCAGCCAAACCTTTCGCTAACGCGCGGACGTCGCTGGATGTGGTTCCGACTGAGACGATCGCCAGCAAATGGCGCCCATCGGAGAGCCCGACACAAATCCGGTGATGTTCGTTCAACCAGTCGTCGATCGCATAGCCCGAAACGCCAAGCGCGGACACGTCGATCAGCACCTTGGTGGGGTCGAGCTCGGCTCCAGGCGGGATATCTGGCTCGCCAAGGACGCGAAGGCCATCGATTGCGGCGATACGTTCACGCAGAGTTTTTGCCCGGGCGATCGTTGCGCTCCATGTGGCTTCGCCATCGACGGCGTGATCGCGCCGTGCAGCGTCGAGACTAGCGAGGATCGGCACCGACGGGCTCGTCGTCTCGTATAGCTCGTAGGCCATCCACAGCTGCTGCTGATCGACCAACTCGCCACGCGCAAGTAGTGCCGAGCCCTGCGTCAGCGCACCCATGGTCTTATGCATGCTGTACACCGCGACGTCTGCGCCTTTGGTCAGCGCATCGTGCGGCAACGCCTCACAGAAAGCGAAAGCGCCGCCCCAGGCCGCATCGCAGATTAAGGGTACGCCACGGTGGTGGCATAGGTCGACTAAGGCGGCGATGTCGCTGGTGACGCCATAGTACGTCGGCGATACGACTACGAACGCCTTGGCAGCTGGATTGGCATCCAGAGCGGCGGCGAGTGCGTTCTGGCTGACGCCGTGCTCGATGTCCCAAGCCTCGTCGACGATGACCGGCACGATGCGAGCATCCAGTCCCGCCGCCAACGCGTGAGCTCGCTCAGCCTTGTGAACGTTTGCGGCGAACAGCACCGTATCCCCAGCGCGAGCGACCGCGGCCAGCGCCATGTGGAGGCTCAGCGTCGACCCGCCGGTGACGAACCGGCAGAAGTCAGCGTTCCACGCCTCGGCTGCAATCTCGTGGGCTCGCTGGACGACGTGCGCACCCTCGGTCCGGTCATCGAGCCCCTTGGGCGTGATCACGTCTGCCTCGAAGACGCGTGACCCGAGCAGCCTGCGAACGTCGCGCGCCGCCCCTCGGCCTAGGTTGTGTCCCGGAGCGCCGAAGCCGCGGACCGGCCTTCGCTCCATCGTCGCGAGCGCCTCGAGAATGGGTGTTTGCTTCTGGTCCATGCTTCTTCAAACGCGCGATAGCGCCAGACGACTCCGCTCAGAATGGCTCACGGACCGATAGTTGAAGTGAACGAGCTTCCGCTCACGAGATCGTCAACCTGAGCTGGGAGCAGCTTCTGGGTCGACGTGGCTAGCTTGAGAAACCATAAGCCAGCCACGTCTTCCATTTACGCGAGCGTCCGGACGGTCGGTTCTCGATCCCAGTAGCGCTTTTTGGCCGCCTCGACAAAGCCGGCGAGGTCGGTGACGCCATCGCCGGGCTCGACACCCGCCTTGTCGAGCAACGGCTTGGCATCCGCGTTGTAGCCGATCGCCTTGAGATGGCCGAACGCGTCCATCACCCACTGCACCGCAGCGCCCTCCTTGGTCAGCTTGGCGGTCGCCTCCGCTGACAGGATCACTGCGCAGGCGTCGACCGTCACGGACGGCTGGCCGAACAGCTGCTTGTCGGCGACTACCGCCGAGCCGTCCGAAAGCGGCACTTTGCCCACCTTGGGTGCGATCAGCAGCGCGTGGCCCTTGGCCTTGGCGACCGCATCGGTGACCGCCGCGATTTCACCGGCATCAGAGCCGTCGGCGATCAGGATGCCGACGGTGCGACCCTCCAGCGTGTGCTTTTCCAGCGGACCGCGGATGATGCGGAGCGCGGGCGACGGCTCCATGTCGAGCACCGGCGCGGCGGTCGGCGAGGCGTCGGGCAGGTCCATCGCCAGTCCGTCGGCGACGCGGCTGGCCAGCCTCTCGTCGACGTTCCGCAGGTTCGCCATCATCGCGGTGCGAATATGCTCGAGCGACACCTTGCTGAGCTCGAAGACCAGCGCCGAGGCGATATGGGCCTGCTCGGCCGGGTCCATCGACCGGAAGAACAGCCGTGCCTGGCTGTAGTGGTCTGCGAAGCTCTCCGGCCGGATGCGCAGCTTTTGGCCCTGCTCTTCCGACGGGAAGGTCTTGTAGCCGCCGTCCGGGTCCTCGCGCGCGCCGCCCGGCTCGCCGACCTTCGCCAGGCTGTTGGGCTCGTAGTTGGCGCGGCCCTTGGGCACCGCCATCTGCATGTGACCGTCGCGCTGCTGGTTCATGAAGGGGCAGCCGGCCGCCTCGGCGCGGCCCTTGGCCGAGTTGATCGGCAGCTGGTGGAAGTTGACTGAGCCCAGCCGCGACAGCTGCGTGTCGGTGTAGCTGAACAGGCGGCCCTGCAGCAGCGGGTCGTTCGAGAAGCCGATGCCCGGCACGACGTGGCTCGGCACGAACGCGGCCTGTTCAGTCTCCGCGAAATAGTTGTCCGGATAGCGGTCGAGCACCATCTTGCCGACAATGCGGACCGGCAGCACCTCCTCGGGGATGATCTTGGTCGCATCAAGTACATCGTAGGGCTGGCTGTTGGCGAACTCCTCATCGAACAGCTGCACGCCGAGCTCCCACTCGGGGTAATCGCCGCGCTCGATCCGCTCAAAAAGGTCCCGGCGCTGGAAGTCGGGATCGGCACCGGCGATCTTTACCGTTTCGTCCCAGATCGTCGAGGCGAGACCCGCCTTCGGCTTCCAGTGGAACTTGACGAAGGTGCTCTTCCCCTCCTTCGAGATGAAGCGGAAGGTATGAACGCCGAACCCCTCCATGTTGGCGAAGGTGCGCGGCAACGTGCGATCGGACATTGCCCACATGATCATGTGGGTGGACTCCGGCATCAGCGAGATAAAGTCCCAGAAGGTGTCGTGCGCGGTCGCGGCCTGCGGGTAGCCGCGGTCGGCCTCCATCTTGGCGGCGTGGATCAGGTCGGGGAACTTGATGGCATCCTGGATGAAGAACACGGGGATATTGTTGCCGACGAGGTCCCAGTTGCCCTGCCGGGTGTAGAACTTGACCGCGAAGCCACGCACGTCGCGCGGCGTGTCGATCGACCCCGCACCGCCCGCGACGGTCGAGAAGCGGACGAACACGTCGGTGCGCTGGCCCTTCTTCTGGAACAGGTCAGCGACGGTGATGTCGGACAGGCTCTCGGTGCATTCGAAATAGCCGTGTGCGGCCGAGCCGCGGGCGTGGACGATGCGCTCCGGAATGCGCTCGTGGTCGAAGTGGTTGATCTTCTCGCGGTAAACCTCGTCCTCCAGCAGCACGGGCCCGCGCGCTCCCGCCTTCAGCTGGTTCTGGTTGTCGCTGATCGGCGTGCCGTGGTTTGTGGTGAGAACCGGATGATCGTCATCGGCAACCTGATGGGTTTCGCCGCCGTGGCCGGCGTTGAGAGCGGTAAAGTCGGTCATGATGTTCCTGTCGGGATCGAAGAAGATGGGAGGCGGGTCGGGTCAGTACATCGGCATGCCGCCTGTCACCGGGATCACCGCTCCGGTCATGTAGCTGCCCTCCGCCGAGGCTAGGAGGACGTAGGCGCCGGCGAGCTCGCCCGGCTGGCCAGCGCGGCCGAGCGGTGTGTTCTGGCCGAGCGTCTTGAGCTCGTCCGGATCTTTGGCGATCGGCTGGATCGGCGTCCACACGGGTCCGGGCGCTACCGCATTGACGCGGATGCCCTTGGGCGCGAGCAGGTTGGAAAGACCGATTGTGTAACTCGAAATCGCGCCCTTAGTCGTCGCGTAGACGATCATGTTCTTGGTCGCGACTTTGGCCTGGACGCTGGTCGTGTTGATAATTGCGGCACCCGGCTTCATGTGCGAAACGGCGGCCTTGGCGAGGCGGATCATAGCAAAGACGTTGGCGGCGAAGGCACCCTGCATCTCGTCGTCGTCGATGTCGCACAGGTCCTCGTTGATCGTCTGCGCGGCGGCATTGTTAACGAGTATGTCGAGCCTACCGAACTCGGCCACGGTGCGCTCGACGAGGTCGGCGCAATGATCGCGGTCTCGGATGTCGCCGGGCAGCAGCAGGCAGCGGCGACCCGCCTTCTCGACCCAGGTGCGCGTATCCACGGCGTCGGCCTGCTCGTCGGCGAGATAGGAGATCGCAACGTCCGCGCCCTCGCGCGCGTAGGCAATAGCGACCGCCTTGCCGATGCCCGAGTCGCCGCCGGTGATCAGCGCGGCTCGGCCTTCGAGCGCTCCTTTGCCGGCATAGCTATGCTCACCGTGATCCGGCTTGGTGTGCATCGATCGCTCCAGACCCGGTCGGGGCTGGGTTGACTCGTCGGGAAAGCTGGTCGGTTCGCTGCTGCGGGGATCGTCGGTCATGGCCGTCCTATCTAATGCGCTGGAGGCCCAACGATGCAGGACAGCGGAACGCTCCGGTGTAGGGGGGCCTGTGCAAAGATCGCCTTGAAAAGTCCGCTGTTCGCGGCGGGACTCGAGCTTACACGCAACAGAGTGGAGGAACGACTGCCCCTCAGCCCAAATCCTACTTCTCCGCCGCTCGGGCCAGTTCTGGCCGTCCTGATCGAGATGAACAAGAGGCGGAAGTCGGGGAACTCTTGATGGGCTTCTGACGACCGCAACTGGGTCCTTGCCTCAAGATTAAGCGCTTGTGGGGCAAGCCGACCAACGCGACCAAGGCGACAGAAGTGCTACTCGCGGTCCCGGTGGTTCTGAACGGCGCCGCCGATATGGCCGTGATCGATACGGGCGCGCGAAGGAGCCGCGCCATTGAACCTTCGCCGCGCGCGCCGGCCTTCCGGCCCTCATTGTGCCGCTGCGCGCGAATCGCGGCGCCAACGGCAAGGCGGCACAGGTACCCATGGCGCAGGTTAAGGACCATGCGACTATCGGATCAGGATGTGGGCGCACGACGATCAAGGTTGCAGATCTGAGCATCTTCAAGGCGTTTGGACAGGCCGATCGGTCGGCGATACTCCTCAGCTTCAATCATCTCCGAGAGTTTCGCCTAATCGTCGACGCCGATGGTGTTAAGATCTGGTTTGCAAGGCCTCGTTGCGGACGGAGCGGGAGAGCTCCGGGTCGAGAAGGCGCGCGCATTCTAAAGTGTTAAGCGACACCTTGCCGTATGTAGCTCCCAACTATGTGATCTGTATCATAGTCATTTGCTGGTACAGCCTATTCGCCGAGGGGTGGCGACAGACGAACCAGCATTGCGGCCATAAGAGCGGGCACGGCGAGGAGGATGCAGATCAACTCGGGCGTGAGGCCCGCCGCCAGCAGGGATCCCCCAACCAGTGGACCCAACACTGAACCAACCCGCCCCGCTGTAGCAATCAGGCCTGCCGCAGTGACGCGGACGCGGGGCGGAAACGCTGCTGCTAGCAGCATGTATATTGAAGCCATGGTCGCGAACATTGTGAAGCCGAGGCCGAGCGCCGAACTGATGAGGATTGCACCGCCAGCACTGGCAGCGATCCCGAACCACCCGACAGCCAATCCCATCGCGCCAACGGCGACCTGCGTTACCCGTGAAAGACCATAGCGGGAAATGGCCAGCCCCGCGATCAGACCGCCGGCCATGCCGCCAATATTCAGGTACAGTCCCGCCGCGATCCCATCCCGTCCGGTGGCACCCAGCATCGTCACCAACTTCGGTGCCCAGTTGATGATGAAGTAGAAGGACAGCATCACCAGCAGGAACAATCCGCCCAGCGCCAGTGACGAACGGCGCAGGCCGGGCCCGACGATCTCCGCGATCTTGCCGGCGAAGGACTGGCGTTCGGCCGGGCGTGCTGCGATCGGCAGTGGCCGCTCCATCCGTGCCAGCATGTCTCGGGCGCGCTCGGCATCGGCGGCGTGGCCGGTCTGGGCGAGGAAGCTGGGCGATTCGGGCAGGTACAGGGCGACGAGCGGGATCAGCACCGCCGTGGCCGCGCCGCCGGCCAGGAACACGCCGCGCCAGCCGAAGCCGTCGATCAGCAGCAACGCGACGCCGCCGCCCAGCGTCGCGCCGGCGGGAAAGCATACCGCCATCGCTCCCATCGCCAGCCCGCGATAGCGGTCGGACGCGAACTCGTACACCATCGCGCCGGTGCTGCTGATGATCGCCCCCACGCCGATGCCGGTGACGATGCGGGCCGCCGACAGCTGGGCGAAGGAGTGCGACATGCCGGCGCCGATCATGCCGCTCGCGACGAAGACCAGGCAGAGCAGGATCGTGCGGCGCCGCCCGATGATGTCGGCCAGCGGCGACAGGGCCAGCGCGCCTGCCGCCATACCGGCGAGGCCCGCGCTGAACAACAGGCCCAGCCGGTCCGGCGCGATCGTCCATTCGGCGGCCACAGCCGGCGCCGTGAACGACATGGCGAGCAGATCGAACCCGTCCATCAAATTCATTGACAGGCAGAGCAGCACGGCCAGCAGCTGGACCACGGCCATGCTGCGGCCCTTGCCGGGAGCGATGATCGACGACGCCGGAGTCATGCGTGTTCCTTGCGTTCCGCCGCCTCGGCAAAGGCGGCCTCAATGGCGGCGTGGCGCGCCTTGACCCGGCCTGCGAGTTGCGGGTGGGTGATCGCGTAGAGGCGGCGATTCACGATGGCATCGACGACGATGCGCCCGACCGCGATCGGTTCCAGCCATGGCGGCCCGTCGGGACCGAAGATGCCGGCCGTATCGAGGTCTAGATCCACGAGCGCCCCGCCATCGGGAGCGGCCGGCCGGTTGCGCGAGCTGGCCCCGATCCGGCTGCGCACCGGGCCGGGGCACAGCACCGTCGTGCCGATCCGCGGTTCCTCTGCCGACAGGGCCTCGGTCAGCGCCACGACACCGAATTTGCTGACGGCATAGGCCCCCAGCGACGGGGCTGCGGCCAGCCCCGACATCGAGGCGGTGTTGACGATATGACCCCCGTCCGGATTGGACTTCAGCAGCGGCAGGAATGCCTGCACGCCATGGATCACGCCCCACAGATTGACGTCGAGCATCCATTGCCAGTCGGAGATCGACAGATGCTCGATCCGCCCGGCCGGGCCGATCCCTGCATTGTTGCAGACGATGTCGACGCCGCCGAGCGCGGCGGCGGCCGCCGCGGCAAGCTCGTCCACCGAGCCGCGCTCGCGAACGTCGACATGCCGGGCCGGGATGCCCAGCGCCGCCGCGGCGGTGTCGAGTGCCGCCGGTTCGACATCGGCGATCATCACGGCGGCACCGGCCTCGATCAGCGCCTGCGCGATGCCATAGCCGATCCCGGACGCGCCGCCCGTCACGACCGCGCGTCGGCCGCGTAGATCCGTCCAATGATGCATCACAGCGCGCCCTGCGGAGAGAGATCGGGTGACGCAGCGATGACCGCCTGCACCAGCGCATCGGCATCCGTGTCGCCGCGGAAGCCCAGGGCTGTCGCACCCGCCGCAACCAGCGGGACCTGTGCGAACGATCTTCGCACCGCCGCGTCGGGAATGCAGGTCAGCCCCGCGACCCGCTCGCGGCCATAGACGCGCTCCAGCGCCGCGATCAGCGCATCGATCCGCACCGCCAGTGCCGGCAGGGTCCAATATCGCCGCTGCGGCAGCCGCTCCGCAGGCAGGTCGAGCGCATGGAGCAGATTGTCGATCAGGCGCGTCCGCGACATCACCCAGGTTCGGTCCTCGCCCGCCAGCGGGATCGTCAGCGGCTCACCGCGCCTCGCCGCATGGAACATGTCGCTGAGGAAGGCGGACAGCATCGTGTCGGAGCCGGCCGGTCGCGCGACGATGCCCGGCAGGCGCAGCGCGATCCCGTCGATCAGGCCCGCACGCGAATAGTCGGACACCAGCAGCTCGCCGATCAGCTTGTGCGTGCCGTAGCTGGTGGTCGGGACCGGCAGCGTGGCGTCGTCGACCGCGTCGGGCAGCGGCGGGCCGAACACGCCGACCGAACTGGCATAGACGAAGCGCGGCGGCGCTTCGGGGCGTCGGGCGGCTTCCAGAAGCATCTGCATCGCCACGAGGTTGGTCGCGCGGCCCAGATCGAACTGCGCCGATCCCACCCCGGCCACCGTCGCCAGATGGACGATGCGATCGAAGGGCGACGCGAAGAGGCGCGCGATCGCGGCCGGATCGTCGAGCCGCTCCTCGTGCCACCGAACCCCGGCCGATGCAGGCGGAGACGCGAACGCCAGATCGGTCGCAACGATCTCGCCATCGGCCTTGGCGGCGAGGGCGTGGACCAGCGCCTGGCCGACGAAGCCGCCCGCCCCCGTCACAAGCGTGCGCGTCATGCGTGGACCGCCGGCAGTGGCGGGGCGTAGGTCATCGTCATCGCGCTCTCCCACGATCAGAGATGACGGCCCGCGTGCCGGCTGTCAACGGTTGTCCATACGTGTTGAAAGGTAGATACACTCGACAGATTGACACTTGTCCGAACATGTATAGGCTTGCCGCAACAAAGTCCGCAGCATACTGCGCATAGGGGAGGACGGGCGTACATGTTCCTGAGCAGCATCGATCGATTCGGCAATGCATCACGCTACGCTCTGGCCGTCGCCGCGCTGATCGGCGGCACCGCCGCCGCCGCCCAGACGAGCGCGCCACCCGCCGATGCCGCGACGACGGCGGCTACGACGACCGCCGACCCGGCACCGCCCGCCGTCGACGTCTCGACCGAGGCAGAGGCCGCCGACATCGTCGTCACCGCGCAGCGGCGCGTGCAGCGGCTGCAGGACGTGCCGGTCGCGGTCTCTGTGGTGTCGGGTGCGCAGCTAGACCGGACCAATATCAAGACGCTGACCGATCTCGCCGTGCGCCTGCCCAACGTCCGCATCGCACCGGGCGCGCTGGTTGACTTCCTCAACGTCCGCGGGGTCGGTTCGGGAAACAATGCCGGCTTCGAACAGTCCGTTGCGACGTTCGTCGACGGCGTCTACCGATCGCGGTCGCGCGCCACTCGCGCCGCCTTGTTCGATATCGATCAGGTCGAGATCCTCAAGGGACCGCAGACCACCTTCTTCGGTGCCAACGCGATCGCGGGCGCGCTCAACATCACGACCCGCAAGCCCCGGCAGGAGTTCAGCTACAACGCGCAGGCGCTGTACGGCACCGATGGCGAATATAATGCCGAAGGTGGCGTGACCTTGCCCGTCACCGATACGCTCAGCGCGCGCGTCGCCGCGCGGTTCTTCGGCATGGAAGGGTTCGTGAAGGTCGGGCGCGACCAGCGCGGTCCGGCACAGGACGGCGCGCAGGGCCGGCTGTCGCTGCGCTGGGAGCCGGACAGCGGAGCCACGTCCGACCTGCGGGTCGATATCGGCCGTACCCGCACGCAGAACAGCTTTCCGTTCGAGCTGATCGGCTGCCCGCCGCCCGCGCCCTTCACGCTGGTCGCGACCAGCACCTGCGCCCGCTTCATCGCCTATAATGGCGGCCGGCCCGTCGACGACAAGCTGGACGGACATAGCGATCAGACACCCACCTTCTCCGACTATGACTTCGTCGAGACGGCCTGGACCAATTCGGCGGATGTCGGCGGCGGCACGCTGACCGGGATCACCGCCTATTTCCATCATCTCGCCAAGGACCGCGTCAACCAGGTGCCGTTCCCATTCCGCAGCCCGGTGGTCGACGGATATGACGGGCAGACGCTGGAATCGTTCGAATATTACGATCAGCTGTCGCAGGAGGTCCGCTTTCAGTCGGAAAGCGGCGGCGCCTTCGAATATATGGTCGGCGGCTATGCGGCACTCGGCAAGCTGAAGTATCTGCGCACCGCCGCCTTCGGCTTCAACACCTTCGGGGCGGTCCCCGCGGTCGCCGCGACGGGCACCACCGCCGCAACGCCGGTCGCCGCGCAGAACGACCTGCGCGAGACCAGCCAGACGCTGTCGGCCTTCGCCTCGGCGACGATCCGGCCGATCGACGGGGTGCGGATCAATCTGGGCGGACGCTATTCGCGCATCCACAAGAGCACCGACCGCCTCTCGACCTTCGGCACCGCGATCAATGGCCGGCGCGAGACCTATGCGGTCCTGCCACTCGCCACGCAGGTCGCGCTGTCGCGGGTGATCGGCGCGGATCTTGGCCAGTTCCCGCGGCCGACCCGAACCGACGACAAGTTCATGCCCTCGGCCGGCGTACAGGTCGATCTGGCCCGCGACGTCATGGCCTATGCCACCTATTCCAAGGGCTTCAAGGCAGGCGGCTACAACAGCAATTCGCTCGCGCTGGATTATGGCCCGGAATCGGTGAACGCATACGAGCTCGGCCTGAAGGGCGTGTTCCTCGACCGCGCCCTGACCCTGAACGCCGACATCTTCCGCAGCGACTATCGCGACCTGCAGGAAACGACGCTGATCTTCACCACGGCGGTTCCGACTTCGGTCGTCGCCAACGCCGCCGGTACGCGGTCGCAGGGCGTCGAGGCGAGCGTGACCTATCGCGTGTCGCCCATTCTGACGCTCAGCACCGACATCGCCTATCTCGACGCCAAATATACCGACTATACCAACGCGCCCTGCACGATCGCGGCAGGCATCGCCGGTTGCCGATCGCAGGATATGTCGGGCAAGCGCCGGCCGTTCGCGCCCGAATGGAGCGGCAACGTCGGCGCCACGCTGACGCTTCCGGTCGCCGGCCAATCGCTGCGGGTCAGCCCGCTGGTCTATTGGTCGTCGCGCTACTTTCAGTCCGCGACGGCCGATCCGCTCCTGTCGCAAAGCGGCTATGCCAAGGTTGACCTGACGGTCGGCTACGGTCCGGCCGACGGCCGGTGGGAATTGGCGCTGATCGGCAAGAACCTGACCGATCGGCTGACCGCCTCGTTCCGCCAGCCGGTGACGGGATCGACCGGCAGCATCGCCGCCGTGACCGAGCGCGGGCGTGCGGTCGCGATCCAATTCTCGGTCCGTCCATAATCGGGTAGAGGGGAGGGGCGGCCCGCCACCCCTCCCGTCAGCCGATCGGCGGTACGTCGAGGCGCGCGACCATCCCGGCCAGCTCGGGCGAGGGTACCGGGTAGCGGGCCATTACCAGCGGATCGTGACCGGGGATAACGTGGTCGTCGCCGTCCGCAAGCTCGCGCAGGCGATGAAACCCCTCCAGCATGTCGCCCAGATGATAGACCAGCGGGAAGCTGCGCCCGGTTTCCATGTTGGCGTAGAAGTGGCTGGCGTCGGACGCGAGCACCACCCGCCCCCGCGCGGTGCGGACCTGCACGGCCTGCAAGCCATCGGTGTGGCCTCCGATGCGGTGGCAGACGATCCCCGGTGCCAGTTCCCAGCTGCCGTCGTGGAACGCGACGCGCTCGGCGAAGATGCGGTGGACCATCGCCGCGACGTCATCCGCTTCGTAGGGGGCCCGCAGCGCGCCATGCACCATTGCGCGCCCGGTCGCATAGGCCATCTCGCGGTCCTGGACATGGAAGCGCGCCTGCGGGAACAGGTGATGGTTGCCGGCATGGTCGTAATGGAGGTGGGTGAGGATCACATCCTCGATCCCCTCCGGATCGACGCCCATCCGGGCGAGCGTCTTGGCCGGGCAGGCGAGATGCGTGCGACCGCGCCGGTCCGCCATCGCTCGGTCGAAACCGGTATCGACCAGTATTGCCCGCTCGCCCGAGCGGATCAGCCAGACGAAGTAGTCGAGCGGCATCGGTCCGTCATGCGGGTCGCCGCCGATGAAGTTCTGCGCCGCGCGCTGGCCGGGATTGACGGCGTAGCGGATCGCATAGACCTGCCACACGCCGTCCGTGTCAGCCATGGGCCGGCACCGCGGCATCGCGGCTGCGGATCTTCACCCCGGCCGCGCGCTCGGCGCGTTCGACGACGCGGGTAAAGTCGGCATCGCCGCCCAGTTCCTCGGTGGCCTTCGCCCAGATCTCCGCGACCAGTTCGGAGGCGGGCATCGAAAGTTCCATCGCCTTCGCCTGGCTCATGCAGAGATGCAGATCCTTCTGCATCAACCCCATGGCAAAGCCGGCATCGAAGGTGCCGGGTAGCACCTGGCGTGGGAATTTGTCGAGCGTGGCGCTGTTGCGGCCGCTTCCGGCGTTGAGGACGGACACGACGGTTTCCGGGTCGAGCCCGGCCTTGACCGCCATGGCTGCGGCCTCGCCTGCGACGACCAGCGCGTGCGCCGACATCAGATTGTTCACCACCTTCATCATCTGGCCCATGCCGGCATCCGGGCCGACATGGAACAGCCGGCCGAAACATTCCAGCAGCGGGCGCACCCGGGCGACCGCTGCGTCGTCGGCGCCGGCCATCAGCGCCAGCGTGCCCGCCCGCGCGCCGGCGACCCCGCCGCTGACCGGGCAGTCGACCAGCGTGATGTCCGCTGCGGCGAGCGTCGCCGCCGCCGCCCGCGCGCCGTCCGGACCGGTGGTGGACAGGTCGACGACGATCCTCGTCCGGCCGGGGGCGGCGGCGATCGCCTCCACCACCTCGGCGACGATCGGCGGCGTCGGAACGCTGAGGAACAGGATTTCCGCCTGCACCGTCAGGTCGGCGACGGTCGCGCCGATGCTGTCGAAGCCGGCGCATGCGTCGGGCTTTGCGTCATGCGCGATCACCCTGTGGCCGGCTGCGACCAGACGCTCGGCGATCGGCCGTCCCATTTTGCCGATACCGATAAATCCCAGGGCCTGAGCCATGCCGAACGTCTCCAGATAATCCGCCGTAACTTGTACGGATATGTACCTGCGGCGGTCCGTCTTGCCAAGCCACCTCGTCGACGACGACGGCGCGGGCTTGCCCGGCGTAGCCGAGCCTCGTTACATTCCCCGCCATGGCCAGATCCTCAAGCAAGCCGGATATGATCGCGACCGCCGAGAAAGGCGAGGACCGGCTGCACCAGATGGTGCTGAAGGCGCTGCGGACCGAGATCCTGCGCGGGCTTCACCCGGTCGGCGCGGCGCTGCCGTCCGAAGCGACGCTGGTCGCCCGGTTCGGGGTGAGCCGCCATACGGTGCGCGAGGCGCTGCGTCAGCTTCGCGAGCTCGGTTTGGTCGAGCCACGCCAGGGGTTCGGCACGGTCGTTACCCAGCAAGGCGGGCCGCAACCCTATGTCCACCGGGTCAGCTCGATCAGCGACCTGCACGACTTCGGCGTCGAGTCCCGCTACTTCGGCGACAGCGCGACGCTCATCAAGACGCCGCCCTCGGTCGCACCCCATCTGCATGCAACCGATGCGCAGTCCTGGCTGCGGATCGACGGACTGCGCTACGCGCCCGGCGACGACGTGCCGCTGTGCGAGGTGGAGATCTTCGTCGCCGCACAGTTCGCCGGCGTGGGGCGGCTGCTCGGCAAGCAATCGGGGCCGATCTATGCCCTGATCGAGCTGATCTATGGCGAGAGCATCGGCGATGTCGAACAGTTCGTCCGGGCGTTCAAGCTCGAGGCGCCTAGCCACGCGCTGAAGCTGCCCGCGGGCGAAACGGTGATCGAGATCCGCCGCGTATACCACACGCTGGACGGAGATACCGCCGAAGTGACCTTCAACCGCTACCCCGCCGACCGCTTCAGCATGTCGATGCACTTGCGCCGCATGAAGGCCTGATTCTAATCTAACTTGTCTGGACAAGTTTGTTGTGACACAAGCCCGGCGAGGATCGACGGGAGGATGACGGGTGAGCAACACGAAGTTTGATGCCGGGTTGGCGCTGCGCAAGGAGGTGCTGGGGGCTGACTATGTCGAGCGGTCGTTAGCGTCCGCCGACGATTTCAGCCGGCCGATGCAGGAATTGTCGACCGAATATTGCTGGGGCCATGTATGGACCCGCCCGGGCCTGTCGCGCCGCGACCGCAGCCTGCTCAACATCGGCATGATCAGCGCGCTGAACCGTCCGCACGAACTGAAACTGCACGTCAAGGCGGCCCTGACCAACGGTCTGTCGCGCGAGGAAATTTGCGAGGCGATTCTGCAGGTCGCGGTCTATTGTGGCGTGCCGGCGGGGCTCGATTCGACCCGGATCGCGCGCGAAGCCTTTGCCGAGCTCGACGCGGCGTGACTGGGAAGGCGGATGCGGCGGCGGCCGGCATGGATGCGGCCCGGCTCGACCACCTTTGCCGCGTAATCGAGGCCGATCTGGCCGCGCGCCGCTATCATGGTGCCGTAGTCAGGGTCGCCCGTGGCGGCCGGATCGCGCTCGATGCGGTGATCGGTCACGCCGATGCGGATCGCGCGCGTCCGCTGGCGGCGGATTCGGTCTTCACCATCTTCTCGACCACCAAGGCGTTCACCAACGTCCTCGCGCTGCGCGCCGTGGAGCTCGGCCGCTTCGCCCTGACGACCGCGGTGTCGGAAGTGATCCCGGAATTCGACGGCGGGCTTCGCGCCCAGATCACCGTCTTCGACCTTCTGACCCACAGCTCCGGGCTGCCGATGCACTATGCCCCGCAGCCCGGAATGGCGCTCGACGATCTGGATGCGGTGTTGCGCGTCGTCTTCGAGAACGTGCACAGCATCGAGCCCGCCGGCGACCGGGTGAACTATTCGCCGATGTACAATCAACTGCTGCTCGGCGAGATGCTGCGGCGAACCGATCCGGCGGGCCGCGGCTATCGCGAGATCATAGCCGACGATCTGTTCGCGCCGCTCGGCATGGACGATACCGCGATCGGCGTGCGCGCCGACCTGCAGGCGCGCCACATCGTTCCGGACTTTCAGGGCCATTCGCCGATCGAGCATCGCAGTGCGCGCGTGCCCGGGCCGAACGGCGCCTTCGAGGACGAGCGGGCCGAGATGCCCTGGGTCGGCGCGGTCTCGACCGTTCCCGACCTTCATCGCTTCGCCGAGATGCTGCGCCGTCGCGGCACGCTCGATGGCGCGCGGATCCTCTCGCCGGTGACGATGGCGCTGGCGACGCGCAACTGGACCGGCGACAAGCCCAACGAACTCTATCGTATGCTCGCGCACAAGCGCGGCTGGACGCCGGCGCCCGCCGGTATCGGCCTCGGCTTCACCGTCCGCACCGACCATGTCCGCCATCACATGTTCGGCACGCTGACCGCGCCCGGCACCTTCGGCAATTACGGCGCCGGCAGCGCCCTGTTCTGGATCGATCCGGTATCGGACGTCAGCTTCGTCTGCCTGACCGCCGGGCTGCTGGAGCCGAACGACAATATCCTGCGCTTCCAGCGCTTGTCCGACATCGTCGCGTCCGCGGTCGGCTGAGCGCTATGGACACCGCGCGCTTCGCCTTGTCCCGCGCCGATCTGCGCATTGAGGCGGCCTATATCGCGGGCGGTTGGGAAACCGGTGGAGGGCACATCGCCGTCCACGATCCCGCGACCGGATTGCTGGTTGGCCATGTGCCCAATCTCGGCGCGGTTGCCGCCACGCGCGCGGTCGATGCGGCGGCAACCGCGCTGGGCGACTGGCGCGCCCGGAGCGGCAAGGAGCGGTCGGCCGTTCTGCGCCGCTGGTTCGACGCGCTGCGAGACCATCGCGACGATTTGGCAAGCATCATCACCGGCGAACAGGGCAAGCCGCTGGCAGAGGCCCGCGCCGAGGTCGACTATGGCGCGGCATTCGTCGAATGGTTTGCCGAAGAGGCCAAGCGCGTCCAAGGCTTTGTCACGGGAGGGCCGACCGCTGACAGCCGCATCACTGTGTTGCGGCAGCCGGTCGGTGTTGTCGCGGCGGTGACGCCGTGGAACTTCCCCCTCGCGATGATCACACGCAAAGCGGCGCCGGCCTTGGCGGTGGGGTGCACCATGGTGCTGAAGCCGTCGGAATTGACGCCGTTCACCGCCCTGGCGCTGGCGCGCCTCGGCGAAGAGGCCGGCATTCCAGGCGGCGTCTTCAACGTGGTGACGGGGGCACCCGGGCCGATCGGCGACGTGCTGACGGGCGATCCGCGCGTGCGCAAGTTCACCTTTACCGGCTCGACTGCAATCGGCAAGATGCTGGCTACACGTTGCGCGGCGACCGTCAAGCGCGTGTCCTTGGAACTGGGCGGGAACGCACCGCTGCTGGTTTTCGACGACGCCGATTTGGAGGCGGCGGTGGAAGGCGCTCTGGCGAGCAAGTTCCGGAACGCTGGGCAGACTTGTGTGTGCGCCAACCGCGTACTGGTCCAGAACGGAATATACGATGCCTTCGCAAGCCAGCTCGCAGAGCGCGTCGCCACCATGACGATGGGCGACGGCTTTGTCCGCGATTACCAGATCGGCCCGCTAATTGATGATCGCGCGGTACAAAAGGCGCGCCGCCACGTCGAAGACGCGTTGGAGAAAGGAGCCAGCCTTTTAGTCGGCGGACCCTCCGCGCCTTCCCACAGAGGAAGCTTCTTTAGACCCACCGTCCTGCGCGACGTATCGCCCGATGCGCTGTTAGCACGGGAGGAAACCTTCGGTCCCGTGGCGGGGCTTATTCGTTTCGAGACGGACGCGGAGGCGATCGCTCTTGCTAACGACACGCCCGCGGGATTGGCAGCGTATGTCTTCACCCGCTCGGCCGATCGAATGACCCGCATCGCGGAAGCCCTCGAATATGGAATGATCGGTTTGAACACTGGGCTGATCTCGTCGGAATTGGCACCGTTTGGCGGCATCAAGGAATCAGGGTACGGTCGTGAGGGAGGGCAGCTCGGGATCGACGATTATCTCGTGTATAAGACTGTCACTAGGGTCAGGACTCGTTGATTATAGCCAAGGGCTTCGTCAAACTAAATGAACCGGCCGCCATGTGCGGCTAGAGCAAGGGAATGCCTCGCCCGCGCAAGCCCGCTTCGCCGTTTCGCTACTTCAACTCGTCGCCGGAAGTGATCCGGCTCGTGGTGCTGATGTACGTGCGGTTCCCGCTGTCGCTCCGCAACGTCGAGGATCTGCTGTTCGAGCGCGGGATCGACATCTGCCATGAGACCGTGCGCCTCTGGTGGAATAGGTTCGGCCCGATGTTCGCAGGCGATATCCGCCGTCAGCAGATGAGCCGGATGCGGGGCTTTCGCCACTGGCGCTGGCATCTCGACGAGATGTACGTGAAGCTGAACGGCGAGATGGTCTACCTCTGGCGGGCGGTCGATCATGAGGGTGAGGTGCTGGAGAGCTACGTCACCAAGACCCGTGACAAGGCGGCCGCGCTTACATTCATGCGGAAGGCGCTGAAGCGGCATGGCTCACCCGAGGCGATCACCACCGACGGTCTACGCTCCTACCGTGCTGCGATGAACGAGCTGGGCAACGGGGAGAAGCAGGAGGTTGGCCGCTGGGCCAACAACCGGGTGGAAAACAGCCACCTGCCGTTCCGACGACGAGAGCGGGCGATGCTTAGGTTCCGGCAGATGAAGACGCTACAGAAATTTGCTTCCGTCCACGCCAACATCCAAAACCACTTCAGCCTGGAGCGCCACCTCATCGACCGCAAGACCTACAAGTAACGACGCTCCGCCGCGCTGGCGGAGTGGCAGATCCTTGCGAGCTAAGCTGCAAGCCTCAAAGGCCAAGGTGCATGGTGGGGAGAGCGGTTCGCGTTAGACTGACAGCACCCGCTGAACCGCTTGCATTCAACATGAATTGGCTCGGAGGTGGTCAGCTCCATGTGACTTGGTCCTGCAAAAATGCCTTCTTGGCGGGGCGCATTGGGTCACATAGCTGGTCCAGGTCACTTTTCCAGACCGGAGCTGACCCTATGAACATCCTGCACCTTGACGCTAGCGCAAGCGACAGCACCGCCTTGCATACACGGCGCCTATCTGGCGAACTCGTTCAGCGGCTCGAAGCCGCCAATCCCGGTGCGACGATCGTGTACCGCGATCTCGTCGCCGCCCAGCTTCCTCACATCGACATGACAATCCGGCATGCCTGGACGGCCGAGGATACAGGCGACACCAGGCTGGCCGAGACCATAAGCCGATTCAAGGCTCTCGTTGACGAGCTCAAGGCGGCGGACGTGGTGGTGGTCGGCTCGCCCATGTACAACTTTACAGTACCCTCGACGTTAAAGGCGTGGGTCGACCATGTAGCGATCGCCGGGCAGACATTCAGCTACACGGCCGAGGGGCCACGCGGCTTGCTGAACGGCAAGGTCTATCTCGTGCTCTCATCGGGCGGTATTTATTCGCAAGGACCGTTTGCCGCGTACGATCATCTCTCGACCTACCTCAAAGCGATCGTTAACTTCGTCGGCATCGTGGACGTCGAAATAATCCGAGCGGAAGGCATCGCTTACGGACCAGAGCAGGATCAAGCCGCGATGGCGAGCGCCGCCCAGAAGATCGAGGCGATCGCTGCCTGATCAGTTCGTCAGTGCGGCCAGCTACGGAGATCAGGCCGTGGCCGGCCACCTGATAGGCACTTGGGAAGAAACCTGAACGAACGTCCGGTTCGCGCGCGCAGCTAGTCCAGTCTGAATGACCGAGGATGCGTTTTGTTGAAGATTCTGGATCTTCGTGTCCCACTCATGAGCGCTCGTTGAAGTAAGTTACTGCAACGAAGTCGGAAGAGGCCCGTCCGACCAACGCCGCGCTTGCAACTGCGTCGTGATTGCTTCGCCCAGATGCTCGGCGTCGTTGCCGAGGGCAAATCTGTAGCGACCGCCGGGCATGCTCCATCCCTCTGACACGGCATCGGCAAGCAGCCGAGGGTCGATCACGAGGTCGACACGCTGGCTGGCGCCCCGCCCGAGCTGCACGCGCTGGAATCCGACCAGACGCCGCACCGGCTTGCCGGCGCGCTCGACCAGGTAGAGCTGTGCGATCGTCGCGCCGTCGCGCTGGCCGGTATTGGCCACCTCGAAGCGGGCCTTCATGCCATCGACGCGCAGCCCGGTCATGCCGAATTGCGTGTAGGACAGGCCGTAGCCGAACGGGAACAGCGCCTGATGTCCCTTGCGCGCATTCCAGCGATAGCCGAGGTCCGATCCCTCGATCGCATAGTTTGCCTGAAGGGTCATGCCCGGCCGCGGCATGCCGCCGGCGAAATCGGGCTCCAGCGTGTCGAATCCGTCGAGCTGGGGACGCGGCAACTGGCTCGTACCGGCGGGGAAGGTGATCGGCAGCTTGCCCGAGGGGTTGACCCGGCCGAACAGGACGTTGGCGATGGCCTCGGCGCCCCGCGCGCCGGGGAACCATGCCTCGACCACCGCCGCCGTCCGATCGAGCCACGGCATCAGCACCGGCCCGCCGGTCTGGAGAACGACGATGGTGTTGGGATTGGCCCGCACCACCGCATCGATTAGCGCATCCTGCCCGTTCGGCAGCGACAGATCGGGCTGGTCCAGTCCTTCGGTCGCCCATTGATTGGCGAACACGATCGCAACGTCGGCCGCCTTGGCCTGCGCCACCGCGTCCGCGATGTAGCGGCCGTCGCGGAAATGGAAGTCCGCCTGCGGCGCGAGCGCTCTCAGGGCCTTGAGCGGAACCGAACGGTGGTAGGACTGGGCGATGAACGAGGCGAACGGCCCGTCGCCCCCGAGCGGAATCGACAGCGCGGGACCGTCCTTGCCCTGCACTTGGCTCGACCCGGCGCCGGACAGCACGCCCGTATCGGCATAGCCCCCGATCACCGCGATCCTGCGAGCGCTCGCCGCCAAGGGCAGGGCGTTGCGCTCGTTGCGGAGGAGCACGATCCCCTGTTCGGCCACGCGTTGCGCGACGGCAGCATTCGCGGCGACGTCGATAGCGCCCCCCGGACGCGCGGGGACGCGGTCGAGGCCATTGGCGTAGATCGCCCATAGGACGCGGCGGTTCATGTCGTCGAGCCGGGTCGCGTAGGCGGGGTCGGTCCTGGCCGCGGCAGCGAGCCGGTCGCCGAAGAACAGGCCGGGATCGAGCTGCTCGCCAGACTGCTGGTCGAGGCCCTTCAGCGCCGCGTCGAGGCCCGGCACCGCGCCCCAATCGGACATGACGAAGCCTTTATAGCCCCATGAACCTTTCAACACCCGGTTGAGAAGCCAGTCGTTGGCGCAGGCCTGCTCGCCGTTGACGCGATTATAGGCGCACATGACCGATCCGGGCTGACCGATCTCCATGCCGATGCGGAAGGCCAGCAGGTCGCTCTCCCGCGCGGCCGCCTCGCCGATCCGCGCATCGACGAACTTGCGACCCGTCTCCTGGCCGTTGAGCGCGAAGTGCTTGATGGTCGAAATGATATTGTTCGACTGGATACCGCGGATCGCATGGCCGACAAGGGTGCCGGCGAGCAACGGGTCCTCGCCCAGATATTCGAAGTTCCGGCCGTTGCGCGGATCGCGCACGAGATTGACCCCGCCTGCGAGCAGAACGTTGAAACCCTTCGCCCGCGCCTCTCCGCCGATCATCCGGCCGCCTTGCTCAATGAGGTCCGGGTTCCAGGTCGATGCCATCGCCAGGCCCGAGGGCAGCGCCGTCGCCCCGTCCTTGCGCAAGCCGAAGACATAGGCGACGCCGAGGCTCGCATCGGTCTCGCGAAGCGACGGGACGCCGAGGCGCGGAATGCCGGCGACATAGCCGGCACCGGGGATCGCCTCGGCCGGCACGGGGGGCGGATTCTCTCCGATCGGCAGCGGCATGATGCCATGGGTCAGCACCGTCTTCTCCGCCGGACGCATACGGCGAAGCGTCGCCTCCGCCCGTGCCGACGCGTCTGAGGCCCCATTCTGGGCGAGTGCTGGCCCCAGCGCGCCGAAGGCAAGGGGCAGAGCGGCGATAAGGACGGTCGAGCCACGAAGGTGGTTCATCATATTTCCTTCAGGATGTCGGGGGGGCAGAGCAGGTGAAGCTGTCCGCCCGGCGCGGATCGCCACCGCGGAAGACGGCACGTCGGGGATAGGGGCAGAGTGGACGGGTACGCCCCGCCGCGTCGGCCGCGACGAGGTGCTCGGGCACGACCGCGCGCTCCACCCAGGCCTCCATCGCAGCCTGTGGGTCGAACCGGTCAAAGCCCGGGCCGCCAGCGCAGTGACCAACACCCGGCGCGAGAAACAGTCTGGCCCATTCGTCGCCGCCGGTCACGGATCGCGCGTGCCGGAACTTGGCGACCGTATCGCGCGGCGAGACGACCGGGTCGGCGAGGCCGTGATAGACAAGTAGGCGACCTCCGTGCGCGCGAAACCGCGACAGATCGGGGCTGACCGCGTCGACCGTTGCCGACAGCCGGCGTTGCGCCACGGCGAGATCGCGCGCCGGATTTAACGACCACCATGTCCATTCTGGCGTCCGGAACACCCAGTCCCGCCAGAAATTGATGCGAGCGGGCTGCTGCGCGTTGCCCGGGTCGGCCCAATAGCCGCTCCAACCGGTTTCGCTGCCCGGAAGCCATGCATAGGTGAGGGACGCGCCCGAACGTGGGTCATGAACGCCTTGATACATCGCTTGGGCTGCTTCGACTTTGGTTGGGGAGAGGCAGTCACCCGATGCGCCCGGCCGACAGAGCAGGGCAGCGGGATCGGGACGGCAGGACAGCGGATCGTTGAGCCAGGGATCGTCCGCCAACCCGCCGCCGAGCCCGCCGTTGGTCGACCGACAGCTGGCGTAGCTATGACGCGCCAGCAGCTGGAGGTCGCCGCTATCGAGGATGGCCGTGTCGTTCCGGCCGCGCGGATGATTGGACAGATATTGCCACAGAAACGCGGCATTGAGCCGCGTCCGGTCGGCACCGGGAGCACCCGCGACGATGCCGTCGAAATCGTCCGGGAAGCGCTGGGCTTCCATCATCGCCTGATGGCCGCCGGTCGAGCAGCCGGCAAAATAGCGATGGGATGGAGGGCGGCCGTAATAGCGCGCCGCCAGCCTTTGCGCCGCGCGCGCGGTGAGATGGACGGCCCGCCACCCCCAATCGACGATGGCTTCCGGCCGGCCGCGCGCAAAGCTTGGATCGTCGCCGTCATGGCCGGTATCGGTCGCGACCACAGCGCTGCCGCGACCGAGCGCTGCCATCATTGCCGCACGTGGAAGTGCCGAGGAATAGCCGCCATTGCCGAGCATCTGGAAGCGGCCCGTCCAGCTCGCCGCTGCGGGCAGCAGCAATTCGAACCCGATGCGCGAGCCCGCGACGGGGCGCAGCGTTCCCGTGACCCGGCAGAAGGCTGGTGTCGTCCCTACTGCCGCGATGGGCCTCGCCTGCACGCTGCCACCCGACGCCGATAGCGCCGCGCAGGGCTGGGTCGCCGCGCCAGCGGGCCCGGCCAGCAGCGCCGCGGCGAGGATGAGCCTAGCGGAGGACATCGCTCGCTTGCGCCTGCGCGATCAGCTTTGCGGCGTCGTCGGGCAGCAGCCACCCCGCCGCGACCTGCTCTGCCGCCACCGCGCGCACCCGCGCGACGAACCCGTCATGGTCGCGGTAGCGCGCCTCCAGCGAGGGGCGCGGGTCACCCGCGGCGCGGCGCTCCCCCTCGGTCCGCGCGAACGGCACGAAACCGCCGACAAAGCCGCAGCCGCCGCCCTTGCCATAGCCGGCGGCCAGTTCGTTCCAGCCGGTATAGGTGCCGATCGGCACGAGCAGCTGGACCGAGGGAACCCCGGCCGTCTCGTTGCCGTCGGCATCGACGCGCGGCACCAGCGACGGGATCGTCCGCCGGATCACCGGCGGCTGGCGGGTCAATACGCCGGACAGGTCGCGATAGTCGAAGCGGTCGCCAAAATCCTGATCCAGAAACGGATTGAGCTTGCCGTCGGGCGAGGGCACGCCGGGTATGCGCGGCCACCCCATCGCTGCCGCGTTCGGTGCGACCAGATCGCCGGCGGCGATCGTCGGATAGCGGCTCGGCGACGGCGCGCGCCCGGTGGCGACCCATTCCGCCAGGGCCTTGAGCACGGCGCGCCGCGTCTCGGTGGACGGATTGGGATTGAACGCCAGGGTGCAGGCCGGCGCACCCGGAAAGGCGGGGTCGCCCTTGGTCGGGAAGCCGCCGACATAGGAGCCGCCATGCGTCACGCTCGGAAAGTAGTAGCGGCGCACCTCAGCGGGCAGAGGGAGGTCGGCGCTCGCGTCGGTGCCGACAAGGTTGGGCGACATGCGAAGCCCCCAGAACTCCGCCGAGCCGAAAGTCTCGACGATCTTGGGGCAGGTCTGCGACAACCGGCACCGGTCGAGCAGGCTGGCGGTGCCACGACCGCGGACCCGATCGGTGTAGGAGGTCCACCAGAGCGGCCCTTCGCTACCCGGCTCGTAGAGGCCCGCGGCACCGCCCGGCACGCCGAAGCGGATGTTGAGCGGTACCTGACGCGCCGCGATGTTCGGGTTGGCGCCGTCGAACACACGGTGACCATCCTCGCCCTGATTGAAGCCGAGGGCGATGAAGCTGCGGACGAAGTTGCCGGATTGCGACGTGCCGGTGATGATCGGCCAGCGCACCATCTTCGCGACCGGGTTGGGGTTTCCGACGTCGTCGGCCGCGGCGGAGCGAAGGAAGCTGTTGAGATCCCGCACCGCGGCGAAACCGATGCCGAGGACCTGCGGCGCCTTGCCTTCATAGACCAGGGTATAGGCCTGGTTGCGGTCGAAACCGCCGCGCAGGCAGAGGCGCCCGGGATCGGGCGTGCCGGGGAATGGCATCGTGCGGCAATCGGCGAACGCCCAGTCGCCGGGCGCGATATCGACGGGTGCTGCCGTGTCGCTGGTCTGGCGGAACAGTCGCGCACGGCGTGTGTCGAGCGAGACGGGCGCCGGGCGCGGGGTGGGCCGGCCGATCCCGCCGGTGATGGCGATGCTTGTCGCGCCGGCGGGCATGTCGGTGAAGCGCTGGAGCACCGGCGCGGTCAGGGGGCGCCCGCGCGGACCGGTGGCGATCGGCACCGTCAGGCGCTGGGCATCGGCGTCGGTGATGTCGCCCTGCCAGCCGCTGATGACGCGGACATGCCCGTCCGGGTCCGCCGCGACCGCGCCGTTGCCGCGATTGGGGACGTCGTACATCAGGAACCCGCTCGCCCGGCTGCGGTCCACGGGCAGCGCAATGGCGAAGGTCGCGGAATAGGGCACCCGACCGTTCGAGGCACGCGGCGCGCCATCGAGATCGGTGATGATCCGGTTGTGGGGATCGCGCGGGTCGAGATCACCCTCATATCGCCCACGCAGGATGCGATAGCCGGGCGCACCTAAACCAGCCGGCGCGACGGTCTCCGTCTTCTCCACGATCAAACGGGTCAGACGGGCGTCCGCAGCGCCGGCGGCGAGCAGGACGATGGCGGCGGCGGCGCCGATGCGCACCGTTCGGGTCATGACGGGTCTCCGATGGTCCCGCGAAGCGGCAGATCGAGCAGCTGCGCGCCGAGGGACTTGCCATGCGCGTCGAGCGCGAGCGAGCGGGTTACCCCGCCGTTCAACGCGCCCTCCAGCACGAAATTGAGCGCGCCGAGTCCGGGCAGCTCGTAGCGGGTTGCCCGCCGGACGGTCAGCGTCGCGAGATGCGTCAGCACCCGATCGACCGTGACTTCGCGTAGGAGCAGCGCATAGTCGGCCGGATCGTAGGCGATCACCGATACCTGCGAGATGTCGCCCTTGTCCCCGGTGCGCAGGTGCGCGATGTCGCCGAGTTGCATTTAGGCCTCCACCATGACGACGCTGGGGCTGACCCGGTCGCGGGGGATCAGGGTAGAGGCGACCGCCACCACCGGGCGCACCGAACGGGTCGCACCGCCCCCGCCGAAGGGACCGTTGGTGTACAAGGCCTCGACCTCCGCCCCGATCGAGGCCGCATCCTCCTCGCGGGCAGCCCTGCCGCAGATGCGAACCCGGATCTCGCGGGGGCAGGAGCCGAGACCGGTGCGATCGACCGCGTCCATCCCGATCAGGTCGCAGCGCAGTTCGTCGATCCTTGCATCGATCAGCGCGAGCCGCTCGCGCACCACCGCGATCGCCAGTCGCGCCCGATCGACGGCGCCGGGCCCGGCATAGGAGATCTGGCCTTCGCCGATGAAGCCGTCGTCATAGCCGATCGAGACCTTGAGCGTGTCCGGCCGGACGCTGCCGCCGCCGCCGCTGACGGCGACCCGGTCCGGGCCCACTTCCTCCAGACGCACCGACCGGAAATCGGCGACGACATCGGCCTGGTGATAGGCGCCGGGATCGAGGATCTCGTAGAGGAGCTGCTCCTTGCAGGAGGCGAGCGAGAGTTGCCCGCCCGATCCGGGAACCTTGGTGAAGACGGCGCCGGCATCGGCCGAAACCTCCGCCAGCGGGAAGCCGAGGCGGGCGAGGCCGGGCACCTGCTTGCGTCCGGCATCCGCAAAATAGCCGCCCGTGAGTTGTCCGGCGCATTCGAGAAGGTGGCCGATCACCGTCGCCTTTCCCATCAGGGTCGGATCGTCGAGCGACCAGCCGAAGGCGTCGATCAGCGGCCCGACGAACAAGGCCGGGTCGCCGACCCGCCCGGTGATGACGATGTCCGCACCGCGCGCCAGTCCGTCCGCGATCGGCGCTGCGCCGAGATAGGCGTTGGCGGAGATGATCGGCGGCAGATCGGCGCTCGTGCCCTCGCGGTCGATCAATGCGAACGGCTCGCTGCGAACCGTATCGAGCACGTCGTCGCCGAGTACGGCCGCGATGCGCAATGGCCCGATCCCGAGAGAGCCGGCGAGGGCGGCCACGGCGCGGGCCGCGCCGAGCGGATTGGCCGCGCCGGCATTGGTGACGATCCGCACCCCTCGCGCCCGCGCGGCGGGCAGGATGCGGCGCATCCGCTCGAGCAGCATCGGATCGAAACCTCCGTCCGGGTCGCTTCGGCGGGCGTTCTGCGCGAGCGCGATGGTCCGCTCGGCGAGGCATTCGAAGACGAGGAAGTCGAGTTCGCCCTTTTCCACCAGCTCCAGAGCCGGCTCGATCCGATCCCCCGCGAAGCCGGCGCCTGCGCCGATCCTGACGGTCGCCGGCCGGATCACAGCGGCAGCACCCCGAAAAGGAGCGCGGCGGCGAGCATGACAAGGCTCGCGGCGAACAGCCAGGGGATCGAGAAGCGCTGATGCGCGCCCAGTTCGATCCCGCTCAGCCCGGCGACGAGGAAGGTTGCGGGGGTAAGCGGGCTGACCGGGAAGCCGGTGGTCATCTGTCCCAGCAGTGCCGCGCGGCCGATCGCCACCCCCGGCGTGCCGAAGCTCTCCGCGACCCCCGCGATCACCGGAAGCACCCCGAAATAGAAGGAGTCGGGATCGAACAGCAGACTGAGCGGCATCGCCAGGACACCGACGACCACCGGCAGGCGCGCGCCGAGTTCGCGCGGAACGTGGGTCGCGGCGGTTTCCGCCATCGCCGCGATCATCCCCGATCCGTTCAAGATTCCGGTAAAGGCGCCCGCCGCGAACAATATGCCCGCCATCAGCAGCGCCGCCCGGGCGTGCGCGTCGATCCGCGCGCGCTGCTCGGCGGCACCGGGATAGTTAATGATGAGTGCCGCGGCGGTGCCGATCATGAAGACCACCACGGGCTCGGTCAGGCCGGCGATCATCACCCCGACCACGAGCAGGGTCAGGACGACGTTCACCGGCAACAGCTTCGGGCGGCGCAGCCCGGCGGCATCCGTGTCCCCATCATGTCCGGGTGCCGGCGAGGCGCCCGGCGCGACCGACGCTCCCGCCGCGACGGGCAGGGGGTCATTGGCGGCCAGTCGAACCTCCTCGCGTCGCCCGAGCCACCAGGAAGCCGAGAAGACGAAGACGAGGCCGACGAGCTGGACCGCGATCATCGGGGTGAAGAGCGTGTGGACCGGCACCTTCAGCGCTGCCGCCGCACGCAGGGTCGGGCCGGTCCATGGCAGGAAATTGACGCCGGCCGCCATCGAGGCGGTGCAGGCGAGCACCCGCCGATCCATGCCCAGCCGGTCGTAGAGCGGACGCAGGGCCGGGATCGTGACCAGGAAGCAGACCGCGCCCGACCCGTCCAGATGGATGAGGAGCGCCAGCAGCGCAGTGCCCAGCGTGATCCGCGACGGCCGCTCGCCGACCAGCCGCAGGACGAGCGACACGAGCGGGGCGAGAAGCCCGGCATCGGTCATGATCCCAAAAAACAGGATGGCGAAGACGAACATGCCGGCGACCGGGGCGATCTTGGTGAGCCCCGCGACGACATAGCCGGGAACCGCCGCGCCGAGCCCTGCCACAAGCGCTGCGACCACGGGCACCAGGATGAGGGCAGCCAGCGGCGATGTGCGATTGGACAGGATAAGCGCAAGCAGCGACACCACCGCCAGCGCTCCGATGACTGCAAGCATGATCCTCCCCGTCCGGTCGAGTGCCGGGCCCAGCCATCATGCGACCTTGCTGTTGATCCAGCAATGAGAATGATTGGATAGACCTATACAATCCGAGAATGGATCCAACGTGAAACGATCGATGCATATTTGCTATGGGTCGATCGTAAGTTTCTATTTCTTTTCTGGTCCTCACCGATCCAAGACAAGGGTGCAACTCGGCAGAAGACCGTGGTGGAGAGGATCGGCGAACCCTGAGGTACGGCATCGAGCCGTCCATTGCGCCCGCCGTTCCCCGCCATGGCTCTGCAAAAGGGAGGGGACGAGATGACCGTGGTTCCACACAAGCGCAGCCGTATCCGGGCAGTGGCGATGCTGTCCTGCGCGACGACCCCTATGCTGCTGGCGACCGCCGCTGCGGCGCAGACCGCCGAGCCGCCGGCCGGCCCGACCAGCCCGGCACCGGCGGGTCAGCAGTCGCCTCCCTCGCTCCCCGCGGCACCGGTGACCACCGACGATACGACCGTCGACCCGGCCGCGAGCAGTCAGGCACCGACGCAGGATGCGGCGCCCGACATCATCGTCACTGGCTCCTACCTCAACGTGCGCCAGGAAGATCGCGCATCGCCGGTGCTGGCGATCGACGCCAAGGACTTCAACCGGACCGGCGTCCAGTCGCTGGCCGAAATCACCCGCTTCATCCCGCAGAATGTCGGCAGCGCGGGCGGCATCCAGGATCTCGCCAAGGGCGGCGGCGCGGACTCGCGCGATACCCGGTCTGCCAATCTTCGCGGACTGGGTTCGGGGGCGACGCTGGTGTTGCTCAACGGCCGGCGCGTCGTCCCCGCCGACGGCTTCGTGAACCTGAACAGCCTGACGCCCGAAATCGCGATCGAGCGGATCGAGACGGTGCTCGACGGCGCTTCCTCCACCTACGGTGCGGACGCGGTGGCGGGTGTGTTCAACGTTATCACCAACACCCGCTTCAACGGGCTGAAGCTGTCCGCGCAGGCGACGCATATCGACGACTCGCCGTCAGCGAACGTCCAGGCGATGATCGGTTTCGGTAACGACCGCTTCCACAGCGTCACCTCGGCCGCCTATCGCTATCAGGACCGGTTGCAGAATGGCGACCGGGCGATCACCAATTTCTTCAATCCTTCGTCGGGAGCTGGCGCCAATCCGGGCAGCTACATCCTCTACTCGCGACCACGCACCGTCGCGGGCGGCGACGTGATCATCAACGGCAACAATTATTCACAGCTCTACGATCGCTTCCGCAACGCCGCCGGGACGGTCAGCGTCGTGGACCCGAATTGCGGCTCGACCGAAACGCAGAGCCGCTATGTCCCCGCCGCGAACAGCCCCGGCTTCGGTCTGGGATCCTGCCAATTCAGCTTTCAGGCGCAGAACCCGATCCGCCCGGAGGCGAAAAGCTACCTCGTCCACAACGACACGACCTATGAGATCGCGCCGGGGCATACACTGTTCGCCGAATTCGGCTTCTACCACCAGGATTCGAAGCGGTTCAGCGTGCCCTCCTACGCGCAGAACCGGATCGGAGCGCGGCCGCCGATCGTGCCGGCGTCGAACCCCTATAATCCCTTCGGCGTCGACGTCGCCTTTGTCGGGCGGGCGATCGGCTCGGCGGGCTTTCCGGATTATCAATATCGCCTGATCCAGGACAAGGTCGACCAGCGTCAGTTCGTGCTGGGCGGGCGCGGCCAGATCGGCGGCGGCTGGCGCTACACGGCCAATGCGACCTATTCACGCGCCGACGTCCAGTCGACCGACCGCGACACCGACTTGACGCTGTTCCAGGCGGCGCTCAACGGCTTCGGCGGACCCAATTGCAACTACCGCTACAGCGGCCCCGGCGCCGGTGCGGTCGCGGGGCAGGGCAATTGCCTCTATTACAGCACCTTCGCCAAGGACACGGCCGGCCTTGACCCGTCGCTGATATTCAACCTCCAAAGTAACGTCGTTTCCAACGCCAAGATCGAATATGCGATCGGCGAGGCCGTGGTGAACGGCCCGCTCCTGTCGATCAACGGCCGCTCGCTCGACGTGGCGGTGGGCGTGCAATATCGCAAGGAGAAGCTCTCCAACACCTATTCGGATCTTCTGACCAGCGGTTTCGCAGGCTTTCTCGGGCCAAACCGCAACACCGCCTTCGAGCGCGAGGTGAAAAGCGTCTTCGCCGAGGCCAATTACGAAGTGGTCGATGGTCTCAACATCAACGCCGCCGGCCGGTATGAAGACTATGGCGCTTTCAACACCGTTGCGCCAAAGATCTCCGCTAACTGGCGGATCATCCCGCAGATCGCGGTCCGCGTGTCGGCGAGCAAGGCGTTCCAGGCGCCCTCGATCCAGAACTCGGCGGCGGTGCTGATCAACACGAACGTCGTCAATATCATCGACCCAAACGATCGAACCACCGTGTTCCGGTCGGTCCAGACCTATGGCAACCCGAACCTCCAGCCGCAGAAGGCGGACGTGTTCAACATCGGCACTACCCTGCTGCCGGTCCCAGGGCTGCGGCTCTCGGTCGATTACTGGAAATACAAGTACAAGAACCAGATCCAGCTTCAGAACGGCCAGGCGGTCATCAACGCCGATCCGAACGGACCCAATGTGATTCGTGACGCGACCGGCTCGGCGCAGACAATCATCGTCCAATCCTACAATGCGCCGAGCGGCACGGGCACGTCGGGCATCGACGTCGCCGCCAGCTACACCTTCGACATCGGCTCGGCCCAGGTCTCGCTGCGCGACAATCTCAGCTATCTTGCGACCTATGACGTCGACACGGGTACGGTCGTCTACGACGGCGTCGGCTACCGCAACAACTTCCAGACCTCGCCGCTGACCGCGGCGGCGGCGCCGCGCTGGCGCAACCTGGCGAGCATCGACGCATCGGTCGACGCCGTGTTCGCCTCGGCGACGTGGCGGTACGTATCGGGGGTGAAGGACGACTATCTGGCGGTGGTCGGAACACCCGTGACCGACCGGATCGGCGCCTGGTCGGCGATCGACGTTCAGGCCGGGCTCCAGTTCGGGCCTGACCGGCGGTTCGACGTTATCGTCGGCATGATCAACGCGTTCGACAAGACGCCGCCCGCTGCCAAATATACGGGCTATCTCTCGACGCTCGGCGATCCCTTCGGGCGGCAGACCTACATCCGGCTGGGCGCGAAGTTCTAGGCGGATTGCGGCGGCTGGTGCGCGCGCTGGTCGCCGCGCATCTCCGCCAGATAATGTCGGCGGAAGGCGTCCGCGGCGGGGGGTAGCGTCCTGCCGAGAGGGTAGGCGAGGCCGATCGTCCGCTCGACGCTGGGATGGGACAGCGGCCGCGCTGCGATCCGCCCCTGATGCAGGATGCCGAGGGTCGAGCGAGGCAGGGCGGTGATGCCCAGCCCCGCCTCGATCAGCGCGCCGACCGTGGCGAGCTGGGTGCAGTCATATAGGCCACGCACGGTCACGCCGGCCTTGCTCACGGCCGCATCGGTCAGCTCACGGACGCTGCTGCGCGGTGCCATCGCGATGAAGGGGTGGTCCGCGAAGATCGCCCATCGTGCCGGCGTCCCCGTATCGAGTTCGCTGCCCGCCTTGACCACCAGGACCATCGCGTCCTGCATCAGCGGGTCGAAGTGGAACGCCCCCTCCTCCGGCGGCGTGGTGACGGCAAGATCGATCTGCCGCTCCTGCATCTGCTGGTAGAGCGTGCCCGACAACTGGTCGCGCAGCACCACGTCGACCAGTGGATGGCTGAGCCGGAACGAGGCGATCACCGCGGGAAGGTCACCGGCCGCAACTGACGGTAGCGCCCCGACCACGACGCGACCGCGCGCGCCGCTCAGGCTTTGCGAAAGCTCGGAAAAGGCGTGATCGAAGTCCGCGGTCAGTCGCTCGACGATCGGCAGCAGCGCTTCGCCCGCGGCGGTGAGCCGGACGTTTCGCGAGTCCCGATCGAACAGACGCGCGTCCAGCTGTTCCTCCAGCATCCGGATGGTGCGGCTGAGCGCGGGTTGCGAAACATTCGCGACACGCCCCGCTTCGCTGAAACTCCGATGATAGGCGACGAGCATGAACAATCGCAGGCTCGTCATGCTAGGGGACCTTGGCATAACTTCACGATGGTACTGTTTTTGAGGTTCGGTCAACCACGCTGCACTCGGTCACTATCGGCCGGTTTGCAGGTGGAAAACAGCGGCATTGAGGATGCTTCCCATTGGCCAGACAGGCTGCCCGCCGTGCGATCGCGCTCGCTCCGCCTATCGGCGGGTTATACTTGGCGCTGGCCTTCGTGCTTCAAGCCAAACTCGACCTTTGTGGCGCGTCTCAAGCCTACGATCGGCCCTATGCCGCCTCGCCGGGCGACGCAGTGGTGCTGCGGACGCGAGGCACCTTCCTGTTTAACTTCGGCGATGCCGAAGCGATCACGCTTTACCAGCGCTCGGAGGCCCTCGACCCGTTGAGGAGCAGATGCCGCCTTTGCAGCCATCGGACGCGTATGGGACGGGCTGGATCCGGGGCTAATCAACCTCAAGGCCGACCCGTTGCTCGCCCCCATCCGCTCCGACCCGCGCTACAGCGAATGGCTGCGCAAGATCGATTTCGTGTGATCTGCGTCACGCTCTAGCCGTCGCCGTCAGAGGTTCTGACGCAGGTTCGTTGCTGAGTGCTTTTCAGGTTTCCCTGATTAGCTGAACGAGTGTCCGAACCTTGGAAGCGGCAGAGCGGACACGACTGACCGGAAGTGGGTCCTAGCTGCTCAAGCAACGTCCCCTTTATCCAAACTAGCCCCAGAAGGCGAGCCCGCCGAACATTCCGATGCGGAGCATTAGAAGCGCCCAAGGCAGCAGGATGAGGGTGTGTAGGGCGGTGACAAACCCGGCCACGGGAGCGCCGGCATAGGTGCCGGTGCGGCGGAGAGAAATCCTGCCAGTGGTAAGCTGCTCCATTTGGGG
>NZ_BMIH01000006.1 GCF_014641735.1 Sphingomonas metalli | reverse complement strand
CCCCAAATGGAGCAGCTTACCACTGGCAGGATTTCTCTCCGCCGCACCGGCACCTATGCCGGCGCTCCCGTGGCCGGGTTTGTCACCGCCCTACACAAAGCTTGGATGGCGATCCAGGCAGGAGCGGATGCCTTGGGTTTGGTGGCCAACATGCCGTCCGGGCCCGGGACGATCAGCGATGACCAGATCGCAACTATCGCGGTCCTTGTGCCTCCGCCCGTGGCGTCTTTCCTTCTCACCTCGGAGATCAGCGCAGACGCCATATCGGCGCATGTTCGTCGCACGCAGCCCAGTACCGTTCAGGTCGTCTCACACATCGCTCCCGCCGAGTCCGCCAGACTCGCACTACTGGAACCGCATGTCCGCCGGGTTCAGGTGATTCACGTGGAAGATCGCGCAGCGCTCGACCTGCTCCCCACGTACAGCCCCCACGTTCACGCCTTCCTGCTCGACTCCGGTCGGCCGAATGCAAGCGTGGCGGAACTAGGCGGCACCGGACGCGCGCATGATTGGGAGATCAGCGCCGCATTCGTGGAGGCGAGCCCGCGCCCCGTATTCCTCGCAGGAGGCTTGACGGCCGACAATGTCGGCCGAGCCATCGATCAGGTCCAGCCCTATGGACTGGACGTCTGCTCAGGCGTGCGGACCTATGGTCGGCTCGACCCGGTGAAACTCACCGCTTTGTGGCGGCGGCACGGAGCGCAGATCAGGAACGGGCGCGGAATGTGATCTAGCCTCCTCGCTGCCGTTGATCGCTTCGCCGGCAGATATCTGCCCCCATAACGCGGCTCCCGCGTCCTCGCGCGCGGTCCTGTCAAGCAGCCGGCGATGCTCAGCACGCGCTGCCATCGCTCAACTGCCGTTTACGATCCGCATAACGGGGAACCGAACGGAGCAATAGGATTAGAACCGTTCACCGTGCCCGACCCGAGGCCCGGCAGGACGAGGACCCCCCAATGAACGAGAACAATTTGAAGAAGCTGGTCGCGCAAGGACTATCCGCGATGCAGGCCGGGAGCGACATTGCGGCCAAGGCGACGGACGAGATCAACAACGACGCGCGCCACCCGGCGCTGCGATCTGCGCTCGAGGAGGGCAACCGGACGTCCCGCCAATGGGCGGATCGCATCCGCCGCGCCGCTGAGCAGGCGGGCCCGGCCGAACAGCAGGGCAATCCCGTGCTGGAAGCGCATTACGAGGTAAGCCAGAAAATCCGGCAAGCAGCTCCGGACGATGCTTCACGCGACCTCGGCATCATCGCCAGCGGGCAGCTCGCGCTCCATTACTGGATCGCTTCGTTCGGGACAATGGCCAATTATTGCCGGCAGACCGGCATGGACGATGCAGCACGCGACATGAAGGCGTGCGCGGACGAGGCCAAGCAGGCAGACGAGAAGCACAACCAGCTCGCCGAGCAGTTGCTGTCGGAAGCCTGAACCGGTGCCGGCCCGTCGTCGCCATCGACGACGGGCCAACCGGCATGATCCAACAACAGAGGAACAACTGATGGTCGAGCAACGAACGCTGGGCGGCGAGCTACGTGTGTCCGCGCTGGGCCTCGGCTGCATGGGCATGTCCGAATTCTACGGGCAGGCCGACGAGGCCGAGGCGGTCGCGACCATTCACCGGGCGATCGATCTCGGCGTGACGTTTCTGGACACCGCCGACATGTACGGCGTCGGCCGCAACGAGGAACTGGTCGGGCGTGCGATCCGCGATCGGCGCGACGCGGTGGTGCTCGCGACCAAGTTCGGGAACGTCCGCGGCGAAGACGGAAGCTTCAAGGGCGTGTGCGGCCGGCCGGATTACGTCCGCTCCGCCTGCGAGGCCAGCCTGCGCCGGCTCGGCGTCGAGACGATCGACCTCTACTATCAGCACCGGGTCGATCCCGACACGCCGATCGAGGACACGGTGGGCGCGATGGCGGAGCTGGTCCGCGAGGGCAAGGTGCGCCACCTCGGCCTCTCCGAAGCGGCGCCCGCCACGGTCAGGCGCGCGCAAGCCGTGCATCCGATCGCGGCACTGCAGACGGAATATTCGCTGTGGAGCCGCGATCCCGAGGGCGAGATCCTCGACACGGTGCGCGAGCTCGGCATCGGCTTTGTGCCGTACAGCCCACTCGGCCGCGGCTTCCTGACCGGCGCGATCCGGCGGGTGGAGGATCTCGCGCCTGACGACTATCGCCGGCACAGCCCCCGCTTCCAGGGCGAGAACTTCCAGCGCAACCTCGATCTCGTCGCGGCAGTCGAGGCGCTTGCGCGGGAGAAGGGCTGCACCCCTTCCCAGCTGGCGCTCGCCTGGGTGCTGGCGCAGGGCGAGGACATCGTACCCATCCCGGGCACCAAGCGCCGCGGCTACCTGGAGGAGAATGTCGGCGTCCTCGACGTGACGCTCAGCCGCGAGGAACTGGAGCGGCTCGATCGCGCGGCGCCGAAGGGAGCAACGGCGGGCGAGCGCTACGCCGCGCCGCAAATGCAGGCGCTGAACCGATGAGCGGGGGCGACGGACACGGCATTGCCGGCCGGGTCGCGATCGTGACGGGCGGCGGCCGCGGTCTTGGTCGCGCGATGACGCTCGGGCTGGCGCACGCCGGCGTGCGGCTCGTCGCCACCGCCGCGCGCGAACTCGCCGAGGTCGAGGCGGTCGCACAGGAGGCGGAGCGTGCATGCGGCGACGACCGGGTACGGCCGCTGCTCGCCGACGTGACGCGGGCGGAGGACTGTGCCGCGGTCGTGCGCGAGGCGGTCGCGGCCTTCGGCCGGCTTGACATCCTGGTCAACAATGCCGGGCGCGGCATGAAGTATGTGAGCGACACCTTCTTGACCGAACCTACCCGGTTCTGGGAGGTCGCCCCTGACACCTGGCGCATGGTGATCGACACCAATGTCAGCGGACCGTTCCTGATGGCGCGCGCCGCCGTGCCCGCCATGCTGGAGGCGGGATCGGGCCGGATCGTCAACATGTCGATGAACCGCGAGACGATGCGACGGCGCGGCTTCTCGCCCTATGGCCCATCCAAGGCGGCGCTGGAATCGGAAACCGCGATCTGGGCGCAGGACCTAGAGGGCAGCGGCATCACGGTGAACGCGCTCCTGCCAGGGGGCGCGACGCTGACCGGCATGATCCCCGAAAAACTGCCGGACGGCGCGCGCGCCGGCCTGCTGTCGCCCGAGATCGTGGTCGCGCCGCTGCTCTGGCTCTGTTCCGATGCTGCCGCGGCGGTCACGGGCAAACGGCTGGATGCCCGGCGGTGGACGGGGCCGCAGCCGGCGGGCGCGCCGGGGCATGACGCGCTCGAGAATGTCGCCTGGTAGGACAGCCACGAAGCAGCACTCGCCTGACCAGCCGGGACCCCGCCCTTTCACGATCGCAGCATCGGCCAGACGAGCAGTGCCTAGCGTTGCAGCGCCGAACGCTCCGCGATTGGCCGATCGCCCCACCCTCCCCCGAGCGATGCCCAGACGCGGACCAGCGCATTCAGCTGCTGCTCCCGGACAGTGATGGCGTTGAGCTCAACCGCGAAGAGGTTTCGCTGAGCGTCAAGCTCGTCGAGATACGAGGCATATCCTCCACGGTAACGATCGCGAGCGAGACTCAGCGATCGCTGCAGGATCGACCGTCGAGCCGATACGTGGACAATCTGTTCCCGCAACCGCTGCTCGCTGGTGAGAGCGTTCTCGACCTCGCCGAATGCGCGCAGGACCACATCGCGATAGGCATACGCCGCCTGATCGCGGCGCGCATTCGCCTGATCGACCTGAGCGGTCAGGCGGCCTCCCTGAAAGAGGGGCGCGAGGATGCTCGCCCCGATGTTCCAGATGGAAACTGGATCATAGTCCAGCTGATCGACGATCAGCGCACCCGCAGCCGCGGACAGCGCGACATCCGGCATGAACTCGGCGCGCCTCGAGGCGATAGTCCGATCCGCGGCGGCCAGGCGGGCTTCCGCGGCCGCAATGTCTGGTCGCCGCCGCATCAGTTCAGACGGCATCAGCCCTGGAACTCCCGGCGTGGAGAGGTTCGCAAGCTCGCCCCGCGCTACCGCTCCCGGCAGGTCGCCGGTCAGCAAGCGCAGGCCGTTCTCCTGCAACCGCCTGGCCTGTTCAAGCTGGGGGATGGCCTGGGCCACTGCCTCATACTCCGACTGCGCCTGCGTCAGCTCCAGCTGCGAGCTGTAGCCCAGCCTCGCGCGATCCTCCGCGATCCGCCGCGCTTCGGTGCGCAGAGCCAGCGTTTTCCGGGTCACATCGAGCTGCGCATCGATCGACAGCAGGGTGAGATAGGCCTGCGCCGTCGCGCCGGTGACAGAGAGCCTGACGGCACCATAGTCGGCCGCACTGGCGACGTAATTCGCGCGGGCCGCGTCGCTCAGCGCCCGCAGGCGGCCGAAGAGGTCGAGCGTCCAGTTCGCGCCGAGCTGCGGCTGTATGGCAAGAACCTCGGTTGGTCGCCCGGTGACCTGGCTCAGAGCGCGGTCGTAGGCTATACCGGCGCCCGCGCTCAGCGTGGGTGCCCGGGCGGCTCTCGCAAGCCGTACCTGTGCCTCTGCCTCGCCGATCCGAGCCGCGGCTGCCAGAACGTCCGCATTGTTCGCCATCGCCCGGACGATCGCAGCGCTCAGCGCCGGGTCGGCGAACTGCTTCCACCAGTCGTTCGAGATCGCGCTACCATCGATTCCCGCTCGATCGCGCCATTGCTCCGGAGGTGTCACGCTCGATCGTGGCGGCGCGGGCAGATACGCAGGTGCGCATCCCGCGACGAGAGCGAGCAGCGCTAGCGCCGGGCAGCCCGCGAGCTTCATGGCGCGACTTCCTTCGGAGATGACGTCCCGGCCGTATCCACCCGTGCCACCACTGACATGCCGGGACGAAGCCGCCGGGCGAGCGGCTGCTCCGGATCGATGCGGATACGGATGGGAATGCGTTGGACGATCTTCGTGAAGTTCCCGCTTGCGTTGTCCGGCCGCAAAACGCTGAAC
Organism: Sphingomonas metalli; assembly: GCF_014641735.1. Lineage (GTDB taxonomy): Bacteria > Pseudomonadota > Alphaproteobacteria > Sphingomonadales > Sphingomonadaceae > Sphingomonas > Sphingomonas metalli. The sequence goes on along the minus strand of NZ_BMIH01000006.1, from coordinate 97,217 downwards.
TCGGATCCCGTTGCCGGAGCAAGCTCCTCGATACGCCCGGTCAACCTGGCGTCGTCGAGAGCGTCTACGGTGAACGTAGCGGGCTGACCGAGTCGCATCCGGCTGGTCTGGGTCTCCTTGAAATTCGCGACCACCCAGAGCTGCTCGGGCACCAGGAACATAAGCTGGGTACCGGCTTGTGCATATTGGCCGACACGAACCGAGGCTTCGCTGATCTGTCCATCGCGCGGTGCACGGATCACGGTATTGGCAAGATTGATCCGGGCAAGATCGACCTGAGCCTGTGCCTGTGCAACGCGGCCCTCCAGCGCACCGCGGGACACGCGGTTTGCAAGGATTACCTGTTGCTGCCCTTCAATGGCAGCTTGTGCACGCTCGATAGCCGCCGCTGACGTGCGTTCGGTAGCCAGCACCTGATCGCGTTCGCGAACGCTGACCGATCCTTTGGAAGCCAGCTCCGAAACGCGCGCGATGTCGGCGCGGGCGCGCGCACGTTCAGCGTTGGCTTGCGCCAGGTCGGCTTGACGGGTGCGCAGCGCCGCCTCGTTCTGGGCCACCGTTTGCGGCCAGTTGCGCAGTTCGGCCTCTGCCACCTTGAGCTGCGCCAGTGCCGCGTCCAGCTGCTGGCGGTATATTCGGTCATCGATGCGCAGCAACACCTGCCCGCGTCGCACATGCGCGAAATCTCGAACGTTCGCCTCAACGACATATCCCGCGACCTGCGGCGCCATGGCCGTGATCTGGCCGCGGACATAGGCGTTCTCAGTCTGCACCATCGCACTGGTGAACGGCCACAATCGCCACGCGTAGAGGATCAGCAAGCTACCCGCCACGAAGATCGCTGCCATGATCGCGAGCGTGCGCGGCCGGGCCTTGATGGTCTTGGCGGGCGGGGGCGTGTCCGGAATGCCTGCATCGGTTGCCGGGTCCTGATCTGCCCGATCGGTCGAAGGCGGTCGATCCTGGGTCTGCTCTGGCTGCGTCATCGAGTTCTCATGCTATGGATCAAGCCGCCGAAGGTGGCGAGGGAGCTTGGCGAGCGGCGCGCAGCTGGACGGTGACACGCCATAGGCACCACAGAAGGAAGGCAAAGGCGATTACTGCGTTCAGCCGGAAGACATCATTGTAGGCGCGGATGCTCGCTTCGCGCGTGGCGGCTTGCTGCAACAGGGCCATACCACCGGCTTGGCCAAGCACAGGATCAGAAACACGCGCTGCATAGATGCTGCGCTGGATCCCCAGCCTTTGCGCTACAACGGGGTTGGTCGGGTCGACGTGGCTGGTGATCTGCCCGGAATACTCATGCTGACGGTATTGCTGGAAGGTACCGTAGATCGCTGGTCCAAGCAGGGCGCCGGCGCTCTGCGTCATGGTGAACAGAACCACGAACGTGACGATGTGGTCCGCACCTCTCTTGAGCGCTCCCATGACACCATGGAGGATGAGCGGCGCCATGACGAGTGCCCCTGCCATGGCGATCATCGCCTGACTTGCCATCATGTTGTTCGGCCTTGTCTCGCTCGTGGCATCGCTGTCGAGCAGACTGGCGATCAGGACGAGGACCACCGCAGCAATCGCCATCGGCATCATCGTCTTGGGTCCGAACGTCGCCGCGCCGATCGCTATTCCCGACAGGACGCCTGCGATCACCACCAGGTAAAAGAGCCGAAACTGGTCGGGCCCCATCCCCAACGTTCGCAGAAGGCCGGCTGCAGCGTAGCTTTGTTCTGAAAGAATGAGCCTGAAGGCCAGGGCTGCGACCACGAACCGGATGACCTCGCCGGTACCGATCCAGCGGGTCTGGATGAGCGGATTGGCACGATGATGCTCAACGAAGAACGCCAGCAGCAACAGCGCGAGGGAGACGAGGAGGGCCCAAGCCATCCACGGCTGCTCGCTCCACCATTGCAGCTGTCCCTGCGCCAGAACACCCGCGATCAAGGCAAATGCCGGGGCCAGTAGCAGGAACGTCACGAAATCTGTCTTCTCGAAGACCCTTATCCTGATCCCCGGCGGCAGCTTGAGCGAGATGACTGCCGCGAGCGTGCACAGCGCGAGGGCGAACTCGAAGGTATAGAGCGTATGCCAGTCACCCAGGTCCAGAAGGGCTGGTGACAGCAACCACGCCAAGGGCAACGCCAGCTGAGTCAAGCCGAAGCCGACAACGATCGCCTTGCCCATCAGATGCTTTGGAAAGCCCTGCATCACGTAGTAGAAGCCGAGCGAGCTCAGTGGGGCGCCGACGAAGCCCGACGCGGCTCTGACAAGCACTGCGGTGGGATAATCATCGACGAACAGGTGAAGCGCGGTGATGGCGAGATAAGCCGCAAGCGCGACCTCCGCGAACCGCCGGATGCCGAACTGCTGACGTGCCTTGAACAGGATGAGGTTCGCCGAGAGGTTCACCATCACGTACGCCGCCGGCAGCCATGCCCCCTGGACGGGGGTCAGACCCAGCGCTCCTTGGATCTGCGGCAGATTCGCCGAAACAAGCGCGTTGGCGAGCCCGCTGGTGATCGTGATGAGTACCCCGACGATGAGGTAAGCGACACGGAGGGACGGCCGATGCCGGATAGACGCCGGCGAGCCTGGAATCATCGGCACCTCATCGGGGTGCCATTCAGGCGTACGCTCCAGCAGGACCGGCCCCGGACGTGACGTGGACGAACTCATCGAGCGAGCGTAACCTAACCGGACATTGATTGTCCGGTTATATCGTTCAGGTTGGAGCGGAACAAGTATGCGGAAAGATGCTCGAGCGCGGCGCGACCGCCTTATCGCCGCGGCTGCGAATGCCTTCCGGGAGGAGGGGTACGGCGTTGCACTCGAGCAGATTGCACAACGTGCCGGTGTTGGCCGAGGAACGCTCTACCGCAACTTTCCCGACCGCGACGCGATGATCGTGGCAGTCCTCGAGAGTCGCCTTGATGAACTCAGAGCCGTGGTCTCGGAGCTTGCCGATGAACCCCGGTTGTTCGAAGAGTTCATCAAGCACTATGGCGGAGTGGCCGCCTTTCACGCCAAAGCCAGCATAGGGATCGGCAGCGAGTTGCTTGACAGGGAAGTGTCGAGGTTAAGATCGCAAGCTGACGAAGTCATGGAGCACATGCTGTCTCACGCGATCGCTTGTAATGCGCTTCCAAGCAGTATTTCGACTGAAGATGTCCAGCTTGCGGCAAGGATGATTGCTGGTGTTGCCGCTTATCTCGATGGCGATCAGGACGATATGCTGGATCGCGCCATGAGGATCGTCGCCAGCGGACTTCGAAGCTTTGGATGAAGGCCGTGGCAGTCCGCGCTCTTCTGCCACTGTCACCACGTTGCAACGATTGGCGGTGAACGCTGGCAGAGGGGTTCAATTGGAGGCAGTCCGGCCAGTTTGGGACCGATAACACTGGCGACGCCGCACGAAGAGTTCGTCGTGCCATCGCCAACTCGTAGGGGCATGACAGTCCAGTGTAGAGCTGAAAACGAAAGGCCCACAAATGGGATCAGGCGGACTACAAGAAAGTCATTCAACGGCGCAGCGAGCAGCGGCGCGCTTCGCGCGCCAGATTCGCAGAAGTTCGATCTGTTTGGAGTGTGCATCATCGACGGGCGATGGTTCATACCGAGGTGACGTATCGAGCGACAGGATCCGGGGTGCTACGACCTTGGCTGGTGCGCTGTTGGTTTGATCCAGGAGTGCGCGGAGCATTTGCCGTCCTCTCACCACGCGGCTCTTGATCGTGCCGACGGGGACCTGCTCGATCGTGGCCGCCTGCTCGTAGCTTTGCCCCTCGATCCCCACGAATTGAATGCACCGCTGCTGCTCGGGTGTCAGGCGCGGCCACAGGCGGCGGACATCGCTCATTGTCACGACCCATTCCTGATTTGCCGCCACCGGAACATCGCTTAGTTCGGCCGTCCCGCCCGCCTGTTCCGCGCCTCGACGACGCACCTGCGACAGAAATGTATTGCGAAGGATCCGGAAGGTCCACGCCTTCAAATTGGTACCGGCCTCGAAGGATGCCCGGCTGCGCCATGCTTTCAGCACGGTTTCCTGAACAAGGTCCTGTGCAGTATCGGGATTCCTGGCCAGCGATCGCGCATAGCTCGCCAGACTGGGCATAAGCTTGCTGAGCGCCACACCGAAGTCCGACGAGTCCTCAGGTGATAGACGCGGCTCGTAAACCGTTTGTTCGGACACGCATAACTCCTCGTTCAGTGAACCAGGCAGATGTTTCTGGTACTGACCGGTTTACTTTCTGCAAAACGTCAACTCGATTGGCTTGTTCCGGACCTTGGGAATGAAATATCAGTGGCGAAACGGATGCGCGGTAGAGGAAGGGCGGAACCGGGTACTGATCGCCTGACAACAAGAGGTCAGCGCCGCTGCCGGTTGGCGTACCAAGCCCAGCCCGCGGGCAGTACCGCTGACGCCATCAATATCGTGCCGACGACATCATGGTCGCGCTGAAGGATCGCGCCGGCGACCAGCATTCCGGCAGACAGGACGTTGGGATCGGCGCGCCGGAGCAAGGCCGGGGGTGAGGAGACTGCGCCTTTCTGCAACTCGATCGGCAGCGCGCCCGACCGTGCGACCCGCTCCGCGAAGGTCACCAACTCGGGCGATGCCGCGGCCAGACGGCCAAGGCTCGTCGCCAGCCGCCGTCCACCCCGCTTGAGGCCGGCCGGGCCGATTCGCTCCCGTAGCAGTTCGCGCGCGATCGGTGCGGCGCGCGCGGCGATGTCGAAGCCGGGATCGAGCCGTCGCACGAACCCCTCGGCGATCAAGAGGGTGCGCAGCAGCAGGGCGAGATCGGGCGGCAGCGCCAGCCGGTAGGTTCGCAGCAGCGTAAAGACGCGGCCGAAGATGTCGGCGAGATCGATCTGCTGGAGCACCGCACCGCGAAACTGGCCGATCAGCGCGTCGAGGTCGCGGGTCAGCGCCTGGCGATCGACGTCGGTCTCGCCCGACCATTGCAGCAGCACGTCCGTCACCGATCGCGTATCCTCGCCGGCGATAGCGAGTACGAGCGTGACCACCTCGTTCCGCCGGGCGGGGCTGAGTACGCCGACCGCGCCGAAGTCGATGAACGCGAGCGAGCCATCGGTCAGGATAAAGACGTTGCCGGGGTGCGGGTCGGCATGAAAGCGGCCGTTGAAGATGATCATCCGCAGCACTGCATCGGCGTATTTGCCGGCGACATCCGCACCGCCCCTACCCGCCCCGTCGAGGATCGCGCGGACGGGCATGCCGTCGAGCCGCTCCTGCACGTTGATCCGACGGCCGACCTGATCCCAGTAGAAGGCCGGCGTACGGACTCCGAGCGGCTGCAGGAACGCGCCGATGCTCTCGCAGGCTGCCGCTTCCGCACTGAGGTCCATTTCCTGCGACAGGCTCTCCGCGAAGAACCGGAGCAGTTCGTCGGGCTTCAGACGGCGGATCTCCGGTGAGTGCCTCGCGGCAAGCCGCGCGATGCGGCGGAGCAGCCGCAGGTCGGCATCGACGCGTTCCGCGATGCCCGGCCGGCGTACCTTGACCACAACCTCGGTTCCGTCGCGCAAGGATGCAGCATGAACCTGCGCGATCGAGGCCGCCGCGATCGGGTCGCGGTCGAAGCTCGCAAACACGTCCTCGATCGGGGAGCCGAGCGCGGCCAGGATCGTCGGCTCCAGCGCCTCGAACGGCAGCGGGGTCACCTGGTCCTGCAGCGCCGACAGCGCGCGCACCCATTCCGGCCCGAGCAGGTCTTCACGGGTGGCGAGCACCTGCCCCAGCTTGACCGCGACGGGTCCAAGGTCCCGCAGCAGCGCGACGACCCGCTCGGGCGTACCGAGGTCTACGGGCTGCTCCGAGCGCCCGGGCAGCAAGCCCAGGCGCGAGGCGAGCCCGTTCAGGCCGTGGCGGCTCATGATCTGGATGAGTTCGGCCAGGCGCGTGCGCTCACCGATTTGAGGCTCGTCGACCGCGTTGGACATCAGGCGCTGCAACCATCCGCCTCTCGCGGGCGACAGCCATTGAGGAACAGGTCGATACCGCGCGCGATACGATCGCGCGCTGCCTCATCGTACGCAGGAGGAGACAGCCCGAGCGCTGCACGGCGCATGGGCGCGACCACGACGAGCGTGACGAACTGCTCGGCAGCGAACACCGGATCGGCTAGCGACAGCTCTCCCTTGGCATTGGCGTGGGCGAGGATCGATGCCACCCACTGGACGGCCCGCTGGTAACCGAAGTCGTGGATGTTCGCCGCAAGCGCGGGGAAGCGCACGGCTTGGGCGATGACGACGCGCTCCATCGAGGCGATCCGAGGCGTCAGGAGCCACTCGAGCAGGCGATCGGCGATGACGCGAAGGCGCGATGCGATGTCGGGTTCGTCGCTGCCGGAGGGTTCGAGCGCGCGCAGCTGCGTGTCGATCTCGTCCAGGATGACCGCCTCGAACACGCGCGCCTTGCTGCCGAAGCGCGCGTACAACGTCCGCTTCGAGATGCGCGCCTGTTCGGCGATCATGTCGGCACTGGCGCCGTCGAACCCGTGTTGGAAGAACAGCTCGCGGGCGCTCTTGAGGATGTGCGAGGTTAGGCGGAGCGCGTCCTCGGTCGTCGGTCTGCCCATCTTCCCCGGGCGCCGGCTTTTCTTCTCGTCATCGCTCAATCTCGTTCTCCCCGATCGAGGGTAGCGCGATCCGGACCGGTTGACGAGAAATCACGCCGGGACGGTCGGTCGCTCGCCTGCCAGCCCGCTCTCGGCCAAGAGCTGACCTATCGTATCGCGGTCGATCAATGCCGTGACCCCGGCTTGTAGGTCGGGAGGGACGGGGCACCCACACCCAGCCCCTCCTGATCGAGGCGAACGGCCGTATCTCTGACAGCGCCCACCTTGTTCCTTGCTGAACGAACGGTCTCACGCAGTTGGGCCTGTTTCGCGGTCGCGCCGCGGATCGTGGGTCGAACAGCCTCGATGCGAGCCGTAAGCTGCTCGGCTCCGTCACGAGCGTTCAGCAACGCACGGTTCGCCTTGGCGAGAATGGTCGCGCGGCTTTCCTCCAGAGAGCCCCCCAACCGTTCGGCGCTGTCGCCGGATCGCTGCAAGGCGATTCCCACGGCCACGACACGCCCGCGCGCGCCGGTAAGCGCGTCAGACGTCGCGCCAGCCTTGTCTGCCCAGCTCGCGGAACTCTCCGCGAGCGCCGCAAGCCGATCGCTGGTCCGCTGCTGCTGAGCGGCATCAAGGTTGCGAGAAACAGAATCAACGGTGCGGCTGATCTTTTCGACCAGTGCGACCGGGTCCCCTCCGCCGCCAAGGAGCCCGCCTTCTTTGGCGGGAATGACGGGAACCTCCCCGTCGTTCGCCGCAACGATCGGGGGCGCCCCAGATGTTGCACCGTCGAGGCTGATGTTTGCGGTGCCCGCCAGTGCCGATCTTGCAATCGACGCTTTCACGCCTGCGACGATGGGGATCCGCGGTTCAAGGCTGACGGTGACGAGAACCGCTGACGGGTCCTCCTTGTCGAACCGTATCGACGTGACGTGACCGGCCGGTACACCCGAGAAGGTCACCGGCGACCCCTTCTCCAGGCCGGCGACGCTCCCGGTGAAGCGGATCATATAGGGTTTGCCGTCTCCATCGCGTGCGTCGAACAGCCACAGGGTGAAGATCAGGAGCGTGCCAAGCAGAAAGCCGGTCACTACGAGCACCAGGAATTTGTTCGACCGCGTTTCCATGCGAGACCATAACCATTAAGAGACCGGACCTTATATGTAAACCGTACCGTTTCCGTGTGGCCGGAGCAAAGGCGACCTTCGACGGTGGCGAGGCCTGATCAGGACAAGGATGGAACCGTGGCTGGAAACTGGAGCCTACAACCGGGCGACATACCGTGGGGCAACAGGCTTGGCCTGGAGCTGGTTTCGATCGGCGATGGCCTCAGCTCGCTACGTGTCGGTTGGCGTGAGGAGTTGGCTGACGAGGACGAGACTTTAGCAACGGGCGTGTTGACGAGCCTTATCGATCAGGCCTGCGGCGTTGCCGTAATGTCCCGACTGGGAAGGCGGTTGGCAATCTCGACCCTTAACCTGAAGGTGGACCATGTGCGATCTGCCGAGGCGAGATGCTCCGCGACAGCGTGGGCACACTGTTACGACGCTACCGAGCACCGTGCGTTCGTACGGACCGAAGTCTGGGATACCGATCCGTCTCACCTGATCGCGACTGCCCAAGGCGTCTTTTCGATCAATCGCGCTGTCGGGCCATGAGCGGCTTCGCGCAGCTGCTAGGCCCCATGATTTCAGAGAGCGGTGACGCCTTTGTTTTGGCGCCAGTAGAGTACCTGATCGGCAACCCTCTCCTTCCCGCCTTGCATGGCGGAGCTGTGGCATCCTTTCTTGAAGTGGCCGCGAAGCGTGCCCTTCACCGCCGACTTTCGCCAGGGCAGCCCTCGCAGCTCATCAGTGTGAACCTACAATTTCTCGCCACTGCGCGGCTGGATGCACTTGTCACGACGCCGAAGGTCAGGCGTGTCGGACGTCGGATCGCAGTCGTTCATGCCGAAGCATTCCACCGCGGAGATCCAGCGGCTGTGTGTTTCGCGCAGCTCGAGTTTGCGGTGCACGAGCCCATCAGAGTGGGTGGAAATGCCGACCGCCGAACACTATGATACGGCTTGGTTTACATACGATAGGGTTGCTGGGTGGCTGACGAGCAGGCTGAAGATCGAGGCGGCGACGCGCCGCATAGCGACCCGGACGCGAATTCCCAGACAGAAGCCAGATCGGAGGACGGTTCCGAGGAGCAGAGCGGCGAAAAGAAGCCGTCGCTTCTCGAGCGCTTTCCGATCATCCGCTACGTCCTCATCGCCGCACTTGTTGCCGGCATCGTCGCGGCGGTCGTCTGGTACATGAACTACCGCGCGAGCGGCCAATACCTGCAGTCGACCAACAACGCCTATGTGCGCGCGGATTTCGTGACCGTTTCGCCGAAGGTCGGCGGCTATGTCGAGCGTGTTCTCGTCGCGGACAATCAGCCTGTCCGCCGGGGCCAGTTGCTGGCCGTGCTCGACCCACGCGACTACCGCGCCAACGTGGAGCAGGCGCAGGCGCAGATCGCCGCGGCCGCCGCCAACATCCGGGCCGCTGAGCGGACCCTCGACGAACAGCAGGCCGGGGTCGGACAGGCCGCTGCCCAGGTCGCGAGCGCCGAGGCAGCAGCGGTCGCTGCCGAGCGGGAGGTCCAGCGCTACGAGCCGCTCGCCCGCTCCGGTGCGGAATCGCGCGAGCGCCTCGCCGGCCTCGTCCTGCAGCGCGATCGAGCCGCCGCGGAGCTGCGCGCGCAGCGCGCCGCCTACCTGGCCGCCCGTCGCGGGGTTGCGACCCAATCGGCTCGCATCGGCCAGGCGGAGGCCCAGCGCGGCACCGCGCAGGCCCAGCTTGCGCGCGCCTCGACGGACCTCGGCGCGGTCGAGATCCGCAGTAGCATCGACGGCGTGGTCGCCGACAAGGCGGTCCGAGCCGGGCAATATGTCCAACCGGCGACCCGGCTGATGTCGGTGGTGCCAGTCGATCAACTCTACATCGAGGCGAACTTCAAGGAAACGCAGGTCGCGCTGATGCGCGTCGGGCAGCCTGTGACCATCAAGGTGGATGCACTGGACGGCGCCGAGCTGCGCGGCAGGGTCGCCAGTTTCTCTCCGGGGACGGGCGCACAGTTCTCACTCATCCCGCCCGAGAACGCCACAGGCAACTTCACGAAGATCGTCCAGCGGGTGCCCGTGCGCGTCAGCATCGAAGCGGGTCCGGAGGCGCGCCGGGTGCTGCGTCCCGGCCTCTCGGTGGAGGTCACGGTCGACACGATCAGCGCCAAGGGAAGCCGGGAGCAAATCAAGCAGGAAACCGAGCGGCTGAAGCGCGGCGAGACGCAGGGCGCGCGCTGATGGCGGCCCAACGCGCCGGCCTGCGCGAGTGGCTCGCCGTTGCGGCGGGCACGATCGGGTCGTTCATGGCGCTGCTCGACATCTCGATCGTTAATGCGGCTCTACCCACCATCCAGGGCGAGATCGGCGCGAGCGGAACCGAGGGCACCTGGGTCGCGACCGCCTACCTCGTGGCGGAGATCGTCATGATCCCGCTGAGCCCGTTCCTGGTGCGCCTGTTCGGCCTGCGCAACTTTCTGCTGGGCGCGGCGGTCAGCTTCACCGGCTTTTCCGTCGTGTGTGGCATCTCGACGACGCTGCCAATGATGATCGCCGGCCGTGTGGGCCAGGGCTTCACCGGCGGTGCGCTGATCCCGACCGCGATGACGATCATCGCCACACGGCTGCCGCCGTCACAGCAGCCGATCGGGACCGCCGCGTTCGGCGGCACCGCGATCCTCGGTCCGGTGCTCGGGCCGATCATCGGCGGTTGGCTCACCGACAATTACAGTTGGCACTACGCCTTCTTTCTGAACGTGCCAGTGTGTGCCGGACTCGTGCTTCTGCTGCTTCTGGGGCTCAAGCACGAGCACTTGCGGCTCGACCAGCTACGTCATGCCGACTGGCTCGGGATCGCGGGGCTCGCGATCGGCCTGGGTGCCCTCACCGTCATGCTGGAGGAGGGGCAGCGCGAGATGTGGTTCGAGTCCGCCATGATCGTGAAGCTCGCGATCGCAACGGTGTTCGGCTTTGCCCTCATTGCCGTGGGCCAGGTCCGCTCGTCGCACCCCGTGCTCAAGCTATCGCTGATCTTCAGCCGCTCATTCGGCAGCGTCTTCGTCCTAAGCCTCATCATCGGCGTCGTGCTCTACGGCGTGACCTTCCTCATCCCGCAGTTCCTCTCGTCGATGGCCGACTACAGCGCGCTGCAATCGGGCAAGGTGGTCTTCGTCTCCGGCATCCCTGCCCTGATGCTGATGCCGTTCCTTCCGCTCGCGTTCAAATATCTCGACGTTCGCCTGGCTGTCTTTGTCGGCATGACGCTGATCGGCGTCAGTTGCGCGATGGATTGGCACCTCACCGCGCAGTCAGCCGGGGGCGACCTGACGAATTCACAGCTCGTCCGCGGCTTCGGGCAGATCTTTGCCATGATGTTCCTCAACCAGGCCGCGATCAGCGCCGTGGCACCCGAGGATGCCGGCGACGCGTCCGCGCTGTTCAACGCGGGGCGAAACCTTGGCGGATCGATCGGCCTCGCGCTGATGGCGACCCTCCAGGACCGGCAGACCTTTCTTCATTTCAACCGACTGGGCGAAACGGTGTCGGCCAACGCGGCGACCACGCAGGAATGGTTCGCGAAGGCCATGTCCATGCCGTCCGGCGAAGCCGGCGCCTATCGGCAGCTCGCCAGGCAACTCCTCGAACAGTCTACCGTCATGGCCTATAACGACCTGTTCTTCGCCCTTGGCGTCGCGATCGCGATCACCACACCGCTGGCGCTGTTCCTCCGCCCGATCTCCTCCGACACGCAGATGGCGATGCACTGATGAAGCGACTTAGCTGGACCATTCTGCCCGCCCTCCTGACCGGCTGCGTCGTCGGACCCAACTATGAAGGCCCGCCGGGCGTCGCGAGCGGCGAGCGTCCCGGGTCGACATTTCGCCGCGCAGATCAGGCAGTCACGGTACCGCAGCCCCCTGTCGCACGCTGGTGGGAAGGCATGGGCGACGCGCAGCTCACGACGCTGATCGACCGCGCGCTTGCCTCAAATCCCGACGTGGCGATCGCGGAGGCGCGCATCCGCAAGGCGCGCGCCAGCTTGCGCGAACAGCGCGCGAACCAGCTTCCCACCGTATCGGCGTCGGGCACTGCGATCGTCGCCGATCTTCCCGCAGGCTCGCTCGCGCTGCCGACGCAGGGCGAGCAATCCGATCGTATCAGGGCCGAATTCTACAATGCCGGCCTTGATGCGTCGTGGGAGATCGATCTGTTCGGCGGACGGCGCCGCGCCGCCGAAGGTGCCGAGGCCCAGGCTCAGGCGGCCGAAGCCAATAGAGCTGATGCGCAGGTTCGTCTCTCGGCGGAGGTGGCCCAGAATTATGTGACCTTGCGCGAACTCCAGCAGCGCCTGATCCTGGCCCGCCGCTCCGCGCAGCTTCAGCAGCGATCACTCGCCCTGCTGCAACAGCGCGAGCAGCGCGGGGCATCGTCGCGCGACGAGGTGGTCCGGCTCCAGACCGAGCTGACCCGCACGGAGGCCGAACTGTTGCCGCTCGAGGGACAGATCGCGACCACGCTGGACCAGTTGGCCCTGCTCACCGGCGACGAGCCGGGCGCACACGACGCGGCGCTCTCCGCGCCCGCCCCCATTCCGACAATCCCGGCAGCGGTTCCGATCGGCGATCCCGCCGCCATGCTGCGGCGCCGCCCAGACATCCGCGCCGCCGAGCGGCAGCTGGCGGCATCGAACGCGCAGATCGGCGTCAACGTCGCCCGGCAGTTTCCATCGGTCAGCATCATGGGGATCGTCGGCCTCGGCGGTCCCGACATCGGCGACGTGGTTGATCCCGACAACGTCTCCAGCCTGCTGCTCCCGCGCATCAACTGGAGCTTCCTCGATTTCGGCCGCAATCGGGCGCGGGTGGAGCAGGCGCGGGCCGACCGGGACGAGGCGGAAGCGCAGTACCGCAAGGCGGTCCTGTCGGCCCTGTCGGACGCGGAGACCAGCCTGACGCGCTTCGGCAACCAGCGGAAGAACCTCGCCTCCAGCGTCCAGAGCCGCAATGGAGCGAGGCAGTCCGCGGCGTATGCGGCGCAGCGCTTCAGTCGCGGCGCCGTACCGTTGACAACATCCCTGGATGCGGAGCGCGCGGCCCTTGCGGCCGATCAGTCGGTGCTGGAGGCGACCGGCGAGCTTGATCGCGCCTTCATCGCCTTGCAGAAATCCATCGGGTTGGGATGGGAATAGTGGTGAGAAGCTGGCGCTCAGTCCGTCACAGGACACGACACGCATGACGATGCCGCTGCGGCCCCCGCCTGCCCAGTACCTGCGGGATGACGCGATCAGAGGCGGAATGGACCTTCTGTTCTTCGCTCGCCGATCTCACCTTGCCCATGCGGATGCCGAACTTGCGGCGCGTGGTCTGGGACGGGCGCACCATCGGCTGTTGTATTTCGTCGGCAGATACTCTGACCTGTCGGTAAGCGACCTGCTGAAAATTCTCGGGGTCACCAAACAGTCGCTCGGTCGTGTAATGAAGGACCTGATCGAGCGGGGACTGATCGTTGCCCGACCGGGAACGCAGGACAGGCGCCGACGTCTTCTGGCACTCACACCTGAAGGGCAGAAACTCGAAGCGAACCTGTTCGACGACCTGAAGCGCAACATGGCCAGGGCGTACCACGAAGCCGGTGAGACTGCGGTGACAGGCTACTGGATCCTGATGCAGCACCTCATGAACGGCGAAGCCCGCGACCAGTTCAGCCGACTCCGGGCCGCCATGAGAACAAGGGTGTCGGACCAGGCCGACGGGAGTAGCAGCCTGGTCCGACAAGGGTCACCTTAGCCTGCAAGTCCGGAGGGAGTGAGAGACTTGCCGGTGGTGAGCTCGTTCTCCAGCATCGGAACCGCGGTGCCGGCGACCTGCTGCAGCGCGGGGTCGGTCCCGTCCTGCGCGTAGCCCTTGTTCACCGCCCATGCGGCCTGCTGGACCTGCGCCGACTGGGTCAGATACAGATTGTCGAAGGCGCTCCTGGGAGCCTTTTGGAGCAGCTTGAGCAGGGCAGCGCGGTCTGCGGACAGGTTCGCGGACGGCGCCTTGATTGTGCGCTGATCATTCTTCAGCGCTGCCAACAGCGCCTTGTGGCTGCTCTGCGTCTCAGCCAGCACGCGCTTCGCATAGGCCTTGACGTCGTCCCGCTGCGCGCGCGTCGCGGCGAGCTGCGCGGCCTTGATCTGGTAAAGGTTGGCGTCGGCCGCCGCGAGCACGTAATTGGGCCCGCTCTGGCTCGCAATCGGCGAGACGCCGACGTCGGCGCTGGTCATCGTTCCCGAAGTGGCGGGCGAAACGGCCTGCGCCAACACTGGTACCGGCGCCAGGGTGAGCAGCGCAGCAACTATCGCGGTCTTCATTGAGGTCCTCCGTTGGTGTTGTCGGGCACTGACCGAGATCAACGGGTCGAACGATAAGGAAACGGAACGGTTCCCTTTTACGAAACTCGTCTGGTAAACCTATCGGATGGGACGCCGCTCGGACGGCTGGAGATGCGCGGCGATGAAGAACACGACGGCTCGGGCAACCTTCTCCAGGCCGGTTGGAGCGATAGCTGAAGCGGCAGGCCAGATTGCCGGGGCTCTCTTGCGCGGGGACGAACTCTCCAGTGTCTTGATCGTATCCGGGCTGCTCTGCGTCGCATGCCTTAGTGGCTGCGACCGAACTCCTCGCGAGGCGCCTCCGCGAGCGACGGACACGATCAGCGTGCCCGCGCAGACCTCCACCATCGACGTGCCGATCGTCGCGGACCTGGGCAAGCTGGCGGCGACCCTCGAACGGGCGGTTCCGCGTCGCCTCTGGTCGATCGACAAGCCGGGGCAGACCTGCCTCCCGCCGAAGAAGGTCAAGATCCTCTTCGCGAAGACAAAGACGCCCGCCATCCAGTGCCGCATCACCGGCACCGTCGTCCGAGGGCCGCTGGTGCTGGAAGGCTCGGGGAAAACGATCATTGTCACCATGCCGCTTCACGCCGCGATCAGCGCTCGCGACGTGGGAGGCGTACTCAGCCGGGAGACGGCGCAAGCGGACGCCCGCGTCCGGGCCGCGATCAGGCTCGACATCGCCCGCGACTGGTCGCCGCGCGGCACGGTATCGATCGCCTACGACTGGACCGACGAGCCGCACGTCGACTTCCTGGGCCAGCGCATCGAGTTCACCAGCAAGGCCGACGCCAAGCTCGCCGGCGTCGTCGCGCGCCTGGAACGTACGCTGCCGCAGGAGCTCGCCAAATTGCAGCTGCGTGAGCAGGTCGCGCAGGTCTGGGGCGCGGCGTTCTCCTCCGTGCAACTGAACCGGGCGAACCCGCCGGTGTGGATGCGGATCACGCCTCGGCAATTAAGCTACGGAGGCTACACCATCTCGCGCAACCGGGTGACCTTGGCGCTGGGGCTGACGGCGGGGACGGAAACCTTTGTCGGCGATCGGCCCCCTGATCCGCAGCGCCAGCCGCTCCCCGACATGACGCGCACGCAGCCCGGACCCAGCCGCATCCTGTTCGCCATACCCGTCATCGCCGACTATCGTCAGCTGGAGCCGGTGCTCGCCAAGGCATTGGTGAAGCGTTCCCGCCGCGCCTTCGAGGTGCCGGGTGTCGGTGCCGTGCGAGCGCAGTTTCACCAGGTGACCATCTACGGCACGACCGGCGGCAAGATCGCGGTCGGGCTTCGCTTCAGCGCGGCGGCCGATGGTGGGGAGCCATCGCGGGGCACGATCTGGCTTACCGCCACGCCGCGCAACGCCGTCAACGATCGCCGGGTCGCGTTTGACGATCTCACCGTCGCCGGTGTGACCGACTCGGTGCGGACAAGCCTGCTCCTGAAGCTCGCCAATGCCCCCGGCATTTCAAGCACCGTGTCCGCCGCACTGACCCAGAATTTTGAAAAGGATTTCGACAAGCTGTTCGGCAAGATCACCCGTGCGATCGACGAGAAGCGGATCGGCAATGTGGTCGTGCGCGCCCATATCACGGACGTGCGCACAGGCCAGCTGAAGGCGGCCGGGCAAGGCGTTTACCTGCCCGTATGGGGGCGCGGCACGGCTACGATCAGCCTTGCGCCACGATAGAGAATGCCCGACCTCGCGACGGTACCAGCACGGACCGCATTGCCCTCGCGTCGGCATGGCGGCATGGCGGCATGTCTCGTTCCAATGAGAACGCGGATCAAGGTTTGCTGCATCGCCTCCCCGAATGAAGCGCAAATCGCGATCGCGGCGGGGGCTGATGCGCTGGGGCTGGTGGCGCGCATGCCCTCTGGCCCCGGTCCGATCTCCGACAGGGCGATCGCAGAGGTGACGGCGCTCGTGCCACCGCCGGTAGCCACCTTCCTGCTGACATCCGAGACGACCGCGGACGCCATCTCCGCCCATGTCCGCGCGACCGCTCCGTCAGCGGTCCAGATCGTGTCGCACATCGATCCCGCGGAGTCGCGGAAGCTGGCGGCGCTGGAGCCGCACGACCGCCACCTCCAGGTCATCCACGTCGAAGGGCCGGACGCGCTACAGCTAATCCCGGCCTATGAGCCTTGCGTTCATGCTTTCCTGCTCGACTCGGGCAGGCCCAACGCCCCGGTGGCGAGGCTGGGCGGAACCGGCCGCGCGCATGACTGGGCGGTCAGCGCCGCTCACGTGCGGGCGACCGAAAAACCGGTGTTTCTTGCCGGGGGCCTGACCGCCGCGAATGTTGCGGGAGGGATCAGGCAGGTCCGCCCTTATGGGGTCGACCTGTGCTCCGGCGTCCGGACGGGCGGTCATCTCGACCCGCAGAAGCTGTTCGCCTTCGTCAGCGCGGTCCAGCAGATCGACGGAGAATCGGCGCGGGCGACATGACGGCACTGGCACCGGCGTGAACTCCAGTTGCTGCCGGTGTCCTGTGGATGTGGGCTAGGCCGCCGCCACGGCAGTCTTGCCGCCTACAACTCCCGCAGGAGCCGATGCGGGACCGACGTCAGAGAGCTAGCAGGCCGAGCGCCCCCCCCACCATCCCGGTGACGATTGCAAGCGGCGGGAGGCGCCACCGCAGCAACGCGATTAATGCGACCACGACTAGCAGCGTATCGCGCCAGGACCGGACGCTGCTCGTCCATAGCGGATCATAGAGCGCGAGCGCCAGAATGCCGACCACAGCCGCATTAACGCCAGCGATCGCGGCGCGAACCAGCGCGTTCCGGCGCAGCGCCGTCCAGAAGGGCAGCACACCGACCAGGATCAGGAACCCTGGCAGGAATATTCCGACTAATGCTACAACGGCCCCGCCGACGCCTTTGCCCGCGAACGCCCCGAGATAGGCGGAGATTGTGAACAGCGGCCCCGGCAGCGCCTGGGCCGCGCCATAACCGGCGAGGAAGCGACCGTCGTCGATCCAGCCGATCGGCACCAACGTGGCGTGCAGCAGCGGCAGGACGACATGGCCGCCGCCGAACACCAGCGCGCCCGCGCGGTAGAACAGGTCGAACAGCCGCAGTTCGCGCCAGCCCAGCGCCCCTGCGATGGGCGGCAGCATCACGAGCAGCAGTGCGAAAAAGATGAGACACATCGCGCCGACCCGGCGTCGGACCGTGATCGGTGCCCAATCGCCGGGCGCGATCGGGAGGTGGCGGCAGGCGACGACCCCCGCCCCCGCGCCGAGCAGGATGGCGGCAACCTGCCCCAACGCACCCCCCATCACCCCCGTTATCAGCCCGGCGGCGACGGCGATCAGCACCCGGCGCAGGTCGGGCGTGAGACTGCGCGCCATGCCCCAGACCGCTTGCGCGACGATTACCACCGCGACGAGCTTGAGGGCGTGGAATACGGCGCCCGCGACCGGACCGTCGACTTGCGCGGAGACGAGCGCGAGTACGAGCATCAGCACGGTCGAGGGAAGCGTGAACGCGACCCAGGCGGCCAGCGCGCCGAGCGGCCCGGCGCGCGCCAGGCCGAGCGAAAACCCGACCTGGCTCGACGCGGGACCGGGCAGGAACTGACACAGCGCGACCAGCTCGGCATAGGCCGGCTCGTTCACCCAGCGTCGTCGGATCACCAGCTCGTCGCGGAAATAGCCGAGATGCGCGATCGGTCCTCCGAACGAGGTGATGCCGAGTTTCAGAAAAGCGCCGAAGACCTCCCCCGGGGTCCCGATAAGCTCAGCCTTTCGGGATGCGTTCACGCCCGTGCCCCTCGACCAGTTCGCCAAAAAGCTCGCGCGCCTTGTCGCGAACGAGCGCGAGCGCTTCGCGACCGAGGTCGGTCGCGACGTAGAGCTTGCGGACCGCTCGGCCGTGGCGCTCCGTGTGCGAGGAGAGGTAGCCCTTCTTTTCCATCCCTTGCAGCATGGGGTAGAGCGTGCCGGCGGAAAGCCGGTAGCCGTGGCGCGCCAGCTCCTCGGTTATCCATTGGCCGTAGATCGGCGCGTCGGCGGCGTGGAGCAGGATGTGCAGCCGCACGAAGCCCGACAGCAGTTCGCGGTGGTCCATTATCCGGCATCCCCGAAACTATAGGAACGGCTTTCGCTATCGGGAACCGATAGTGAGCCGGTCGGTTTCCTAAAATGCCCCGTTGTCGCCCTGGGCGCCCGGCCGGCAGGAGATGGATCATGGCTTCACCCGCGGACGATCCGAACGTCAACCGCCGCGCGCTGCTGGCGACGGTCGGCCTGGTCGTACCCACCCTGCTGGTTGCGACCGCGTGCTCGCGTGAAGGCGATGACAAGGACGAGAAGGAAGGCGGTGAGGAGCAGGAGGTTGCCGCCAACGAAGACCTGATGCGCGAGCATGGCGTGCTGCGCCGCATCCTGATCGTCTATCGCGAAGCCGCGCCGCTGGTCGCTTCATCGGCAAAGGTGGATGCGGCCGCACTCAATCGGGCGGCAACGCTGTTCAGGACGTTCGGCGAGCAATATCACGAGAAGCTGCTGGAGGAGGGCCATGTCTTCCCGGCCGTCCGCAAGGCGGGGGGCGACGCGGCGCGCTATCCCGACCTGCTGGTCGCCCAGCACGAGCGCGGCCGACAGCTCACCGACTACATCATCGACCAGACCAAGGGCGGCAGTATCGCGACCGGACAGGCCGAGGGGTTGGCGAAGGCGATGACGGGCTTTTCGCGCATGTATGAGGCCCATGCCGCGCGGGAGGACACGATCGTGTTCCCTTCGTTCAAGAAGGCGCTCGGCAAGCAATACAAGGAGCTGGGCGAGCAGTTCGAGGAGATCGAGCGCAAGCAGTTCGGGGGCGACGGCTTCGACATGGCGCTCGACAAGGTCACGAACATCGAAGGCGCGCTCGGGCTTGCCGACCTCGCCCGCTTCACCGCGGCCCCGCCCCCGGCGACGGCCTGAGCGTCATGCTCCGGCGGGTGGTCAACAGCGATGCGAGCCCCTGGACGATCCTGATCCGGCTGGCGGTCGGGCTCGCCGTATTCTTCCCCGAAGGCATCCAGAAGCTGATCTTCCCCGCCATCCTGGGAGCGGGCCGGTTCGCCAAGATCGGCATACCCTGGCCCGAGGCACTAGGGCCGTTCGTCGGCGTTGTGGAGACCGTCTGCGGCGCGCTCATCGTCCTCGGGCTGTTCACGAGGGCGGCGGCGATCCCGCTTGTCATCACCATGATCGTGGCGCTCGTCTCGACCAAGCTTCCTGTCCTCGTCGGCCACGGGGTAGGACCGTTCAGCCTGCCTGACCTCAAGCGCTACGGCTTCTGGAGCGCGCAGCACGAAGCGCGCGCCGACCTGACCATGTTGCTGAGCTGCCTTTACGTGTTCATCGTCGGCAGCGGCCGATGGTCGATCGATGCCCTGCTTGACCGCGGGGCGACGGGCGACGACCGCCCGCGCTGAGCGCGGTCCAGCCCAAGGCAGAGCAGGAGCAGCAGGAACGGCGTCGCGAACTCGCGATGCCGCTCCGCGAACTCGAACCAGACCCCGAACACCGCAATCTGCAGCCCGCACGCGGCAACCAGCAACAGCACCGTCTCGAGCGCACGATCAGCGCGGAGCCGGGCAGCGACGGCCGCGCCGCCCAGCATGACAAGGTGCGCGCCCTGGGAGAGCGGCAGCAGCAGCGCCGCTATCCAAGCAGACACCGCCGGGCGCATCGCCGCGAGCCGCACCAGTCCAAAGTCAGCGACGCCGCAGGACCGGGCGAGCTTGGCGAGCGTCAGCCGCACGAACGCGACGGGGTGGGCCGTGATCCACTCGCGCGCGATCAGCCCCGCTTGGCGGCTATATTCCAGTTCGGGTAGGCCGCGCAGCGAGGCGGGCGGCGCCATCCAGTTGCCGGTCGCGCCGGGGTTGTTGCCGATCCACAGGCCCACGCCGCTCGACGTGGTGAGCGGCACGAAGGCGCCGAACGTGAGCCAGTTGCGGACCCACCACGGCAGCAGCACGAGGCAGGCGATGGCGGCTGCGGGAACCCCGGTCCGCAGCAGCCGGACGAGGCCGAGGCGACCCGCCAAGACCAGCCCGAACAGCCCGGCAAGCGGCGCTTCACCCGGCTGCGTCAGCGCCAGCAGGCCGGCGGCGACGCCAATGACGGAGACACGCTTCCAGCCGGGCAGATCGCTCCACACCCACGCCGTCGCGATGATCACGACCAGAAGCGCGCACAGGCTTTCCTTTTGCGCGAGCGGAGCGGAGAACAGCGCCGACGGCCAGATCAGATAGAGCCACGCCGCGCCCCGCCCAGCCCCGGCGCGGCCGACGCGGGATCCCAGCGCCGCGATCATCGCGGCCGTGGCGAGGTCGGTCAGGGTGCCGAATGCGAGCAGCGACGGCGTGGAGAAGCCGAACGCAATGCTCCACCCCGCCAGCAGCACGGGATAGAGCGGCGGAAACAGCGCGCGCGTGGTGATGCCGAGGAACGGCTCGAAAATGGTGAGCCCTTGCCCGTGGCGCAGGCTGGCGGCCAGCGTCAGGTAGGATTGAGCGTCGCCTTGCGGCGCGCGATGGACGACGAGCAGCGCGAAGCTGAAACGGAGAGCGACGGCCAGGACGAGCAGCACCAACACAATGCGGCGCGAAGGTGGCGCGCGCAGGACCGGAACCACTACGGTGGCGAGCGCCAGCCATGCGGCCAGCGCCCCCACTCCGCCCGGCGAGGCGCCCCAGCGTTCGATCAGCGCAGGCGACGACACCACACCGTAGGCCAGAATGGCCAGCAGCACGGCCGCGACCGGCAGGGCGATCCTGCTTTCCAGCGAGCGAGACGCAGCTATCGCCATCGGAAAACGATAGCGAGAGTGGGTTGCGTTCGGTTTAAGACGTTTCGTCTTTCCTGTGCGTCTAGCCCCGCTCGCAGCTCCCGCCGATCACAGCCGCAGCGTCAGAGTTGAAGCCCGAAGCGCGACGCTGCCCACGTCATGGTGAGGTAGAGCAGGATCGTGAGCACGCAGCCGGACCCCAGCGCCAGCCAGAACGGCGCGCCCCGGTTCAGCATGGCCGGGATCAGCAGAAACATCGGCAGCGAGGGGAGCACATACCAGAAGGTTGCACCCGCATGGGCGGCCATCCGGGCGCTATCGTGCGTGTCGCGCCACAGCCACATCATGCCCAACACCGAGACAAGGGGGAGAGAGGCGACCAGCGCCCCCAAGCCGGGGCTGCGCCTCGCCACTTCCGATACCGTAACGATAATGGCGGCCGAGATCACCGCCTTCAAAATGAGGTAGAGCATCGCCTACCCTACCACCTTGGCCGACGAGCCAGAACCTAGGCGTTCGGCATCGTTCAGAAAACGGCGGTTTGGCATCCGTTCCGCCTCGCGACGCTCGCGCCCAGGCACCCACCGCGATGGCTGACCATTAACCCATTCGTCGATCTACGCCGCGTGAACCGTTTTGGTCTCCGGGTTGTTGAACATCTGCCTGCGCGCTGTTCCTCGATCGGTGCTGCGCAGTCACGCGCTTGACCTGTGCGATGCTGCACCCGGCCAGCTCGGCCGTCTTCGCGATGCTCATGCCTGCCTCGCGCAACGCAACGATGCGCCGGTGCTGGGCGAAATCGGCCTTGCGTCCGGTGTACCGCCCTGCCCCCCTCGCGATCTCGATGCCCTCACGCTGGCGTTCGCGGCGGGTCTCATACTCGTCGCGTGCGGTCTGCAGCGCGACGCGGAGCAGCATGTCCTGCACAGCCTCGAGCACAATGCGCGCCACGCCCGCGCTGTCCGCGACGAGGTCCGATAGATCAACAATGCCCGGCACGGCCAGCCGGGCGCCTTTGGCTCGGATCGCCGCGACCAGCAGTTCGGCTTCGGGCAGCGGCAGTCGGCTGATCCGGTCGATCTTCTCGGCGACGACCACCTCGCCCATCTGCAGGTCCTCCACCATGCGCAGGAGCTCCGGCCGGTCCGGCCGCGCGCCCGATGCCTTCTCGCGGTAGACTGCAGCGACATAGTAGCCTGCGGACCGAGCGCCCGCGACGATCGCGTCCTGCCGCGTGAGGTCCTGCTCCTCGGTACTGACGCGCAGGTAGACGCGCGCGGCACGTACCGAGGTCGGGGCGATGTCGGTCATCATAGCTCTTTCGGGTATACCCGGATGAGCTACGCAGTGGGACGGCAGCTCAGAGCCGGTAGTGCCGATGCTGCCGAGCTTAGCCAAGCAAGCCGAACCTAGTGAGCTAGACAGCTATCCCGATGAGCGATCGTCAGTGCACGCTTGACCGGGCCAGCTCGGCCAAGGCATTGATCACGACCACCCAGCGCGCGGCGGCGGTCGAGCTTTCCTTCTCCCGCACCTCCTCCAGATAGCCGTCTGCCCAGGCGATCGCCTCGGACAAGCCGAGATCGCGGCGCAGATCGATTGCGATCGCCCACGCCTTCTCAAGTATCGGTTGTACCGCTGAGCCACTTGGAGGGTGGTTCCCGGGCGTGTGCTGGCCTTCAACGGCAAGAGAAGCGAGGTCAGTCATCAGGGTAGATCTCGTCTGGCCAGAACTCGACCGTGGCCGGATCTGGTGGTGTGGCACGCGTCGCGTCCGCGGGCGGCAAAACGGGATGGTCGCCGTCGAACCCGATCCGGATGGCAGCACCGGCAGGCGTGGCGGCCTGGAAGATCGCCTCGATCGGGCGGCCGTTGCGCAGCATGCCGCCGATCCAGGGAGTGCGGTCTGCGGTCAGATAGCCGATCTGGACGTTTCGGCTGCTGAACACCGCAATGGCATTCGGGTCCGCCGGGTTCTTTGGCTCAGGAATCAGCTCGATCGGTTCGCCGGGCACGCAAAGCAGGATCTCGAAGCGCCGATTGCCACCATCCGCATTGGGATGGTTCGCGCCGACGACGTGTAGGCTCATCTGCTTCATGCTGACACCTGTGACCGGGCTGGCCCGATCAGCTCAGCGTGCGGCCGAACCATAGCACCCGTCCCACGATGTCGATCCGGCTGGGATTGATGTCCTGCCAACTCGGATAGTCGGGATTGTCGCTCCTGATCGAGATGCCGCGACCCGAGGGCTGCCGCGCCAGCCGCTTGACCATCAGGCTATCGTCCAGCCGCAGGACGTAGATGCCGTCGCGTAGCCGGCTCACCCCATCCTTGCGGTCAACCAGGACGTCGTCGCCATCGGCGAGCGTCGGCGCCATCGAGTCGCCCTTGACCTGGATGATCGACAGACCATCGGCCGAGCCCTTGGTGCGCTCGCGAAGCCAGCGCGGATCGAAGCCGATCGACGTGCGGCGCGCCTCGCCAAAATCGGCAGCCCCGTAGCCGGCCGAGGCGTAGACATCGAGCACCGGCACCTGCTGCAGCGTCGGCTTCTCCCACTCCTGAGGGCCGCCGAGCACCGTCTCCTTGACCCCGAAATAGCTGGCGAGAAGGCGGCGATCCTTTTCATCGAGGCGCTTGGGCGTCCCCCGCTTGATGAACTGCTGGATGTAGGCCGGATTGCGCCCGAGCATGCGCGACAGCGCGGCATACTCCTCCTTGCGCTCTTCGATGAGCCGCTGGAGCGCTTCGCGCGGGTGTTCGATCGTGGCGAGCATCATAGGGGATTTCCTACAGCACTAATCACGCAGTATGGAACATAACAGGAACGGAGTAAAGCGAGTCGCGACGCATGGACGGGGATCTGCTGCCGAGGATCGAAGTTTTTCTGACGCGGGTGGGCCTCAGCCCCACGCGGTTCGGCCGCCTCGTCGTCCACGATCCTCGGTTCGTGTTCGACCTCCGGGCGGGCCGCCGGCCACGTCGGCGCGTTCACGCCCATGTGCATGCCTGGTTGCTGCAGAACGGCGCGTGAGCCGGGGCTGTCGAGGGAATCGCGCATGTCAGAAGCTCCCCAGCCGCCAAGCTGACAGGACCTTGCGCACATAGGTCGGGGTCTCGCTGTTGGCGGGAATGCCGCGCGCCCGCATGACCGCCGCAGGCCCAGCATTGTAGGCGGCCAGCGCCAGCGTCACCGACCCGAACTTGTCGAGCATGGCTCTCAGGAAGCGAGCTCCACCATCGACGTTCATGCGCGCGTCGAATGGATCGAGGACACCCAGCGCCCGCGCCGTCGCGGGCATCAGCTGCGCCAAACCCATGGCCCCAGCGCGACTGACCACGCCGGGCTGGTAGGCTGATTCAACCGCGATCAGTGCATCGAGCAAACCGTTCGGCAGCGCGTGGCGAAGCTCGGCGGCACGGATAAACGCGAGGAACCGCTCGCGTCCTCTCGGCGGTGCGGCTCTCGTCGCAGAGACGGTCATGACTGGGGGATCGGCGGCCGCAGCAGAAAATGATCGTGCTGCGGCCGTCCGGTGCTCGATCAGCTCGAAAACGGCAGCTGAAGCATCGTCCGCCTCAGCTGAACTCAATTCCGCGTCAGTGTGCTGCGCCAGTGCGGGTGAAGCGCAGGCCAGCAGCACTGCCGCGGCGGGGAAGAAGGTTCGGATCATCATCGCCTCGCATCATGCATTTTCCTCTTCCTCGAATCGGAACATAGTGCGAACGTGCTGCTGTAGGAAAGCGCTAAGCTGAAGGGAGTGGAGGCGGCGGCGCGGGGCGCGTCACAGACAGCGAGAGCCCTTATGACCTTTCACGATCCCCACCTCGCCAGCGGCGCCGACAGCGGTCGCACCATCGTCGAGGCGCTCGGCGGCCACTGGACGCCCCGGGGCGGCATGTGCCGCTGCCCGGCACATGCCGATGCGACGCCGTCCCTCAGCGTCCGCCCGGGTCGAAGGAGACTGCTGTTCCATTGCTTCGCCGGCTGCGAGACACGCGATGTGCTCGACGCGATCGCGGCGCTCCGCCTTCCCGGCGGTGCGCGCGTGGTGTTCGGCACAGACGAGCCAATCGACACACGAAAGCCCGCAGTGGAGCGGCTCTGGTCCGAGGCACGCCCGCTCCGTGAAAGCCCTGCATCGCGCTATCTGGCGGGACGCGGGCTTACCGGGACTTCGGCGCTTCGTTTCCACCCTCGAACGCCTCAGGGACGGCATCCCCTCACACGCTTCTTGCCGGCCATGATCGCGGCTGTGACTGACGAGACCGGGCTCGTCGCCGTGCACCGGACGTTCCTCAGTCGGGATGGACTATCCCTCTCCTCCCGCCAGCCGGCACGTGCCGCGCTGGGATCACTCGGCAGCGGTCTCGTCCGCCTCGTGTCGGCGAGCAATCGCCTCGGCTTGGCGGAAGGTATCGAAACCGCCCTCTCCGCCTGTCGACTCTTTGGCGTGCCCTGCTGGGCCACGCTCGGAGCCGAACGCTTCAAGCGGATCACTCTTCCCGCGTCGGTCACGGAGATCATTCTGTTTCTCGACCATGATGCCGCCGGGCACCAAGCCGAGACGGTGGCGCGCGAGCGCTTCGCCGGCCGGCGAATCGAGGCCCGCTACCCGGCCCAGCCCGGTGCGGACTGGAACGATGTCCTGCGCGCACCTCCGCGGGGCAGGATGACGACCGAACGATAGAGGGGAGGAGATCGGACACTTCGTGCCCCGACGTCGGCGCTGGAGCCGGCCGGGCCGGAGTCTCTGCCATGACCGCTGCCGCGCTTCGCCTCGAAGCTCCTGCCGATCCCGTCCTCGCCGTCGCGCATCGCCTTTGCGACTTCCTCCAGGCCGGCGAGGTGATCGACGCCCGCCTGCTGCGGGACCTGCTTGCCTCCGCGACAGGCCGCTCCGCCGCCGATGGCGGCTGGTCGATGCGCCACGCCTACGATGCGCTCGAACTCGCGCAAGTGCTCTGGTTGGGGTCAGCCGGTGCGGGCGTGGACCTCTCCAGCCCGTCGGTCGCGCTGGACGCTCTGATCGATCTGGGCCGCCGGCTGCCGACACAGACGGTGCGCACCGAAGACCAGCTCGCCTTCCAGCAATTCTCCACCCCTGCCCCGATCGCGTGGGCGATGAGCGTGGCAGCACAACTCCGCCCGTTTGACACCGTGCTCGAACCCTCCGCCGGCACCGGATTGCTCGTCTGGCCGGCGGCGAAGCTCGGGGCCGCCCTCGTGCTGAACGAGATCGATCCCAGTCGCCGACACTGCCTCGAGCGGGCCTTTCCACAGGCGCGGATCAGCGGTTACGATGGCGAACTCGTCGACGATCTGCTGCCGGTCAACGTCCAAGCCGACATTCTCCTGATCAACCCGCCCTTTGCGCGCTCAATTGGCCGCCCGGTCGACCGGCATGCGGCCGCTCGGCACCTCAAAGCCAGCCTCCGCCGCCTCAAATGCGGCGGACGCGCGGTTGCGATCATGCCGACCTGGTTCGACAGCCAGACGCTTGGATCGGAGGCGACCATCCGCCTCGACGCGGCCCTGCCCCGCGGCCTGTACGTGAAGCACGGAACCGGCATCGCCGTCCGCCTGCTCGTGCTCGATAAGGTTCTGACTCCAGATGAGGGCCCAGTCGAGCAGGAGATGACCGGCCTCCCAGCGTTGCTGGACGCTGTCCAACACCTGCCTGCTCGCGCGCATCCAAGCGATCCGACGCCACCCACGCCTCGGACACGGCTGTCTCTATTCCGCCGCCAGTCACAAACCCCGACGCCGCGCCCCCAGCCGGGCGCTGTCGAGCCCGACGGTGAGCAGCCGATCGAGGTGGTGACCCTCGATGATCCCGCACCAGAAGGCGAGCCGGCCGGCATCTACATGGCATGGCGCCCAAGCCGCCTGGCGCTGCCCGGGGCCGCAGAGCATCCGACGCCGCTCGTCGAATCGCTCGCCATGGGATCGATCGCAGCGCCCAAGCCGGCCTACCAGCCTCTCCTGCCCTCCGGCGTCGTGCGCCAAGCCCTGCTCTCGGCCGCGCAGCTCGAGACGCTCGTCTATGCCGGCGGTGCCTTCGAGCGCGACCTGCCCGGCCACTTCGTCGCGGACGAGGCCGGCACCGACCTCACGATGGCGGAGGACGGGATCGCCTATCGACAGGGCTTCTTCCTCGGCGACGGCACCGGTGCCGGCAAGGGCCGGCAGATTGCCGGCATCATCCGCGATCAGTGGGCACGGGGGCGCAAGCGGCACATCTGGCTCAGCAAGAACGAGACGCTGCTCGAGGACGCGCGGCGCGACTGGAGCGCGCTCGGCGGCATGAGCCTCGACGTGCAGCCGCTGTCGCAGTGGAAGCTCGGCACGCCCATCACGCTTGACGAGGGCATCCTCTTCGTCACCTATCCGACGCTCCGATCGGGACGGGAGGAGGTCACCCGCCTCCAGCAGATCCTCGAGTGGGCGGGCGAAAGCTTCGAGGGCCTAATCGCGTTCGACGAGGCGCACGCGCTCGCCAACGCCGCCGGGGGCGAGGGTTCTCGCGGTCGCATCAAGGGCTCGGAACAGGGCCTCGCCGGCCTGCGGCTCCAGAACCGCCTGCCCCGCGCCCGCGCCCTCTATGTCTCGGCGACCGGTGCGTCGGACGTCGCCAACCTGAGCTATGCCAGCCGGCTCGGCCTGTGGGGCCCCGGGACAGCGTTTGCGACCCGCGAGGCGTTCATCACCGGTGTCCGCGCCGGCGGCATCGCGGCGATGGAGCTCGTCGCGCGCGACCTGAAGGCGCTCGGCCTCTACACCGCCCGGGCGCTCTCGTTTGCTGGTGTCGAATATGATCTGCTGGAGCATGCGCTCACCTCCGAGCAGGTCCGCGTCTACGACGCCTACGCCGAGGCCTGGGCAATCATCCACCGCAATCTTGGCGCCGCGCTCGAAGCGACCCGCGTCGTCGACAGCGCGTCGGGGTCGACCCTCAACGCCAATGCCAAGTCGGCCGCGCTCTCCCGCTTCGAGAGCGTCAAGCAGCGCTTCTTCGCCCAGCTCTTGCTCTCGGCCAAGCTGCCGAGCCTCCTGCCGGCGATCGCGACCGATCTGGAAAACGGGAACGCGGTCGTCGTGCAGCTCGTCTCGACCTCCGAAGCCATGCTCGACCGCCGGCTCGCCGACCTCGATCCAGCCGAGCGCGAGACGCTCGAGATCGACCTTTCGCCGCGCGAATATGTCGTCGACTATCTGGTCCGCGCTTTCCCGACGCGGCAGATGCGGGTCTTCACCGATCCTGACGGCAACATCCGCTCCGAACCCATGGTCGATGACCAGGGCCATCCCGTTCACTGCCGGGCAGCGATCGAGGCGCGGGACAGCATGGTCGAGCAGCTCTGTGCGCTGCCCCCGGTCGCCACCGCCCTCGATGCCATTCTCGAGCGGTTCGGAACCGACCGTGTCGCGGAAGTGACCGGCCGCACCCGGCGGCTCGTGCTCGACCGCGCCCGCCAGCAGCGGCTCGAACGCCGGTCGCCGCGCAGCAACCTCGCTGAAGCGCAGGCCTTCATGGACGGCAACAAGAAGCTGCTCGTCTTCAGCGACGCGGGCGGCACCGGCCGCAGCTACCATGCGTGCCTCAAGGCCAGGAACCAGGCACGCCGCATCCACTATCTGCTCGAACCCGGCTGGCGCGCCGATGCGGCCATTCAGGGGCTCGGGCGCACGCACCGAAGCGCGCAGGCGTCCGCCCCCTTGTTCCGGCCGGTCACCACCGACGTACGCGGCGAACGCCGGTTCATCTCGACCATCGCGCGGCGTCTCGATGCGCTCGGCGCGCTGACCCGAGGGCAACGGCAGACCGGCGGCCAGAACCTCTTCAACCCGGCCGACAACCTCGAGAGCGACTATGCCAAGGACGCGCTCACGAACTGGTACCGGTTGCTGTTCGCCGGCAAGCTCCGGTCGATCACCTGCGCCGACTTCCAGGGGCGATCCGGGCTCGTGCTGGAAGCCGAAGGCGGCGGCTTGCGCGACGATCTTCCGCCGATCCAGCGCTGGCTCAACCGGCTCCTCGCCTTTCCGATCGCGCTCCAGAATGCGATCTTCGAGGAGTATCTTGGGCTCGTCGAGGCACAGGTCGCCGCGGCACGCGAAGCCGGAACCCTCGATGTCGGTGTCGAGACGCTCCTCGTCGAGACACTGACCGTCAGAAATGATCGTATCCTGCGGACCGATCCGTCGAGCGGCGCGACGAGCCACCTCCTCACCCTCGATCTCGAACAGCGACCCCGGCCGCTCCGGTCAGAGGCGGCCCTGCGGCTCGCCGAGCGCGACGGCTCGTGTCTCCTGATCAACGATCGCTCGGGCCGCGCCGCGGTCCGATTGCATGCCCGCAGCCTTCTCAACGAAGCCGGCCTGCCGCTCCGCCGCTACGAGCTGGTCCGGCCTCTCCGCCGCGAGCATATCGGCCATGGCCAGTTCGACGAAACGCATTGGCGTCCCGCCGACAGTACGGCCTTCGCTGCGGCATGGAACGCTGAGGTGGAGGAGGCGACGGCATCGACGCAGAGCGAGACGATGCATCTCGCGACCGGATTACTTCTGCCGATCTGGGATGCCCTCCCCGATGATCACGTCCAGGTGCTGCGGGTCGTCGACGAGAAGGGCCGGTCGCTCCTCGGCAGGCCCGTTCCCGCGGCCGCCGTCTCTGAGCTGGGTCGCCGGTTCGGCTTGGACCTTGACCACGCCGTTCCGGTTTCTGCCCTGGTGTCCGGAGTGCTCGAGACCGGCCGGTGCTGTACCATCCCCGGCACGCGCTCGGTTCAGCTGAAGCGCTCGCTGGTGGGTGGCGAACGGCGGCTCGAACTTGTCGGCTTCGACCCCGCCCGCCTCGGCGAACTCAAGGCGCTCGGCTGCTTCACCGAGATCATCCGCTACCAGACCCGGTTGTTCGTCCCCGCTATCAGGGCCGCGGAGATCGTCGAGCGTCTGTCCGGCGGCCGGTGAGCAGTCGACACAAGGACGCTCATCCTCTATTTAGGTGTAACCACTAGAAAGGATCGGTGATGGAACGGGCGATCAGCGCCAGCGACGCAAACCAGCGCTTCTCCGAACTGCTCCGCGAGGTGCAGGAGGGCGAGAGCTTCGTCGTCACCTCGCGTGGCCGCCCCGTCGCAAAGGTCACCCCGGTCGACAACCTCGACCGGCAAGGCCCCGAGATCGACGCCCTGCTCGACTTCGTCTCTGCCCTGCCCCGCCGCAACGGCCAGGGCTGGCGGCGCGAGGATCTGTACGAGTGAGCCGTATCGCGTTCGACACCAACGTCCTGGCCTATATCGCCGGCGTCGGTCGCCATCCCGACGATGCCGCAAAGATCGAAGCCGGCCGCACGCTCCTGAGGCAATTGCGGAGTCGAGCCTCGCTCATCGCCCCTGTCCAGGTCCTCGGCGAACTCTATGTGGTGCTGAACCGGTCGGGTGCCTCGCGCGACGAGGCGCGCGAGACGGTGCTCCGCATGGCCCGAGCGTTCGGGACGGCCGACAGCAACAGCTCGGCCTTCCTCTCGGCGCTCGATCTCTCCAGCGCCCACCAGCTGCAGCTCTGGGACGCGCTGATCCTCAACGCCGCCGCCGAGGCAGGATGCGCGCTGCTCCTCTCCGAGGACATGTCGAGCGGCTTCGCGTGGCGCGGCACTGTCGTGATCAACCCCTTCGCCGCATCGGTCGACGAACGCCTCAGCCGTCTGATCGCCTGATCGGGCATTCCCCGCACCGTTTGAGAGAGGAGGACGCGTCGGATGGCGCGAGCCGGCGTGAGCGCACGCGGGCTCGTCACCAGGAGTGAAGACGATGATCCAGACTATCCCGCTTGCCAAGCTCGTGCCCTCCAAGCGCAATGTCCGCCGCCGCAGCGATGCCGCCGCCGACGCCCAGCTCCGTGCCGACATCGAAGCGCGTGGCCTGCTCCAGAACCTGATCGTGACCGCCAACAAGAAGCCGCGCGGCACCTTCGCCGTCGAGGCAGGTGGTCGTCGCCATGCCGCGCTGAAGGCGCTCGCAGACGACGGCAAGCTCGCCGCCGACTTCGCGGTGCCCTGCCTCGTGCTCGACGATCTCGGTAGCGCGGTGGCCGAGGCGAGCCTGGCCGAGAACTTCCAGAAGCTGGCGCTGAACCCGGCGGACGAATGCCTCGCCTTCCAGCACTTCATCGAACAGGGTTCGGACGTCGACGGCGTGGCTCGTCGGTTCGGCGTTACCGTGCGGTTCGTCGAAGGCCGCCTCCGGCTCGCGAGCCTCGCGCCGGTGGTGTTCCAGGCACTCGCCGACGGCGAGATCACCCTCGACGTCGCCAAGGCCTATGCCTCGACGCCCGACCGCGAGCGCCAGGCGCATGTCTTCGACCAGATGAGCCGCGGCTATGGCGGCGCACACCCGGACAGCATCCGGCGCATGATGACGCAGGCGACCGTCTCCGCCGCCGATCCGCGCGCCCGGCTCGTCGGCGAGGACGCCTACCTCGCAGCAGGCGGCCGCATCGACCGTGACCTCTTCGCCGACGACACCTCCACCCGCTGGCTCGACATCGCCATCCTCGAACGACTCGCCAACGAGACGATGGACGAGGCCGCCGCGACGCTCGCGGCCGAAACCGGCTATGCCTGGATCCGCTCGACGCTCGACCGCTATGTCGACTGGCAGCAGACCGAGGGTCTCGAGCGGGTCGAACTCAAGCCTGCGGCGCTGACCGAGAGCGAGCAGGAGCAGGTCGCGGCGCTTGAGGCTCAGGCAGCGGACAAGATCGCGCTGCTGGAGGACGAGGCGAGCAGCGACCAAGACCGGGCGGAGGCCGAGACCGAGCTCGAGACCATCGAGAAGGCGGTCGAGGCGATCACCGACAAGCCGCCGGTGCTCGACGAGGCACTCCGACCCCAGATCGGTGCCTTCCTCGTCCTCGGCCCCGACGGCACGCCGCGGCTGCACCAGACGCTCTATATCGAGCGTACGCCGCAGGAGGAGAATGGACCCGACGACGGCGACGGCGACGACGAGGCGAGCGAGCCTGCCCCGCGGACCGTCGGTCTCTCGCAGCGGCTGACCGACGAGCTCGCGATCCAGCGCCGCGATATCCTCGCGGTCCATGTCGCGGCCGATCCCGACTTCGCGCTCGATCTCGCGATCTTCCTGATGGTCGACCGCAAGCCCGGCCACGGGGTGGAGCGGTACGGCTCGTCGCTCAACGCCAGGCCGCCGCAGGAGCCGGTGATCGGGTTCAAGATCCCCGAAGCGCCCGCCACCCTCGCCCGGGTAGAAGCCGGCCAGGCGCTCGATAGCAGCTGGACCACTCTCGATACCGCCGAGGCGCGGTTCGACGCCTTTCGCGCGCTCGGGCCCGACGAACGAGCGGCGTGGCTCGGCCACGCGGTTGCCGGCAGTCTCGAGGCGAGCGTTGCGGGCACGGGCACTGGCGGCTGCCGCTTCCACGATCATCTGGGCCATCTGCTCGGCATCGACGTCGCCGCCTGGTGGCGGCCGACAGCGGCAAACTTCTTCGACAAGGTCACCAAGCCCGTCATGTTCGACGTTCTGACCGAGATCGACGGACCCGCACTTGCCGCGCGCTACGGCAATGCCAAGAAGGCCGACCTCGCCGCCACCTGCGAGAAGATCTGTGCTGGCGACTTCATCGGCGAGGTCAGCACCAAGCAGGCCGCACGGGCGTGGCTGCCGGCCGCAATGCGCTTCGCACCCGAACCTGCCCGGCAAGCCGACGGCGATCCGGCCACGCTGCCGGACGAAGCGGACGCCAGCGCGACCGAGCTCGATCATGCCCGCGACGTGATCGACCGCGACGCTGCCTGAGCGGCACGCGGCATTCTGGGGCGGCCTCCACCGGAGGTCGCCCCTTTGTCTTCGGCTTCGCGAGAGAGGGGAGACGGCTGTCGCCGGGGCGAGCCGATCCGGCTCGTGATCAGAGGAGCCGCGCGATGCGCCACAGCCGATCCACCCCGCCGACCAGCCCCGCCGAGACAATCACCAACGCCATCATCGAACGCCTGGAGGCCGGCGTCAGGCCATGGCGCCAACCCTGGACCGGCGGTCCTGTCTCCAGGCCCTTGCGCGTCTGCGGAACGCCTTATCGAGGGGTCAACGTCATCTGGCTCTGGATGGCGGCACAATCACGCGGCTTCGGCTCGCCGACCTGGATGACCTACCACCAGGCACAGCTGCTCGGAGCCCAGGTGCGCAAGGGCGAGCGCGGTACGCTCGCCATCTTCTACAAGAGCTATACCAAGGAGATTGAGGATCCCGCGACGGGCGAGCGCGAAGACGAGGCGCGCCGCGTGCTGAAGAGCTTTACCGTCTTCAACGTCGACCAGATCGAGGGACTGCCCGAGCGGTTCCGGCCCGAGCCCGTGTCGCTGCCCGAACCGACTGCGCGTGATCGCGAGCTCGACACCTTCTTCGCCGCTATCCCGGCGTCGCTGCGCCACGTTGGCAGCGAGGCCTATTACATGCCCTCGACCGACCAGATCACCATGCCGGAGGTGTCGCAGTTCCGGACGCGCGACCTCTACCGGTCGACACTGGCGCATGAGCTTGCGCACTGGACGGGACACCGAAGCCGACTGGACCGCTCGCTGGGTGGTCGCTTCGGGAGCGACGCTTACGCCGTCGAGGAGCTGGTCGCCGAGCTCGCCTCGGCGATGATCGGCGCCGAACTTGGGCTACCGGTCGACCATCTCGACGATCATGCGAGCTATCTCGGCAGCTGGCTCAAGGTCCTCAAGACCGATGCCCGCGCGATCCTGACCGCGGCCGCCAAGGCCGAGGAGGCCTCCGCCTATCTGCTGAAGCTCGGCCGCGCCGAGCGCCCCGCCGAGCTCTCGCTCGCCGCCTGACCCGCACCCTCTCGGCGGCCCGCAGGGCTCCCCGCTGCACCTCCTCTCCTCAGGAGATTTCCTCATGACCTACGACGTCGGCTACCGCTTCGCACAGGCGCTCGATCCGAGCGGCCTCGACACCATTGCTGCCTGCCTCCACGCCATTCAGGCCGCTGCCCAGGACTGCCGCAACGCCGGCAAGTCATTCGAATCCGACCCTGCCGTGGTGCTACTCGCCCAGCATCTCGGGGCTGTCGCAACGACCACGATGCCGGATCGGCCGGCCCTTCGCACGCTCTGCGGCGATGCCTTGGCCGAGATTGCGCGCACCCCGTTGCTCACCCTGCTCGCGGCGCGCGGCGTCGACCATGACGCTGATGCCAAGCGGACCTTCCACACGGAAGCACGGCGGGCGCTGAAACGGCTCGCCGACGCGCTGCACCTCGAACGAGGTCGATATGACATTCGCGTCTGCGCTGGCGGTCCTGCGGTGTCGGGCGAGGTCATCCTGCACGGAGACGAGCTCTATTGCCAGGTCTCAATCGGAGGCTTCGGGCCGGGCGAGATCCTGTTCCGCCGCTGCCGAGGCCGGTCCGACTATGTCGGCGAGCGCAACCATTGGGCTCGCATGACCGAGCTGGTCGACCACTCCCGGCTGGCGGCACGGATCGCACGCGAGATCGGGCTGGCATGCGCGCCCGAAAGCCAGCCGAGGCTCGTCGCCTGAGAGCCGGATACGAGGTTCGGCCAGTGCCGCGGTGCGGGCGCGAGAGGCCCTCTACCCGCCGGCGGTCCAGGCGCAACCCGCCCGCCTGCGGCCCGTGTTGCCTTGCTTGGGCTGACGCCCTCGCGAGGCGGCCCGCGCCAGCCTTGTCGGGGAGTGGCGCCCGGCCCTGATGCCGCCGGGTGGAGGGCACGCGTCGCCGCAGATCCGCGGCGTCTGACAGGAGACCTCTCATGCCGACCACCCTTGCCGCCCAACTCGCCGCGCTCGAACTCGGGCATTTCTCGATCGCCAGCGATCCCGGTGCGCGTCCCCTCGCCCGACCCGAGCCGGAAGCCATCGACCAGACGCTCGCCGCCGTCTGGTCCGACCTGTTCGCACTGTTCACCGACACCATCCTCGAGGACCAAGCCGAGGAGCTTGGCTGGGGTTTCGTAAACCTCTTCCACCGCGCCGCTGCCAAGGCCTCGACCCGCATCGACCGGGCAACCGACGAGATCCGGCTGCTGCTCGCGACCAACGACGGCTCGGAGGTCCACACCGCTGAACTCGAACAGCAGGTCGAGCGCGCGCAAGCCGCCGAAGGCGAGATGCTGGCGCTGGAGGCACTCCGCGAAACGGCGGCCGCGCTCTACCTCGCCGAGACCGGATCGTCCTGGAAGCCGGCCGGCGGCTCGCGGCTCAGCCACGATGCGGTGAGCACCTCCGCTGTGGTCCAGGGACGCGAGTTCCTGAAGGCCCGCGCCGAAGGCAAGCGCCGGGCCGCGATGCCCGAGGGCACGCCCGTCATCTTTGCCGGCGGACGGCTGAGCTTCGGTAGCGCGGACGATGCCAAGGCCTATGGCGACGCGATCTGGCGCACGCTCGACCGGGTGCGCGCCAATGTCGCCGACATGGTCCTCGTCCATGGCGGCGATGGCAAGGGTGCCGACCGGCTCGCGGCGTCCTGGGCCGAGCGTCACAAGATACCGCAGATCGCGTTCAGTCTCGACACCCGGCTCGGCGCTCGGGCAGGCTTCCGTCGCAACGAGCAGATGCTCGGGTTGAAGCCGCGCTACGTCGTCGCGTTCGCCGGCAACGGCGTGCTGGAGCGGCTCGTCATCCAGGCCAAGGAGCGCGGGATCGCCGTCGTCGACCGGCGTGGTCCGCTCGGCACCAACCCCAAGCACCACGCCCGTACCTCGGGCGAAGCGGTCGCGGCTTGAGCCCTTCCGGGCGCCGCTTCGGCGGCGCCCTTCTTTCCCGGCTGCAGGCTATGCCGCTTCCTGCTCCGGGGTTGGCGACGATCTCTTCTCGCTCTCGCCGATCGCGAGCCGACCACTCTCGGATAGCGCATAAAGCCCCTTCTCCACGCGCTCGAACCAGCCATAAACGTTGCGCAGCAGGATAGCGCCCGCATCCTTCGCGAGCCCGCGCAGATCCCTCGGGCGCTTCGGTCCTTCCCGCATCGCCTGGGCGCACGCGATCGTGCGCTGGCGATACGCCGTCATGATCGGCTGGCGGGTCAATCCACCCTGGGTCGGGTCGCCCTTCCGACGGCGATGCTCGGCCACCAGCCGCCGTCGCTGCGGCAGATTCGGACGCGGCCGGTAGGGCGCAGGCTCGGCGAGCACGGTGACCGTGCCGAGTCGCAGGTCGACCGCGAGCAGGCCCAGCCCCAGCAACCGGCAGAGCCGATGCACCCGGCGGTCCTGGTCCCGGCCGCGGCGCGTCGCCGGCACCGCAACATAGACGATGTCGGACGAGCGCGTCCGCTCGACCGCCTGCAGCAGCAGCTCGAGCGAGAAGGATAGCTTGAGTTCGGTGACGACCACGAGCGGGGGTTCGCCGGGTGCCAGTCCGACGATGTCGCAGCCGCAGATCTCCCCCTTCACCTCGAACCCATGACGCTCGAGGAAGCGCTTGATCGGCGCATAGAGCGTGGTCTCGCTGACAGGCTTGATCAGGGTCATTCCGTCCGCACTAGCTCGCTCCCTTGCCGCCTCAAACCGCTCGCCTGTCGGCCGCTGCGCTGCAGGGTGGCCTGTCGTGCATCCTTGCGTAAGAGCATCGGCGATGATCCCGCTTCTGCTCCTCGCCAGCGTCGTCGCCCCCGGCACCACCTTCACCTGTACGCCCGTCGCGGTTTGGGACGGGGACGGTCCGATCTGGTGTGCGGAAGGGCCGCGCATTCGGCTGGAAGGCATCGCCGCCCGCGAGATGGACGAGACCTGCCGGCCAGGACATCCGTGTCCTCGCGCCAGCGGTCGCGCCGCGCGCGACCATCTCGTTGCCCTGCTGGGCGGGGCCCGCGGAACGCTTCGCACCGGTCATATCGTGGTCCGTGATTCCCCTCTCACCTGCGTGTCGAACGGTTCAGCGAAGGGCGATCGGACCGGCGCCTTGTGCCGTTCTCAGCAAGTCGGCGACCTCTCCTGCGCGATGGTCCGGGACGGCTATGCGCTGGCGTGGGCGCGCTATGGCGGAAACCGTCTGTGTCGATCGGCGAGAACCTCCAGCACCAAACGGTAGCACTCTCGGGCGCCCGCAATCCGGCCGGGTCAGGACCGTTCCCATCGACTGCTCACCCCTATGACGGGCGCGAGCGCAGGCAACCCTTCCCGACCAGGCCCGTGTTGCTCCGGCTTCGCCTCCGCTGCCCGCGCCAGCCTAGTCTCCCAGGGTTCCCCTTCCGGCCCTGCGGGCCGCTCGGTGCCTCCGCCCGGCTGCCTCGCCATGGCCGGGGCTCCGTCGATCGGGACGGTCCCGACGATCCGAAAGGAGCAAGCGCCATGACCAACACCGTTCTTCTCGTCGGCAATCTCGGCACCGATCCCGAGACCCGCTCCACCCGCGGCGAGACCCGTGTCACCACCCTCAGCCTCGGCACCAGCCGGCCCAAGCGCGATCAGGAGGGCAAGACCTTCAAGGATGCGAACGGCTATACCGCCAAGGAGACCGAGTGGCACCGCATCACCTGCTTCAACGGCCTCGGCAAGACGGTCGCGCAATACGCGACCAAAGGGATGCTGGTGTCGGTGCGCGGCCGCATCCACTACAGCAAGTGGACCGATCGCGAGGGGGTCGAGCGGTACGGCTGCGAGATCATCGCCGAGGATGTCCAGTTCCTCAGCCGCGGCAAGTCGGCGAGTGGCGGCGAGCCTTCCGGCCAGAACGACATCGACGACGACCTGCCCTTCTGACGACCCGGAATACGCCCCGGCGGCACCGCCGCCGGGGCGCCTTCGTCATGCCTGCCGAGGGCTGCCGAAGTGCCGCGTGACGATCGCGTCGAGCCGGCGGGTGAGCAGGCTCGCAAGCGCCAGCGCATCCCGCTCGGCGTCGAACGGATCGCGCTGGCAGGCTGAGACGATCGCATCGCACAGCCAGTAGCTGGTCGCCGGATCGGCCAGCATCGCGATGACCTCGGCCACATCGCTCATCGGCTCACGGGTGATCGGGTCAGGCATCGCCCTCTCCCTTCACCGCCGGCTGGATCGTTTCGTCGCGCGGTCGCGTTCTGCCGGCAGCGGGCTCACCGCCGTTCCCCTTGAGCGCCAAGCGGATCGCCTGTCTCAGGCCTTCGGCGCCCAGCGCACCACCGCCCGCGTCGAGCGCGATCAGCCCCAGTTCGAGTGCGGCAGCACGCCGCAGTTCCTCGCGCCGGCTCTCGAGCAGGCGCCGTTCTTCGTCATGTCGGGTGAGCGCATCTAGCGCGCTCGGCTTCTTCTTGGCCACGACCATTCTCCTGTCGGTCGAAGCCCCTTCCGATCCTCTCTTCGCCTAGCCGCGTATCTGTAGGAAAGGGATTTCTGCGGGAGACCGGAGCAGGTCCTCCCCTCCAGCGTGCCGCATCCAATCGGCCGCCGCGGGCATCGAGCCCACGCCGGCCGAGCTCTTCTACTCGCTCGACATGGGGAAGCATGACAGCGGCGAAGACCGGGCCTCAAGGACGACGGGGCCCCACCATTTTTCCGGCCGATCGAGGTCTGCACTCCACCGCCGGCGTCAGCGCGCGGCCGAAAAAATCGTGACCCCCATCGCCGCTAACGCGGCCGCTCCTGACGGAGCGGTCCCTGACCCCCGATCTTCCCCGCTGTCCCTCAGACGCCGTCTTTCACTTGAACATTGAGAGGACGGACGATGACCTTCTACAGCCCGATCATCACCACCGCCGCTGCTGCTGCTGCTGCTGCTGCTGAGCACGACGCCTATATGGCCGCCTACGCCAGGGCCGCCGCAAGAGCGCCCTACAGCTACTTCGACCAGCACATCATCCGCACCGACGATGGCTGCTACTGGGTCGCTGACGAGGGTGACTACGAAACCCTGATGCAGGACCTGGTGGACCGGATCGTTCACACCGTGGCTGCTGGCCGCAGCGACGAATCATAAGCCGGCGAGAGAGGCAACCACGCCTCTCTCGCTTTGCTCGTCCAGAGCAGCGTCCCTCTCCCTGAGCACGCCTGCCGCGTCCTTTCCCGACTGATCACACCGCGTTTCCGGAGCCAAGGTTCGCGACGGCGCTCCCACCGGGCACCCCGATCAAGACCCGATCGTCAGTCCATCCATCCCGACCGCAGCACTTCGACGATATGGCGCAAAGGGAGCACACCTTACGCGGCGCAGCCGCAGGGGAAGCAGCTGAATACGCTACCCAATACCCGTTATACAGGCCCACGCATTTCGTTAGACGGCGTTATACTACGCTAAGCCATTGAGATTGGCCGCGGTCGTCGGCAGCTCTACCGTACAAAGCGTTTTCCTACAGCCCCGCCGATCTGCTAATCCGACACTGCCTTGCGAAGCGCGACCGCGCTCCATCCGGCTGGATGGAGTTGCACGTGTCGTACCATGAACTCATAGCCATTCGGCTCAGCAGCAGCATGCGCGCTGAGCTCACTGCGCTTGCCCAAGCGCGTCAAACCGACGTCGGCAAAATCGTCCGGCGACTGATCGCCAACGAGCTGTCTGGTGCGCGCGAGCGGGTGGACGAGGTGCTGGACCTCGTCCTCTACATCGCCATCGCGGTCGACGGCCTGCTCGCCGCCCAGCCCGATCCCGAGCTCCGCCACGAGATGCTTCGCCTGTGGAAAGCGCGCCTCGCCGAGGAGGGTCGTCCCCATGCGGCATAAGCTCGTCAACTTCACCCGCGGCAGCCAGCTGATCGGCCATTTCAGCTTCATGTTCGCGGCCGGCCTGAAAGGCCCGCTGCTGCTCGCGCTCGCCACCTTTGGCAGCCTCATCTGGTGGCGCGTAACCGCCGCGCTCAACGACGCGGAGAGCTACCTGTGCTGGATGCGGATCTACGTCGCCGGCTACACCTGGTTCGAGTTCGATCCCAGCAAGCCGGTCAATCTGGCGCGCGATGGCGGACCCCTTTTGGTGCCGATCGCCCGTGCGGCAAACCACCCCCTGATAGTCACGGCCTGGGCCAAGTGCATGGCGGCGGTACGCAGCGGCGCGCTCGTTGCGGCCCTGATCACCGCCCCCGCCACCTTGGCCTTCGGCTGGGCAGCGGCGTGGTTCGGTCGACGCTCGAAGGAGAGCCGCCACGAGCGGGGTGCAACACTCTCGACCCTGCCGGCACTGATCGGTGAGATCGAGGCGCACAATCGGGCCGAACAGGCGTCGGAATATCGTCGCCTGTTGGGCCGTGGGTGGCGGCTCGCCTCGGCGGCCGAGCGGCGCGAAGCGAACCTCTACGAGCCTTACCACCTTGCCGGCGTGCCATTTCCGTGGCGCCTGGAGCAGAGCCACGCGATGCTGATCGGCACCACCGGGACAGGCAAGACTGTCGCGCTCCGAGACCTTCTCCGTCAGGTACGCGGGCGCGGTCACCGTGCCGTGATCTTCGACCTCACCGGCGCCTTCATCGAGGCGTTCCACGATCCCGCGCGAGACGTGATCCTCAATCCGCTCGATGCGCGCTGCCCGCAATGGTCAGTGTTCGAGGACTGCCCCGATGAAGCTGCCTTCACCGCGGCGGCGGAAGCGCTGGTACCTCATGACGGCGGTGGTGCCGAGCAATTCTGGGTCCTCGCCGCGCGCATGCTCTTCGTCGAAATGTGCCTCAAGCTGGTCGCCGAAGGGCGCGCCACCAACGAGGCGCTCTCGACCGAGTTGATGACCGCCAGCCTCGCCCATGTGCATAGCCTGATGGAAGGCACGGTGGCCGACCCGCTGACCGCGCCCGAGGCCGCCCGCATGGCGGAGTCGATCCGGGCGGTGTTCAACGCCAACGCCAAGGCCCTGCGCATGCTGCCGACCACGGGCCAGCCGTTCTCGGTGCGGCGCTGGGTCCGGGGCGATGGCGCGCCCGGCAGCTTCCTGTTCGTCTCGGCGCGCTATGTCGACATGGCGGTGGCCTCGCGCCTGCTCACCGTCTGGATGGATACGGCCATGAACACGCTCATGGCGGGGCCGCGCACCTCGGATCTGAAGCTCTGGTTCCTGTTCGACGAACTGGGCGCTCTCCATCGCTTGCCGGCGCTGGAGAAGGGTCTCCAGACCGCCCGCAACTATGGCGGTGCGATCGTCGTCGGGGTCCACGCTTATGCCAAGCTCAAGGAGACCTATGGCGACAACATGGCGATGACGCTGGCGGCGCTCGCCCGCACCAAGCTCGTGCTCGCCACGGCCGACCGCGAGTCCGCCACCTGGTGCTCGGACTTTGTCGGCCATCGCCAGTTCCGCGAAATGGAGGAAGGCTATAGCTACGGCTACAACAATGCGCGCGATGCGGTGAGCCTCACGCCACGGCGCCAGATCGAGCCGTTACTGCTCCCCGATCAGCTGATGAACCTGCCCCGGCTCCAGGGCTATCTCAAGTTCCCCGATGGCTTTCCCGCAGCGCCTATCCAGCTCCGCTATGTCCCCTTCCGCGATGTCAGCGCTCCGTTCGAACCGCGTCCGATCGACCCGAAGCGGCGCGGGCTAGCGAGGGGGGACAGAGTCTCGGAGCCGGA
Organism: Sphingomonas metalli; assembly: GCF_014641735.1. Taxonomy (GTDB): domain Bacteria; phylum Pseudomonadota; class Alphaproteobacteria; order Sphingomonadales; family Sphingomonadaceae; genus Sphingomonas; species Sphingomonas metalli. The sequence continues at coordinate 55,861 of NZ_BMIH01000006.1, read as the reverse complement.
AAGCGAAAGCGGCCAGACGTCAGGTGCGAGCGACCAGGGACCGGGCCCGAGCAGCGACCGGACAGGGCATGGGCCTGCATCGAACACGGTCGCCGACCTGCCCGAAAGAGCCGCCGCAACAGGGGAAGACCAGGACCGGGATCGCCGGCCAGCCGAGAGACCTGTGGAAACCCCGTTCCGCCTCACCGGCGCGCGATCGAGCCGCTCCGCTCCGGAGCAGCCGGAAGCACGGTTTCGATCGACAGGCAGCGAAGAGGCTCCGGCTCTCGTGCCGTCCTCGACGGCCGAGCCGAGCAGGACCGCGCCCGAGCAAGAGGCCGGTCAGCGGTCGGACAGCCCCGATCCTGGCCGCCCCGGGAGCGTCGATCCGTCGCGCGGTATGAGGCCACTCTCGGCGCCCGAGAACCTGTCCAGGCGCGAGTTGCGCGAGGGGATCGCGCCGTCTGACCCTGAGTCGCCAGGCGAACCCGAGCTGGATTTTTGAGATCCCATGCTCTCGGTCGCGAGCGTCCGCTCGGCCAAGGGGGCGGCCGGCTATTTCGCCGCCGACAATTATTACAGCGCTGGCGAGCCGGAGGCGACGGGCGAGTGGTTCGGCAGGGGCGCAGCGGCGCTCGGGCTCGGGGGCAAGGTCGATGCGGCACAGTTCGAGGCGCTTCTTCAGGGGCGCTTGCCAGACGGCAGCCAGGTCGGGACCCACGACCGGCACCGTGCCGGCATCGACCTCACCTTTTCGCTGCCCAAGAGCTGGTCGCTGCTTGCCCTAGTCGGCGGCGACCGGCGCATTCTGGAGGCTTACCGGGCAGCGGTGAAGGACACGCTGCGCTGGGCCGAGACCAATGCCGCGGAAACGCGAATGGAGGTGAAAGGGCGCGAGAAGGTCGTCGGCACAGCTAATTTTGTCGCGGCGCTGTTCGAGCACGACACCAGCCGCGCGCAGGACCCGCAGGCGCATCTGCACGCCGTGATCGCCAACGTGACGCAAGGACCCGACGGCAAGTGGCGCGCCCTCCACAACGAGAAACTCTGGTCGCTCAACACGCTCCTCAACTCGATCGCGATGACGGGCTTTCGCGAGCGGGTCGAGGCCCTCGGCTACGAGGTCGGCGACCGCTCCAAGCACGGCAATTTCGAAGCTGCCGGGATCGGCCGCAATCTCGTGATGGCGTTCAGCACACGCCGTCAGCAGATCCTCGCCAAGGTTGCAGAGATGGGCGCCCGCACGCCCGAGGCGTTCGCCGCAGCGACGCTCATGACGCGGCCCGACAAGACTCCTGTCGTGGATCGGCAGGCGCTGCATGCTGCCTGGCGGGCAAGCGCCACGGAAGCTGGTCTCGACTTGGCCACCATGATCGCGGCTGCGGATGCGCGGCAGCAGGAGATCCCGACGGGGTGGGCAAGGCTGGCGCAGGCGGTGGACAGTATCGCGGATCGAGCATCGGCGGTGATCGGCGCGCTTCGGGAACGGCTGGGGCTCTCGCCAAGCGACCCTTATCTGCCCGGCGATGGCCATCTGCGAGGCCCCGGGAGGGCGGCCGCCGCGCATGCGGTCGCCTCGGCGCTTCGCCACCTCGAGCAGCGCGAAGCGGCATTCCCGAAGACAGACATCTACAAGGCCGCACTCGACACGGGCTTGCCCGTCACGATCGACGCCGTGGAACGCCGTGTCGAGATTCTGACGCGGGGCGGTCAGCTCGTCGAGGGCCGCGGACGCCGCGCCGACATGATGACGACGGCGGGCGCGCTCGATACCGAGCGTCATATCCTCGGCGAGGTTGACGCAGGCCGCGGCGCCGGCCTTGCCTATGTGGCGCAGGAGCAGGCACTCGGACGGCTGGCAGCTGTCGCGGAAGCACGGTCGAAGATCGTCCTGAACCCCGGTCAGGCTGCCGCGGGCGCGATGATCCTGGCGTCCTCCGACCGCATCGTCGCAATTCAGGGCGTGGCGGGTGCTGGCAAGAGCAGCATGCTGGCACCGGCGGCCGAGATCATTCGACAGAGCGGCCATGAGGTCGTCGGCCTCGCCGTCCAGAACACACTCGTCCAGATGCTGCAGCGGGAAACCGGCATCGGCTCGATGACCGTGGCCCGCTTCCTCAAGGCACATGACAAGCTGCTCGGACCTGCCCCCGATCGCAGCGCGCTAGCCGACGCGCGCCGTCAACTCGGCGGCGCTGCGATCCTGGTCGATGAAGCCTCGATGCTGTCCAACCACGACCAGCTGAAACTCGTCCGCCTCGCCAATCTGATCGGGGTCGGCCGCATGGCGTTCGTCGGCGACGCCCGTCAGCTCGGGGCCGTCGACGCGGGCAAGCCCTTCTCCGTCATGCAGCAGGCGGGCGCCCCGACCGCGCAGATGAGCCAGAACCTGCGCGCGCGGGGCGATGCCATCAAGGAGGCCGCTACCGCCGCGCAGATCGGTGCCATCGATCGCGCGATGGATGCGCTTGCTCCCTTCACCGTCGAAGCTCCGGGGCGCGGGAGTGCCGAGGCAGCCGAGCGGTGGCTCGCCCTCGACCCCGGCGCGCGCGAGAGAACCGCGATTTACGCATCCGGGCGTCGATTGCGGGGCGAGGTGAACGAGGCCGTGCAGTCGGGTCTGATCACCCGCGGAGAGGTTGGGCCAGGGAGCGTCGAGCTTACCGTGCTCGAAAGGGTCAGCGTTACCGACGAGGAACTGCGCCGCCCACAGAGCTTCGAGCAGGGCATGATCGTGGAGATCAGCCGCGCTCAGGCGAGCCAGAAACTGCCGCGGGCCCGCGCGATCGTCGAGGCGATCGACCACCGCGCAGGTACGGTCTCGCTGCGGCTGTCCGGCGGAAAGGAGCGTACGCTTCGCCCGGAGAAGCTACGCATCCGCGCGGGCGAGAGCCCGTTGCAGCTTTACCAGCCGAAGCAGCTGCAGCTGCATGAGAAGGACCGCATTCGGTGGACGGCCAATGACCATCAGCGAGGACTTTTTAACGCCGACCAGGCCAAGGTCCTGTCGATCGACGAGCATCAGGTGCTCGTAGAAACATCACGCGGCCAGACTGTCGCGCTGCCTCGCAACGACCCGATGCTGCAGCGCCTCGATCTCGCCTATGCGCTCAACGCCCATATGGCGCAGGGTCTGACGTCCGATCGCGGGATCGCCGTCATGGAGACCTGCGACACCAAGCTGGTCAACCAGCAAACCTTCCTGGTGACCGTCACCCGGCTCCGAGACTCGCTGACGCTCGTCGTCGATAACGCCGTCCGGCTCGAACGCCAGCTCGCCCGCAATGCCGGCGGAAAGACGTCCGCGCTGGAGACCAGTGGCAAGGTTCGCCCTGCAAGCCCCGAGCCAGCGCGGCAATCGACGAACGACGCTAAGCCGGAGAAGGGTCTCGATCTCGAGCCGGCGCGCACCAAGCCCTATGACATCGGCATCTGATCCGGCTCTCCGACTGTGCAAAATCGATCGGGCGTGGCCAAATGATGCGTTCCGGGTATGTTGCCGGTCCATGCCGATGACCGAGGACCAGGAACGATGGGCCGAGGCGATCGCGATCGAGCGGCTTCATGGCGAGCGCGCCAAGGCATGGGTCGCCGAGCGGGTCGTGGCGCTCCGGGAAGCCGGCGACAGCAAGGGAGTGGAGCGTTTCTCCATCCTCGCCGCGCGTCTCGAGCAGCTCAAGTTCGGTCCGGCTCGCGGCCAATGAGATGAGCATGACGAGGCGATCGACCGATCCCCTGAACCAGCCTGTCGCCTGCTCGTTCGTCCCTGATGTCGTCGCTCGAGCCTGGGTCCTCCGCCAAAGCTTCAGCCCCGCCGCCGGTGACGCCGGACGGCCGCTACATCGTCGTGCGCGGCCGGCTCTGGCGACGTGCCAATCCTGATCTCGATGCCGAGCAGCGAAGAGCGCTCACGGCCGACCTGATGCGCGCTCGCCGCGCGGTCGGTGCAGCCCTGCGCGCCCACGATGACGCCGCACTCGCGGCGGCTCGCGCGCAGGTGAATGACGCAAAGATCGCGCTTGGCGAGCGTGGACCTGTCTGGTGGAGCGACGGCACGCCTGACCAGAACCGGCGGATGGCGCGGAACACCCGCTATGCTGACTGGTACGAAGCCCTCGAGCGCACGGCATGAGCGACGCCGAGGCGCTGGGTCTGCCGCCCGAGGCGTTCGCCAAGCAGGACGGCGGGTCCGACCTCGACTTCTACGCGCCCACCCGCCTCGTCACACATATCGATGAGGCGGCAGTCGAGGCTCTGACCAGACACTATGAATCGAGGTTGAAACCAGGCGATCGCGTCCTCGACCTCATGTCGAGCTGGGTCAGCCACCTGCCGCCCGGCCTGGATTTCGATGTCGTCGGCCACGGCATGAACGCGGAGGAGCTCGCCGCCAATCCGCGCCTCGGCCGATGGTTCGTCCAGGACCTCAACCAGGATGCTGTCCTGCCGGAGGCGGACGAGGCGTTCGACGCGGTACTGGTGTGCGTCGGCGTACAATATCTCCAGCACCCTCTGGCGGTGTTTCGCGAAATCCGGCGGGTGCTGAAGCCGGACGGCGTGGCTATCGCCAGCTTCTCGAACCGGTGCTTTCCGACCAAGGCGGTCGCGATCTGGCGCGCGCTCGACATGAACGGACAGGCAGCGCTCATCCGTCTCTACCTGGAAAAAGCCGGCTTCCAGGATGTCCAGGCGCATTTGCTCGCGGACGGACGGTCGGGCGATCCGCTGATCGCAGTCGAGGCGCGCAGCTGAGCTCAGCCGAAGCGGATGGCGTCCTCCAGCCCGGCAGCCTTGCCCGCCATGCCGGGCACTTCCTCGAGCTGCCGCACCGCCTCGAACCGCCCGCGCTCCTCGCGGTAGCGGACGATCTCGTATCCGTGCCCCTTGAGCTGCGGCAATGCTTCGATCTCGTCCGCCGATGCCGTGTTGATGTCGATCATGCCTTGTTGCTCCACAGCCGCCTGAGCGGACCTTTGTTGCCTTTGACCGGGTCGGCCTGCGGCAGCGGCACGGCGGCGATACGGGCGAGCGTTGCCGTGTCTGCCGCCTGGCGGCAGACATCCCAATCCTGTCCCTCCGGGTAGGCGCCCACCAACAGGAAGTCGTCGCTGGCCCTGATCCGGCAATGCCCAGTGCCCGCCGGCAGCACCAGAAGATCGCCCGCCTGGATGCGCACCTTTCGGCCGCCCTCGCCGCCCAGCATCAGCTCGGCCGAGCCATCGGTGCAGGCCAATGCTTCGTGCGCCGTGGAGTGGTAGTGGTGGTAGGGGTAGACGCCGTCGCGCCAGTCCGGCCGCCAGTCGTTCCGGCGAAGCGTCGCCTCGATCGCATCCGGGTCGGATACGGGCACGACGCCGCGATAGATCAGCACCGGCAGCGCCGGATTGTTGGGCACCCAGCCATTCTGGCCCAGCATCAGGGTGTCGGGCTCGCTCACAGGTTAGCCTGCTCGTCCCGCGGCAGGTCCGCGTCGGGCGGATAATAGAGGCCGGCGCATTCCTCGCGGAGGCACCCGCCCTCGATCACGATGTCGTCGCGATAGGCGTCCGCGATGAAAGACAGCGTGTCGACATGCCGCGCCTCGAAATACATTGGGTGCACGTCCTCGCGTCCTGCGCCGTAGACGACGCGGCCGACCTTGGACCAGATCGAAGCCATGGTGCACATGCCGCAGGGCTGGAGCGTCGAGTAGAGCGTCGCTCCGCGCAGCTCGAGCTCGCCCGTGTCCTCGCAGGCGCGGCGGATTGCCATCATCTCGGCATGCGCGGTGGCGTCCGGCAGTTCTTGGGTCTGGTTGCGCTCGCCCGCGATCTCGCGGCCGTCGAGGACGATCACCGAGCCGAGCGGCGAGGTGGACGGATCCGAGCCCTTCGAGCGGGCAATCTCGATCGCCCGGCGCATCCAGCGCTCGTCATCCTCGTTCATCGGCACCTCCGCTCTCCGCAACGTCGGGCGGCGGCAGATGGTCCGACAGGCCGGGTGGCACGTTGTGCGCCCATGAAGACGATCCGCTTCCCCGACGGCACAACCGTTCCCGCGCTGGGTCAAGGCACCTGGATGATGGCCGAGGATCCGAGCCGCCGCCGCCAAGAGATCGCCGCGCTGCGCGAAGGGGTCGAGCTCGGCCTCACCGTGATCGACACGGCCGAGATGTACGCCGATGGCGAGTCCGAGCGCCTCGTCGGCGAGGCGATCGCCGGCATGCGCGACCGCGTGTTTCTCGTCAGCAAGGCCTATCCGCAGAACGCCTCCGCCAAGCGCCTGCCGCGCGCGTGCGAGGCGAGCCTCGACCGGCTCGGCACCGACCGGCTCGACCTCTATCTGCTGCACTGGCGCGGCAGCGTGCCGCTGGCCGAGACGGCCGAGGTGATGGAGCGGCTGGTCGCTGTCGGCAAGATCGTCCGGTGGGGCGTCAGCAATCTCGATACCGACGACATGGAGGAGCTGGTCGCCGCCGGTGGTGAGCAATGCCAGACCGACCAGATCCTCTACAATCTGACCCGCCGCGGGCCCGAGCACGACCTGATCCCCTGGCTTGCCGAGCGATTCATACCGTTGATGGCCTACAGCCCCGTCGAGCAGGGACGCCTGCTCGCCCATCGCGGGCTCACCGCCATCGCGCGTGAGCGTGGCGTAACGCCAGCGCAGGTGGCGCTTGCCTGGCTGCTGGCGCGAGATGGGATCATCGCCATTCCCAAGGCGGGATCGGCGGCCCACGTTCACGAGAACCGCGCGGCGGCGGACCTGGACCTCTCCGACACCGATCTCGCGCTGCTGGACGACATCTTCCCGGGGCCGCCCGGACCTGTGCCGCTGGAGATGCTCTAGCCGCCCGCGGGCTCGAAGTCGTAGGCGGTGCCGGGCTGCGCCGCCACGAAGCGCCGTGGTGGCAACCCTGCTGCCGACAGCGCGGAGGCGAGCGCCAGACGCGGCGCGTCGCGCGCCTCGTCGGTGAGCTGGAACGTGCCCCAGTGGATGCCGAGCGCCTGGCCGGCACCCACGTCCTTGAAGATACGGACCGCCTCCGCCGGGTTGACGTGCTGCGCGCTCATGAACCAGCGCGGCTCGTAGGCACCGATCGGGATCAGCGCCACGTCCGGCGCGCCAAGCCGCTCGCGCATCTCCCTGAAGATCACGCCGTCACCGTAGCCCGTATCACCCGCGAACCAAACCGAGCCGGAGGGTGTGGTCAGATGATGCCCTGCCCACAAGGCCATGCGCACGTCGGTCGGCCAGCGGTTCGCCCAATGGTAGGCCGGGGTCAGCGTGGTCGCGATCCCCTCGCCCAGCGGCAGCCGGTCCCACCAGTCGCCGACGAGGCAGCGCGCGTCGGGAACAGCAGCGCGGACGATGGCATCATTGCCGAGTGGCATGGCCATCAGCGGCGCATGATCCGCCTGGAGCCGGCGCAGCGTCGCGACATCGAGGTGATCGTAGTGGCAGTGGCTGATGAGCACGACATCGATCGGCGGCAGGTCCTCGAACGCGATCCCCGGCGCGGTCACCCGCCTCGGCCCGGCGAAGGCGAAGGGACTGGCGCGCTCGGACCAGACCGGATCGGTGAGGATGTTCCTGCCCGCCGCCTGGATCAACAGCGAGGCGTGCCCGACCATGATGATCCGGAGGCCTGCGACCCGCGCCTCCGGCTTGGCCGGGGTGACCGGCACCGAGACCGGCCACTTGGCGGCACCGCCAGCCAGCTTCCAGCGCAGCATGGCGGTAAGCCCGCGATCGGTCGATGGCTGTCCCGGGTTGAAGAAGCGGACGCCGTCGAAATGGTCTGTGGTCGGACCTTGGTAGTAACGATTGCGCGCCATCGGCTTCACCTAGCGCCGGACGACGCCAGACGCGACCGGGTGAGCACGCGAAGCCCAGGTTAGGACACGGAGGCGTTCGGATCTGGGTTGCGCTGCCACACTTGCTCGGCAAGCAGGGTCGCAAAGCCGAGCCAGGCCACAAAGGGCAGGCCGAGCGCCGCCGCCGGCCGATCGACTTTCGCGGCTGCGGCGACATAGCCCGCTCCCGTTGCGATCATGGCGCCGGATGCGAGCGCGCTGGCGCCCAGCTCACGCTTACGGAAGAAAAGCTCGGTCCAGCCGCCGATCATGCAGGTGTTGAGCAGCCACAAGGCCACGCCCAGGTTGCGACCCTCGCTTGGCCGTTGGCGGAGCAGTCGATAGCCGCCGATCGCCAGCCCGCTCTCCACGATCGGCCAGACAGCCCCGAACACGGGATCGGGCGGCGTGAAGGCGGGCTTGTCGAGCCGCTTGTACCAGCGCCGGATGTTCGGGTGGGACGGGTCGGGCGCGTTACGGCGTCCGAGAAGCGCGCCCAGGCTCATCACACCAGCGACAACCGCGATCGCCGCCGGGCGCGACAGCCCGACTGCTCCTTTTCTCGACACTGGTTGGCTCATGCCGCGAGATACCGTTCGAGGTCGTCGCTCCCGCCGATACGCTCGCCATCGATGAACACCTGCGGCGTCGTATCGACGCCCTGTTCCTCCTCGAAGGCGTCCACCTCCTCGCGCGAGGACAGGATGCGGTCGTCGACCTCGAACCCCGCCTCTTCCAGCATCTCCTTGGCGCGTACGCCGAATGGACAGGTGTGGTCCGGCAGGATCATCCGGTACAGGATCGCTACGTTCTCGTCGGCCATGTGAGGCACTCCCTGGCGGACCGTAACGCCCGCAGATTCGTACAGCGCAGCGTTGCTGGTGCCGTTCCGTCGCTCAGGGGTAGAATGATCCTGAAGCGGGGCCGCAGATCACATGTTCCTCGTTCGTTCGCGCGCTGCTAAGCTGCCCGGCGATGGAAGGCCGTTCGACTCGCAAGATCATCCATGTCGACATGGATGCCTTCTTCGCGTCCGTCGAACAGCGCGACGATCCGGCCCTGCGCGGGCGGCCCGTCGCGGTCGGCTATGCCGCAGCGCGCGGCGTCGTCGCGGCGGCCAGCTACGAGGCACGGGCGTTCGGGGTGCGATCAGCCCTGCCCTCGGTCACAGCCCTTCGGCGTTGTCCCGACCTCGTCTTCGTGCCGCCGCGCTTCGACGTCTACAAGGCCGTCTCGCGTCAGATCCATGCGATCTTCGCCGAATACACCGACCTCATCCAGCCGCTGTCGCTCGATGAGGCCTATCTAGACGTGACCGGCAACGGTGCCGGGCTACCGACGGCCTGGGCCACCGCCAAGGCCATCCGGGCGCGCATCCTCGAGGAGACCGGCCTGACTGCGTCGGCCGGCATCAGCTACAACAAGTTCCTGGCCAAGCTCGCGTCAGACCACCGTAAGCCCAACGGCCAGTTCGCCGTCACGCCCGACATGGGCGCGGCCTGGGTCGAGACATTGCCCGTCGCGCGCTTCCATGGCGTGGGACCCGTCACCGCAGCCAAGATGAAACGGCTCGGTATCGAGACCGGGGCGGATCTCCGTGCGAAGTCGCTTGCCTTCCTCGAAAAACATTTCGGCAGTTCGGCCGGCTGGTACCATGCGATCGCCCGCGGCGAGGATCATCGCCCGGTCAACCCGAACCGCGCCCGCAAGTCCTCGGGCTCGGAGACCACGTTCGATCGCGACCTGACCGAGCCGGCCGAGATCGAGACCGGCGTACTGCGCATGGCGGACGATGTCTGGAACTGGTGCGAGAACGCCCAGGCCTTCGGCCGCACGGTCACCGTCAAGATCAAGTTCCAGGACTTCCGCCAGATCACCCGCAGCCGCAGCCATGCGGGCGCGGTGACCGATCGGGATCAGCTTCACCGTACGAGCCTTGACCTCGTCCGCTCGATCTACCCGCCCGAAACCGGCATCCGCCTGGTCGGGGTGACCGTCTCCAACTTCGAGGCACCCGTGCGCGACGACGGGCCGGCCCTGCCCCTATTTGGCGCGGGACCGGACTCACGCGGCGCTCCGATGATGGTGGAGGCTCGCTGATGGGCAGGCGGTCGGGGAGCGCCGACCTGCCGCTCCATGGCGGCCGCGTACCCGCTTGGCTTGGCCAGCGCATGACCCGGCTGGGTGCGGTGATCGTGCAAGCGATCGTGCTGGAATATGGCCGCGACGAGCTGCTGCGGCGGCTTGCCCACCCTTTCTGGTTCCAGTCGTTTGGCGCGGTGATGGGCATGGACTGGCACTCGTCGGGGATCACGACGAGCGTGCTCGGCGCGCTCAAGCGCGGCCTTGCCCCTCTCTCGAGCGAGCTCGGCCTGCACGTCTGCGGCGGTCGCGGGCGGCACAGCCGCGCGACCCCGGCAGAGCTTGTCGCGGTGGGAGAGCGCGTCGGCCTCGATGGCGATGCGCTCGCGCGTTCCAGTCGGCTGGTCGCGAAGGTCGACAGCGCCGCGGTGCAGGATGGCTTCGACCTCTATCTCCACGGCTTCATCGTCGCTGACGACGGTCGCTGGGTGGTGGTGCAGCAGGGCATGAACAACGGCCGGAAGCAGGCGCGCCGCTATCACTGGCTCTCCGAGGGACTGGAGAGCTTCGTCGAGGCGCCCCATGCCGCGGTCGAGGGCGCCAATCAAGGTCAGATCGTCAACCTCACCGACCGGCGCGCCGCCGCTTCGCGCGAACGCCAGCTCGATCTGCTCCGGGACGCAGGGCCCGATGGCATCGTCCGCGAGCTTGCCCGGCTCGAACTCGCCCACGGCAAGGCATCTGCGCCGGCCGCGCAGGCGATGCTGCCGCACCTCGTCATGCCCGATCATCACGAGGTCCGGGCCGAGGACGTGATCGAGCGTCGACTTCACGGCGCGCTTGCCGCTGCCGCCGATCGTGGGCCTGAGGACTTCGCCGAGCTGCTGCTGGTGCCCGGCATCGGCGCCCGCACCGTCCGCTCGCTCGCGATGGTCGCGGAGGTGGTTCATGGCACACCGTGTCGGTTCAGCGACCCTGCCCGCTTCAGCCTCGCCCATGGCGGCAAGGACCGTCATCCCTACCCCGTCCCGACCCGCGTCTATGACCGGACGATCGCGGTCATGAAGGAGGCGGTGGCGGCCGCGAAGCTCGGCCAAGACGAGAAGCTGGCGGCGATCGGGCGCCTCGACCAGCAGGCGAGACGGCTGGAGGCCACTGCGACGGGCCCATCAGTCGAAGCGCTGATCGCGGAGGAGCGCAGCCAATCGCACGCGTTCGGTGGTCGCAGCGTGTTCGGCTGGGAGCCGCCGGGACCGGTACACGCCGACGAGAGCGCCGCCTGATGGCCATGGCGGACCTGTTCGATACCCCGGCGCTGCCCGGGCTCGCGTCGCAGGACGATCTCGTCAGCGAGGCCGAGGAGCGGATGCTGATTGCGGCGATCGACGCGACGGCGCTGGCGCCGTTCCGCTTCCAGGGCTGGACCGGCAAGCGGCTGACCAGCTCCTATGGCTGGCGCTACGACTTCGATGCGGGAAGGCTGGAGCGCGGCGAGCCGCTACCCGACTGGCTGCTGCCGATCCGTGATCGCGCGGCCGCCTTTGCCCGGTTGCCGGTCGACGATCTCGTCCAGGCCCTGCTGATCCGCTACGATCCCGGCGCGGGCATCGGCTGGCATCGTGACCGCCCGGCGTTTGAGCATGTGGTCGGGCTGTCGCTGGGCACGCAGGCCACGATGCGTTTTCGCCGCCGCGTCGGCACCCGCTTCGAGCGTGTCGCCGTGCCGCTGCCGCCCCGCGGCGCCTATCACCTCAGCGGCGCGGCGCGCCATGACTGGGAACACAGCATCGCCGAGATGGACCGAACGCGCTGGTCGATCACGTTCCGCAGCCTGCGCGCGATCGTCCTAACCCGCATCGTCGGGCTCAGGGCGTGAGGCAGGGTCGACCTGCTTCGCGTCGGGCAACTCCAAAGCGAGCGAGCCGATATTGTCGCCCCGCACCTCGATCATGGAAACTCCATCGACGATCAGCGGGCGTTGCGGGATCAGAATCGCGTCCTCTTGATGACAAGGATCGAGGTCGAGCCATGCGCGCACCGCCTTTTCCAGGCTTGTGACTTCGACCAGCTCGTCCAGGCCGCGCGGGACGTTCTCGAGCGCGGCGCTCATCCGCCAGTCGATTTCGGGCGACGCTGCATCACCCCAGCTTCCTTCGGCCATGATCTTCCCTTTCGTGGAAGCTTCGACACCAACTGCTCGAGCGCAAGGGTTGGAGCGAAGTTCCCCGACGCCTAGACTGGCCTGAAGCAGAACCGGCCGGCAACTGCTCGACTATGATCTGCATCCCAGTGCGCTTGATCAGCGCAGCTGGCTGTCCTTGCTTCCCCGCCGATTGATGGCGGACGCCTTTGGCTTGGCATCGCGAAGCGACTGACACGCGACGCACGTGCGAACGCCCGGGAGGACAATCCGACGACGCTCGGGGATCGGCTCGCCGCATTCGACACAGTGGGTTTCACTTTCGCCCGTCGGCATGCCGGCCCGGGCGGCGAGGATGGCATCCGCCACCGAGTCGTCGATCTGATCCTGGACGGCACCGTCCCGCGTCCAACCGCCCGCCATCATCTGCTCCGTCTTCGATTTTCATCCGAAATGGGGTGAGCAGGCGCTGTTTTCAGCCTTTCCGGCGCTGGGCAGCACCAGCAGGGCACCGTGTCGGGCTGATCCCGGCCAGATTCTTTTACGCTCCGTGGGTTGACCGACGTCGCCGCCATGCGTGAGCAGCCCCCACCGGGTGGTCCGGGCTTATAGTTAGTGCATTGTCGTCTCGGCCGCCATTGCCGGGCGTAGGTGGAGCGAAGCGGAACCGGAGGCCGGTAATGGCGGTGTTGCCGCTTCCGGGGCCGGCGGTCGGTAGCCCAGGCTGCTATGCGGCCGGACCGTGTTGTAGTGGCGCCGCCACGCCTCGATCAGCACCCTGGCCTCCGCGAGGCTGTAGAAGATCTCACCATTGAGCAGTTCGTCGCGAAGCGACCCGTTGAAGCTCTCGTTGTAGCCGTTTTCCCATGGTGAGCCTGGCGTGATGTAGAGCGTCTTCACGCCGATCTGCCCAAGCCATTTCTGGACTGCGGTGGCGATGAACTCGCTGCCGTTGTCCGATCTGATATGTGCAGGTGGGCCCCGGTCAATGAACAGCTCGGCCAGGGCCGCCAGCACATCTTCGTGGCGGAGCTGGCGGGCGACCACCAGCGCCAGGCACTCGCGGCTGGCCTCGTCGATGATCGTGAGGATGCGGAACTTACGCCCGTCGTGCGTCCTCGCCTCGACAAAGTCATACGCCCAGACATGCCCAGGATACTCCGGTCGCAGCCGAATACACGAGCCATCGTTCAACCACAGCCGACCGCGTTTTGGCTGACGCTGGGGCACCTTCAGCCCTTCGCGCCGCCAGATCCGCTCCACCCGTTTGTGGTTCACCGACCAGCCGGCCGCATGCAGCAATGCCGTCACCCGGCGATAGCCGTAGCGCCCGTACTGCCTGGCCAGCGCGACGATGTCGTCGGTCAGCGCCTCCTCGTCATCTGCCCCACACGGCACTTTGCGCTGCGTCGACCGATGCTGCCCGAGGACGCGGCACACCCGTCGCTCGGACACATCCAGCACCTCACGCACCTGGTCGATGCACCGCCGGCGCCGTGCGGGGCTCAGAAGTTTCCCTTTGCCGCCTCCTGCAGGATTAGCTTGTCCAATGTCAGGTCCGAGATCGCGCGACGCAGCCGGAGGTTCTCCTTCTCCAGATCCTTCATCCGCCGCGCCTGATCCGTTTTCAGACCACCATATTCCTTGCGCCATCGGTAATAGGTCTGCTCGCTGACTGCGATGCGCCGGCATGCCTCGGCCGTCGTGCCGCCCTGGCCCAGCATGATCTCAACTTCACGCAGCTTGCCGATGATCTCCTCGGGCTTGTGCTTCTTCGCTGGCATTCGTCGTCCCTTCCTCGATCCAGACTGTCATAGTCGATGGACCACTCAGAAGGGGGCAGCTCAGCCGTTATGCGGGCAATGGAAGAGCTTCAGAACAGCCCAACCATGCGGGCCATGCGTGAACTGCAGGAGAGCCCCACGATGCGGGCTATGCGCGAGATGCAGAACAGTCCCGTGATGCGCGCCGTGCGCGAAGCGTCCGAGGAAATTGCGAGGGTTCAGCGCCTCATCAGTGGCTCGGAATTCTGAGCTTTCCCTAGCCGCCTTGCACACCGCGCATGTGCGCCGCCTCGATCTCGACCGCCGCGCCCTGGACGCGGCGGAAGATCCCGTCGTCATGGCCTTTGCCGCCTTTCATGGCTTTGACGGCGCGGCCCGCCTCGGCCGCCGAAATCGTGAACGCACTTGTATGGGTGTCGAATTTGAGCGTGATCGCGAACGTGTCCCTGTCAGGATGCGCGACCACGACCTGAGGAAAGCCTTGAATGCCAAGCCCATTCACGCGGACATCGTGGATGATGGCCTCTGCAATAGCGGCGCCGATATCACCTGATGAGACTCCGATGGCATAAAGCGTCCCCACGATACTCTCCACTTCCCGCGCCTGACACCGTAGTTGGTAAACGAGATGGTGCCTGGCAGGCATCTGGCGCCGGCTGCCGCCAACGGCATTAGATCATGTTCGCATAAGCGCGAATGTCGAGCATCGGCGCGGTCCCGATTGCCTGAAGTTGGGCGATCAGCTCGAACAAGAAGCGGGTCGCCGGCTTATCGACCGTGTTCAACTCAAATTGATCCACCTTCCTAGTGAACCAGCCAGCATCGGCGATGCAGCCAATGTCGAGTAGCTCGTCCGCGGCATCGCGCCGGAGATGCCCCGCCAATGTGTCGCCCAAAGGCGGCCTCCAGCCCGCGCTGAGTGTCAGAATGCCAGCAAGGATGTGGTGGAGCGGCTTCGCTCGTGACGGCCCGTCGATGGTCTCGGCCGAGAGGCTGGTACGATGCAACCGCCGCACGGAGGCGGCCTTCTCGCCGGCATAGCGGATGTGATCCGCCGTTAGCTCCTGTTTGGCTTCAAAAACTGCGTAGACGCTCTCCGCCGGCACGACGTCGGTGCCTTTGAACGTGAACACGAAAGGCGAGTATTGCCGGTCATGGACGATGATGTCGATTTGGTTGCTGAAGATGCCTTGGCTATCGACCACGAACCCCTTCCGGGCCTCGTATCGGCGCGGCAGATAGCGCGTGAGGACATCGATCCACACCTGCTCGCTGGCATCACCTTTATCGGTCGGGTGTCCCAGCTTACGAGCGGTCGCAAGCTCGCTCTGGATCTTTGCATGGAAGTCAGCGAAGAGCGCTGCGAGCGACCAATCTGAGCTCATTGAAACACCGTATTCCAAGGGCTGTTCAGAGCCGAGCGCGCCATCTCCACGATCCTTGCCTTCCCATCTACTGTCAGCACGTTCGACACAATATTGTTGGTATTGGCCGGATCGATGAAGCGCCTTGTGCTGAGTGCCGTCGCAATTGCGCGAAAGACTGTCACGATATTAGCCTGAAGATTGCCCGTCCGGGCGCCGTGCAACGCATCAAGGACGAACAACTCCAGGTAAAAGGACTGCCAATCGATGCCGAAGCGATTGCGCCAGATCTTCATCAACCGGATTTCATCGAGCCGGCCGGAGTTCGAGACGACGCGGATGTGCTCATTGATGTTGGTCTGAAGCCAACTTCCCGTCTTGGTGCTCCACAGGCTATGGTAGTGACCATACTGATCCTGCCGACGCCCGGGCGTGACATCGACCTTCCAATCATTCACCGTCAGCCCGATCGATACGTTCTGGCGGCGCGGGACATAGCCAGCCTGCGAGAACGCGGTGAAGAGCGTGTCTGAAATACGTTGCAGCGTGTCGGACAGCGTCGACGTGAGCGAGACGAAGATGTCGATATCCGTGCCGCCGTGCACAGCAGTTCCTTTTGCGAACGAACCACTCGGTCGAATGTCGACGATGAACTGCCCACCCCAATTGCGGATGACCGGGTCTATTGTCGTCTGAACGGCCCGTACGGGCGAGTAGAGTCCAGTGTCGACCTTATGCCTTGCCAGTACCGCGCGCAGATGCTCGTCAATGCCTGTCATGCTCGACACCCTCGATCTCGCGCGACGCGCGCCTAGCCCCTGAACGGCATTCACGGTATGTTCTACGGAACGCAACTGATGGGGCAAGCATGAACGATCTGAACCTCTCTCTCGGCGTGCTGGAGTCCATCTATGATGAAGCCAAGCGCGACGACCTGTCATTCGCCGGCCGCGCCGGGCTCTATGCCGGGGCGCGAATCCAGTGCGAGGACTTCCGCCGGTACATCGACACTGAGCGGGACGGCCATGGCTATGCTCACGAGAAGGTAAGCCAGTATCAATGGCACATTGGTGCCGCCCTCGGCTTCGATATCACCAACGGCCACGACAAGGCTCAGCACCTCGGTTGGGCGCTGGGAGCGTTCTGGACCTTGCGGGACGTGCTGACGGAGAACGGCATGGAGCAGGCCTGATCGATGCTCGACGAGTGGAAACGGGAGCGCCAGATCCGGAAAGTGCTGAGCGGCCTGGCGCGGCAGCGTGTCGCCATGATTCTTCAGCCACAAGGCGTTTGGGTGATCGAGCGCGCGCTACAGCGTGACGAAGATACAGAGGCGGCGCTGATGACCTGCCATATGCGAGGGTGGGTCGAGCCGCTTCATGACAGCATGCCAACCGGTGATCTGACGCCAGACATGAAGTTGCCGTCCGGACCTCTCTTTACGCGAACCCAGACCGTCTTCCGTCTGACCGAAGGCGGCTGGAGCGCTTTGAATCGCGCACATGCCTGGACCGTCGCCGGCATCGTGATCGCCATTCTGTCGCTGATCGCAACGATTGCGGTAGCGTCCTAGATAACGGGTTATATCCGACGCAGATGAGCCAAGGGCCGCCCTTTTGAGGCGGCCCCGACCGTTTAGTTCCCTCGCGGGAAACGGACACTCCCCGAGGGGGAGGCCGCAGATGCCTCCCGATATAGAACCCGCTACTGAAGATTCAACTAATATCTAATCGCCCCCAGGGAGGCCTGTCAGGCCTCCGGCGCGGGCGTCGACGGCACAGGCAGCCAGGCGAGTGCCACCCGAAGGATGCCGTCAAACTCGGCTTCCGTCATCCGCACTATGCCGCCCTTGTCTGGCACGAGCCGGCTGACCGCTACCGTGGTCATCTTGTCGCAGATCGCGAACGCCGCGCGTCCGTCAATCGTGGTCTGGAGCGGAACTGCCCACCGATTGCCTGGCTGCGCCTGCGTTGAACACGGGATCACCGTCACCGCTCCATGCAGCGTGTTCCGATACGAAATCACGATCACCGGCCGCCGCTTCCAGAACTCCGGTAGCTGCGCGTCCTGCGGGAAATCGCACCAGAAGAGCTGACGGATCTTCGGCGCACCCTTCAGGCGCGGCGCCACCCGAGGTGGCGCTTCCTGAATGTGTGCATTCACGCGTCATCATCCTTGACCAGGCGCAGCTTGGGAGCCCCTTTGCGGTTCTGGCGGATCTTCTTGATCTCGGACTTCTCCTTGATCTCCGCGAGCTTCTCATCCGCAAAGGGTTTGGCCGCCTCGATCAGTCCGTCGAGATGGTAAATGTTCGTCCGGCTTCCCTGGTCGGTCCGGCGCTCTTCGCGCCGGATGTATCCGGCAGCCTCCAGACTGGCGATGTGCTTCTGGATCGTGCGCGGGTGGACGTTCATGGCTTGCGCCATGGTGCTTTTGGACGGGTAAGGTTTCCCTTCCGCCGTCCACCATTTGCTCGCTAGATACAGCACGATGTTGAGATCGAGCGGTTCGAGGCCAAGCTGACGCTGGTTCTCGATGATGACGCTCGGCAGCGCCGTCCAACCCGCATCCATCAGCGGCTTGGTCCACTTCTTCTCGTTCGTTCGCAGATCGGAGCTGCTGTCAGTTTGCTTCTTGGCCGCCATGGGGCTATTCCTTTCTCCCGGCGGATATGCCCCTCGCGCGTAGGGGGTTCAAGTTTGAGGGGGAGCCCCCAGCGCCGCCCCCGTGAGGCGCCAAGGGCGCCCGGGGGAGCGCCTCTCAGGGCTCCGGCCGGGAGCCGCAGCGGCCCTGCAAAGCATAGCCAGTGCCCATGTAGACGTCACTCAGGGCATACCCATGGCGTATCAACCGAGTAACCGCAGGGGGGAGCCGCAACGACCTCCCCCTCGGCCGTGAATTTCACGCGAAGGCTTCGTCGGCGAGGTTGCCGTCCCGACTCTCCACGATCAGTGCCACCGTGTCTTCCCGGTCCCTCGGGTTGAACACACGGCCGACGACCGTCCAGATCGATCGATTTTGCGGATCGTTCCGATCCTGACCCGCGATCACGCCGGGATCGAGGATCGTGTCGCCGATCGCGGGCACCTGGCCGGCAAACTGCTCCACCCCATACTCGACGCCCCCGTCAAAGACCTTGCCGGTTGGGTCGCGGTGCAGGATCCGAATGCTGGTCACGCGCTGTCGCTCCGTCACGGCGTTGTGCCGATCATCCATCAACAGATCGCCCAAAGCACGCCCGCTGCCAAGGCCATGTCACGGTCCGAGGACGGGCCGTTGGCCCGGCACAGGCTCGCTGGCGCCGCGGCCCTCCCCCGGAGGCCCGCCGGCGCGGGGAACACCAAGGGCGGCTGCCCTTTCGTTCCCGAACGACAATCAGGCCCCCCGTGTAATCCGCCAAGCGCGTCACCCGACGCCCTCTGGGGCGTCGGCCGCGCTAGGGCGGCTCGCCCGCGCCAGGGACCAGATTCTCGCCCTCCCTCCCCATCCCGTTCCTCGCCGGAAAGGCAGAGCCGGTTGCTGTTGCGACCGGCTTTCAGCCTCGAAGGAAAGGAAGAGACCATGGCACGGATCACCGACAACCGGGCTGACATCTATCAAGAGATCACCGACCAGATGATCGCCATGATCGAGGCGGGCACCCGGCCTTGGTCGAAATCGTGGAACGGCAGCACCGCCCCCAACATCCCGCTGCGCTCGACCGGCGTTCCCTATCGCGGCATCAACGTCCTGACCCTTTGGGTAGCGGCCATGACAAAGGGCTATGCCTCGCCGCATTGGCTGACCTTCAAGCAGGCGCTCGCGCTCGGCGGGTGCGTCCGCAAGGGCGAGAAGGGCTCAACCGTCGTTTATGCCAACACGATCGAGGTGGACGCCGACAGGGGCGGAGAAGCCAGCGACGATGGCAAGCGGCAGGTAGCATTCCTCAAGCGCTACACCGTCTTCAATGCCGAGCAGATCGACGGCATCGAGGCGAAGTATCCGGCCCCCGCGCCGATCCTCACCGCGACCAATCCCCACGAACGCGACTCGGAGTTGGACACCCTCTTTGCCCGCGTTCCCGTCGCCGTCCGGCACCACGGATCGCAGCCTTATTATCAGGCGAGCGGCGATCACGTCGTCATGCCCGAGTTCGCCGACTTCCACACCGGGGACGACTATTATTCGACGCTTGCCCATGAGCTTTGCCACGCAACCGGCCACGTGGACCGGCTCGCCCGCCCCACCCTCATTTCCACGAAGCGGGAGGATTACGCCCACGAGGAACTGGTGGCCGAGCTGGGTGCGGCATTCGTCAGCGGCGCGATCGGCATCAAGCTCCACGACCGGGAAGATCACGCGGCCTATCTGGCGAGCTGGCTGCAGGCGCTCCGCAACGACAAAAGGTGCATCTTCACCGCCGCGACGCAAGCACAGGCCGCCGCGGACTGGCTGCTCAGCCGGATGAGCAACGCGGCGATGTCGGTCGCAACGTGATGGATACGCGGCCCCGATCTTTCGTGAAACGGGCCGCGTTCCTGTTCTCCCGGACCGTCCCGGGCGTGCGCGAAATCGACACTTGTAAATCAATCATCGAACCGCGCCGACCGGATGCTTTCGGTCGGTAGAGCGACGCCCAATTCGCGGGTCTCGCGCGGTTCTGTGCGCCCAATCACGGGCATAGAAGGACGAAGCATATGTCGATCAAAGGTACACTCGATCCGATCCACATTGGTGGCGGGACCCGCTCGTTGATGCGGGACAGCGGGCGGCATGTCGACAAGGGCTGGTGGGGCGTCGACGACAACAACACCCCGCATATCGGCCCCTATGGCAGCCGCGAAGCCTGCCAAGCCGCGTGCGATGCCATCAACGATGGTGACGCCGACTAGGGAACGGTCTGGAGCGACCCCGAGGGTCGCTCCAGGCTCCTATGCGCGCGCGCCGGCTTCGCTTCGCGGCACCGGCGCGCGCCTTTTCTTGTCGTTTCGCGACGCGCAGCACAGGGTGAGCGAGCCTTACCGGCCCTTCCTGATCCGAGCGAAGGCTGTCAGCCCGGCAGCCTTGTACGCCTCGAACATATCGGCTCGCTCGCCCAGCGGCGTTACTGAGACATGGGTGATCTCGCCGAGCATGTCGCAAATCCGAATGGCGGCCCGAACTGTGGTGGAAAGCCACGTGCAGAACCGCTCCATATCGGGCGGGTACACGAGATCCGTTTCGGATGAGAACATGCCGTGCTGGCCATCCTGCGCGACATAGGTGTTGATCGCTGTCTCGAGCACAAACACGTTGAGCATCACGGTGCCGTTCAGCTCGCGAATATCGGGGAGCATCCGCAGCTCGGGCCGCCACTCATAGGCTTTGGCGACCAGCGTCTCGTTCAGATGACCCCCGAAGACATTGCGGAGGTATTTCGCAAACTGAAGGTCGGCGTCGATCGCTTTCATCTGGTCGGCGAGTTCTGGTGCGTCCCGGTATAAGAAGCGCATCGGTCCTTCCAAATCGGCAAGGTTCCCGAGCGCCATCAGGGCCATTTTGATGAACGGAACCCACGTGCCCGCAGGACCGAGCTGACCTGACAGTTCACCATCTGCCGAACTCAAATCGCCGTGGATGATCCGCGACGTGAAATAGATCCTCTCGATCGGCGTCATTCGTTCTCGCCTGGTCAGTCCCCACCCCCGCAAGGGCATCGCGCTGTTTTGCTGAGCAACCTGCCCAGTGCAAAGCGCTTTTCGAGACAACGATCCCGGTCGGGCGCGACCCTGCCGGGCACGGCTCTATCGGCGCGTTGCGCCGACCGAGCCACCGTGCCGGCGTCTCGGCCCTGAGCGGGTGACGATCCTCGCGTGAGGTGTGCCACGTGGCACACCTGTGGCCGCGCCCAGCGGCGCGAACGTCGCCGGCAGGGCGCCGCGGCCCTCCCCCGGAGGCCCGCTGGCGCGGGGAACACCAAGGGCTGCTGCCCTTTCGTTCCCGAAGCAAAATCGACAGCCCCGTGTGGTCCGCCGAGCGCGGCACCCGGCGCCCTTACGGGGCGCCGGCCGCGCTAGGGCGGCCTGCCCGCGCCAGGCCATCGATTTCGCTCCTCCCTCCCCATCCCGCTCCTCGCCGGAGAGGCAGACCCGGTTGCAGCGGCAACCGGCTGCGCCTCGAAAGAAGGAGAAAGGACAATGGCTTACACCCGATACACCGGCGATCCCTATTGGAAGCGCGCGAAGTCCAACGGCACCAGCGCCGACGGCACCCCGTACCGAAAGGGCGAGCGCGTGTTCTTCTATCCGCGCACCGGCGTCACCTACGCAGGCGGCAGCGCGAAGCGCGCCTCGGCCGAGTTCGACGAACTCGCGAGCCTCGAAGGCTGACCCGTCCTTCCCAGCACATCATCCAGATCACGGAGCATCATCATGGCTATCATCCATCCCAAGCTCGCCCAGCTTCGCCTTTCCCCGCTCAACCAGCGCCGCGTGAAGCCGTCCGCCGTCGAGGCGATGGCCGACGACATCGAAGCGCACGGGCTGTTGCAGAACCTTGTCGCCTATGAGGACGAGGGGCTGTTGTGGGTTTTTGCCGGAGGGCGGCGTTACCGCGCGCTCAAAATCTTGGTGAAGCGTAAGCGGATCAAGAGCAGCGACACCTTCCCGGTTGAGTTGCGGACCAAGGAAGAAGCCATCGAACTGTCGCTCGCCGAGAATTTCCAGCGCGAGGACATGCACCCTGCCGACAGCATCCGCGCCTTCGCCGCGCTCCGCGACACGGGCATGGACGCCGAGGAGATTGCGGCCCGGTTCGGTCAGGCGGTCAGCTTCGTCTACAAGATGCTCCGCCTGTCTGCGCTTGCCCCGGCGCTGATCGACCTGATCGCCAAGGATCAGTTGAGCCTTGAGGCCGCACGTGCGCTCACCCTCACCGACGATCACAGCCAGCAGATGAAGGTCTGGAAGGCCGCGAACGGCCACGCGCACACTATCCGCCGGATGCTCACCACCGAGAAGGTGGACACCACCAGCGGCCCGTTCCTGTTCGTCGGGCGGGAGGCTTACGAGGCCAAAGGCGGTACGATCACGGTCGACCTGTTCAGCCAAGGGGCCGAAGGCTTTGCGGAGATCCCGAGCTTGTGCGAGAACTGGCAGAAGAGAAGCTGGACGCACTCGCGGACGAGTATCGCGCTATCGGGTGGCACGAAGTCCGTGCGGCGCTCGAACGCCCTTACGACCTCTATATGAAGGGCAGCATGTACCCGGCGACGCGCGAGCCGACCCACGACGAGGCGACGAGGCTTACCGCGATCGACGCCGAGATCGAGGCCATCGCAGAGGCCGAGGGCGAGGACAGCGAGCGGATCGACCCGCTATCGGACGAGCGCGACGCGATCACCGAAGGCTTGCGCGCCTTTAATCGCGAGCAGGTGGCCGTTGGCGGCGTGGCCCTTTGGGTGTCGCATGACGGATCACTGGGCAAGAGCTTCTACCGCGCCAAGGCCGAGCCGAAACCGAAGGCGAACCACGACGGTCCCGTCCCGCTTTACAGCAACAGCCTGTTCGCCGACCTCACGCGCATTAAGACACGGGTCGTGCAGGAGGCGGTCGCGGCCGACCCGGCGCTGGCACTCGACATCGTGCTCGACAGCCTCGCGGGCCAATTGCTCCACGGCGCGCACAGCCACCAGATGGCGATCGAGGTTCAGGCCAAGGCCGTCGCGACCGACGTGGCGCAAGAGTTGATGGCGACGAGCGACGTTCTTGCCGTGGAGGACATGATGGCGACCCGTTTCGCCGCCATTCCCGCCGAAGGCCGGTTCGAGGCGATCCGTGCCATGGGCAGCGACGACAAGATGGCGTTGCTGGCCGGGCTTGTCGCGATGACGGTGGACGGCACGGTGTTCGCGGGCGGCTCCCCCGGCCAGCGCCACCACCAATTCGAGCAGATCGTGCGCGCGAGCGGCGTGAACATCGCGTCGCGCTGGACCGCCCCCATCGGCCTGTTCGACAAGATGCGCCGTGCTGCGATGATCGACCTGTTGCGCGAGGAAGTGGGCGCGTCGAGTGCCGAGAATTGCGCCACCATCAAGAAGAAGGCGGACCTTGCCGTGAACGTGTCCGAGCGGTTGCCCGCCCATTGGCTTCCCGCCCCGCTGCGGATCGGTGCCTTTGACCGAGCGGAGCGCGAGCCGGAGGAATGCGACGCCGACATGGACGAGGACGGCAGCGAGCAGGAGGGCATGATCGACGAGGAAACGGCCTGAACAGCAAAGCTGGGGGTCCGGTGATAATCGGACCCCCTTTCCTCTCCTGACGAGCGCAAGGCGGCCCGTCGCCCCGGCGCGCCAGCCCTGGCGGGCTGGCGCGCCGGCTGCCCTTTCAGGTCCGCGTCGCGCCGCCCGACACGAGGTCGGGCGGCGCCGTGGCGACTTCCTTGCCGATCGGGTGGTGCGGCTCACCGCCAGCGGCCTTGTGGCGCGGTCGCGATGCTCGACAGGTCCGTCGTCGTGTCGACCGGCACGCCGGCCTGTTTGCGCTCCGAGTAGCGTTCTACGAGCTGCGTCGCGTGTGGCCGTAGCAGGACCGTGAAGCGGACCAGCTCCTCCATCACGTCGACGATGCGGTCATAATAGCTCGACGGCTTCATGCGTCCGGCCTCGTCGAACTCCTTGTAGGCCATCGCGACCGACGACTGGTTCGGGATCGTGAACATCCGCATCCAGCGGCCGAGCAGCCGCAGCGTGTTGACGGCGTTGAACGACTGCGATCCGCCAGACACCTGCATCACCGCGAGCGTACGGCCCTGGGTCGGGCGCATGCCCTTCATCTCGAGCGGCAGGTGATCGATCTGCGCTTTCATGATGCCGGTGATCTGGCCGTGACGTTCCGGGCTGCACCAGACTTGGCCCTCGGACCACAGCGCCAGTTCGCGCAGCTCATGGACGGCCGGGTGATCGTCTCCGGCTACTTGGTCGGGGAGCGGCAGTGTCGAGGGATCGAAGATCCGCGTTTCCGCGCCGAATAACTGCAGCAGGCGTGCCGCTTCCTCCGTGGCGAGCCGCGAGAAGGAGCGCTCACGCAAGCTGCCGTAGAGCAGGAGTATCCGAGGTGCCGGATCAAGCGGCCCGAGCCCTGTGGCGGGCCGCGCGCGGATATAGGCTGGATCGAGTGCCGGCAGGAGGTCGGGATCGGTGAGCGTACGAAGCGGCATCAAAGAGCTTTCACGAGAAAGGTGGCCGACGCCGGGCAGAGCGCGGTGAACTCGCGCGAGGCGGCAACCGCAGGCGGCGCCGCAGCGCGATCGGCCTCTGCATAGCCGTTCACCCGGAAAAATGGCGCCGCGGTGTCGGTCAGAAGGTGGAGCCGCTCGGCGCCGAGCCGGCGCGCCTCGCCCTCGAGCAGCGCCAGCATCGCACCGCCGATGCCGGCGCCCCGGCGATCGGCCAAGACCACCAGCGAGCGGAGCAGGCGGTCCGACCCTTCGCCCTCGATCCCGCCGAACCCGACCAACCCAGCGTCGTCGTCGAAGCGGACGAAGGCGCGGCCGGGTTCGGCGAGATCGGCGGTCGGCAGCTTGGCGGCTGCCAGCGCGCCGGCCAGATCATCCAGCTCGCCCGGCGCGAGACACGTGACGCGGAGGCCGGTCATGCGTGCGCCCCGCGCTCGTACCAGCCCCGGGATGCTTTCACGATCGAGACGACCGACAGCATCACGGGCACCTCGACCAGCACGCCGACGACCGTGGCCAGCGCCGCGCCCGACTTGAGCCCGAACAGCGAGATCGCGGCCGCCACGGCCAATTCGAAGAAGTTGGATGCGCCGATCAGCGCCGCAGGCGCCGCCACGCACCAGGCAACGCCGAAGCGGCGCGAGAGCCAGTAGGCTAGACCTGCATTGAAATAGACTTGGATGAGGATCGGCACCGCAAGCAGTGCGATCACCAACGGCTGCGCCACGATCGCCTCACCCTGGAAGCCGAACAGCAGGACGAGCGTCGCCAGCAGCGAGACGAGCGACACCGGCCCCAAGCGACCGAGCAGCCGGTCGAGCGCGGCTTGTCCGCCGTTCGTCAGCACGACACGGCGCACGAGCTGGGCGGCGATGACCGGCACGACGATGTAGAGCATCACCGAGATCAGCAGCGTGTCCCACGGCACCGTCACCGAAGCGACGCCGAGCAGCAGCCCGACGAGCGGCGCGAACAGGAACACCATGATGACGTCGTTCAGCGCGACCTGGGACAGCGTGTAGGTCGGCTCGCCCTCGCACAGGTTCGACCACACGAACACCATGGCCGTGCACGGTGCCGCAGCGAGCAGGATCAGGCCAGCGATGTAGGACGGCCCCTCCCCTGCGGGCAGAAGCGGCGCGAACAGCCAACCGATGAACAATGTGCCAAGCGCTGCCATCGAGAAGGGCTTCACCGCCCAGTTGATGAACAGTGTGACGCCCACCCCCTTCCAATGCTGGCGGACCGACCCGAGCGCGCCGAAGTCGATCTTGAGCAGCATCGGTACGATCATCAGCCAGATCAGCACCGCGACGATGAGGTTGACGCGCGCTACCTCGGCCGAGGCAACGCGCGCGAACAGGCCGGGCAAAAGGTGCCCCAAGCCGATGCCGGCAACGATGCAGAGCGCCACCCAGAGCGTCAGGTAGCGCTCGAAGGTGCCGATGCCGGCGCGCGCCGGCGCAGGTCCGGCGACAGGGGCGATCGTCGACATGGGCTCAGCCGACCCGCTCGCCGGACGCGTCCACCACCTGTTCGCCGTCCTCCTTGGCGAACGCGCCGAGCTGCCCGCTCGGCAACAGATCGAGGACGGCTTCGGACGGGCGGCAGAGCTTCACGCCCAAGGGTGAGACGACCAGCGGGCGGTTGATGAGGATCGGGTGCGCCATCATCGCGTCCACCAGCGCCTCGTCGGACAGTGTGGTGTCGCCGAGCCCCAGCTCCGCATAGGGCGTGCCTTTCTCGCGCAGCAGCTCGCGCGGCGAGATGCCCGCCCGCTCAATCAGCTCGACCAGCAGCGCGCGCGACGGCGGGGTCTTCAGATATTCGACCACGTGCGGCTCGATGCCGGCATTGCGGATCATGGCGAGCGCGTTGCGCGACGTGCCGCACTCGGGATTGTGGTAGATGACGATGTCGACGACCGAGTCAGTCCGGCTCATGGGGCGTCCTTTCAGCAGCAGGGAGCGAGTTCGGCGATGAGCGGCCCGCACAATTCGGCGTTGCCGGCACAGCAATCCTTGACGAGGAACAGCGTTAGCGCGCGCAGCCCGTCGAGGTCGGCGCGGTAGATGATCGACCGGCTGTGCCGTTCGGAGCGAACGAGGCCGGCACGGGCCAGAATACCAAGGTGCGCCGACATCGTGTTCTGCGGCACATCCAGCCGGCGGGCGATCTCGCCTGCAGCCAACCCGTCAGGCTCGTGCCGCACCAGCAGACGAAACACGTCGAGGCGCGTGCCCTGCGCCAACGCCCCCAGTGCCGCGATCGCTAACTCGTTTTCCATATATCCAGCATAGCAGATATATCATAGAGCGATAGGCCTTCTCCCTTACCGCGGTTCGAGTGAATGGGGGGCTTAGGCGGTGTGACGCGCAGGTGTGCCACGTGGCACACCCTGCCCCGCCCCGATCGTCGGCAGCCCATCGAGCAGAGCCAAAAGATCGCCCAGCGCACGCCTGCGATAGGCGTTGTACCACCGGCGCCGGCGATGCTCGGCCGCGTCGTGGATCATGTGGCAGCGCTGGCAGAGCGCGGCGAGATTGCGCGGCGCATTGTCGGTCGGGTCGTGATTGAGGTGCGCGCAGGCGATATACACCCGCGTGAGCCGGACGATCGCGGCGACGTCTGCCCCGACGACACGGATGCGCCGTCCCCGCCCGTCGCGCCACTGTCGGCGATCGGCATCCCACCAGCGACCATCGCCAAGATGGAAGACGCGCGCACCGTGCGGCCGTCGGCAATGCTCGCAGCGGCCTTTAGCGCGGCCGAACCGGATCAGCCTGGACAGCTCGGGCCAGTCGATCGGGTACAGCCAGCGATGTTCCGGCATGATCGGCATGACGATTCTATGAGTCAGGGCCGAGCGGAACGAAAGCAGAAAATCACGGTCCGCACCGCGGGCGGCACATCACTCGCGCCAGCGCTGCCCATACTGAGCTAAGCGAGCCTCGATTTCGTCGATCCGGCGCCGCTGCGCCGCGGTGAGCGCCGCCATGACTCGCTTGAAAGCGGCCGGCTTCATCGTTCGGAGCTGGCCGATATCGCTGTCGCGGCGCAGCCGCACCTTCCAGTCGGCCGGGCGATACTCCACCCCGGCCGAGCCGAGCCGCCAGAAGATCATCGCCACCTGGTTGGGGGTGAACGCACCTTTGTCGTCGACGAAGGCGATGAAGTTCTGCGCGTCGAAGTCGGGTGCCTTGCGACCGAGCTTGAGCAGCGCGGTCATGACGCGTTGCTTGCGCGCGTCCTCCACCAGGCCGCGGCGGTGACGGTCCACCAGCTTTCCCGTATCGCGTGCATCGAGCCGTCGCCCTTGCTCGTCAATGCCGGCGATCTCGAAGCGCTTGATGCACTCGGAGCCGACCAGCAACGACGCGGACGTGCCGTCGTTCTCGATCTCGAAATGGTAGCGAAGCTCCTGCTGCCCGCACAGCTCGCAGGTGCCGTCCGCCGCTTCGAGGTCGAAGAAGCGCCCCGTATAGGTCCACTCCTTGAGCGCGGCGCCAAGGGTGCTCGCGCGGCTGAGCGGTAGCAACGACGCCGACGCCCGCTCCGCCCAGTTCGACATTCGCGCTTCCCCCCGAAGTCCCCTCCCGAACCTTATCCGTTTGTCTGGCGCGGGGCGACCCGCGCCGGGGAACGCCAAGGGCGCCGCCCTTTCGTTCCCGAACGACAATCTTGCCGCCCGTGTAAGCCGCCAAGCGCGGCGCCCGGCCCCGTCGGTGCCGGCCGCGCTAGGGCGGCTCGCCCGCGCCAGCTTACCAAGATTCTCGTTCCCCTCCCCATCCCGTCCTCGCCGGACAGGCAGGGCCGTGAGGCCGAACGGCCTTGCGGCCCATGCCAACAAGGAGGATCACCCATGCCGACCCCCGAGCAGATCGACACCATCCGGCGTCTCAACGATGCGGCGCGTACCCACCCTGGCCTCGCGAGCCTCGCCAACGTTACGATGGGATTCCAGGCCCTCCCCGAGCTGGACCGTTTCGCCGCGTTGGTCGCGATCACCCGGTTCACGAAGTTCGATGGCAACAACGACCCTCATGGCGAGCACGATTTCGGCGCGATCTATAAGCTCGCAACCGGCGCGTGGACGCAGGACCGTCCGGACGATGCAAAGGCGGTTGTGCAGACGGTGTTCTGGAAGATCGACTGCTACGACACGAGCCTCACCTACGGCAGTGACGCTCCGTGGAATCCCGAGCAGACTAAACGGGTGCTGACGATCATGCTGGCCAGCGAATACTAACGCCTGTGGCGTAGCGATCCGCGCTCGATTGAGCGCGGATCAACCGTGCCGAAACGGACCTGCGCCAACGTGATTTGTTGAGAAATCGCGGGGGAGCGCGTAGGGTTAACGGCGAAAGGATGACGCGATGGCCCAGATCAATCTCGACACGCTGCGCGAGCGCATCCGCTCCATGGACTTTGAGCGTGGCACCCCCGAGCAGATCGCGCTCTGGCGCGAGGACGTAGCAGAGGCGCGCGCCAACCTCGTCATCGAGGACATGACGCCGACCGGCGACGAGGATGCCATGTTCGCCATGATGCTCGATGAGGGTGTTCCCCCTTCGCTCATGCCGTCCATCATCCTCGGCCTCTACAAGCCAGGAACCCACCAGATCGCGGCCTGACCTTGGCAGACGATCCCTACACCTATCCGGGGACCGACACGCTCCGGAACCGGCTTGGGATCACGGACGACAAGACCCTCATGGAGGCCGAGCGGAGGTTGACCTTGGCGCGCGGCGCAGAAGCCGCGCGCCTCACCTTTCCAGCGACGGCGGACGGCTATCGCGCCCTACATCGGCACCTCTTCCAGGACCTTTACGACTGGGCGGGTCAGGATCGCACCGTCAATATCGCCAAGGGCGGCTCCAGTTTCGCGCACGTGCCTTACATCGCGCGCGAGCTCGATAAGCGGTTTGCCGATACGCGGGCGGGCGATGCGCTGAAGGGCCTCGCCCGCGACGAGTTTTTCGACCGGCTCGGCAACCACATCAACGAGATCAATGCCATCCACCCTTTCCGCGAGGGAAACGGGCGGACGATGCGCCACCACGCGGCGCAGCTCGCCCGCGATGCCGGCCATCCCATCAGGATCGCCTCGATCGACAAGATCGCGTGGATGGACGCGTCCCGGCATGGCTTCCTCACCGGCGATCATCGGCCTATGGCCGCGGTGCTCGCCGAGGCGGCGATCCGCCGCGACCTCGCACCCGAGGCGCGCATCGGTCCCGCCGGGATCGCCTTGCTGCCCCAGCGCGCGCCGCCCGAAGGGCAGCGTTACCGAGTGACGCTGACCAAGGCACGCGAGGAGCTGGATCGCTATCTCCCGGCCGCCCGCCAGCAGGCGGCCGACCGGCTGCGCAGCCTCGTCAGGGATGGTGCGTCCTCCCCTGTCATCGCCAACGCGCGCACCGAGCTGGCCTATGTCCGCCATGCCAAAGGTCCGATCTACCAATCGCACCTTCTCACCTATCTCGGTGTGCGTCAGGTCGATGCCGTCATCACGCCGCAGCAGACCCCGCTTGAGCGCGTGCGCGAGATCGGCGCGGCGCTCGGGGTTCAGATCAACTCGCAGTCGCCCGCTC
The DNA here is from genome assembly GCF_014641735.1 of Sphingomonas metalli. Lineage (GTDB taxonomy): Bacteria > Pseudomonadota > Alphaproteobacteria > Sphingomonadales > Sphingomonadaceae > Sphingomonas > Sphingomonas metalli. The sequence continues at coordinate 25,891 of NZ_BMIH01000006.1, read as the reverse complement.
AGCTCCAGCGCGCCGTCCGCTCACTGGAGCGACCAATCTTGCCGCCCGGTGCTTCGCCAGGTCAGGAGCGGCTTGCCGAGCTGTTCCTGAAGAACACCGCCGAGAAGAACCACGCTGACCCGCGCCTCGCGCCTGCCCAAGCAATCGTCGACGCGGCGATGCAGAAGGCACGCGAGCGCGGCGAAAGCGCGCGCACGGTCAACACGGTCGGGGAATCCGCTCGACAGCTCGTCGCCGACCGGATCAGAACCGGCGCCGTGATCGACAGCGCTGCCGGGCAGCTTCCCGATCACGGCCCCACGCATCCCGAGCGCGGGCAGGAACGCGGCCGCTAGAGAGGGTGCGTCCGCCCGCGATCGCGGGCGTGGCTCATGCGTGCGCGGTCGGGGACAACGTGCCCGCCGTCTCGGAGGCCATGTCGGTCGCACGCCACCCACCGAAGCGGGCATAGAGCGTCGGCAGCACGAACAGCGTCAGCAGCGTCGCCGAGATCAGCCCGCCGATCACCACCGTAGCAAGCGGCTTCTGGACCTCCGCCCCTGCGCCGTGCCCGAGCGCCATCGGTACGAAGCCGAGGCTCGCGACGAGTGCGGTCATGGCAACGGGCCGCAACCGGAGGAGCGCCCCTTCTCGCGCGGCCCGGGCGCGGTCCATGCCTTGGCGCATCAGGTCGTGGATGGATGAGACCATCACCAGCCCGTTCAGCACCGCGACCCCGGACAAGGCGATGAAGCCCACCGCGGCGGAGATTGAGAATGGCATGCCCCTGAGCACCAGCGCCAGGATGCCGCCGACCAGCGCCAGCGGCACGCCGGTAAAGACCAGCGCAGCATCCCGCACGGAGCCGAGCGCCCCGTAGAGCAGCAGCATGATGACCGCGAAGCAGATCGGCACCACGATCGCGAGCCGCGACCGGGCGCTGGCAAGGTTCTCGAACTGGCCGCCCCAGGTCAGGTAGGTGCCGGCCGGCAACGCGACCTGTGCCGCGATCTTGGCCTGGGCCTCCTCAACCACACCGGCGACGTCGCGTCCGCGTACATTGGCCTGGACGACGACACGGCGCTTGCCGTTCTCGCGGCTGATCTGGTTCGGCCCGTCGCCGATGCCGATGTCGGCCACGGACGACAGCGGCACGAACGACCCGTTGGCGGTCGGCACGGGGATCTGGCCGAGTGTTTGCAGATCGGCGCGCGCGGTCTCGCCGAGACGGATAACGACGGGAAAGCGGGCGTCGCCTTCGAAGATCATGCCCGCCTGTTTGCCGCCGACCGTCGCCGCGACGACGTCCTGGACGTCGCCGGCCGAGACCCCGACCCGGGCCATCGCGTCCCGGTTGGGGCGGATGTCGAGGAGCGGCAGCCCCTCGGTTTGCTCGACGCGGACATCGGCCGCGCCGGGCACCTTGCGGAGCACCTCGGCGATCTGCTGTGCGGTCGCGTTCATGCTGCCGAAGTCGTCGCCGAACACCTTCACCGCGATGTCGCCACGCACGCCGGCGATCAGCTCGTTGAAGCGCATCTGGATGGGCTGGGTGATCTCGTAGCCGTTCCCCGGAATGGTCGAGACCTTCTTCTCGATCCGCTCGACCAGGTCCACCTTGGGCAAGTTCGGGTCAGGCCACTCATTGCGCGGCTTGAGCATCACGAAGGTATCGGTCGCGTTGGGCGGCATCGGATCGCTGGCGATCTCGGACGTACCCGTCCGCGAGAAGGCGTACTGCACTTCGGGTTCTCGGCTGATCGTCTTCTCGACCGCGAATTGCATGCGCTGGCTCTGCTCGACCGACGTGCCGGGCGGGCGCCAGGCCTGAACGAGGATGTTCCCCTCGTCGAGCTGCGGCAGGAACTCCTGCCCCAAGGTCGTGAACGCGAGCGCGGCCAGCGCGACCGCCCCGAGCGCACCGCCCACGGTGATGCTCGGGCGGCGCATCGCGGCATCGAGGCCCGGTTCGTAGCGGCGCCTCAGCCAGACCACGATCTGGCTCTCCTTCTCCTCGACCTTGCCCGCCAGGAACGCCGCGATGGCGGCCGGCACGAAGGTGAGCGACAGCACGAACGCGAAGATGAGCGCGATGATGACGGTGAGCGCCATCGGCTCGAACATCTTGCCCTCGACCCCCGAGAAGGTGAGCAGCGGCGCGTAGACGAGGATGATGATCGCTTGGCCGTAGACCGACGGGCGGATCATCTCCCTGGCCGAAGCCGCGACGATCGCCAGCCGCTCCTTGAGCGGCAGAAGCCCACCAGCCTCGTGCTGCCGGTGACCGAGATGACGCAGCGCATTCTCGACGATGATGACCGCACCGTCGACGATCAGGCCGAAGTCGAGTGCGCCGAGGCTCATCAGATTGGCGGACACACCAGCGCGCAGCATGCCGGTGGCGGTGAGCAGCATGGTGATGGGGATTACCATGGCCGCGATGAGCGCCGCCCGGAAGTTGCCGAGCAGCGCGAACAGCACCACGATGACCAGCACCGCCCCTTCGGCGAGATTGCGCGCCACGGTCGTGATCGTGGAGTCGACGAGGCGGGTGCGGTCCAGCACCGGCTTGACCACGATGTCGGTCGGCAGCGACCGGCCGACTTCCTGTAGTCGTTCGCCGACATCGGTCGCGACGGTGCGGCTGTTCCCACCGATCCGCATCACGGCAGTACCGACCACGACCTCGTGGCCGTTTTCGGATGCCGAGCCGGTGCGGATACCCTGGCCCGCCTTCACGGTCGCAACCTGGCTGAGCAGGACGGGCACCCCCTCGCGTGTCGCGACCACGGTGCGCGACAGCTCGTCGGCCGTCCGCACCCGCGCATCCGAGCGGACGAACAGCCCTTCGCCGTTTCGATTGATTGTGCCCGCGCCGATACTCGTGTTGCTGCGTTCGAGTGCGGTTGCGAGGTCCTGGACGCTGAGCCGCATCGAGGCCAGGCGCTGCAGGTCCGGAGTGACCAGGTATTCACGGTCGAAACCACCTAGCGAGTCGACGCCCGCGACGCCTTCCGTGCCGCGGAGCTGCGGCGCGACGATCCATTCCTGGACGGTGTGGAGGAAGGTCGCCTTATCCCGCTCATCGACAAGGTGCTCGCCTGCCGGCGTGATGTAGCTGCCGTCGCGCTGGAGCCCCGGCTCACCATCGCGGTGCTTCACATGGTTGCGTTCCTGAAACTCCACCGTCCACATGAAGATGTCGCCGAGACCAGTGGCGATCGGACCCATCTCGGGCATGACACCCTGCGGGAGGCGATCCTCGGCCATCCGCATCCGCTCCGCGACCTGCTGGCGGGCGAAATAGATATCGGTCGCATCGGTGAAGACGGCCGTGATCTGGGCAAAGCCATTGCGGTTGAGCGAGCGCGTATAGGCGAGCCCCGGAATGCCCTTCAGCGAGGTTTCGATGGTGAAGGAGACCTGCCGCTCGATCTGATCGGGCGACAGCGAGGGCGCCAGCACATTCACCTGAACCTGGTTGTTGGTGATGTCGGGCACGGCGTCGATGGGAAGGCGCTGAAGAGCGAAAACGCCCGCAAGCGCGGCGACGAGGGTGAGCAGCAGGACGAGCCAGCGCCGCTCGACCGAGAAGGTGACGAGGCGGGAGATCATGGGCTCAGTCCATGTCCATCTCGCCACCCTTGCCGAGTTCGGCTTTCAGGGTGAACGAGTTCGTGGTGGCGATCTGCTCCTGGCCGGTCAGGCCGGAGCTGATGATGACCTGGTCGCCGTTGCGGCGACCCGTCGTAACCGGCACGGCGCGAAAGCCGGTCGGCGTTCGGACGAAGACGACCGTGCGGTTCTCGACGCTCTGCACCGCCGTCGACGGCACCGCGATGCTCCGGTCTCCGGTCGCGGGGAGCATGAAGCTCGCGGTGACCGGTTCGCCCACGCGCCACGTACCCCCGCCATTGTCGAGCGTGGCGATGACCTGGACGAGGCGGGTGCTCTCATCGAGCGCCGGCGAGACGAACGAGACCCGGCCTTCCTGCCGACGACCGGCAGCCGTCACCTCGACGCGCGTCCCGGGCCGGATGCGACCGGCATCCGCCGGCGACACCGATGCCGCGATCGTCACGCGCGACAGGTTCGCCACCCGGTATAGCTCGGCATTTGCATCGACCGTCTGGCCGAGCACCGCGGGACGCGCGATCACCTGCCCCGAGATCGGCGAGCGCATGGCGATGCGATTGAGCGCACCACCCCCGCCCCCCGTCGCGCCGAGCTGCTGCTGCGCCAGGCGCAGCGCGATATTGGCTTCGGTCGCCGCGGTGCGGGCCGCGACCAGATCCTGCTCGGGCGACACGCGCTCGGCGAACAGTCGCTGCTCGCGCCGGAGGTTCGATTGCGCGAGCGCGGCGCGCGCGCGGGCAGCTTCCACCTCCGCCTTCAGCGAGGCGGCTTCGCGGCTCTCGATCACCGCGATGGGATCGCCCTGCCTGACGGACTGGCCGAGATTGCGGGTGAGCGCGACGAGGCGCCCGCCAATCGTCGCGGAGACCACTTGGACGCCCTGAGGATCGCCTTGGACGAGCGCGGGCAGCTCAATTGCGCCCGCGACGCCGCCAATGGTGGGACGCCCGACCTCGATGCCAGCATCGGCAATCTGTCGCGCGGAGAGCGTCACCGCGTCCTTGTCGGCCTTCTTCTCGCCCCCCTCGCCCTTCTCCACCCCTTCCATGTCGGCCATGTCGTCGGCCTTCTTCTCGCCCCCGCCGCAGGCGACGAGCGCGAGTGGAAGCAATGCGGACAGCAGCATCCGCGCGTGATTGTTCTTCATCGTGCGTCCTTCGCGTCGGTAGGCGCCGGGGCGGCGAGCCGCTCGAGCCGGGCCTGTGCGTCATGGTAGGCTGCGAGTGCGTCGATCGCGGCCGCGCGGGTGTCGGCGAGCGTGCGCTCCGCCTCGAGGAGGTCCAACTGCCCGAATTTGCCCTCACGGTAGCCGATCCGGGCGATCCGGGCGGCTTCCTGCGCCGCGGCGAGCGTCGGCCCCGTAGCGTTGCGCGCGGTGGTGGCGGCGTTGGCAACGTCGGCTTCAGCGGATGCGATGGCCTGTTCGGCGTCGAGCAGCGCGACCCGGCGTTGTGCATCGGCTTGGCTGCGCTGTGCCGAGGCCAGGTCTACCGCGGCGCGGCCGTTGTTGAACAGCGGCAGCGGGACGGAGACGCCGAATACCGCAGCCGTGTCGTTGGTCGCTTCCAGCCGGCGCGCCGACGCGCTGACCGTCACATCGGGTATGCGCTGGCTTCGGGCGAGCCGAACCTGCGCCGTAGCGGTCGTGAGGTCCGCCTGTGCGGCCGCAGCGGCCAGGCTGCCTTCACTGCGGACCGGCAGACGTGGCCCCGCGCCTTCGATCCGCGCGAACCAGGCGGCGTCGAGGGTCGAGGCACCGCGCCCGATCAGCCGGGCGAGGTTGCCGAGCGCGACCTGCGCCGAGCGTTCTGCCCGCTCGGCCGCCCCTTCGGCATTGAGCCGGGCGACGTCGGCGCGCTGCTCTTCGAGCGGTGACGCGCGCCCTGCCGCGACGCGGACCCGGGCGGCGCGCAGCACCTCGGCCGCGATCCCCACCTGCTCGCGGGCTGTCGCGGCGCGGCGCTGGCCTGCCACGGCATCGTTATAAGCTTGCGTCACGCGCAGCCGAAGGTCGGCTTGAGCGATCGCCGCATCGAGCGATGCGCGGTCGAGCTGCGCTTCGGCGACGGCGACCCGGGCCGATCGCTTGCCGCCAAGTTCGAGCGGCAGGGAGAGCCCGACCGTTGTTTCGGACGAGCGCAGCCCACGGTACATGCCGGTCCCGGCGACATTCTCGGTCATGGCGTCGAGCGAGGGATTGGGCCGCAGGCCCGCGACCGCACGCTGCGCCTCGGCCGCCTTGATCCCGGATCGGGAGGCCTCGATCGCGGGCGACACGGCGCCTGCCGCGGCAAGCGCTTCGTCGAGGGTCAATGACGGTGCCGCCGCCTCGGTGTCCTGTGCCTGTGCCGACGAGATCGCCGCACAGGCTGTCGCGGCCAGGACGGCCGCCATCACGCGTTTCATTCCAAATGCTCCTGACGAACGGGGGTCAGGGCGCCTGAGCGCCCGCGCGTCAGGCCTGTGGTGGTCGCAGCGCCGCATCGCCCTGGTGCGACAACCAGAGCGGCGCCGTTTCATGCGTAAATCCGACCGGTCTTGGAGGCAGCGCGATGGCCACGCGGCTCTCGCCCGGCGTCGCCACACAGTGACCGTGGCAGGCGGCGTGATGATGCGGGAAATTCTTGTCCGCGTCGGCGGGGACCTGATCGCAGTCTACCGCGACATGCATCGCCATCTCGGTCTGCGGGACATCGATGCACGTGCCGTTCCCGCCGGCGTTCGCCGTGCCGGTCCAGCCGACGAGCACCAGCATCAGACATGCGACGAAGGGCAGCATCGCGCGAAGCCAGCCCTTCCGCCCCACCTTTCCGGTGCCGAGGTGACGCGGCCGTCGAGATCCACTCTTGCGGCGTGCCCGTGCGATCTCGGAGGTCCGATCGAGCGCCGTCACCCTTTTTCACCCATCTCGGCGAGGGCACCGCGCGTGATTTCCCAGGCCGAGTGTAGAAACAGCAGTGCGATAACGCCGGCAACGGCGAGGTCGGGCCACGCCTGCCCCGTCCACGCGACCAAAGCGGCCGCCGCGATCACCGCGATGTTCGCGACCGCATCGTTGCGGCTGAACAGCCAGATTGCCCGAACATTGGCATCGCCTTCACGGAAGCGAGAGAGAACCAGCGCTGCACTGACATTGACGATCAGGGCAACCACCCCGATCCCGCCCATCAGCTCGGCCTCTGGCGCCACTGCGTTGAGCGCGCGCCAAGCGGCGAACCCGATCACTCCTAAGCCGAGCGCGCCGAGAAAGAGTCCCTGTGCTAGCGCGATCCTCGACCGGGCCTGCGCGGTCCACCCTAGTGCGATCAGGCCGAAGAGCGAGATCGTCCCATCACCGATGAAGTCGAGGGCATCGGCCTTGAGCGCTTGGCTGTCGGCGACAAACCCGCCGACGATCTCGATGAGGCCGAAACCCAGGTTGAGTAGAACGACGATCCAGAGGGCGCGACGATACGCGGGATCGTTGATCGCACTGCGATCCGGAACTGAGCAGCAATCGCTGCAAGCCATGCGTCGTCGCCCTTCGAGTATTCGATGCGACGGCCTATATGGACCCTGTAGTTGGTACAGGGTCAAGAGATGAATGCACTGACGATCGGCAAGCTCGCGGCCGCAACGGGCACGAAGGTGGAGACCGTCCGCTATTACGAGCGTGCTGGACTCATCGCTCCCCCTGCGCGGACGGATGGAAACTACCGCTCTTACCGTCCGGAGGATCTGGAGCGACTGCGCTTCATCCGCCGCACGCGCGATCTTGGCTTCTCACTAGACGAGGTGCGAGCGCTGTTGAACCTGGCCGCGCAGCGCGATCGTGATTGCGGCACCGTAGACAAGCTCGCCACGCATCACCTGGAAGAGATCGACCGCAAGATCGCGGACCTGACCGCACTCCGTCGCGAACTGGCCAGCGCGATCGCGAGCTGCGCCGGCGGTACGATGGCTGACTGCCGTATCCTGGAAGCTTTCGCCCCTAACGCGAGCGGTTAGCGTTCGTTACGACGGGTCGGGAACACCGGTCCGCGCACCGTCATCCGGTCGGGATCGTAGGGTTTTTGCAGGCCAACGATTTCGTCATAGGAGCCGCGCAGCCACGTATCGATGTCGCTCGGCTCAAGGATCGTGATCATCGCCTTGGGGTGGATCGGCGCCACCAGCGAATTGGGGTTGCACGTCACCATCGTGAAGCCGTTGCCGCCCTCGGTACGCTGCCAGAAACCGGCGACCGCGAACACAGGCTGATCGGTCACGCCGAACCACATCTCCCCCTTCAGCGGTGGTTTGCCGTCACCCAGATCATGCTTGTCGGGCGTGAACTCGCAGAACTCGGTCAACGGCACCAGACAGCGGTTCTCCGGCTTCTCTGCCAGCCTGCGCCATTGCGGGAGGCCGAGCTGGCGCACGTTGGTCATCGGCCACGCCGCCTTCCCGCCGAGCACGTCCCAGGTCATCACGTCCCAGGCTCGCTCCCCGCCCTGTTCGCGGATGACATAGTTGCGGCTCTTGGGGCGCAGCTCGCGCGGGTCAAACCGGTTGTCGCGGGGCCGCTCGCTAAACAGCTTCGCGGCCGATCCCCATAGGGTTTCGGGCTCATTCGACATGCGGGCGCGATTACACATGGCGTCCCGATATACCGATCCGGTCCGCGCCGACTAGCGAGCTACCGGGATCTCCCCGATGCGCGTCGTCCAGGCCGGGCTCTTCTGCGACCGCTTGGTGTCGAACGATCGCCCCCCACAGCCCTGCGCCGCAAGGATGACTGTGTTGCGACCGTAACGGGCGTTCAACCCGTCCATTGCGGCGAGAAGCCCGGGTGCCTTGGGGTCAGCCGTCGCGAACAGGTCCGCTTGCCCCTGCCCTTCCGGGGACAGGTCTTCGAGCAGGACGCCGCACTTGGTGTAAACCCCGCCGGGCTGGAACATCGTCTCCATCATCTTTCCCGCGATGCCGACGATAACACGGGGGTCGTTGGTCGGAGGCGACAGGCGTGCCGATCGCGACGCGGAGGGCGGGTTCGGCTTGTATCGGGAGCCATGCGCGAAGGCGATCAGGCGGCTCGCCGCCAACCCTTGCGCACGGATTTTCTCCGCCGCACGCGCCGCGCGTCGCGCCATGGCTTCGCGCAGTTCGGGCAGCGCGGTTACAGGCTCCCCGAACTGCCGCGTAACCGCCGTCGCCTTGAGCGGTTCGGGGGCAACCTTGAAGTCGTCGCATTCGATCCCGCCCAGTTCGCGCACGAGGCGTTCGAGCACCACCGTTCCGATATCGCGCGCGACCGCGGGCGGCAGCGCCGCCAGGTCCGCCGTGGTTTTCACGCCGAGGGGGCGAAGCCGCGCTTCGAGTGCGCTCCCGATCCCCCACACCTCACCCACCGGCCAATGCTCGAACAGCCGCCGGCGCAGTTCGAGGTCGTGCAAGTCGACCACGCCGCCCCAGACCTTCTCGGTCGCCTTGGCGAGGGCGTTTGCCACCTTGGACAGCGTGCGGGTCGGGCCGAGCCCGATCCTCGTCGGCAGGCCGACCGATCGGGCGATGTCCTCGCGAACCCGATGGGCCGTTCCCACATCGCCGAGCCCGTTCGCCAGTGCCGGCAAGCGGAAGAAGCTCTCGTCGATCGAGTAGATCTCCACCAGGTCGGAATGATCGGCGATGACCGCGTTGAAGCGGCGGTTGAGGTCTGCATACAGCTCATAATTGCTGGATCGCAGCTGGATGCCGTGACGCTTGATCCGATCCCGGATTTTGAAAACGGGCTCGCCCATTCGGACGTGCAGCGCCTTGGCTTCCTCGCTCCGCGCAACGGCGCACCCGTCGTTGTTGGACAGCACGATGACCGGCACGCCGCGCAGCGAGGGGTCGAACAGCCGCTCCGCGCTGACGTAGAAGTTCGCGACGTCGACGATTGCCCACGACACCGGCTAGCGCCGGTAGTCGCGGACGCCGGTCCGCACCACACCCCAGATTTCGACACCCTCGGCCGAGGTCGCCTCATAGCATTGCCGGCTATTGCGCGCCTCCAGGAACATGGCCCCGGAGCGCCGGACGAGCTGGCGGCAGACAAAGCCACCATCGACGATCGCGATCACGATATGGCCCTCGACGGGGCGGGTATCGCGGTCGACGACCACCACGTCGTTGTCGTGGATGCCGGCCTCGATCATGCTGCTGCCGCTGATCCGGAACACGAAACTGGCCGCCCGATCGAGCCGGAGCAGTTCGATCAGGCTTATCCCGTCATCTTCCCAATCCTGGGCGGGGCTCGGAAAGCCGGCTCCTGCTGCGCCGACGATGCGGAGAACGGTTCCCTGCGGCACGTCGGCGAGCGGGACCGGCTGCATCAGTGGCAGCATATGATTCCCTTCGCGCCCTTGTAACGCGTGAAGGAACGAAAAGTGAACGGGTTACATGCGCCGTTCGGCGCATCGGTCGATCGGACTCCCGGTGAGGGCCGAGGCGACGAGGCGCGTATTCCCCCTTGAGCGGGGGCTCACGCGGAGATCACCGATGCACGATCATATGAGCGCCGAGATGCAGGCTTGCATGGACGCCTGCCACCACTGCCATGTCACCTGCCTGTCGATGACCACCCAACACTGCCTCGAGGTGGGCGGGGCCCACGCCGCGCCCGACCACATCAAGATCATGCTCGATTGCGCGCAGATTTGCGCCACCTCGCTCGATTTTATGGCGCGCGGGTCCGACCAGCATAAGCTCGTTTGCGGCATCTGCGCCCGGATCTGCCGAGCTTGCGCGGAGAGCTGCCGGGGTCTCGACGGCATGGAAGACTGTGTCGCCGCGTGCGAGCGCTGCGCCGACGCATGCGAGAAGATGGCCGCCTGATCGGCGATGGGCGGGCGGCGATCGGCCGCCCGCTCCTTACATCGCCGTTGCGGGAGGCTCGAGCATCCCCAGCCAAGCAACCAGCGCCAGGATCGTGACGGCACAGCTCGCCTCGATCGCGAGGCTGCGCCGCAGAGCACCGAGCGCAGCCCGATGATCGCGCGCGGCAACTGAGCGCTCGAACGCCGGCGTCAGCCGAAAGCGATTGAGGGAGGCCAGCCCCAGCATCGCGCCGAACAGCGCCAGCTTGGCGAGGAGGAGCTGGCCGTACAGGGAGGTGGGAAGTCTTGGCAGATTGCTGGCACCGACCAGCAGCCAGCCATTCACCAGACCCGTCACAACGATCGTGCCGACAACGATCGTGCCGACCATACCGAAGCCGTGCAGCGCCCGGTGGGTCAGTCTGAGATGCGCGACGTCGACGCGAGCTGCCGGCCGCACCACGAGCAGCGTCAACCCGAGCAGTGCACCGACCCAGGCGCCGGCCGCCAACAGGTGCAGAATATCGGCCAATAGATGGACCCAGCCCGTCGCGCCCTCATCCATCGCGCCATGGCCCGTCCAAGCGAGCGTCGCGAGCGCAATGCCCGCCGCGAGCACCACCAGGCCGAGCGGCGCGGTACGTCCCGCCGCGATCAGCGCGGCGATCACGGCAACGATCAGCGCGACCATGCGCGCTTCCCACGCCGTGCCCGTCGCGGACCCGGTAAGCAGCATCCCGATCGCTTCCCAATCGATCGGCCACGCCGGCGCACCTGCCATCGCCGCTGCGAGGAGGACGAGCGCGATGCCGGAAAACAGAAGGCCGAGCAGCCCGGTCCCCACCAGCCAGGGGCGCAAGGCGAGTGCGTCTGCGCGCTCCCCGGCCTTGAGCCCGTAGAGGCTGAACGCCGACAGGCCGAACAGCCCGCTCAACGTCGCATAAAGCGCGAAGCGGACCCCGATCAGCGGCCAGTCGGCGTCCACCTCACTTCACCGCGAAGGCGAAGTTGCCGGACACCCGATGCGTGTCGGCCGAGACGACGTGCCATGCGACGCTGTAGCGGCCCGCACCGAGCGGCGACTTGGGCACCACGACCAGCGTTCGACCGTCGGGTGCAACCTGGGTGGTGGCTGCAACCTTCATCGGCGGGTGCGTGGCGCCGCCATGGCCCGTCATCATCAGGTCCGCGCCAGAGAATTTCGGCATCAGCTTCTCGCTGAACTGCAAAGCGACACGCGCGGGCTTGGCAACGGTCGCGTTGGGCGCGGGTGAGGCCACAACGAGCTTCGGGTGAGCCTGCGCCGCACTGGCGAGGCTCAGGAGAGCGAGGGCGGCAGGAAGGGCGAGACTACGCATGAGGTACTCCGACGAGGTTCGTGCACCCTTCTACGCGGCGCGCTGCCCGACCCCTCACCAGCTGTTGAGGGATGATGGGCAGCGATGCGTATCCGGTGATAGAGGGGCGGAGTGGAAAGCATGGACGATCTAGACAGAGCATTGGCGCGACTAGCGGGCGCACCCGCCCCGGCCGCGTTGGAGGGTATCGAGGACCAGATCCTCGCACGGATCGGCAGCCGCCCCGCCGTGCGCGGGGCCGGGCTCGGGATCGGTGTGATAACCGCCGCGGCGCTCGGTATCGGGATCGTCGGTGCCGAGCTGCCCGCGACGGCAAGCCCTGCTGTCTCGCTCGCGCCGCTCGGCGGAGCCTCCCCCCTCGCTCCTTCCGCGTTGCTGATCGGCGAGCCATGACCTCGACCAAGCGGGTTGTCCTGTGCGCCTTGCTCGCCTTCCTGGCAGCGATTGGTGGTGTCTTTATCGGGCGCGCGCTGCTGCCGCAGCCCAAGCAACCCGGTGCGGCGCTCCACGAGGTGCTGCACCACAAGCTCGCGCTCGATGGCGACCAGCAGGCCCGATTGAAGGTGCTCGAAGACCGGTTCGCGGTGCAACGCCGCGCCCTCGAGCTGGAGATGCGTGCCGCCAATGCCCGCCTTGCCGAGGCGATCGAGGCCGAGCACGGCAATGGTCCGCGGGTGGCCGCTGCGGTCGACCAGAGCCATGCCGCGATGGGCGAGCTGCAGAAGGCGACGCTGGCGCACATCTTCGCCATGCGTCAGCTTCTCCGGCCCGATCAGACCTCTCAATTCGATGACGCGGTGGTGAAGGCGCTCACCGACGGCCAGGGGTGAGCCTCGATTGGACCGCGCTGTCGGATGGCGAACTGGCGACGCTCAGCATCGACGGCCGACAAGCCGCTTTCGCCGAGATCGTGCGACGCTATCGGCAGCCGATGTTCCGGCTTTCGCGCGCCTTCCTCGGCGATGCCGACGAAGCGCTGGACGTGACGCAGGAAGCGTTTGTGGCCGCGCATCAGGCCTTGTCGCGCTACGACCCCAACCGATCGATGCAGGCGTGGCTAACGACCATCGCCGTCAACAAATGCCGCGATTGGGCGCGTAAGCGTGCCGTGCGCCGGTTTCTGTCGTTCGCGCTGCCGAACGACGAACAGGTCCAGAGCATCGTCGACGAACAGGTGCCGATCGACGACGCAGCCGGCGATCGGCAGGAACTCGATCGTGTGACCCGCGCCATCTCGACCTTGCCCGCGAACCTGAAGGAGCCTTTGGTACTTCGGACGATCGAAGGCCTGAGCCAGGCCGAGACGGCCGAGGTGCTGGGGATCAGCCAGAAGGCGGTCGAAACCCGCCTGTATCGCGCGCGGGCGCGGCTGCTCGAAAAACTCGGGAACCGCTGAGGGCTGGACGGATCGGCCGCGTAGAAGAAGCGACGGCCCTTTCACGGCCCCATTCTTAGGAGCTTGCATGTCGCGCGTTCTCGACCGCCGCCAGGTGCTGCGCGGTGCCAGTCTGGCAGGAGGCGGCCTCGCCTTGTCGGCCTATATGCCGGCATGGGCACAGCCCGTCTCCGCCGGCATCGCCAAGCCGTTGCCCACGGTGTCGGGCGAGGACATCACGCTCAAGGTCGCGCATCAGATGATGATGATCGACGGGCGGCAGAGCCACGCCATCGGCATCAACGGCACCGTGCCCGCGCCGCTCATCCGCTTGCGCGAGGGACAGAACGTCCGCCTCCACGTCGTCAACGAGCTCGACGAGGAAACCTCGATCCACTGGCATGGGCTGCTGCTGCCCTTTCAGATGGACGGGGTGCCGGGGATCGCCTTCCCCGGCATTCCGGCGCGCTCGACCTTCACCTACGAGTTCCCGATCATCCAGAGCGGGACCTACTGGTATCACAGCCATTCCGGGCTTCAGGAGCAGGAGGGACACTACGGCCCGATCCTGATCGATCCGAAGAATCCCGATCCGGTGAAGTTCGACCGGGAGCACGTGATCGTGCTGTCCGACCACAGCTTCCACCACCCGCACTACCTCTTCGATCGGTTGAAGAAGGAGTCGGGCTACTTCAACCGCCAGCGCCAGACCCTGGCCGGGCTTCTCGCCGGCAAGGATCAGTCGCTGAAAGAGCGGTTGGAGTGGGGCAAGATGCGGATGGACCCCGCCGACGTCGCCGACGTCACGGGCTCGGTCTACACCTACCTGGTCAACGGCTACGGCCCCAAGGACAATTGGACCGCGCTATTCCGCCCCGGCGAGCGGGTGCGGCTGCGCTTCATCAACGCCTCGTCGATGACCACCTTCAACGTCCGCATTCCGGGCCTGCCGATGACGATCGTCGCGGCCGACGGCTTGAACGTGCGCCCGGTCGAGATCGACGAGTTCCAGTTCGGCCCGGCCGAGACCTATGACGCGATCGTCACCCCGCCCGACCTGCGCGCCTATACGCTGGTCGGTGAGAGCATCGATCGCTCCGGCATGGCCCGCGCGACGCTCGCTCCGCGCGAGGGCATGGCGGCCGAGGTGCCCCCGCTCCGCAAGCGCCCGCTCGCGACCATGAAGGACATGGGCATGGGCGGCATGGATCATGGCACGATGGACCACGGCGGCATGAATCATGGCGCCATGGGCGGCGCTGCGGGTTCGATGTCCGGCATGGACCATGCTGCGATGGGGCATGGCGCGGGCACCGGCGCAATGCCGGGTATGGATCATTCCCAAATGAACCACGGCGCGGCCGGCACCGCGGCAGGCGGCATGGCAGGCATGGACCACGGCCAGGCTCAGGGCGGCGCCATGGCCGGTATGGACCATGGCTCCGGCACGATGCCGGCGATGAACGGCGATCAGATGGGCGGGATGGACATGGGCGGCATGAGCCATTCCATGCGCGATTTCAGCAATGCCCCCGAGGTTAAAAAGGGACCGGGCGTGCAGACCATCTCGCCGATGCCGGTCGATCGGACCGGCGATCCCGGGCAGGGGCTGGAGAATGTCGGGCATCGCGTTCTCACCTATCGCGACCTGATGGCGCTCGACCGCAACCCGGACACACGCGCACCGGAGCGGGAGATCAAGCTCCACCTCACCGGCAACATGGAGCGCTATATGTGGGGCTTCGACGGCGAGAAGCTGTCGGAGAACCCCGACCCGATCACGCTGCTTCACGGCGAGCGGGTACGGGTGACGCTCATCAACGACACGATGATGGGACATCCGATCCACATCCACGGCCACTTCTTCGACCTGGTGACCGGCAAGGGCGCCTACGCCCCCCGAAAGCATACGGTGCTGGTGCAGCCGGGAGGCACGGTGAGCTGGGACGTGACCGGCGAGGAAGGCGACTGGGCCTTCCACTGCCACATGCTCTACCACATGCACGCGGGCATGATGCGCGTTGTCCAGGTCCGCAAGGCCGGGGAGGCCGCGGCGTGATCCGGTCGCTCCTCCTCGCCGGTATGGCGCCGCTCGGCCTTGCGACACCCGCATTCGGGCAGACCATGGACCATTCCATGCACAACATGCCGGGCATGACGATGCCGGCAAAGCCGGCCGCCAAGCCGAAGGCGAAAGCCGCGGCCAAGTCCGCGACTAAGCGTAAGGCTCCCGTCCGATGCACCGCGCCGCGGCGCGCGCAACCGGCGAAGACGCAGGCTGCCGACCCTCATGCCGGGCATGACATGAGCGGGATGCAGGGAATGGATATGAGCGGTCAGCAGCAGGCTGCGCCCACCCAGAACCCGCACGCCGGTCACGATATGTCTGCTATGCCGGGCATGGCAGCATCGACAGGTGCGGGGCAGGACCCGCATGCCGGCCACGACATGAGCACGATGCCGGGCATGGCGATGCCCGGCGATCAGCCCGCTGCCAAGGTCGGAACCGACCTTCCCCCCGGCAACAAGCCCGCTCCCGCTCCGGCCGGGGACCACCTCGCCGATCGTTTCTGGGGCGCGGACGCCATGGCCAGCTCGCGCGAGAACGATCTACGCCGCGAGCATGGCGGAATGACCGTCTATCAGATCCTCTTCAATCTCGCCGAATATCAGGCTCGCAAGGGTGGCGACGGCTATCGCTGGGATGGCGAGGCCTGGATCGGGGGCGACATCAATCGCTTTACGCTAAAGAGCGAGGGCGAAGGCACGTTCGGCAAGCCGCTCGAACAGGCCGAGGTGCAGGCGCTCTACAGCCGCGCGCTCGATCCATACTGGAACCTTCAGGCGGGCGTTCGCTACGACTTCAAGCCCAACCCCTCGCGCACCTACGCGACGGTAGGGATCGAGGGGCTGGCCCCCGGTTGGTTCGAGGTGGAGGGCGCATTGTTCCTCTCCGACAAGGGCGACGTGCTTGGCCGTGCGGAGGGCTATTACGACCAGCGCATCACCAACTGGTTCGTGCTCCAGCCTAGGGTGGAGGCCAATTTCTCCGCGCAGGACGTGCCCGAAACCGGCACCGGCTCCGGGCTCACGGACCTCGAGGCCGGGCTTCGGCTTCGCTACGAGGGCCGGCGCGAGTTCGCGCCCTACATCGGCGTGTCGTGGGAGCGGCAGTTCGGCGACACCGCGCGCTTCACCCGCGCACGCGGTGACAATACGGGCGGCTTCAGCTTCGTCGCGGGCGTGAGGACCTGGTTCTGAGCCCGCGGCTCCGCCTCCATGTCGGGGCAAGCAAGGTTCACCGCTGGCTTGCGCTCCTGATCGGGGCGCAGGCGATCGTCTGGTTCACCAGCGGGCTCGTCATGAGCCTGCTGCCGATCGACACCGTGCATGGCGATCACCGGATCGACCGGAACGTCGAACCGGCCCTGATCGCCACTCAGGATTTCGCGCCCGTCCCTGCCCTTCTCGCATCGGCCGGAGCGCCGGTGCGTCAGCTCCAGCACCGGATGCTGCTGGGGCGGCCGATCGTCGAAGCCCAGCTCGGCGACGGCAAGGTGCGTTTGCTGGACGCCCGCACCGCAAAGCCGCTGCCCCCGGTCGACGGCCCGGCCGCAGCGCTGATCGCAAGGCAGGCGTATCGCGGCGAAACTGGTTCGGCGCCCGTCGTCGAGCGGATCGAGCGCCCCAGCACCGAGTACCGCGGTGCCCTCCCCGCCTGGCGTGCTTCCTTCCCCGACACCGACGGAACCCGCATCTACGTCGCGGCGGAGACTGGCCGGCTGACATCGGTGCGAACCGGCACGTGGCGGCTCTACGACTTCTTCTGGGGACTCCACATCATGGATTGGACCGAGCACGAACGGTTCAACACGCCGTGGCTCAACGCCTTCGCAGCGGGGGGACTCGTGTTCGCCGTCGCCGGGGCAATCCTGCTCTTCATGCGCTGGCCCCGTCGACGCCGCAGAAAAGCTCAAGGGGTCCGCTAGAGAGCCGCGTATCCTTCAGTGGGTGGGGCCGAACAGGAGAGCGCGACATGGACCACGACCCCAATTCCAAACAGGGCGGCGCTATGGGGATGAGCTACGGGCGCTTCGCCGCGATGATCGTGACGTCGACGGTCGTGATGTTCGGCCTCATGTATCTCAACACTTACGCGCTGAGCCACGTCGAATACAGCCAGACCAGGACATGGATGGCGATCGTTATGGGCGCCGTGATGGCGCTCATCATGATCGGCTTCATGTGGAGCATGTACCCCAACCGGAAGGCCAATCTCGGCATCGTGGCGGCCTCGATCGTGGTGTTCGCCGGCGCCTTGTGGCTTGTCCGCAGCCAGGAGACGGTCGGCGACGTCGCGTATATGAAGGCCATGATCCCGCATCACTCGATCGCGATCATGACCAGCGAGCGAGCGCACATCAAAGACCCCGAGGTGCGCAAGCTCGCAGACGGGATCATCGACGCCCAGGTCCGCGAGATCGCGCAGATGAAGCGCTACATCGCTCGGCTCGAGGCGCACCCGACGCCCGATAATGCGCCCGACCTCCCCTCCTATCGCGACAAGCAGGTGCCTCCCCCGCCCCCCGAAACCGACGAGAGCGTCGGCATCAACACGCTTCAGCCGATCCGCTGAGCAACATCGCTTGAGGGCTAATCGTTTGAAGCCCGTATCCCTGTTGAGCGGGGGCTTTGACGCAGGAGCGACACGATGAAGAAGATGATGATTTTGGCCGTCGCGGCCGCCCTCGGCGCGGTCCCCGCGGTCGCCCAGATGCAGGGCATGGACCATTCCGGCATGAACCATGGGCAGATGATGCGGCCGACGCCGGCGAACCCGTACCCGCAGGCCGAGATGGACATGCATCAGAAGATGATGTCGGCGATGGGTGCGGATGCCACCGAGACGTGGGTCCGCAAGATGGTCGAGCACCACCGCGGCGGCATCGCCATGTCGCGTATCGTGCTGCGCGAAACCAAGGATCCCAAGGTTCGCCAGATGGCCA
Organism: Sphingomonas metalli; assembly: GCF_014641735.1. GTDB lineage: Bacteria > Pseudomonadota > Alphaproteobacteria > Sphingomonadales > Sphingomonadaceae > Sphingomonas > Sphingomonas metalli. Next base: position 7,719 of record NZ_BMIH01000006.1, on the reverse strand, counting down.
CCAAGACGATCGCAGAGCAGACCCGCGAGATCGGCGAGTTGAACGCCTGGCTGCGGGCGCATGGCAAGAGCGCCCAGTAATCGACTATCGTCCCTCCCCCCGTCACCGTGCGGGGGGATGGCCACCCGGGAACTCAGATATGGATCGCTTTCGCCTTCTCGCCGCCGCGCTGGCGTGCGCTACCCCTGCGGGGGCTCTCGCTGCAGGTCCCGTCCTGATGCATCGCGACCCGGGTTGCCCCTGTTGCGAGAAATGGGCGCAGCAGGTGAAGGCGCAGTTCGGCCGCGCCGTCCGCGTCGTCGACGATGCGAACCGGCCGGCGTTCATGAAGGCACGCGGTGTACCTCAGGACCTCGCCTCGTGTCACACTGCCATCATCGACGGTATGACCTTCGAGGGCCACGTCCCGATCGCCGACATGAAGCGCGCCCTTGCCACGCATCCGAAGGGCGTCACCGGCCTCGCTGTCGTCGGAATGCCGATGGGCTCACCCGGCATGGAAATGCCGGGCATGAAGGCCCAGGCCTATGACGTGATCGCGTTTGGGCTGAGCGGCCGCAGAGTGTTCGCCCGCCATTGAAAAAGGGAGGCGCGAACGCCTCCCTCTCCGCTTACTTCTTCTGCATGCCCGACATGTCGTGACCGGCGTGCTCGCCGTGCTTCATGTCCTTCATGTCGGCGCAACAATCCTTCTTCGCGCCGTCCTTGTCCTTGCAGCAGTCGGCGCCATCCTTGCAGCACTCCTTCCCGGCGCAGCAGTCAGCGGCGGCAAAGGCCGTGGCGGGAACGAGAGCGAGCGCGATGGCCGCGCCGATGAACTTGATGGTCTTCATGTGTAATTTTCCTCGAATGCACTGATTGATTGGAATCCACGTCGATCAGGCGGTTCGAGGAGGTGGCGGCGCAGGACCGCCCGAGCGACCAACAAGGGCATGAGGCTCGGGTGCGGGCAGGTTCGTCCGCACGGCGAGCTGCGGCGCGGGAGACGTGTGAACGTCGAGGACCGTCGCGATGCAGGCTCCTACGCAGTCCACCGAAGGGGCCTTTTTCACGGGCGTGGGCGGCGCTCGATCGCAATCGGCCATTCCGGCATGCGCCTCCGCAGGCGGAGCAGCCTGCGCGATGGCCTCGCACATTGGGCCCATCCGCACGAACAGCATCGCGCCCAGCAGGAGCAGCGCGAGTGTGCGGGCGAGGCGGCCGAAGCTCATGCGGCCCTTCTAGGCTGCGCCGGGACGCTGCACCAGATCAGTGCGCGACGCCCAGCACCATCCAGATCGCCATGGCGACCATCATCACGTTCTCGGTGAGCGACAGGAAGCCCAGCGGCACATTGCTGTCACCGCCCACGCACGCGCATTTCAGCTCGCGCTTGTCGACATACACGGCCTTGACGACCGAGACCGCCCCGATCGTCCCGATCACCAGCGCGATCGGCACCGACAACCAGGTCAATACGCCGGCCGCCATCAGCACGCCCGCCGCGCCTTCCGCGTAGGGGTAGATATAGGAGTATGGCACCCAGCGCTTCGCGAGCAAGTCGTAGTTGAGGAACATGGTCGCGAACTTCTCGACGTTCTGGAGCTTCAACAGCGCCAGCACACACATGGAGAAGGCGATGAACCACTCACCGGCGCGTACCGTGAAGGGTGTGCCGAGCACGGCATAGCTGGCCGCCAGCGCCATTAATGCCGTCATCGCGAACACAACCGCGACCGGCCGGTAGGTCACCGCCTTGGGGTCGGCCACGGTCTTGCCGAAAAACCGGCGCAGATCGTCGTAGCCGCCTACCCGCTCGCCACCGATGAAGGTCTGGGGTGTCGTTTTGACCCCGTGCTCGGCTTTGAATGCGTCGGTTTCCTCGCGCGTCGTCAGCCAATGGTCCTCGACCTCGTAGCCGCGTCGGTGCAGCAGGTCCTTTGCCTTCAAGCCGTAGGGGCAGGTGTGCGTCGGCATCACCATGCGGTAGATCGTTGCCTTCTTGGGCGCCGCGGTCGCCATGTTCTTCTCCACCATGTTCGCGACACCTATATAGGGGCCGTACTATGGTACGGAGTCAAGGCATGGCCGACGTGACAATTGCGGGGCTCGCGCGCGAGGGCGGCGTCGGTGTAGAAACGGTCCGCTATTATCAGCGCAGAGGGTTGCTCGAGACGCCGGAGAGGCCTGAAGGATCGGGCTCGAATGGCGGTATTCGCCGCTACACAGCAGACGATGTTCGCCGGCTCCGGTTCATCCGATCGGCGCAGGCCGCTGGCTTCACGTTGGAGCAGATCGGAGAACTGGTGGCGCTGGACGCGACCGACGATCGCGCTCGGGCACGCCAGCTTGCCAACGAGCGGATCGCGGCGCTGGATGCGAAGATCCAGGAGCTGAAGCGCGTGCGCGCATCACTCCAGCGGCTTGCTCATGAATGTGGGTCGGGCTCGGAAGGCCCCTGCCCCATTCTAACCGCGTTCGACGCCGACTGATCCGGTCGGTGCTATACCCCTTCCGCGCTGATCGCCTCTTATTCCGGCGCGGGAAGGTGGCGGTAGAGTGTCGGGACCGAGACGCCGATCGCCGGCGCGATCTCGCGCATCGGCATTCCGGAGGCCAGGAGCTTGCGGGCGGCCTCGAGCCGCTTGGGCGTCATCACTGTCTTGCGGCCGCCTACCCTGCCCTCGCGCTTCGCCACCATCAGTGCGGCCGTCGTGCGCTCGCGGTTCAGGTCCCGCTCCATTTCCGCCATGGCCGCCATGATGTGGAAGACGAGCTTGCCGGCGGTGCCGGCGGTATCGATCCCGTCCGTCAGCGAGCGGAAGCCGATACCCCGCTCCGCCAGCTCGGCCGCAAGATCGACCAGGCCTTTCATCGTCCGGCCGAGCCGGTCGAGCTTCCAGACCACCAGCACGTCGCCGGCGCGAGCGTGTGACAGGGCATCGGCCAAGCCGATCCGGTTCGCCTTCGCACCGCTCGCCTTGTCGCTGAAGGTCCGCTCACACCCCGCTTCGCGTAGTGCGTCGAGTTGCGGCGTCAGATCCTGTTCGGGGGTCGACACCCGCGCATAGCCGATCAGCATGGCACCTTCTCAAAACTCATCTCACGTGCCTAACACGACCAACCGCAATCGAGAATGTGTTTTGATACACGCTCCGCGCCTGCTAGACGTTCTCACATGGGCGCGGATCAAAATCGATCGTTTGTGAGAAAACTCTGATCTGGTGCTTCACTCGCAATCGACCGTCGTCCGCGCAGACCCACATGTGGACGTTCAGGCCGCCCTGCTCGCTTCCCAGCTTCGGTCGGTCATTCATGTACGCTGATCCGTCGCCGTGAACGAGGTGTAGAGGACGCGGATTGGCAAAAAGTGGGGACATTTCCGCCCTTCCAGCCGACGGTTCCGAGCGGCTGCTTTGGCTGGAAACGGTCAGCCGAGGCGCTTTAGGAACGGGTTGCCATAGAGCGACATCGCCAGGCTACGCGAGAGGTCCATGCTGGTAGCCGCCGCCACCTCCGCGTTGGCCGCGCCGTAGGCGTCAAGCAACGGAACGTCGTCCTTCCACTTCGCAAGAAACGATCCTAGCCAGGGCCGGACCATGTTGAACGGTATTGGCCAGGCAGGGCTTATGACCGCATCCACGCCCTTGTCGAGGAGCCGGTGGGCGATGCCGACCACGCCCCCGCTCTCCGGATGCTGGTCGAGGCGGCCGCCGGAGCAAACGAAGAGGAGGACCACGCGGCTAGAGCGGAGCGCATCGACCATGTGCCTCAGGTCGGTCTGCTGGGCCTTGTCGTCGCTGACTCCCTGGAAGAAGCGGTTGCTCTCTGCGAGCCCGCCATGCGCACCCACGATCGCCAGATCCGCCGATGCCATCTCGATTGGCACCGCCGATTGCGTGTGCAGAGGAATTCCGGCCTTCTCGAGCACATCCTCGACCTCGCCGCTCATCAGGCTGAGCGTGTCCATGTAGTAGCCGTCCGCCCCGACCGGGATCCATGCCGCCGCACTCCCGTCGCCCACACGCGCTGACCGGATCGACGCCTTCAACCATGAAAGTGAAGGTGCCATCGCGAGGGAGCGGCTGGTCCCCGCGAGATCGTCGCCAACGGTGAGGACGTTCGGAGGCATGGGCGAGAGGTCGCCAGACAGAATGATTGCGCGCTCCGGCAGGGTCGGAATCCCGAGCCGGTCAGTTGCGCCACGAAACTGTTCTACCGGTAGGCCCGGTTTTCCGTAGCGCCGGGGCCACGCCTGCTGCCAGACGCGGATCTGCGCCGGGTCAAACACCTCCTTGCCGACAGCAACCGGAGGCGTCGGACCGGTCGCATCGACGGTCATCATCATGAGCCCGTCACCGTCCAGCGCCATGCCCACGACAGGAACGCCGAGCGCAGCGATCTCCGTTGCTACCGCGAGCGGCTGTTCGGGAGCGCTCAATAGACGCTCCGCAGCTTTGACCTCCGGCCCTGTCCCGTGGACGCCCACTCCTTGGCTGCCGAGCACTTCCAGCGCGTAGGCGAAGCTGAGCGGGTCGCCGTTCACAGCAGCTGCGCGCGCAAGCCGACTGGCCATCGTGCGCGCCAGCCGCAGATCGTAACTGACGTCGTCGTTGTATCGCGCTGGCGCGATCCGTCCGGCGATGGAGGCCACGAGGGCCGCCTCCGGCAGGCGTCCGGCTGCGGAAACCAAAGTGCGATGGGGCGGCGCAAGGCGGTCGTTCAGGCTCTCCATCGCCGTCGTCGCGGCCACGGGTATCTCGACCCCCTCCTCCTCCGCGCGGTCGACGAGCTGGCGCAGCATGACCGCAGCCGGAAGAGCTTCGTCGCCTGCCTCGAGAACGGCTTCGGCGTTCATCACCGCTGCCTCCAGAAGACGACCGGCGGTCCAGGCGTCCTTCTCTCCGACTTGGCTTCGACGCAACTGCGCGTGCAATTCAAGCGTGTCCAAGCGTGAGCCATAGCCCTTCGCCTCCGGAATGCCTTTGGCCACCTCTCGAAGGCTCGTCACGACGTCGACCGCCGCATCAGCGACTCCCAGATCGCGGAGGATGCGCAGCAGCACGCTCCGCTCCTCCCACATCTCCCGCCAGGTGCGACTTGACGGCAGCTCGAAAGCCGCGGCCAGAACGAGAAGCGCTTCGCGGTATTTCCCTACACGCGCATAGATGTCCGCGAACGCAGCGAATGCGGCGCGTCGCCTATCCGGGCGGTCGCCGGCCACAAGCAGCACGAGCTCCGCGATATCGCGCGCAAGTTGGGGTCGTCCGCTCATGCTTGCCTTCACCGCGGTCCCCCGAAGTACCGGCAGATCCGCGTCCGGATCCTCCGCCATCGGCGCAGCGGATATCGCGACCGCCCCGAACTGCCTCAGCAAAGTCTCTTCCACCGGATCGTCGGGTTCGGGGGCATGCCGGTCAACCATCACGAGAATGCCGTGCAGGAATGCATCGGGATCCTCGCGAAGCACCTCGCGTGGCACGAAGTGCCTGCCCGGCACGATGACGCCCTCACCTTCCTTCGCGAGCCAGCGAAGCACCCTCTGCATGGCCTTGGGCAACCTCCCCATATCGTCGAGACCAGCGCTCTCCTTCTCAGCTCCGGGAACGGGATCTGGCTGCCGGAGAGCCTTCTCCACGACGTTCATGACCATCACGGCTATGCCCGCCACTCCGGCGTTGTCGGCGTCCAGCAGGTCGGCGACGCTGGTGCGAGCGTAGCCTGCCGCCGGGTGCTCGGCGAGGAAGGCTGCGCAAACGTCCATCATTCTCGACATGGCGGCACGATCAACGATGCCGCTGTCGGAGTTGAGCGATCGCGACAGAAGCCCTCGGGCGAACACGAACCATGTCTCGTCCCAGGCGACGTCGCCGTGAAGCAGCATTTCGACGGCGTCGTCCCGTCGCGACGCCCGCTCCAACGAAAGCATGATTTCGCGCTGGATGTCCGACCGCCAGTCCGGCTTCCCTCGCGAAAGGTCCGCTGCGAGCTTGCCCGGATCATCAAGCCCTGAGCCTTCATTGCCTTTGGCAAGAAGCCCAAAGACTTCGCCGATCTCGCGCTCCCGATCGTCAGACGCCTTCTCGAGAAGCCCCGCAGCTTCGCCGTATCTTCCTTCTTGAGCAGCCTCCCTGGCGTCCACGGACTTGAGCAGTTCGGAGCTGGGGTAGAGCCCGCGCAGCCGCTCGCGGGTTGCCTCGATTAGAGGACGGCGCCGAGTGTCCCGCGCGACCTTCAATGCCTCTTCGAGATCGTTGGCCGCGATCAGATGCGGCAGGGCCCGCTCGACTAGATCCTGTGCAAAGTCGTCGCGATCGACGCCTGCGGCGATCCGCGCGACCCCTAGAAGATTCTCGCTCCTCAAGTCCGATATGATGTCGCCGGATTCGTCTAGGATCCGGCTCACCTCGTCGCGGAGGTTGGCGCGCTCAAGCACGACGAGCTTCAGAACCCACTTCTGAAGATCTGAGAAATCGGCATCACCCTCGATCAGCGACATCGCCTTCCCAATGTCGCCGCTCGCGGCGGCGTCATATGCAAGTTCGACCTTCGCGATGACTTGCTCGGGCGTGAGAAGCTGCTCGTAGCCCCCCCCCGCAGAGACCGACGTCGCCTGCAGACCTGAGCAACTCCATGTTCCTTGCTCGCTCTGGAAAGAACTGACCAATGTCGAGGACGATGTAGGCTTCCGACGCCTTCGCTCGTCGCTCCGCCAAGAGCATTGTCTCTTTCAAATGCGCCGACCAGATGTCCTCTGGAAGGGAGCGGCCCGGATGAGCGAGAGCCAAGGCTGACGAACGGTAATGCGACGCTTCGCCGACGATCAGGACCTCGTGCTTCGTCATAACTTCGAAGTGCGCGTCGAGAGAGGTCATCTCGAAATCAGCTGCGTGAACTATCGCCAGCTTGTCGAAAGTCTTGTCGACGAAGCCGTCGATACCCTCCTCCGGGGCGCCAAACCGCTCGAGCCCGCGCCTGATCCCCATCTTAAGCTGATCGATCATTACGGCGGCGTCACGCCCAGCGAAAGGCGGGAGGACGATGCGCACGGCTTCCGCCGTCGGACGCTTTCCTCTTCCGTCATACCAAGAGATGAAGGTAGCGATCTCTCCAAGGCGAGTGATGCTCTCATGCCTGCCTAGCGCAAAGACATCGGCGTTCGACCACTGAAAGCACCGGAGGACGAAACCCAGCAGCTCATCGTCCTTCACTTCGATATTTCCCGTTTCACTCACGATGTTCTCCCAGAGCTTTCACTCAACCCAGCGCCCGCGCTCATAGGAATGCGGCGCTGCAAGCGCAGCGGCCGCCACCATCCGGCACGACCAACAGGCAAAAGCACGCAAACAAGCCGGATAGCGAAGCATATGCTACTTGGTCGGGCTGCGATTTCGGACTTGTCGCGGCCGTCGCGTAGATCATTCAGTGACAGTAGCTAGACATTCCCGCGGTGGCGGGAATGGGCTTGATCGTGGTTGGCGTCATCGTGATAAACGTACTCTCGTAGACTGCTACTCACTTATCGATCGGATCGGCAGTTTTCGGGCCTTGCGTGGCAGCGACTAAGCGATCGGATTTGGGCGCAAAGCCGACCCACTGATTCACTTGCCCCGTTTGGCGGGTTTCGGAAAGAGCCGACGCTCATGTGTAGGGCGGTGACAAACCCGGCCACGGGAGCGCCGGCATAGGTGCCGGTGCGGCGGAGAGAAATCCTGCCAGTGGTAAGCTGCTCCATTTGGG
>NZ_BMIH01000005.1 GCF_014641735.1 Sphingomonas metalli | reverse complement strand
CGCCGCCACCACCGGCACCTCGGGCGCCTCGCAAGAGGCCGCGGTCACGCCGCCCGACACCGATCGCGACGAGATCGTGGTGACGGGCGTGCGCCAGAGCCTCGCCACCGCGCAGAACATCAAGAAGAACAGTGACACCGTCGTCGATGCGATCACTGCACAGGACATCGGCGCGCTGCCGGACCGCTCGGTCAACGAGGCGCTGCAGCGCGTGCCCGGCGTCGCCATCAGCCGCTTCGCCGCGCCCAACGACTCGCAGCATTTCTCGGTCGAGGGTTCGGGCGTCGTCATCCGCGGGCTCAGCTATGTGCGCGGCGAGTTCAACGGTCGCGATACCTTCGCCGTGTCGGGCGGGCGCGAGATCGGCTTCAACGACGTGCCGAGCGAGCTGATCGGCTCGGTCGAGGTGTTCAAGAACCTGACCGCGGACCTGATCGAGGGTGGCATCTCGGGCACGGTCAACATCAACACCCGCAAGCCCTTCGACCAGAACCAGCGGCTCATCTACCTGTCGGGCAGCATGAACTGGGGAGACCTGGAGCAGCGCGGCGCGCCCTCGGTCGTCGGCCTCTACAGCCAGCAATGGGATACCGCCGGCGGCAGCCGCTTCGGCCTGCTCGCCAGCGCCAGCTATTCGCAGCAGTACAGCCGCTCGGACTCGGTGTTCCTCGCCTCGATGCTGCCGCGCTACAATGACGACCGCAACGGCAACGGCGTGCAGGATGCCGGCGAGGGGCGGACGATCAACGCGGGCACCAGCTACGCCTCGACCCTGTTCGACACCTATCCGGTGCCGAGCGGCGCCGGCCCCGTCTATGCGCCGGTCGGCGGCGGCTCGCGCACCCAGAGCTTCGACCGCAAGCGCATCGGCGTCTCGGCGGCGGCGCAGTTCGAGAATGCGGCCAAGACCTTCCTGCTGACCGCGCAATATCTGCGCACCCAGGGCGAGCAGAACTGGCTGGAGAAGACGATCGAGCCGAACGTCTATTATGGCGACGTGACGACCACCTTCCCGCGTGCCGGCACGACCAACACCTATGACGAGAACGGGATCTTCACCAGCGGCTCGATCGTCAAGCGGTCCGGCCCGGTGTTCGGCAACCGGCCTGACGGCACCTATGGCGAGCTGACCCAGTTCGCGCCGAACGGCATCTTCACGACCTTCTCGAACCGCTATTTCTACCAGAAGGCGACGACGCAGGACTTCTCGCTCAACGCCAAGATCGATCCGACCGATCAGCTGCACATCAATCTCGACGGGCAGTATGTGAAATCGTCGTCCAAGAACGTCGACGACATCGTCGACATGGCGACCTATTCGGGGGTCGACATCGACCTGCGCGGCAAGACGCCGCAGATCAACCTGCGTCCCGAGGGTCGCGACACCGCCGCCTATTTCGGCAACAAGGCGTCGACCTATTTCCGCGACGCGTTCAACAACCGCGCCGACAATGACGGCGACGAATGGGCGTTCCGCGGCGACGTGCAGTACGACGTCAGCGAAAACAGCTTCCTGCGCAAGGTGCGGGTGGGTGGTCGCTATGCCAAGCGCGACCAGACCGTGCGGACCAACGACTACAACAATTGGGGCGCGGTGTCGGACACCTGGACCGGCGGCGGCCCGGTCGGCTTCAACGCGCTGCCCGCGAACGAGGCGTCGCTGTTCGGCTATAGCGACTTCTACCGCAATCAGGCGGTGCGCCCGCCCGCGACCTGGTACATCCCCGACGCGATCATGCGCGACCATGACGCGCTGACGGCGCTGCTGCGCACGGTGACCAAGGCGGGCGGCGGCAACTACACCCCGCTGGAAGATCGCACCGGCGTGACCGATGGCTATTTCCTGCCGAACGAATATTACCGCAACACCGAGACGACGTGGAGCGGCTATGCCCGCGCCGATTTCGGCGTGGACGATTTCGGCGGCGGGATGAGCCTGTCGGGCAATATCGGCGTCCGCTACGTCCGCACCAAGGACGCCTCGTTCGGCGCGCTGACCTTCCCGACGCCCAACAACGTCTTCACGCCGGATACGCAGAACCCGCCGCGCTACACCGACCTTGCCTCCTATTGCGCCTATTCGATCGCCAATCCGACCCAGCAGGGTACCGTGCCGGTGATCTGCACGGTCGGCGCCGCGCAGCAGGCGGCGATCCAGGCCTTCTCCAACGGCGGCTCGCGCCCGGACGTCGCGCGGCAGAAGTTCGGCACCTGGCTGCCGAGCCTCAACGCCAAGCTCCAGGTCAACGACAAGCTGCTGTTCCGCTTCGCCGCGTCCAAGGCGATCTCGCGGCCGAACTTCGGCGACCTGCGCAACTATATCGGCGTGCAGCCCTCGGGCGCGAACACGACGGGCAGCTACGGCTTCCAGGCCTCGGCGCGGAACCCCTATCTGCGGCCGATCGAGGCCAAGCAGTTCGATCTCACCGCCGAATGGTATTTCGCCAAGGTGGGCTCGCTGACCGGTGCGGTCTTCTACAAGGACCTCACCAACATCATCCTCGACAATTACGGCTACCAGCGCTCGTTCACCAATAACGGCCAGACCTTCGACGTGACGGTCAACGGCCCGGCGAACGCGCCTGGCCACGGCAAGGTCAAGGGCTTCGAGCTGAGCTACCAGCAGACCTACGACTTCCTGCCCGGGCTGCTGTCGGGACTGGGCACGCAGGCGACCTTCACCTTCGTCAGCCCGAGCAAGATCCCGAACGGCGTGCCGACCAACGGCGCGGCGGACGGCTCGCGCCCGCCGCTCGACGTCACCGGCATCTACTCGAACCTGCCGTTGGCCGGCCTGTCGCGCTACAATTTCAACCTCGCGGCCTTCTACGACAAGGGCGGGATCTACACGCGCTTCGCCTACAGCTGGCGTTCGAAGTTCCTGCTCACCAATCGCGACTGCTGCTTCCCGTTCCTGCCGGTCTATGCACTGGCGACCGGGCAGCTCGACGGTTCGATCTTCCTGACCGTCAGCAAGAACTTCAAGATCGGTCTCGAAGGCCAGAACCTGCTCGATACGACGACCAAGACGGTGTTCCTGCTCAATCCGCAGGGGCTCACCGCGCCGCGCTCCTATTTCAAGAGCGATCGTCAGCTGTCGATCACCACGCGCCTGACGTTCTGATCCTGTACCCTTCCCCTCCTGCGGGTGGTTGGTCTTCGGACCTTCCACCCGTTTTTGTATGGAGAAGGGCGGCAGGCCGCCGACCGCAGAGAGGAGACTGGTCATGACCGATGCGATCCAGGCAGCACCGCGCGTGCCCGAGATCGACGGGATCACGCCCGAGCGTTTCGCGGCCGAGATCGTGCCCGCCTATCGCCCCGTCGTACTGCGCGGACTGGTGCGCCACTGGCCGGCGGTGGCGGCCGGTCGTGGCGGCGCGGCGGCGATGGCGGCCTATGTCCGGTCCTTCGACGGTGGCAAGCCGGCGCAGGTGATGATCGCCGCACCGCAGGAACGCGGCCGCTTCTTCTACACGCCCGACATGGCGGGCTTCAACTTCACCCGCGCGCAGGTGATGCTGCCGGTCCTGCTCGACCAGCTGGTGGCGCAGCAGGATGATCCCGCCGCCCCGGCCCTCTATGCCGGCGCCGCGACGGCGGCCGACAGCGTCCCCGGCTGGGTCGAGGCCAATCCGCTGCCGCTGGCGACGCCGGAGGCGACGCCGCGACTGTGGATCGGCAATGCCAGCCGGGTGTCGACCCATTACGACGTGTCGAGCAATATCGCCGCGGTCGTCGCCGGCCGCCGCCGGTTCGTGCTCTTTCCGCCCGATCAGGGCCCCAACCTCTATGTCGGTCCGCTCGACCAGACGATCGCCGGGCAGCCGACGAGCATGGTCGATCTGGAGGCACCCGATCTCGCCCGCTACCCGCGCTTCACCACGGCGATGGCGGCGATGCAGGTCGCCGAGCTGGAGCCGGGGGACGCCATCTTCGTCCCGTCGCTCTGGTGGCACGACGTGACCGCGACCGGTCCGCTCAACCTTCTGGTGAACTACTGGTGGGGGCAGCAGGCGGCGGCGTCGCCCTTCGCGGCGCTGATCCACGCGCTGCTCGCCGTGCGCGACCTGCCCGCCGGCGAGCGGCAGGCCGTGCGCGGCTGGTTCGACCAATATGTCTTCGGCGAGGGGGCGCAGCAGGCGGGCGCGCATCTTCCCAAGGCGGCGCGCGGCGTCCTCGACCTGCCCTCGCACGAGCGGGCCGACCGTATCCGCGCCTATCTGATGCGGGCGCTGGGACGCGGCTAAGCGGAGCCTAGCGCCCGCTTTGGATCAGGATCGAGTCGGACGGCAGGACATGGGCCAGGAAGGGCAGGATCGCTGCGCCGATCGCCGGCGCATCCTGCGCCATCACCGCGGGCATGATCGCCGCCCTCGAGGGCTGGGGCACCGCGTCGAGCGCCGCAGTCAGCCCGGCGGCGAGCCGTTCGATCAGCGGCACCGGCAGGCGGCCCCCGATCAGGATGGCGTCGGGGTCGAGCAGGCAGTTGATCGCGACCAGCGGCGCGGTCAGAACGCGCACTGCATCGCCGATCCACGCCTCGATCACCGGCGAGAAGGCGAGCGCCTCGTTGCCGAGATCGGCGATGCCCGGCCGCTCGAAGCCCGCCTCCTCCAGCCGGGCGAGAAGGGCCGACAGCGACACCGTGTCCTGCACCGTCGCGCCCGGTGCTCCGGTGATGTCGGGCATCAGTCCGATCTCGCCGCTGCGCGCATTGGCGCCGCGATAATAGGACCGGTCGATCACCGGGCCGCCGCCCAGACCGGCACTGATCAGCAGGTAGAAGAAGCTGGGATTGTCGAAGGCCGTGCCATATTCGGCCTCGCCCAGTGCGGCGGCGGCGGCGTCGTTGTCGCAATGGACCGGCCAGGGCAGCACCGACAGCATCTCGGCGATGTCGATCGCATTCCACCGGTCATAGCCGTCCGGGCGGTGGGGCAGGGCGATCCGGCCGAGATCGTCGGGAATGGCGACGCCGACCCCCAGAATGCGGGCACGGTCGACCTCGCCCTGGACGATCAGCTGGTCGATCGATCCGGTGACGAAGGCCACGACGTCGTCGGGCGAGGCGAAGGCGATCTCGCGCGTCACCCGGCTGCGGACCTGACCGGCGAGATCCAGCGTCACCAGGGTCAGATGGTCGCGATCGATGTTGAGGCCGATGCCGAAGGCACCGTCCGGGTTGATCTGGAGCTTGAGCGCGGGCTGGCCGCGGCCGCCCTGGATGCGCCCGGCGTTCCGCACCAGCCCCATATCGATCAGCCGCCCGGTGATGTTGGCGATGGTCGGCGCGGTCAGCCCAGTCTGCTGCGCGATCGCGACCCGCGTCGTATCGCCGCCCAGCCGGATCGCCTGCAGCACCGTGCGCAGGTTATAGTCGCCCGCCCGCTCGAGATTGGTGCCCGACAGGCTGCGCGACAGTCGCGCGTCGCGTCCTCCTCCGCTGGACGGATCGGCCCGCCGGCTGGCTTTGCTGCCGAAGCTGATCTGCATCCATCTTCCCTTTTGTTATCGTAATCCTAGCCGCTGCCTGGCGCTGCGTCACCCGCCATGACCGAGATGAAGCTTCATGAAAGATGGAATATTTCAATTTGCCTTTCTTAAGATAACGGTATCAAGTGGGCAGCGAGGCTGACTGATGCGGCCACCGGCAAACGGTTGCATGGATCGAGCCCGGGGCGAAGTTGCGCCCGCGAAAACATGGGCAAGGGGAGAGGCGTGGTTCAGATCGGGATCGATTTCGGCGGCACGAAGATCGAGGCGGCCGCGCTGGACGGGGGCGGGCAATTCCTGGCGCGCGTCCGTACGCCCAATCCCGGCAGCTACGACCATGCGATCCGCGACGTCTGCGACCTGATCGCCCGCACCGAGGCGGCGGCGGGCGGGGTCGGCACGGTCGGGATCGGTACGCCCGGCTCGATCAATCCACGCGACGGGCGCATGCGCAACGCCAATGCGACGTTCCTCAACGGCCGCACCTTTCGCGAGGACCTGGAGGCCGCGCTCGGACGCGAGGTGCGAATGGCCAACGATGCCAATTGCCTCGCCTTGTCCGAAGTGCTCGACGGGGCGGCCGCCGGGGCGCGATCGGTGTTCGCGGTGATCGTCGGCACCGGGGTCGGCGGCGGGCTCGTGGTCGACGGACGGATCGTCGAGGGCGCGAACGGCATGGGCGGCGAATGGGGCCATGTGCCCCTGCCATGGATGAGCGCCGCGGAGTTTCCGGGCCCGCGCTGCTGGTGCGGGCAGCATGGCTGCCTCGACATCCTCGTCTCGGGCACCGGGTTGCAGCGCGACATGGCGGCGCGCACCGGCGAGACGGTGGATGGACCCGGCATCGTCGCGGCGGCACGCCGCGGCGAGGCGGCGGCGGCGGCGGCGCTCGATGTCTATATCGACCGGCTGGGCCGGGCGATGGCGATGATCGCCAACATCGTCGACCCCGACGTGTTCGTGATGGGCGGCGGGATGAGCAACGTCGCCGAGCTCTATGCGCGTTTGCCCGCCGTGATCGACCGGTACAGCTTCGGCGGCGACTGGGCCGGACGGATCGTCGCCGCCAAATGGGGCGACAGTTCGGGCGTGCGCGGCGCCGCGCGGCTGTGGACGGGCGGTCAGGCGCCGGTGACACCACCCTGACCCGTCCGCGCAGAGCTCAGTCGACGCGCCGGTGGATCCCCGGCCCCTCGACCATGCTCAGGGCGCCGCGCGCAGCGTGCAGATCGCCCGCCGCAACCCGGTCTTCGCCACCGGGCCGCCCTGATCGAACGCCATATAGCCGCGTCGGCCTGCATAATAGCGCGGCCAGTCCGGCAGCCTGGCGCCGGCGGGTCGGCCGGCGCGCACGAAGGCTGCCCAATAGTCCTGCAGCGGCGGCTCGCCGGGCCGGGGCGGATCGAAGACGTAGCGCAGCTCGCTGGCATGGCTGACCGCCCCGCCCGGGGGCGCAAAGTCGAACTGATATTGCCAGACCGGCACGCCGCGCGCGGCGAGCGCGTTCGATACCGCGATCGTCGGGCAGCGGAAGGTCAGGTCGGTCGCCAGCTGCTGCGTCACGTCGCCGAGTCGCGGATCATCGAGCGGAGTGAAGCCGGGCGCCAGCCCGTACAGCTTGAGTGCCTGTCCGGCCTCGCGGCCGAACTCGCGGCGGACGGTCGCCACCGCGGCGGCGCGGCCGCCATGCAGGCCCAGTTCGCGGGCATTGACCCCGATCAGCAGCGGCACGGCCGCGAAGCGCCCGCTTGCGAACAGGCGCGCCGGCGTGTCGGGCAGGACGCGGCCGTCGACCACCGCCTGCAACCAGACGAAGCTGTCGTCGTCGAGGCCGGGCACGTCGACCCGGTCGTCCGCCGCCAGGATCGCCGCCACCGGTAAGGCGCGCAGCGCCGCGGTGCCGGCGGTTGCCGACAGCCCGGCCCTTCGTGCGATGCGGACGCCCAGCGCCTCGTTGGCGGCGAGGCTGCGCGGCGGCGTGCCGAAGCCGGCGGTGCCGCTTTCCGCGATCGCCTGTGCGAACAGGCCGCGCGAACCGGGACTGAGCAGATGCAGACCGACATCCATCGCGCCCGCCGATTCGCCGGCGATCGTCACCCGCGCCGGATCGCCGCCGAAGCGCGCGATGTTGCGGTGGACCCAGCGTAGCGCCGCCTGCTGGTCCATGAGCCCGTAATTGCCGCTATGCCCGCCCTGTTCGCGGCTGAGCGCCGGATGCGAGAGGAAGCCGAGCGTCCCCAGCCGGTACTGGATGCTGACCAGCACGATGCCCTTGTCGGTGATCCGCGACTCGACGGTGCCGCCGCCTGCGCCGGCGCGATTGCTGCCGCCATGGATCCACACCATGACCGGGCGACGGCCAGAAAGGCCGGGGGTCCGCACGTCGACGAACAGGCAATCCTCGTCGCCGGTGCGGGCGGCTTCGCGGTTCCAGTCGCCATAGACGATCTGCGGGCAGGCGGCATGCTCCGCCACCGTGGCGCGCGGCCGCGTCCAGCCGCGGGGCCGGACCGGCGCACGCCAGCGAAGAGGGCCAACAGGCGGCGCGGCATAGGGGATGCCGCGGAAGACTGCGCCGCCATCCGCGAGCGCCGCTCCCTGAACCGGCCCGTCATCGGTGCGCACGACCGGTGCGGCAGGCGCGACCGGTGCAGCCGCGGCGAGCGCGGCGAGGGCGAGCAGCGGCGTCATTGCACCCTCGCCGTGCCGGCGACGACGTTCCAGCCGCGGATCGCGACCTGCGCGCCAGTTGCGCGCCCGGCGGGAACGCGCACCGTCACCGCGCGCGTCTCGCCGGGCAGCAGCGACACGTAATTGTCGCTGAAATAGGCGGGCAGGATCTGGCTGCCGTCCGCGGCGAAGACGGTGAGCTTCGCCTCGATGGCCGGGGTCGCGGAGGGGTTGCGGAGCGTCACGCGCATCTCGGTCTCGTCGCCCGCCGCCCGCGCCTCCGCCTGCGCGGCCAGAGTCACCGGCGGCAGCGCCACCAGGCCGCGATAGGCGGCATCGTCCTTCCCTTGCCAGTAGAGGTTGTTCGACAACTCCGTCCCCGCGGCGTCGCGGGCGGTCAGCCGCACCAGCACCATGCCGCTGGAAGTGAGCGTTGGCAGGTCGAGCGCGAAGGCGGCGTTGGCGGCCTGCGGCCGGGCGGTGAGCGTCGCCTGCCGCTCCGCCAGGGTCCGACCCGCCAGATCGACCACCTTCGCCGTTACCGTGGCGCCGGGGATCGCCGCCAGGCGGTTGTTGACCAGCACCACCTCCCCGTCGGGCAAATTCATCTGGACGTGGACCGGCTCCGAGGCCTTCTTGACGCCGTAGAAGCTGGCATGCGTGTCATAGTCGGACGAGAAGATCTGCCAGGCCGAAGAGGGCCAGGCGGGCTGCGTCATCCACAGCATCCGGCCGGAGTTCACCGTCCACAGCCCGGCATTCATCCCCTCGAAGATCGCGCGGTAGCTTTCATACTGCATCATCTGCGCCTTGCGCTCGAAATCGGGCAGGCTGGTGCCCGCGCCGAACCGCGCGGCCAGGGCGTCCATATAGCTGCCGACGCCGCCGTTCCCGGTCTGGTGCCAGTCGTGATAGGCCCAGGTATCGCTGATCGGCCATTGGTCCGCCGCCGGGATCGCGCGCTGCCACGCCTCCAGCGTGGGTAGCGAGGGCGTGCCGCTCTCCACCGAGAAGCCGCGCGCGTGTTCGGTAAAATACTCGACCGGCGGCCGCCAGTTATAGGGCCCCGAATTCTGCAGGTTCACGCGGTTGGACGAACCCATATAGAGGCGCGTGCCGTCCTGGGTCGCGATCAGCTCCTCGAGGCGCTCGTTGAGCAGCGGCTGCGGCACCCCCTCGTTGCGGCCGAACCACAGCACGATCGAAGGGTGGTTGCGATAGCGCTTCACCACGTCGGTCGCATTGGCCATGAACAGCGCCTCGTCCTGCGCCTCGATATTGTAGTCCTGTGTCGATTCCCAGAAATCGCTCAGCACCATCAGGCCATATTCGTCGGCAAGGTCGAAGAAGGTCTCGCCGGTATCCTGGCCGACCCAGTTGCGGATGATGTTGAGATGCGCGTCGCGGTGGAGGCGGAACATCGGCTCCAGCCGCGTACGATCGACCCGCTTCATGAAGTCGTCCATGCCGATATTGCCGCCGCGCGCGGCGATCTTCACGCCATTGACGCGGATGACGAGATGGGGGGACAGGCCGGGCGCATCGACGACCGGCGTCACGGCCGGGCTTGTCTCCGCCTCCGGCCGCAGGCTCGCCGCCCAGCCATTGGGCACCTTGCGGATCCCGTCATGGCTGCCGTCGACGATGCGCTGACCGAGGGCGCGGGCGCGGGTCAGGTCGATCCCAACCCGGCGCAGCGCACCGTTCCGGTTCATCAGCGACAGGTCGTAGGTCACCTGCCGCATGCCGAAGCGCAGCCGCCGCTCGTCGCTCGCCTGGCCATCGACGCTGGCGGACAGGGCGAGCGCGTGCAGCGTCGGTTCGCCATAACCGTTGGGCCACCACAATTTCGGATTTCGAACGCGCAGTGCGGGGAAGTCTGCAGGCGCCATCGTCACCGACGCGGTCTGACCGGGAGCGAGCGTCACCGCGCGCTCCACCGCGATATCGTCGAAGGCGGCGCGCACCGTCGCGGTCACCGACCGTTCGGAGGTATTCGTCACCGGAACGGCGATCGTCACGTCGGCGATCGAATTGTCGGCGCGGGGCAGGGCGGTGACGACCTGCGCATCGCCCAGTTCGGCAGCGCCCGTCGTCGCCAGCCTTACGCCTTGCCACAGCCCGGTATTGCGGTCGCGGATCGACGGGATCCAGTCCCAGCCCTCGGTCGCGACGAAGGTCGGTCCGTCGAGCATCTGCATGCCGCCATTCTCGCCCACCCCCGCGGTCAGCGACTCCTCGTGCGCCAGCCCGGGATGGGGCGGTGGCGAGACGCGGACCGCGATCGCGTTGCGCCCTTGCGCCAGAACGACCGGGAAGCGGCCGCGGATGAAGGCGCCCTTCATCGCGCCGATCCGGCGGCCGTTCACCCAAACCTCCGCGGCATAGTTGACGCCGTCGAAGATCAGCACCTGCCGCCGTCCCGCCGCCTCGACCGGAACGTCGAATTCGGTGCGGTACCAATAGTCCTGGCGGGCGAGCCTTTCCGGGATGACCGTATTGTTGAGGCCATAGGCCGGGTCGGGATAGACGCCGCGATCGACGAGCGTCGTCAGCACCGTCCCGGGGACCGTGGCGGCATACCAGCGAGCCGCATCGAAACCCGGTCGGCTGATCGCCTCGCCCGCCGCGGTGACCCCGGGCGCCTCGGCCAGTCGCCAGCCGTCGAGGGTCCAGCTGCCGTCCGCCTGTCGCACCGGACCGCGCGACACCGGCAGCGGCTTGGCGACGGGGGCGGGGATCGGCGCCTTCGACCGGGGGAGCGTCCAGGCGTCCTGTGGTGCGGCCTGCCCGTACATCTGCCGGACCTGGACAGGCCAGCGCGGGCTGCCCTGGATGAAGGCGATCAGCGCCGGATCGGGCGGGGTCGCGGCGCGTCGGCGCAGGGTCGCCGCGGGCACCGCACCGCTGTCGAGCTGGAAGTTCGCGACCCGGCCCGCAAAGACGGGGGCGCCCGCGACCCGGGGTGCCAGCGTCGCGACCGCCGGCACCGGGGCGCTCGCCAGTCTTTGGCGCGCGACCGACCGGCCGTCGACGAAGAGGCTCACCATGCCGCCTTCTGCGGTGGCGGCGATCAGATGCCAGCGCCCGGAGCCCAGGCGTCCACCGCCTGCGATCGTCCCCGCCTCGGTGACCAGAGCGGCACGGCCGTCGCGAAGGGCGAGGTAGCGCCGCGGCCCCGTCTCGCCGCCGAACCCGGCGATCTCGACCAGCCCGGGGCCGGTGCCGCGCGCCTCGATCCAGGCCGAGAGGGTCCAGCTTTCGGCTGCGATCGCGGGCGCGCCATCGCCGCCGATCGCCTGCCGCACTGCCTCGCCGCCGGCGGGAAGATCGGCGTTGATCGGACCATAGGTCTGCGCGCCCGCCGTCCCCGCGCCGAGCATCATGGCCCATGCCATTGCCGACGCCATTGTCGCTCCGCGCTTCGCTGTCATCATCCGCCCCTTCATGCCCCGGCAGCGCGCCGGAGGTCGTATTGCGGACAGGAAGCACAGCGTGCGGAAAAAGCCAAATTGAAATAGATATTGTTGCCGGGCAACAACCGTGGCACGGCATCGGCCAGTCGCTGCGGAGACATTCCGCGACATCGCATAAAATGGGGAAGAGGATGATGGCATTGAAGTTCGGCACAATGGCCGCAATGGTTGCGCTATCAGTGGCAGCCGCCCCCGGCGCCGCGCAACAGGCCCGACCGTCTGGCGCGGTCGCCCATCCCGACCAGTGGCCGGTGCTGCCGATGCGGTTGAAGCGCGACGCCAAGGTCGAGGCTAGGGTGGACGCGATCCTCGCGAAGATGTCGGTGGAGGACAAGGTCGGCCAGCTCATCCAGGTCGACATCGCCAGCATCGAACCCAGGGACCTGGAGACCTACAAGCTCGGATCGATCCTGAACGGCGGCAACTCGGCCCCGAACCGCGACGAATTCGCGCCCGCTGCCGAATGGCTCAAGCTGTTCGACGCCCTCTACGACGCGTCGGTGAAGCGCAGCGACGGCCGGCCGGTCGTGCCGGTGATCTGGGGCACGGACGCCGTCCATGGCGCCAACAACATCGTCGGTGCGACGCTCTTCCCGCACAATATCGGTCTCGGCGCGATGCGCGACCCCGCGCTGATCCGGAAGATCGGCGCGATCACCGCCATCGAGACCGCCGCGACCGGCATCGACTGGAGCTTCGCGCCCACCGTCGCCGTGGTGCAGGACGATCGCTGGGGCCGCACCTACGAAAGCTATTCGGAGGATCCGGCGATCGTCGCCAGCTATGCCGGGCAGATGGTCGAGGGCATTCAGGGCACGATCGGCCAGGACTTCATGAAGCCCGGTCACGTCATCTCCTCGGTCAAGCACTTCCTGGGCGATGGCGGCACCGGCGGCCATGACCAGGGCGACACGCGGGTCAGCGAGGCGGTGCTCCGCGACGTCCATGCCGCCGGCTACATGACCGCGCTCCCCGCCGGTGCGCTGACCGTGATGCCCAGCTTCTCGAGCTGGAACGGCGAGAAGATGACCGGCAACAAGAGCCTGCTCACCGGCGTGCTGAAGGAGCGCTGGGGCTTCCAGGGCTTCACCATCGGCGACTGGAACGCGCATGGCCAGGTGACCGGCTGCACCAACGAAGACTGTGCGCCCGCGATCAATGCCGGGCTCGACATGTTCATGTATTCGGGCCCGAAGTGGAAGGAGCTCTACGCCAATACGCTGCGCGAGGCGAAGGACGGCACGATCCCGGCCGCGCGGCTCGACGACGCGGTTCGCCGCATCCTGCGGGTCAAGGTGATCGCGGGCACGTTCGATGCGGGGCGGCCCTCGTCCCGCCCGATGGCGGGCAAGTTCGCGCTGCTCGGCGCGCCGGAACATCGCGCCATCGCCCGGCAGGCGGTGCGGGAATCGCTGGTGCTGCTCAAGAACAATGGCAGCGTGCTGCCGGTGAAGCCGGGGGCGTCGATCCTCGTCGCGGGCCGCGGCGCCGACGATATCGGGCAGCAATCGGGCGGCTGGTCCATCACCTGGCAGGGCACCGACGTGAGCAATGCGAACTTTCCCAACGGCCAGTCGATCTGGTCGGGGATCGATCAGGCCGCACGCGCCGCGGGCGGCCGGGCGACGCTGGCGGTCGACGGCACCTTCACCGCCAAGCCGGACGTCGCCATCGTCGTCTTCGGCGAGACGCCCTATGCCGAGTTCACCGGCGACCGGCCGACGCTGGAATACAGTCCCGACGACAAGGCCGATCTGGCGCTGCTCCGCAAGCTGAAGGCCGCCGGCATCCCGACCGTCGCGGTCTTTCTGTCGGGCCGGCCGCTCTGGGTGAATCCGGAATTGAACGCGGCCGACGCCTTCGTCGCGGCCTTCCTGCCGGGAACCGAGGGCGGCGGCGTCGCCGATGTGCTGATCGCTGGGAAGGACGGGCGGGCGGCGCACGACTTTCGCGGCAAATTGTCGTTCAGCTGGCCCAGGCGCGTCGATCAGAACGTCCTCAACCGGCGCGACGCGAATTACGATCCGCTCTTCCCGATCGGCTACGGCCTGACCTATGCCGACCGCAGCACCGTCGCCCGGCTCGACGAGACCAAACCGAAGGTCGCGGCGGGCGACCAGAATGCGCTGTTCGTGCGCGGGCGGGTCGCCGGCGGTGCGCGGATCAACAGCGGCGGGGCGGCGGTCGTCGCTCGCACCGACCGACGGGGGCAGGAGGACAGCCTGCGGATCAGCGCCAAGGGGCCGGGCAGCGTCGCGATCGAACAGGCGACGCCGATCGATCTCACGCGCGAATCGAACGGCCAGCTCAGCCTGATCCTCGATTATCGCGTCACCGCCGCCCCAGCGGGTCCGGTGACGCTGGGCATGGCCAATGCCGGCAAGGTGGCGACCGTGCCGCTGACGGGTGCGCTGAAGCCGGGCGACTGGGCCACCACCGCCGTGCCGCTGCGCTGCTTCGCCGATCGGGGCATCGCGATGGACAAGGTGACCCAACCCTTCATCCTGACCGCGGCCGGATCGCTGGGCATCGACATCTCCGATGTGCGGATCGGCAGCGCGCCGGCCGGACCGGTTAGCTGCGGGGCGGATTGAGCGGCAGGACCGGCCGCCGGGCTCCGATCCGGTAACGCCCAAGCGACCCCGATCCAGGATGACTGGATCGGGGGCTAGGCGGCTCACCCCGGCGTATCGCGACCCGCTCCCTCGACCCGGTGTCTCGCATGTCCGGCCAGGGCCGGCAGGTCGCGCAATTCGTCGTCGAGCTGTCGGCGGACGATCCGGCCCTCGGCAATGACGAAGCCGGCCGCCGCGATGACCAGGGCGCACCCGATCACCGATGCGGCGATGCCGGCGGCGGTGATCAGCGGCTGGTGCGGCATGAGCACATCGGCGGCGCCGCAAATCAGCGCGGCGATCAGCAGGATCGCGGCGACCAGGCCGAGCAGCGTCGCGGTCCCCATCAGGCGGCAGCGATGCTGATAGGTCAGGATCTGGTCCTCGAGGTTCCCTGCCCGGCCCCCTTCATGGTCGTGCGACCGGAAGTCGCCCACCGCCGCGCGATACCGATCGATCGCGTTGTCGTACCGCTGCTGCAGGAACCCCATGAAGATCCAGGCCGCGAAGACGATCGACGCATTGGGGCCGATCGCCTTCAGGACATCGCCGAGTTGAGCCACGCTTCCACCTCGTCCACATGCGAGGATCAACGCCGCCGCACCGCCCAGGTGCCGGTTCTTCCTCGGGATCAAGGCCTTTCCCGGCGTAGACGGTCATATGGCCTGGCCGGGAACTAGCGCGTCAGCGCGCGGACGAACTCCGCCTCCGTGCAGAGACCGGTCACGCCGATCGCATTGCAGCCGGCGATGGGCAGTATCGCGTCATAGCCCGTGGCGGGTGCGAGATCGCGGATCTGCGCGAGTGTCTGGGCCCGGTAGCGCGCGCGCACGTAATGCCGTCCGGCGCGATCGACCAGCCGCTCGAGCACGATCGCGCCGCCCGGCAGCGGATCGTCGGCAGCGACGCCGGGTACCTGCCAGTGCAGGCCCAGCAGCCCGCCCAGGCTCGCGACATTGGTGTCGTGGCCGGAGATCATCGTCACCGCCGGTCCGTCGGCGGCCGTGAGCGCCTCCACGATCAGCGGGGCGAGCAGCGCCAGATTGGCGCGGGCGACGTAGCGCGGGC
The DNA here is from genome assembly GCF_014641735.1 of Sphingomonas metalli. GTDB lineage: Bacteria > Pseudomonadota > Alphaproteobacteria > Sphingomonadales > Sphingomonadaceae > Sphingomonas > Sphingomonas metalli. Next base: position 265,875 of record NZ_BMIH01000005.1, on the reverse strand, counting down.
GGGCGAGCAGGCGGAACTCGGCCGCATGGAACTCGGCGAAGCGGCCGATATCCGCGGCGCTGACCCGGCCCCAGCCGACCTCCGCCATCGGCTTGCCGTCGGCATATTCGAGCAGCAGGATCTGCGCCGCGGTCGAGGCCCGGTCGAGTGCGCCGGTGAGCTTCGGGCGCTTGCCGGGCTCCACCGCCGCCAGCCCGCTCGGCGCGCGCGATACGCCGCAGGCCGCCGACACGGGCGCGCAGAGCACCGCGTCCAGCCGGGCGAGCAGGGGACGAAGCCGTGCCTCCTCCGCCGCCAGTCCGGCCTCGCCGCCGGCATCCGCCAGCACCGCGGCGCGGGCCTGTGCGGGATCGAAGGCCACGCCCGGCTGGTCGAGCGGTGCGAACAGCGGGTCGGGCACGTCCTGCGGCTTGTGCTCGATGACTTGGGCACAGCCCGAAGCGAGCGATCCGGCATAGGCGCGCGCCGTTTCGATCGTACGCTCGTCGCTGTCGGCGACCACCCGCAGCCGCATGCAGCCGGTGGGTCGCAGCAGCCCCGCCGCGATCCACGCCGACCGGTCGTTGCGAGCGAGCGTCGCCACCGCAGCGCGGCCGTGCGGGGTCAGATAGCCGGGCTTGACCGGCCATGTCGGCCAGGGCGCGCTGGCGGTGCCGGCGGGCATCGGCGGTGCCTTGGTCGGCGGACGCACGCCGTGGCGCATCATCAGCACCACGCGGTCGAGCTTCAGCCCGGCCGGCACGGGCCCGCCGGCGACCGGCGCCTTCGCCGCGAGCGGTGCGGCCGTCAGCAGCGCGGCGGCGAGCAGGATCGGCTTCATCACGGCGTCCTCAGTAATGCAGCTGCGCGCCCCAGCGGAAGCTGTATCCATAGCGCTCCCGCTCGACCAGCTGGTTCGGCACACCGATATAGCGCCGCCACGGCGCGTCGGTGAGGTTGAGCGCCTGGCCGAAGAAGGTCAGCTGCGGGGTCACCTCGTAGGACAGGTTGAGGTCGAGCTGGCCGTTGCGGTCGGTATATTGATCGGTCGCCGCGGTGGCGCCGATCGTGTCGAGATACCGCGAGCGGTAGGAATAGGCCGCGCGCGCTGCGAGCCCGTACTTCTCGTAGAAGATCTGTGCGGTGCCGACGTCGCGCGACTGGAGGAAGAGCGGGAACCGGCCGCTCCGGCCGCCGGGGATGGTGCCCTCGCCATGGCCGGTGATGCGGGCATAGTTGGCGGCGATGCCGAAGCCGTCGAGCGCGCCGGGCAGGAAGGTGAAGCGGACCTGCAGGTTCGCCTCGAACCCTTCCAGTTTCGCGCTGTCGACGTTGAGCGGCTGGACGCGGTTGATCCCGGTCAGCGCCTGTCCGGCAAAGGTGCCAGCGACGTTCACCGTCGTGCCGGTGTAGATCGGATCATCGATGTCCTTGCGGAAATAGCCGACGGAGATCAGCCCCTGGCCCGGCAGATAATATTCCAGCGCCGCGTCGTAGTTGGTCGCCTTGTAGGGCTTCAGCGCCGGATTGCCGAGCGTCACCGTGGTCGGCGAGGTGGTCAGGTCGACCTGCACATAGGGCGCGAGGTCGGGATAGTTGGGCCGGCCGATCGCGGTGGTGACCGCGGCGCGGGCGATCAGGCCGCCGGCGATCTCCCATTTGGCGTTCAGGCCGGGGAACCAGTTGGTGTAATTCCGCGTGCCGAAGCTGTTATAGTCGCTGTCGAGCGCGGCGGTGGCGGTGACCAGCTTCGCCTTGGTACGGTCGCGGGTATGCTCGACGCGGACGCCGGGGACGAGCGTGATCGGCCCCAGATGCGCCGTCGCCATCGCATAGCCCGCCCAGATCTGCTCGCGGACCGCATAGTCGTTGGCGAGGCTGTTGGCCCGGCTCGACGCGACGTTCGCGGTGATCACGCCGGGATTGGCGGCGATGAAGGCCTGTTTGCGATCGTAGCTGACCCGGACCGGAAAGATGTAGCGGCCGTTATAGAAATCGGTCGCACCCGGATAGGAGACGCTGGCGAGGGTAAAGGTCCGCCCGCTGGTGAGACCATAGGTCAGGAAGTCGCGGGCATTGGTCTTGTGGCGGTCGAGATATTTGACGCCGAGCTTCACGCTGCTGTCGTTGCCGACCGCGACCGGCAGGGTCAGGTCGACGCGGCCCTGGCGCAGCGTCTCGATCGCGTTGCGCGTGTCGTAGTTGACGCTGTTAAGCGCATAGGCGGTCTGGTTGGCGTTGGGCCGGACGCGCGGGGTAAAGAGGAAGGGCGTGTCCGATATGTCGTAATCGACGGTCAGCGCGGTGCCGCCGGTGCGGAAATTATATTCGGAGCGGAGCGGATCCCGCTTCTGCGCCCGCGTCCAGCCGCCCGCAATGTCGAGCGCCGCGCCGCCCAGCCGGAAATTGCCGCCGCCCTGCACCGACTTGGTGTTGTCGACCTCCTGCCGGCGCCGGACGCGCACGCTGCCGCGGCCGGTGAAGGTGCCGGTGGTCGCGGTCTGGTTGCTGAAGACTGTCTGGTTGTCGATGATGAACTGGTCGCGCGTCTCGTTGTCGTCGAACCGGGACAGCGTACCGCGCAGGAACAGCTTGGCGACGTCGCTCGGATGCCAGTCGAGATTGAGCACCACGCCCTTGCGCGTGCGGACCAGATTATAGTCGCGCAGCCCCGCCTGGTCGGGAAGGACGTAGCTCTGATTGGCATTGGTGACGGTGTTGCCGTTCCTCGCCGATGGCACGCGCCAGTTGGTCGAGCCCTGGAAGTTCTGCGACTCGATCGGCCGGCGCGAATAATTCACCGAGAGGACCGCGCCGAACTGCTCGTTCTGGCCGAAGCGGCCGCCGACCTGCGCATCGCCCTCATAGGGATGGCCGCCATTGAGATGGTAGCTGCCATATTGGATCCGCGCATCGGCGAAGAGCGGCGCCTTGCGGTCGAAGGCGGTCAGCGTGCGAATATTGACCTCGCCGCCGATCGCATTGGCGTCTTGGTCGACGGTCAGCGACTTGGTGACGATGACCGAGTTGATCAGCGCCGAGGGGATGTCGTCCAGCTTCACCTGCCGCCCGTCCGGTTCGGGGGCGGGCAGGGTGAGGCCGTTCAGGACCACGTTGACGAGGTTCGGATTGACGCCGCGGATGATGACGTAGCGGCCCTCGCCCTGGTCGTTGGCGACGGACAGGCCGGGCAGGCGGCGCACCGCCTCCGCGACATTCTGGTCGGGCAGCTTGCCGACATCGTTGGCGTAGAGCGCCTCGACGACATTGTCGGCCTGGCGCTTGGTCTCGATCGCCTTCTTCTCGCCCTGCGCGGTGCCGACCACGACGATCTCGCTGTCGGTCGTCAGATCGGCCTGCGCGGCCTCGTCCGCCGCGGCGGTGTTGCTGGCCGCCGGCAACGTCTGTGCCGAGGCGGTGCCCGCCAGACAAAGGCCGAGCGTCGACGCGCCGGCCAGGAGCACGAAGCTCTTCATGATGATCCCGATCCCCCTGGCCGCTTCCCCCGCGGCGCTTCCGGGCGCTTAGGTGCCAAGCACGTCAGATCCGGGACGTTTGGGTGAAACTAATATGACGACCGGTTCGGGCATCGACTCGACGGGCCGGATGGGGGTGTGGGGCCGCCCCGCCGGCGCGCACGTGCCGGGGCGCTGGCCTGACCGGTGTTCCCGCGCTAAGCGGCGCGGCCGTGAGGATCGCGATCATCGACACCAGCACCACGCGCGCGGCGATCATCGCCGAAGGACTGCGCGAGGCCGGGCTCGACGATCAGGTCGTGATCGACCCGCAAGGTCCGCTGGCACGGCAGATCGAGGCCTGTGCGCCCGAGGTGGTGCTCATCAACCTGGAAAATCCCAGCCGCGACCTGCTGGAGGATTTCTTCGCCATGTCGCGCGCGCTCGACCGGCCGATCGCGATGTTCGTCGACCAGTCGGATGCCGAGAGCGCGCTGGCGGCGGTGGACGCGGGAGTGTCGGCCTATGTCGTGGACGGGCTGGCCAAGCAGCGCATCAAACCGGTGCTCGACGTCGCCATCCGCCGGTTCCAGGCCTTTTCCCGCCTGCAGGCCGAGCTGGCCGAGGCGCGGACCGCGCTGGCCGACCGCCAGACGATCGATCGCGCCAAGGCGATCCTGATGCGTCGCCGCGGGATCGACGAGCCCGCCGCCTATGCGCTGCTGCGCGGCCATGCGATGCAGTCGAACCGCCGCATCGCCGAGGTGGCCGAGGCGATCGTGACCAGCGACGCGCTGATGGGGGACCTGCCATGAGCACCGAAGCCTTTCGCATCGGCTTCGTGCCGCTGGTCGACGCCGCGCTGCCGATCCTGGCGCACGAGCTCGGCTTCGCCGAAGCGGAGGGTCTGGCGCTGACGCTGGTCCGCGACGTCACCTGGGCGACGGTGCGCGACCGGCTGCTTTACGGACACAGCGACGCGGCGCATATGGTCGCCCCGCTCGCCATCGCCACCGCTCTGGGGCGGGACCGGCCGGCGACCGCCATGGCGGTGCCGTTCGTGCTCGGCCTGAACGGCAATGCCATCACCTTCTCGATCGCGCTGGGCGAGGCCTGCGGGCTGGGCGACGGGCTGGGCGATCCCCATGCGCTCGGCGCCGCCCTGCGCGAGGTTGCGCGGGCGCGGGCGGCGGCCGGGCGGCGGCTGCGCTTCGGCGTGGTGCACCGCTATTCCAGTCACAACTATATGCTGCGCTACTGGCTGGCCGAGGTCGGGGTGCGGCCGGACAGCGATGTCGAGATCGTCGTGACCAGCCCGACCTTTGCCGCCGATGCGCTGGCGGCGGGGGAGGTGGACGGGATCTGCGTGGGCGAGCCGTGGAATTCGATCGCGGTCGATCGCGGAGTCGGCAGGATCGCGCTGGCCACCGCACAGATCTGGCGGCGCGGGGTCGAGAAGGTGCTGGCGATGCGCGCCGACGTCGCTGCGGAGCGGGGGGAGGCGACGCAGCGGCTGATCCGCGCGCTCCATGCCGCCGCCGAATGGTTCGTCCGGCCGGACACGGCAGAGGCGAGTGCGGCGATCCTCGCCCGGCCGGCCTATTGCGACGCGCCGGTCGACGCGATCCTGCGTGCGATCACCGACCGTCTGAGGCTGGTGCCGGGCGGCGCGCCCGTGGCCTATCCCGACTTCATGTTCCAGTATCGCGAGGCGGCGAACTTTCCGTGGCGCAGCCAGGCGGCATGGCTCTACGCCCAGATGACGCGCTGGGACGGGCGCGGCTACGATCCCGGCGAGGCGGCGACGGCGGCGGCCACCTTCCGCCCCGACCTCTACCGCGCCGCGCTCGCCGGCACCGGCGCGCCGCTGCCGGGCGCGAGTTCCAAGCTGGAGGGGGCGCTGGGCGAGCCGATCGGCGCCGGCTCGACACAGGGGCGGCTGCTCTTGGGTAACGACCGGTTCTTCGACGGGCGGGCGTTCAATCCAGACGATATCCCGGGGTATCTGGCGGGTTTGCCCTGAAGCCACGGGACACAGAATGTAGCCGTCGACCCGGCCGGATGCTGCACATGCGAAAGGGGCTTGCGGCGGGCGGGCGAATCAGGCAGCTTGATGGTCGTCCGGCAATGACGTCGGGCACGAGATAGCAGCGACATGCCTCTCCAGCGCCGGGGAGGTTCCCGCTGACGGATCGCCGGGTTGACCGGCATCCGATGAGGCAACGAAGCCGCCAGGACGCACCCGCCACGGGTCGCCGTCCTGGCGGCTTTTTTCATTTCCGGCTCAGCCGAAGGGGACGGGCGATGGCGACGGTGGTGTGGAACGGGACGGCGGACGAAGACGACGGTTTCTGGCGCAGCGGGCACATGCCCACGCTGATCGCAGCCTTTCTCTATTTCGATCTGGCGTTCATGGTCTGGGTGCTGCTCGGACCACTGGCGCCTGAGATCGCCGCGACCCTCGGGCTCACCCCGGCGCAGAAGGGGCTGATGGTCGCGGTGCCGACGCTGGCGGGCGCGGTGCTGCGCGTCGTCAACGGGCTGCTGGTCGACCGGATCGGGCCGAAGCGGGCGGGCGCGATCAGCCAGATCATCGTCATCGCCGGACTGGCCTCCGCCTCGGCGGCGGGGGTGACGAGCTTCGCCGGCACGCTGGCGCTGGGCGTCGTGCTGGGCTTTGCCGGCGCGTCCTTCGCAATAGCGCTGCCGCTCGCCAGCCGCTGGTATCCGCCCGAGCATCAGGGCAAGGCTATGGGGCTGGCCGGCATGGGCAATTCGGGCACCGTGCTGGCGGCGCTGTTCGCCCCGGCGCTCGCCCGGCTGTTCGGCTGGAACGCGGTGCTGGGGCTGGCCTGCCTGCCGCTCACGCTCGTCTTCCTCGTCTATATGGCGCTGGCCAAGGATGCGCCCAACCCGCCCGCGCCCAAGCGGCTGACCGAATATCTGACGCCGCTGCGCCAGCCGGACGCCTGGTGGCTGATGGCCTTCTATGCGGTGACGTTCGGCGGGTTCGTCGGGCTGGCGGCGAGCCTGCCGATCTACTTCACCGACCGGTTCGGCCTGTCGACCATCCATGCCGGCTATGCCACCGCCGCCTGCGTCTTCGCCGGATCGCTGGTGCGGCCGATGGGCGGGGCGCTGGCCGATGCGATCGGCGGGGTGAAGGCGCTGACCGCGGTGTTCATGGTCGCCGCCCTCGCGCTGGCCGGGGTCGCTGCCGCGGGGACGATCGAGGCGGCGCTGGCGCTGTTCGTGCTGGCGATGCTGGCGCTGGGGGTTGGCAACGGCTCGGTCTTCCAGCTCGTCCCGCAGCGCTTCGCCGCCGAAATCGGGGTGATGACCGGGCTGGTCGGCATGGCGGGCGGAGTGGGCGGCTTCTACCTCGCCTCCTCGCTGGGGCTGGCGAAGCAGTGGACGGGAAGCTTCGCCCCCGGCTTCCTGATCTTCGCGGGGCTGGCGCTGGCAGCGCTGGCGGGGCTGACCGCGGTCAAGCGCGGCTGGCGGCAGAGCTGGGGCGCGGCCGCCGGCGTGCGCATCTGAGCATCGGGAAAGGACAGGACGATGAAGCACGAGCCCATCGCGGTGCCCCCGGGCGACACCCGCGACCATCTGATCGTGATCGGCAACGGCATGGCCGGGTGCCGCGCCGTCGAGGAGCTGCTGGCGCGCGATCCCGCCCGCTATCGCGTGACGATCATCGGCGCGGAGCCGCTGGTGAACTACAACCGCATCATGCTCTCGCCGGTGCTGGCAGGCGAGAAGACCTTCGACGAGATCGTCCTCAACGGTTTCGACTGGTATGCCGATAACGGCATTACCCTGCTGAGCGGCGACCCGGTGGTAGCGATCGATCGCGCGGCGCGGACGGTGACGAGCCGCAGCGGGCTGGTGCTGGACTATGACCGGCTGCTGATCGCGACGGGATCGGACCCCTTCATCATCCCCGTGCCGGGCAAGGACCTGCCGGGGGTCATCGGCTTTCGCGACATGAAGGATGTCGACCATATGCTCGCCGCGGCGGAGCGGGGCGGCAGCGCGGTGGTGATCGGCGGCGGGCTGCTGGGGCTGGAGGCGGCGCACGGGCTCAGCCTGCGCGGCATGACGGTGACGGTGCTCCACATCATGCCCACGCTGATGGAGCGGCAGCTCGACGAGGCGGCGGGCTGGCTGCTCAAGACCGCGCTGGAAGCGCGCGGGCAGACCATCCTGACCGGTGCGGACACGGCCGAGATCGTCGGCGACGGCCGGGTCGAGGCGGTGCGGCTGAAGGACGGAACGACTATCCCCGCCGACCTCGTCGTGATGGCGGTCGGCATCCGCCCCTCGGTCGCGCTGGCGCGCGAGGCCGGGCTGGATATCGGGAGGGGGATCCGGGTGGACGACCATATGGTCACCAGCGACCCCGCCATCCTCGCGGTCGGCGAATGCGTCGAGCATGACGGGCAGGTCTACGGCCTCGTCGCGCCGCTGTGGGACATGTGCCGTGCGCTGGCCGACGGGCTGGCCGGGCGGCCGAGCGGCTATCGCCCGGCGCCCACCTCCACCAAGCTGAAGGTCGCGGGGCTCGACGTCTTCTCGGCGGGCGACTTCTCCGGCGGCGACGGCGCGGAGGACATCGTGCTGCGCGATGCGAGCCGCGGCATCTACAAGCGGGTGGTGGTGAAGGAAGACCGCATCGTCGGCGCGGTCCTCTATGGCGATACCGCCGACGGCAACTGGTATTTCGACCTGCTGAAGAAGGGCGAGAGCGTCGGCGACATTCGCGACGTGCTGATCTTCGGCCAGGCCTTCGCCCAGGGAGGAGGGCAGGCGGACCCTAGGGCGGCCGTTGCGGCCCTCTCCGACGAGGCGGAGATCTGCGGTTGCAACGGCGTGTCCAAGGGCAGGGTGCTGGCGTGCATCGACGGCGGCGCGCACAGCCTCGATGCGGTGCGCAGCGGGTGCAAGGCATCGGCGAGCTGCGGCTCCTGCACCGGCATCGTCGAAAGCCTGCTGGCGCTGCGCCTCGGCGGCGAGGTGGAGGCCGGGCCGAAGACCCTGTGCAAATGCACGACGTTCGGCCATGACGATGTGCGCCGCGAGATCGTCGCGCAGGCCATGCGCTCGATCCCCGAGGTGATGCAGAAGCTGCACTGGGCGACGCCCGACGGCTGCTCGTCCTGCCGGCCCGCGCTCAACTATTATCTGCTCTGCGCGCTGCCCGGCGACTATATCGACGACCAGCAGAGCCGCTTCGTCAACGAGCGGATGCACGCCAACATCCAGAAGGACGGCACCTATTCGGTGGTGCCGCGCATGTGGGGCGGGCTGACCAGCCCGAAGGAGCTGCGCGCCATCGCCGACGTCGTAGAAAAGTACAATGCGCCGATGGTCAAGGTGACCGGCGGCCAGCGGCTCGACATCTTCGGCATCCGCAAGGAGGACCTACCGGCGGTCTGGGCGGACCTGAACGCGGCGGGGATGGTCAGCGGCCATGCCTATGGCAAGTCGCTGCGCACGGTGAAGACCTGTGTCGGCAGCGAATGGTGCCGGTTCGGCACGCAGGATTCGACCGGGCTGGGCGTGAAGATCGAGCGGTCGACCTGGGGCTCGTGGATGCCGCACAAGTTCAAGATCGCCGTCAGCGGCTGCCCGCGCAACTGCGCCGAGGCGACGATCAAGGATTTCGGCGTGGTCTGTGTCGACAGCGGCTACGAGCTGCATGTCGGCGGCAATGGCGGGATCAGGGTGCGCGCCACCGACCTGCTCTGCAAGGTCGCGACCGAGGGCGAGGCGCTGGAGATGTGCGCCGCCTTCATCCAGCTCTACCGCGAGGAGGCGCGCTATCTGGAGCGCACGGCGCCGTGGATCGAGCGGGTCGGCCTTGCCTATGTCCAGTCGCGGCTGTTGCCCGATGCGGCGGCGCGGGCGGCGCTGGCCGGACGGTTCTTCTACTCGCAGCGCTTCTCGCAGGACGATCCCTGGGCGGCCCGCGCCGCCGGCGACGCGCAGGACATCCACGCCCCGATGGCGCGGTTCACTCCGGTGGAGGAAATGGCATGACCGGCGACTGGCTCGATATCGGCTGGGTCGAGGAAATCCCGCTGCGCGGCAGCCGCACGGTGCAGGTCGATGGCGGCGACGACATCGCCGTCTTCCGCACCGGCGACAACCGCGTCTTCGCGCTGCTCGACCGCTGCCCGCACAAGCATGGTCGCCTGTCGCAGGGCATCGTCCATGGCGGCGCGGTGGCATGCCCGCTGCATAACTGGCGGATCAGCCTGGCGACGGGCGAGGCGCTGGGCGAGGACCGGGGCTGCACCCCGACCGTGCCGGTGAAGGTCAGCGGCGGGCGCGTGCTGCTTTGCCGCGCCGGCACGCTGAAGGCGGCGGCATGAAGATGGCGCAGATCCTCCCGGCTGGCGGGGAGGAGCGGCTGTGAGTGTCCGCACGACCTGCGCCTATTGCGGGGTCGGATGCGGCATCGTCGCGACGCGCACCGGTGAGCGTTCGGTGCGGATCGAGGGCGATCCCGACCATCCCGCCAATCGCGGCCGGCTCTGTTCCAAGGGCACGCACCTGGGCGAGACGGTGGGGCTGGACGGTCGGTTGCTCCATCCGATGATCGGCAAGCGCCGTGCGGGCTGGGACCGGGCGCTGGATCTGGTCGCACGCCGCTTTCGCGACGCCGTGGCGGAGTTCGGGCCGAACAGCGTCGCCTTCTACGTGTCCGGCCAGTTGCTGACGGAGGACTATTATGTCGCCAACAAGCTGATGAAGGGTTTCATCGGCGCGGCGAACATCGACACCAACTCGCGCCTGTGCATGTCGAGCGCAGTGGCCGGTCACCTCCGCGCCTTTGGCGAGGATGTCGTCCCCGCCAGCTATGAGGACGTCGACGCGGCCGACCTGATCGTGCTGATCGGCAGCAACACCGCCTGGTGCCATCCCATCGTCTATCAGCGGCTGCGCGCCCGCTGCGCGGCGGGGGCAAAGCTGGTGGTGATCGATCCGCGCCGGACCGAGACGGCCGGAGAGGCCGACCTGCACCTGCCGATCCGGCCCGGCAGCGACGTGGCGCTGATGAACGGGCTGCTCCACTGGTGCCGCGAGGCGGGGGTGCTCGACGCCGGCTTCCTCCGCGACCATGTGAGCGCATCCGCGGAATTCTGGGCACAGACGGGCGAGGGGAGCGACCTGTGGTCGGTGGCGCGCACCTGCGACGTCGCGGCGGCCGACCTGCGCGCCTTTCACGAACTCTTCGCCGCTACCCCGCGCACGGTGACGCTGTTCAGCCAGGGCATCAACCAGTCGGTTGCCGGCACCGATCAGGTCAACGCGATCCTCAACGTCCATCTCGCCACCGGCCGGATCGGCAAGCCGGGCGCGCAGCCCTTCTCGATCACCGGCCAGCCCAATGCGATGGGCGGGCGCGAGGTCGGCGGCCTCGCCTCCACGCTGGCGGCGCATATGGGTTTCGACGAGCCGGATCGCGCGCGCGTGCAGCGCTTCTGGGCCGCACCGACGATCGCGACGAAGCCGGGCCTCAAGGCGGTCGATCTGTTCCGGGCGGTCGGGGAGGGGCGGATCAAGGCGCTGTGGATCATGGCGACCAATCCCGCCGTGTCGATGCCGGATGCCGGGTCGGTCCGCGCGGCGCTGGCGGCCTGTCCGTTCGTCGTGGTCAGCGACGTGATCGCCGACACCGATACGTCCGCCTTCGCGCATGTCCGCCTGCCTGCCGCGGCCTGGGGCGAGAAGGACGGGACGGTCACGAACTCGGATCGGACGGTCAGCCGGCAGCGGGCCGTCCTGCCGCTTCCCGGCGAGGCGAAGCCCGACTGGTGGATCGTCAAGGAGATCGGCCGGCGCATGGGGTGGAAGACCGCCTTCGCCTATGATCACCCCGCCGAGATCTGGCGCGAGCATGCGCGCCTGTCGACCTACCAGAACGACGGCAGCCGATTGTTCGCGCTGCCCGGGCATTCCGGCGGCGGGAATGAGGGCTATGAGGCGATGGCGCCGTTCCGGTGGGGCGGCACACCCTTCGCCGAAGGGCGATTCCCGACAGCGGACGGGCGCGCGCGGCTGGTGCCGGTGGTGCAGCGCGCACTGCCCGCGCCGCTCAGGGACTGGCCGCTGACGCTCAATACCGGGCGATATCGCGACCAGTGGCACAGCATGACGCGCACCGGCCTCGCCCCCAAATTGGCGCGCCATCGCGAGGAGCCGCTGGTCGAGGTGCATCCCGCCGATGCGGCAAGGCTGGGGATTGCGGATGGCGGGCTGGCCCACGTCTCCACGCCGCAGGGCGCCAGCCTCTATCGCGCACGGATCAGCGATGGGCAGCGACCGGGCGAGCTGTTCGTGCCGATCCACTGGACCGACCGCACCGCGAGCGGCGGCCGCACCGGATACCTGCCTCGTCCGCACGTCGACCCCATTTCGGGCCAGCCGGGCTTCAAGGCGACGCCGGCGGCGATCGAAGCCGTGGCGACGCGCTGGCGGGGCTTCCTGATCCTTGCCGGCGAGGCGGCGCGGCGCCCCGACTGCCTGTGGGCGACGCGCGTCGCGGTGCCGCTCGGCACCCTGTGGGAGCTCGCCGGCGACGAGGATCCGGCGCGACTGGAAGCCTGCCTGCCCGGCGGCACCAGGATCGAGGCGGCGGATCCGGCCCGCGGCACGCGACGGGTCGCGATACTGGCCGAGGGGCGGCTCGCCGCTGCGCTGTTCGTCACGCAGACCGGGTTGCTGCCGGGTCGCGACTGGCTGATCGAGCAACTCGCCGCGCCGCAGGCTTCGCCGATGGTTCTCGCCGGGCGCATGCCGGGCGTGACCGTCGACCGCGGCCCGACCGTGTGCGCCTGCCTCGATATCGGGATGCGGACGATCGTCGATGCGATACGAAGCCAGAGGTTGACCGATGTTGCGGCGATCGGGGCGGCGATCGGCGCCGGAACCCAGTGCGGTTCGTGCCGTCCCGCGCTCGGTCGCCTGCTTACCCGGGAGATCCACCATGCCGCATGACGATTTTCCCGCCGGCACCGTCTGGCTGGTCGGCGCGGGTCCGGGCGACCCGGACCTGTTGACGCACAAGGCGGGACGGCTGATCGCGGCGGCCGATATCGTCTTTTACGATGCGCTGGTCGGCCCCGGCGTGCTCGACCTGATCCCCGATGAGGCCGACCAGATCAGCGTGGGCAAGCGGTCGGGCCGGCACTCGCGGGATCAGGCGACGATCGATCGGTTGATCGTCGCCGCCGCACGCGAGAGTCGGCGCGTCGTCCGGCTGAAGGGCGGCGATCCCGCGATCTTCGGCCGGACCGCGGAGGAGGTGGCGGCCTGTGCCGCTGCCGGCGTCCCGGTGCGCATCTGCCCGGGCGTGACCGCCGCCAGTGCTGCGGTCGCCGCGGCGGGCGTCAGCCTGACGCTGCGCGGCGCGGCGCGGCAGCTGACCTTCGTCACCGCCCACGCCCGGACGGGCGAGGCGCTCGATCTGGATTGGCGCGCCCTGGCGGCGGGCGAAGCGACGCTCGCCGTCTATATGGGCCGGGCCGCAGCGACGCTGGTGATGCAGCGGCTCCTCTCGGCCGGACGATGCGCCGACACGCCCGTTCTGGTCGTGGTCAATGCATCGCTGCCCGGCGAGCGCATCATCCGCGGTCGCCTGTCCTCGCTCGCCTTTCTGGTCGAGGCGATCAGTGCCGACGATCCCGCCCTGCTCGTCATCGGCGAGGCGGTGCGGCCTGCCGTTGCGCCGTCGATGTCGCCATCCGTACCGGTATCGATGGAGCGCGCCTGATCGGGCAGACCTTACCAGCCGCCGGGGCCGCAGCCCGCGCAGCAATTATCCCCGGGCGTCTCGATCCCGCAGATCGCGCAGGCGCCAGGCGGCGCATGGTCGATCGCCTCTGCCTGGTCGATCCAGCGGCGGAACCAGCCCTTGATGATGCGCGCCATGACCTTACCTCCGCGCCGCCAACGCATCAGGATGGTTAACGAGCCGCCTCGAATGAATTTTTCAGGTCACCGCCGATCGCGCCGCAGACTGTTTCCCCGAAAGCGCACCGTCATGCTTGTCGCTTGCTAGCTCGCGGAAAAGGCGCGTATTTCCGAGCTGCCCAGTGACAGGGCGGGAGCAGGAGGGGGCATGGCCGGTACGCGATGGCGGGTAGGGGGATGGCTGCTGACGGCGGCTATGCTGACGGCCGCGGCGAACGGCACGCCGACCGCCGATCAGGAACATGCCGCGATGATGCGCCAGCTCGGCATCACCGCGCTGCGGCCCGGCGCGAGCGGCGATCCGGAGGCGCCGAACGCCGCCAATTACGACCCGGCCAAGGCCAATCCCTATCCCGTCTGGCCCGATCTGCTGACGATGGCGGACGGACGGCGGGTGACAACCCCGGACATGTGGCGCCGCGAGCGGCGACCCGAGCTGGTCGCGCTGTTCGAGCGGGAGATCTACGGCCGCGTCCCGGCCGATGTGCCCGCGGTGGCCTGGCGGGTCGAGTCTGCGGATCGCGAGTTCATCGCCGGGCGGCCGGTCGTGGCGCAGCAGCTGGTCGGTCACGTCGACAGCCGTGCGGCGCCGCAGATCCCCGTCGACATCCGCGCGACCCTCGTGCTGCCCGCTGGCGCCCGAGGACCGGTGCCGGTGCTGATCATGTTCGCGCCCGCGCGCTATCCGGTCCCCAGCCTGCCCGACGCCCGCGAGGCGGAGCGGCTGGACGCGGCGATGAAGGCGGCGCTGCTGCAGCGCGATCCGTCGCTCGCCACGATCTTCGCCGCCCATCCCGGCTTCGCCTTTGTCGAACCCAGCGGTTTTCCTCCTGCGCCGCCGCGCGACGAGCGCGTCGCAAGGCTCGTCGCCGATGGCTGGGGCGTGGCGCTGCTCGACACGGCGACCATCCAGGCCGACGATGGCGCCGGCCTGCGTGCGGGGATCATCGGTCTCGCCAATCGCGGCCGGGCGCGCACGCCGGAGCAATGGGGCGCGCTGCGCGCCTGGGGTTGGGGGGCCAGCCGGCTTCTGGACTATCTGGCGACCCGATCCGAGGTCGACGCGGCGCATGTCGGGATAGAGGGCGTGTCGCGCTGGGGCAAAGCCGCGCTGGTCGCGGCGGCGTTCGACGAGCGGTTCGCCATGGTCCTGATCGGCTCGTCCGGCGAGGGCGGGGTGAAGCCGCATCGCCGCAATTTCGGCGAGCAGGTGGAAAATCTCGCCGGCGCCGGCTCGCATCACTGGATGGCCGGCAACTTCCTCAAATATGCTGCCGAGACGGGGCGGTTCGGGCGCAAGACCGCGGCAGACATGCCGGTCGAGGCGCATGAGATGCTGGCGCTGGTCGCGCCGCGGCTGGCCTTTGTCAGCTACGGCGTGCCCGAGGCGGGCGACGCCCTGTGGCTGGACCAGCAGGGCAGCTATATGGCGACGGTCGCGGCGGGCCGTGCCTGGACGCTGCTCGGTGCTCACGACCTTGGCCGCGGCAACGACTATCGCGCCGCCCTGCTGCCGCCGGTCGGCACTGCTCTGCTCGACGGCGAACTCGCCTGGCGGCAGCATGACGGCGGCCATACCGACGGGCCGAACATGCCCTATTTCCTGCGCTGGGCGGACGCGAAGATCGGCCATCGACCGCCGCGCTGACGCGGAACACGGCTTCGGGCGTCAGTCCGACGCCCGGTCGGCGCTCGCCACCTCCTGCTGCGCCTGGAAGAAGCCATAGGCGGGAACCGCCTCGTCGCGGCGGTCGGTGATCTCCGGCCAGTGCGCGACGACCTGCGCCTGCCGCTCCGTCGCCGCCGCCGATGTAGCGTCCCCGGGTCAGGGTGACGTGCGCGGCGGCGAAATGGCCCGCTCCGGCGCAGAGGATCGCCCGGCTCGGCGCGTCATCGCCCACCAGGGCCAGCAGGCCGGGACTGACCAGCGCGGGATCGAGCCGGCTGAGGTCGGCACCGGGCATGACGCCTGCGGTCATTCCGGTCGCAGCCGTCGGGGCCAGCGCGTTGACGCGGATGCCGTATTTCTCGCCCTCGATGGCGAGCGTCTGCATCAGCCCGACCAGCGCCATCTTCGCCGCGGCATAGTTCGCCTGCCCGAAATTGCCGTATAGCCCGGATGACGAGGTAGTCATCACGATGCGACCGTGACGCTGGGCGCGCATCGGCTCCCACACCGCGTGCGAACAGATGGCCGCGCCGAACAGATGGACGTCCATCACCTCGCGGAACTCCGCCATCGTCATCTTGGCGAAGCTTTTGTCGCGCAGGATACCGGCATTGTTGACGAGGATGTCGATCCGGCCCCAGCGCGACAGCGTCGCCGCAACCATGGCCGCAACGCCCGCCTCGTCGGTCACCGAGCCGGGCGCGACCATCGCTTCGCCGCCGCGCTCGCCGATCTCGGCCACGACGGCGGCGGCACTGTCGGCCGAGACGTCGTTGACGACGAGGCGGGCGCCCTGTCCGGCGAGGAACAGGGCGTGCGCGCGACCCAGTCCGGCGCCGGCGCCGGTGACGATCGCAATACGGTCTTGAAGGGGCTTCATGCCCGGCCTTGTAGCGGCACGCTGAGCCCCCGTCAGCTGGGATGGGCGGCACTTTCGGCCGCGTCGCGTCCCGTTTCGGTGGGCATGGCAGCGTCATAGGCGGCGGTCTCGTCGGCGATGCCCGCCTCAATCGACGCCCCGGCAGCGTCGTCGGCGCCCTCCGCCAGCTTCATCTGCTCATAGGCGATTTCCAGATCGGCGACGCCCGACCCGGTCGGCTGGATCGGCAGGTCGGCGAAGCTCTCGGGCTCGCGGTGCGGGTCGGTTGGATCGGACATGTCGCTCTCCTTATTGACGACCGTCAACGCACGACCCGGCCGAAGCGCTGCGGCGGGGATGGTCGCCGCAGCGACGTGTCCGACCGCTCCCTCCCCGGCGCGGCCGGACCAAGGCCGAACAGATTAAAGTATTGCATTCTGGTGAAGAAGTACCGGCATTCACCGGATTAGCTGTCTTGTAGAAAATTGGTGCTTAAGCTGGTTCCTATAAATTGCGTTCTGATGTCTATTTGACACAAAGGCCGGTCAAGAGACGCCTTGAGGCATTCCCGCCTTGTCCTCCACGCTGGTGATGCGCGGCGACGTACGTCGTTCGCGCCGGGTCATCTGTCGAAATCAAAGAGGGGGGTTGGATGTTGTCAAAGATGTTGAAGGCGATGGCGCTGGGAGCGGCGCTCGTTCTGGGTGCCGGCCGGGCTTCGGCGCTGACCATCGTCCTGACGGACAGCGCGCCTGGCATGACGGCCGAGGCGCGAACCGGGTTCACCGTAGCGGCTCGCTACTGGGAATCGGTCCTGACCAACAACGTCACGCTCAACATCGCGATCGGGCTGGATGACTTCGGCCCGAACGGCTTGGGTGTCGCATCCAGTAGCTACACCGGGCTGACTATCGCCGATTATTATACGCAACTTGCGAAGACGCGCAGTGGAAGCGCGGTGGACCAGTTGGCGGCAGCGGCATTGCCCGTCTTGGACAGCAATGGAAGCATCAAGGTGATCGTGCCGAACTATGCCGATGCTGTCAGCGCCAGCGGCGTCACCGCTGGATATGACAGTAGGCTGGCGCCTACGAATACTTTCCTGTCGCGAGGTATCGGAATGACGACGGCGAACTACAAAGCTTTGTTCGACGATCCGAATTTTGATGCTGCAAAGACCGATGCAGAGATCTTATTCTCCAACTCAGTGACGTTTGACTTCAATCCTGAGGACGGCATCGCAATCGGCTCCGCCGATTTCATCGGTACAGCAATACATGAAATCGGTCATGCTCTAGGATTTTATAGTGGGGTCGAGAGCTTCGATCAGAATGCGGGTTCGCCGGACTTCCCGGCCGACAACTATGTCGTCGGTTCGGCGTTGGACCTGTTCCGTTACAGCGGAGAGGACAGGCTCGACTGGACCTTCGGAACGGATGCCTATTTCTCGCTCGACGGCGGCAAGACCGCCTATGGCGGCGCCCATTTCGCGACTGGAGAGACCCGTGGCGACGGCTATGGCACCGGTCATTGGAAGAAGGGGAGGAATTGCGCGGACCTCATCGGCATCATGAACCCCTTTCTCTGTCCGGGCAGACAAGGGGTGGTCACCGGGCTCGATATTACCGCACTGGATGCCATCGGCTGGAACGTTGCGCCCGGGGCCGCGTCTGCCGCCTATCGCATGGATACCGGGCAGATCTATGCAGCCTATGTCGCGGCCCTGCCCGAGCCGAGCTGCTGGCTCGAACTCTGCATCGGCTTCCTGATGCTCGGCATGCTGCTGCGACAGCGTTACATTCGCGACGACGCCGCAGGGAGCTACCGAGGCTGAATCGGGTCAGACCGGCAGGGGCGCGCAGCGGCCCTGCCGCATCACTCTGCCGGACACGCGACCGGCTGCGCCGGCGCACGCTCGACGAACATTGATGCCGCCCACACCGCAAGCCCGGCCAGCGCCAGCGCGCAGCCCACCCAGCCGGTCGAGGTCCAGCCATAGCCGCCGGCGATCGCCAGGCCGGCGAGCCACGGGCCGAGGGCGTTGGCGGTGTTGAACGCCGAGTGGTTGAGCGCCGCGGCCAGGCCCTGTGCGCCGTGCGCCACGTCCATCAGCCGGGTCTGGAGCACCGTGCCCAGCGCGCCGCCGGTGCCGATGACGAACACGTCGATCGCGACCAGCCAGATATTGTCCGCGACCAGCGGGAAGAGCGCCAGCGCCGCGGCGCTCCAGAGCAGCAACGCGCCCGCGGTCGGCATCAGTGCGCGGTCGGCGAAGCGCGGGATGACGAGATTGCCCGCGGTCATGCCGAGGCCGAAGATGCACAGGACCACCGGCACCCAGCCCGCCGACACGCCCGTGACCGCGACCAGCGTGGAGGCGAGATAGGTATAGACGGCGAAGAGGCCGCCAAAGCCGATCGCGCCGATCCCAAGTGTCAGCCAGACCTGCGGCAGACGCAGCGCGGCGAGTTCGCCGCGCGCGCTCGCCACGGGCCCTTCGGTGGTATGCGGCGCGAAGCGGGCGACCAACAAGGCGGTGGTCAGGCCGAGGGCTGCGACGATGGCGAAGCCCCAGCGCCAGCCCAGCAGCTGGCCCATCATATTGGCAAGCGGCACGCCGACGACCGTCGCGATCGTCAGCCCCAGCATCACGCGCGAGACGGCCAGCGTCCGCCGCTCCGGCGGGACCAGCGAGGCGGCGACGAGAGCCGCGACGCCGAAATAGGCGCCGTGCGGCAGCCCGCTGAGAAAGCGGAAGGCGAGCATCGCCTCGTAGGAGGGAGCCAGCGCGCTGAGGGCGTTGCCGGCGGCGAACAGCGTCATCAATCCGATCAGCAGCGTGCGGCGCGCCAGCTTTGCTCCGGCCACTGCGAGCAACGGCGCGCCTACCACCACCCCCAGCGCGTAGGCGCTGATGACATGCCCGGCGGTCGGCGCGTCGATCCCCAGGCCGCGCGAGAAATAGGGCAGCAGGCTCATCGTCGCGAATTCGGTCGTCCCGATCGCGAAACCGCCCATGGCAAGCGCGAAAAAGACAAGGGCCGGCCGCGCGCTGGGGCCATGGGCGTCATGCATGACAGTCTCCGGGAAGATGGCGCCGGCGCTGTCGCGGCTCGGCTGTCCAACCCCGGAGCTAGACCTTTGGCGACATCTTGCAAGGCGTTCGCCGGCCAGGCGGGCCGATGTTTACGTATTCGCCGCTAAGCCTCGGCGAGCAGCGCGCGCAGCGCCTCGATCGCGGCGTCATCGGCCTGCCACGCAGCCGCGAACAGGCCGTCCCGCCCGAACAGCGCGGCCGCGATACCGTCCCTACCGGCCTCCGCCCATAGCGCGCGCAGGCGATCCGCCATCGGATCGTCCAGATGACCGTCGTCGCCGCGCGCATGCCGTATCCAGGCGGCGAGCGCGGCGAGGGTGGCCGGGCAGGACAGGCCGCGCCCATGGTTGATCGCGAGCGGCTCCAGCCAGCGCTGGCCGATCTTCTGCGACCCGTCCATCGCGATCTGGGCCAGGCCATGGGGCAGGGCGGGGTTGGCGAAACGGACGAACAGCGTGTCGGCATAGGCAGCGAGGTCCTGGCCGGGGGCCGGGTTGACGGTGCAGGCGGCCTCGTCCCGCATCAGCCGCTCGACCAGCGCGCGGATCCGTGGATCGGCGACCGCCTCATGAACGTAGCGGTGGCCGGCGGCGAGGCCGCAATAGGCGAGCGCCGAATGCGCACCGTTGAGCATGCGCAGCTTCGCCGTCTCATAGGGGCGAACGTCGCCGACCAGCTGCGCCCCCACCCGCTCCCAGCCGGGGCGGGGGGTGGCGAACCGGTCCTCGATCACCCATTGGCGGAACGGCTCCGTCACCACGGCGGCCTCGTCGCGCAGGCCGAGCGAGATGCCGGCCGCCTCGCGGTCAGCCTCCCGCGTCGCGGGCACGATGCGGTCGACCATCGTCGCGGGGCAGGCGCACTCGCGCGCAAACCACGGCAGGAGGTCGGGCGCGTATCGATCGAGATAGGCGCGGATCAGTCCGTCCAGCACCCCGCCATTGTCGGCGAGATTGTCGCAGCAGATGATCGTCAGGCCCGGCAGACCGGCCGCACGGCGGGCCCGGAAGGCGGCGACGAGGACGGCGTAGACGGTCGCGCCTCCAGCCGCGGCCGAAAGGTCGAGCGTGCCGTCGGGCTGGCGGAGATAGCCCTTCTCGGTGATGGTCAGCGAGACGATCCGGGTTTCGCGCGCCGCGAGCAGGCGCGCGAGTCGATCCGGCGCGTGCGTGGCGACGATCACCTCCCGAACCGCGCCGACGATGCGCGTTTCCGCCGTGGCGCGGCCGCGGATCGCGACGCTGTAGAGCCCGTCCTGCGGCGCCAGCATCGCGTGGACCGCGGGAGAGCGGAGCGACACGCCGGCGATCGCCCAGTCGCGCTCGCCGCCCGCCATCGCGTCGTCGGTGAACATCGCCTGGTGCGCGCGGTGGAAGGCGCCGATGCCAAAATGGACGATGCCGATCGCCTGCGCCTCCCGGTCATAGGCCGGGCGCGTCACAGCGGCGGGGATCGATGGCAGCGTCGTCGCGCTCAGTCTCATCCTCGTCCTCTCCCCGCTTGACCGACAGGTGCCATAACAGCTGTATTTCACTTATGAAAGTCTGGTTGCAGGATCGGTTTGGTGCGAGTAGGCTGTTGAAAATCATGTCGGATCGATGCGATCGTCGACAATGTAAGGGGCGGGGGAGAGTTGCCGGTGAGGCTTGTCGGAAAGCGCCGTCTGGCATTGGCTTCGCTGTGCGCGTTGCTGGGCGCGGCCACGTCGCCCTCTGCCGCGGAGCCGGCCGCACCGGATCGCGCGCTCACCATCGATCTGGCCAAGGCCGGTGCGCCGGTCGATCGTGCGTTCGACCTGTCCGTCGGCGCCGATTTTCCGGGTACGCTGGGCCGGCCCGAGAGCCTGGCCCAGCTCGGTCTGGCCGCGCGCGAACTCGGCTTCCGCTATGTCCGCTTCCACGCGATCTTCCACGATGCGCTCGGGACGGTCAAACGGCAGGACGGACGGATCCGCTACGACTGGACGCAGATCGACCGATTGTACGATGCGCTGCTCGCGCGCGGGATCAGGCCCTTTGTCGAACTGGGTTTCACGCCCGAGGCGATGGCGACGTCGCGACAGACGCTGTTCTACTGGAAAGGCAATACGTCGCATCCCGAGCCCAAAGCCTGGGCCGCGCTGATCGACGCGTTCGTCCGGCACCTGCGCGCCCGCTACGGCGCCGCGGAGGTGCGGCGCTGGTATTTCGAGGTGTGGAACGAGCCCAATCTCGACGGCTTCTGGGAGAAGGCGGACCAGCGGGCCTATTTCGACCTCTATGTCTCTACCGCGCGCACGATCAAGGCGATCGATCCGTTGCTCAGGGTCGGCGGACCGGCGACGGCGGGTGCCGCCTGGGTGCCCGAGTTCCTCGCCCATGCCGCCGGGCAGCGCGTGCCGGTCGATTTCGTGGCGACCCACACCTACGGCGTCGACGGCGGCTTTCTCGACGAGAAGGGGCAGGACGACAACAAGCTGTCGCCCAATCCGGACTCGATCGTCGGCGACGTGCGGCGGGTGCGCGCGCAGATCGCCGCCTCCGCCATTCCGCGCATTCCCCTCTATTTCACCGAGTGGTCCGCCAGCTACAATCCGCGCGATCCGGTGCACGACTCCTATGTCAGCGCGCCCTTCATCCTGACCAAGCTCGCCGCGACGCGCGGGCTGGCGCAGGGCATGAGCTACTGGACCTATAGCGACCTGTTCGAGGAGGCGGGGCCGCCGCCCACGCCCTTTCACGGCGGGTTCGGGCTGATGAACCGCGAGGGGATCCGCAAGCCGGCCTGGTTCGCGTACAAATATCTGCATGCCGTCACCGGGCGCACGATCCCGACCGGCGATGCGCAGGCCCTGGCCGCGACCGAGAGCGGGCGCACCGCGGTGCTCGCCTGGAACTGGACCCAGCCGGTGCAGCAGCTCAGCAACCGGCCATTCTATACCCGGCTCCAGCCGGCCGTCCCGGTGCCCGACCTGGTGCTGCGCTTCGCGCATCTGCGGGCGGGCACCTATCGCCTGACGGTGCGGCGCGTCGGCTATCGCGCGAACGATGCGCACAGCCGCTATCTGGAAATGGGCTCGCCCTCCGCCCTGTCGCCGACGCAATTGAGCGAGTTGCAGGCCCTCACCGCCGACCGCCCCGAACGCACCGCGACGCTGCGCATCGGCGCCGATGGCGGCTATAGCGTTCGCGTGCCGATGCGCACCAACGACGTGGTGCTGGCGGTGCTGGAACCTGCCGCCGCGCATGTTCGAAATTGAAGGACCCTTGATGAAGCTGATCCTGCCCCTGCTCGCGACCGTCGCCCTTGCCGCTCCTGCGACCGGGCTGGCTCAGAGCGCCTCCTCCCCGACCCCTGCAGCGACGACGCCCTTGCCGCGGATCGAAACGCGCGGCGGGCGCCACGCCCTGATCGTCGACGGTGCGCCCTTCACGATGCTGGGCGGGCAGGTGAACAACAGCAGCAACTATCCCGCGGCGCTGGAAACGGCCTGGGCGGTGCTCGACCGCGTCCATGCCAATACCGTCGAGGTGCCGATCGCCTGGCAGCAGGTCGAGCCGCGGGAGGGGCAGTTCGACCTGTCCTTCCTCCAGACGCTGCTCGATCAGGCGCGCGCGCACGACAAGCGCGTCGTGCTGCTCTGGTTCGGCACGTGGAAGAATACCTCGTACAGCTACACGCCCGACTGGGTGAAGCTCGACAATCGTCGCTTCCCGCGGATGAAGACCCGTGACGGCAAGGATCATGGCGTGCTGAGCGCGCATGGCCGGGCGACGATGGAGGCCGACCGGCGCGCCTTCACCAGGGTGCTCGAATATCTGCGCGATCACGATCCGCAGAATACGGTGATCATGGTCCAGCCGGAGAACGAGACGGGCAGCTACCGCAATCCGCGCGACTATTCGGCAGCGGCGACGGCGCTGTTCAACCAGCCGATCCCCGCCGCGCTCGCCAAGCGGATCGGCAAGCGCGGAACCTGGCCGCAGGTGTTCGGCGCGCAGGCCGACCGGATGTTCAACACCTGGTACGTCGCCACCTATGTCGATGCGGTCGCGGCGGGCGGCAAGGCCGCAAAGGCGCTGCCGATGTACGTCAACGCGGCGCTCGCCGGCCCCTCCAACGTTCCGGATCCCGATGGCGTGGCGAGCGGCGGCCCGCAACAGGACGTGCTCGACATCTGGAAGGTCGCCGCGCCCCATATCAATCTGGCTGCGCCCGACATCTACGATCGGGCGAGCGAGAACGTGGTCCAGTATCTCGACAAATATGCCCGTCCGGACAACGCGCTGATGGTGCCGGAGATCGGCAACGCGCGCGAGTTCCACCGCTTCGTCTATGCGGCACTGGGTCGGGGCGCGATCGGCTATGCACCGTTCGGCCTCGACGACAGCGGCTATTACAATTTTCCGCTCGGCGCGCGCGACCTGAGCGAGGCGACGCTGGCGCCGCTGGCGCTCGCCTATGCGAGCTTCGGCTCGATCATGCGCGACTGGGCGCGGATCGCCTTCGAGCGGCCGACATGGGGGGTTTCGCGGCCGGACGACGGCAGCGCGCAATCGACCCGGATGGGCGGCTGGACGATCGAGGCGAGCTATGGCGAATGGCAGTTCGGCCTGCGGAGCTGGACCTGGCTGAAGTCCGATCCGCCCTCCTGGGCCAGCGACAAGGTCGGCGGAGTCGCGGTCGCGCAGCTCTCCGATGACGAGTTCCTGGTGGTGGGCGATCATGTCCGCGTCCAGTTCAGCGGTGCGCCGGGGACCGACAACGGGATCATCCTCAGGGTCGAGGAAGGCGGGTTCCGGGATGGTCGCTGGGTCGCCTCGCGCGTCTGGAACGGCGACCAGACCGATTATGGGCTCAATCTGACCGACCGGCCGCAGGTGCTGAAGGTGACGATGGGGCGGTATCGCTAGGACCCGGTCCAGCCTTGCCGGATCGGATCGGTGCCGGGCCGCATCCATGCCCGGCCCGACATCGTCGGCATGGTCCTTCAGAAGCGGGCGATCGCCTTCAGCACATGGTCGGCCTGCTCGATCAGCCGCGGCAGCTGCGCCGGCAGTTCGGCCGCGTCGAGGCTGTGGGTATGGAGCGCCTCCACCGGGATGGTGCGCTGGCGGATGGCTCCGATCACGCGCGTGAAATCGGCGGCTAGCGCGTTGCGGCTGCACAGCAAGGTCGTCTCGCGGGCGTGGAGCATCGGATCCGGCAGGACGAGGTCGCCGGGCGCGACGCCGACCAGCACCAGGGCGCCGCCATGGGCGACGAAGCCGAGGCTCGCGGCCATCGCCGGCAGGGACCCGGTCGCGTCGCACACCAGCTCGTACATCTCGCCGGCGGTCGCGGCCTGCAGCCGTACCGTCAGGCCATCATCGGCGACTTCGGTATCGGTGAAGCCCAGCGCGCGGGCCGCATAGTCGAGCCGCGCGGCACGGGTATCGACCAGCGTGACCGCCACGCCGTCCAGCCGCGCGAAGAGCGCGGTGGCGATACCGATGGGTCCCGCCCCGACCACCAGCATGCGCTGACCGGCACGCGGCTGCGCCCGGGCCACGGCGTGCGCGCCGATGGCCAGGAATTCGACCATCGCCGCCTCGTCGATCGTCAGGCCGGTCGCTGCGACCAGCGCGCTTTCGGGCAGCGCCAGGCGTTCGCACATGCCGCCATCGATATGGACGCCGAGCACGCGGATCCGGGTGCAGGCATTGGGCTTGCCGTTGCGGCAGGCGATGCAGGTGCCGCAGGCCAGATAGGGGTTGATCGCGACGACCTGCCCCTCCGCGAAGACGGAGCCGGGCGGCGCCGTCTCGATCACCGCGCCCAGTTCATGCCCCATGATGCGGGGGTAGGAGAGGAAAGGGTGCCGGCCCTCGAAGATATGATAGTCCGTCCCGCACAATCCCACCCGGCGGATGCGCACCACCACCTCGCCTGGCGCGGGCTCGGGTTCGGGCCGGTCGATCAGCGCGAGCGCATGGGGTTCCTGGCAGATGACGGCCCTCAACCCACCCCTCCCGCTGCACGAGGCCGTCGATCCCGGCCATTGACGGGTTGATAGCGGCAACATCCTCAAATATGCAACAGCGTTCTTATATCTAAGATTTCAACTACGACCTCGAGAAGGGCTGACCTCGGCGTCGTCAGCATGTACGGCCGGCATGATCTTGCGGCTGAAGGCAAATCGAACAGGGAGAGTGTTGATGAGGCGTTCCACCAGGATGCTGGCCGGGCTGCTGGCCACGATCGGCAGCGGCATTGCGGGCGCGGCAGCCGCCGACCCGCTGGCTATTCTCGATCGCAACGGCAGCGTGGTGACGGTGACGCCCTACGGTCCCAACATCGTCCATGTCTCGATCGCGCTCGACAAGGCGCAGGCGACCGCCGCGCCCGGCTATGGCGTGATCGGCACGCCGCAGCCACAGGGCTGGCGGCACACCGCCGATGCGAATGGCGACACCTTCGCCTCGTCCGACCTCACCGTGACCGTGGCGGCGCAGCCCTGGCCCAAGGCGCCGTCGCAGATGGAGCGCTATTTCGCGCCCTCGCTGCCGCCGGTCTCGATCAGCTTCGCCGGGCCGGGGGGGCGCGCGCTGACCCGGATGACCGGGTGGAGCATGGCGCCGCATAGCGTGAACGGCGAGAAGACGTTCGAGGCGGGCACGAGCTTCGCCGACACACGCGATACCCATTATTACGGGCTGGGCCAGAATCAGGAGGGGCAGCTCGACCTGCGCGGCCGGACGGTCGACTGCCGTCACTGGTACGATGCGCCCGCGGGCGAGCAGGTGTGCGTGCCCTTTCTCGTCACCGACCAGGGCTATGGCATCGTGTGGGACAATCCCTCCGCCACCACGGTATCGGCGGGCATCCACAACGCGACCCGCATCGCCAGCGAGGTGGGCGAGCGCGTCTCCTTCTTCCTGATCGCCGGCCGCAGCGCCGACGACCTCTATGCCGGCTATCGCCGGCTGACGGGCGAGACCCCGCTGCCGCCCAAGGCGGCGTTCGGGCTCATCCAGTCCAAGGCGCGCTACGAATCGCAGCAGGAACTGCTCGGCATCGCCGACGGCTATCGCACGCGCGGCTACCCGCTCGACATCATGGTGCTCGACTGGTTCTACTGGACGCGGATGGGGCAGATCGACATCGACCGGACCTATTTCCCCGATCCCAAGGCGATGAACGACCAACTGCACGGGCAGGGCATGCACTCGATCATCAGCGTCTGGCCGCGGTTCGAGCGCGAGTCGCGCTATTACAACGAATTGGCGGCCAAGGGGCTGCTGCTGCACGACAGCGACGGCAAGCCGGTCGACGGCCTGCCCTTCCGGGCCGACCGGGCCGGAGCGCTGATCGACTCGACCAACCCGGCGGCGCGCACCTGGTTCTGGAACACCGTGCGCGACAACATCCTGAGCCAGGGCTTCGACTATCTGTGGCTGGACGAGACCGAGCCCGATCTGGTGCCCGACGGATTCCAATATTCGATCGGCTCGGGCGATCGCTACCACAACCTGTTTCCGCTGGTGCATACCATGGGCGTGGCGGACGGCGCGGCGCGCGACCGGCCGGGGGTGCGCAACCTGATCCTGGCGCGCGCCGCCTATCTGGGCGCGCAGCGGTCGGGCGCGATCTTCTGGACCTCGGACGTGCAGGCGACCTGGGAGGCGTTGCAGCGCCAGATCCCGGCCAATCTCAACATGGCGGCAAGCGGCATCGCCTATACCGGCAGCGACACCGGCGGCTGGCAATATCCCAACGGGCCCAAGGCGCTGCACGCACCGCTGGTCGACCCGGCAGGCGCGACGGCGATGAACCCGGGCTATGCGGACTATCCCGAACTCTTCGTGCGCTGGTTCCAGTACAACACCCTGTCGCCGACGCTGCGCATCCATGGCCAGCGTCCGGGCACGGCGATCTGGGAATATGGCAAGGCGGCCGAGCCGATCCTGGCGACCTGGCTGCGGCTGCGCTACGCGCTGATCCCCTATCTCTACGCGCTCGGCCGGACGACCTATATGACCGGCGCGCCCTTCATGCGCGCGCTGTGGATGGACTTCCCGGACGATGCGCGCGTGCGGACCATCGGCGACGAATATATGCTCGGCTCCGCCATGCTGGTCGCACCGGTGACGGAGCAGGGCGCGATCCGCCGCTCCGTCTATCTCCCCGCGGGCAGCGACTGGTACGACTGGTGGACGGGCGAGAAGCAGGCCGGC
The DNA here is from genome assembly GCF_014641735.1 of Sphingomonas metalli. Lineage (GTDB taxonomy): Bacteria > Pseudomonadota > Alphaproteobacteria > Sphingomonadales > Sphingomonadaceae > Sphingomonas > Sphingomonas metalli. The sequence goes on along the minus strand of NZ_BMIH01000005.1, from coordinate 238,640 downwards.
GGTCGCACGATCGACGCGGCGGCGCCGATCGATCGCATCCCGGTGTTCGTCAAGGCGGGCTCGATCGTGCCGCTGGGCGCGCAAGTGCCCAATACCGCGACCGCGCAGCGGCTGGAGAAGATCCGCGTCTATCCCGGCCGCGACGCCAGCTTCACCCTCTATGACGATGATGGCGTTACCAACGATTATAAGACGGGCAAGGGCCGCAGCACGGTCCTTCGCTGGGACGAGGCAAGCGGCCGGCTCACGGCCTCGGGCAAGCTGCCGACCGGTCAGAGCCTGGACGGGCTGGTGGAGGTCGTCGGCCGCTGACCGTCGACGGAAGCGGGTTCGTACCGACCCGCTTTCACCGCAAGATCGCTTCCAAGGATGCAAAGCGCGATGGTGAGGCCCACCGTCGCGCTTTGTCGTATGCGCCCGTACTACATGACGGCTGCGTCACTATAAAAATACTATTCTACTAGTGAATATGCATTTTCATTTTCATGGAAGAATGTTAGCGCATCACCAACGAGGCCGTCCGAGAGCGGCGCAACGGAGGGGTGAGGGCATGGCAAAGGGGCAGTTCGGCAAGACAGGCGTGTCGTCGCTGGCGGTGGTGGCCGCGATGGTTGCGATACCGGCCGCGGCGCAGGTAGCGACCGGCGACCCGGCAGGGGCGAACAGCTCCAGCACGGCCGACGCGCCGCCCCAGCCCGGCGTACCCGCCGGCGATCCGGCAACCGCATCGGGTCGGCCGGTGACGCCGGGGGCGGCGTCCGGAACGAGCGAGGGCGGCGATGTCAGCGCCGGCGCGAACGACGCCGATATCGTCGTCACCGGTCTTCGGCAGTCGCTCGCATCGGCCCAGGCGATCAAGCGCAACTCCGAGCAGATCGTCGACTCGATCACCGCGACCGATATCGGTCGCCTGCCCGACACCACGGTCGCCGAGGCGCTCCAGCGCATCTCCGGCATCCAGATCACGCGCAATCGCGGCGAGGGCAGCTCCATCGCCATCCGCGGACTCACCCAGGTCCGCACCGAACTCAACGGCCGCGACATCTTCTCCGCCAATGGCGGCCGGGGCCTGTCCTTCGAGGAGATCGGACCCGACCTGCTCGCCGGCGTCGACGTCTACAAGAATCCCTCGGCGGAGCTGATCGAGGGCTCGCTGGGCGGCACCGTCAACCTGCGTACCCGCATGCCGTTCGACTCACCGGGCCGGGTCGTGTCGCTGACCGGGTCGGCGACGCGCTACGACTTCGCCGACAAGAACCGCTTCGGCGCGTCCGGCCTCTACAGCGATCGCTGGAGCACCGGGCTGGGCGAGATCGGCATCCTCGCCAACGCCTCATGGCAGCAGACCGCGTTCCGCGAGGACAAGGTCCAGATCGAGCCCTATCACTATCACGGCCCCACCCCGATCGAGGGTGCGACCGTCGAGAACACGCTCGTGCCCGGATACGAAACGCAGGACATCCTGGTCCCGCATGGCGGCGGGTTCAACGATGCGGTCGGCAATCGCAAGCGGTTCAGCGCGGCAGCGGCGCTGCAATGGAAGCCGGCGGACAATCTGGAGATCTACGCGCAATATCTGACCGCCCACTATCGCTACCATGACTACGGCCTCTCCTTCTTCGCGGCGGGCACGCCGATGACGCCGACGCCGGGGTCGACCTTCACCGTGGAAGACGGGGTCGCGACGTCCGGCTCGCTGAGCAATCCGTCGAGCAGCAACGTGGTCTATCAGGGCAACCGCAAGACCATGACGAGCGACTATGCCGCGGGCGCGAAATGGACGGTGACCGATCGGCTGCATGCGTCGGTCGACTACCAGCATATCCATTCGACGGCGGACAACCGTAGCCTGAACCTGACGATGAACGTCGTGAACCCGTCGACCTCGCTGCCGGGGCTGGGCTCCAACTTTAACCTTCTGTTCGACACGCGCGGCGATATCCCGTCGATGGTCATCGACCGGCCAGGTTATCTGACCGACCCGCGCAACTTCGAATTTACCGCGATCCAGCCATTCCAGGAAAAGAACCGGGCCAATGCCGACGCGGTCCGCGCCGATCTGGACTGGGACTTCGATGACAGCTCCTTCCTGCGCAAGGTCAGCGCCGGCGGCCGCTACTCGGTGAAGGAGGCGGTGAACCGCAATTCGAGCACCTGGTCGACGATCGGCTCGACCTGCGCCAACTGGTCGTCGCCGGCCGGCTGCTATCAGCCGAGCAGCTTTCCGCAGTTCATCGAACTCAATCCGTTGCAGAGCACGCTGCTGCGCGGCCGCGCGGCGGACCTGTACTTCGGGCCGGTGCTGCAATGGCGGCTGAGCTCCGCGGCCAATCCCGAGCAGGGCTTTGCCGATGTGAAGGCGATCTCCGGGCAGACGATCGGCTTCACCCCGTTCGACGATCCCAGCGCCTTCAACGGCACCGTCGAGGAAAAGGATATCTCCGCCTACCTCCGCGCGGCCTTCGGCGGGAGGATCGCGGGGATGGAGTTCGACGGCAATGCCGGCCTCCGCTACGTGCGCACCGAGGAAACCGGCATCGGTTCGCGCGGGCTGACCTACCGCGACCCGGCCACCGGGCCGGTGACCAATCCCGACGGTACCGTTACCGCCCCGCCCAACATCACGGTGCGCGAGCCGTTCACGGGCGGCCGCAACTACACCAAATGGCTGCCGAGCGTGAACCTCAGGCTGCACGTCACGGACAAGCTGCAGGCGCGGTTCGCCTTCTCGAGGAACATCTACCGGCCGGACTTCAACCAGCTCAATCCCAGCTTCAATCTCAGCCCGATCTACAACGGGTCGGCCAACACGCCACAGACGGTCAATCCCAACCTGCCTTACGACGCCACGACCAATCCCTATGCGGGGACCGGCAGCGTTTCGGGCAACCCGGACCTGCGACCGCAGCAGGTGACGTCGTTCGACGGCGCGCTGGAATGGTATTTCGCGCCGACCGGCTATGTCTTCGCGACGGTGTTCAAGAAGAACCTGGTCGATCTGCTCGACAACCGAACCTTCCCGGTGACCCAGGTGATCCCGGGTGTGGGTACGGTCCAGTTCAACGTGACGTCGGTCGTCAACGTCTCCAAGGGAGGCGTGAAGGGCTTCGAGGTCGGCGGCCAGCGCTTCTTCGACTTCCTGCCGGGGCCGCTCTCCGGCCTTGGCATACAGGCGAACTTCACGCTGGCGGACAGCGATGCCGGCGTGGTGGCGCAGGGCAATGCCGGCAGCACCAACCTGGTCAACGTGCCGCTGATCGGCCTGTCCAAATACAGCTACAATCTGATCGCGCTGTACGACAAATACGGCTTCAACGCGCGCATCGCCTATAATTGGCGCAGCCGCTACCTGCTGACGACGACCGGCGTCGGCACGCAGACTCTGCCGGAGTTCGTGAAGCCCTATGGCGTGCTCGACGCCTCGATCAGCTACGACTTCTCGCCCAATCTGTCGCTGACGCTGGACGCGGCCAATCTGAACAACGCCGAATATCACAGCTATCTGGCGACGCCGGCGACCCCGCGCGACTTCCAGGTCAACGATCGTCGTTTGTCGGCGCGGGTCCGGGTCCGGTTCTGAGGGGAAGGACGCATCCGGCGTCCCGCCCCACCACGAGCTCCTCTGTGGCCGCCTTGTCAGGAAGGGCGGCCACCTTTTTGTTAGCAACCAATGGATTGGAGACGGCCTTTAACCCGTTCGCGCCGAGCTTGTCGAAGCCCTGTTCGTCCCTTCCAACCGCTTCGCATAGGGCTCAAGGAACGGCGGTGCTTCGACAAGCCCGGCACGGACGGACGGAGAACCGGCGCCTGGGCCCGGCAAGGGAGACGAACTGGTGACAGACAAGTCCATCCGGGACGTGGTCGTGGTCGGTGGCGGCACCGCGGGCTGGATGGCGGCAGCGATGCTGGCCAGCCGGTTTCCACCTGAGCGCCTCCACGTCACGCTGATCGAATCCGCGGAGATCGGCACGGTCGGAGTGGGGGAGGCGACGATTCCACCGATCCTGGACTTCAATCGCCTGCTCGGCATCGACGAGGACGAGCTGATCCACCGTACCCAGGGCACGTACAAGCTGGGCATCGAGTTCCGCGACTGGGGCGAGATCGGGACGCGCTATTTCCACCCGTTCGGTCGCTATGGCGCCGATATCGGCGGCCTGGCCTTCCACCATCACTGGCTGCGCCTGCGCGAGGGCGAGCTGGCCGACTATTCGCTGCCGACGGCTGCCGCCTATGCCGGCCGCTTCGCGCGCCCGGCCGAGGATCCACGCAACCTCCTGTCGAAGATGGCCTATGCCCTCCATTTCGACGCCAGCCTCTACGCTGCCTTCCTTGCGGAGCGCGCGCAGGCTGAGGGCGCTGTCCGGATCGAGGGGCGGATCGTCGCGGTCGAGCGCGACGGGGAGAGCGGCGACGTCGCCCGTGTCCGGCTCTCCGACGGGCGCAGCCTTGCGGGTGATCTGTTCCTCGACTGTTCGGGTTTTCGCGGGCTGCTGATCGAGGAGGCGCTGGGCACGGGCTATGAGGACTGGTCGCACTGGCTGCCGATGGACCGCGCGATCGCGGTACCCAGTGCCCCGGCCGGACCGCCGACCCCCTATACCCGCTCGACTGCGGGAGAGGCGGGGTGGCGCTGGCGCATCCCGCTCCAGCACCGCACCGGCAACGGGCATGTCTATTGCAGCCGTTTCCTCGACGACGATGCCGCCGAGGCGCAGCTTCTCGCCGGTCTCGACGCGCCCGCGCTGGCGGCATCGCGCCGGCTGCGCTTCACTACCGGGCGGCGGCGGCGCGCCTGGAACCACAATGTCGTGGCGTTGGGCCTTGCCGCCGGCTTCATCGAGCCGCTCGAATCGACGTCGATCCATCTGGTGCAGCAGGGCGTGCAGACTCTGATGGCGCTGTTTCCCGGCGACGCGATCGTGCCGGCGGAGGTGGCCGAGTACAACCGGCTGATGCAGCGCGATTTCGAGCAGGTGCGCGACTTCGTGATCCTTCACTACAAGCAGACGTTGCGGCGCGACACGGCCTTCTGGCGGATGGCGGCGGCAATGCCCGTGCCGGACACGCTGGCGCAGCGCATGGCGCTGTTCGCCGCCAACGGCCGGATCATGCCGGAGCCGGGCGAGCTGTTCACCGATACGAGCTGGGCCGCGGTGATGCTGGGCCAGGGGCTCGTCCCGCGCGGCTATGACGGCCAGGCGGACGGCTTTCCCGAAGCGACGATGCGCGAGCAGCTGCGGCGGATGGGCGAGATGATCCGCCGTGGTGTGGAACGGATGCCGCGCCATGCCGACGTCCTGCAGGGGCCGCGCCGCGCGACCGGCTGAGGGCGCTGCGGGCGCTTGCGTCCTCCGATCCAACGCGCGACAGCATGGACAGATCAATCGTTGGGGCGACGGCGGGGATGGGACGAGCGGCACTTAAGGGAACCTATGCGGCGCCCGCCATCCAGAAGGCGTTCGAGGTGATCGAGCTTCTCGCGGCGCGACCGGAGGGGGCGATCATCAGCGATATGGCGGCCAGCCTCGGCCGCTCGGTGGGCGAGCTGTTCCGGATCGTCGTGGTGCTGGAACAGCTGGGCTATCTTCAGAAGTCGGAGATCACCGACCGCTACACGGTCGCCTACAAGCTGCTTGAGGTCGCCTATCGGGCCACGCCGTCGCACGATCTGGTCGGTGCCGCCCTGCCCGAGATGCAGGTGCTGGCGCTGGAGGCGGGCCAGTCCTGCCACCTCGTGGTCGCCGGCAGCGGTCACGGCCTGGTGATCGCGCGCGAGGAACAGCCCGGAACCCGCGGCTTCTCGCTGAAGGTCGGGGCGCGGATCGACATGGTCCGCAGCTGCTCGGGACAGGTGATCCTCGCCTTCTCGACGCTCCAGCGGGTCGAGCAGATCGTTCGCGACATCGAGGAGGATGGCGATGCCGCGCCGGTCGACCGGGACGCGCTCGCCAAGCGCATGGCGGCGGTGCGGCGCAACGGCTTCGAAATGCGCAAGAGCCCGATCACCTATGGCGTGACCGATATCAGCTTTCCGATCTTCGGCTTCGACCGGAACGTGGTGGCCGCACTGACCATCCCCTTTCTCGAGCTGATCGACGGCTCGCAGAAGGTGGACCTGGAGGCGGCGCGCGATCTGCTGGCGCGCACCGCGGCGCGCGTGTCGGATCGACTGGGCTATCGTCCCGCCTGAATCCGGTCACTCCATCAGCGCCACGCCGAAGCCGGGCAGCACCAGCGCGCCGTCGTGGCGGGTGCCGGTCAGCACGTCGCGGTGCGTGCCGGTCAGCGATACGGTGGCGGGGCCGGTGCCGGTATTGACGTACAGCGTGCGTCCCTCGACCGTCCGGGCCGAGACGCCCTCCGGCGTCTCCGGGCCACGTGCGATGCGGAGTTCGGCGTAGAGCGAGCGCAGCAGCGGGTCGAGGAATGCACCCTGTGCCGCGGTCGCCAGATAAATGGCGCGGCCCTTGCCGAAGCGGTTGACGGTGATCGCGGGCGTGCCGCCGGTCGCGGCCGAGAAGCGCGCCAGCACCTGCGCGGTGCTCGGTTCCAGCACCTCGTAATAGGGATCGGTACCGGTCAGGGTCCGGCCGTTCCATTCGATGCGCAACGGCTGGTCGGCACGGTAGAATTCGTTGGTGCGCAGGCCGAACACGTCGCTCAGCCGGCCGGGCAGCGGCGTGTCGAACCACTTGCCCGTCTCGTCGACCTTGGCCGAATAGCCGGTCATCACCACCGTGCCGCCATTCTCGACATAGCGGCGCACGGCGGCGGCGCTTTCCTTGTCCATCATATAGGCGCTCGGCAGCACCACGAGCTTGTACCGGTCGATCGCCGTATAGCCGATGTCGATCAGCGCCGCGTCGATATTGTCGCGGAAGAAGGGCGCGAAGGCGGCCTTCGCCTGATCCGGATAGCTGGCCTTGAAATATTCCTGCATCGTGTTCGGCCCGGGCGGGGGGCTCGTCAGCCAGTTGGTCTGATAGGAGTAGCCGATCGCCACCTCCGGCTTGGGAAAGCGGGGAAAGCCCAAAGTCTGCAGGCGCGCGAACTCGCGCGCCATCTGTCCGAACTCCTTCACCTTCCAGGAGGGCCGGCTGTCGTGATCGATCAGGCCGAAGATCGCCTGTTCCTCGCCACCCAGATGCGAATTGAAGGTCCAGGCCAGGAAGGTCTGCGCGGCGTTGAGCAGCCCGAAATAGGCCCACATGCGCGAGCGGCCCGGAGTGCCGTAATAGCCGCCGCCGCCAGCGGTGAATTCGTTGAACCAGATCGGCGTGTCGAGCCCGCCGCGGTTCATCATCACGTCGAACGCCGCGCCCAGCGGATCGCCCGGATAGAAGCCCTGCGCGCCGTAGGTGGAAAGCTGGTCATAGGAGCGCAGGAAGTCGAAGCCCTTGGTCCCGGCATAGGGCCAGAAGTTGGAAAGGGTCGGGAGATTGGGGGCATATTGCTGGCGCACCGCCTCCAGATCCTTGAGCGCGCCGATCGTGTCGTCGGACCAGAAGCGGCGCAGATCGAGGTTGCGCTCGTTCGGTCCCGGTCCCTCGCCATAGGGCAGATCGACCTCGCTCCAGTCGTTGATCCGGCGCGACCAGCGCTGCGTCGCCCAGGCCGTGTTGAGCGCCGCGACGGTGCCGTATTTCGCCTTCAGCCAGCCGACGAAGCGCTGTCTGTCGGCGTCCGAATAGGACATGCGGCCGTTGCCGATCTCGTTGTCGTAGCCGACCGCGATCACCGCCGGATGCTTGGCGTAGCGCTGCAGCATCTGCGTCGCGAGGCGCTTGGCGAGGCGACGATAGTCGGGGTCGGCGATATTGTCCCAGTAGCGCGAGGCGGCGTTCATGCGCATGCCGTTCTGATTGACGATGTCGACGCCGGGATAATGTTTGTGCAGCCAGATCGGGGCGGGCTGGCCCGGAATGTCCACGATCACGCGGATGCCGGCCGCGTGCATCTGGTCCAGCACCCTGTCGAACCATTCGAAGGTGAAACGCCCCTCCTGCGGCTCGAACGAGTCCCAGGACAGGTCGCCCATCCGCACCATGGTGAAGCCCGCGGCCTTCATGATCGCGATATCCTGCCGGATCTGCTCGGGCGTGCGGTCGATCGGCTGATAGCAGGTGCCGACGAACAGCTGGCCCCCGCCCGGCCATTCGGGGTGACCGACAATGCTCTGCGCGGCCGCGACGGTCGATAGGGATTCGGTCGATGCGGCCAACGCGAGCGCGGCAACGAAGGTCATGCGGGCGGGGGAGGGGCGACGAACCATCGAGAAGCTCCGGAACAGGCGCGGCGTGGCGGGAACGGTCAGGCGAAACGGATGTCAAGCGCGACGCCCTGCGGCGTCGGCAGCGAAGCGGGCAGGTCGACCACCAGCGCGCTCGCGGTCTGGCGGAACGCAACCGGACCGCGCCCCAGCAGATGGACCGACCCGACCCGCCGCGGCTCCACCCGGCTGCCGCGCCGCAGCGTGGTGATCGCCACCGGCCCTGCCGGCGGGGCCAGGGTCAGCGCGAACAGTCGCTCGCCCTTCGTCGTGAAGCGGATGTCGCGCGCGGTGTAGCGGCCATTCTCGCCGAACGCGCCGCCCGCCGCCTCGGTCGGTCCTTCGCCGAAGATCTTCCAGGGCCGGGTGTCGTGGATCGCCTCGGCATTGACCTGGAACCAGCCCTCGAGATCGGCCAGCAGCCGGTCCGACTCCGGCGGCAGGCTGCCATCGGCGCGCAGGACGATGTTGAGCAGCAGGTTGCCGTTCTTGCTGACCACGTCGGTCAGGATGGCGAGCACCTCCGCGCTGGACTTCCAGCTGTCGTCGGTCTTGTGGAACCAGTCGCCGTTCGAACTGTCGGTCTGCCAGGGCAGGGGATTGATCCCCTTGAGCACGCCGCGCTCGACGTCCTGCACCGCGGTGCCCTCGAAGAAGTCGCCCGAACCCTGGTTCTTGCAGGCATAGACCGCCTCCACCTGCCCGGACGGGCCGGTGCGGCTGTTGTAGAAGTGCGCCATCAGGGCGCGCCCGACCTCGCCGAACGGGATGCCGCCGTCGGTATAGAGGAAGTCGGGCTGGTAGCTGTCGAGCAGGTCGCTGATCCGGTCGAACCAGTGGCGATGATAGGCCGGGTTTTTGGTGTACCAGGTGCCGGGCTTGTTGGTGAAGGGTTCGGTCCGGTTGTCGTGGTAGAGGTCGGCGTAGCGCGGATCGGCGCCGTCATACTCCACCCCGAGCCGCGGCCAGAACTGGTCGTAGAGGTGGTTGGGATACCACCAGGTATAGCTGGCGCCGAGATGCTCGGACACGCCGAACCGCATCCCGTGCCGCTTCGCCGCCGCCTGCCATTCGCCGACCACGTCGCGCTTCGGCCCCATCCGCGTCGCGTTCCAGCGCTGATGCCGCGATCGCCACAGGTCGAAATTGTCGTGGTGGACGCCCATCGACACGAGGTAGCGCGCGCCCGCAGCGGCGTAGCGGGCGGCCAGCGCATCGGGATCCCAGCGCGCCGCCGTCCAGAGCGGGATGATGTCCTTATAGCCCTTTTCCGACGGATGACCGTAGGTCTTGACGTGATGGTCGTAACAGGGATGGCCGGGGACATACATCCAGCGCGCATACCAGTCGCCCTGCGCCGGCACCGCCTGCGGACCCCAATGCGCCCAGATCCCGAACTTGGCGTTGCGGAACCATTCGGGCGCGCGATAGGCCTGGAGCGAGGCGACGCTGGCATCGAACCGGCCCGGCCGGATCGCCACCGGCGCGGTGGCGGCCGCCGCCGCGGCACCGCGGGAGCCGGCCCATAAGGCGGCAAGCGAACCGCCCAGCACATCGCGCTTGCTCAACTCGATCACGCACCCCTCCTCCGCGGCCGTCAACTGATCGGACGGCATCGGAGCGTTGTGCGGCATCCACACATATTTGAAAACATGTTTTTACGGGTAAGGGGCTAATTAGCGGTCATGCGAGCCGATAGGGCACGATCCGCCGGGTGTCGGGCTCCACCGCGATGCGCCGATCGGTCGGCGGAAAGGCCCGTTGATCGCAATCGGGCCGGGGACAGAGGCGGCAGGAGATGCCGATCGGCGTCGCGGGACCCGTGCGGTCGACCGCGTCCGCATAGACGAAGTCGGCGGCGTGGACCGCCTCGCACCCCAGCACCACGGCATAGCGGCGCGGCGCGCGGGCGAAGCGGCCCGACGGCTTCACCAGTCCCTTGGCCATGGACACGTAGCGCACGCCGTCCGGAGTCTCGGCATGCTGGACGAGGATGCGATCCGGAATCGCCGCTGCCTCATGAACGTGCCAGAGCGGACAGGCACCGCCGAAGCGGGCGAACTGGAGCCGCGTGGCGGAGTGGCGCTTGGTGATGTTGCCCGCCATGTCGACCCGGCAGAAGAAGAAGGGCACGCCCTCCGCCCCCGGTCTCTGCAAGGTCGACAGCCGGTGGCAGGCCTGTTCGAAACTGACGCCGAAGTACCGCGACAATTGATCGATATCGTGGCGCAGTCGCCGCGCCGTCGTGCGGAACGCCGCATAGGGCATCAGCATCGCCCCGGCCGCATAATTGGCCAGGCCGATCGCCAGCAGTCGCCGCGCCTCGGTCGCATCCAGTCCGGAGCTGTCGACCACCGCCGCGATCGCCTGGGAAAAGGCGCGGGTGGCGAGCCGGTGCGCCATTTGGAAACGGCGGCTCTCGGGCGGCAGCGCGCCGTTGACGATCAGCGTCGCGCCGTCGAGGCGGGCGATCGGGGCATCGGCATCGGGATCGGTCGCGACGTTGATTCCATGGCGTGCAAGCGCGTCTGTCAGGTCGAGCGGCGCTGTTGCCGCCGCGGCCAGGGCCTCGGCCGCCCGATCGAGCGGGTCGAGGTAATTGCCGGCCGCATGAAACCAGTCGCGCACCGCCTCCCAGGGCAGTCGCGCTGCACCCCCCGCCACCAGCGTTTCCTCCGCCAGCGCGAGCCGCTCCTCCGCCAGCCGTTTGGCGGCGTGGAGCGCGATCAGCCGGTCTGCAATGTCGGGACGATCCTCGGCCAGCCTGGCCGTGGTCTCCGCCGGCAACGGCGGCAGCGACGGATCCGCCAAGGCCTCGCCCAGCGCCACCAGCCGCCGCGCCGTATCGCCATCGGCAATGCCGGCCAGCGCCTGCGGGAAGTGGCGACCGATCGCGGCGATCACTGCTGCGGTCAACGGTCGCTCGCCGCCCTCGAGTTGCGAGAGGTAGCTGACCGACAGGCCGAGCCGCGCCGCCATCGCCCGCTGGTTGAGGCCAGCGGCCCGGCGCAGCGCGCGCAGCGAGTCGCCGGCATAGAGACGGGGCGGAGGCATAGCCGCGAGGATAGTTCGCAAGCCGCCGCTTCGCAAATTCGCAAGTTCACATTTGCGCCGCCGCGCCGTCGCGGGCAGGCAGGGACGGGCGACGGCCGGGTCGCAGGAGGAAATGGCATGTCGTCGACGATCGCGATGCTGGAAGCCAAGCGCGCCGCCGCGCGGGCGGGCGGTGGCGAGAAGCGGATCGCCGCCCAGCACGCCAAGGGCAAGCTGACCGCGCGCGAGCGGCTCGACGTGCTGCTCGATCAGGGCAGCTTCGAGGAGCTCGACATGTTCGTCGAGCATAATTGCGTCGATTTCGGCATGGCGGACCAGGTGATCCCGGGCGACGGCGTGGTGACGGGTTCGGGGACGATCAACGGCCGGCTGGTCTTCGTCTTCAGTCAGGACTTCACCGTGTTCGGCGGCTCGCTGTCCGAACGCCACGCGGCGAAGATCTGCAAGGTCATGGACATGGCGATGAAGGTTGGCGCGCCGGTGATCGGGCTGAACGACAGCGGCGGCGCGCGCATCCAGGAGGGCGTCGCGTCGCTGGGCGGCTATGCCGAGGTGTTCCAGCGCAACGTGCTGGCATCGGGCGTGGTGCCGCAGCTGTCGCTCATCATGGGGCCGTGCGCGGGCGGCGCAGTCTATTCGCCGGCGATGACCGACTTCATCTTCATGGTGAAGGATTCGAGCTATATGTTCGTCACCGGCCCCGACGTGGTGAAGACGGTGACCAACGAGGTGGTGACCCAGGAGGCGCTGGGCGGCGCGGTGACGCACACCACCAAGACGAGCGTCGCCGACGTCGCGTTCGAAGACGATATCGAGGCGCTGCTGGCGGCGCGCGACTTCATCGACTTCCTGCCGCTGTCGAACCGCGAACCCGTGCCGGAGCGGCCGACGGCGGACGCCTGGGACCGGGTCGAGGAGAGCCTCGATACGCTGATCCCCGCCAGCGCCAACCAGCCCTACGACATGCACGAATTGATCGCCAAGGTGGTCGACGAGGGCGATTTCTTCGAGATCCAGCCGGCGCATGCCGCCAACATCCTGTGCGGCTTCGGCCGGATCGAGGGACGGACGGTCGGCATCGTCGCCAACCAGCCGATGGTGCTGGCGGGCGTGCTCGACATCGCCAGCTCGAAGAAGGCGGCGCGCTTCGTGCGCTTCTGCGATGCGTTCGAGATCCCGATCGTGACCTTCGTCGACGTGCCGGGCTTCCTGCCGGGCACCGCGCAGGAGCATAACGGCATCATCAAGCATGGCGCGAAACTGCTATTCGCCTATGCCGAGGCGACGGTGCCGAAGATCACCGTCATCACGCGCAAGGCCTATGGCGGCGCGTACGACGTGATGGCGTCGAAGCATCTGCGCGGCGACCTCAACTATGCCTGGCCCACCGCCGAGATCGCGGTGATGGGCGCGAAGGGAGCCGTCGAGATCATCTTCCGCGGCCGCACGCCCGAGGAGATCGCCGAGCGCACCGCCGAATATGAGGCGCGCTTCGCCAATCCCTTCGTCGCGGCGAGCAAGGGTTTCATCGACGAGGTGATCCAGCCCCACTCGACGCGGCGGCGGATCGCGCTGGGGCTGCGGAAGCTGCGGGGGAAGAGCCTCGAGAACCCGTGGAAGAAGCATGACAATATCCCGCTATGAGCCGGGAAACGGTCACCGCGCTGTTGATCGTGGCGTTCGGGCTGGCGCTCGTCGCGCACTGTCCGCGGGCGGCGCTGCGCGAAATGCGGTCGGGCGTGGCGAAGGGCCGGCGCGGTGACTATGCACGCGCGACGATGCCCTATCGCTTTTGGAGCGTCATCTTCGGCACCGTCGCTGCGGGGGTGCTGGGCGCCGTATTCATGCTGCTCGGCGTGCGGGCGCTGCTTTACCCGGGAACGCTGACCTGACGACCTTGGGACGCCTCAACCATATCGGCATCGCTACGCCCTCCATCGCCCGGTCGGTCGAGACCTATCGCACACTCCTCGGCGCGGCGGCGATCGGGGAGCCGTTCGACCTGCCGGCGCAGGGGGTGAGAGTATGCTTCATCGACGCGCCCAACACGCAGATCGAGCTGATCGAACCTTATGACGACAGCTCGCCGATCGCCGGCTTCCTCAGAAAGAATCCGGCCGGCGGGCAGCATCATGTCTGTTTCGAGGTGCCGGATATCCAGGCCGCCGTCGCGGACCTGAAGGCGAAGGGCGCTACCATCCTGGGCGAGCCGCGGATCGGGGCGCATGGCACGCCGATCGTGTTCGTCCACCCGCGTGACATGGGCGGGGTGCTGGTCGAGTTGATGGAGACGCCGGATGGCCATTGAGCCGACATCCACCCCGGCGAAGGCCGGGGTCCAGGTGGGGGACGTGGGTTTGCTGACGCCCCGCTCCGTTACGGCCACCTTTCCACCTGGACCCCGGCCTTCGCCGGGGTGGAGCATCGCGTAGATGGCCGAGATCGAACGCAACCTCGGCGAGGATGCCGGCGCTGTGCCGTCCGCGCCGCCCCAGCCGGAGCCGACATCCCGCCCGACGCTCGCCGACTGGCAGGCCGCCGCCACGAAGGAGGTGAAGGGCCGCGACCTCGACTGGCAGACGCCCGAGGGGATCACGGTCAAGCCTCTCTACACCGCCGAGGATGTCGCCGATTGGGACCCCGGCCTGCCGGGCTTCGCACCTTTCACCCGCGGCGTGCGCGCGTCGATGTACGCGGGCCGGCCCTGGACGATCCGCCAATATGCGGGCTTCTCGACCGCCGAGGAGTCGAACGCCTTCTACCGCCGCAACCTCGCCGCAGGGCAGAAGGGTTTGAGCGTCGCCTTCGATCTCGCCACCCATCGCGGCTATGACAGCGACCACCCGCGCGTGGTCGGCGATGTCGGCAAGGCGGGCGTGGCGATCGACAGTGTCGAGGACATGAAGATCCTGTTCGACGGCATCCCGCTCGGCGAGATGAGCGTCAGCATGACGATGAACGGCGCGGTGATCCCGATCCTCGCCTTCTTCATCGTCGCGGGCGAGGAGCAGGGCGTCGCACGGCATCAGCTCGACGGGACCATCCAGAACGACATCCTCAAGGAGTTCATGGTCCGCAACACGTACATCTATCCGCCCGAACCCTCGATGCGGATCATCGCGGACATCATCGCCTATACCTCGGCCGAGATGCCGAAGTTCAACAGCATCTCGATCAGCGGCTATCACATGCAGGAAGCCGGGGCGACGCAGGTGCAGGAACTGGCCTTCACCATCGCCGACGGGCGCGAATATGCGCGCGCGGCGATGGCGGCGGGGCTGGATATCGACCGGTTCGCGGGCCGCCTGTCCTTCTTCTTCGCGATCGGCATGAACTTCTTCATGGAGGTCGCCAAGCTGCGCGCGGCGCGCGTGCTGTGGCACCGGGTGATGACCGATCTCGGCGCCAGGGACGAGCGGTCGAAGATGCTGCGCACCCATTGCCAGACGTCCGGCGTGTCGCTGCAGGAGCAGGACCCGTACAACAACGTCATCCGCACCACGATCGAGGCGATGGCGGCAATGCTGGGGGGCACCCAGTCGCTCCATACCAACGCCCTGGACGAGGCGATCGCGCTCCCGACCGACTTCTCCGCGCGGATCGCCCGCAACACGCAGATCGTGTTGCAGGAAGAGACGGGGATGACGAAGGTCGTCGATCCGCTCGGCGGCAGCTACTATGTGGAGGCGCTGACCAAACAGCTCGTGGACGAGGCGTGGGCGATCATCGAACGCGTCGAGGCGGAGGGCGGCATGGCGGCGGCGGTCGCCCAGGGCTGGCCCAAGGCGATGATCGAGGAAGCCGCCGCGGCGCGGCAGGCGCGGGTCGACCGTGGCGAGGACGTGATCGTCGGCGTCAACAAATACCGGCTGAAGGACGAGGATCCGATCGACATCCTCGCTGTCGACAACCATGCGGTGCGCGAGGCGCAGGTCGCGCGGCTGAAGCGGATGCGCGAGACCCGCGACGAGGCGGCGTGCCAGAAGGCGCTGGCGCGGCTGCGCGAGGCGGCGGGTCGCCCGTCAGGCGGTGACATGGACAGCAACCTCCTCGCTCTCGCGGTCGACTGCGCGCGGGCCCGCGCCTCGCTGGGCGAGATTTCGGCCGCGATGGAGGTCGCCTTCGGGCGCTACGGCACACAGCCGACGCCGGTCAGCGGCGTCTATGGCGGTGCCTATCGCGACGATGCGCGCTGGGACCGGCTGCGCCGTGGGGTCGAGGCGACCCAACGCCGGCTCGGCCGCCGTCCGCGCATGCTCGTCGCCAAGATGGGGCAGGACGGGCATGACCGCGGCGCGAACCTCGTCAGCAGTATGTTCGGCGATCTGGGTTTCGAGGTGGTGCCGGGGCCGCTGTTCCAGACGCCCGCAGAGGCCGCCGAACTGGCGCTGGCACGGGACGTCGACGTGGTCGGCGCGTCGAGCCTCGCGGCCGGACACAAGACGCTGATTCCCGAACTGATCGGTCATCTGCGCGACGCCGGCCGCGCCGATATCAAGGTGATCGCCGGCGGCGTGATCCCCGCGCAGGACTATCAGGCGCTGCGCGACGCGGGCGTGCAGGCGATCTTCGGGCCGGGAACCAACTTGATCGCCGCGGCCGAAGACGTTCTACGGCTGCTCGGCCACAACATGCCCTCCGAGGCCGAAGAGACACAGGACGCCGCCGAATGATCCGTACCGACTGGACCCGCGACGAGATCGCCGTATTGTTCGACTTGCCCTTCGACGAACTGATGTATCAGGCGCAGACCGTGCATCGCGCCCATCATGCGGTCGGCGAGGTGCAGCTGTGCACGCTACTGTCGATCAAGACCGGCGGCTGCCCGGAGGATTGCGGCTATTGCTCGCAGTCGGTCCATGCCGATAGCGGGGTGAAGGCGACCAAGCTGATGGACGTGCAGGCGGTGCTCCAGCGAGCGGCCGAGGCGAAGGATGCAGGCTCGCAGCGCTTCTGCATGGGCGCGGCGTGGCGCAATCCGAAGGATCGCGACATGGACGCGATCGTCGCGATGATCGAGGGCGTACGCGGCATGGGGATGGAAACCTGCATGACGCTGGGGATGCTGACCCCCGATCAGGCACGGCGGCTAGGGGCGGCGGGCCTCGACTATTACAACCACAATATCGACACCTCCCCGGAGCGTTATGGCGACGTCATCACCACGCGCAGCTTTGCCGAGCGGCTCGACACGCTGGAGCAGGTGCGGGCGGCCGGGATCAACGTGTGCTGCGGTGGGATCGTCGGGATGGGCGAGACGCGCGAGGACCGGGTCGGCTTCGTCCACGCGCTCGCGACGCTGCCGCGCCACCCTGAAAGCGTGCCGGTCAACGCGCTGGTACCGGTGAAGGGCACGGTGCTGGGCGACATGCTGGCCGATACGCCGCTCGCCAAGATCGACGATATCGAATTCGTCCGCACCGTCGCCGTCGCACGGATCGCGATGCCGCTCAGCATGGTCCGCCTGTCCGCCGGCCGCGAGTCGATGTCGGAGGCGACGCAGGCGCTGTGTTTCATGGCCGGCGCGAACTCGATCTTCACCGGCGACAAGCTGCTGACCACGGGCAACCGCGGCGACAGCGCGGACGCGGCGCTGTTTGCGAAGCTGGGGTTGAAGGCGATGGCGGCCGAGGAGCCGATGCGGGCGAGGGTATGCGAGGCGGCGGAATAGTGCCGACGGTCCTGCGGATCGGTGCATTCGCTTCTACTTCTACAGCCATGAGCCGAACGAGCCACCGCATGGTCATGTCGATCGGGGCGAGGCGACGATCAAGGTCTGACTCGAAGCGGTGGAAGTGGCGCGCAGCCGGGGGTTCCGCGCGCATGAGATCGATGACATCCTTGCCATGGTCGAGGAACATCGCACCGGGCTGTTGGAGGCGTGGCATGAATATCTCGGCTAGGGTCACCGACGAGCGCATTCTCGACGTTGGATTCGACGACGCCCGGCTGATCGTCGACCTGATGGACGGGCGAACGATCGCCGCGCCGCTTGCCTGGTATCCAAGGCTGCTGCGCGCCTCGCCGGAGCAGCGGCACAACTGGCAGCGGGCCGGCGCGGGCTATGGCATCCATTGGCCCGACATAGACGAGGACCTGAGCGTCGACGGACTCTTGCAGGGTCTTCCGGCGACGCAGGGCGCTGCCTGAACAGGATCCCGCAAGAGGATCGAGAACGACTGGATCCCGGCAGCCGGCGGGATCGCAGAAAGAATGAGAGAGGCCTGATGTTCAAGAAGATCCTGGTCGCCAATCGCGGCGAGATTGCGTGCCGGGTGTTCCGCACCGCCAAGCGGATGGGCATCAAGACCGTCGCGGTCTATTCGGATGCCGATGCGCGCAGCCCCCATGTCCTGATGGCGGACGAGGCGGTGCGGCTGGGACCGGCGCCGGCGGCGGACAGCTATCTCAAGGCCGAGCTGATCCTGCTCGCCGCGAAGGAGACGGGGGCGGATGCGATCCATCCCGGCTACGGCTTCCTGTCGGAGCGAGAGAGCTTCGCGCGCGCCTGCGCCGACGCGGGAATCGCCTTTATCGGCCCGCCGCCGGAGGCGATCGCGGCGATGGGCGACAAGATCGAATCGAAGAAGCTCGCCAAACAGGCCGGCGTCAATGTCGTGCCCGGCTATCTGGGCGAGATCGCCGATACCGACGAGGCGGTGCGGATCGCGTCCGACATCGGCTTTCCGGTGATGATGAAGGCCTCCGCCGGCGGCGGCGGCAAGGGCATGCGGCTCGCCTGGAACGAGGGCGACGTACGCGAAGGCTTCGAGGCGACCAAGCGCGAGGGGCTGGCGAGCTTCGGCGACGACCGCGTCTTCATCGAGAAGTTCATCGAGAGCCCGCGCCATATCGAGATCCAGCTGCTCGGCGACCGGCACGGCAACATCGTCTATCTCAACGAGCGCGAATGCTCGATCCAGCGCCGGCACCAGAAGGTGGTGGAGGAGGCGCCGTCGCCCTTCGTCAGCCCGGCGATGCGCCGCGCGATGGGCGAGCAGGCGGTCGCGCTGGCGCGGGCGGTCGGCTATTACAGCGCGGGAACGGTCGAGCTGATCGTGTCCGGCGCGGACCCGACGGGCGAGAGCTTCTACTTCCTCGAGATGAACACCCGCCTTCAGGTGGAGCATCCGGTGACCGAGGAGATCACCGGGCTCGATCTGGTCGAGCAGATGATCCGCGTCGCGGCCGGAGAGCCGTTGAGCTTCACCCAGGACGATGTACGGATCGATGGCTGGGCGATCGAGAATCGCGTCTATGCGGAGGATCCGTATCGCGGCTTCCTGCCGAGCATCGGGCGGCTGGTCAGATACGCTCCTCCCCACAGCGTGGGGAGGGGGACCGCCGGCGAAGCCGGTGGTGGAGGGGGGACGCCACAGGCGGATCGCTTCCGGCCATCCCCCTCCACCACCGACCTGCGGTCGGCGGTCCCCCTCCCCGCGAGCGGGGAGGACCTGTCCATCGTTCGCATCGACGACGGCGTCGCCGAGGGCGGCGAGGTCAGCATGTTCTACGACCCGATGATCGCCAAGCTCGTCACCTGGGCGCCGACGCGCGAAGCGGCGATCGATGCGCAGATCGCGGCGCTCGATGCGTTCGAGATCGACGGGCCCGGCACCAACCTCGACTTCCTGTCGGCGCTGATGCAGCATCCGCGCTTCCGCGAAGGGCGGCTGACCACCGGCTTCATCGCCGAGGAATATCCGGACGGCTTTCACGGCGCACCGGCCAGCCCCGACCTGCTGCGCAACCTCGCCGGCATCGCCGCCTTCGCCGCCACCGCGCAGGCCGATCGGGCGCGCCGGATCGATGGCCAGCTCGGCCGCCGGCTGCGCCCCCCTGCCGACTGGATGGTGCGGATCGGCGGCATCGACCACGCCGTCTCGGTGTCGCCGGACGCGATCGCGATCGACGGCACGCCGCTCGATCTGTCGGCCGAATATACGCCCGGCGACCGGGTGGTGGAGGCGGAAGTCGGCGGCGCGCCGCTGATCGTGAGGCTGGCGCCGACCCGCACCGGCTTCCGCCTGACCACCCGCGGGGCGGCGCATGTCGCGCGCGTCCTGCCGGCGCATATCGCGCCATATGCGCAGCATCTGGTCGAGAAGGTGCCGCCCGATCTCTCCCGCTTCCTGATCGCGCCGATGCCGGGCCTGCTCGTCCGACTCGACGTCGCGCCCGGCGACCGGGTTGAGCTCGGTCAGCCGCTCGCAGTGGTCGAGGCGATGAAGATGGAGAATATCCTGCGCGCCGGCAAGGCGGGGACGGTCAAGGCGGTGGAGGCGCGGACGGGCGACAGCCTGGCGGTGGACCAGGTGATCCTGGAGCTGGAATGAGGCACGGTTGCGCGGTGCCGCCGAACGGTTAGGGACGATCGGATGAGCGCGCCGGAGCGGGTCAAGCGGGTCGTGATTCTGGGCGGGGGCACCGCCGGGTGGATGACGGCTGCTGCCCTGTCGCGCAGCCTGGGCCGCACGGTAGAGGTGACGCTGCTCGAGTCCGAGGAGATCGGCACGGTCGGCGTCGGCGAGGCGACGATCCCGACCATCCACTGGTTCAACGAGCTGATCGGCCTCGACGAGGCGGCGTTCCTGCAGGCGACCAAGGCAACCTTCAAGCTCGGCATCGAGTTCGTCGACTGGACGGCGCCCGGGCATCGCTACTTCCATCCCTTCGGCCAATATGGCGTGACGCTGCCTGGCGTCGCCTTCCACCATCGCTGGCTCAAGGCGCGGGCCGACGGCCTCGACCTGCCGCTGTCCGCTTTGTCCCTGGCGACGCGGCTGGCGGCGGAAGGGCGCTTCGCCAAGCCGGCAGGCGAGGGACGGTCCATCCTGTCGACGCTCGGCTACGCCTATCATTTCGATGCCGGCCTCTACGCCGCCTATCTGCGCGGGCTGAGCGAGGCCGCCGGCGTTCGCCGGGTCGAGGGCCGGCTGCGCGATGTCGAACGCGAGGGGGAGCGCGGCTTCGTCACCGCGCTCACTACCGAAGGCGGCGAGCGGCTGGCGGGTGACCTGTTCATCGACTGCTCGGGCTTTCGCGCCCTCCTGATCGCGGGGGCGATGGGTGAACCCTATGAGGACTGGTCGCACTGGCTGCCCTGTGACCGCGCCGTCGCCGTGCCCTGCGCCCGGGCGGCCACGACCACCCCCTATACCCGGTCGACGGCCCGGGCGGCGGGCTGGCAGTGGCGCATCCCGCTCCAGCACCGCACCGGCAACGGCTATGTCTATGCCAGCCGGCACCTTTCGGACGACGAGGCGGCGGCGACGCTCCTCGGCCATCTCGACGGGGAGGCGCTGGCCGACCCCCGCTTCCTCCGTTTCACCGCCGGCACGCGGCGACGACCGTGGCGGGGCAACGTCGTCGCGATCGGCCTGTCCTCGGGCTTCCTCGAACCGCTGGAATCGACCAGCATCCACCTGATCCAGAGCGGCATCACCAAGCTGCTGACCCTGTTTCCGGACACCGACTGCGACCCGGCGCTGGCCGATCGCTTCAACGACGTGTTCGGACGCGACATGGACGGGATCAAGGATTTCCTAATCCTCCATTATCATGCGCAGAGCCGGCCGGAGCCCCTGTGGCAGCAGTGCCGCACCATGGCGCTGCCCGAGACGCTGTCGGCGCGCGAGGCGCAATATCGCCGGTCCGGGCGGCTGATCCTCGACGCGGACGAGCTGTTTCGCGAGGCGAGCTGGCTCGCCGTGCTCAACGGGCAGGGCGTCTTCGCCGGCGGCTATAACCCGCTCGCCGACACGCTCGATCCCGCGACCAACCGCGCCCAGGTGCAACAGGTCGCCGACGTGATTGCGCGCGCCGCGCCGACCCTGCCGCTTCACGATGCCGCGCTGGCGCAGATCCTTCGGCCTTCCGCATGACATCGCCTGCGATCGCCGCGCGCCGCATCGGCACCGAGCGCCAGCCGATCGCGATCATAGACCAATTCCATCCCGATCCCGATGCCCTGCGCACCGCCGCATGCGTCGCGATCTTCGAGCCGGGTCGCCATCATTATCCCGGCATCCGCGCCGCCTTGCCGCAGGACTATTTCGCGGCGGTGCGCGCGCCGCTTCTCACGACGCTACGCGAGGTGTTCGCGCAGGGTACGCAGCTCGCACTACTCGATGCCAGCTTCGCGATGGTGACGCAGCCGCCGGACAGTCTGGCGATCGCCCAGCGCATTCCGCATGTCGATGCGGTGGACATCGACCGGATCGCGCTGGTCCATTATCTCGGCCCCGGCGACGGCACCGCCTTCTACCGGCATCGTTCGACCGGGTTCGAGACGGTCGATGCGGCACGCGGCTCCGGCTACCGGCAGACGCTGCGGGACGAACTCGCCGCCGCCCCGCCGCCGCCCGCCTATATCGCCGACAGCACGCCGCTGTTCGAGCGGATCGCACTGGTCGAGGCGCGGTACAACCGCGCGGTCCTCTACCGCAGCCGGCTACTCCACAGCGGCGCGATCGCGCCGGACGCCGCCCTGAGCGACGATCCGGCGCAGGGGCGGCTGACGATCACCGCTTTCCTGTCCGCCCGCTGACCCGGGGCGGCTGCACCGCGAGATAGACGGTGCTCCACAGCTGCGCGGCATTGGACTCGTCGACGTCCTGCTTGCCCGCGCCGAAGGCGACGACCTTGTAGCGTCCGCCCTCATAGGCCCAGGACCAGAGTTCGGAGCTTTGCGTCGCCCGCGTCGCCTCGATTGCGCGCCACAGCCGCGCCTGCGTCTCGACGAGCAGCTGGCGTGTGGAGGGCGGGAGGTCGGTGCGGGCAAGCTGGCGCTCCAGCCCTGCGGCGAGCAACGCCTGCTGCCACGACCAGACGACCGCGCCGTGATAGGCGGCCGGGGTGAAGCGGGCTTGGACCTCGCCGCTCGCCAGCACGGGATTGGCGACGAGCAGGCCGATATCGGTCATCAGTCCGGCCGGAAAGGGCCGCGCGATCGCGCGCACGGCCGTGTCGAGTTCCGCCGGCGAGGGATTGCCGAACAGCAGCGCGAAGCCCTCGTCCGAATGGAGGATCGGCACCGGCCGCCCCGCCTGATCGAGTGCGATGGCGTGATAGACGAGCGGGCGGTCGCCCAACGCGGTGAGCGCGGGCCCGGCAGGGATGCCGAGCGTCTGCGCATAGCGCCGGATGCGGGGCGCGGCTTCGCCGGCCGGCACGCTGACGCGGAAGAGCTCCGGTGCCCGCGCCCGCCATGTCGCCGCCATTGCCCCCGCCTCGGCCAGGGCGGCGCGGTCCTCTGGAGCGAGATAGGGGTCGAGCAATCCCGCGGCGACCAGCCTCGCCCCCGCCTCGAGCGCGGCAGGTACGAAGACCGCGTTGACGTCATAGGCATATTTGCCGCGCCCCAGACCCTCTTCGCTGTCCCGCCACTGGCCGGTCAATCGACCGTCGTGCAGGCCGACCAGATTGGCGGCAACCGGAGCCGCGGCGAAGGGCTTAGCCGCCGCCGCGACGAAGCGCAGATTGCGGACGAGCGCCTTGCCCGCCGTTTCGCTCGTTCCCTGCCGCGCCTCGCTGGGGATGGCGCGAGCCAGGAAGCGCCGCGCGGCCGCCGGATCGCCCAGCAGATAGGCGGACGCGACGGGCGCAAGCATATAGTCGTCGTCGACCATGCCATAGTCGAGCGTCGCGGCATCGCCGCTGCCGCCGGCGCGGCGATGCTCGAGCACCGCGAACTCGCCGATCCCTTCCTCGTGGGCGACGTCGCCCGCAGGGCCGAGCCGGGCGAGGACGGCGCCGAGTCCCGCCTCGATCGCGGGCGGGCGCAGCGCCGGCATCAGCAGGCGGAGCGACATCAGCGTGTCGCGCCCGAAATAGGTGTTGAAGCGCCAGGATCCGGCGTTGAACTTCTCGCGATAGCTGAGAAAGCGCAGCGCGTTGCGGGCGACCGGATCGTCGGCGGCCCGGGCGTTGAGCAGCTCGGGCAGGGGAATGCCGGCGAGTGGCGGCTCGCCGCTCGCCGCGACGATCTCGAGCCGGATGCGCCCGCCCCGCCCGGCGACGATCGCCTCGTCCACGATCCGGCCTTCGAGGACGCGAAGCACTAGCTGATAGCCCGGCGCGCCGTCGAGGCGATCGCGCTGCCAGACCATCCGCGCCCCATCACGGCGCAGCGGCACGGCGACCTCGGGCGGGAAGCGCCCGACCGACTGATAGTCGCGCAGGAAGCGCACGTTGGAGAGCACCGCCTGCTTCACCTCCAGCCGAAGCGCGGCGATGGTGGCGACGGCGCGCACGCCGTGGAGCGCGCGTCCCTTGGCATCGCGCAGCGTCAGCGGCTGGGGTGCCTGCTCCAGCCGCCATGTGGCGGGCGCGGCGAGCGGCTTGAACCACAGGCCCACGCCGCTGTTTCCCGCGGGAAACGCGACAAGGATGCGAGGATCGACGCCGTTCCGCAGCAACAGGTGCGCGGCGACCGGTCCCTCGCGGACGAAGGCGTTGATGTTCTGCCCCTCGGTCAGCTGATAGGCGAGTTCGGGCGCGGCCTGTCCGGCCATGGCGATCCCGGCGCTAGCCGCCAGCGCGCCGGCCAGCAGGGCATAGGTGATCCGCTTCATATGCAATCTTCCCTCGAAGCTGGGACGATAAAAAGGGCGCGGCAGCTGGTGAGCCGCCGCGCCCGGACGTGCAAGCCGAACGCCCTTAGAACTTGAAGGTCAGCGAGCCGCCATAGGTCGGGCCGACGATGCCGCGGGCGTAGAAATAGCCGTTGGTCACCGCCTGGGTCTGGCCCTGGCGCGGATTGCCCTCGGTCAGGCCGACCACGTCGAAGATGTTGTCGGCATTGAGGTTGAGCTGGATCCGGTCGGACAGGTTGAGGTTCACGCCGACTCCCGTCACGCCATAGCTGGGCAGGGCGATGCCGTTGCCCGCATCGGCATAGATGCGACCGATATACTTGTAGCGGGCATAGACCTCGCCCAGCCCGTTGGGCAGCTGCGCGGTCGGGGTGATGGTGAACAGCCGCGCCGGGGTCCGCTCCGGCCGATTGCCCTCATATTGCGCGCCCTGGCTGACGCCGTCCAGTTCGAGGTTCAGGAGCTTGGGGTCCTGGAACACGCCCTGGAAGTTCAGCGTGAACCACTCGATCGGGCGCAGCGCGAAGTCGATCTCGACGCCGTTGGTGCGCAGGTCGGCATTGATGTTCTGCTGCTGGGTCGGGTTGGCCGGGTTTGCGAAATTGTAGTTCTGGTTGCGGAAGTTGGTGCGGAACACCGTCGCCGAACCCGAGAACAGGCGGCCATATTGATAGCGGACGCCCGCCTCGTACAGCTCGATCGTGGTGATCGGGTCGACATTGTTCGTCTGGAAGCCGTTCGCATAGCGCGCATAGATCGCGAAGTCCGGCGTGATGAGGTAGTTCGCACCGACCGTATAGGCCGCCTTGCGCCGGGTCTGCTGGCGGCTGGTATAGGTGCCGTCGAAGCTCGACCCCACGTTGCGGATCACGCCGACGACACCCGGCTGCACCGCCTGGTTGGTGGTGAGCGCGTTGCCGTCACGCGCGGTCGCATCGTCGCTCTCCCAGCGGATGCCGCCGTCGATGCGCAGGTCGCCGATCGCCAGCTCGTCATTGGCGTAGAGCGAGACCGCCGAGTCCTTGCGTTCGCGGATGCCGGCGCCCCAGTCGCCATAGGAGACGAGGCCGTTGTCGGAGAGGACGCCGACCACCTGGTTGTTCGCGTCGAGTGCGACCACATCGTAGATGTCGCTGTTGGTCCGGACGTCGTTGACGACGCTGGCGGTCGCCGACTGATCCTGCGAACGCTTGACGTTATAGTACATGACGCCCGCGGTCAGCGAATTCTTGAAGCCGCCGGTCTCGAACTCCCAGCGGCCGCCGACGTTCGCGCCGAAGTCGCGACCGTCGATATAGTCGTGGTTCAGCGTGGTGCGCTGGAGGAAGCCGTTGCCGTTCAGCGCGTTGAGCGCCGCGGTCTGGTTGGCGCCCAGCACCACGCCGTTGCGCAGGTTCTTGATCCCGAAGCGTACAGCGTTCGGATAGGCGGCCGCACCCGCGGTGAGCAGGTCGTTGATCGGCGAGTTCGCGCCCGGCGTCAGATAGTTGACCGCGCTGGTCAGGCCCGCATTGCCGGTACCCGAGCCGGGGAACAGGCCGTTGAAGTCGTAGGAATATTTCAGGTAGCGGGCATGGGCGAACAGGTCGATCGAGTCCGTCACCGGCTTCTCGATGTCGAGCCGCACCTGCGCCGTCTTCGACTTGATGCCGTCGCGATAGCGGAACTCGCGGAAGCCGCTGGGATGCGCGAAGGTCGAGACCGGCACCGCGATGTTCGAGAAGGCGTCGCCGCCGACATTGCCGAACTGCGTGTCGAGGCTCGGAATGCCGCCCGGCTTGTTGTTGGTGAAGCTGTAGGGCTGGTCGGCATAATAGGCGTTCTCGATATTGCCGCCCTTGGCCGACAGGCGGATATAGCCGCCGCCGTCGAGCCGGTATTCCAGCATCCCCTTCAGCCGCCAGCCGGCATAGTCGAACGGATTGTCGCGCACGCCCGGGCTCGACTGGATATAGCCGCCGACGTTGAAGGCCAGTTTGTCGGTGATTGGCGCGGAATAGTAGAAGTCGCCGCGCTTCATCCCGTAATTATAGGCGGTGACCCGCGCCTGCCCCTCGGCCTGGCTGAAATTGGGGCGCTTGGAGATGAAGTTGATCGTCGCGCCCGCGCCGTTGACGGTCAGCACGCCCGACGAGCCGCCCTTGACCGCCTCGAGCCGGTCGATGGTCAGGTCCTGGTCGAAGAAGAAGTCGGCGCCGCCGCCGCCATAGAGGATCGGCATGCCGTCCTCTTCGAGCTGGACGAAGCGCTGGCCGCCGCCCTGCAGGCCGCGCACCGAATAGTTGTTCGAAACCTGGCCGGCCGTGCCTTCGACGAAGATGCCCGGCACCAGCTCGAGCATGTCGGCGGTGGACCGCGGCGCGCGCCGGTCGATCGCCTCGCGATTGGCATAGGTGATGTCGGCCGAAGCGGTGATCAGCGGACGATCGCGCGAGGTGGTGCCGGTGACGACGATCACGTCCTGATCGTCGTTCTGCGTGCCCGATGTCGCGGTATCGCCTGCCGCCGGCGCGGTCTGGCTATCGGCGGTCGTGGTCGTCTGCGCCCAGAGGTTCGCCGGCATCAGCGCGGCTCCCGCGAGCAGCACGGCGCGCACGCCAAATCGGTCCAGCTTCGTCATCATCCTCTCCACCCCAAACACGTTTCTCGGGTCCGCCCTGCGGCGTAACCGGTTCCGGCTAGACCCTAACCCATGTGGGAACAACGATATCCAAGGGACAGAACGCGCTTCGTCGAAGCTATGTGGCAGCCGCGCAACAGGCTGATGCCATGATAGCGCATACATCAATTCCGTTCGGCTGCCGCCGGAACGGTCTGACGGATGCGCAATACGGAATGGCGGGAGCCCGATGGCGAATCGGTGCGATACCGGATCGTCTGATCAGACGGTGCAGATGCGGACCGCCTGCTCCAATGCGGTCAGCGGATCGCCCTGCGGCACGAACTCATGGGCGACATAACCTTGAAAGTTGAGATCGGCGAGCGCCCGCGCGACCGCGCGCCAGTCGACCTCCTGCGTGCCGTCGAGATTGTGTCGGCCGGGCACCCCGCCGGTATGGACATGGCCGATCCACTGGATGTTCTTGCGGATCGTCTCGATCAGGTCGCCTTCCATGATCTGCATGTGATAGGCGTCGTAGAGCAGCTTAACCCGCGGCGAGCCGACCTCGCGGGCGACGCTCGCACCCCATTCGGTGTGGTCGGCCATATAGTCGGGATGGTCGCGCTTGCTGTTGAGCAGCTCGACGCAGATCGTCACGCCATGATCCTCGGCGATCGGCTTGAGGCGATTGAGCCCCGCGACCGTATTCGCCGCGCCTTCCGCGTCCGACAGGCCGCGACGATTGCCCGAAAAGGCGATGACGTTGGGCACGCCGGCCTTGGCGGCCTGCGGGATCCCGACCCGGAAGGCGCGCTCGATCGCGTCGTGGTTTTCCCGTCGGTTGAGGCCGTTGGGGATGGTCATCAGCTCGGCGGCATAGCCCATCGTGCAGCGCAGCCCGTGGCGGCGCGGCGTCTCGTATTCGGCGGGCTGGAGCAGGTCGATCCCCTGCAGCCCCATCTTCGCCGCCGCGGCGCAAAGCTTGTCCAGAGGTATGTCCTGGTAGCACCAGCGGCTGACCGACTGTCTCAGCCGGCCCTTCACGGCGGGAGCGGCACATCCCCCCGCCGCCGCCCAGAGCGCGAGCGAGGAACCGATGACATGGCGTCGCGTGATCATGCCCAAACGCTAACGAAGACGACGCCTCGCGCAAGCCGGATCGTGACAGTCGCCGCCGCAGACCGGCCTTGCCGCCGGGCCCGGCACGCCGCAGAAACACGGCCGCCATGCCGATCCTCGCTGCCGCCCTGCTGCTCGCCGAACCTGCCGCCCCCGCCTTTCCGGAACAGGTTCCCGGCCTGATCGCGGCCTGTCTCGACACCGCCGTCGCGTCGGGCGAGGTGAGCGAGACCGAGGACAGCCACAAATATATCTGCGGCGGCGATGTCGCGCTGCGCTTCTGGACCTTTCTCGAAGGGGCGGGGATCGCCCCCTATGAACAGGATACGCCGCAGGGAAAGTGGCTCGGCCGGGAGTTCCCGCTGGGCGGCTGCTTCAGGCGGACGCGCATGCCCGACGGATCGGCGGCGACCGGCGGCCTTTCCTGCACCGTCTGGATCCCCCGGGCGAGGCAGGGCACCGGCGCGCAGGATCGCTAGCCGCATCGCTGTCGCGCATCCTGTCGGCTCGCCCGGCGCGGTGTGGCGCAATCATCCGGCCGGCGCGGCATCGACCGGCATCGATACCGGCATGGCGATCGTGCAGCAGATGCCGTCCCGCTCCATGCGATACGAGGTGCGCGCGCCGAGTTGATAGGGAAGGGCCCGCTCGATCAATTCACGCCCCTGTCCGCCGCCGGTCGCCGCGCTGCCCGACGGGGGCATCGCAACGCCGCTCTCGCGCCATTCGACATGGAGCCAGGGCCGGTCGCCGTCGCGCGGCGAATCGAGCCGCCATCGCACCGCCAGCCGGCCGTCCGATTGCCCCAGCGCGCCATATTTCACCGCATTGGTGGCGAGTTCGTGCAGCACCATCGCCAGCGTCTGGACCGTGGACGACCGCAGAAGCACGCCGGCCGGTCCGTCCAGGGTCACCCGCGCCAGCCCGTCGCTCATCGCCGACAACTCGGTGCGCACCAGATCGTCGAAGGTGACGCGATCGACGTCGCTCAGTCGCGACAACAGCCCCTGGACCCGTGCGAGCGACTCCAGCCGATCGCGGAACCGCGCCCCGAAATCCTCCAGATCGGCGCTCGACCGTGCGGTCATGTCGGCAAGATAGTGGACGACGCCCAGAAGGTTGCGGGTGCGATGCTGAAGCTCTGCGACCAGCACGGCCTGCCGCTCCTGCAATTCCTTGAGCTGCTGCACATCGGTGGTGGTGCCCAGCCATTCGTGTACCTCCCCCGACGCGGCGCGGACCGGCAGCGAGCGCATGCGGTGCCAGAGATACGCTCCGTCGCGGCCGCGGCGGACGCGGAACTCGACATCGATGCGGCCGCGCGCCGGCGCCCGCTCCCAGGCCTGCAAGACGAGCGTACGATCCTCGGGATGAGCGGCATCGAGCCAGCCCAGGTCGAGGCTTTCCGCGAGCGTCTGCCTGGTAAAACTCTGCCACTGGGGGCTCGACCAGGTCCAATGACCTCCGGCCGCGGAGCGCCAGACCAGTTGGGGTATCCCCTCGATCAACAGCCGCAGCCGCTCCTCGCTCGCGCGCAGGCGTTCCTGCCCGGCGCGCCGCCGGGTGATGTCGGACGCGATGCCGGCCGAAAGGCGACGACCTTCATGGGGAACGGGGAAGCAGCGATCGAGGATCCAGCGTATCTCGCCGTCCGGCCGCACGATCCGGTATTCGCTATGGACCGCCTCGCCACGCGCCTGCGCGGCCTTGGCCGCTGCGATGCCTTCGCGATCGTCGGGGAAGATGGTGTCGACGAAGCCGGACAGATCGGATTGCAAGGCTGCGGCCGACCGGCCCCAGATACTCTCGTAGGCCGGGCTGAGATAGTCGAGCCGCCCCGCATCGAGATCGGTGACGTAGAATACGTCCTCGATCGCTTCGGCCATGGTCCGGAACAACGTCTCGCTCTTCTTCAGCCTCTGGCTGGCCAGCCGCTGCTCGGTGATGTCGAAGCTGACGCCGTTGATGATCCAGGGCTTGTCGCGTTCGGCCCGGCCGCGGATCTCGACCCAATGGCCGCTGGTCGGGCCGCTCTTTATCTGGACCTCGATCTGGACGTCGGCACCCGGCGCGATGTCCTGCTCCGCAAGGGAAGCGAGCCAGGCGGCGCCGTCCGCATACATCAGGCCGGCATAGAGGGAGACCGGATGCGGCTGCTCGGTCGCGGACACGCCCCACAGGGCCTGGACGGTGGCGTCCGCGCGCACCGTTCCGGCCCGGGTGTCCCAGGTCCACGCCCCCATGCGCCCGCTATCGAGCGCCAGCCGCCGTATCTCCTCGCTCTCGCGCAGCGCCGCGTCGGCACGGCGGCGTGCGGTGACATCGGTGAACAGGATCGCGGCCCGGTCGCGTGTCCGGTCGAGCGCGAACACGTTGAGGTCGAAGATCCGCCCGAGGGCGGGCTCGCTCTCCTCGCTGCGGATCGACCGGCCGGTATCGAGCGCCCGGCCGCACAGCCTGGTCCAGCGCGGATCGGGCGTCCCGAGCAATTCGGTGGCGATCCTGCCGACGGGCCAGGGCAGGCCGCTATGGCTCGTGAACGCGGCATTGGCTTCGACGAAGCGGAGGTCGCGCCAGCCGCCATCGGCCTCGCGCAACATCTCGACCACGGCAAAGGCCTCGTTCATCGACTCGAACAGTGCGCGGTACTTGGCCTCGCTTTCGCGCAGGTTCCCCTCGGCACGCTTGCTGGCATCGATATCGATATTGATGCCGGCCCATTTCTCGATCGCGCCATTGTCGCTTATAACAGGCGCGGCGCGCACGTTGGTCCAGCGCCATCCGCCATCGGGTGCGCGCAGCCGGAACTCGGCGTTTACCAGGCCCCGCACCGCGACCGCCGCACGCCATTGCGCCTCCGCATAGCCGCGGTCGTCGGGGTGGATCGCGTCGAGCCAGCCATAGCCCAGCCACTCGTCCAGCGTTTGCCCGGTATAGCGCCGCCAGCTCTCGCTGTCGGTCACGACGACCCCGTCGCGGTCGGTCTCCCAAATTGCCTGTGCTTGGCTGCCGACCAGCAGCCGATGGCGCGCCTCGCTCTCCCGCATCGCGGCCTCGGCGCAAACCCGATCGGTCGCTTCGGTCAGGGTCTGGAGGGCGCCTGCGATCCGTCCGGCGCGGTCGCGGATCGGGGACCAGTCGGTGTCGAACATCCGGTCCTCCGGCCGCCCGTCCGCTCCGATCAGCCGGACCGGATGCGCAACGAGCCGGCAGGCCTCGCCACGCTCCACGGCGGCCAGCAGGTCGGCGATGATCGTCGGATAGGCGTCGGGCCAGCCCTGTTCCACCGGACAGCCGAGCAGCGCCGGATGCCGATCGCGCGCGATCGGAATATAGGCGTCGTTGTAGAATTGCAGGTGGTCGGCACCCCACAGGATCGTCGCCGGGCCGGGCATGGCAAGCATCATGTCGAGCGCGGTGCGCAACGCTTGCGGCCACCGATCGATCGCGCCGAGCGGCGTGGAACGCCATGGATGGCGCCGGATCCGTTCCGCCATTTCGCCTCCGGCGTGGGGCCAGCGCTGTGCTCCGCTGAAGTTCCCGTCCAACATCAGTACCTTGCTCGCCCCCGGAGGCATAAAAGAATAGGGCTGGCGGCGGCCATGGTCGCTAATCTGCTTTGGCAAACCAGCCTGACCTACGACTTAACATAACGGTTATTATCGTATTGTCCGGCGTTGATGGCGTTCGTTCAACCCGCTCCGCCGCTCCGTGCCGGTCCCGTGCTGGCGCGGACGATCAGGTCGTGGCGCAACGTCTCCTGACGGTCCGGACAGTGGATGCCCTGCAACAGGTCGACCAGCAGTGCGACGGTGCGCCGGCCGATCATCGCCTGGGGCTGGGCGATGGTGGTCAGCGGCGGCTCGAAGAAGCGGGCGAACGGCAGGTCGTCGAAGCCGATCACCGACACGTCCCGCGGGCAGTGCAGCCCCGCCCGCCCCACCGCGCTGATCGCGCCAAGCGCCATCTCGTCGCTGAAGCAGAAGATCGCGGTGACACGACGCGACAGGAGTTCCCGCGTCGCCTCGCATGCGGAGGGCGCCGAATAGTCGGCCACGCGCACCAGCAACCGCTCGCCGAGCCCATGGGCCTGCGCCACCGCGCGGGCGCCGGCGAGCCGGTCCCGGCTGATCGGACTGATCGCCGGGCCGCTGATCACCCCGATGTCGCGGTGCCCCAGGGCGATCAGATGCTCCATCGCGTCGCAACTGGCCGCGGCATTGTCGATATGGACGCTCGGGACGCCGAGATCGGGGCTGTACTCGCAGCCGTTGACGATCGGCGGCGGCGCGCCCGGCTGCCCGAGCAGCGGCGCCAGGCTGGCGGGCAGCCGATGGCCCAGGAAGATGAGCCCGTCGACCTCGCGGCGGGACAGCATGCCGGCATATTGATCCTCCACCTCGGGATCGTGGCGCGTGTCCCCGACCACGACGGCATAGCCGGCATCGCGCGCCGCCTCCTCCGCGCCGCGAATCACGCTGGCGAAGAAGGGGTTGGAAATGTCGGGCACGGTCAGCAGGATCTTGGCCGCGCGCAGGGTGCGCAGCGTTCGCGCGGCGACGTTCGGCACATAGTCCAGCGCGCGCACCGCCTCCAGCACGCGCCGCCGCGTCGGCTCGCTGACGCGCTCGGGCCGGCTGAGCACGCGCGACACCGTCGCGGTGGACACGCCCGCCCGGGCGGCGACGTCGATGATCGTCGGCATGCCCCGTCATGGCGGCGAAACGCAGTGAAGTCGATGGTCACGATGTAAACCTTTACATCGCCGCGCGATCTGCCTAGCCTTTTGTCAGACAGCAGGCACACTGCGCGGGGAGAGGGCGTTCGATGGCCTTGGCGAATGAAGCGATGGGTGCTGCCGTGCGCCCGGCCGGCAGCGGGCTGACCGCTCGGCTTAGTGCCTTGATGTTCATGCAATTCTTCGTCTGGGGTGCGTGGAACGTCACGCTCGGCCTGGCGATGCAGACGGTGGGCATCGGCAACCTCATCGGCAATGCCTTCTCGATGGGGCCGATCGCCTCCATCGCCGGCTCCTTCCTCCTCGGCATGGCGGCGGCGCGCTATGTCAGTCCGAAGATGCTGATGGTGATCCTGCACCTCGTCGGCGGTGCGATCCTGTTCGCGATGCCGGGGCTGGTCACGCCGGAGAACGGCGCGACCTTCGTCTGGGTCCTGCTCGGCTACATGATCCTCTACATGCCGACCGTGGGCCTGGCGAACACCATCGCGCTCAAGAGCTTCGGCGAGCGCACCGACAATTTCCCCTTCGTCCGCGCCTTCGGCACGCTCGGCTGGATCGCGGCTGGGCTGATCGTCGGCTGGGCCGGGCTGTCGGCCAGCCCGGAGATCTTCCGGGTCGCCGCGGTCGTGTCGGTCGCGCTCGGCCTCTACAGCCTCACCTTGCCCGACGTGCCCTCCGATGCGCCGCGTGACGAGGGGATCGTGGCGCAGGTCTTCTGTGTCGAGGCATTCGGACTGATGCGCCAGCGCTCGTTCCTGATCTTCATCCTCTGCGCTACGCTGATCTCGATCCCGCTCGCGATGTATTATGCCTATGCCTCGCCCTATGTCGGCGCGGCGGGGATCGAGAATGTCGGCGGCACGCTGGCGATCGGGCAGATGTCGGAACTCGCCTTCATGTTCTCGATGCCCTGGCTTTATCGCCGCTTCGGGGTGAAGCCGCTGCTGCTGGTCGGCATGGTCGCCTGGGCGCTGCGCTACGCGCTGTTCGCGATCGGCGACGGCGGCGGCAATCTGTGGGCGATCTATCTCGGCGTGGCGCTCCACGGCGTCTGCTACGACTTCTTCTTCGTCGCCGGCGCGATCTACACCGGCACGATCGCGACGCCCAAGGGGGTCAACGCGCAGGCGCAGGGCATGCTGACGCTGTTCACCTATGGCGTGGGCATGCTGCTCGGCTCGCAGATCGGCGCGCTCCTCTACGCGCAGCTGCCCGCGACCCCGACCATCGCCGACTGGCATGCGATGTGGTGGTATCCCGCCATCGCCGCCGCGGCGATCGCGCTCCTCTTCCAGCTCACCTTCCGGGACGACCGCCGCATGGAGACCGCCGCATGACCGCGATGAAGGGTCCCGCGATCTTCCTCGCGCAGTTCATGGGCGACGCCGCGCCGTTCGACACGCTGGACAACATGGCCGAATGGGCCGCGGGCCTGGGCTATGTCGGCGTTCAGATCCCCTGCAACGACCGGCTGATCGACCTCAAACAGGCGGCGGAAAGTCGCGCCTATTGCGACGACCTGCGCGCCCGGCTCGACCGGCACGGCATCGCCGTCACCGAGCTCTCGACGCACCTCCAGGGCCAGCTCGTCGCCGTTCACCCGGCCTATGACACGCTGTTCGACGGTTTCGCTCCGGCCGAGCTGCACGGCAAGCCTGCCGAACGGCAGGCCTGGGCCGTGGAGCAGGTCAAGCTCGCCGCGAGAGCGAGCGCCAATCTCGGCCTCAACGCGCACGCCACCTTCTCCGGCGCGCTCGCCTGGCCCTATGTCTATCCCTGGCCGCAACGCCCGGCAGGACTGGTGGAAGAGGCGTTCGCCGAGCTGGCGCGGCGCTGGCTGCCGATCCTCGACGTGTTCGAGGAGTGCGGGGTCGACTGCGCGTTCGAGGTCCATCCCGGCGAGGATCTGCACGATGGCGCGAGCTGGGAGCGGTTCCTGGTCGCGGTCGACCATCATCCGCGCGCCCGCCTCTTGTTCGATCCGTCGCATTATGTGCTGCAGCAGCTCGACTATCTCGACTTCATCGACCGCTATCACGACCGCATCTCCTGCTTCCACGTCAAGGATGCGGAGTTCAACCCGACCGGCCGCTCGGGTGTCTATGGCGGCTATGAGAGCTGGGTGGACCGTGCCGGCCGCTTCCGTTCTCTCGGCGACGGGCAGGTCGATTTCTCGGCTATCTTCAGCAAGCTCGCCCAATATGGCTATGAGGGTTGGGCGGTGCTGGAATGGGAGTGCGCGCTGAAGCGGGCGGAAGACGGCGCCCGCGAGGGTGCGCCCTTCATCCGCGACCACATCATCCACCTCACCGACCATGCCTTCGACGACTTCGCCGCGAGCGGCGTCGACCGGGCGGCGATCCGCCGCGTGCTCGGGCTCGACGGGCGGGAGGCCTGAGGCGATGACGGCACGTCCACTCCGACTGGGCATGGCCGGTGGCGGCGAAGGCGCCTTTATCGGCGCGATCCACCGCCACGCCGCCGCGCTCGACGGCGACTGGCGGCTCGTCGCCGGCGCATTCAGCACCGATGCCGAGCGTAGCCGCCGCAGCGGCGCGGCCCTGGGCCTCGCCCCCGAGCGCGTCTATCCCTCGTTCGACGCGCTGATCGCGGGCGAGCGCGCGCTGCCCGAAGGCGAGCGGATCGACGCGCTGGCGATCGTCACCCCGAACCATGTCCATGCGCCGATGGCGATCGCCGCCCTCGATGCGGGCTTCCACGTCTTCTGCGAGAAGCCGATGGCGATGACCGGCGACGAGGCGCGCGCGATCGCCGCCGCCGCGCGGTCGAGCGGCAAGCTCTTCGCGCTCGCCTTCACCTATAGCGGCTATCCGTTGGTGGAGGAGGCGCGCGTGCGTGTCGCCCGCGGCGATCTCGGCGCGATCCGCGTCGTCCAGGTCGAATATCTGCAAGGCTGGCTCAGCCAGCCGATCGACACCGGCGGCAACAAGCAGGCCGCGTGGCGCACCGATCCCGCGCAGGCGGGCCTGGGCGGTTGCCTCGGCGATATCGGCACCCATGCTTTCCAGCTTGCGGAACATGTCTCGGGCGAGCGCGTCGCCGCGGTCTCGGCCGATCTCGCCATCCATGTGCCGGGCCGGCGGCTCGACGACGATGTCAGCGCGCTGCTGCGCTTCGCCAACGGCGCCACCGGCACGCTGAAGGCGAGCCAGGTCGCGGCGGGCGAGGAAAATGGCCTGCGCCTGCGCGTCTACGGCACCCGCGGCGGCCTCGAATGGTCGCAGATGGAGCCCAATACGCTGACGCTGCGCTGGCTCGACCGTCCGGCGGAAGTCGTGCGCGCCGGAGGTCCAGGCCTCGACCCGCGCACCGTCGCGCTGCTCCGTACACCCGCGGGTCATCCGGAGGGCTATATCGAGGCCTTCGGCAATCTTTACCGTGCCTTCGCCGCCGCGATCGACGGCGGACGCGAGCGCTGGTTCCCCGGTGTCGGCGACGGGCTGCGCACGATGGGCTTCATCGAGGCGGTCATCGCCAACGCGCAGGGCGATGCGAAATGGACAGAGATCGAAAGCGGAGACCTAGCATGAAGCTGTTCCTTGCCCTCGGCGCGACCGGCCTCGGCGCCGCGGCGTTCGTCGCCCTGTCCGGCCCCGGCCTGGCCCAGACGGCCCCCGCCGCCGCGCCGCCCGCGTTTGCGGCCTGCCGCGCCTGCCACACGGTCAATCAGGGTGGGCGCAACGGCATCGGCCCCAATCTCTACAAGGTCGTCGGCCGGCCCGCCGCGTCGGTCGCGGGCTTCAACTATTCGCCTGCGCTCAAGGCCTCCAAGCTGCGCTGGGACGACAAGACGCTCGACGAATATCTCGCCGCCCCGCAGAAGAAGGTGCCCGGCACGCGCATGCCGATCGCAACGCCCGATCCCGCGAAGCGCGCCGCGATCATCGCCTATCTGAAGGCGGAGGGCAGCCGATGATGACGACGCGCGCCGCCACCGCCCTGATCGTCGCGCTGGCACCGCTGCTCGCGGCCCCGGGTGCAGCACAGGACAAGCCGGGCTTCCGCGATACGCCGATGCTGCCGGGCGGCCAGTGGCGCGTCCACGATGCCGACCGCCCCGCCCCGCCCGTCGTGACCCCGGCCGCGCAGCCCGGCGGTGCGCCGTCGGACGCGGTGATCCTGTTCGACGGCCGCTCCACCGATGCGTGGCGCGCCGAGCGCAAGCCCTGGCCGGTCCAGAACGGCGCCCTCGTCGTTCCGTCGCGCGCGAGCAGCGGCGGCGAGAACAACCTGTTCTCGAAGCAGAGCTTCGGCGATGTCCAGCTCCATCTCGAATTCCGCTCGCCCACACCGCCGACCAGGAGCTCGCAGGATCGCGGCAACAGCGGCATCTGGTTCATGGAGCGGTACGAGGTCCAGATCCTGGATGGCTACGACAATCCGACCTATTCCGACGGCACGGTCGGCGCCGTCTATGGCTGGAAGCCGCCGCTCGCCAACGCGTCGCGCAAGCCCGGCGAATGGCAGAGCTACGATATCGTCTTCGAGCGGCCCCGCTTCGCCGCCGACGGTTCGCTGGTCCGTCCCGCCTATGTCACCGCCATCCTCAACGGCGTGGTCGTGCAGAACCACCAGGCGATGCTGGGCACCACCATCTGGCGGCAGGTCGCCAGCTATCAGGCGCATGGCGATGCCGCGCCGATCAAGCTGCAGGACCACGGCTCGCCCGTCGCCTTCCGCAACATCTGGGTACGTCCGCTGCCCGCCTCCGCCATCGCGCAGGATCTGAAGGAGCCCGCCAAGTGATCGACCGCAGGACCGCGCTCGCCGGGGTGACGGCGATGTTCGGCACATCGCTGTTCGCCCCCATCGCCCGCGCCGCCGGGCTCGCCCCCGCGGCGGCGCTCGCCCCGCCCGTGATCAGCGAGGGGCTGCCCAGCGTGGCCGTCTTCACCCCGACCCAGCGCGCGCTGATGACCGCGCTGAGCGAACGGGTGATCCCCACCACCGACACGCCCGGCGCGATCGCCGCGGGCGTGCCCGCCTATATCGAGAAGCTGCTCGCCGACTGGGCGCTGCCCGGCGACCGGGTGCCGATCGTCGCGGGGCTCGACGCGATCGAGGCGCGCAGCCAGCAGGACTATAAGGTCTCGGCCGCCAAGGCGACGCCGGCGCAGCAGGATGCGCTGCTGACGCTGGCGATGAACGGCCAGATCCCCGGCGGCGCTCCCTTTTTCGAGGCATTCCGCCAGCTCGTCATCGCCGGCTACTACACGTCGGAGATCGGCATGACGCAGGAGCGCGAATATCTGCCGGTGCCGGGCGAGTATAACGGCGCCTTCCCCTATTCCCAGGTCAACAAGGTCTACAGCGCATGATCCTTCATCGCAGGCAGCTTCTCGCCGGTGCGGGCGGCGTCGCCGCGCTCGGCCTCGCCGGCATCGCCCCGGCCGCGCGCCTCCAGGCGATCGGCCTCCAGCTCTATACGATCCGCGAGATCTTCCAGAAGGATCCGGTCGGCACGCTCCGCGCGGTGGCGAAGATCGGCTATCGCGAGGTCGAGTTCGGCGGCGGCGGCTACGACGCGATGGATCCCGCCATGCTGCGCAAGGCGATGGACGGCGCGGGGCTGCGTTCGCCGTCGGTCCATATCGGCTATGATGCGCTGCTCGGCGACTTCGACAAGCAGGTCGCGATGGCCAAGACGCTCGGCGCCGACACCGTCGTGCTTCCCTATATGACCGACCAGCACCGCACCGAGCAGGGCTGGCAGGCGGCGCTGCCCAACTTCAACCGGTTCGCACGCGACCTGCGCAAGGCGGGCCTCGGCTTCGCCTATCACAACCACGATTTCGAGTTCACCAACAAGCCCGGCGGCGTCAGCCTCTACGAGCGGCTGCTGAAGGAGACCGATCCGGCGCTGGTGAAGCTGGAGCTCGACCTCTACTGGATCGCACGGGCTGGCGAGAGCCCGGCGGCGCTGATCGACCGGCTGGGCGGCCGCATCTATGCCTATCACGTCAAGGACATGCGCGCCGACGGCAGCATGGCCGCGGTGGGCAGCGGCAAGACCGACTTCGCTGCGCTGTTCCGGCTGAAGGGCAGCGCGGGCGTGCGCCACTTCTATGTCGAGAACGATCAGGCGCCGGCGCCCTATCTGCCCGACATCACCACCAGCTTCCGGACGCTGCGCGCGCTCCAATACTAACCGTCGCGGCGGGGAGAGGATAAGAACATGGCTGCCACCAACAGGTTCGATGCGATCGTCATCGGCTCCGGCATCAGCGGCGGGTTCGCTGCGAAAGAACTGACCGAAAAGGGCCTGCGCGTCCTGATGCTCGATCGCGGCAAGATGGTCGAGCATGGCGAGGGCTATCCCTATGACGGCAAGCCCGCCTATGAGGTGCCGGCGCGCAACATGATGCCCAAGCCGCTGATCGAGAGCGATTATTTCATCGCGCGCTACGGCTATGTCTCGCCCAGCAACCAGGGCTTCTACAATGACGACCGGCTCAACCCCTATGCCTTCGACGAGGGCAGCAAATTCTACTGGATCCGCCCCGCCGCGGTCGGCGGCAAGTCGCTGATCTGGGGCCGCTGGTCGTTCCGCTGGGCGCCGGAGGACTTCCAGGCGAACGCCCGCGACAAGATCGATGGCGAATGGCCGATCGGCTATGACGACGTCGCGCCCTGGTACAGCTATGTCGAGAAATATATCGGTGTCTCGGGCTCGCGCGAGAATCTGCCCTATCTGCCGGACAGCGAATTCCAGCCGCCGATGCCGATGAATGTCGCGGAGAAGTGGCTGAAGGCGCGGCTGGAGAGCAAGTTCCCGGGGCGCAAGCTGATCAACACCCGCCTGTCCAACATGACCGAGGACAAGCCGGATCAGAACCGCACCAAGTGCCAGTTCCGCAACCAGTGCGGCAATGGCTGCTCGTTCGGGGCCTATTTCTCGACCCAGGCGGTCACCCTGCCCGCCGCGCGCGCGACCGGACGGCTGACGCTGCGGTCGGACGCGGTGGTCACCAACCTCGAATATGATCCGCAGCGCAAGCGCGTCACCGGCGTCCGCCTGGTCGATGCCAAGACCGGTCAGGCCGAGGTGGTGAACGCCGACCTCGTCTTCCTCTGCGCCTCGGCGATGGCGTCGAACCAGATCCTGCTCAACTCGCGCGCGCCGGGCAGCGGGCGAAGCTGGTTCGACACCAGCGGCACGCTCGGCCGCTACGTCATGGACCATATCTTCCGGGTCAGCATCAACGGCGAGATCCCGGGGATGCAGGACCTGATCGAATATGGCCGGCGGCCGGGCGGCGTCTACATCCCGCGTTTCCGCAACATCGGCGGGGACGAAGGCGTCGGCTTCCGCCGCGGCTATGGCTATCAGGGCAGCGCCTTCCGCAACGCCGCCGGCCCGGTCGGGTTCGGCGCGTCGATGAAGGAGGGGATGCGCCGCTACGGCCCGTGGAAGTTCGGCATGACCGCGTTCGGCGAATGCCTGCCCTATGCCGACAACCGCGTGTCGCTCCACCCGAGCAAGGTCGACCGGTTCGGCATGCCGCTGATGAAGTTCGACGTCACCTTCCGCGACAACGAACTGAAGATGATGGCCGATGCGCGCGCGCAGGGCGAGGCGATGCTGAAGGGCGCCGGCCTCATGAACGTGACCAGCTACGAGGGCGAGCATGTCCCCGGCGACGCGATCCACGAGATGGGTGGCGCGCGCATGGGGCGCGATCCGCGGCGATCGGTGCTCAACGGCTGGGGCCAGGCGCATGAGGCCAGCAACCTCTACGTCACCGACGGCGCGCAGATGGCGTCCGTCTCGTGCGTCAACCCGTCGCTGACCTTCATGGCGCTCACCGCCCGCGCCGCGGATCATGCGGTGCGCACCCGCGCCATGGCCTGATCGCGCAGGGCTTCCTGACACCGGGGTTTGCGACGCCCCGGGTCAGGCGGTGCGATGGCCGCTCATGTCGCTGCCCGCCTCGGGGTCGAAGCGCCGGTTCCAGATGAGCGTCGTCAGCGAAATCGTGGCAACCGTCAGAAAGGCGATCGAGAAGTCGGCCAGCGCCGGCTGCCCCCGTCCGCCCAGCATCGTTCCCAGCTCGAGCACGGTCGCCGCGGTGCAGATGCCGAACGACAGGGTCAGTTGCTGGAAGGTCGCGTAGAAGCTCGTCGCCGCGCTCATCCGCGTCTTGTCGATATCGGCATAGGCGATGGCATTGTAGCCGGTGAACTGGAACGAGGTGAAGAAGCCCGAGAGGCCGAGCACCAGGACGATCGCGGCGACCGGCCAGTCCGGGCGGAACAGCGCGCAGATCGCATAGCCCAGGCTGCTCGCGACGCCCGACACGATCAGGCTCTGGCGGAACCCCCAGCGGCGCAGCACGCGCGGCGCCAGCGCCTTCATCGCCAGCGCGCCCACCGCCCCTGCCATGGTGATCGCACCGGTGGTCGCCGCCGACAGGCCGAAGCCCAGCTGGAACATCAATGGCAGCAGGAACGGCTGCGCGCCCTGGGTGATCCGCGTCAGCGATCCGGCGATGACCGACAGACGGAAGGTCGGCACCCGCATCAGCGAGGGGTCGAGGATCGGGTCGGCGGCCCGCCGCGCATGGCGGACATAGGCGAGCGCCAGCAGCACGCCTGCGGCCAGCAGCCCCAGCGCGCGCCGCCCGGTCCCCGGCTGGCTCGCCAGCTCGAACCCGAAGAGCAGACAGCCCAGCGCCGCGCCGGACAGCAGGAAACCGGCCAGATCGAAGCGGGCGCGCGCATCGCCGCGCACCTCGGGCACCAGCAGCCAGGCGCCGAGCGCCCCGACGATGCCGATCGGCAGGTTGAGGTAGAAGATCCAGCGCCAGTCGAGCCACGTCACGATCAGGCCACCCAGCGGCGGGCCCAGGATCGGCCCGGCCAGCGCCGGCATCACCAGCCATGACAGCGCCTGTACCATGTCCTCCTTGGCGACGCTGCGCAGCAGGACGAGCCGGCCGACCGGGACCATCATCGCGCCGCCGATGCCCTGCACGAACCGCGCCCCGACGAGCAGCGGCAGCGTCTCCGCGTGCGCGCAGGCGACCGAGCCGAGCAGGAAAACGCCGATCGCTCCGCAGAAGATCGTCCGCGATCCGAACCGGTCGGCGAGCGTGCCGCTGGCCGGGATGAACAGCGCCAGCGCCAGCAGGTAGCTGGTCAGCGCCAGGCTGAGGCTGGTCGCCGACGCGCCAAGGTCGCGCGCCATGGTCGGCAGCGCGACGGTCAGCACGGTGCCGTCGAGCTGCTGCATGAACAGCGCCGAGGCGACGACGAGCGCGGTCACCCGATAGCCGCGGGCGGGCGTCGACCGGGGACCTGCGCCGGCGATGATCGCCTCCACGCCGGGCGCCAGACCGTCGCCGACATCGGCACTCATCGAAGCCAGATTGCGTCGCCGCCAGCGCATGCCCGTCCAATGACCTGTGATTCCGGGGCTTCCTAGAGTGCCCCGGCGGGCATGGCCACCTGCGCCGCGGCCCCTCAGGCGAGCGCGCGTTCCATCGTGCGATCTACCCCCCGTGCGATGTCCGCCGGTGTGACCGGCACCGCGATGTCGGGCTCCACCCCGAGATCGGGCTGTGGCCTCGTTGGAAACCGCCCGACCAGCGGCAGGTCGGCCTCCAGTCCGGTGCCAGGCAGGCGCAGGAAATAGAAGCAGCCGCCGTTGATCCCACGCCGGTTGCCCCCCGTCGTCTCGCC
This sequence comes from Sphingomonas metalli, assembly GCF_014641735.1. Lineage (GTDB taxonomy): Bacteria > Pseudomonadota > Alphaproteobacteria > Sphingomonadales > Sphingomonadaceae > Sphingomonas > Sphingomonas metalli. The sequence goes on along the minus strand of NZ_BMIH01000005.1, from coordinate 196,554 downwards.
GACCAGCGTCGCAATCCCGGTGCGACGGACGAAGTCCGCGAACTGGAAGGTCGCCGAACTGTTCTGCGGCCCGATCAGCACGCGGACGTTGCCCGCATAGCGCTGCCCGCGCGGCGCGATCCGTGCATCCGACCGGTCGAGCCGGAAGAAGCGCGCACCGACCTGCGCCGCGCCCTCCCCCAACCGGTCGAAGCTGCGGTCCCAGGTATCGCAATAGGGACGCAGGTCCGCAGGCAGGGTGCGATAGCGGACCAGCCGGTCGACATCCTCCGCCAGCGTCTCGCGCGCGATCAGCCGCTGCGCCAGCACGTCGCCGCAATCGAGCCCGCCCTCATTGGCGCGCAGGTCGACGATCAGCCGCGGCACCCGCTCGGCGATCAGCCGGTCGATCGCCGCATCGAGCCATCCGCGCCAGTCCCACTGGCTGTCGTAGAGGCCCCAATTGGGCATCGACAGGATCGCGGCATCGCCTTGCCGCGTGATCGTCCAGATTGGCGCGGCGCCGGTCGCTTCGACCCCCGCATGCGCGCTGCCCTGACGCTGCGCGAGCGTGACCGCGCGCACCAGCGCGGTGCGCCGTCGGCCGGCCGGATCCTCGACCGTCAGCCGGTACGCGGTGCGCCCGAACAGCTGCGAGAAGTAGATATCGAAGCTCTCGTAGCGATCATCCCCCTGCACCGACAGCAGCCGGCGGCGCTTGGCATCATTGTGTCCGTCGGCGCGCGCCAGCGGCATCAGCGCGGCGAGGACCGCCGCGGCGGGGCGTCCGTCGATGCTCAGGATGCGGCTGCCCGGCACGATGCCGGTGGCGTAGGGATCGGCGGTGACGACCATCGCCTCTCCCAGCCACAAAAAGTCGACGGGAAGCCGGTCCGGCGCCTCGAACAACGCCGCCGCCACGCTCGGTCGCTGGTTGTAGAAATTGGCGTAGCTGTGCCCGCACCGGATCGCACCGAGGCAGCGCGACAGGAGGAGGTAGAAGGCGCGGAGAGTCAGCGGAGACCGGGTCGCCGCCTCCGCCGCCGCGAACAGGGACGCGATCTGCGCGGGCGTGTTGTAGCGGTAGAGGCCCGGATGCAGCGCTTCATAGGCCCGCCGCAACACTGCCAGATCGCCCTGCATCGCGGCGGGGGAAAGCCGGTCCGGACCGGCCGCGGCATGCGCTCGCAACGCGAAGGCGGTCAGGGCAAGTCCGGTGCCGCCGACCAAGGTGCGACGGGTGAGGGTGGACGGGATCATGGCGGCTCCGACGGTGGATGGACGTGCCCGACAGCAGCACGCTTTCCGCCGGCGATCGTCTCAGCATCGCCCCAACGCTGCCTTTTACGTGCGATGCGACGCGCGATAGGCACTCGGTGACTGGCCATAGCGCCGCTGGAACGCCCGGTTGAAGCTCGCCTTGGACGCGAATCCCGTTTCGAGTGCGATCTCCAGCAGCCCGCGCCCGTCCCCCGCCGCCAGCAGCGCCGCCACCTCCTCGCAGCGCAGGCTGTTGATGAAATCCGAAAAGCCGATGCCCAGCCCCTCGTTCAGCGCGCGCGACACATAGCTCTCGTTACTGCCGAGCCGCCCGGCGAGCTGGCGCAGCGTCAATGCCTCCTCGCGATACCAGCCCGCCTCCCGCGTGCGCGCCGCCCAAACCCGGCCCTGCGCGTGCCAGTCGCGCGTCGGCGGCGGCGGCGCGGCCGCGATGCGCAGCTGGTCGAGCGTCGGAAAGGGCAGCACCAGATAGCGCCAGCCCGAAATGCCGAGATAGAGCGCGAAGCCCGCGATCGCGACATAGAGCGGCATCAGCCCCGCATAGCCGAGCGGCGTCACCGCATCGACCAGCAGGTGCCCCGCCCAGACCAGGGCGAGCAGTGGAAACACGGTCGCGGTCCGCGCCAGCCATGCGGTGGCGAACCGCGCATCGTCGCTTCGCTCCTGCGCGAGCGCATGGCGATAAAGGCGCAGCCGCCTGAGCGTCCAGGTGCCATAGACGGCGAAGCTGATCGCGAGCAGCACCGCCAGGAGCATGTCGCCGGCGCTGAAGCTCATCTCCGCCCAACGCCGCTTGAGCGGCAGCGGCAGGAGGAAGGCGATCGTCTGATAGGTGAACTGCACCGCGCCGGGCAGCAGATGCCGCCATCCCCCGCGCGGCCACCGCCTGTCGGTCAGCGCGCGTGCGTGCAGCCAGAGCAGCGGCGGCACGAACAGCGCGTTGGCAAAGGGCGCGAAGGTCAGCCACCACCAGCGATCGTAGAAACCGGCAAAGCCGATCAGCCAGGGGACGAACACGCCCGTCATGACCACGAGCAGCGCCGCCAGGGTCCGCGCCGCCAACCGGTTGCGCAGCGACGTCGACAGCGCAGCCGCCAGCGGCAGCAGCACGGCGGCGGCTACGGAGAGGACAGCGGTGCGCCAGCCGAAGACCAGATCCATCGCCCGGCCAGCTTAGCCGAGGCGCGCGCGAATGCCAGTCGCCCGGCCGAACCTAAGACTTTGATCCGTCGAGGGTAACAAAATCCTCATGCCAGCCAGGCGAACCCAGCGGTCATAGCGTCGGCGCGAGGCCTGCAGCAGGCCCCAGCCTGCGCCGGAAGCACGGTCTGTGCGCGGTGGCCGGGTGCTGCCCGGCCCCATCGATCAGGCGAGCTGCGTGGTCGCGTGCAGCCCCGCATCGCTCGCGCTCGCCGCAACCCATAGGTCGACCGTACCGGGCTCGACCTGCCGCACGCCCGCCTCGTCGACGATCGCCAGATCCTGCCGCCCAAGCGGGATCGCCAGCGTCCGGCTCTCGCCCGGATCGAGCGTCACCCGCGCGAAGCCCTTGAGCTGGCGCACCGGCCGTGCCCGGCTCGCCACCCGCTGGCGGACATAGAGCTGCACGACATGGCTGCCGCGCCGCGCACCGCGATTGCGCACCGTCACCCGGACCGCGCCGGCATTGCCCAGCACCGGCGGCACGGTCACGTCGTCCAGCGTGAAGCGGGTATAGCCGAGCCCATGGCCGAAGGCGTAACGCGGCGCATCCGGCGCGTCGCGCCACCGCCCGGTGCCGCCCTGCGGCGCAGGCGGATCCGGCGGCGGCCGGCCGGTCGGCAGTCGATCGTAGGACCATGGCTGCTGCCCGGTGGCGAAGGGGAAGCTGACCGGCAGCCGTCCGGTCGGCTCGCGGTCCCCGAACAGGATGGCGGCGATCGCCGGACCGGTCTCGCAGCCGAGGAACCAGGTCGCGAGGATCGCGGGCGCATCCGCCACCGCGCCTTCGAGCGCCAGCGCCCGGCCATGGCGCAGCACGACGACCATCGGCGTGCCCGTGGCGGCGACCGCCTCGGCGAGCGCCTGTTGCGCGGCAGGCAGGGTGATGGCGCTGCGGCTGTTCGCCTCGCCCGACATATCGGCGCCCTCGCCGATCGCGAGCAGCACCACGTCGGCCGCGCGTGCGGCCGCCACCGCGCGAGCGAGGCTGCCCGCGACCGGCGCGTCGATCGCGCAGCCTGGCTCGACCACCAGCCGAGCTCCCAGGCGCTCGCGCAAGGCGGTGGCGAGGTCGACACCTGTCCGCCGGTATCCCGCGAAGCTCCACGGGCCGTCCAGCTGGTCGACGCCGGCGGCGCAGGGGCCGATCAGCGCGATGCGGCTTACATCGGCACGGAGCGGCAGTACCGCGCCCTCGTTGCGCAACAGCACGATTTCGCGCTCCGCCGCCTCGCGCGCCAGCTGCCGGGTGGCGGGGGTGGCGATCCGGGTCCGCTCGGCATCGGGGTCGAGCGAGCGATAGGGCCGGTCGAACAGGCCCAGCCGCAGCTTGAGCGCCAGCACCCGCCGCACCGCCTCGTCCACCCGCGCGATCGGCACGCGCCCGTCCGCGACCAGCGCCGGGAGATGGGCATTGTAGAGCCCGCTCTGCATGCTGATGTCGGTGCCGGCAAGGATCGCGCGGCGCGCGGCATCCGCCTCGTCCGCCGCAGCGCCATGCGCGATCAGCTCGCGGTCGGCGGCATAGTCCGACACGCATGGTCCCGCAAAACGAAGCTGGTCGCGCAGGATGCCGGTCAGCAGCGGCCGGTTGGCCGTGGCGGGTACACCGTTGACGTCGGTGAAGCTCGCCATCACCGCTCCCGCCCCTGCCGCGAACGCCGCTTCGAAGGGCGGCAGATGCACGGCCTGCAAGGTCGTCGGAGCCATGTCGACAGCGCCATATTCCATCCCGCCCGTCACCGCGCCATAGCCGGCGAAATGCTTGGGCGTGGCGCAGAGCGCATCCTCGGCCGACAGGTCGTTGCCCTGGAACCCGCGCACCCGCGCCGCGGCGAGCACGGCGCCGAGATGCACGTCCTCTCCCGCCCCTTCGGCGACCCGGCCCCAGCGCTGATCGCGCGCCACGTCGACCATCGGCGCGAAGGTCCAGTGGAGCCCGCCGGCCGTCGCCTCCCGCGCGACGGCGCGTGCGACCCGTTCGGACAGGGCGGGATCGAAGGCGGCGGCCTCGGCCAGCGGGATCGGAAAGATCGTCTCGTATCCGTGGATCACGTCGGCCGCGAAGACGAGCGGGATGCCCAGCCGGCTCTGCAACGCCGCGCGCTGCGCCCGCCGCGCACCCGCCACGCCATGGCCGTTGAACAGCATTCCCACCTGCCCCGCGCGGATGGCGGCGAGCATCGCATCCGCATCGCGCGCCGCCTCGCCGGGATTGGTCGCGCGGCCAAGCGGCCGCACCGTGTCGGAGAAGCAGGACAGCTGCCCCGCCTTCTCCGCCAGGGTCATCCGCGCGAGCAGATCCTCGATCCGCTCCTGCGCCGCGCGGGCCAGCGCCGGCCAGGCGGGCAGCGCCAGCGCGTGGAGCAGGATCGACCGGCGATGGATCATCGCGCCCTCCGCCGCACGGGCCGGACGGACATCGTCCGGGCCGTCGACTCACCCAGCGGTAGAGGCCGGGACGGCTTTGTCAAAGGCGCGGCCGGCGTCCGCCCCGAGCGATCGGAGCCTTGCCCGCCGCTACGCCGCGTGCCCACCCGGTATCAGCCGCAGCGCGGAGACGAACCGGTCGGAGGACGCGCGCAGCTCCTTGGCCCCGGCGAAGAGTGCACCGGTGCTCGCCCGTACCTCCGACGACAGGTGCACGGCAGACGCCATATGCGCGGTCAGGTCGGACATGCGCGCGCGGATGTCGGTGCCCCGCTCGGCCGCAAAGGCCGCGCTTTCGCGAACGTTCTGCGCGATCAGGCGCTGGCTCTCGACATCCTCTGCTATCACCTTGGCCGCGCTCGCCACCTCCTCGACAGCGTCGCCGACCGCGTTCACGTCGGTCGAGGCCGCCTCTACCGCCTGGCGGATGTCACCGAGAATATCGATGATCCGGCCGCTCGCGCGGTTGGTCTCACCGGCCAGCCCCTTCACTTCGGTCGCGACCACGGCGAAGCCGCGGCCTGCATCCCCCGCCCGCGCCGCCTCGATCGTCGCATTCAGCGCAAGCAGGTTGGTCTTCGCCGCGATCGCCCGGATCTGGTCGAGGAATGCCTCGATCTCGTCGACCCCGCAGACCAGACGCGCGATCGTCTCGACGCTGCGCTGCCCCTGGACGCGGCCGGCGGAGGTCAGGCTCCGTTGCTGATCCGCGCCCGCCGCGATCGAGCCGATCGACGAGCCGAGCGTCGTCAGAGCACTGGCGACATGGCTGATCTCCGCCGTCGCATCGGCGGTGCTGGCGCTGACGTCGCGCGCCTGCCCCTGCACGTCGTTCGCCAGCGCTTCGAGCTTGCACGACATCGCCTCCAGGCCTCCCGCCGCCTGTTCGAGCGTGACGATGATCGCCGCGATCCGGCCGTCGAACTCGGTGGCGAGCTGCGCGAGTTCGGTCTGCCGCTGGCGGGCGTGGCGTTCTTCGGCCGCATGGCTGTGGCGACGCGCATCGTCCAGCGCCGCGGTCGAGCGCCTCACCTCCTCCAGCGCCGACGTCGCACGTTCGCGTGCCGCCTCGGCCTCCTGGATCAGCGCTTCGCTGGTGCGCACCGCCGCGGCCTGCGCCTCGAACATCCGGGTCAGCCAGCTCGCCAGCGCCGCCAGTACCGCAAATTGCAGGATGACCGCGACGGCGTGGAAGACCACGCGGCCGAAATGATTGTCGCCGGTGAATACCCAGTCGGGCGACGCCCATTGCAGCGCCAGATGATGCGCCGCGATCAGCACGGCGGCGACCGCGATCGGCCGCCAGTCGCACAGCACGGTCAGCGTGGCGAGCGCCACGAAGAAGTACATATGGGCGTCCATCTGCCAGTCGTGCCCGCGCAGGGCGAAGACGAGCAGCGCCGGGATCGCCGCGGCCAGCGTGCCGACGATCAGCCGCGCGGGCGCGTCGTGGCGCCCTTCCAGCGCCAGCTTGGTCGGCAGGAACAGCGCGGCCAGTCCGGCCGCCACGGTGGGCAGCACCGGCGCATGCAGGACCAGGCTGGTCATCGCGATCGTGACGAACGCCGCCCAGGCGAGCAGGACGATCGCCTCCATGCCGCGCTGGCGCAGTTCGCCCAGGCTGTTGGCGGATTGCAGCCAGCCGATCCGCGCGTGGACGAGCGGCCGGCGGGCGCGGTGTCGCATGGCGAGGGCCATCAGCCCGATGCCCCGGGCAGGCTGGCCAGTGCGCCGCACATCGCGGCGGGAACGCCGATCGCCAGCGTTCCGTGGCGGACCTGCGCGGCGATCAGGGTCGCCGCATCGTCCCCGCCGTTCGGACTGCGCACGATCACGCCGCCGACGCGGGGCGCGGCCGCGACGATGCGGCCATGATGGGCGAGGGCGAGGTTGATCGTCGAGGGCAGGCTGGCGGCCAGTGGCACGAGCAGCACGTCGCCATCCTCGCGCGGCCAGCCGATCAGCATGAGCGCACCGATCAGGATCAGCCCGATCTGGACGCCAAGCGCCCGCCGATGGCGACCGTTGCTCTCCAAACTGCTCGTATTCGACGCGTTTTTCACACGGTCCCGTCTAGGGACCAATGGTTAACGAGACTTGCGTCAAACCGTGACGGGTACGTTAGCGTGCCGAGGATATTTCGCTGTCATGGATCAGGCCCGCACCCGCGGACGGGCGGCGAGGATGCTGCTCACCAGGGTCTCATACTGGGCGGGCGAGAAGCCCGCACCGTGGAACGCCTTGATCTCGCTGACCGGCACCGAGAAGCCGCGATGCCAGCTGAGCACCGCCATCCGGCGCAGCGCCTCGAGCTTCGGGTCGGCCAGGCGGGGGTTGTGCTGGAGCGGACCGAAGACCGTACCAAGCGCGATGGCGAGCCGGCCGGGCTTGTTCAGCGACGACATGCGGTCGCGCTGCGCCAGCGCCACCACCTGCCACTCCAGCGCACTCAGGCCGGTCTGCTCGGGCTCGACCGGATCGTGACGGGGCGCGTCGAGGCTGGGGGCGAGCAGCGGATCGCGCGTGAAATCCATATAGGCCATGATCTGTCTCCCTTCATGGCCCCGGCCGCGGGGCAGGCAGGCGCGATCCATCCTTCGCCGTCCGGACGAGCCGGCGGCAGACGGGCATGGCATCGCACCTACCCGCCGCGAACGGGGCGAGCGATCGGTGTCTTGCAGTCGTTACGCTGATCAATGACGACGCCGGTTACGGGACGCTGTCATCGTCGTCGTCGGGTGGCGGCCTGCGGCCCCCTGTCGAAGGCCGGGGGCCGATCATCCGGCGCCACTTTCTATACTGGTCGGTATATAAGCGGAAGCCGGGAGCGTCAATGGCTTTCTATACCGCCCGGTACGTTTTTTAGCGGCCCGGCCAGAGCGCCAGGCTCGTCTCGACCACCCGCTCCAGATCGGCACGGCTCGCACCGGACCCGGCCTGCACCGCCATCCCCTGAAGGATGGCGTAGAGCAGGCTGGTCAGCCCGGCGACATCGACATGCGACGGCAGATCGCCGTCGCGCTTGGCCTGTTCGAACCGTTCGACCAGCGCCGCCTGGGAAGAGGCGCGGCGCTGGATGACGTCCGCCTTGATCGATTCGGCTTCCGCGCCGCAGGCCGTGGCGCTGATCACGCCCAGGCAGCCGCGCGGATCGCAGCTGCTCAGCTGCGCCTCGATCGCGCCGCGCATGAAATGCTCGGCCACCGCCCGGGCCGTCGGCTGCTTCAGCGCCGCGCGGGTATATTGCAGCTTTTCCGCCTCGTAGAGGTCGAGCGCCTTGTGGAACAGCGCCTCCTTGTTGCCGAAAGCGGCATAGAGGCTCGGCTTGGTGATCCCCATTGCCTCCGTCAGATCGGCCATCGACGTGCCCTCATAGCCTTTCGACCAGAACACGCCGAGCGCCGCGGCCAGCGCGCGGTCGGTGCAGAACTCTCTGGGGCGCCCCCGTGCGGCGGGAGCAGTTGCGGTTTCCATAACGACCGGTACATATTGCCTTGCGCGACTTATGCAAGGGCGACGGACCTGGCGGTCAGCCGCTCGCCCTGGCCGAGCGGTCTGCCTCCCATTGCCGCTCCGCGGCGGCCAGGACGATGTCGAGGTCCTCCGCACGCAGGCCGCTAGCGACATCCACCTCGTCGCCGTCGTAGAGGGTCGCGCGAAACGCCTGCAGGTGCGCGATCGCTTCCGCCAGCGTCGTCGCGTCGATCGGCGCCACCATCAGGCGGGCTGGCCGTTGCCGCCGGTCGCCCCGAAGATCTGCCCGGTCGAGAAGCTCAGCGCCGGGTCGGCGGCGGCGACGTAGAGCGCGGCGATCTCCGCCGGCTGCCCCGGCCGGCCGAGCGGCGCGCTCTCGCCGAAGCTGCGCTGCTTGTCCGGCGTCGCACCGCCGCTGACCTGCAGCGGTGTCCAGAAGGGGCCGGGTGCGACGGCGTTCATCCGGATACCGCGTGGGGCGAGCTGCTTGGCCATGCCCTTGGTGAAGTTCAGCACCGCGGCACGGGTCATGGCATAGTCGATGATGTCCTTCGAGGGGTCGCCCGCCTGCTCGGACGAGGTGTTGACGATCACGGCGCCCGGACCCATCCGCTCGAGCGCCGCACGCGTCAGCCAGAAGGGCGCGTAGACGTTGGTCTTCATCGTATCGTCGAAATCCTGGCTCGAGATATCGGCGATGGTCGGCCGGGTCTGCTGACGGGCGGCATTGTTCACCAGTATGTCGAGACCGCCCAGCTGGTCGGCGGCCTGCGCCACCAGCTTGCGGCAGAAGCGCTCGTCGCGCAGGTCGCCGGGGATGGCCACCGCCTTGCGTCCCTCGGCGCGGATCAGGGCGACGACCTCGCGCGCATCGGGTTCCTCGGCGGGCAGATAGTTGATCGCGACATCGGCGCCCTCGCGCGCATAGGCGATGGCCGCGGCGCGGCCGATGCCGCTGTCGCCGCCGGTGATCAGCGCCTTCTTGCCCGCCAGCTTGCCCGAGCCCTTGTAGCTGCGCTCGCCATGGTCGGGGCGCGGATTCATCTTGGAGGCGAGGCCGGGCCATGGCTGGCGCTGCACCGGAAAGGGCGGCTTGGGATAGGCCGAGGCGGCGGGCGTGGTCGCCGCGGCGGCCCCCTGCCCGTCCTGCGCGGCCGCGGCGGTGGTCGACGCCGCGGCGAGCGCCGCCGCGCCGGTCAGCAATGTACGGCGATCGGTGTCAGGCATGAAGCGCTCCCGGTTGATGCCGCTACACAGCGCGCGCCGGCCCGCTGTGTTCCGCAGCCAAATCTCGCCGGAGTGTCATGCATCATCCCCTTGCGGCGTCCAGGTCAGTCGCAAGGCTCCGCCGGGTCGACCGGCCTCGGCCGATCCGCCCCGTTCCGTGATCCCGGCCGACACCGCGCGGCGCTGCGCCGTGCTGCCCCCCTCGATCCGCAGCGCGCGGCCGAGCCGGGCCGAGCCCCAGGCCGCGGCATCGAGCGCCGCGCTGCCGATCACGCCGGCATCGATCGGAACGGCGGGCGGCGCGGTCGCGGCCGGCGGAGACAGCGTGGCCGTCCACGCGGGCAGGGCCTGCCGTGCCCGTGTCTCCAGCGCACGATAGCCCTCCATCGTCTATCCGGGCAGCGGCGCCGCCTGCACCGTCATCGTCCGGGCCTGCGGATCGATGCGCACTTGGTCGGCATCCACGCCTGCGATCAGCGCCAGATCGGCGGCGGCGCGTTGCTGCTGCCGGTCGGCATCGGGCGCGCTCGCCCCCGCCTGCGCGATCTGGGCGACCTCGACGCCGCCGGCATCGGGATCCACCTGCAACTGGTCGACATGCAGGTCGATCGGCCGGTCCAGCTGGCGCTGCAGGTCGCTCGCCAGCGCCCGGTCGGCCTGCGGATCGAGGCGCGGGGTCAGCACCATCGCCCGGATCCGGATCGGCGAGGCCGCATAGTCGATGTCGAGCTGACCCAGGCGCGACGCGTCGGGAAACCGATCGCGGATCGTGTCGCGGACCTGGCGCTGCGCGACCGCCTCGAACGCGATCTGGCGCAACCCGGTGCCGAGCGGCACCGACAGCACGCCCAGCGCCACCACGAACAGCAGCAGCTGCCAGCCGGTATGCTGGGGCGAGAGATGCGCACCGAAGCCATAGACGCGCGCGACCAGCGCTGCGGTCAGCGCGATGGTGATCGCATTGGTCAGGAAGAGCAGCAGAGACCCCGCGAACACGGTCCAGTTGAGCGTCGCGATGCCGAAGCCGACCACTGCCAGCGGCGGCATCAGCGCGATCGCGATCGCGACTCCCACCACCGCCCCGCCCCGCCCGCGGATCAGGGCGTAAGCGCCGGCGATCGCCGACAGCAGCGCGACCAGCAGGTCGAACAGCGTCGGCCGGGTTCGGCCCGCAATCTCGCTGGTGATCGTCTGGATCGGCGACAGGCTGACGAGCACGACCGACAACGCGATGGCGATCGCCGCTCCGGCGAGCAGCGCGGTCGTCGTCCGCCGAATCTCCCGCGTGTCGAGCGTCGCGATCCCGAACCCCAGTCCGATGATCGGCATCATCAGCGGCGAGAGCAGCATCGCCCCGATCAGCACCGCGACCGAGGGCATCAGCAGCCCGAGGAGCGAGATCGCGGCCGACACGACGATCAGAAAGGCATAGCGGCCCGACCATCCCGAATCCTCGGCGATGGTCTTCAGAACCGCGTCGTGATCGACCCCGCCGACGACCCATTGCGACCACCAGCGCCGCGCCATTCCCGGGTGCAGGGTCGTGCCATCCGTCATTCCCGATCGTCTCCCTTTAACCCGCGTCAGGGTCGAAGAACGCGCCGAAGACGCGATGGGGGCCGCATGCCGCCGGTCGAGGGGCGGCACCGCCGCTTCTGTCGCCTTCGCTGGTAACCCTCGCCGATCCGTGGAAAAGACCCTGGCGATGGTCGAAAACATACTGCGCAGCCGCGACCGCCGCTGGACGGCCGCCCGCTACCGCGCACTGCTGCGCGCGCAGGGGCCGCGATCGGTGCGGTTCAGGACCCGGCTGGCGATCCTGACCGGCGCCGTGGCGATCGGATTGGCGGCGACCGTCTTCGCCAAGGCCGCCGATCTCGCGGCCGACATCTTCGGCGCCTATGCGGCGCGCTATCGCTGGGCGCCGCTGCTGACGACCCCAGCCCTCTTCGCCGCCCTGGTCTGGCTGACGCGCCGCTTCGTTCCGCTCGCGCGCGGCTCCGGCATCCCGCAGGTGATCGCCGCGCAGGCCGATCCCGAACGCGCGACCGGGGCGCTGGTCTCGATCCGCACCGTGGCCGGCAAGGCGCTGCTGACCCTCGCCGCGGTGCTCGGCGGGGCGTCGGTCGGGCGCGAGGGGCCGACGGTGCAGATCGCCGCGGCGGTGATGGGCCTCAGCCACCGCATCCTGCGCGTGCCGCTGCGCGGCGCGGTGCTGATCGCCGGCGGGGCGGCCGGTGTCGCCGCGGCGTTCAACACGCCGCTCGCCGGGCTCCTGTTCGCGATCGAGGAGCTCGCCTCGGCCTATGAACAGCGCGTCACGCTGCTGGTTATCGCCGCGATCGTCATCGCCGGCATGGTCGCCCAGTCGGTGCAGGGCGATTACGTCTATTTCGGGCTGATCGGCGCGCACATGCCCCTGTCCGCCGCGCTGGCGGCGGTCCCGGTCGCCGGGCTTGCGGGCGGGCTGGCCGGAGGATTGTTCTCGCGGCTGATGCTGATCCTCGCCACCGGCACCAACGCCGCGACCGGCTGGACCCGGCGGCATCCGGTCGCCTTCGCCGGCCTGTGCGGGCTGGTGGTCGGCGCGCTGGGGATCGCGACCGGGCTGACCTGGGGCACCGGCTATGGCGCGGCGCGGGCGATGATCGCGGGCGTCGACGCCCCACTCTGGTTCGGTCCCGCCAAGTTCCTGGCGACGCTGGCGACCGCCGTCGCCGGCCTACCCGGCGGCATCTTCGCGCCCTCGCTCGCGGTGGGCGCCGGGATCGGCAACCTCCTCCACCCGCTCTTCCCCGGCTCGCCCGCCTCGGCGATCGTGATCCTCGGCATGGTCGGCTATTTCGCGGGCGTGGTCCGCGCGCCGCTCACGGCGGTGATCATCCTGTCCGAAACCACGGCGAGCCGCGGCCTGATGCTGCCGATGTTCGCCGTCGCGTTCATCGCCGATGCGACGAGCCAGCTCGTCTGCCGCGAAAAGCTCTATCACGGCCTGTCCCGCACCTTCGCCATGCCCGTGACGGACGCCTCGGGTCGCGCCGCCTGAGCCGTCGCCGATCCCGCCGGCGCGGCTATCCGGTCGACAAGGCGCCGTCGCGCAGGCACATCGGACATGCCGCGTCCTCAGCGGCAAGAATTTGAGAAGCGAGCATTCATGGATCGTCGTCACTTCCTCGCCACGACCGGTCTGCTGTCCTCGGCGATCGCCGCGCCGGGTTTCGCCGCGGTCGCGCCGGCCCGGCCCGATGCCGATTTCCGGGCGATGCTCGATCGCCTCTTCTACGCCCGACTGCAGGACAGCCCCGAACAGGCGACCTCGCTCGGCCTCGACACGGGTGACCGCGCCGCGCTGAAGTCGCAGCTCGACGATACCTCTCGCGCCGGCCAGGCCCGGCAATTCGCCCGGGCGCGACAGGAGCTCGCCGCCCTGCGCACGGTGCGACGCGACTCGCTGGGCGAGGCCGCGCAGCTCGACTATGACGTGGTCGAATACGGGCTGGAGCGGGTCGTCGCCGGCGCGCGGTTCGACTTTGGCGCCAGCGCCGGCCGCTATGCGCCCTATGTCCTCTCGCAGCTGACCGGCGCCTATCGCGACGTCCCGGATTTCCTCGCCAATCAGCATCGCGTGCGCGACGCGGCCGATGCCGACGCCTATGTCGAACGGGTGCGCGCGTTCGCCGGCGCGATCGACGCCGAGACGGGCCGTCAACGCGAGGACGCCGCCAAGGGCGTGTTCGCGCCGGACTTCATCCTCGATACCACGCTCAAGCAGCTGGCGGCGGTGCGCGACCGCGCGCCGGAGACCACCGGACCCGCCACCGACCTCACCGCCAAGCTGAAGGCGGCCGGCCTGCCACCTGACCGGGCCGCGACGGTCGCCCGGCTGATGGGCGAGCAGGTCTTTCCCGCGCTCGACCGCCAGCGGGCGCTTGTCGGCGAGCTGCGCGGGCGGGCGAGCCACGATGCCGGCGTATGGCGACTGCCCGACGGCGAGGCCTATTATGCCGCGGCCGCCAGCGCGGCGACCACGGTCGAGATGAGCGGCGACGAGATTCACCGGCTCGGCCTCGCCCAGGTCGGCGAGATCGGGGCGCGGATCGACCGAATCCTGCGCACGCAGGGCATGAGCCAGGGCAGCGTCGGCGAGCGGCTGGTGGCGCTCAACCGGCGGCCCGACCAGCTCTATCCGAATACCGATCCCGGCCGCGAGGCGCTGCTCGAGCAACTGCGCGGACAGATCGCGGCGATGACGCGCCGCCTGCCCGAGCAGTTCGCGATCCTGCCGCGCGCGCCGGTCGAGGTACGGCGCGTGCCGGAGGCGATCCAGGCCGGGGCGCCGGGCGGCTATTACCAGTCGGCGTCGCTCGACGGGAGCCGGCCGGCCATCTACTTCATCAACCTGCGCGATACGTTCGACCGGCCCAAGTTCGGCCTGGCGACGCTCAGCTACCACGAGGCGGTGCCCGGCCATCATCTCCAGGTCATGTCGGCGCTGGAAAGCGAGGACATCCCGCTGATCCGTCGCCGCGGCTTCTATTCGGGCTATTCCGAGGGCTGGGCGCTCTATGCCGAACAGCTCGCCGACGAAATGGGCGTGTATGAAGGCGATCCGCTCGGCCAGATCGGCTATCTCCAGTCCCTGCTGTTCCGCGCGACGCGGCTCGTGGTCGACTCGGGCATGCACGCCAAGCGGTGGAGCCGCGAAGCCGCGACCGACTATCTGATCGCCACCACCGGCATCGCGCGCGGGCGAAGCCAGGGCGAGATCGATCGCTACACCGTCTGGCCGGGCCAGGCGTGCAGCTACAAGATCGGCCACACCGTCTGGGTCCGCCTCCGCGATGCCGCCCGCCGCCGGGCGGGCGCGAACTGGGATCCCAAGCGCTTCCACCGCCTCTTGACGATGGGCGCCATGCCGCTGACCGTACTGGAGAAAGTGGCCGCACGGACGGCGACCTGACCTGCGCCGAACGGGACCATTGCCGCCAGCCCGGACATAGGCCGGCGGCGATGGCCCGGGCATCGCCTCAGAAGTCGGCCCTCGCCTCCAGGTACAGCACCCGTCCGCGAAGATCGTAACGCGAGGCGTCGAACGGCCGCCGATCGATCAGCGCGAACGGCGGTTTGGCATGGAAGATGTTGCGGCCACCGCAGCTCAAGGTCAGCTTGGGCATCGCCCGCCAGCGCACGGCGAGATCGTAGGTCGTGAGACTGTGTACCGGGAACGGCTTGTCGATCACCCCGTCGCCATCGGCATCGCTGATCTGGCCGTCGTCGTACAGCAGGTTGTAATTGTTGTCATAGCCGGGCGTGTAACGCGCCGTGAACCGCGCCGACCAGTTGGCGGATGCCAGATTCAGGCTGCCGATCAGCTTGTACCGGTCGAGCCCCTGCGCCGTGCCGAGCATGCTGATCACGTTGCTGCCGTCGTACGACGTCTCCTGCCGCAGGTTGCGCGAGTAGACGATGGCCGGAGTGATCACGGCAAAGGCCGTCGGTATGGCGTAGCTGGCGTTGACGTCGATCGACTCGCTGCGAGCCCAGCCGATATTGATCGACGTAAGCACGTGCTTGACGATGTTGCCGCCGGTATCGCGAATGAAATAGTCCTTGAGGCCGTAATAGACTTCCGGCTTGAGCAGGTTTTCGAGATCGGTGGACAGACCGATTTGGTCGCGGATGCGAGTGTTGTAATAATCGACCTGCACCGACAGGTTCTGGAGGAAGCGCGGCGGCGTCAGGGTCGCACCGAGATGGTAGCTGCTCGAAACGGACGGCCGCAATTTCGGATTGCCGCGATATTCGGCGTCGATATCGCGGAACTGGAAGATGTTGCCGTCCGGCGCGAGCGGATCGAGGAACAGGAATTCGGGCGATACCTGCCCGCCCTTAACATTGTACAGGTTGGTGAAGGGCGGCGGCGAGAAGGTGGACGCCCAGGATCCCTGGATCAGCAGCCCGTGAAAGGGCGACCAGGCGGCGGCAAGATCGGGGCTCACCCGGCTGAAGCTCGACTTGCCCCGGATCAGCCTGCCACCCTCCTCATAAGGGATGTTGTCGACGGTGCCGACCGGCCCGCGCGTGTCGTAGCGGTCATAACGCGCCTTGAGCGACAGATCGAACGACCAGATCAGGGGAACGCCCATCGCCTTGCCGATCACCGGGACGCGCGCCTCGACATAGCCGGCATACATGCGGGTATTGACCGCCTCCGCCGTCACCTGGCGGATGCGTTCGCCGGTCACGCCGTTGCTATAGGTCTCGCCGCCGATCGCCAGCCGCAGCTTGCCGGCCGGCAAGGTGAGCGGCGCCGAGGTCAGCAGCAGATCGGCGTTGCGCAGACGGGCGGTGTTCGCCAGCTGATACTGGTCCAGGAAGAAGACGGAGAGCGGCGCACCCCGGGTGCTGGAGCCGTCGTTGAGGAAGTTGAAGGCCAGGTTCGGGTCGCTGCTCGTCAGGGCAGCGCACTGGCTCGCTGCGACACGATCGAGATCGCGCACCTTGCCGACGTAATTCTGGTTCGCTCGGCAGCTGCCG
Source organism: Sphingomonas metalli (assembly GCF_014641735.1). GTDB lineage: Bacteria > Pseudomonadota > Alphaproteobacteria > Sphingomonadales > Sphingomonadaceae > Sphingomonas > Sphingomonas metalli. The sequence continues at coordinate 180,426 of NZ_BMIH01000005.1, read as the reverse complement.
TCGGTCCGCGACCGCTCGACCACGTTGACCAGCCCGCGCTGGACACCGCTCGCCCGGTTGTTCGAGGCGGTATAGTTGGCCCGCAGGACGGTGTCGTGACTGAACTCATAGGCAGCGCCCAGCGTGACCGAGTCCGACACGATCCGCGACCGCTGGAACCCCGGGGTCTGACTCCCCGAGTCGTATTCGGCGCGCGGAAAGTAATAGGCGCTGTATCCCGCGATCGCGCCGAAATCGGCGCTGGCAGGCAGGTCGCTCCGGCGGATCGGGCTATAGGCCTGCTCGAACGGAACCTTGCTCAGCAGCAGATAGTCCCAGCTCTCGCGCAGCAGCGAACGGCCGCGCGAACCGAGATAGTCGAGCGTCAGGTGCAGCCGGTCGGTCACCTTCTGCTCCAGATTGACCGACATGCCGATGTCGCGGTGATATTCCCCGGCGTCCGGCGGAATGACGCTGCCGATCGTCGCGCGGTCGACCGGACCGAGATCGGCGAACTGCGGCGTGCTGCCGGGCCGGCCGCGATATTGCAGGACCTGGGTGACATTGCGGCGCTTGCCGTTCGACAGCGCGGAATAGCTCAACAACAGCGCTGCGGGCTGGGCGCCGTCGAGCGCCGAACGCTGATCGAGCGGGAAATAGGTCCGGCCGAGCGCCGCCAGATCGTCCGGCGTGAAATAGCTGCTGTAGTCGCGCGTGACATAGCCGAGCTTCGCATTGCGGGCGGGGTCCGTCTTCGTCGCCGACAGGGTCGCGGTGATCGAGCCCGTGCCCCAGCTGGTCGCCGCCGTCCCGGTCGACTGCGTGATGTCGGCGCCCGTGCTGGAGAATTCGTGGCGGACCGTGAAGGACAGGCCCTTGTACCCCTTCTTCAGGATGAAGTTGACGACGCCGCCCAGCGCGTCCGCGCCGTAGATCGCGCCGCTGCCGCTCAGGTTGATCTCGACCCGGTCGACCGCGGCGAGCGGGATGGTGTTGATGTTGGCGAATCCGTCCTCGATGCCGGCCGCGCCGGCGATGCGGCGCCCGTTGACCAGCACGAGTGTGTTGCGCGTGCCGAGGCCCCGCAGGTTGACGCCGGCGACCCCCAGGCCCCCTAGCCCGCCGGCGTCGAACTTTACCTCCGTACGCTCGCGATTGTTGATGCCGTAGCCGACCGAGGCCTGGTTCTGCGGCAGCGTGCGGATGAAGTCTTGGATGCTGGAGACGCCCAGCGCCTTGATGTCGTCCGCGGTATAGACCCTCACGTCGCTGGTCGGATCATAGCCGCTCAGCCGGGAGCCGGTGACGGTGATGTTTTCGCCCGAGGCATCGTCGCCGGCCTTTTCGGCAGACGCCGGCACCGGTTCGGCAGACGCCGGCGCTGGCGCAGGCTTGCCGCGCGTCTTGGCCGCCGCATCGGCGCCCGCAAGGGCGCTCATCGCCGCGGCACCCAGCAACAGGTTACGACCCAACCGTGTCCGACAGATCATTCTTCCCCCTCAGCAGTAACGTCCTCGAATGAAAATCAAATACATAGATCACAGCCGACATCCTTTTCGGATTTTGCGGTAGTTAATCTAGCAATTGATGATGAGGACACCCCGACAGACTTCTAGTGAGAATCCATTTTGAATTTCAAGATATGAATTATACGATGTCATCGACGTGATAGCGGGACACGACTCCCGCTATCGTCACGAAGTGGGGGAAAGATGAAGTACGGCGTGGTCAAATACGGTTTCTTTGCAGCTGGTTGCTTGCTCGTGGCGGACGCGTCGGACGCGCGTGCGGCTGTCGCCGCGGCCCCTGCCGCGACGACGGCGGATCCGGTCGACCAGCTGAAGCTGCCCTATGAGCGTTTCACCCTGCCCAACGGGCTGACCGTGATCGTGTACACGGACCATAGCGCCCCGACCGTGCTGGTCTCGTTGACCTACCGCGTCGGCTCCAAGGACGAACCGGAAGGAAAAACCGGCTTCGCCCATCTGTTCGAACATATGATGTTCCAGGAGACGCCGAATCGGAAGGACGAGTATTTCTCGCGCCTCAACCAAGCCGGCGCGATCAACATCAACGGCAACACCACCACCGATCGCACCCGCTATTTCGAGATCATCCCGACCCAGGCGCTCGACCTCGCGCTGTGGATGGAAAGCGACCGGATGCAGTATCTGCTCGGCGCGATCGATGCCAAGGCGCTCGACAGTCAGCGCGCGGTGGTGAAGAACGAGAAGCGCCAGCACGGGACGGCGGCGAGCGACGCCCAGTCCGACGCCTTTCTCGCCGCGCTCTACCCCGCGAACCACCCCTATGCGCACAGCACGATCGGTTCGATGCGCGACCTCGACGCCGCCTCGGTGGAGGATGCGCGCAGCTGGTTCGACAGCTATTACGGCGCGTCCAACGCCATCCTGCTGCTGGCGGGCGATATCGATGCCTCGACCGCCCGCGAAAAGGTCGCCAAATATTTCAAGGATGTCCGCCCGGGCAGCCGGACCCAGTCGATCGCCCGCTGGGTGCCGACGCTGGGCGAACACAAGGATCTGCACTTCTACGGCAAGGACGGCCATGTCACGCTCTCGCGGACCTGGCCCGTGCCGAGCGGCGACGAGCGCGAGGGCACGCTGCTCAACCTGATGGCCAGCACCCTGTCGGGCAGCCCCGACGCGCCGCTCAACGCGGCGCTCGTCGAACATGACGGGCCGGCGCTCTCCGTGGGCGCGATATTCCAGGACTCGTTCGTCAACGGCATCTTCACCGTCAGCGTCGACCTGAAGCCGGGTGCGGACATCGCCGAGGTCGAGCGCCGGATCGATGCGGTGATGGCCGCGCAACTGCGCGACGGACCCAATGCGCGCATGCTCCAGCAATATCGCCGGACCGCCGACAAGGATCTGCTGGCCGGGCTCGAGGATCCACAGTCGGTCGGCGGCATCCTCGAGGAGGGCGAACTGGCCGGAGGCGATCCGCTGCTGTTCAAGACCGAGCGTCGCTGGCAGACGGAGGCGACACCGGCCACGATCGCCGCGGTCGCGCGCAAATGGCTGACCCGCCCCTACATCACGACGCGGACCGATCCCGAGCCGACGACCACGCCGGCCGTGGCCGACAGCGTCGATCGCACCCGTTCGCCGGCCGTCGCCGCGACCCCCGCGGTGACGGGCGCGTCGCCCGCAACGCTGCCGCCGATCGAGCGGGCGACGCTGTCGAACGGAGCACAGCTGGTCGTCGTACGCCGGCCCAAGCTGCCGCTCGTGTCGGTGACCTTCGCCTTCGCGACCGGCCGCTTCATCGGCCGTGACTATCCGCGCGGCCTGTCGAGCCTCACGCTGGGCAGCCTGTTCGAGGGTAGCAAGCGCTACCCGGCCGAGACGATCAAGGCGACGATGCGCGATCTCGCCCTCTATCCCGTCGGCATCGGCGACCAGCGGCAAAGCTCGGTCACCTTCTCGACCGACAGCGCCAGTCTCGACCAGGCGACCGCCTTCACGACCGAGGTGCTGCGCGAGCCGCTCTTCCCGCAGAAGAAGGTCGACGAGCATCGGCTGGCGGTCGATCAGAGCTTCGACAGCTACGAACGCAATCCGTCCGGGGCGCTTGAGGCGGTGTTCAGCCAGGCGCTATGGGGCAAGGACCATCCGGTCGGCCATATCGAAACGCGGGACGAGGCCAAGTCGATCTCGCGGGCGGCGATGCTCGATTTCTACCAGCACGAACTCAGCCCGGCGAACATGACCGCCTATTTCGTCGGCGACATCACCCTGGAGCATGCGCGGGCGCTGATGGAGGCGAACCTCGCCGGCTGGCATCAGGGCGTCAAGCCGGCGCCGACCGTCGACGTTCCGGCCGCCCGGCCGACCGGCGTGCGGGTGGTGCTGATCGATATTCCCGGCGCGACGCAGAGCCAGGTGCTCGGCGGCCGGCTGATGGAGATGTGGGAGCCGCGCCGCTCGATGGCGGAGGTGCTGGCGAACGGCGCGCTGGGCGGCGCCTTCACCAGCCGGATCAACCTCAACCTGCGCGAGGACAAGGGCTGGACCTATGGCATCCGCTCGAACCTGGGCGGATCGCTGCGGTCGCAGCGGACCTTCTATGTCAAGGGAGCGATCCAGGCCGATCACACCGCCGATGCGATCCGGGAGGTGCTGCGCGAGATCCGCGACTTCAACGCCGATCGGCCGCTGACCGCCACCGAGCTGCAGGATCAGAAGACCACGGTGCTCAACAAGCTCAAGACCGTGCTGACCAGCAATCGCAACTATGTGATGGCGATGATGGACGCGCAGGAACGCGGCATGCCGCTCGACTATCTGCAGTCGATGCCCGCGGTGATCGACAGCATCACGCTCGACGAGGCCCAGAAGGTCGCGCGCGAGACCTTCCATGCCGACGACTTCGTGTGGGCGATCGCGGGCGACCTGCGCAAGATCGAGCCGGAGATCCGCGCGCTCAATCTCGGCCCCGTCGAGGTGCAGGACGTCTACGGCCATCGCATTCGCTGATCGGCGATGGCGGTGGGCGGTGTCGGGGCGGGTGCGCCCCAACACCGCCCACTTCCGGACCTCTCCTTCGATCCGATCAATCCCGGCAGGTCGTCGTTCCGCCTAAGCCTGCGGCTTCCTCGCACTGACTCCAGCATCGGCTCCCCCGGGGCACCGGCCATTTCCGTGACGACGCTTCGTAACGGCCGATCCAGACTCAGCCCAGAATCTCGACGATGCCCTCGACCGAATAGGGTTTGCGCAGCAGCGGGAACCCGTGATCCTGCTCGGCGGCCAAGGCGTGGCTGTATCCGGTGGTCAGCACCACCGGGAGGGCGGGCCACCGCTCGCGGATGCTGCGCGCCAGATCGAGGCCGCTGATTCCGGGCATGATCACGTCGGTGAAGACGAGATCGATCTTGTCGTGCGCCCGTTCCAGCAGTTCCAGCGCGGCCTCGCCGTGCTGCACCCAGGTGACGATCTGGCCGAGCTCCTCGAACAGGCTGCGCGCGAACTGGCCGACCGCCTCGTTGTCCTCGACCAGCAGGACACGCCGGGTCGCCATGGTGCGATCGCCGATGCGCTCGGACAATGGCTGAAGCGCCCCGACATGCGCGACCTGCGGCAGATAGAGGGTGAAGGCGGTGCCGACGCCCGGTTCGCTCTGCACATCGATATCGCCGCCCGACTGTTTGGCGAAACCGTGGACCTGGCTCAATCCCAGTCCGGTGCCCTTGTTGAGCGCCTTGGTGGTGAAGAAGGGCTCGAAGATCTTCTCCAGCGTGTCCGGCGCGATGCCGCTGCCGGTATCGGCGATGCGCACGGCGACGAACCGTCCCTCCGCCCCGCCATGGCCGCGCGCCGCAGGCAGCGCATCGACGATCCCCGGCGTCAGCGACAAGGCGCCGCCTGCCGGCATCGCGTCGCGTGCGTTGATCACCAAGTTGAGGATCGCCGTCTCGAACTGGTTGCGGTCGGCGTTCACCACCGTCCCCTCGCCGGCGCCGATCGCGATGTCGATGGTCGGGCCGACGCTGGTCTGGATCAGCGGCTGCATCGCCGCCAACCGCTCGCCGACGTCGAACAGTTCGGGCTTGAGCGGCTGGCGCCGCGAGAAGGCGAGGAGCTGCGAGGTCAGCGCCGCGGCGCGATCGGCCGTCTGGGCAATGGCGTCGACATAGCGGTCGCGCTTCTCGGCGGACAGGGTCGGCAGCTTGAGCAGGTCGGCGGAGGAACGGATGATCGTCAGCAGATTGTTGAAATCATGCGCTACGCCGCCGGTCAGCCGGCCGACCGCCTCCATCTTCTGCGCCTGCGCCATCGTCTCCCGCGCGCGCTCCACCGCCTGCTGCGCCTGCCAGCGCTCGGTCAGGTCGCGGGTGATCTTGGCTAAACCGATCAGCCGCCCTTCTTCGTCATGGATCGGATCGATCAGCACCCCGGCGCGGAAGCGCTGCCCGCCCTTGCGCTCTCGCCAGGCCTCGACCTCATATTTGCCCTGCTCGATCGCGACGCGCAGCGCCCGCGCCGGTTCGCCGGCCTGCCGGTCTTCCTCGGTATAGAAGGTGGAAAAATGCCGGCCGATGATCTCCTCGGCGGCATAGCCCTTGATCGCCTGCGCGCCGCGGTTCCAGTTGGTGACATAACCTTCCGGATCGAGCATGTAGATCGCATAGTCGCGCACGCCCTGCACCAGCAGGCGGAAACGCTGCTCGCTCTCCAGTAATGCGCGCGCCGCGGCGCGCTTGTCGGTCACGTCGCGGGTCACCTTGGCGAAGCCGATCAGCCGGCCCGTCTCGTCGAGCACCGGATCGATCACCACGCTCGTCCAGAAGCGGGTGCCGTCCTTGCGGACTCGCCACCCTTCCGCCTCGAAGGTGCCCGTCTCCGCAGCGATCCGCAGCGCGCGCGCCGGCAGACCGGCGGCGCGATCCTCTTCGGTATAGAAACGCGAGAAATGCTGGCCGATGATCTCGGACGCGGTATAGCCCTTGAAGCGTTCCGCACCGGCATTCCAGCTGGCGACATGCCCGTCGCGATCGAGCAGGTAGATGGCATAGTCCCTGATCGAGTTGACCAGCCGCTCGAACCGCTCCGAACCGCTCAACTCAACCGGTATCTGCCAATCGTTCACGCCAACCGCTCTTGCCTGCCGGAGGTACGCCGCGGGAAATCCCGTCCGAGCGGGCCACGATCCTCTCGCCTCCGCTTTCGGACACGTAGCGGCTTAGCGTCAACAAAACTGTTATAGCCGCAGATTAAGGATGGCGGCGGCGGCCACTGCCCGCCTGCGGGTGACCATGGGTGCCACGGCTATAGACATCGCGCCGGTCCTCGCTGGTCGGGACGGTCCCGCCAAGCGCCGCCCGCACGGCGGGGGTGACGCTGTAGACCGCGTGCCGCTGCGCCCCGCGATTCTCGTGATCGACGACATGACCCTGATAGTGGCGGCGGACCAGCCCGGCCGCGACCAGTTCGGATACGGCGCGGCTGACCGCGGTCTTGCCCGTGTCGCGCAGCCGCTCCTGCACCTGTTGCTCGACCAGCCGCTCCGCATCCTCGGGATCGGCCGGCAGCGCGCCCGCCGCCGCCAGCGCGCGGCGCACCTTCTCGCTCGCGGCACGCCGACTGGAATGGCGATGGCTGCTCGGTGCGATCGCGGCGGCCAGCCATTCGCGGATCGGCACCAGCGCCGCGCCGTCCCGCACCAGCGGTCCCGCCTCGCCGTTCGGCCGGGCGATCCGGGCGATCAGGTCGAGCACCATGAACGTATAGCGCGGGCGCGCCGAATGCTCTGCGATCCGGCGGACGACATCGGCCAGGCCCATCGCGACGGGCCGGGGCCGGGGGGGCGGCGCGGCGAAAAGGTCGGGCTGGAACATGCGAACGAATCCAGCACAAAAGCCGACTCGTGTGAATCCCCCAAATGGCGGAAGCAAGGGCGGCCTCGCCTTTTGACACCCATGTCACTTTACCCGGCGGTGGCGGGTAAAGTGACACAGATGGCAGGTGCGCGGGTGCTGCTGGCCCGTCCGTTCAACGCCGAACGGGATCGAAGTCGTAGGTGCCTCCGACCTGCGCCGCGACGAACCGGCGGGGCGGGATGCCGGCGGCGGCAAGCGCGGAGGCGAGCGCGAGCCGCGGGGCCTCGCGGGGCTCGTCGGTCAGCTGGAACGTGCCCCAATGGATGCCGAGCGCATGGCCGGCATCCACCTCGCGCAGGATGCGCACCGCCTCGGCCGGATTGACATGCTGGGCAGCCATGAACCAGCGCGGCTCATAGGCCCCGATCGGGATCAGCGCGACATCGGGTGCGCCCAGCCGCGCGTGGATCTCGCCGAAGATCGCCCCGTCGCCATAGCCGGTATCGCCGACGAACCAGATCCGCCCTGCCGGCGTGTCGAGCCAGTGGCCCGACCAGAGCGCCATGCGCACGTCGCTCGGCCAGCGGTTCGCCCAATGATAGGCGGGCGTCAGCGTGGACGAGATTCTGTCGGCGAGCGGCAAGCGCTCCCACCAGTCGCCCGTCACGCATCGCGCGCCGGGGATTGCGGCGCGGACGATCGCGTCGTTGCCAAGCGGCATCGCCATCAGCGGGGCGTCGCGATCGTGCAGCCTGCGCAGCGTCGCCACGTCGCAATGATCGTAGTGGCAATGGCTCAGCAGCACCGCATCGATCGGCGGCAGGTCGTCGAAGGCGATGCCCGGGGCCGTGACGCGCCGCGGCCCGGCGAAGCGGAACGGGCTCGCGCGCTCCGACCAGACCGGATCGGTGAGCAGATTGACCCCGGCGGCCTGCACCAGCAGGGCGGCATGACCGACCATGGTGACGCGCAGTCCGTCCACCCGCGCCTCGGGCTTCGCCGGCGTGACGGGTACGGATCGCGGCCACGTCGCCGCACCGCCCGCCAGCTTCCACCGCAGCATGTCGCGCAGGCCGCGGTCGGTCGCGGGCTGGCCGGGGTTGAAGAAGCGGGTGCCGTCATAATGGTCGGACGGCGGACCGTCATAATAGCGGTTGCGCTTCATGGTGATGCCTATGGCATGCGAACCTCGTCAGGGCGAGGAGGGAGGGGGCCGCTCGCCAGCGTCATCCGTCGAGAGGCCAGTTATTTCCGGTGCTCGGATTGGGAGGGGGCCGATGACCCCCTTCCCTCACATCGCCGGCAGGTGCGGCAGCAGCTTGTCGAGCGTGATCGGAAAGTCGCGGATGCGAACCCCGGTGGCATTGTAGATCGCATTGGCGACGGCCGCGCCCGCGCCGCAGATGCCGAGCTCGCCGATGCCCTTGGCGTGGATCGGATTGGCGTGGATGTCGCGCTCGGGCAGGAAGATCACCTCGAGATCGGGCACGTCGGCGTTCACCGGCACGTGATATTCGGCAAGATCGCGATTGACGAGCTTGCCGGTCCGCGCGTCGTGCATCAGCTCCTCGTGCAGGGCCCCGCCGATCCCGAAGGTCATGCCGCCCAGGCACTGCGACCGCGCGGTCTGCTGGTTGAGGATGCGCCCGGCGGCGAACACGCCGAGCATCCGCCGCACCCGCACTTCCCCGGTGACGACGTCCACCGCCACTTCGGCGAAATGCGCACCGTAGGACGCCTGGGTCGTCAGCTTCTCCTGCGCGCCCTTGTCGATCGTGCCGACCGCCTCGATCGGCTTGCCGTCGAGCAGCTCGGCCAGCGCCACCTGGCGGTTGGCGCCGATCGCCTGTCCGTCCTTGAGCGTCAGCTCCTCTTCCTCCACGCCCATCGCCTTGGCGAGCTTGGCGCGCAGCGCCTGGGCTGCCAGATAGACCGCCGAGCCCGACGAGGCCGCGCCCCAGGACCCGCCCGAGCCGCCGCTCGGCACATGGTTGGTGTCGCCCAGTTCCACCCGGACGCGATCGAGCGGCAGGCCGAGCATGTCGGCCGCGATCTGCGCGAGGATGGTATAGCTGCCGGTGCCGATATCGGTCATCGCCGAGGTGACCGTCGCCGTCCCGTCGGGATCGAGCGCGACCTTGGCCGAACCCTTCATCAGGATATTGGCCCGCGCCGCCGAGGCGACCCCCATGCCGACCAGCCAGTCGCCCTCGCGTCGCGTGCCCGCCGCCTGCCGCCTGTCCCAGCCGAAATGGTCGGCGCCGTGGCGAAGCGCTTCCTTGAGCGCCCGCGACGAGAAGGGTACGTCCTTTTCCGGATCGCGCCCCGGATCGTTGCGGATGCGCAGCTCGATCGGATCGAGCGCCAGCGCCTCCGCCAGCTCGTCCATCGCGCATTCGAGGCCCAGCAGGCCGACCGCCTCGCCGGGCGCGCGCATCGAGCCCGACAGGAGCCAGTTCACCCGCACCAGATCGTGGCTGATCAGCCGGTTCTCACCGGCATAGAGGAAGTGGGTGGAGATGCCGGCGGGTTCGAAATAGTCTTCGGTCGACAGGTTCGAGGCGGTGGTCTCGTGACCGATCGCGGTCAGCCGCCCGTCGGCGGTCGCGGCGAGCCGCATCCGCTGCGAGGTATTGGAGCGGCGCACGGTCGCATCGAACACCTGCTGGCGCATCATCACCGCCTTGACCGGACGGCCGAGCCGCTTCGCCGCGACCGCCGCCGCGACGCTTTCGGGGGCGATGCCCAGCTTCGAGCCGAAACCGCCGCCGATATAGCGCGAGACGATCCGCACTTTCGACTTGGACAGGCCGAGCGCGTCGGCGAGCTGCTGCGCATCGGACGTCGGCATCTGATAGGCGCCATAGAGCGTCAGCGACCCGTCCTCGCCCCACATGGCGAGGCTGGCGTGCGGCTCCATCGCCGCCGAATTCTGGCTCGGCGTGGTATAGGTCGCATCGATCGTGACGGCCGCCTTGGCCATCGCCGCCTCGACATCGCCCTGCGCCGACTGGGCGGGCGTGTTGTTCGGCGGCAGGTCGCCGTCACGCTCCGCCTCCATCGAGAAGGCGAAGACGCCTTCCTCCGTCTCATAGTCGATCGGCAGCCGCAGCGCCGCGTCGCGCGCCGCCTCATAGGTCTCGCCGAGCACGATCGCGACGATCTCACCGAAATATTCGACATCGCGAACACCTTGCGTCGGCGCCTCCGTCTCGCCGCCCTGCTGCGACACGCGGATGAAGGTATCGTAGTCGGTGACCACGTCGATCACGCCGGGCAGGCTCTTCACCGCATCGGCATCGATCGACACGACCTTGCCCTTGCCGATCCCCGCGCCGACCAGCACGCCATAGGCGACATCGTCGATCCGGTATTCCGCCGCATAGGTCGCGCGACCCGAGACCTTGGCCGGCCCGTCGACCCGTTCCACGCCGGTGCCGACCAGACCCTGCACGGTCGTGTCCAGCCGGCTCACCGGCTGGGGCTTGTCCATGGTCAGCGTTACGTTGTCCTCGCCGAAACCGAACATCATCGTGCCTCCGTCAGCTCGCGCAGCGTCGCGGCGAGGGTGCGCCGGGCGAGCGGGATCTTGAAATCGTTGCTGCCCTGCCCGCGCGCGTCGGCGAGCAGGATATCGGCCGCGCGCTCGAACAGCGCCGGCGAAGGCTCCTGCCCGACCAGCGCGGCCTCGACTTCCGCGTTGCGCCAGGGCATCGGCGCCAGTCCGCCGAAGGCGAGCTGCGCCGCCGCGATTCGTCCCTGATCCATCCGCACCACGCCCGCGACCGAGACGAGGGCGAAGGCATAGGAGGCGCGGTCGCGCACCTTGCGATAGACGTGGCGCGCACCGTCGACCGCGGGCGGCAGCGCGACATGGGTGATCAGTTCGCCCGGCTCCAGCACCGTCTCGATCTGCGGCGTGTCGCCCGGCAGGCGGTAGAAGTCGCCGAGCGGAATCCGCCGTCTGTCGCCGTCGCGCTTCAGTGTCACCACCGTCGCGTCGAGCGCGCGCATCGCCACCGCCATGTCGCTCGGGTGCGTGGCGATGCAATGCTCGCTGGTGCCGAGCACCGCCAGGATGCGGTTCTCGCCACCGATCGCCGAACAGCCCGATCCCGGCTCGCGCTTGTTGCACGGGGTATGGCGATCGTAGAAATAATAGCAGCGGGTCCGCTGCAGCAGATTGCCCCCGGTCGTCGCCTTGTTGCGCAGCTGCCCGCTTGCCCCCGCAAGCAGCGCGCGCGCCAGCACCTCGTAGCGTGCGACGATGCGCGGGTCGGCGGCGAGATCGCTGTTCGGCACTAGCGCGCCGATCAGCAGCCCGCCATCCTCCGCCTCCTCGATCGCGCCGAGATCGAGCCGGCTGATATCGACCAGCTTGGCCGGCGTCTCGATCTGGAGCTTCATCAGGTCGAGCAGGTTGGTGCCGCCGGCGATGAAGCGCGCGTCCTCCGCCAGGCAATCGGCGACCGCCGCCTCAGGCGTCGCGGCGCGCTCATACTGGAACAGCCTCATGCGAGCGCCTCCTGCCGACGGGGTTCGGGGGCCGCCTCCAGGCCGCCATCCTCCGCGACCTCGGCGATCGCGGCGCGGATATTGGGATAGGCGGCGCAGCGACAGACATTGCCGCTCATCCGTTCGGCGATCTCCTCGGTCGACAGTTCCGGCGCGGCGAGATCGGGCGAGACGTGGCTGCCCCAGCCCGCCGCCACCTCGCCCAGCATGCCGACGGCCGAACAGATCTGGCCGGGCGTGCAATAGCCGCACTGATAGCCGTCATGCGCGACGAAGGCGGCCTGCATCGGGTGCAGACGCTCGGGATCGCCCAGCCCCTCCACCGTCACGATCTCGTCGTCCTGGTGCATCACCGCGAGCGACAGGCAGCTGTTGATGCGGCGCCCGTTGACCAGCACCGTGCACGCGCCGCACTGGCCGTGGTCGCAGCCTTTCTTGCTGCCGGTCAGCGCCAGATGCTCGCGCAGTAGGTCGAGCAGGCTGGTGCGGATATCGACATCCACCTCTCGGCGTTGCCCGTTGACCGTGAATTGCATGACGCCTCCCGTGGGTTAGGCACCGACAACGCACGGACCGGTAACCTGTTCAGGTGCGCCCACGCCGATCCGATAACCGACATTGTCGCCGCGTCGCTTTTCGGGCGATAGGAGGCGTGCCACCCTATCGTCCGCGCGAGATCGCCATGCCCGACCACGTCCTCGTCCTCTACGGCTCCTACCGCTCCGACCGTCAGGGCATCCGGCTGGCCGACTATCTGGTGCGGGCGTTCGCGGACCGCGGCGCGACGGCCGAGCTGATCGACGCCAAGGCGATCGGGCTGCCGATGCTGGACCGGATGTACAAGGAATATCCCGCGGGCACCGCACCCGCGGCGCTGGAGGAACTGGCCGGCAAGATCCGTGCGGCGGACGCCTTCGTCTTCGTTACCGGCGAGTATAATTGGGGCCAACAGCCCGGGCTGAAGAACCTGACCGACCATTTCCTCGAGGAGTGGTTCTGGCGTCCCGCCGCGATCGCCAGCTATTCCGCCGGGCGCCTGGCGGGTGCGCATGCCAGCGTCGCCTGGCACGGCACGCTAACCGAGATGGCATGGTGGTAATCTCCAGCACGCTGACCGTCGGCGGCATCGGCCATGCGCTGAACGAGCAGGGAGAACCGACCGGCGACGGCGGCACCGCCCTCACCCGCGCCTTCCCCCGCTTTGCCGACGACCTCGCCTGGTGGACCGAAGCCGCCCGCGAGCAGCGCCGTCGCAGGGCGCCGCCTTATTGAGGCCGAACCAGGATCGACGCCGTTCCCTTCGCCCAGACCGGCAGGTACAGTCCCGCGCCGGCCGCCTGGAGCTGGCCGGTGCGGGCTTCGCGCAGATCGGCGCGGATGAGGAGCCGGCCGGTACGCTTTTCGGCGATGGCGCGGTCGATCTTGCCGATCAGCTCCACATAGTCGCGCTCGAAGTTCTGGACGAGCAGCCCGGCGATCATCGGTGCGACGCCGGGGGCGTTGGCGAGCTTCAGGACGAGCGAGCCGCCCTCCATGTCGGTGGTGCCGCTGACCGCGAAATCGCGGAAGCCGACGCGGCGGGAGTTGGGTGCGGTCACCGGCTTGCCTGTCATCCACACCGTCCCGCGCGCCGGCTTGCCGCCGCCCTGCTCGGCCGCGGTGAAAGTCAGTCCCACCGCGATCCGGCCGCCTGTCGTGCCATAGATCATCGCCCGTTCGAAATGCGCCCGCACGGGGTCGAGGCCCGGCACGTCGAACGGCCGTGCCTCGCGCTTGCGCAGCGCCCGGAGCAGGACCGGCTGGAGCACGGCATAGTCGGCGAAGACGGAGACGAAGAAGGACAGGTCGCCCGGCGTCTCCGCGAGCGGCTCGAGCGGCGGCAGCGGGGTCGGCGGCGGCGGGGCCGGGCGACGGCCGATATGCGTCTCGGTCAGGCCGCGCATGCCGAGCCGGAGACGCAGCGTCTCGCCGGCGACCTCATAGCCGCCGAACTGCAGCGCGCGCGGCGTGATCCGCATCCAGACGGCAGGATCCCGCGCATTGAGCGAAACGGTGGCGAAGGCGCTTGCCCAGGCCTGCTCGACGGCCTGTCGCACCCCGAGCCGGCCAAGCTCGCCGGGCAGCGCGCGCTCCAGCCTGGCGATCACCGGTGCCAGCTTGCGGTCGGCCGGCTCGGTCAGGTCGATACGCTGGCCGAGCAGGTCGACATGCGGCGCATCGGTCCAGTCATAGTCGAGGCGGATCGTGCCACGCGGCGTCCAGTCGCGGGCGAGCGTCAGTGCGATCACCGCATGCGCGATGGCGCGGGCCTCGGCCGTTTCGTGCAGCAGCCCGCCAATGTCCTGCGCGCGGACGGTCGCCCGCAGCGGGATGGTCGCCCGGATCGTCTTGCCAGCCCCGGCGATGCGGATCGCGCCGCGGGTCACGGTGCCGATGATGCGACACTTGATCGTCGGCGTCTTCACCTTGGCGATGCCGAGGTCGATCCTGCGACTGGCCGCGCAGGTCTGGCCGGGTTTGTCGATCCGCCACATCACCCGCGGCAGCTCGCGTTCGAGCAGACGCGACAGGTCGCCCATGCGCACTTCGACCGGCACCGCGAGGACCGAGGGGGCGGGCCGGACCGCGATCGCATCGTTCGCGCGCGCCGGCTGTCCGGCATTGCGCTGGCAGCCGGCGAGGAGGACAAACGGCAGGAGAAGTAGCGACAGCGACGAGAGTTGCGTTCGCATGCCGTTGCGATCCCGTGGGAATGAGGTGGACACGCCGTGTCGCGCGCGGACTGATCTGGGTCAATGGGTAACGGCGGAACGCTCAAGCTTGGCTAACCGTCTGGCAAGCCGATCTGTGTCCCGTCGCAGGCGCACAGCGGTTAGCCTTAACCGCTCATTCCAGGACCCGCATGACCGACCTCGCCATCCTCTACGAACATCCGCAATGGTTCCGGCAGCTGTTTGCCGCACTCGACCGCGCGGACATTGCCTATCGGGCGATCCATGCCGACGGGCTCGCCTTCGATCCCGCCGGCAATGCGCCGCCTGCGCCCTTGGTGTTCAACCGCATCGCCATGTCGAGCTTCCTGCGCGCGCCGGACCATCCGATCTTCTTCGCATCGTCCGCCCTGGCGCACTGGCAGGCGCGTGGCGCGCGGGTGCTCAACGGACCTGCGGCACTGGCGATCGATGCGTCCAAGGCGCGTCAGCTGTCGCTGATCGCCGGGCTGGGCCTTGCCATCCCGGCGACCCGCGTGGCGCATCGTGCGGCGGATCTGCCCGCCGCCGCGGCCGACCTGCGCTTTCCGGTGGTGATCAAGGCGAATATCGGCGGCTCGGGCGCGGGCATCGTCCGCTATGATTCCGCCGAGGAGCTGGCAGCGGCGGCGGCGGCAGGCACCGTGCCCGACAGTATCGACCGGGTGCTGATGGTGCAGGAATATGTGCCCGCGCGCGGCGGCACGATCACCCGGATCGAGACGCTGGCCGGCCGCTTCCTCTACGCCATCGCGGTCGACGGCGGCGGCAGCTTCGATCTGTGCCCCGCCGATGCCTGCGCGCTGCCGGGCCGCCCCGCCATCACCATGACGCGGGTCGATCCCGATCCGGCGCTCATCGCCGCCGCCGAAGCCATCGTCGCCGCGGCGGGGATCGATGTCGGCGGAGTGGAAGTGCTGATCGACGATCGCGACGGCACGCCCCGTTTCTACGACATCAACGCGCTGTCGAACTTCGTCGCCAGCCCGCTCGACATATTGGGCTGGGATCCGCACGACCGGCTGGTCGATTGGCTGGCCGGACAGATTGCGGAGACGAAGCGGTGAGATACGGGTTCTGGATGCCGGTGTTCGGCGGCTGGCTGCGCAACGTGCCCGACGAGGGGATGGAGGCGAGCTGGGACTATGCGAAGCGCCTGACGCTGGCGGCGGAGCGCTGGGGCTATGACCTGACGCTGATCGCCGAGCTGAATCTCAACGACATCAAGGGCGTCGAACAGCCCGCGCTCGATGCCTGGTCGACCGCCGCGGCGCTGGCCGCGGTGACCGAGCGGATCGAGCTGATGGTCGCGGTGCGGCCGAACTTCCATCATCCGGCCCTGTTCGCCAAGGCCGCGGCCAATATCGACCGGATCGCCGGGGGCCGGCTGTCGCTCAACGTCGTGTCCAGCTGGTGGGCGGACGAGGCGCGGCAATACGGGCTGCAATTCGATCAGCACGACGATCGCTATGCGCGCACCGGCGAATGGCTGACCGTGGTCGAGGGGCTGTGGACGGAGGAGCGGTTCAGCTTCGACGGCCGCTTCTACCGTACCGAGGAGGCGATCTGCGCGCCCAAGCCGGCGGCGAAGCCGGTCGTCTATGCCGGCGGCGAGAGCGAGGCGGCGAAGACGATGATCGCGACCCAGTGCGACGCCTATGTCATGCACGGCGACCCGGTCGGGGCGATCGCGCCCAAGATCGCCGACATGCGCGCACGGCGCGACGCCGCGGGCGGTGCGCCGATGCAGTTCGGCATGGCCGCCTATGCCATCGTGCGCGACAGCGAGGCGGAGGCGCGGCGCGAGCTGGAGCGGATAACCACGGTGTCCGAACTGCCCGCCGGATACGCCAATTTCGACCAGTGGCTGTCGGGCACCCAGCTCGAGCGCGAGCTGAAGGTGCAGGAATATTCCGTGTCCAATCGCGGCCTGCGGCCCAATCTGGTCGGCACGCCCGAGCAGTTGAAGCAGCGCATCGCCGATTACGAGGGCGCGGGCCTCGACCTGCTCCTCCTTCAGTTGAGCCCGCAGGCGGAGGAGATGGAGCGGTTCGCGGCGCAGGTGATGGGCACCGCATGATCGCGCTCGACCAGGTGTCGAAGCGCTTCCCGGACGGCACGCTCGCGCTGGACGAGATCACGCTCGAGGTTCCGCGCGGGTCGGTGTTCGGGATCATCGGCCGCTCGGGCGCGGGCAAGTCGACGCTGTTGCGGTTGATCAACGGCCTGGAGCGGCCGAGCGCCGGCCGCGTGCAAGTCGACGGCACCGCGCTGGAGACGGCGCGCGAGCTGGAGGTGCGCGCGCTGCGGCGGCGGGTCGGCATGATCTTCCAGTCCTTCGGGCTGCTCGCCAACCGCACCGTCGCGGGCAACGTCGCGCTGCCGCTCGAACTGGCGGGCATGTCGCGACCGGAGCGGGCGGCGCGGGTCGCCGCGCTGCTCGACCGGGTCGGACTGGGCGACAAGGCGGACAGCTATCCGGCGCGCCTGTCGGGCGGGCAGCGCCAGCGGGTCGGCATCGCCCGCGCGCTGGCGACGCGGCCCGACATCTTGCTGTGCGACGAGGCGACGAGCGCGCTCGATCCCGAGACGACGCGCGCGGTGCTCGACCTGCTCGGCGCGCTCAACCGCGAATTGGGTCTGACGATCGTGCTGATCACCCACGAGATGTCGGTCGTGCGCGCGGTGTGCGACCGGGTCGCGGTGCTGGACCGGGGCCGGGTGGTGGAGAGCGGACCGGTCGACACGGTGTTCGGCGGCGAGGCGGGCCATGCCGCGACGCTCGCGCTGGTCGGAACCGGGGCATGAGCGGCTGGTTCGGCAATGTGGTGTGGAGCGACATCGCGATCGCGACCCGCGACACGCTGGTGATGCTCGGCGCCTCGCTGGCGCTCACCGTCGCGCTGGGGATTCCGCTCGGCGTGCTGCTGTTCCTGACCGATCGCGGCCAGCTGGCGGCGCGGCCCTGGCTCAACCGGACGGCGGGCGTGATCGTCAACATCTTGCGATCGGTGCCCTTCGTCATCCTGCTGATCGTGATGATCCCGCTGACGCTGGCGCTCGTCGGCACCTCGCTGGGCGTGGCGGGCGCGATCCCGCCGTTGGTCGTCGGCGCGGCCCCCTTCTACGCCCGCCTCGTCGAGCAGGCGCTGCGCGACGTGCCGCGCGCCACGATCGAGGCGGCGCAGGCGATGGGGGCGAGCCGCTGGCAGATCGTGACGCGCGCGCTGCTGCTCGAGGCGCTGCCGGGCCTCGTATCCGGCGCGACGGTGACCGCGGTCGCGCTCGTCTCCTTCACCGCCATGGCCGGCGTGGTCGGCGCCGGCGGCCTGGGCGACCTCGCCATCCGCTACGGTTATCAGCGGTTCCAGACCGACGTGATGCTGGTTACGGTCGCGCTGATGGTCGTACTCGTCCAGCTCATCCAGTTCGCCGGCGACCGCATCGCCCGCCGGCTCGACCATCGTTGAGGACCATCATGCCCCATCGCCGCCTGATCCTGTCGCTCGTCCCTGCCCTGCTGCTCGCCGGGTGCGGCGGCAAGGACGCCGGCGATCCGAACCGGCTGACCGTCGCCGCGACCGCGGTGCCGCATGCCGAGATCCTGGAACAGGCCAAGCCGCTGCTGGCCAAGGAGGGCGTCGCGCTCGAGGTCCGCGTCTTCAACGA
This sequence comes from Sphingomonas metalli, assembly GCF_014641735.1. Classification (GTDB taxonomy): domain Bacteria; phylum Pseudomonadota; class Alphaproteobacteria; order Sphingomonadales; family Sphingomonadaceae; genus Sphingomonas; species Sphingomonas metalli. The sequence continues at coordinate 162,168 of NZ_BMIH01000005.1, read as the reverse complement.
CTATGTCCAGCCCAACCTTCAGGTCGATCAGGGCCAGATCGACGTCAACTACTTCGAGACGAAGCCGTACCTCGATCAATTCAACAAGGAGCGCGGCACCAGGCTGGTGACCGTCGCCGGGATCCATGTCGAGCCGCTCGGCGCCTATTCGCGCAAGTGGAAGAGCCTTGCCGCGCTGCCCGCCGGGGCGAGCGTCGCGATCCCCAACGAGCCGAGCAATGGCGGGCGGGCGCTCCAGCTGTTGCAGAAGGCAGGGCTGATCCGGCTGAAGGATCCCGCCGACCCGCTCGCGACGCTGCGCGACATCGCAGCCAATCCCAAATCGCTGCGATTCCGCGAGCTCGAAGCGGCGACGCTGCCGCGGGTTTTGGGTGAGGTCGATCTGGCGCTGATCAACACCAACTATGCGCTCGACGCCAAGCTCAACCCGGTCCGCGATGCACTGGCGATCGAGGGCAAGGATTCGCCCTATGTCAATTTCGTCGTCGGTCGCCCGGGTGCACAGGACGACCCGCGCGTGAAGAAGCTGGTCGCGGCGCTACGCAGCCCGCAGACCCGCGCCTTCATCGAGCAGAAATATCAGGGCGCCGTGCTGCCCGCCTTCTGACGGCCGGCCTGGCTCCGGTGGATCGGGTAGTAGTGCTTGCCTAGATCACCCGCCTGGGGCCGCGCGTCATCCCGGACATGTTCCGGGATGACGCCGTGGCTTCCCCCAAAGGTCCCGCCTTCCCGGATCGGCGTCGAGTCTCTTTCACACGGATCGAAGCTCGGTCGCGGCGGCGGCCGGCACCCGGCGCTGATCGTCAAACTTTCTCCAATGGTCACCGAGGGATCGGCGACCTAGATGAGCGCGATGAGCGATCACCGACGCCCGGCCATGGGGACCGGCGAATTCATTGCCTTCATCGCCGCGCTGATGGCGGTCAACGCGCTGGGCGTCGACCTGATGCTGCCCGCGCTTGCCGATATCGGCCATCAGCTGGCGATCACCACGGCCAATCACCGACAGTGGATCATCACCGCCTATATGCTCGGCTTTGGGGCGGGCCAGCTGCTCTACGGGCCGCTCGCCGATCGCTATGGCCGTCGGCCGATCCTGCTGGCGACGCTGGTCGGCTTCGTCGGCGCGAGCATCTTCGCCGCCAGTTCGCAGACCTTCGCCGCGTTGCTCGGCGCGCGGATGTTGCAGGGGCTGATGTCGGCCTCCACCCGCGTGCTCGCGGTGGCGATCGTGCGCGACCGCTTTTCCGGGCGCCAGATGGCGCGCACCCTGTCGCTGGCGCAGATGATCTTCTTTCTCGTGCCGATCATGGCGCCAAGCCTTGGCCAGGTGCTGCTCGCCTTCGGGCCGTGGCGTTTCATCTTCTATGCGCTGGCGGGTTTCGCCGCCTTCGTCCTCGCTTGGTCGGCGCTGCGTCTGCGCGAGTCGCTGCCGGTCGAGCGGCGCTCGCCCCTCTCGCTGGCGGCGCTGGGCAGCGCCTATCGGCTGACGCTGACCAACCGCTTCTCCGCGGGCTATGCGCTGGCGGCGTCAATGACGTTCGGCGGAGTGATCGCCTTCGTCTCGTCCGCCCAGCAGATCTTCGTCGACGAGTTCCACGCGGGCGAGCGCTTCACGATCCTGTTCGCGCTGTGCGCCTTTTCGATGGGCTGCGCGTCCTTCGCCAACAGCCGGCTGGTCGAGCGGCTGGGGACGCGGCTGATCTCGCAGAGCGCGGTGCTGGGCCTCATCGCGCTGTCGATCCTGCACCTCGGCGTGATCGGACTGGGGCGGGAGTCGCTCGTCACCTATATGCTGTTCCAGGCGCTCAGCATGACCTGCATCGGCCTGTGCGGCTCGAATTTCGGCGCCATGGCGATGGAGCCGGTCGGCCATATCGCCGGCACCGCCTCGTCGATCCAGGGCTTCATCACCAGCGTCGGGGCGGTGATCGTCGGCTCCGCGATCGGCCAGGCCTATAACGGCACGACCTGGCCGCTGGCGATCGGCTATCTCGCGATCGGCATCGGCGTGCTGGCGGTGGTCCTCGTGATCGAGGGCGGCCGGCTGTTCCAGGCGCGCCATGCCGCCGATCCTGGCGCAAGAAGCTGATCCGAAAGGCCTTTGGCGGATCGCGGCGGCCCGGCTAGAACCGGGCATGGATTTCGACCAGCTGCTCGTCCACTTCTTCGGCACCGAGGATATCGGCGACCTCCCGCCGCAACAGCTCGCCGCGGGCATCGACAGGCTCCAGGTCCAGTTCGGGCTGGAGCGCGACAGCGGCCGGCGCTTCGCCTTGTGGTGCCTCGCCTATATGCTCGGCGTCGCGCCCGACCTGGAGGTCGCGTTCAAGGACGAGGCCGATCGCGAGGCGGCCCGCGACTTCATGGACGAGGTGGATCGCGACATGGAGGAGGAATGATGCGCGCCCTGCTCGTTGCGGCGTTGCTGGCGATCGTGACGCCGCCGGTCGCGGCGAAGCGCCCGGTCGCAGAGCCTGCGCCGCGCAAGGGCATGCTGCAAGGACCGTTCGAGCTTCACTCGCGCATCTATCCCGGCACCGTGCGGCGCTATTGGGTCTATGTGCCGGCCGGCTATGACCGGAACCGCCCGCCCAATCTGCTGCTGTTCCACGACGGACAACGCGCGATCAATCCGCGCGGGCCGTTGCAGCTGCCCGCGGTGCTGGACCGGCTGATCGCCGACGGCGCGATCCCGGTGACCCTGGGCGTGTTCGTCACGCCCGGCAATCGCTCCGCCCATTATCCCGAGACTCTCGGCCTCGACAATCCGGACCATCGCGTCGCGGAATATGACGCGCTGTCCGACGATTATGCGCGGATGACGCTGGACGAGCTGCTCCCCGCGGTGGCGCGCGGCTGGCGCTTCGCCGCCGAGCCCGCGCGGCGGGCGATCGGCGGCACGTCGAGCGGTGCGATCGCCGCCTGGACGGTGGCGTGGCGGCACCCGGAGGCGTTCGGCAACGTCCTCAGCTTCATCGGCAGCTATACCTCGATCGGACTGACCATCGGGCCCGACGGACTGCCGCGCACGCCGGGCGGCGACACCTATCCCGGGCTGATCCGCAAGAGCCCGATCCGCTCGCTGCGCATCTTCCTGCAGGACGGGACCGGCGATCTCGACAACGAGCATGGCAACTGGTTCCTCGCCAACCAGCAGATGCTCAAGAGCCTCGAATGGGCCAATGCCCATGCCGATGCCGAAGGGCGCGGCGGGCCGCGCTACGACATCGCCCATCGCTGGACCGGTGGCGGCCATTCGGACGCCGATGGCGGCGCGATCCTGCCCGACGTGCTGCGCTGGATCTGGCGCGATCAGCGCGCGGCGGAGACCCGCTGAGCCGGCGCCACGCGCTCCCGAACGCCGGTCAGCGCCGCCCGCCCAGCCGCGGGGCGGCCGCGCCGTCGGTCATCCTGATGGGGCGGATCGTCCCGTCCGGCGCGTAGCTGACGCGATCGATCGCGACCTGGCGCTCGCCCTTCAGCGGCGCAGTGCCGGCGGGCTGTTCCCAGCGGTGATAGACGATCAGCCACTGTCCATCGGGCGCACGCACGAAGCTGTGATGGCCCGGCCCCTGATGCCGCGCGTCGCTGGTCAGGATCGCGCCACGATAGCGCCACGGTCCGATCGGGCTCGGGGCGGTGGCATAATGGACCGAATAGTCGAGACCGTTCCACCGGCCATGGCTGTAGGAGAGATAATAGGTGCCGGCGCGCTCGTGCATGAAGGCGCCTTCGGTGAACTGCGGCGGCGTCTCGACCGGTACCTCGCGCAGGATTGAGACCATGTCGGGTGCGAGCTCCCAGACGCGCAGGGTCGCGCCCGCGCTGCCGCCCGCATAGAGGTAGCGCTTGCCCGAGCGCGCATCCACGAACACCATCGGGTCGATCGCCTCGAACCCCTTGCCGTCGCGCACCAGCTCGCCGGTGACGAGCGGCTTGCCGCTGTCGCGATAGGGACCCTCCGGCCGGTCGGCGACCGCCACGCCGATCCGGCTCGGGGTCGGGATCTGCGGGCCGACCGAATAGTAGAGATAGTATTTGCCGTTCGCGGTCGCGACGCCGGGCGCCCAGAGAAAGTGTTCCGGCGCGCCGTCATCCTTGATCCAGGGGATATCGTCGCGGCGGATCAGGACGCCGCGCGGACGCCATGTATCGAGGTCGCTCGACGAAAAGGCGCCGAACCGGTCCGCGCTCCAGCTGCCGCCGGGGCCGCCGGTGGGGAAGATCCACAAGTCCTTGCCGACGAAGATCGCCTGCGGGTCGGCGCCCTGGAAGACCGGGTTGCGGGCCCCGGCCGCGGTGGCGAGCGCGAGGGTGGCGGCGAGAAGGAGGCGGTATCTCATTGGGCCTGTCCGTAATCGAGGATGAAGACCGGGCCGAGATCGAGCACCTGCCTGGCCGCATCGATGTGAAGCGCGGCGTTGAGCGCGCCGGGGGCGTAATCCTGATCGGCGACACCCTTCAGCTGATACATCTTCCATTCCGGTCCGATCTCGAACGCCTGTTCGAAGATCGCCCGAACGACCGGCGTCGCTTCCAGCTGGACCCGGCCGATCCGCCCCGGCTTGCCGGCCTCGGTCCCGGTCGCGCGCGCCCAGAAGGCGATGACGATCGTATCGCCCTTGCGCACCGGCTTCAGCGTCGGGGTGATGACGCCGATCCGCCAGAAGTCGCTATGGCCGGACAGGGGGATGCGCAGCGCCTTGCCGAACTGGACGTCCTTGTCGGAGCGGACCTGCGGCGGCAGGTTGAGGCCATAGGGCGTCAGCGAGGCGACCCGCGGATCGTTGATGATGCGGTCGGCGGCCTGCGCCGTCACGGGGGAGGCCGTGACGGCGGGGACGACGAGGGCGAGGGCGGCGGCGAGAAGGCGGAGCGTCATCGTCGTCGCCTCCCGTCAGAACCGGAACCGGATGCCCAGCGAGTAGCTGCGCTCCAGGTACAGGATCTGGCGGGTATAGATGTCGCCCGTGTCATAGGGGCGATAGCGCTGCAGCGGATTGCCGAGCAGGTTCACGATATCGAAGGCGATCGTGATGTTCGGCACCGGCGTGACGCTGGTCGAGAAGTCGAGCTGGCCGCGACCCCGCTCGGTGATCGGGTGCGCGATCGGATCGAAGGCTTCCAGGCTGTAATAGTTCACGAACTTCGAGCGGTAGTTGTAGGCGAGCCGGGCCGAGAAGACCGGCCGTTCGTACAGCGCGATGAGGTTGTACGCCCAGCGCGAGACGCCGGGGAAGGGCTGCTGCTCGTTGTTGAGGGTCGCGGCGAAGTTGGGCTGAAGGTCGCCCTTGGCATCGATATAGGTGCCGTTCGCCTGCAGGCCGAAACCCTTGGCCCATTCAGGCAGCCCGTCGATGTCGAGGAAGCTGGTGAACTGCAGCTCCGCGCCCTGCAAGCGCGTGTTGCCGAGGTTGACCGGGCGCGCGATGCGCAGCCCCGCCGCCGACCGGTCGTCGACCGTCGCGAGGAAGCCGTTGGCATCGTGGCGGAAGACCGCCGCGGTGAACGACCCGGTGCGCGAGAAATACCATTCGAGGCTGGCGTCGTAATTGTCCGAGGTCAGCGAACGCAGGTTCGGATTGCCGGCCGAACCGCCGCGCCGCAGCCGCTCGACGCAATCGGCGGTCGACGGATTGGTCAGGCACGGGTCGCCGGGCGCGAGGATCGGCGGCTGGAACAGCGTGGTGTTCGGGCGCAGGTCGAAGAAATTGGGCCGGGTACGCGTCTGCGTATAGGCCAGGCGCAGCTGGAGCTTGTCGGTAAAGGCGACGCGGGCGCTGGCATTGGGCAGATAGTCGGTCTGCTCGTTCCGCGCCTCGATCGCGGGGAAGGTGACCGCCCCGCCCGTATCCTCGACGCGCGAGAAGCCGCTGATCCGCGTCTTGGTCTTGATGGCGCGCAGGCCGACCAGCCCGTCGATCACCGTGCTGCCGAGGTCGAAGCCGTATTTCACCTGACCATAGGCGGTGTAGGACTTTTCGTTGGCACGGAAATTGTCGGTCGGGTTGAAGGCCGGCAGGCCCGCCGGCGTGCCGAAGAACTGGCGCAGCGCGACCAGATTGTCGCGGATGCTGTCGCGGGTCAGCGCCGCATAGGCGCGGTTCCGGTTGGCGTCGTTATAGGCGAAGCCGGGCTGGCTCGTCCTGACCACCGCGCCGGGCAGCGAGGTGAGCGGGATGCCCGACCCCTCGTTGTTGACGTAGAAATTGCCGAAGTCGCGGTTCGCGTCGCGGTCCGAGTAGCGGATGCCGACCTGGATCCGCTTGAGGAAGCCCTCGTCGAAGTCATATTGCAGATCGGCGCGCGACTGCCAGTCCTTGCCGCCGACCTCCAGCAGTTCCTGGTACAGGCCGCGGCTGATGAAGTTGGCGGGATTGGTGATGTCGAAATTGACGAAGGTCTGGGTCGGGCCGCCGTCATGCGGCTCCTCGAACACGACGTCGCGCACCGGCGAGCTGGCAAAGGCATAGTCTACGTTGACGAGGTCGGCGCGATACTTGCTGTTGGTATAGGCGACGTCGGCCGAGATCTGCAGACGGTCCTTCTTCCACACCGCGCCGACGCCGCCCTGATAGGTGTCGGTCTTGCCGTTGAACGAGCCGGTATAACCGTCCGGGCGCACCGCACCCGTCACCGTCGCCGACAGGATCTGGTTGGTGTTGGGGATGGTCGTGACGTTCGACAGGCGGATGTCGCCGAAGATCGGCATGAACAGGTAGCGGTTATAGTCCTTCGACCGGAAGCCCTGGTAGAGGCCGTCGGCATAGATCTCCAGCTCCGGCGTCGGGCGCCACTGGAAGGCCGCATTGGCCGAGGGGCGATAGCGCGCGCCATAGCCGAGGAAGATGCCCTGCGCGTCGGGATAGCGCAGGCCCGGACCGGCCGCGGGCGCATTGGCGGCGGTGGTGGTCGCGATCACCAGCGACTGCTCGCGCGTGGAATCCAGGAAGTTGATGCCGACATAGGAGGCGTTGAGCAGCAGGCCCATCTCGCCGATGCCGGTCTGCCAGCGGTCGCTGATCAGGAGGTTGCCGTTGGGCGCGATGTTTTTCGACTGTTGCGACAGCACCGCGTTGAGCGAGCCGGACAATTCGAAGCCGTTGAAGTCGAACGGCTTGCGGCCGCGCACGTTGATCGATCCGGCGATGCCGCCCTCGATCATGTTGGCGAGGCCCGATTTGTAGACCTCCAGCGCCGCGACGGTGCCGGCGGGGAAGTCCTGGATCTGCACGTAGCGCCCTTCGGCGGTGAAGATCTGGCGCCCGTTATAGGTGGTGGTGAGATCGGGCAGGCCGCGCACGGTCACGCCCGCCGCTTCGCCGCCGCCACGCGTCACGGCGACACCCGCGACGCGCTGGAGCGCGGACGAGGCGAAGGTGTCGGGAAGCTTGCCGATATCCTGCGCGACGACCGCGTCGACGATCCCGTCCGAGGTACGCTTGATCGCCTGGGCCGATTCGAGGCTGCGGCGCAGGCCGGTGACGACGATCTCGCTGCCGTCTTCGGCCGGCGCGTTCTGCACCGCATCCGCGGGCGCGGTCGGGCTGACGCTCTGGTCCGATGCGACCTCCGGCTTCGGTGATTCCTGCGCCACCCCCGCCTGCGCATGGGCCGGCGCGGTGGCGATCAGCGCGAACGCCGCAACCGATGCATAGAGCATTCCCTTAGCCTGAATCATGGCTCCCCTCTCCTGTTTCTACTACCGATTTTTCGCAACTCTGAGCCTCCGCTACGCCCGAGCGCGCGCTTCAGCAAGAATATTTGTTAGAGTTATCGCGCGGTTATGTTGCTGTTCCAGCGGGTTGTGGTAGAAAAGTCGCACATGACCCGCCGAACCCCCTCCCCGGGGTGCGACACGGACGGGGCACGACATGGGAGACGATGTGGTCAGGGCATATCTATTGCGGGCGACCCGCCCGGGCGGCCGCGTTGCGGCACTGGCGGCGGGCATGGCGGCGCTGCTGGCGGCCTCGGCGGCCGATGCACGGCCGCGCTGGACCGAGGCGCAGGCCAAGGCCTGGTATGCCGGCCAGCCCTGGCTGATCGGCGCCAACTACACCCCGGCAAGCGCGATCAACCAGCTGGAGATGTGGCAGGCCGAGACCTGGGATCCGAAGCGGATCGATTACGAGCTGGGCCTGGCGCAGGGCATCGGCATGAACACGATGCGCGTCTTCCTCCACGATCAGCTCTGGGTACAGGACGCCGAGGGCTTCAAGCGCCGCATCGACGAGTTCCTGACGATCGCGCAGCGCCACGGCATCAAGCCGCTCTTCGTGCTGTTCGACAGCTGCTGGGATCCCGATCCCAGGCTCGGGCCGCAGCACCCGCCGATCCCCGGCGTCCACAATTCGGGCTGGGTGCAGGGGCCGGGGCTGCCGGGCCTGCGCGACCGCAGCCGCTATCCCGCCTACAAGGCCTATGTGCAGGGCGTGATCGGCGCCTTCGCCAAGGATGATCGCGTGCTCGGCTGGGACCTGTGGAACGAGCCCGACAACGGCGCCGACCAGTATAAGGGCCAGGAGGGGAAGGAACCGCTGGTCCGCGCGCTGCTGGCGCAGGTGTTCGACTGGGCGCGCGACGCCGATCCCAGCCAGCCGGTCACCTCGGGCGTGTGGTGGCACGACGACTGGACGCCGACCGGCGGCAAGCTGACGCCGATGGAGAAGCTGCAGCTCGGCCAGTCGGACGTCATCACCTTCCACGACTATAGCTGGCCGGAGACGTTCGAGGCGCGGGTGCGGCAGCTGATGCCCTATGGCCGGCCGATCATCTGCACCGAATATATGGCGCGCGGCAACGGCTCGACCTTCGACGGGTCGTTGCCGATCGGCAAGCGGATGCAGGTCGGCATGATGAACTGGGGCTTCGTCGACGGAAAGACGCAGACCCGCCTGCCCTGGGACAGCTGGCAGAAACCCTATGTCCTGGCCGAACCGACCATCTGGTTCCACGAGGTGTTCCACAATGACGGCACCCCCTATCGCCGGGCCGAGACCGACCTGATCCGCCGCCTGAGCGCCGCGCCCAAGGGAGTGGTTCCGACGGCGGAGGTTGCGGCGCCGCCGGCGCGGCGGCGGCGCTAGGAGGGCGGGCGTCTCCGCGATGCCGGCTTCGTTCCGGCATCGACGGCGGCGCGCCGGGTCGTCCCGGAGGCGCAGCGCCGAGGGACCCCGAAGCGGAAAGCGGGTGACCGGGCCACCTACCCGCCTCGCTATCCGAGCGCACGTGCGTCGGAAATGCCACAGAAGGTAACGGTCACAGACGCATAATCGTGCCTATGTTTGGTCGGAGTATTAGCGCTAACATCATGGACCTTCAACGATGATAAGCATCCGGACATCGGCCCGTGCCGGTACTGCGCTGCTGCTCGCGATCGGAGCCCTGGCGGCCCGCGCGCAGGCGCCGGTCTCCGTGCCTGCGATGCAGGGCGACATCACCCCGGTCCACGATCCGGTCATCACGCGCGAACGCGGCCTCTGGCACGTCTTCTCGACCGGGCTCGGCGACGGCCCGCAGGGGCTGATCGCCCACCGCACCTCGCGCGATCTCGTCACCTGGCAGAAGGGGGCGGCACCCTTCGATCGCCTGCCCGACTGGGCCAGACGGGCGGTGCCGGGCGCGACCAATATCTGGGCGCCCGACATCCACTACGTCGACGGCCGCTACCGGCTCTACTATTCGGTCTCGACCTTCGGATCGAACCGGTCGGCGATCGGACTCGCCACGAGCCCGACGCTCGATCCCGATGCGCCGGGCTATGGCTGGCGCGACGAGGGGCTGGTGGTCGCCTCCGCGCCTCAGGACGATTTCAACGCCATCGATCCCGCCTTTCTCGCCGACGCCGATGGCCGGCAGTGGCTCGCCCTCGGCAGTTTCTGGACCGGTCTGAAGCTCTTCGCGCTCGATCCCGCGACCGGCAAGCTGCTCCGTCCCGGCGCGCCGCCGCGCGCGATCGCGCGGCGCCCCGTCCCGGCGGGCGCGCCCTCGATTGTCGAGGCGCCCTTCCTCTTCCGCCACGGTGGCTATTACTGGCTGCTCGCCTCCTACGATTATTGCTGCAAGGGGGTGAACAGCACCTACTATACCGTGATCGCACGGTCGCGCACGCCCGAGGGCCCCTATCTGGGCAAGGACGGCAGCACGATGCTCGCGGGCGGCGGCACCATCCTGCTGCGCGCCGATCTGCAGGAGAAGCAGCGCTTCCGCGGTCCGGGTCATGCCGGTCATTTCCGCGACGCCGACGGCACCGACTATCTGGTCTATCACGCCTATGACCGCGAACGGCGCGGTGCGCCGGTCCTGCGGATCGCGACGCTGCGCTGGGGCAGCGACGGCTGGCCGACCGCGCAGCCGGTTGTCGAGTAGGCGCCCTTCCCCGCCGCTGCGCCCTCTGCCATAGGGCGCGGCCCGCCGTCAGCCACCGTCAGCTCCAGTCGGGCCGCGGGGCCGGCGGCAGCGATGGGAGCGTCACGCGTGAACGACAGGGCAGCAGTCGCGGGCGCGCTCGGGCTCGATTTCGGCACCACCAACAGCGTGGTCGCCCTGGCCGGCGCACGGGGCAGGTCGGAGCTGGTGGAATTCGCCGGTGCGGCGGCGACCGGCGCGGTATTCCGCTCCGCCCTGTGCTTCTGGGAGGAGGAGCGCGCGTGGAACGGCGTCGCCTGCGAGGCCGGACCCTGGGCGATCGAGGAATATCTGCAATCGCCGGTCGACAGCCGCTTCGTCCAGTCGTTCAAGACCGTCGCGGCGAGCGCCAGCTTCGAGCGGGCGCTGATCTTCGGCAAACCCTACCGCTTCGAGGATTTCGGGCGGCTGTTCCTCCAGCGGCTGGTGGCGCATGCGGGCGGACGGCTCGATGCGCGGCCGGCGCGGGTGATCGTAGGCTGCCCGGTCGAATATGCCGGCGCGCGACCGGACCCCGCACTGGCCCGCCAGCGCTACGACCAGATGCTGCGCGAGTTCGGCACCGAGATCCACTATGTCTACGAGCCGCTCGGCGCCGCCTATAGCTATGCCGCCCGCCTGACCGAGCCGGCGACGGTGCTGGTGGCCGATTTCGGCGGCGGCACCACCGACTTCTCGATCGTGCGCGTGGCGGAGCCGGGGGCGGCACGGCGCTGCGTCCCCCTCGCCTCGTCGGGGATCGGGATCGCCGGCGACCGGTTCGACCGCCACATCCTCGACCGGCTGGTGCTGCCGCTGCTCGGCAAGGGCGGCCGCTACCGGTCGATGGGAAAGACGCTCGACATACCCGGGGGCTGGTTCACCGACTTCGCCGACTGGTCGCGGCTGGCGCTGATGCGCAACCGGCGGACGCTGGAGGAGCTGGGACGGCTGCAGCGCACCGCGCTCGATCCCGTACCCGTCGGGCGGATGATCGCGCTGATCGAGCATGAACAGGGCTTTCCCCTCTATGACGCGGTCGGCCGCGTGAAGCGGGCGCTGTCGGTCGACACTGCGGCGCAGTTCCGCTTCGAAGGGGGCGGCGTGACGATCGAGGCGGAGGTAAGCCGCGCCGACTTCGAGGCCTGGATCGCGCCGGATCTTCAGCGGATCGAAGGGGCGATGGACGCGGCGTTGAACCGGGCCGGCATCGTACCCGCGGCGGTCGACCGCGTCTTCCTGACCGGGGGCACGTCGCTGATCCCCGCGATCCGGGCCCTGTTCGACCGGCGCTTCGGCGCGGAGCGGATCGCGACCGGGGGCGAGCTGACCTCGATCGCGCACGGACTGGCACTGATCGGCGCGGAGCCCGATCTCGCCGCCTGGGCGGCGTGAGGCACCGCTGCGGGAGGGCTGACGCGCCGGCCAAAGCCGGGTAGGGCAGCGCCATGCAGCGGCTGGAGATCGCTATTGCGGGATGCGGCCCGGCCGGGCTGGCGGCGGCGCTGCTGCTCCACCGCGACGGGCATCGCGTCACGCTGTTCGACCGATTCGAGGCGCCGCGGCCGGTCGGATCGGGGCTGATGATCCAGCCCACCGGGCTCGCGGTGCTCGGCCAACTGGGCCTTGCGGAGGCGCTGCTCGACCATGGCGCCCGGATCGCGCGGCTGCATGGCGAGGCGGGGAGCAGCGGCCGGGTCGTACTGGCGGTGCGCTACGCGGCGCTCGGCAAGCGGGCGGGATTCGGCGTCGGCGTGCACCGCGCGACACTGTTCGCGCTGCTCCACGGCGCGGTGACGGGCGAACGGATCGCAATCGAGACGGGCTGCGCAGTCACCGGCAGCGCGTTGCTTGGCAATGGCCGGCGGCGCCTATTGCTGGACGGCGGGCGCAGCGAGGGGCCGTTCGATCTCGTCGTCGACGCGCTCGGCACCCGGACCCCGCTGGCCCCGCCCTGCGGTCGCGCACTCGCCTATGGCGCGCTCTGGGGCACGCTCGACTGGCCGGCGGATGGGGGCTTCGATCCCGCCGCGCTCGAGCAGCGCTATCGCCGCGCCAGCGTGATGGTCGGGGTGCTGCCGATCGGCCGGCCTCCGGGTGAAGAGCGGGCGCAGGCGGCGTTTTTCTGGTCGCTGCGCGCCGACCGGCTGGAGGCTTGGAAGGCAGCGGGACTGGCGGCGTGGAAGGCGGAGGTGCGCACTCTCTGGCCGGCGACCGAACCGCTGCTCGACCAGATCGAGTCGCCCGACCAGCTGACCTTCGCCCGCTACGCGCACCGCACCTTGCCACAGCCTGCCGAGCCGGGGTTGATCCATCTCGGCGACGCCTGGCATTCGGCGAGCCCGCAACTCGGCCAGGGCGCGAACATGGCGCTGCTCGACGCCTATGCGCTGGCGCTGGCGCTGCGGAAGGCGGCGGACGTACCGGCCGCGCTCGCCGGCACGATCGCGCGGCGACGCGGGCACGTCCGCCTCTACCAGGCGCTGACCGCGCTGTTCACCCCGGTCTACCAGTCCGACAGCCGCGCCCTGCCCTTCCTGCGCGATCGGCTGGTGGGGCCGCTGTCGAAGCTGTGGCCGGCGACGCTGATCCAGGCCGCGATGGTCAGCGGCACGATCGGCCATCCGCTCCGCCGCCTCGGCCTGGAGCCCTTGGGCGATTGACGGGAGGGCCCGGCCAGCTTCCGATCGACGCCGACGCTGGATGGCCTGGATCGATCCTAGACATCGATCCACCCCAACGTAATTGGCCGTCGTTCCGGCGGAGTCGATCCCTTGGCGGAAGCCGCGACGGTGCCCTCGTTTCCTCGTCATCCCGGACGTGTCCGGGATCCACCGTTCCGCGAGATCAACGCGTGGAGCGTTTGCGGTGCCGTGGATGCCGGAACAAGTCCGGCATGACGAACGGCCCCTCGCGAAGGCTGGGCTTTCCCGGTGACAGCCCGGGATCACTCCACCTCGTCCCGTTCGTGCTGCGGGCAGTCGAAGCAAAGCCGGACCGCAGGCCCTTCGACTGCGCTCAGGGTGAACGATGGGAGGCGGAAGCGATCCCTACCCCTTCGTCTTGCCCGCCGCCGGCTTGGCGGTGGGGGCCGTGGTGACGGGGCCGTCATTGACCGGCGTCGCGCCCGCATCCGGCGCGATGCGCGAGCCGTCCGCGTTCAGCCCCAAATCCTTCAGCAGCGGGCCGACCTGCGGGTCGGCGCCGTTGAAGGCGCGGAACATCGGCGCGTAATCCTCCGTATGGCCCTTGGACAGGATCATGTCGCGGAAGCGCTGGCCGTTCTCGCGGGTCATGCCGCCATGCTGCTCGAACCAGTTGAACGCGTTCGCGCTCAGCATCTTGGTCCAGCTATAGGCGTAATAGCCCGCCGAATAGCCATTGCCCCAGATGTGGAGGAAATAGGTCGAGCGATAACGCGGCGGCACGTCGGCGACGTCGAGCCCGGTGGCGGCCAGCGCCTTGGTCTCGAAGGCGTCGGCATTCTGCTTGCCGTCCGCCGCGGTCAGCGAGTGCCAGCTCATGTCCATCTCGGCCGCGGCGAGCGCCTCGCCGAAGGAATAGCCCGAGTTGAAGGTGCCGGCGCGCTTGATCTTGTCGACCAGCGCCTGCGGGATGACGCTGCCGTCCCTGTAGTTGACCGCATAGTGCGGCAGCACCTTGGGATCGAGCGCCCAATGCTCGTTGAACTGCGAGGGGAACTCCACGAAGTCGCGGGCGGTGTTGGTGCCCGAGACGCTCGGATAGGTCTGGTTCGCGAACAGGCCGTGCAGCGCATGGCCGAATTCGTGGAACATCGTCGTCACGTCGTCGAAGCTGATCAGCGCGGGCTGGCCGGCGGCCGGCTTGGTGAAGTTGGCGACGTTGTAGATGACCGGCTTCGTCCCGATCAGCTTCGACTGGTTGACGAAGTTCGACATCCAGGCGCCGCCGTTCTTGTTGTCGCGCTTCCAATAGTCGAAATACATCAGGCCGACGGGCGTGCCGTTCGCCTCGTCCACCTCATAGACCATGACGTCCGGCTGGTAGACGGGGATGTCGGTACGGCGCTTGAAGGTGAGGCCGTAGAGCTGGTTGGCGGCGTAGAAGACGCCGTCGTTCAGCACCTTGTTGATCTCGAAATAGGGCTTCAGCTCGTCCTGGTTGAGGTCGTACTTCGCCTTGCGCACCTGTTCGGAATAGAAATCCCAATCCCAGGGCTTGAGCGTGAATTCGCCGCCGGTCGCCTTGATCTGCGCCTGCAGTTCGGCCGCCTCGCGCCGCTGCTCCGCCGCCACCGGGGTGCCGAGCTGCTGCATGAAGCCGAGCGCGGTCTTCGGCGTCTTGGCCATCTGGTCCTGCAGCACGTAATCGGCCCAGGTCGGGAAGCCGAGCAGCTTGGCCTTCTGCGCGCGGAGCAGCGCGATCTGCGCGATCGTGTCGCGGGTATCGTTCGCGTCGCCCTTGGCGGCGCGGGTCCAGCTGGCGTTGAACAGCGCCTCGCGCGTCGCCCGATCGGTCAGGCTGGCGAGCGCCGGCTGCTGCGTCGTGTTCTGGAGGGTCAGGACATATTTGCCGGACAGGCCGCGCGCCTTGGCGGCAGCGGCCGCCGCGGCGATCTCGCCCTCGGACAGGCCGGCGAGCTTCGCCTTGTCGTCGACGACCAGCGCGCCCGCCTTCGCGGCGGCGAGCAGCTTCTGCTGGAACGCGGTCTCCAGCGTCGACAGCTGCGCATTGTACCGGCTCAGCGTCACCTTGTCGGCGGGCGAGAGCAGCGCACCGGCGCGGACCATGTTCTCGTAGGTGAGCGTGAGCACCTGCAGCTGCTCCGCCGTCAGGCCGAGCGACTGGCGCTGGTCGTAGAGCGTCTTAACGCGGGCGAAGAGCGCCGGGTCGAGATTGATCGCGTCCTGATGCGCCGCGAAGGCGGGGGCGAGATCGGCCTGGGTCTTTTGCAGCGTGTCGTCGGTATTGGCCCCGACCACGCCGTAAAAGGCCATGGCGGCGCGCTCGAGCAGGCGGCCGGAGCGCTCCATGGCCGCGATCGTGTTCTCGAACGTCGGGGCGCTGCGCGCACGGGTGATCGCGTTGATCTCCTGCCGCTGCGCCGCCATGCCGGCGCGAAGGGCGGGCGCATAATCGCTGCTCTTGATCCGGTCGAACGGCGGCGCCTGGAACGGCAGGGAGCTCGCCTGGGCGAAGGGATTGGTCGCGGGCAGCGCGGCCGTCGCCGGCGCGGGCGTCTTGGCGGGAGTCTTCGCGGTCTGGGCCAGGGCGGTGGTGGACATCAGCAGGATCGTGGCAGCGGTAACGAGCGGACGCATGGATGCTCCATCAAACGGTGTATGGCGCGCCTGATGCACCCGCGCGGCGGGCAGATCAATGGCTTCGCCATCTGACACGGTTCGAGTGAACCCGGCGCCGCCGGCTTCGTTTAGCCCGTGATTACGAGGAGTTGGACATGGCCAAGGACGAGGGTGAAGAGCCCGTACTCTATATTCCCGACAGCCCCAATGTCGGCGCAGCCGATCCCGACGGCGACCCGGACAACCCCAAACAGGCCGCCAAGGACCAGGCCCGCGCCGACGATCTCGCCGCCAAGGTGGCGATCGGCGACGAGCTATCGGCCTATGAGAAGGTGGCGGGACGCGGGGTCGCGTCGGAATAATCGTACACGGTAGCGATCGGGCACAGGACGGACGGATGAAGACGAGCGGCAACACCATTCTCATGACCGGCGGCGGCAGCGGCATCGGTGAGGCGCTGGCGCATCGCTTCCACGATCGCGGCGACACGGTGATCGTCGCCGGTCGCCGTCGCGAGGCGCTGGAGAAGGCGGCCGAGGGGCGCGAGCGGATCCATGTGGTGACGGTCGATGTCGAGGATGCCGCGGCGGTCGACGCATTCGCGCGGCAGGTCGTCGCCGACTTCCCGGCGCTCAACGTCCTGTTCAACAATGCCGGCATCATGAAGTATGAAGATCCGACTGCGCGGCGCGACCTCGCGGATGCGGAGGCGACGGTGGCGATCAACCTGCTCGGTCCGATCCGGCTGACCAACGCGCTGATCGACCATCTGGCGGCCCAGCCCGACGCCGCGGTCGTCAACGTCACCTCGGGCCTGGCCTATGTGCCGCTGGTGATGGCGCCGACCTATTCGGCGACCAAGGCAGCGATCCATTCCTATACGGCGTCGCTGCGCACGCTGCTCGCCGGCAAGGTCGAGGTGATCGAGCTGGCGCCCCCCGGCGTCCAGACCGACCTGACGCCGGGCCAGGCGAACCGGCCGGGCTATATGCCGCTCGACGCCTTCGCCGACGCGGTTGCCGCCCGCTTCGCGCAGGTGCCGACCCCGCCCGAGATCCTGGTCGACGAGGTGCTGTTCCTGCGCAACGCGGAGCGGGAGAACCGCTTCGACGAGACGCTGAAGACGCTGACCGAGCGCGCGGCGCAGCAGCGGCAGGCGGGTGGCGGCTGACCCGGCCACCCCCGGCTTAAGTATCTGACGATGCAATATAGCTGGACGGCGGCACCATGAGCTGATCTCTTCGTTACGGCGGAACAAGGATCGCCGGGGAGTCGCGCATGTCGCTCATCGTCAACGGGTTGGAGGTGCCGGCGCCCGCCGACGCCCGGGTGTCGCTGCTGGATCACCTGCGCGAGGGGATGCATCTCACCGGCACCAAGAAAGGCTGCAATCAGGGCGCCTGCGGCGCCTGTACCGTGCTGGTCGACGGCGAGCGGATCCTGTCCTGCCTGGCGCTGGCGGTGCAGTATGACGGTCGCCGGATCACCACGATCGAAGGGCTGGCGGACGGCGATGCGCTCCACCCGCTCCAGGCGGCGTTCATCGAGCATGACGGCTTTCAGTGCGGCTATTGCACGCCCGGCCAGATCTGCTCGGCGATCGGCATGGTCGCGGAGGCGAAGCGCGGCGTGCCGAGCCATATCAGTCCCGACCTGACCGCCGAGGTGCGGCTGAGCCGCGAGGAGATCCAGGAGCGGATGAGCGGCAATCTGTGTCGCTGCGGCGCCCATAACGGGATCATCGACGCGATCCGCGGCACCGTCGCGGCGGAGGTCGGCGCATGACCCCCTTCGACTATGCCCGTGCGACCGACCGGGCGGACGCGCTGCGCCAGGGCGCGGCGACGAACATCGCCTTTCTGGGCGGCGGCACCAATCTGGTCGATCTGATGCGGGAGCGGGTGGCGAGCCCGGCGCGGGTCATCGACGTCAGCCTGTTGCCCGGCGCGATTGAGGACAGCGAAGGCGGCGGGCTGATGATCGGGGCGGCGGTGCGCAACACCGCCCTCGCCGAGCATGCGGCGGTCCGCGCGCGGTATCCGATGCTGTCCCGCGCGATCCTGGCGGGCGCGTCCGCGCAGATCCGCAACATGGCGACGGTCGGCGGCAACCTGCTCCAGCGCACCCGCTGCACCTATTTCTACGACGTCGAGGGCTCGCGCTGCAACAAGCGCGCACCGGGGTCGGGCTGCGACGCGCGCGACGGCTTCAACCGCATCCATGCGGTGCTCGGCGCCTCTGAGGCATGCGTGGCGACCCATCCGTCCGACATGTGCGTCGCGCTCGCGGCGCTGGACGCGATCGTCCATGTCGAGGGCCCGGGCGGCGCGCGTACGCTGCCATTCGGCGAGCTCCATCGGCTGCCCGGCGACGCGCCCGACCGCGACACGGTGCTGGCGCCCGGCGAGCTGATCACCGCGGTCGAGCTGCCGCCGCTGCCGCTCGCCGCCCGCTCCACCTATCGCAAGGTGCGCGACCGGGCGAGCTACGCCTTCGCGCTCGTCTCGGTCGCGGCGGCGGTCGAGATGGACGGCGACCGCATCGCCGATCTGCGGATCGCCTTTGGCGGGGTGGCGCACAAGCCGTGGCGCGCGACCAGGGCAGAGGCAGCCTTGCGGGGCGCGACGGCGTCCGCACAGGCTTTTCGCGATGCCGCCGCGGCCGAGTTCGCCGACGCGCGGCCCTTGCGCGACAACGGGTTCAAGCCGGCGCTCGCGACGCGGACGCTGGCGGCGGTGTTGAGCGAACTGACGACGGGAGAGGCAGCATGAGCATCGTCGACACCGCGAAGCAGACCGCGCAGGGCCTGATGCAGGGCGCGCTCGAGAAGCTGGTGCCGCTCGCCCCCGACAGCTGGATCCCCGGCGGCGTTCCCGACCCCCTCATCGCACGCAAGCACGGGCTGATCGGCAGCCCGGTCTCGCGGCTCGACGGACGGCTCAAGGTCACGGGCGCCGCCCCCTTCGCCGCCGAATACCGGTTCGATAACATGGTCTATGCGGCGCTGACCTATGCCACGATCGCGCGCGGGCGGATCGCAGCGCTCGAAACGGCCGCGGCGGAGGCGGCGCCGGGCGTGGTGCTGGTGATGACCTACCGCAACGCACCCCGGATGGCGCCGCCCCCCGCCTTCGGCTCGTCGCCCGGCGGCGTGGGACCGGCCGACCTGCCGATCTTGCAGGACGACCGCATCCACTGGAACGGCCAGCCCATCGCCTGCGTGCTCGCCGAGACGCAGGAACAGGCCGATCATGCCGCGGCGCTGATCGCGATCACCTATGCCGAGGAGCCTTCGACCACTTCGCTGACTGGCGCCAAGGCGAACGGGATCGAGCAGGCACTGTTCATGGGCCAGAAGCTGCTCAACGAGATCGGCGATCCCGAGGGTGCGCTGGCCGCCGCGCCCTATCGCGTCGACCAGGTCTATCGCACCCCGCGCCACAGCCACAATCCGATCGAGCCGCACGCCGCGACGCTCGCCTGGATCGGCGACGAGCTGGTGATCCACGACGCCAGCCAGATGGTGTCGCAACAGGCGCAGACCATGGCCGACGTGTTCGGGCTGAAGGCCGAGCAGGTGCGCCTCACCTCCCCCTATGTCGGCGGCGGCTTCGGCAGCAAGGGCCTGTGGGACCATCAGGTGATCGCCGCCGCCGCGGCGAAGCTGTCCGGCCGGCCGGTGCGCATCGCCCTGTCGCGCGAGGGTGTCTACCGCACCGTCGGCGGGCGCACGCTGACCGAGCAGCGGGTGGCGATCGGCGCCGATGCGGACGGGCGTTTCCAGTCGCTGATCCATACCGGCCTGGCGGTGATGACCCCGCATAACGCGATGCCGGAGCCCTTCATCCTCGGCAGCCGCGCCACCTATGCCGCGCCCAACATCCTGCTGAAGGTGGAAGTGGCGCGGATGAACATGCTCGCCAACACCTTCATGCGCGCGCCGGGCGAGGCGGTGGGCACCTTTGCGCTCGAATCCGCGATCGACGAACTGGCGACCGAACTGGGCATCGACCCGGTCGAGCTGCGCATCCGCAACGAGCCCGACAAGGACCCGATCAGCGGCCTGCCCTTCTCGTCGCGGCATATCGTCGAGGCCTGGCGGCAGGGCGCGGCGCGGTTCGGCTGGGACTCGCGCGCCCCCGCCCCGGCCATGCGGCAGGAGGGCGAGTGGCGGATCGGCATGGGCTGCGCGACCGGCACCTACCCCTATTACCGCATGCCGGGCGCGGAGGCGCGGATCACCCTGACCCGCGACGGCGACGGCGTGCGCGCGCTGGTCGAGGTGGCGGCGGCGGAAATGGGGATGGGCACCTCGACCACCACCGCGATCGTCGCCGCCGAGCGGCTCGGCCTGCCGCTCGATTGGGTCGAGGTGGGCTATGGCGACTCCGCCATACCGGGCGCGATCATGGCGGGCGGATCGCAGCAGACCGCGGCGATCGGCGCGGCGGTGATCGCCGCGCAGGGCGCGCTGGTCGCCGAACTGCTCAAGCTCGCCGGCAACGACTCGCCGCTCGCCGGCCTGTCGGTGGACGAGGTCGGCTGCGACGCGGGCGGTCTGGCGAAACTGGACGAACCGGCGCGGCGCGAAAGCTATGCCTCGATCCTCGCCCGGGCGCAGCGCGACAGCGTCAGTGCGACCAGGCCGGGCTCCCCTCCACTCGAGCTGATGCACTGGTCGATGCATTCGCACAGCGCGCTGTTCTGCGAGGTGCGGGTCAATGCGGTGACCGGCGAAACACGGGTCAGCCGGTTCCTGGGGTCGTTCGACTGCGGTCGCATCCTCAACGCCAAGACCGCCGCCAGCCAGTTCCGCGGCGGCATCATCATGGGCCTGGGCATGGCGCTGATGGAGGAAACCCAGTTCGACGAGCGCAACGGGCGGATCATGAATCCCAGCCTCGCCGAATATCACGTTCCGGTGCATCTCGACGTGCCGGAGATCGACGTGATCTGGACCGACATCCCCGATCCCCACACCCCGATGGGCGCGCATGGCGTGGGCGAGATCGGCATCACCGGCGTCGCCGCCGCGGTCGCCAACGCGATCTACAACGCGACCGGTACGCGGGTGCGCGACCTGCCGATCACGCTCGACCGGTTGCTGTAGCGCGCCGTCAGATCCGGAACCGGAGCGTTCCGCCGACGGTGCGCGGATCGCTCGGCGTGCCGACGATCAGGCCGGAGTTGCCGGCCTGGATCGTCAGGTTCTGGATATAGTCCGCGTCGAACAGGTTGCGCGCCCAGACCAGCAGCTCCAGCCCGCTGGCGAAGCGATAGCCGATGTTGGCGTTGGTCAGGTTGTAGCCGCGGACATAGGTGAAGCGCGACAGGCCTGGATCGCCGTTGAAGCCGCTGCGCGAGGCGGTGTCGAGATGCAGCGTCAGCGCGCCGGTGCCGACCGGGCGGACATAGTCGAACCCCGCGGTCAGCGCGAAGCGCGGCAGCGAGGCCAGGCGTCGTCCGGTCAGGCTGCATCGCGTGGTGGATGCGGTCTGCACCTCGAGCGGGCACGGCCCGGCGGGATAGTCGCTGTAGCGGCCGTCGCTATAGGCGAAGCCCGAGCGCACGCTCAGCCCCGGCAGCAGAAGTGCGGTGAGATCCGCCTCGATCCCCTTCACCGTCACCCGCGGGATGTTCGACAGATAGCCGCGCAACTGCACCGTCTGGGTCAGCGAATTCTCGACCACCGTCGCCTGGAAGTCGCGGACGCGCGTGTAGAAGCCGTCGATGTTGAGGATCAGCCGCCGGTCGAACACCGTGTTCTTGACGCCGACCTCATAGGTCTCGTTGCGCTCGGGCCGGACCACCGCGGTCGCCAGCACCGGCTGGTTGGCATTGTCGAGCGGCAGGCCCGACATGTTGATCCCGCCCGACTTGAAGCCGCGCGCATAGCTCGCATAGGCCATGCTGCCCTCGCTCAGCTGCCAGGCGATATTGCCCCGGCCCGACAGGCTGCCGTCCCGATCGTGCGCCTCGTAGCCTTGCGGGCGGAGCACGCCGAGGCGCGCGGCGATCAGTGCGGCATTGGTCGTGGCGGGGCCGCCGGACACGGTGGTCGCATAATAGCCATCCTTGTCCTCCTGCGTGTAGCGCAGGCCCAGCGTCGCGGTCAGTCGCGGCAGGAGGCGAAGATTGGCCTCGCCGAAAGCGGCATAGCTGAGGCTACGAAAGTCGGTGCGCCCATCCTGCCCATAGCCGTCGAGCAGGTTGGACGGGACGGGCGTGCTGGCGGTCCCCGTGACGGTGCCGATCAGATAGCGCGCGGCGGCGGGGCCGTAGATGCTGATCGGCCGACCGGTCAGCCGCTGGCGGAAGCCGTAGAGGCCGACGACATAGGAGAGCGGCCCCGTGCCGTTGGAGGCAAGCCGCAGCTCCTGGCTGTACTGGTCTTGGCGCGAGGGGATGTGCTGCGATCGCTGGACGGGAATGCCGGTATAGTCGCGGTCGTTCTCCGCATCCCAGTTCCAGAAGCGCCAGGCCGTGACCGAGGTCAGCGTCGCCGGACCCAGATTCCAGTCGGTGATCGCACTCACCCCGCCCTCGTTCGTGTCGACGCCGAGCGGCCCGTCGATATCGGTCCTGCGATCGTACGGGTCCGTGCTGGCGGGGGCATAGCCGAACTGCGCGGCAAGCCCGGCGGGGCCGCCGAACTGGCGGCCGGCGGCCCGCAGCGAGGTGCCGGTGCGCAGATAGACTTGTGTGCAGCAATAGGCCTGGAAGTTGGTGAAGTCGGCGATCAGCCGCATCTGGATGCTGTCGTCGGGGCGGATCAGCAGCTGCCCGCGCACCGCCTGCGTCCCCAGCGTATTGGCGGCGCGGCCGGTCCGGACATTGTCGAGCACGCCATCGCGCCGCGTCGAGACGCCGGACAGGCGATAGGCGACGGTATCGCTGACCGGTCCCGAGACCCAGCCGCGCGCCTGGACGAAATCGAAATCGCCGTAGGAAAGCTCGGCGAATCCCTCGTGCGTGAAGCTCGGCGCACGGCTGCTGATGTTGAGCGCCCCGGCGGTGGTGTTCTTGCCGAACAGCGTTCCCTGCGGTCCGCGCAGCTCCTCGACCTGCTCGATATCGGCGAAGTCAAAGGCGGCGGTGGCCGGCCGCGCATGATAGACCTGGTCGATATAGACGCCCACCCCGGGCTCCAGTCCGTCATTCGCCTGGCTCACCGCGACCACGCTGGAGCCGAGGCCGCGAATGGTGAAGGCGGTGTTGCGCGGATTGGCCGAGCTGTAGTTGAGCGAGGGGATCAGCGTGGTCAGTCCCTGCGTGTTGATCGTGTAGCTGCGGTCGAGCAGTGCGCCGCCGACCACCGAAAGCGCCGCAGGAACGGTCTGCGCGTCTTCGGACCGGCGGCGGGCAGTGACGATCACTGCTTCCAGCGTGTCGTCGTCGCCGTCCGCGGCGGCCGGCGACGTCGTGCGCTCCTGTGCAGCGGCGGCGGCCGGGCACAGGACCGGCATCACCGCCGCACAGACAAGGACCGCGTACCGCTTCGCCATCGACTACCATCCCTGCATATGGCGGCGGAGGCCGCTCTATATCCGGCGGTATATCGCTGATATATCCGGTCGTATATAGAGTGTGCTGGCAATCAGCCCTGTCCGGCGGGTTCGCTGCGCAAGTTGGCGCGCAGCAGCGCATAGGCAGCGCCATCGAGCGCGGCGGCGGCATCGCGTTCCATGGTCCGATAGGCCTGCAGCACCGCCGCTCCGGTGGCAGTGACCTTCGCGCCCCGTTCGCGGCCCCCGCCCTTGAGCGTCTCGACCAGCGGGGGATCAAAGCAGCGGTTCATCTCGTCCACCAGCACCCAGGCGCGGCGATAGCTCATGCCGAGCGCACGGCCCGCGCCGCTGATCGAGCCTTCGGCGATGATCGCCTCGAGCAGGTCGGCCTTGCCGGGGCCCATGGCGAGCGCGTCGCCGCAGGCGATCTGCACCTTGAGCCAGAGCGGACCGATCTTCATCGCGCTTCCTTCGGATACGACAATCGTCCGATCTCTAGGATCCGATCCCCCGCCGGGGAAGCGGCGCCGGCGTCCGGCCGATCTGGCCGGGCCGTGGCGATCGGCTCACACCGTCTGGCAGAAGAAATCGAAGGGATTGATCAGCGGATAGCGGTCCTGCAGGTCGCTGATCATCCGGCGGACCTGGGCGTCGACATGATCGCTGCCGGCCTCGTAGCGGACGCCCCAGTTGCAGCCGGGCCGGTCGGCGGTGAGATAGAGCGATCCGATGCGCGAGCAGGAGGGGAGACCGAGCTGCTCGTGATCGAGCGCGTCGTCGACAATCTGCTTCGCTACGACCGCCATGACAACTCCCTCGCGACACGGGCGGCTATGCGAGTCGAATGATTAAGAGGCGGTGATCACCGGCCCTGCTATTCGCCGCCCCGGCAACATGGATCAGCTTTGCTGCCCCAAATCGCCCGCCGGCGTCGCAACGCGCCCGCGTCAGCCGATCAGCAGTCGCGTGCCGAGTGCCGCGGCGAGCGCCGGGATCATCGTCAGCGCGCCGACCCTCAGGAACGCCCAGAAGCCGACATCCTCCCCCTCGCGCCGGATCGCCTGGAGCCACAGGATCGTCGCGAGGCTGCCCGTGATCGACAGGTTGGGACCCAGGTCTACGCCGATCAGCAGCGCGTCGATCATGACGCGCGGCGGCTGCGCCTGCGCCACCGCGGTGCTGGCGACGAGACCGGCAGGCAGGTTGTTCATCAGGTTGGATGCAAGGGCCAGGATCGTGCCGGAGGTCGCCGCGCCGCGCAGCGGGTCGGCCGCCAGGCCGCGCAGTCCGGCTGCGACCCAGGCGATCACGCCGGTCCGGTCGAGCGCCTCGACCAGCACGAACAGTCCCGCGACGAGCGGCAGGACGCTCCACGAGATCTGGCGGGCCAGCGCGATCGGCGAATGACGGGTCAGTGCGCAGACGACGGCGGTCGTCGCGATGCCCGCGATCGCCGTCGGGAGGCCGAGCGGGACGTCCAGTGCGGACACGACGATCAGGACCAGCGCCGTCGCGGCGATGCCGAGCAGCGCCGCCCGGCCGCCGCCGCCGAGCGGCACAGGCTCGATATCGACCGCGAGGCTTCCCGCCAGGCGCGCCCGCTCCACCCGGCGCAGCATCAGGAAGGTGACGCCGATCGCCGCGACCGACGGCAGCGCGAAGGATGCGAACCATTGGCCGAGCGGCGGCATCGTCCCGCCGTAGAGGACCAGATTGGCGGGGTTCGAGATCGGCAGCACGAAGCTCGCGGCATTGGCGATCAGCGCGCAGGCGAAGAGCAGCGGCAGCGGCTCCGCCTTCGCCTTGCGCGCGGCGGCGTAGACGGCCGGCGTCAGCACCACCGCCGTCGCATCGTTCGACAGGAAGGTCGTGGTGACGATGCCGGTCGCATAGACCAGCGCGAACAGCCGTTTGGGCGAGCCGGCTGCGCGGTGGGCGGCGGCGGCGGCGACCCAGTCGAACAGCCCCTGTTCGCGCGCGGTCTCGCTGAGCAGCATCATGCCGATCAGGAACAGATAGACGTCGGTGCCCTTGCCGATCGCAGTCAACGCCGCCCCGGGCGGGATCAGGCCGAAGATCAGGAGCAGCGCCGCGCCGGCGAGTGCCCAGACCGCCTCCGGCCATCGGAACGGCCGCGCGATCACCCCCGCGGTCGCCGCCGCGCAGATCCCCCAGGTCGCTCCCGTCAGCATCATCATAGCACCGCGGTAGCAGCCTGCCCGGCCGTCGTCTCGCGCAACCTTGCGGGTCGGCCGTCATCGAACTGACCCTGCGCGGCAATCCCGACGTCATCCGCCCTGCCTAAGCGCGCCGCTCCATCCGGGGGGATCCGCCATGCCTGCCAGTCGTCCGCGCGCCTTCAGCCTTGTTCTTCTCGCGGGCACGATGCTCGCCTCCCCCGCCATGGCGCAGGACGCGGCGGCGCGCGATGCCGTGCCGGGGGTGCAAGACGATACCCCCGCGACCAGCGACATCGTCGTCACCGGGCAGCGCCGCGCCCAGCGCGAGTCGATCGCCGCCAAGCGCGAGGCCTTTGCCGTGGTCGACGCCATCTCGGCGGACGATATCGGCAAGCTGCCCGATCACAACACCGCCGCCGCCCTGCGCCGCATCCCCGGCGTCTCGGTACAGGAGGATCAGGGCGAACCGCGCTTCCCGGTCCTGCGCGGGCTGCAATCGACCTATAACCGCACCACCGTCGACGGCGCGATCGTGTCCGCGGTCGACGAGGGCGGGCGCACCGTGCCGCTCGACATCGTCCCGTCGGTGATGGCCGGCCGGGTCGAGGTGATCAAGACGGTGACACCGGAGAACGACGCCAATGCGATCGGCGGCGTCATCAACATCAAGACCCGCAGCGCCTTCGATGCCGGGCGCCCCTTCTTCAACGCCCTCGCCTCCTATGGCGTCTACGAGCAGCATGGCGGGGTACGGCACGACCAGCCGTCGCTGCGCGCGGCTTTCGCCGCCGGCCGCACCTTCGGCGCCGCCGACGAATGGGGCCTCGTGATCGGCGGCAGCTACGAGCAGCTCGACTACGACATCCCGCAGGTCGAGTCCGCCGCACCCTCGATCCGCGAATATACGGCCGCCGGGGTGCCGGTCGATTCCGGCAGCGGACGCGGCAACGGCATCCAGGTACCCACGCAGGTCCGCCTCTTCTGGTACAACAATTCCAAGAAGCGGTACGGCGGCAATGCCAAGCTCGAATATCGCGTCGGCGACGGCTTCCATTGGGAGCTGAGCGGCATCTACGCGAAGACGCAGGACGACGAGGAGCGAATCGAATTCCGCACCGAGCCGCTCGGCAACGTCAGCAACCAGACCCCCACCACCGGCAGCTTCGCGCGCGGCCGCAACATCGTGCAGCTGAACCAGCCGATCACCAACCGCGAGATCGTGGTCGCGCGAACCGGCTTCGACTGGAAGGCGGGAGAGCGCTGGGCGGTGGACGGTGACGCCATCTATTCGCAGGGGCGGCTCTACACGCCCAACGTCTCCGTCGAATTCCGCACCCGCGATGCGCAGGGCGCCAACTACGCCTTCACCTACGACACCAGCGGCTTCTACCCGCTCTTCATCCCCGCCAACTATGCCGCCAACCGCGATCCGGCCAACTTCTACCTGCAGCAGCAGCGCGACGCCGCGGTGCGCAGCTTCGAGAAGAGCGGCCAGCTGCGGCTCAACGCCGCCTATGACGATGGCGACGCGCTCAAGCTGAAGGTCGGCGGCGTCGCGCGGACGACCCGGCGCAATTTCGCCAACCGGCAGGTCAACTACACCGCCGGCAACGGCTTCACCTACACGCTCGCCGAGGTCGATACGGCCGGTCCGTCGGCGCTGATCCGGGACCGCTATCGGCTCACGCCACGGATCGACGTCGCGCAGGCCATGGCGTTCTTCGACGCCAACCGCAGCCGCTTCGTGACGTCCGTCTCGCCGCCAACCGGCGACTATCGGCTGCGGGAGGATGTCTATGCCGGCTATGTGCAGGGCAGCTACCGGATCGGCACCCTGACGCTGCTGGCCGGGCTGCGCTACGAGCGGACCGAGGTCGAATCGCAGGCGGCGCGGACGCTGCGCGGCGTGCTGAGCCCGGTCGAGAATGGCGGCGGCTACGGCAACTGGCTGCCGGGCGTCCACCTGCGCTGGGACATCATGCCGGACGTGGTCTTCCGCGCCGCCTATACCAACACGATCGGGCGTCCCGACTATGCGTCGCTCGCGGCATCGGAAAACCTGTCCTTCGACGGAAGCCAGCCCACCCTGTCGCGCGGCAATCCCGACCTGCGCCCGCGAAAGAGCCGCGGCGTCGACGGCTCGCTCGAATGGTATCCCCGCGACGGCGTGGTCTCGATCGGCCTGTTCTCGAAGGACATCAGCGACGAGATCTTCACGCTGACCGGGGTCGAGACGCTGGACGTGGGCCGCGGGCCGGAGTCCGTGATCGTCACCACGCCGCGCAACGCCAACGACGCGACGATCCGCGGCGTCGAGCTCAACGTCCAGCAGGCGCTCACCTTCCTGCCCGGCGCGTTGTCGGGCCTGAGCGTCGCGGCGAACGCCACCTTCCTCGACACGCACTTCACCTTCCTGACCAGCGCGGGTCCGCGCGTGACCGGACTGTTCCTTCAGCCGGACACCACCGCCAACGCCACCCTCTTCTACCAGCGCGGCAAATTCGAAGGTCGGGTGTCGTGGAACTATATCGGCGGCTTCCTGGAGACGATCAACGACACCATTCCCAACGCCGACCAGTATTGGAAGGACCGCTCCACCTTCGACGCGAACATCAGCTATCGCCTGACGCCACGCTTCACCATCTATGCCGAGGGGCAGAACCTGTCCGATGCCGGGCGGCGCGAGCTGACCGGGCCGGGCCGCACCTATCTCCAGGAGTCGGCGGAATATGGCCGCACCTTCTGGATCGGTGTAACGGCGAGCTTCTGATGCGCACGCTGCTCCTCCTCGCCGCCGCCGTCGTCGCCGGAACGCCGGCCGAAACCGTCCGCCGCCTGCCCGCGCCCGAGGCGCGGCAGGGCGTCGCGGCGGGGCCGCGCGATCTCTATGCCATCGCCAATTACCGGATCGCCCGCTACGACATGCGGACCGGTGCGCGGCGCGCGGCCTGGGAGGGCGACAAGGGTCGCTTCCCGCACATCAACAGCTGCGCCGTGATCGCGCGCGACCTGGTCTGCGCGGCCTCCAGCTTCCCGGCCGTGCCGCAATGGAGCGCGGTCGAGATCTTCGATCCGGTCACGCTGGCGCATCGCCGCACCGTCGCGCTGGCGGGAGCCCCCGGCTCGCTGACCTGGGTCGACCGGCATGCCGGCGCCTGGTGGGCGATGTTCGCCAATTACGACGGCAAGGGCGGCGAACCCGGCCGCGACCATCGCTACACCATGCTCGTCCGCTACGACGACGACTGGCGCGCCACGCAGAGCTGGCGGCTGCCCGCCTCGATCCTCGAACGGATCGCGCCGATGAGCATTTCGGGCGGCGGCTGGGGCCCGGACGGCCGGCTCTATCTCACCGGCCACGACCGGCCCGAACTCTATGCCGTCACCCTGCCCGCCGGCGGCGCGGTCCTCGACCATGTCGCGACCATACCGATCGAGGCCGCCGGTCAGGCGATCGACTGGGACGAAGCGGCACCCGGCACGCTCTACGGTATCGACCGGGCGGGCGGGCAGATCCTGGAGATGCGCGTGCCGCTGCCGCGCTGACGGCACCGCCCTCCGCCGCAGGCCATCTCAGTCTCGGAACAACATCGGCGCCATGGTCAGCAGGCTCCGCCGCCATGTCTGGAATTCGTGACCGGTGTTCGGCGAGACGTAGAAGGCGCTCTTGATCCCGGCCTTGCTCAGCGCCTCCGCATTGGCACGCGGGTCCTGGCGCGGGGTGCCCGGCGGCCCCATGGCCCGGCCGCCTTCCAATTCGCGGCTGCCGAAGCTGACGAAGGTCAGCCGCACCTTGTCGCGATAGCCCGGCGTCGCGTTGACGTCGTCGAGCGACACCGTCCCGCCGCTCAGCAACCCGATATAGCCGAAGGTGTCGAGATGCTTGGGCGCGATCAGCTTGGTCTCGAAGCCGCCCATCGACAGGCCCGCCATCGCCCGGTGGCGCTGGTCGGCCAGGGTGCGGAAATGCCCGTCGACATAGGGCACCAGCTCGTTGACCATCACCGTCTCGAACGGCTTGATGTCGAAGCTCGCCAGCCCGCCGGGGCTACCCGGGCGGACATCGTTGGTCATGCCATAGGTCATGACGATGATGAACGGCCGCGTCTTTCCGGCCGCGATCAGATTGTCCATGATCAGGTTGGCATGGCCCTGGTTCGACCAGGCGGTCTCATCCTCGCCCCAGCCATGCTGGAGGTAGAGGACCGGATAGCGCTCGCGCGCATTCTTGTCATAGCCGGGCGGCGTGTAGACGAAGGCGCGGCGCTGGCTGCCAGTGCTGGGCGAGGCGAACAGGATCTGCTCGACGCGGCCGTGCGGCACGTCCTTCAGCGCATAGAAGTCGGCATCGTGCGCCGGTATCTCGATCCCGCTTTCCCACCGGGTCGAGCCATAGAAGTTGAGCGTGCCCGGATCGTTGAAGGTCCCGCCGTCGACGGTCAGGTGATAATAGTGAAAGCCCTCGTCGAGCGGACCTTCCGACGTGCCGACCCACGCCCCGTCCGGTGCCTTGGTCAGCACGGTGCCGCCCCGCCCGCCGAGCCCCAGCGTCGCTTTCACCGCCTTGGCCTCGGGCGCGACGATGCGGAAGCGGGCATAGCCCTGCGAGTTGACCTGCGGATATTGCTGGCCCGGCTGGTTGAGCGAGGAAGGCCGGAAGTCTTCGATCACCGCCGGTGCGGCGGGAGGTGCGGGCGGCGCGGTCTGCGCCGTGCCGGGTTGCGCCGAAATCATGGTCGCCAGAACGGCCGCAAGCGTGATCCGCATCGCCTATCCTCCCCTGTCCGCACGGGCCGGATCCGATGCCGGCCGTGTCGTATTAGCGCTATCATGCCAAGATTGCGGAGAGACGACAAGCGCTTAGTCGGACGAGACGATCCGCCGTTCATTGGTCGTCGCGCCGCTCCCTGACCGCGGCGGGCGATACCCTAGCGAAGTCGCTTGAGCACCACCCCTCGTGCGCCGCCGATATCCGCCAGATAGCTGCCGAACGTCCCCTTCCGGATATGGACCGGCTGGCCGACCCGGGGCGCGGGCGCGCCGGCATCGTAGCTCTGCCAGACGCTGCGATCGGCGAGCACGAGCATCCACCGGCCCTGACCGGACGGCTGGACGCTGCCGACCGTCGACACGACCTCGCGCGCCGTCGCCGGGCGAGCCGGCCGGGCCGGGTTGCGGGACGTCTCCTGGGCCGTCTCGACACCGCGCGTCCGCGCCGCGGCCAGATAGCGGTCGAAACAGGCGAGCCGCTCGGCCGCACCCCCGATCTCGCCACAGGCGACCAGATCCCGGGGCACCGACGCGCTCCAGGCCGCGCTTGCCGTCATCAGCGCCGCCGCAACGACCGCGTCCCCGAGCCACCGACCGGTGGAAGTGCCTAGTGTCATCCTCACGTCCTCGCCCTTCCCGCATCCACGATTGTCGACACGGCCAATCCTAGCGCGCGACGAAGCCGAAGAAGCCCGGAGATGCAACATCTTAGCACGGATTTCCGGCCGCGCGCACGATCCCTCGCCTCGTCGACATGCCCGGCAGCAACCTGGACCCGACTTTTTCCTCCGTACGGTAGCGATCTTGCGCCACTTTAAATTTACCGGTAACACATAGTCGGTCACCGAGCCTCAAACGGGCGGGACATCGTACGGGAGAGCGCTGGTCATGGCCTGGAAGTCGATGCTGGCCCTGTCGGCCCTCGCAATCGGGACTGCGGCGCTCGCGGGAGAACCGCACTTCGAGCGGTTTACTTATTCCGGCCAATCGCAGGAGCGGGTCGCCGTCGGGCCGGGCGAATATCGCAACCCGATTCTGAGCGGCTATTATCCCGACCCGTTGGTCGTCCGGGTGGGCGAGGACTATTACCTCGCCAATTCCAGCTTCATCAGCTTTCCCGGGATCCCCGTCTGGCATTCCCGCGACCTCGTCCACTGGCGCCAGATCGGCAACGCCATCGATCGCCCCACCCAGTTGAGCTTTCTCGACCGGACAACCGCCACCGGGGTGTTTGCGCCCGACATCTCCTATCACGACGGCCTCTTCTACATCGTCAACACATGCGTCGACTGCGGCGGCAACTTCGTCATCACGGCCAAGGACCCGGCCGGCCCCTGGTCGGACCCGATCTGGCTGCCGTTCGACGGCATCGACCCCTCGATCTATTGGGAGGGCGACCGGGCCTATATCGTCAACAATCGGATGCCCGCCCAGCCGGCGCGCTATAACGGGCATCGTGCGATCTGGGTGCAGGAGTTCGACTGGCGCACCGGCACGATGCGCGGCGAGAGCACCGAACTGGTGGATGGCGGCACCGATCTGGCGAAGAAGCCGATCTGGGTCGAAGGGCCGCATCTGTTCCGCCGCGGCGACTATTATTACCTGATGGCGGCCGAGGGCGGCACCGAAGTGAACCATAGCGAGGTGATCTTCCGTGCGAAAAGCCTTCGCGGGCCGTTCACGCCCTGGGCGGGCAATCCGATCCTGACCCAGCGCGATCTCGACCCCGCCCGGCCAGACCCGGTCACCTCGACCGGCCACGCCAAGCTGGTCCAGACCCAGAACGGCGAATGGTGGGCGACCTTTCTGGGCGTGCGGCCCTATGCCGGCAACAGCTTCAACATCGGCCGCGAGACCTTCCTGCTGCCGGTCACCTGGCAGGACGACTGGCCGGTGATCCTGCCGCACGGCAAGCGGGTGCCGTTCGCGGTGGCCGCCCCGCGCCTTCCAGCCGGCCACGCCCCGGATGCGCCGACCACCGGCGACTTTTCGTATCAGGAGGACTTCGACGGCAGCACGCTGGGTCCGGCCTGGACAGGTATCCGCATCCCCCGTCAGCCCTTTTGGCGACTGGCGGGCGGGGACCTCATCCTGGGGCGCGGCGCGAAGCTCGGCGTGCAGCTTGGAACGCCGTCGTTCATCGGCCGTCGGCAGCAGCATCATGTCGTGACGGTCAGCACCACGCTGCGTTTCACGCCCGAACACGAAGAGGATCGCGCCGGGCTGGCTGCCTATCAGAGCGATCGCAATTATGCCTTTGTCGGCATCGCACGCGAAGCCGGCACGCCGGTCGTCGCCCTCTACATCAGCCAGGGCGGCACCGAGCGGCTCGTGGCCTCCCGCCCCCATCATGGGCCAGCCCCCCTCACGCTCACCATGCGGCAGAACGGCGGAACCCTATCCTTCGCCTATTCCGAGAACGGTCAGGAGACGGTCCTCGCGTCCGGCATCGACGCGCGCTTCCTCAGCACCGAGGCTGCCGGCGGATTCGTCGGGACGATCATCGGGCCCTATGCCTTCTATGATTGACGCCCGGCACACGTCGTGACGCCGCAACGCCCGATGCGCATGGCTCCGCGACCGAACGAACTCCTGCCCCTTTCGGCCTCGCGCCGATGACCCATCGACCGGCGATCTGTCACGCCCGCATCGGCACCGAACGCCAGCCGCTCGTCACGATCGACACCTTCTCCGCCGATCCGGAACCGCTGCGCGCCGCGGCCATCGCCACCCCCTTCCACCCGGCGGATCATCACTATCCCGGCATCCGGGGCCCCCTGCCCGACGGCTATATGCCCGGCGCCCTGCCCGTGATCGCGCGCGCCCTCGGCCGTGCCTTCAGAACGATCCGCCGCATCGCGGTCATCGACGCGAGCTTCTCCATCGTCACGACGCCCGCGGCGGCGCTGTCGGTGCAGCAACGTCTGCCGCATGTCGACGGCTATGGGGAGGATCGGGTCGCCCTGATCCACTATCTCTCTCCGGACGACACGAGCGGCACCGCCTTTTTCCGCCATCGCGCCACCGGCTTCGAGTCCATCGGAACCGAGCGCGCCGAAACCTATCAGAGCCGCCTCCAGGCGGAACTCGATTCGCCA
Organism: Sphingomonas metalli; assembly: GCF_014641735.1. Classification (GTDB taxonomy): domain Bacteria; phylum Pseudomonadota; class Alphaproteobacteria; order Sphingomonadales; family Sphingomonadaceae; genus Sphingomonas; species Sphingomonas metalli. Next base: position 128,935 of record NZ_BMIH01000005.1, on the reverse strand, counting down.
TCCTTTCGGGGCTCTGGCTACATCAATGGCGATACGGATCTGTTCGACTGCATCGACCGCATCGATGCGCGCTACAATCGGGCGCTGCTCTACCGATCGACGTCGCTGCACAGCGGCGCGATCGCAGCCGATGCCATTCTGTCCGCCGACCCGGCGCGGGGACGCCTGACGGTGACCGCATTCCTCTCCATCGCGTGATTCCCGAGACCGGCTCGCCGACTGGCCGACCGACCGAACGCGCTGAAATTCTTGGGGCCCGATTTCGAAGGCCATTTACAAGGTCTGATGGTTGATGTTACCGGTAATCTCAGTCGTTGCGAGAATGCCTGCGCGCACCGTCTCCTGGGGATGGGCGCATGCAGGTCGGCTCCACGACGGCGCAACAACAGTCCCGAAGACCGCCACAAGCGGCGGCATCGGGGCGCCCGGCACCATTGCAGGTGCCGCGGAAGCTATGGGGGGGATGAAGATGCGAGGCTTTTCGGCGCGTTCGATTTCGAAGCTGGTCCTTGGTACGTCGGCGATCGCGCTGATCGGCGCGCCGGCCCTGGCGCAGGATGCCGCTGCGACGATGGGGAATAGCGACCCGTCGCAGATCGATCCCCAACCCGGCGCGGCGTCCGTGGCCGATCCGTCCGGCACCCCGTCCGACCAGGACATCGTCGTCACGGGTATCCGCGCCTCGCTGCGCGCCTCTGCGGACATCAAGCGCGACGCGCTGGGCGTGGTCGACGCGATCTCGGCGGAGGATATCGGCAAGTTCCCGGACACGAACCTCGCCGAATCGCTTCAGCGCATCACCGGCGTGTCGATCGACCGCTCCAACGGCGAGGGCTCGTTCGTCACGGTGCGCGGCCTCGGCCCGGACTAAAATCTGGTGATCCTCAACGGGCGTCAGCTGCCGACCTCGATCCTGGGCGACGGGGCGAACGGCTCGCGCGCCTTCGACTTCGCCAATCTCGCCTCCGAAGGCATCGCCGCGCTCGAAGTCTACAAGTCGGGCCGCGCCACGATCCCCTCGGGCGGCATCGGCGCGACGATCAACATCCGCACGCCTCGCCCGCTCGACCGTCCGGGCACCCGCGGTTCGCTCGCGGCGCGCGGTGTGATCGACACCTCGCAGAACGGCAAGAAGGACATCACGCCCGAAGTCTCGGGAATCTTCTCGACCACGCTGGCGGACGACCGCATCGGCATCCTGGTCAACGGCGTGTACCAGAAGCGGCGTGCCTCGGTGAACCAGGCCAATGTGGGCTGGCGCGACGGGACGCTCGGCACCGAGAACAACTGGGGCTCGCTCGCCCAGCCCGGCGATCCGCGTGCGGCGAACATTACGAACCGGCCGAGCGGCAACACGGTCTATCAGGTCCCGCAGAACCTCAGCTACGATCTGAACGACATCCAGCGCGAGCGCATCAACGGCCAGCTGGTGCTTCAGGCCCGGCCCAGCGATACCCTGACCGCGACCGCCGACTTCACCTATTCGCGCAACGAAGTGAAGACCCGCAACAACAACCTGGGTATCTGGTTCAACCACAACGACACGTCGTCATCCTGGACCGACGGGCCGATCGCCGCGCCGATCTTCTATACCGAGCGCTTCACCGCGGGCGAGACCAAGGACCTCCTCTACTCCAGCGGCTACACGGCCGGCCGGACCGAGAACAAGTCGCTGGGCGGCAACCTGAACTGGAAGGCGCCCGGCGGCGTCACCATCGAACTCGACGCGCATCATTCGACCGCGGAGTCGAAGCCGACCAACAAATATGGCAACGTCAATTCGCTGGCGACCGCGATCTTCGGCGTCGCCAGCCAGACGATCAACTTCGAGGACAAGCTGCCGGTCGCCTCGTTCACCATGCAGCCGGGCATCGATCCCCTCAACGCGGCGCTACTCACCCCATCGGGCAACCGCTACAGCAACTCCTACTTCCGCGACCGGATCAACCAGGCGCAATTCAAGGCGCATTACGACCATGACGGCGGCTTCCTCGACTCGATCGACTGGGGCTTCGCCTATACCGACAACAAGGTCCGCTCGGCCTTCGGCCTGCTCCAGAACGACACCTGGGGCGGCGTCGGCGGGGACAGCGCAACGGCCCGCAACGCCGCGGCCGCGGTGATTCCAGACTCGATCTTCTCGCCGATCAGCGTGCCCAAGGCGTTCAAGGGGATCGACGGGGCGAAGTCCGCGTCGCTGGTCCAGAGCTTCTACGGATACCGGTTCGAAGACGTCCTGTCGCGGATCGACCAGGCGTACGGCGTCTGTGGCGGCGACGGCAACTGCCTCGTCCCCTACACGACCGACCGGCGCATCCGCGAAAAGACGATGGCGCCCTATCTGCAGATCAACACGCGGTTCGATCTCTTCTCGCACCCCGCGCACCTAGTCGGCGGACTGCGCTACGAAAGCACCACGATCAAGTCCTCGGCGCTGGTGCCCGTCCCCACCGGGACGCGCCAGAACTCGCCCAACGAATTCAACGTCATCTACTCCGGCCAGACCAGCTTCACGACCTTCTCGGGCGCGTACCACGAGTGGCTGCCGGCGATCGATCTCGACATCCAGCCGATCCGTAACGTGAAGCTGCGCGCCTCGTACAGCCATACGATCACCCGTGCGGACTACACCTCGCTCCAGGGCGGGCTGACCGTGGACACGCTGTTCCGCGCCGGCGGCAACGGCACGGGCGCGCAGGGCAACCCCAATCTGCAACCCTATAAGTCGAAGAACATCGACCTGTCGGCGGAATGGTATTACTCGCCCGAAAGCTACTTCTCGGTCAGATACTTCCGGAAGAACGTGTCGAACTATATCGGACAGACGCAGGTCCGGCAGAATGCCTTCGGCCTGCGCGATCCGGCCAACGGTCCCCGCTACCGCGCCGCCACGGCGGCGCTGACCGCCGCCGGACAGGATCTGACCTTCACCAACATCCGCAACTACTTCTCGGCCAATTATCCGGGCTCCGTCGTCAACGGTGCGATCCTCAGCGCGCCCGAGGACGGCCCAGTGACCTTCGTGATCTCGCAGCCGTTCAACAGCGACGACAATGCGACCATCAACGGCTTCGAATTCGCGCTCCAGCACAGTTTCTGGGACACCGGCTTCGGCACGCAGCTGAACTACACGATCGTGAACGGCAACCGGCCCTATAACAACAATCTGCCGGCCAGCGTCTCTCAATTCTCGATCAATGGACTGTCCGACAGCGCCAATGCCAGCCTGTATTACGACAAGAACGGCATCCAGGTCCGAGCATCGTACAACTATCGCGCGGAGTTTCTGGCGAGTGGCGGCACCAATCCCTACTATATCAACAGCTACGGGCAGCTCGATGCGAGTGCCAGTTGGGAGTTCATACCGGGTGTGACGGTGTTCGCAGAGGCGATCAACCTGACGGGCGCCGATCGCAGCGGCCATGTCCGTTCTGCAAAGGCGGTGACCTTCGTGGCCAAGCAGGATGCGCGCTATTCGGCGGGGCTGCGCTTCAACTTCTGATCGGCCCGCAATCCGATCATCGGGCACGGCCAGTTCCGCAATGGAAAGTGGACGTGCCCGGCCCCCACCGGCGAGGCGGCGGGGCCAGTTCGAACAAGGATGCGACAAGGCAGGTGGCGGACGGGACCGAAACCCGAAGCATCGTGATCGTCGGCGGCGGCACTGCCGGCTGGCTGTCCGCCTGCGTCCTCGCCGCGCGGATCGGCGAGGTCGCAACCCACCCGGTCGACATCACGCTCGTCGAGTCCCCCGATGTTCCGACGGTCGGCGTGGGCGAGGGCACCTGGCCGACGATGCGCTGCACGCTCCGGCAGATCGGCCTCGACGAAGCGGCTTTCCTCCTCGAATGCGACGCGGCGTTCAAGCAGGGCTCGCGCTTCGACGGATGGCGCACCGGCGCGGCGGACGATCGCTACTGGCACCCGTTCGTGCCGCCACCCGCAGTGGACTCACGCGCGCTCGTCGCCGGCTGGCAGCGCCATGGCGGCGGCCGGGCCTTTGCCGATGCGGTCAGCCCGCAGCCTGCGATCGCCGCCCTCGATCTCGCCCCCCGTCAGCGAGACATGCCCGGCTATGCGGGCGCGCTCAATTACGCCTATCATCTCGATGCCGGCAAGTTCGCGGCGTTGCTCGCGCGGCATGGCGCGGGCCGTCTTGGCGTTCGTCATGTCCGCGATCATGTCGTCGCTATCGTGCGATCCGCCACCGGCGACATCGCCGCGGTGTCGACCCGCGATCACGGCGCCATCGCCGGCGATCTCTTTCTCGATTGCACCGGTCATGCTTCATTGTTGATCGGCGGCGCGCTCGGCAGCGGCTTCGTCGACCGCTCCGCCACCCTGTGCAACGATCGCGCGCTGGCGGTGCAGGTGCCGGTCGGGCCCACCACGCCGATCGCGGCGCAGACCATATCGACCGCGCACGAGGCGGGATGGCTGTGGGACATCGGCCTGCAGAGCCGGCGTGGCATCGGCTGCGTATACGCTTCGCGCTTCATGGACGACGATGGCGCCGCCGCGGTGCTGCGCCGCTATCTGTCGCGCGCGGCGCCGGGCATCGACTACGGGACGGTGCCGGTCCGGCAGCTCCGCTTCCGCTCCGGGCATCGCGAACGGTTCTGGGTTCGCAACTGCCTGGCGGTCGGACTGTCCGCCGGCTTTTGCGAGCCGCTCGAGGCCTCCGCCATCGTCCTGATCGAGCTGTCTCTCGATGCGCTGCTCGCCAACTTCCCGCAGGATCGCACCGCGATGGACGTGCAGGCGCGCCGCTTCGACCGGCTGTTCCACTATCGCTGGGATCGGATCGTCGAGTTTCTCAAGCTTCACTACGTCCTCAGCCGGCGTGACGAGCCTTACTGGCGCGCCCAGCGCGACCCGGACACGATCCCGCCGCGACTGGCCGAACAGCTCATGGTCTGGCGCGAGCAGCCGCCGTCGCAGGCCGACCTGCCCCATGTGGACGAGATCTTCCCGCCCGCCAGCTATCACTATGTCCTGTACGGCATGGACCATCCGGCCCCGGCGATACCGCCCGCGACCGGCGAAGCCCTGGCCGAACCGTTGACGCTGCTGCGCCAGCGGACGCGGGCGCTCGCGGCCAGCTTGCCCACCCAGCGGGCCTATTTTGACGGTCTGCGCCGCGCGGCGGCCCAAGGCCCTGCATCCTCTTCGGGACTTCGTTGACATGGCCCAGCATGCGATCCTCACCCCCGCCACCCATGCGACGACGCGCATCGTCCCTGAACGCAGCGTCGCGATGGGCGACGGACTGACGAGCTGCCTCGTCGTCCCGGATGAATTCCGCCGCGCCCAGCACGAATATCTCATCCTCTTCCGCCGCGACATCGCCCGGGATCGCACCGACGCTGTCGTTCTTCTCGGGTTCGAGACCGGCGAGAACCTCTATCTCAAGGACGGCCGCTGGGATGCGCGCTACATCCCGCTCGTCATGGACGTGCAGCCCTTCCTGATCGGGCGCTTCGCGCCGGATGTGGCGGGTGGCCAGGTCCATATCGACATGGACAGCCCCCGCCTGAGCGACACCGAAGGGACGCTCCTGTTCGATGTCGATGGCCAGCCGACACCCTATCTGGAAGGAGTGATCGAGAAGCTCGGGGCGCTCGACACGAGTTATCGGGCCAGCGAGGAGTTCTTCGCCGCACTCCGACGGCACGACCTGCTCGAGCCGCTGACCTTGGAGGTCGCGCTCGCCGACGGTTCGGTGAACCAGCTCGTCGGCTTCCAGGTCATCGACGAAGACCGACTGATCGATCTGGACGGCAGCGCCCTCGACGATCTTCATCGTGATGGGCATCTGATGCCTATCTTCATGGCCCTCGCGTCGCAGAGCAACCTGCCCGCCCTGATCGCCCGCAAGAATGCGGAGCTGACGCATGGCTGAGATGGACGCGGGGATTTTCGCCGCCCTGTCCAGGGTAGAGGTGGTGACGGTCGCCGACGCCGCAGATCTCGATGCTCGGCTGCGCGCCGCGACGCGCCCCTTCATCGTGAGGGGCCTGGTCGCGGACTGGCCGCTGGTCCGCGCCGGCCGCCGCTCCGCGCAGGCGGCGCGCGACTATCTCCTCGCTCTGCGTCGCGACATCCCGTTCACGGTCTCGATCGGCACCCCCGACAGCGACGGCCGCCTGTTCTACGACGCGGGGATGGCGCTGAACTTCGCCACCGTGCAGTCGCGGCTTCCCGACATCTTCGCGCAGATCGCGGCGCAGGAAGAGGGGACGGCGACCAGCCGCCCCGTCTATATCGGCGCGGTCGACATGAAGACCCCCTTCTGCGGTTTGCAGGATGCCAACGCCCTCGATCTGGGCGACCGCACCCCCATCGCGAGCATCTGGATCGGCACCCGGTCGCGGATCGCGGCGCATAACGACGTTCCCGACAATCTCGCCTGCGTCGCCGTCGGCCGACGTCGCTTCACCCTGTTCCCACCCGATCAGTTCGCCAACCTCTATCTCGGCCCGATCGACCATACACCGGCCGGCCGCGCGATCAGCATGGTCGATTTCCACCGACCGGACTTCGCCGCCCATCCGCGTTTCTGCACGGCGCTGGGCCACGGTCTCGTCGCGGAGCTGGAGGCGGGCGACGCCCTCCATATTCCCGCCCTGTGGTGGCATCATGTCGAAGGGCTCGACGCCTTCAACGTCCTCGTCAACTATTGGTGGCGCGAGACGCCGCGCTGGCTCGGCCAGCCCCAGGACGCGCTCAACCACGCGATCCTCAGCGTCCGTGACCTGCCGGCGGGGCAGAAAGCCTATTGGCGCGCCATGTTCGACCATTACGTGTTCGAAAACGGTCCCGACACGGTCGGCCATATCCCCGAACAGGCACGCAGTATCCTGTCGCCCCTGACCGCGGAGGCCGCGGGACGGCTGCGAGCCTTTTTGCTGCGGGCGCTGGGCCGATGAACGACGACCGCATCGTTCATGTCGTCATCGCCGGCGGCGGCACGGCCGGCTGGATGGCCGCCGCGGCGATCGCCCGCATCATGGGTCGCATGGTCCGAGTCACCCTGATCGAGTCCGATGCGATCGGCACGGTCGGCGTGGGTGAATCGACGATCCCGCCGCTCGTCACCTACAACCGGCTGCTCGGCATCGACGAGGCCGCGTTCATGCGCGCGACCCAGGCGACCTTCAAGCTCGGCATCCTGTTCAAAGGCTGGAAGGATCCGGAAAGCAGCTACTTCCACTCCTTCGGATTAACCGGCAAGGATCATTGGGCCGCCGGCTTCCAGCATTTCTGGCTGGAGGCGCGCCGACGCGGCCATCCACAAAGCTATGACGATTACTGTCTCGAGCTGCGGGCCGCCCTAGACGGGCGCTTCGCCCATCTTCCCGAAGATCCGCTGAACTACGCCTATCAGCTCGACGCGACGCGCTACGGACAGTTTCTCCGCGGCATGGCGGAGACGGACGGGGCCACCCGGGTCGAAGGGCGGATCGCGCAGGTCGAGCTCGACGGCGAGAGCGGCGATATCGCCGCGCTGATGCTCGAATCCGGCGCTCGGATCGAGGGCGATTTGTTCATCGACTGTACGGGGTTCCGCGCGCTCCTGATCGAGCAGGCGCTGCATGCCGGCTTCGACGACTGGTCGCACTGGCTTCCCTGCGATGCCGCCATCGCGGTGCAGACGCAGAGCGTGGGACCGCCCGTCCCCTATACCCGAGCCATGGCCCATGATGCCGGCTGGCAGTGGCGCATCCCGCTTCAGCATCGCGCCGGCAACGGCATCGTCTACTGCTCGCGCTATCTCGATCATGAGCGCGCGCGCGACCGCCTGATGGGCAATATCGAGGGTGCACGCCTATCAGAGCCGAACATGCTGCGCTTCGGCACCGGCGCCCGGCGCAGGCAGTGGCACCGCAACTGCGTGGCGATCGGCCTGTCCGGCGGCTTTATGGAACCGCTCGAATCCACGAGCATCCACCTGATCCAGCGGGCCATTCTGCGCCTGCTGCGGCTGTTCCCCACGCAGGGCGGGATCAGCGAGCGCGACCGTGCGGAGTTCAACGACCAGCAGTCGATTGACATGGTCCAGATCCGCGACTTCCTGATCCTCCACTACAAGGTCACGGATCGGCGCGACAGCGCCTTCTGGCGCTATTGCGCGGCCATGCCGATCCCCGATACGCTCGAGCAGAAGATCGGGTTGTTCCGCGATACAGGCCGCGTCTTCCGCCGGAATGAGGAGTTGTTCGCCGAGAACAGCTGGGTCCAGGTGATGATGGGACAGGGCCTGCTGCCGCGGGCATGGCATCCGGTCGCCGGCAAGCTGCGCGACGACGAACTCGACCGGATGCTCGGATCGATGCGCGAACGGATGAAGCGAACCGTGTCGGGCCTGCCCGCCCATGCCGACTATGTCGATCGCTATTGCAGATCGTGAGGACCGCGCTGCGTGGCCTCACGCCACAACAAGATGTCACCGATGCTTCGGTGTCGCTCGGCGCGGACCGAACGACCCTATGCTCCCCGATCTAGATTTCCGGCGATGGCGCCCGGGCCTTGTTTCGCTTGTCCGCCACATAGGCATGGCCGCTCGCGGATCTGACGATGTCGAACAGCCTGGTCTTCTCGAATAGGTCGGTAAAGCTTTTCGCGCCATAGGCGCGCGGGTCGATGGCGGCCTGGCGCTTGGTCTCGCAGCCCACGGCCGCGATCGGCGCCCATCCGTCCTGCCGGGCGCAGGCTTCGACCCCGCTGCGCAGGGCAATGATCAATTTCGTGTCGCCTGCCAGGTTCCGGACCGGCGTCGCGAGACGGACGGCAATGTCGTCCACGGTCGCCGGACCGGTTTGCGGGCCGCCGGCGCCGTTCCCGGCAATGGCGGTGCCGTCCCCGCCGCCATCGAGGTACAGGAAGCTCGTACAGGCGTTGACGAATGGTTTGGGCGTCTTCCGCTCACCAAAGCCGTGGACGTCGCGGCCATTGGCCTTGAGCTGCATCACCAGGGGCGTGAAGTCCGCATCGCTGGAGACGATGCAGAAGCCGTCCAGCCGCTGGGTATAGAGCAGTTCCATCGCGTCGATGACGAGCGCCATGTCGGTGGCGTTCTTGCCGGTCGAGTAGCTGAACTGTTGCATCGGCCGGATGGCGAACAGGTGCAGCTTCTCCTTCCATCCCTTCAGCGTCTCGCTCGTCCAGTCGCCATAGGCGCGGCGGACGTTGGCGATGCCGAAGGCCGATAGCTGCGCGACGATCGCATCGATCTTCGAAGGCGCGACATTGTCGGCGTCTATCAGCAGCGCGATCCGTCGATCGGGCGTCGACGGTGCAGGATGCTCCCGGATCATGCGGCAGCCTTGCATGCCGTGTCTTACCAAAGCGCAAAGTGGTCGCCGAACGCGCCCTTTCGGCCTGCTCCGCCCTGTCCCGACACGGCACACCAGAGCGTAAAAACTAATCTAGATAGATACTTCGGAGCAAAATTGCCGAAGCCACGTTACGCTCCAGCAATGAAAAGGGGCGCTCGTGATCATCCTTCATCTGGCGCTCGGCGGTTGTCTCAAGGCGCCTCCCACGGACTTCGGCATCACGGCTGATACGGGCGGGCACATCGCCTATGTGCTCGACGCCGCGGCGCATCAGGCGCGGCTGCCGGACGTCGATCGGGTGATCATCGCCACCCGCCTGTTCGAGGATGCCCGGCTCGGCTCTGCCTATGCGCAGCCCGAAGAGACGGTCGCGCCGGGACTGACGATCGCGCGCATCGCCACGGGCGATCGGCGCTACCTCGAGAAGGAAGCGCTCGGCGCCGATCTCCCCGCCTTCACCGCCGCCTTTCTCGAGCATCTCGCCGGGATGCCGCGCCGACCCGACGTGATCCATGCGCATTTCGCCGACGCCGCCGCGGTGGCGATGGCGGCGCAGCGCCGCTTCGGCATCCCGTTCGTCTACACGCCGCACGCGCTCGGCATCGACAAGCGCGCGCAACGGATCGCCTGTGCCGGGCTCGAGACGCGGATCGCGGCGGAGGGCGCCGCGATCGCAGCCGCCGCGGCGATCGTCGTCTCGACGCGGGAAGAGGCGACGGAGCAGCTCGGCGGCTATGGCGTGGCGCTCGGCGCGCGGGTGCATGCCATCGCGCCGGGGGTACCGCGCCGCGACCTGTTGCCGACGCGGCCGACCCTGGCGGACCGGCTGGGCGAATGGCTCGATCGGCCGGAGCGGCCGATCATCCTCGCCGTTGCGCGGCCCGTCGCCAAGAAGAACCTCGCGGCGCTGGTCCGCGCCTATGCCGGCGATGCCACACTGCGCGGGACGGCCAACCTCGTCATCCTCGCCGGGCGGCACGATCACGCCTCGGAGGACGAGCGCACGGTGCTGGACGAACTGCACATCCTGGCGGCCGATCCCGGGCTGAAGGGTCGCATCGCCCTGCCGCCGCAACACGATGCGGACGACGTGGCCGCGCTGTATGCCCGCGCCGCGCGGGGCGGCATATTCGTTAATCCGGCGTTGCACGAACCGTTCGGACTGACGCTGATCGAGGCCGCCGCGGCGGGCGTGCCGGTGGTCGCGACCCGCAACGGCGGTCCGGCGGAGATCGTCGAGACGCTCGGCCACGGCTTGGTCGTCGATCCCCGCGATACCGGGGCGATCGCCGCGGCGATCCGGGCGATCGTCGGCGATCCGGCGCGCCACGCGCACTGCGCCGCCGCCGGCATGCGCGGCGCGGACCGATATTGCTGGCATCGCTATGCCGCCGCGACGCGCACGCTCTATGGTCGACTGGCGACGCCGAAGCTCCTCGCCAGCGATATCGACAACACGCTGACCGGCTGCCTCCCCGCCGCCGCCGAGTTCGCACGATGGCGGCAGCGCGCGTCGCTGCCCTTCGTGGTGGCGACCGGGCGCAGCTTCGACGCGGCGCGGATGATCCTGCGCCGCTGGCGCCTGCCCTCCCCCGACGCCTTCATCGTCGATGTCGGGACGCGCATCATGCTGCCCCATGGCATCGGCGGATGGCGGGCCTGCGACGACTATGCGCGGCGTCTGGACGAGAATTGGGATCGCCCGGCCGTCATCGACGCGCTCGCGCCGCTCGGGCTTGCGGCGCAACCCGCCGCGACGGCCGGCCCGCACAAGATCAGCTTCTATGGCAGCGCCGCCGATGCCAGTCGGATCCGCGCCGCCCTGGACGCGGCGAAGCTTCAGGCCCGCATCGTCTTCTCGCACGACCAGCTGATCGACGTTCTGGCGCCCGGCGGCGGCAAGGCCAGCGCGATCGCCGCCTATGCCGCGCTGCATGGCTGGACGCTCGCCGACTGCGTCGCCGCGGGCGACAGCGGCAACGATGCGGACATGCTGGCGGCGTGCGGCCATGCGATCGTCGTCGGCAATGCGAGCGGCGAGCTGGCGCAGCTTCCCGTGCGTCCGGGCCTGCACCGCGTCGCGGCGCATCACGCCGCCGGCGTGCTCGAAGGGCTGGCCCTGCTCGGTCTCGCCCCCGTCGATGCCGCGGCGGTAGCGGCATGACGCAGCCCTTCGGCTATTTCGTCCACCACCAGGGTCGCGGCCATGCGGAGCGGTGCGCCGCGATCGCGCACGCCCTGCCCCCGTCCCGGCCGCTGACCATCTTCAGCGCGCGCGACGACATCTTTCCGGCCCTGCCCGGGCATGTCGAGATCGTCCGCCTGCCCTCGCTGTTCGAGCCGTGTGGCGACGAGCCGCAGACGATGGACTGGGTGCCGACGCCGCAGACCCTGCATTGCGCGCCGCTCGGCTGGCCCGGCATCCGCCGCGCCATGGCGACCCTCGCCGCCTGGTTCGACAGCGCCAACCCCGCGCTGATGATCTGCGACGTCTCGGCGGAAGTGGCGCAGCTCGCGCGGATCTGCTCGGTGCCCCACGTCAAGATCCTCCAGCATGGCGACCGCGACGACCCGGGCCACCGCGCCGCCTATGACGGCGCCGCCGGGCTGCTCGCTCCCTATCATGCCGCGCTCGCCCAGCCCGAATGGGACGCGGCGATGCGCGCCAAGACGTGTTTCGCGGGCGGGCTCGGCGTCGATGTGCGCATGCCCGAGCGCGAGGTCGCACGCCAGCGGATCGGCGTCGCCGTGGACGAGGAGGTGATCCTCGTCCTCTCCGGCGGCGGCGGCGAGGGCTTCGCGCAGGCGCCGCTCGGCGTCGGTGCACGCGCGCGGCCGGGCGCACGCTGGATCACGATCGGCAAGGTCCAGCGCGACTGGCACGCGACCGAGCCCGCCAATATCGAACATCGCGGCTGGGTGGAGGATGCAGCCGACCATATCGCCGCCGCCAATCTCGTCGTCGCCTCGACCGGCAACACCAGCTGCCAGCAGATCCTGGCCGCGGGCCGACCCTGGCTGGCGGTGCCGGAATGGCGCTATTTCGACGAGCAGCACCGCAAGGCGGAGGCGCTGGCCGCCGCCGGCGTCGCCTGCGTGCGCCCGCACCTTCCGTCCTCGGCGCAGGGCTGGACCGCCGCCCTGGCCGAGGCACGGGGCGGGCATTGCCCGGATCGTCAGCGCGCGATGATCGACGATGCACCGGCGGATCGCGTCGCCCTGTGGCTGGAGGCGCTCGCCCACCGGCTGTGGACGCCGGTCCCCACCCCCATGACCCTCCCCCCTCTGGAGACCCGCCGTCCATGACCACCGTTTCCGTCGTCACGCTGGCGAAGGGCCGCGCCGATCACCTGGCCAATGTCGTCCGCGGCCTGTCGCGCCAGACGCAGCCGCCGGTCGAGCTGATCGTCGCGGTGATGCAGGACGAACTCTACGTGCTGCCGAACGCTCCCTTCCCGATCCGCCAGATGTCGGTGACGGCGGACGCGCTGCCGCTCGCCGCCGCGCGCAACGCCGCCGCGCGCGCCGCCAGCGGCGAGCTGCTCGTCTTCCTGGACATGGATTGCATCCCGACACCCGGGCTGATCGCCGACTATGCCGGCTTCGCGAGCGAGATCGACGCACTGCTGATGGGCGAGGTGATGTACCTGCCGGGCGGCGCGACCGCGGGGGACTGGGACTATGAGGGCTTCGCCGCGGTGGCGGAGAAGCATTCGGACCGGCGCGGCCCGCCGCCGCGCGGCTGGGAGGCCTGTTCCGACTATCGCTGCTTCTGGTCGCTCAACTTCGCGATGCGACGCGCGACCTTCCTCTCGGTCGGCGGCTTCGACGAGCGGTACAGCGGCTATGGCGGCGAGGATACCGATTTCGGCAAGACGCTCGACATGGCGGGGGTGCCGATCGCCTGGATCAAGGGCGGCCTCGCCTATCACCAATATCATCCCCATCACATGCCGCCGGTGCACCATGTCGACAGCGTCGTGCGCAACGCGCAGCTGTTCGAGGCGAAATGGGGATATCGCACCATGGGCCACTGGCTCCACGCCTTTCGGCTGATGGGGCTGATCGACGACGCGCCGGGTCGTCCGATCCGGATCCTCCGCCGCCCCGATGCGCACGATCTGGCGCTGACCGGCCAGCAGAGCCATCAGCCCTATGCGAACACCGCGCGCGTGCTGCGCCAGCTGGCGGCCGCCGCCGCTGCGGCAACGCCGCGCGACTCCGTCGCGGCATGAGGATCGCGATCCTCGCCCATGTCCGCCAGCGCATCGCCCAGCCTTTTGCCGGCGGGATGGAAGCGCATTGCTGGGCGCTCGCCGCCGGGTTGCAGGATCGCGGCCACGACGTCGTGCTCTTCGCCTCGGGCGACAGCGACCCGCGCTTCGTCATCGATCCGGTGATCGCCGAACATTATGAGCGCACCTTCCCCTGGGCGGAGCATCGCGGCTCAGCGCCGCTGATCGCGCATCTCGATAGCGGCTATGACGCCGCCTGCGACCGGATCGCCGCCGGCGGCTTCGACGTCGTCCACAACAACAGCCTCCACCGCTTCCCGCTCGAGCCGCGGCGCACCGGCCGGGTGCCGACGGTCACGTCGCTCCACGTCCCGCCCTATGACGCGCTCCGCTGGTTCGTCGCCGCCAGCCCGGCCGCCCGCCACCGGCTGACGGTCACCTCCGCGCGGCAGCTCGCCGCCTGGTGGCCCGAAGGCGCCCCGCCCCAGGCCTCGGTGCTGCACAACGGCATCGCGGTCGAACGCTGGCCCTATCGGCCCGGCGGCAATGGCGAGGCGGTATGGTGCGGGCGGATCACCCCGAACAAGGGGCCGCATCTCGCCGCCCGCGCGGCCCGGGCGGCGGGCGTGCGGCTGACGCTGTTCGGCGCGATCGAGGATCCCGACTATTGGCGGGCGGAGGTGGCACCGCTGCTCGGCCCCGAAATCGCCTATGGCGGCCATCTGGACGGCGCGGCGCTGGCGGAGGCGCTCGGCGGCGCTTCGCTGTTCGTCTTCACGCCCTGCTGGGACGAGCCGTTCGGCCTCGTCGCGGCCGAGGCGATGGCCTGCGGTCTGCCGGTCGCCGCCTTCGACATGGGCGCCGCGCGCGAGGTGATCGGCGACGCGGGGGCCTTCGCGCCGGCAGGAGACGTGGCGGCGCTGGCCCGTGCGATCGAGGCCGCGCGCGCCATTCCGCCGTCCGTGCCGCGCGCACGGGTGCAGCGCCTGTTCACCCAGGAGCTATGGCTCGACCGTTGCGAGCGTCTCTACGCAGAGGTCGCCGCGGGCGATGCGATGCTCGCGGCGTGAGCGACGTCATCGCCGGCCAGCAGGCGGCGCTCGACACCGCCTATCGCGGCTTCGTCGGCGCGGGAGACCGCTACGCGCTGCTCGACTTTCCCGACCACCCGAATGTCGGCGACAGCGCGATCTGGCTTGGCGAGATCGCACTGTTGCGCGCGGTCACGGGCCGCGATCCGGACTATGTCTGCACCTGGCATGATTTCGACGAAGCCGCGTTCCGCCGCGCCTGCCCGGACGGCGTGGTCCTTCTCCATGGCGGCGGCAATCTCGGCGATATCTGGCCGCATCACCAGCGGCTGCGCGAGGCGGTGCTGGCGCGGCTGACGGACCGGCGCATCGTCCAGCTGCCACAGTCGATCCATTTCGGCGATCCCGCAGCCGCCGCCCGCTTCGCCCGGATCGCCGTCGCGCATCCGGACTTCACGCTTCTCGTCCGCGACCGGCCGAGCCTCGCCGCCGCGCGCGGCTTCGTCGGCGGGCGGGCCCTGCTCGCGCCCGATTCCGCCTTCGCAATCGGCCCGCAGCCCCGCGGCACGGCCGACCAGCCGCTGCTCGCACTGCTCCGGACCGACGCGGAGCGGATGGGCGATCGGGACATACCGCACGGCGTGCAACCGGTGGACTGGCTGGAGGACGAGGAGCCCTTGCCCGACGACCGCAACGCCCGCGCCGCCGCGCGGCTCGCCCGCGGCCTGAAACTGCTCTCGCGCGGCGAGCGGATCGTGACCGATCGATTGCACGCCCATATCCTCGCGCTGCTGCTCGGCATCCCGCATCACGTGCTCGACAACAGCTACGGCAAGCTCGCTGCCTATCTGGACAGCTGGACGGGCGGTTCGCCGCTCGTGCGCCGCGTGGCGGCGTGACGCTGCCGGTCGCGATCAGTCTGCTGGTCTGTACGCGCGACCGCGCCGGGCCGCTGCCCGCGCTGCTCGCCTCGATCGCCCGCGCGGTCGAACGCGGCGCATCGCACGCGATCGAGATCGTCCTCGTCGACAACGGTTCGAGCGACGCGACCCCGCAGGTGCTGCGGGCTTGGCAGGCGGCGCAGACCTTTCCGGTCCGCGTGCTGGACGAGGCGAATCCCGGCCTCGCCCGCGCCCGTAATTGCGGGTTGGCCGCGGTTCGCGGCGCGATCGTCGCGATGACCGACGACGACTGCGTCCTCCACCCCGATTATTTCGAAGGCCTCGTCCAAAGCTTCGCCGAAGCCGACGGGCCGGCGATCGTCGGCGGCCGGATCCTGCCCGGCGATGCCCGCGACCTGCCGGTGACGCTGAAGCTCGAGGATCATCCCATGGTCGCGCCGCCCGGTGCCTTTCCGGGCGGCTTCATCATGGGCGCGAACCTCGCCATGAGCCGCGAGGTGATCGCGCGCGTCGGCCGTTTCGACGAGCGGTTCGGTGCGGGCGCGCCGTTCGTGGCGGCGGAGGACACCGACTTCCTGTTCCGTGCGCTCGGCCTCGGCATCCCGGTCCGCTACGATCCGCGCTTCGCGGTCGACCATCACCACGGCCGCCGCGCCGTGGCCGACGAGACGAGGCTGCTCGCCGGCTACAGCTTCGGCGACGGGGCGCTCTACGCCAAGCACGTCTTCCGCGACCGCCGGATCCTCACCTTCCTCTGGCAGGATCTGGCGGCGCTCTGGCAGGACGTCGTCCGTCCGGTCGCAACCCATAGGGGGATCGCGCATTTTCGCGCCTTCTGCCTCCGCCACAAGCTTCGCGGCATGACCGCCTTCGCCCGTGCGCGGCTGTTCGGCACGACCCCGCGCATGCTCTGATCCCGTCTGCCCGGTCAGTCGATCCGGTTGGCGAGCACCGCGTCGAGCAGCCCCGGAAAGCGGCGGTCGAAGTCCGCACGGCGCAGCGTGTTGATCATCTCGCGCCCGGCCTGCGTCGTTTCGATCAGCCCCGCCGCGCGCAGCAGCTTCAGATGGTTGGACAGCGTGCTTTTGGGAATCGTGTCGCAGGGCGCGGCATCGGTGCAGCTCAGCCGCTCGGTGGCGGCGAGGCGCGCGACCATGCCCAGCCGATTCGGGTCCGCCAGCGCGTGCAACGCCAGATCGAGCGGAACATCCTCCAGCCGCGGATGGGTGAAGCGGGCCATGGACCGGATATAGGCACGACCCGCAAATTTAATAGTTCGGGAATATTGAACTGTTGAAGCGGCGCGCCATCTTCCCGCCTGCCGACAGCGCACGAGGCCGTGATCGCGGGCGGAAAAATTCGGAGAAAACACATGTCAGTCCAGGGCAAGAAGGCGCTCGTCACCGGTGGATCGCGCGGGATCGGCGCAGCCATCGCAAAACGACTGGCGGCCGACGGCGCCACCGTCGCCATCACCTATGCCGGCAACAAGACGGCGGCGGACGCCACGGTGGCGGCGATTGAGGCTGCGGGTGGCACCGCCTTCGCCTTCCAGGCCGATGCCGCCGATCCCGCCTCGCAGCGGGCGGGAGTCGAACAGGCCGCCGCGGCGCTGGGCGGGATCGACATCCTCGTCCACAATGCCGGCGTCGCCGAATTCTCGACGGTCGCCGAGGACAGCGATGCGACCTACGACCGCCAGTTCGGCGTCAATGTGAAGGGCCTGCATGTCGGCACCCGTGCCGCCCTGCCGCATCTCGCCGACGGGGGCCGCATCATCCTGATCGGCAGCGTCTCGGGCGAGCTCGCTTTCCCCGCCACCTCGGTCTACAGCGCGACCAAGGCCGCGGTTGCGGCGCTGGCGCGCGGCTGGGCGAAGGATCTCGCGGCGCGCGGCATCCTGGTCAACACCGTCCAGCCGGGCCCGATCGACACCGACATGAACCCCGCCGACAGCGAGTTCGCGCAGCAGGCGACGACACTCGTCCCGCT
This sequence comes from Sphingomonas metalli, assembly GCF_014641735.1. Classification (GTDB taxonomy): domain Bacteria; phylum Pseudomonadota; class Alphaproteobacteria; order Sphingomonadales; family Sphingomonadaceae; genus Sphingomonas; species Sphingomonas metalli. The sequence continues at coordinate 111,437 of NZ_BMIH01000005.1, read as the reverse complement.
CGGCCGCTACGGCCGGGTCGAGGAGATCGCCGGCGCCGTCGCCTTCCTCGCCGGACCGGATGCCAGCTACATCACCGGCACCACGCTCAACATCGATGGCGGGCTGACCGCCTGACGCGGCGCCGGCGGCTTGCCTTGAAGGGCGTGCCGCCGGTGGCTCGTTGCGCCTCAGGCGTGCGCGAAGTCCATGGCGGCAAGGTCGGACAGCAGGTCCGGCCCGACCGGCTCCCAGCCGAGCCGCGCCCGCGTCCAGCTGCTCGACGCCGTCATGTCGAGCGTCGCGAAGCCCGCCATCCAGCCGAAATAGCGTTCGGCCTCCTCCGTCGCGATCGACCGGACCGGCAGCCCCGCACCCGCGCCGATCGCCTCCGCGATCGCCTTCATGGCGATGCCCTCTTCGGCCGATGCATGGTAGCGTGCGCCCGGCTCGCCCCGTTCCAGCGCCAGTGCGTAGAGCCGTGCCACGTCGCCGACATGTGCCGCCGCCCAGCGCGACCCGCCCTCGCCGATATAGGCGACCGCGCCGGCCCGGCGCGCCTCGCCGATCAGCGGCGTGATCAGGCCTGCCTTATGGGTGTCGTGGACCTGCGGCAGGCGGATCGTGCGCACGTCGATGCGCCGCGCGGTCAGGCCGGCCGCGGCGAGCTCCGTGGCGATGCGCGGATTGGCATGATGCGGGTTCAGCACATCCTCGGTGGCCGGGCCGCCATGGCGCGGCGTTCCGATCCCGACCCCGGAGGTGATCAGGATCGGCCTGCCCGTCCCCTCCAGCGCATCGCCCATCGCCGCGATGTTCCGCGCGTCCTTCTGCGTGTTCTCGACGAATCTCGCGAAATCATGGTCAAAGGCGCAATGGATCACCGCATCGGCTAGCGTCGCACCGCGGGAGAGCGAGGCAGGGTCTTCGAGATCGCCACGACACGCCTCGACCCCCGCCGCCTCCAGCCGTCGCGCGCCCTCGTCCGAGCGGGTCAGGCCGATCACGTGGTGGCCGCGCTCTTGCAGCTCGGGGATGACGTGCGAGCCGATGAAGCCGGTCGCACCAGTCAGGAACACACGCATGGACGCTCTCCGATCGTTGGAGAACCCGGTATCGGGCTGCGGCGCAACCTGTTAAATACGTGACCTTATCATGGTATAGCCGGCAACAGGATCGATATGCCCCGCGACCTGCCCAATGCACTCGGCACCTATCTGCGCGACCGGCGCAGCCGCCTGGACCCGGCGGCCTTCGGGCTCGCCGGCGGGCGGCGGCGGACCCCCGGTCTGCGCCGCGAAGAGGTGGCGAGCCGTGCGAACATCAGCCCGACCTGGTATACCTGGCTCGAACAGGGTCGCGGCGGTGCGCCTTCGGCCGACGTGCTCGACCGCATCGCCAGAGGGCTGATGCTGACCGATCCGGAGCGCGAGCATATCTACATGCTGGCCCTCGGTCGCCCGCCCGAAGCGCACTATCGGCCGGTCGACGGCATCTCGCCGCGCCTGCAACGGGTCCTCGATGCGATGCCGCTCAGCCCGGCGATCATCAAGACCGCGATGTGGGACGTGGTCGGCTGGAATCGCGCCGCGACGCTACTTCTGACCGACTATGCCCGTCTGCCGCGCGAGGAGCGCAACATCCTCCGCATGATGTTCGGCAGCGACCATGTCCGCACCCGCAACGCCGACTGGGAGACGATCGCCCGCTTCGTCGTCGGCGCCTTCCGCGCCGATGTGACGCGCGCCGGCGCCGCCAACAGCGCCGCGGCCGCAGCGCTGGTCGACGAACTCTGCGGGATCAGCGCGGACTTCCGCCAGCTCTGGCAGGACAACGATGTCGTCTCGCATGGCGAGGGCGTCAAGCGCATCCACCATCCCGAAGCCGGGCTGCTGGCGATGGAATTCGCTTCCTTCGCGGTCGAGGGGCGCCCGGAGCTTGGCATGATCGTGTACAATCCCGTATCCGACGACGATCGCGAGCGGCTGAGCCGACTTCTCGCAGGTCGCATGCAGGGCTGACCTTTGGGCGCCTTGCGGTCGATCCAGCAAAGAGCCTTGAAAAACCGATAGATTATCTGCTTCGCTGCCATCGATGGTGATGGCGGTAGAGGATCGGCGATGATGCGGTATCGGGCATGCGTGGCACTGGCGCTGGCACTTGCCGCCCCTTTGCGGGCCGCCCCGCCCGCGCCTGCCGCGTCCGACCCCGCCCCCGTCGAACAGCCTGCCCTCAAGCGCATCCCGCTCTGGCCGAACGGCGCGCCCGGCGTGAAGGCACGGCGTGGAGAGGCGGAGATCGGCCGCGACTATTGGGTGCGCAACATCCACGATCCCGCGCTGCTCGCCTTCCCGGCCGATCCGAAGCACCGCAGCGGCGCCGCGGTCATCGTCATCCCCGGCGGCGGTCACCGCCTGCTGGTCTGGACCAACGAGGGCACCAAGGTGGCGACCGCGCTGAACCGCATGGGGGTCACCGCCTTCGTCCTCAAATACCGTCTCGCGAACGAGCCGGGCTCGATCTACACCGTGGCGGGCGATGCGGCAGACGACGCCCGCCGCGCCGTGCGCTGGGTGCGCGCCCATGCCGCCGACTATGGCATCGATCCGGCGCGCATCGGCGTAATGGGGTTCTCCGCCGGCGGCGAATTGGTGTCGCTCATCGCGGACAATCCCGAACCCGCGGGCAGGCCGGTCACCGATGCGATCGATCGGATCAGTGCGCGGCCCGATTTCCAGATCCTCGTCTTTCCCGGCCCCGCCGGACTGCCGGCCAAGGACGTCGCGCACGCGCCGCCGGCCTTCATCACCGCGGGCTCGCTCGACCAGTGCTGCGCCGCGCCCTCGGTCGCGCTCTACCAGCAGCTGCGCGAGGCGCATGTCTCGGCCGAGCTGCACATGTATGCAGAGGCGGACCACGCCTTCAATCTCGATGAATCCAATCGCATCTCCATCCTACACTGGCCCGACCGGCTGGCGGACTGGCTGGCCGATGGCGGTTGGCTCGACGGCAGCGCCGCGCCCGCCCGTCATCCTGGATAGCACCGGCCGCACCGCGACGTTCACTGATTTTCAACGCTTTGTTCAGGCCGGCCGGAACGTTCGCGACCAGCCGGGGTTGGAGCCCCGTTCGATGGCGGTCGCCGTCGTCCGGCAGCAACGCCTGACGCCCTTCGACCCAAGCCTCGCACGCCGACGCCAACGCTATCGAGAGCCCTCGCCAATGTCGCATGATGAAATGGTCGGCGAGGCGACGCGCCTGATCCAGCTCCACGGCATCGAAGCCCTGTCGGTGGTCGACGGCTGGGCGCAGTCGGCGACGCTGACGTTCGACGATGCGCGCTCCTCGATCGTCCAGATCGCCGACGAGATCCGCCAGCGGCTCTGCACCCCCGTGGTGGCCGCGCCGATCGAGCTGTGACCATGACCAGTCGAAGCAGCTGGGCGGATGCCTTCGCTGCAATCGAGGCGTTCGGCAGCGACGCATTCGACTTCGTCGCGCGGCTGATCTTTGCAGAGGCGCAGGATGCCGGTTCGGAACGCTATGCCTATCTGTGCACCGTCGCCCTCAACATCGGCGAGCTGCAACGGCCCAATGCCCTGAATTAAGACGCTGTATCGTTCCGGGATAAACAAAAATTTACCTAACGCGCCGTGAACCATTCGACCTCTGAGTCATTCCGGCAGGGCCCAACCCATTCGGGTTCCGGCAAATCTTGATCTCTCAGGGAGAGTGTAATGCGTAAGACCTATCTCGCGCTCTGCGCGACCGCGAGCGTGTTTGCCGCCACGGCAGCGAGCGCCACCGTCACCCCGACCCTTGGCGGCGCCTCGGGCAATTACCTGACCCTCAACTCGTCGGGCCTGTCGAATGGCGGCACCCAGGTGGCGACGCTGACCGGCGGCACCGTCTATACGTCCGACCAGCCCTTCGCCGACATCCCCAAGGGCGGCATCGCCGGGGGCACCTTCCTCGCGGCCGGTCCGCTTGCCGGCCAGCCCGCGACGCTGACCTTCCTGCAGGCGGTCAGCAACCTCGGCTTCCTCTGGGGTTCGCCGGACACCTACAACATCCTGACGCTGGTCACCAACCAGCGCACCATCACCTATACCGCGCAGTCGCTGGGCTTCACCACCACCGACGGCAACCAGAACGTCTCGCAATATGTGAACTTCGCCGCGAGCGCCGGTGAGACCATCAACAGCGTGTCGTTCACCAACAATCCCGCCTTCGACGCGTTCGAGACGGCCAACTTCGCCGTGACGGCGGTGCCGGAACCCGCGACCTGGGCGCTGATGTTCGTCGGCTTCGGCATGGTTGCGGGCGCCGCCCGCTATCGCCGCCGCAGCGTGACCTCGGTTTACGCCTGACTCTCCCTGAGCAGCCGTAGGATGGGCCGTCGGAGCGATCCGGCGGCCCATTTCCGTTCTGCCGGGGCGCTCCCGTTTGAATCTGTTGAAGCGCGCGTCCGCCGCCGGATCTGCGTGCCGCATCCGTACCAATGCGGGACAGTCGAAATCAGGGCGTCCCGACAGCGAAACCATTGGTCTTGCGAGACATTCCGATGATGCCCGGCTCGACCTGAGCCCGGGCCACTAAGCCCATCAGGGAGAGTCTCATGCGTCACATGCGCCAGCTGCGCCTCGCACTCTATGCCACTGCGGCCGTCTTCGTCTCGTCGCACGCCAGCGCCGCCGTCACCCCGACCCTCGGCGGTGCGTCGGGCAACTACCTGACCCTCAGCGCCACCGGCCTCAGCGGCGCCAATGGCCAGGTCGCCACTCTCACCGGTGGCCGGATCTACAATTCCGACCAGCCGTTCGCGGACATCCCCAAGGGCGGCGTGTTCGGCGGCAACTTCCTGGCGGCCGGCCCCACCGCGGGCCAGCCGGCGACGCTGACCTTCCTGCAGGCGGTGACGAACCTCGGCTTCCTCTGGGGCTCGCCCGACACCTACAATTCGCTGACGCTCGTCACCAACCAGCGCAGCATCACCTATACCGCCCAGTCGCTTGGCTTCACGACCACCGACGGCAACCAGAACGTGTCGCAATATGTGAACTTCGCCGCCACCGCCGGCGAGACGATCACCAGCGTCAGCTTCTCGAACAGCCAGGCGATCGACGCGTTCGAAGTCGCCAACTTCGCGGTCACGGCCGTTCCCGAGCCGACGACCTGGGCGCTGATGTTCGTCGGCTTCGGCATGGTCGCGGGCGCTGCCCGCTATCGTCGCCGCAACGTCGCCGCCACCTACGCCTGATACTCCCTGATCGGTCGTAGCACGGGCCGCCGGAGCGATCCGGCGGCCCGTTCTTCATCCATCCGCTTCGAGATGTCGGGAGCCGTTCCTGTCCCTTAGCAGGACTCATTCAGAGTCGAGCAGCCGATAAGGTGATGATAATCAAGGCTGATGGATCAGCCGCCACCTGCTGCCCCCCTGTATGGGGTCGACGTCGCAGACGAGGCGCGCCGCATCCATCGCTGTTTCGGCCCCGGCGGCCCCGCCTATGTCGAGCACTGGCGGCTGACCTGCGGCGACGATGCCGGCATGGTCGCGCTCCTCGCCGCCATCGAGACCGAAGTGCGCCGGCTGAGCGACGGACTGTAACGGCGGCGGAGCCGAGCGCCCGGTGCTGCGTTGGCAGCGGATGATTGGCAGGCTTTTCCAAGCAGTTGATGTGCGCGAGGCGGCGCGGCTCGCCATGGCGGAGGCACTGGATGGCTTCGCCGGCGAGGGGCCGGTGGTCGTCCTCAGCCATTTCGATGCCGATGGGCTCGCCGCCGCCGCGATCCTGGTCCGCGCCCTTCGCACGGCGGGCCGCCAGGCCGAACCGCTGGTGATCGGCAAGACAGGTTCGCCCTGGGACGGCGACACCGCCAGTCGGATCGCCGCCTTCGGACCGGCCGGCCTGATCGTCGCCGATCTCGGCACCCGGCCCGAGCCGGTGCTGCCGGGCTGTCCGACACTCGTCATCGACCATCACGTGCCGACCGGAACGCCGCAGCATGCCGTGACGATCAGCGGCAACGGCCTCGATCCCGAGCCGACATCGGCGCTGCTCGCCTGGTGGTCCGCCGGCGCGCTCGGCGATCAGGACGACCTGCTATGGCTCGCCGCGATCGGCCTGATCGGCGACATGGCCGACGGGCTCGGCTTTCCGGAACTCGCGGCGGCGCAGGCCCGCTGGGGCAAGACGGCGCTGCGCGACGCGACCACGCTGATCAACGCACCGCGGCGAACGGCGCTGGCGGACGCCGGGCCCGCCCTGCGCCTGCTGCTGCGCGCGGACGGTCCCAAGGCGATCACTCGAGGCGACGATCCCGACACCCGCGCGCTCCACGCCGCGCGGGCGGAAGTGCGGGAGGCGATGGAGGTCGGCAAGCGGGTGGCGCCGCTCGTCGCGGGCGATGTCGCGCTGATCCGCCTCGACACGCCCTGCCAGATCCATCCGTTGATCGCGCAGCAATGGCGCGGCCGGCTCCGCGACAAGATCGTGATCGCGGCCAATCGCGGCTATCGGCCGGGCTGGGTCCATTTCGCCGCGCGCTCTGCGAGCGGGCGGGACCTGATCGCCTTCCTCGCCGAACACCGCCCGGCCGGGGCCGACGGGCGCTATGGCAACGGCCACGCACAGGCCACGGGCGGCGCCCTGCCGGCTTCGGGCTGGAACGCATTCGTCGCGGGTCTCGGCCTGCCCCAGGCACAGGTGGAAGCATGACCCGCAGCGATCGTCCCTTGCGCCTCGGCTTCCCGGTCAAGGTGATGGGCCGTCCCGGCCTGAAGAGCCAGGACACCCGCCGGTGGCAGAAGAACCCGCATCTGAAATGCTCGCTCGAGCTGCTCGATCAGGTGCTCGACTATCTCAGGTCCGAGAAGCTCGACATGTACCGGCTGTCGTCGGACATCGCGCCCTACGCCACCCATCCCGACATGCCGCAATTCCATTCGATGGTCGCCGACAGCGATGCGGAGTTGCGCGCCTTCGGTGCCAAGGCGAAGGCATACGACATCCGCCTGTCCTTCCACCCGTCGCAATATGTGCTGCTCAACGCGCCCAATCCTGATCTCACCGCCAAGAGCATCTGGGACCTGTCGAGCCAGGCCGAGATGCTCGACCGGATGGAGCTGGACGACGAGGCGGTGATGATCACCCATGTCGGCGGCGTCTACGACGATCACGAGGCGAGCCGCGCCCGCTGGATCGAGGGTTGGGAGCAATGCCCCGATCACGTCCGCCGCCGGCTGGTGCTGGAGAATGACGATATCCGCTTCTCGGCGGCGGACGTGCTATGGATCCACGAACGCACCGGCGTGCGGCTGATCTTCGACTATCAGCATTTCTGGTGCCTCAATCCGGAGCGGCTCGACATGCGCGAGACGCTCGAGCGCTTCCTGGCGACCTGGCCGGCCGGCGTCCGGCCGAAGATCCATTTCTCCTCGCCCCGCACCGAGCTGCGCGAGATCAAGCAGAAGATCACGCCCAAGGCGCGCGCCGCCGCCAAGGCGGGCACCGCCCGTGCGAAGAAGGGGGAGTTGCTCAAGGCCCCGGTCAAGGCGACCGCCCGCATCAAGACGGTGCTGCGTCCGCCCATCTGGACGGGTCATGCCGACTTCACCAACCCGTTCGAGTTCGCGACCTTCATGCGCATGGCGGAAGGATTGGAATTCGACGTGATGATGGAGGGTAAGTCGAAGGATCTCAGCCTGTTGCGGCTGCGCCCCGATCTGCTGCGCTTCGCCCCAGACGTCGCGGCCCGCTTCGGCATCACCGACCGGGATGCCGAAGCGCTCGCCGCCGACGAAGCCCGGCTGGACCGCGGCGTCGATGCGGACGCCGCCGCGGACGTCGACGAGGGTGCCAACGCCGCCGCGGGATGAGCGTGGCGGCGCCGTCTTCCTACCAGATCCGAACGCGGTCGGCCGGGGCGAGATATTGCTTCTGGCTCGGATCGATCTTCCAGGCCGCGTACCAGGCATCGACGTTGCGCAGCGGATTGACCGCGCGGATCTGCCCCGGCGAATGGGGATCGCTGACCAGTTGCTGGCGCAGCGCCTCGTTGCGGAACAGCGTGCGCCACACCTGGCCCCAGCCCAGGAAGAAGCGCTGGTCGCCGCTGAAGCCGTCGATCACCTTCGCCGGCTTGCCGCCGAGCGAGGCGTGATAGGCATCGAGCGCGATCAGCACGCCGCCCAGATCGCCGATATTCTCGCCCATCGAGGCGCGGCCATTGATGTGCAGCCCCGGCAGCCCCTCGAAGCTGTACGCCTCGTACTGCGCGCCGAGCCGCGTCGCCTGCGCCTCGAACTTGGTCGCGTCCTCCGCGGTCCACCAGTCGCGCAGCACGCCGCGCCCGTCCGACTTGCGGCCCTGATCGTCGAAGCCGTGGCTGATCTCGTGCCCGATCACCCCGCCGATCCCGCCATAGTTGATCGCATCGTCGGCCTTGGGATCGAAGAAGGGCGGCTGGAGGATCGCGGCGGGGAAGACGATCTCGTTCTTGACCGAATTATAATAGGCGTTGACCGTCTGCGGGGTCATTCCCCACTCCGCCTTGTCGACGGGGATGCCGATACGACGACGGCGATAGTCCCATTCGAAGCGCATCGCCGCCTCGGCATTGCCGACCAGGTCGCCCTTCCTGACCTGCAGGGCGCCATAGTCGCGCCACTTGTCGGGATAGCCGATCTTGACGGTGAAGCCCTGCAGCTTGTCGAGCGCCTGCTGCTTGGTGGCGGGACCCATCCAGGTCAGGTTGCGGATCCGGCCCGCCAGCGCGACGCGCAGATTGCCGACCAGCTGGTCCATCTTGGCCTTGGACGCGGGCGGGAAGTACAGTGCGACATAGTCGCGGCCGATCCCCTCGCCGATGCCGCTCTCGGTGAAGGCGACCGCCCGCTTCCACCGCTCGCGCTGCTGCGGCTGACCGTTGAGGAACTTCGAGCGGAAGTTGAACTGCGCGTCGACGAAGCGCTGCGACAGGAGCGGCGCCATGTCGTCGGCGATCCGGAACGCCTCCCACGCCTTCAGCGTGGCGAGGTCGGTGTCGGCAAAGACCTTGGCGATGCCCGGGAAGGCGGTGTTCTGCGCCACGATCGCCCGGTTCGCCGCATCGATGCCCGCGGCCTGGAAGAAGGTCGGCCAGGGGAAGCCGGGCGCCTGCGCGGCGAGCTGGGCGGGCGTGGCGGGGTTGTAGGTCTTGTCGCGATCGCGGCTCTGCGCACGGGTCCAGTGCGCGGCGGCGAGCTTCGTCTCCATGGCCACCACGGCATCGGCGGCCGCCTCGGCGTCCGGCCAATCGGCAAAGCCCAGCATCTGCGCGACATACTGGCGATAGCGCGCCACCTGCGGGGCGAATTTGGCATCGAGGTACAGGTCGCGATCGCCCAGTCCCAGCCCCGACTGGCGCAGGTACAGCGCATAGACGTCGGGCTGCTTGGCATCGTCGTTGACGCCGGGCGCGAAGAAGCTGGCGCCGAAGCCACCGAGCGATCGACCCATCAGCCGGGCGATATCGTCCTTCGAGGTCGCGGCGCGGACGGCCTTGAGCCGCTCGCCCAGCGGCGCTGCGTCCAGCCGGTCCGCGGTCGCGCTGTCCATGAAGTCGGCGTAGAGGATCGCTGCCTTCATCCGGTCGGGATGCGCGGTGTCGGTCGCGCTATAACCGCCGATCAGGCTGCGCAGCCGCTGCTCGGATACGTCGCGCAACACCGCGAAGGCGCCGTAGGACGAGCGATCCGACGGGATCTGGGTGCGTGCCGCCCAGGCGCCGTTGACGAAGCGGAACCAGTCGTCGCCCGGCCGCACGCTGCGGTCCATGCCGGTGAGGTCGAAGCCCCAGCTGCCATAGCTCGCCGCGGCGTCCGCGGGCGCGGCCGCTGGCGCGGCCGGCGGCGCGGCGGGCGGGGTGGACTGGGCGATCAGCCGCGCGGCGGGGACGGCGAGCGACGTGGCGCCCAGCAGGATGGCGAGGGACAGGGGCTTGAACGACAAACCAATTCTCCGGATCAGGTCGCAGCACCTTACCTAATTGCCACTGCTCTGCCAGCCCCGGCATCGTACCTTTGCGACGGGCCCGAGCCTCGACCGTGCTTCGACGTCGCCCGGCAACAATGAGCCATTTCGCTCCAGGTGGAGCGAGGGAACAGACTGTGGTCCGTCCAGACGGAACCGTCTTCATCCCCGCGAACGCAAGACCGTCGCGAAATTCACCTCGTCATGCCGGACATGTTCCGGCATCCACCGTGCAACAAGCGCACACGCCGTTGACTATGCGAAACTGTGGATGCCGGAACACGTCCGGCATGACGATTGGAAGACACTGTGTCGCGCCATCACTGGAAGATCCCAGACCATGCGCGAACTCTGCAAATCTTCTCCGTCCACCCCGGCCGTCGCCGGGGTGGACGAGGGTTGTTGAATAGTCGAACCTTCGCAGAGGTTTCGCCTAGGCTGGGATGACGATCGGTGCCGTTTGGGCGGATTCCAGTCTAGCGCGCGGCAGGCCGGGCCTGGCTGATCGCATTGGCCGCCGCGAGGACGAGGGCATCCTCGCCGAACCCGGTCGCGGTCTGGCCCCAGCGGCGCATCGCCCATTTGCGCGCGGCGAGCCCCGCATAGGAGGAGGCGATCGCCCCGCCGATTCCCAGCGCCGCTCCCGCCCAGGCCCGTCGGGCCGGCGCCAGCGTCGCCCCTGCAAAGCCACCGGTGATCGACCGCGCGAGCAGCCCGGGCAGCACGGTCCGGTCCGGCGCGGTCTTCATCTTGTCCCCCACCATCTCCAGCGCCGCGAGCGCGACCCCGCCGGCGGAGATCAGCGGCGACGCCATCAGCCTTGCGGGCGCATTGTCGTGCGGCAGGGTGCCGCGCTGCGCGGCACCGGCGAGCGCGGACAAGGGGGTCATCGCGCGCTGGCCCGCGACCAGGCCGATCAGGAAGGAACGCAGCATCACCATCTCCTAGAGCATCGACCGCTCCAACCCGCGGCGGCGGCCGACGATCCGGCGGACCGTCCGCCGCGACGGAACGTTGGGTGGTGATGGCGACCCATCCCGACCGACCGCGCGCGGACCGCGCCAGGTGGCGACCGCGCCGGATGCTCGTCACCCGCGCGGCGATGGGCTTCGCGCATGGCCGCGCCATCGCCGAGCGTGCGGCCGCAATGGGCGTCGAGGTCGTGGCACTCTCCGGCGACCGCCTCGCGCTCGACCTGCCGGAGGATCCGCGCCGCGCCTATGCCGATGCAAAGGCGACCCTTGCCGTCACCGTCGCGCCGCCGTCCAAGCGCCGGCTCCAGCCGATCGCGCCCAGCGCGGACTGGCGCGTCGACCTCGCCGAGGGCTGCCCGGCTCATTGCAGCTACTGCTATCTGGCGGGCTCGCTGAAGGGGCCGCCGATCACCCGCGTCTACGCCAACCTCGACGAGATCCTCGACGGCCTGCCCGCCTATCTCGGCCAGGGCACGATCACCTCGCGCAGCCGCGACCGTGCCGGCGAGGGCACCACCTTCGAGGCATCCTGCTACACCGATCCACTGGCGCTCGAGCCGATCACCGGCTCGCTCTCGGCCGCGATCGCCTGGTTCGGCCGCTGGCAGGCGTCCACACAGCTGCGATTCACCAGCAAGTTCGCCGATGTCGCGCCGCTGCTCGGGCTCGACCATCAGGGCCGCACCCGGATGCGCGCCTCGATCAACCCGCGCGCCTTCGCCCGGTTCGAGGGCGGCACCGCGCCGGTCGCGGCGCGGCTGGCGGCGCTGCGCGCGATGGCGCAGGGGGGCTATCCGGTCGGGCTGACGATCGCGCCGATCATCGCCGCGGAAGGCTGGCGCGAAGCCTATGGCGGCCTGATCGAAGACGCCGCGGCGGCGCTGGCGGACATTTCCGGCCTGGACCTGACGGTCGAGCTCATCACCCACCGCTACGCGCCTGGATCGAAGGCGGTGCTCGACAGCTGGTATCCCGGCTCGGCGCTCGACATGACCGGCGCGAACCGCACCACCAAGCGCACCAAGTTCGGCAGCGAGAAGCAGGTCTATGACGCCGCCACGATGCGGGCCTTACGCGACTTCTTCGAGGAACGGATCGCCGCCGCGCTCCCCGCCGCGCGCATCCTCTACTGGACATGACGGTCTTCTTCACCGCCGACACCCATTTCGGCGATCATCGCACCATCAACATCCAGCAGCGCCCCTTCGCGGACACCCGGACGATGGATGCCGCGCTGATCGCCCGCTGGAATGCGGTGGTCGCACCGGGCGACACGGTCTGGCATCTCGGCGACGTCGCCCGGCGGCCGGCCGACGTACCGGCGCTGCTCGCCGCGCTGAACGGCACCAAGCACCTGATCCGCGGCAACAACGACCCCGAGGCCACCGTCGCCGCGGCCGGCTGGGCGAGCACCGGCGACTATGCGGAGATCACGGTCGACGGCCGCGCGCTCGTCCTGTGCCACTATCCCTTCCGCAGCTGGAACGGTCAGCATAAGGGCGCGATCGATCTTCACGGCCACAGCCACGGCCGGCTGAAGCCGATGCCGCGGCAATTCGACGTGGGCGTCGACGCACAGGGCTTCGCGCCGGTCTCGCTCGACCGGCTGCTGGCGACGCGCTGAGCGGAACCGTTGCGCGGGGCGGCGCATGTTGTAGCATCCGGACCGTCCGCCCGGCATCCCGCCGGGTCGCCGATCCGTGGAACATCGCCTTGCCCGTTTCTGCCCGCGCGCTCCTGCCTGCCGCTCTCTTCCTCTGCACCGGCGCCGCCGTCGAGGCGCAGACCGCCAAGACCACCACCACCGTCGAGCAGAAGAAGGAGGACGACACGCAGAAGCCGGTTCCGCTGCCGGCCGACCGGTCGATCACCCAGACGGCCACGATCGGCGGCCGCACCCTCGGCTATCGCGCCACCGTCGGCAAGATCGCGGTCCGCGACGACAAGGGCAAGGAGATCGGGCAGGTCGTCTACACCGCCTATACCGTGCCCGGCCGGGACCCTTCGCGTCCGGTCACCTTCGCCTTCAACGGCGGGCCGGGCGCGGCCTCGGTCTATCTCAACCTGGGCGCGGTCGGGCCGAAGCGCGTCCAGTTCGGCGCACAGGGCGATGCGCCGTCCGACGCGCCGATCGCGCGCGACAATCCGAACAGCTGGCTGGAATTCACCGACCTCGTCTTCATCGATCCGATCGGCACCGGCTTCAGCCGCAGCCTGGTCGATGCCGACGAGACGAAGAAGGCGTTCTACGCCAACGATCCCGATATTCGCTACCTGTCCAAGGTCGTCTATGACTGGCTGGTCCGCGAGGAGCGGCTGCGCTCGCCCAAATATATCATGGGCGAAAGCTATGGCGGCTATCGCGTGCCGCGCATCGCCTATGAACTCCAGTCGCAGATCGGCGTCGGGGTCAACGGCCTGATCCTCGTCTCGCCCTATCTCGATCCCGCCTCGGGCGACGACGCCACCGCGCTCTCGCCGCTGCCCTGGATGATCGACCTGCCCTCCATGGCCGCCGCCAATCTGGAGCGGCAGGGCCGGCTGACCCCCGCCGCGATGGCGGAGGTGGAGGCCTATACCCGCGGCGACTATACCCGCGACCTGCTGCGTGGCCGCGCCGATGCGGAGGCGGTGAAGCGGATCGTCGACAACGTCACGCGCCTCACCGGGCTCGATCCGGCGCTGGTCCAGCGCATGGGCGGCCGGGTCGACAGCCGCACCTATCTGCGCGAGATCCACCGGCAGGACGGCACGATCGGCAGCATCTACGACAGCAACGTCACCGCCTTCGACCCCTTCCCCTGGTCGCCGCGCCAGGAATCGAACGACCCGATCCTCGACGCGCTGATCGCGCCGACGACCAGCGCGATGGTCGATTTCGTCACGCGTGAGGTCGGCTGGAAGACCGACGCGCGCTACAACGCCCTCTCCTATGCGGTGAACGCGGCCTGGGATCGCGGCAAGCCCGCCGACACGCCGGTCTCCGACCTGCGCAAGGCGATCGCCAACGATCCCAAGATGAAGGTGCTGATCGTCCACGGCTGGGACGACCTGTCCTGCCCCTATTTCGCCTCGCGGCTGATCGTCGACCAGATGCCGTCCTTCGGCGTGGCCGAGCGCGTGCAGCTGCGCGTCTATCCGGGCGGGCACATGTTCTACAGCCGCAACGACAGCGGCGCCGCCTTCAAGGCCGACGCGGCGCGGCTCTATCGATAGGAGGGGGGGCGGCGTCCTCATCTCTCAACCACGCCCACTTTTCCTCCGTCATCCTCGCGAAGGCGGGGATCCAGACGCGCGGGAGCCTTCCGCATTACCCACAAGGGTTCGAGAATATGGATCCCCGCCTGCGCGAGGATGACGGAAGGTGTGGGCGGGGTCTGACCCGTAAATGATCCGTTCGCTCTCACGAGACGGCGCACGACTAATCGTCATCGCAACCCCGGCGCAATGACGCCCAGCGTGCGCGCGCCTTATCCCCGCACATGTTCCCACACCTTGGAGATCACCACCGATCCCTCCCCCACCGACGAGGCGACCCGCTTGACCGACCCGGCGCGCACATCGCCCACCGCGTAAATTCCCGGGCGCGAGGTCGCATAGGGGGACGCCGCCCCCGCCGCCTCCCCGGTGAGCACGAAGCCCTTCTCGTCCAGCGCGACGAGGCCCGACAGCCATCCGGTATTGGGAGCGGCGCCGACCATCACGAACATCGCGCAGGTCGGCATCGTCCGCTCTCCCGCCGCGTCGCGGATCGTCACCGCCTCGAGCGCCGCGTCGCCGTGCAGCGCCGCCACTTGCGCATTATACTCGATCGTTATCGCCGGATCCGCCTCCAGCCGGCTCGACAGATAATGCGACATGGAGGTGGCGAGCGACGGGCCGCGCACCAGCAGCCGCACGTGCCGCGCGACCCGGCTGAGGAACATCGCCGCCTGCCCCGCCGAATTGCCGCCGCCGATCACCACCACCTCTCCCTCGCGGCAGAAGCGCGCCTCGTTCTCGGTCGCGGCATAATAGATGCCCGTCCCTTCCAGATCGGCGAGGCGGGCGAGCGGCAGGCGGCGATACTGGACGCCGGTCGCCACCACCACCGATCCGGCGCGCACCCGCTCGCCGCCGGCGAAGGTCGCGCAGAACGCCCCGTCCTCCAGCTGCTCCAGCCCGGCGACGCGGCGCGGCACGACGAAGCGCGTGCCGAACTTCATCGCCTGCACCTCGCCCCGCCAGACGAGGTCGCCGCCCGAGATGCCGGTGGGGAAGCCCATATAGTTCTCGATCCGGCTCGACGTGCCGGCCTGCCCGCCGATCGCGGTGTCGTCGACCACCAGCGCGCGCAGCCCCTCCGCCCCGGCATAGACGCCCGCCGCCACACCGGCCGGGCCGGCGCCGACGATCAGCACGTCGAACGCATCCTCTTCGGGCAGCTCCTGGTCGAGGCCGAGCAGCCGCGCGACCTTCTCGGGCGTCGGCGGGTCCACCACCACGTCGCGCCCGAACACGACGACGGGCGCGCCCGCACCGGTGCCGCAGCTCGCCGCGACCGTCGCCGCCTCCGCACTGCCCAGCGGATAGGAGCGATAGGGCACGCGGTTGCGCGCGCAGAAATCGGCGATGGCGCGGATCGCCTTGTCCTCGTCCTCGCCGACCAGCACGAGCATGCCGTCGCGCGATTCGAGCTGCCGCCGCCGCCGCGCCGCCAGCACGGTGATCACGATGTCCGACATCTCCGGGATCGCCGCCATCAGCCGCAGCATCGCCTCGCGCGGCACCTCGACCACCTCGGTCTCGCGCGCGGCACGCATCGGCAACGACCAGCGCCCGCCCGACAGCAGCGCGATCTCCGCCATGAACTGGCCCGGGCCGAGCGTGGAGGGCACCAGCCGCTCGCCGGTGAAGGGGTTCACCACCTCCACCTCGCCGGTCTCGACATAGACGAACCGGTCGACCGGCGCGCCGACCTCCGCCAGCAGGGCGCCGGCCGGATAGCGCCGGCGCGTCCCCGCCCGCTTCAGCGCCTCGACATGCGAAGCCGCCAGCGGGATGCGCTGCATCTCCCTCAGATCGCGCCCGATTGTCTCCATGCCACGCCTCCCGTCGAGGTGTTTGGCCTAACGCGCGGGGCGGGTGCGGGCAACGCCGGGGAGGCTCAGCTCCCTTGGTCCACACTTACCGTTCGTGCCCCACCCTCACCGTTCGTGCTGAGCTTGTCGAAGCACTGCCTTTCTTCGCCTCCAAATGCGCACGGGGAGAGGAGAAGAACAGTGCTTCGACAAGCTCAGCACGAACGGTTTTGAAGGTCGGGCCGGGATAGGCCTGTCACCGAGGCATCCCGCTCAACCCGCTCGCCCGGCGCAGCGCATCGCCATCCAGTCGATACCCATCCAGAAACACCGTGCGCACATGCCGCAGGTTCCCCAGGTCCCGCGACACGTCGCCGTCGACCAGAATGATATCGGCGGTCTTCCCCGCCGCGATCGTCCCGGTGCGGTCGGCCATCCCGGTCATCCGCGCAGGCACGATCGTCGCGGTCTGCAGCGCCTCCGCATTGCTCAACCCCGCCTGCTGGTAGAGCTCCAGTTCCCGCACCAGCTCCAGGCCATAGCCGTCGGTCCCGGCCACGATCCGCACGCCTGCACGGTGCAGCTCGCCGACCAGCCCGACCATCTTGGCAAAGCTCTGGCGGAAATCGTCGCGGGTCAGCCCGTCGAACAGCGGATAGCCGCTGATCTTCCACCCGCGCACCACCGCGGGCGGGCTGATCGTCTCGAACGGTGCATATTCGGGCGAGATCGCGCTGCCGTCCGAGGTCATCAGCGGCTCCCACACGGTCAGCGTCGGGTCGATGATCGTGCCGCGCTTCGCCAGTTCGCCGTAGAAGGCGGTCATGGCAGGCGAGCGCAGGTCGACGTCCTTGCCGTATTTGGCCGGCCCCTCCAGCCGCGCGGCGGTATTCGACTTGTCGACCACCTCCTGGGGCATCGCCTGCATCATGATGAAGTTGATGTGGGTGACCTCGTCATAGCCCGCGCGCACGGCATCCAGCGGCCGCATTCCCTGCGGCACATGGCCGTGGACGTGCAGGCCGAGCCGATGCGCCTCCGCCGCGGCCGGCGCGATCCATCGGGGCTCCATCGTGCCGTAGAACTTGACGCCCCACAGCCCCGCCTCCTTGATCCGCCGCACCGCGGCCAGCGTCTCGTCGAGCGAGGTGACGGTCAGGGCGATCTGCGCCGAGGCCGGTCCCTTGCGATCGATGATGACGGAGACCTTGCCGTCCGGCGCGAGCAGCTGCCCGGCCGCGCGCCGCCGATAGATGCTGGTGGCATCCTCGATCATCGAACCGGGGCTGCGATAGTTGGTGATGCCGGTCGCGACGTTCTGGAGAAGATTCCAGTCGTCGCCGACATGCTGGTGCGAATCCCACAGACCCGGCGTCAGCGTCTTGCCGCGCCCGTCGATCACCGTCGCGCCCCTCGGCGCCCGGATCGAGCCGCCGGCCCCGACCGCCGCAACCTTGCCGTCCGCGATCAGCACCGCGCGGTCGGGGCGATAGGCGCCCGCTTCCGCATCGAACAGCAGGACATGGTCGACCAGCGTCGGCGTGCGGTTGGCGGGGCTGAGGAAGCGCGTGGCGACGCCGCGCACCATGTCCGCCGTCGCCTTGTCCTGCAGCGCCTTGAGCTTGGACCCGTTCGCTTCGAAGCCTGCCAGCAGGATCGACACGATGCCGGCGACGCCGAAGAAGCGGTCGTTCGCGTCCAGCCAGACCGGCCAGGGCGAAAAGCCCAGTCCGTTGATGAAGGCGAGCCGCACCGTCTGCGCGCCCTTCGGACCGGTGACCTGCGCCGTCGGCCCCTTCGTCACGGTGGCATGGCCCGTCGGGAGCAGGTCGACACCCTTCGCGCCGGCCGCGACCATGGCGTTGATGTCGCTCTCCGCAGCCAGCGCCGGGCCGCCATAGCTGTTGTAGCGCCGCGTGCCGAAGGGCGCGCTGCCGGCATCGACCGCGGTCTTCCAGCGCGCCGTGCCGTCGGCGTCGACCGCGAAGTCCTCGGTCGCATCGCCTGAATCGGTGAAGCCGCGGATCGCGATCCGGACCGGCCGGCCGTCTCGCCCGATCGTCTGCACCTCGTCGGTCTCGGTCACCCAGCCGCGCATCGACATCGACATGCGATAGGCGACGCGCCCGTCGGGCAGCGTCCACGACCAGATGTCGCCATGCTTCCCGGCGTCGGAGCTGATCGTATAGTGGCGGGCGTCGCCGGGCGGCGCGAGCAGCTGTTCCTTCGGCGTCGGTGCGGCGCCGGCGGTGACGGACAGGACGGCGCAAAGAGTCGCGAGCAGCAGACGGCGCATAATGGAGGACCCCCCTCTATTCCGCGCAACCTACTCGCCGCACGGGCGGAATCAACCGCCCGTGCGGTCACGCCGATCGGCGCTACCGGTTCACGCTTCCCATCGTCGCCGCCGGATAGCGTTCGCCCTGCGCGGCGCCCGGCGGCACGATCGCCGCGATCCTCGCCAGATCGTCTGCGGTCAGTGCGACGTCGAGCGCGCCCAGATTGTCGTCCAGATAGGTGCGCCGCTTGGTCCCGGGGATCGGAACGATTTCGTCTCCCTGCGCCAGCACCCAGGCGAGGGCGAGCTGCGCGGTGGTGCAGCCCTTTTCGGCGGCCAGAGCCTCGACGGCCTCGACCAGACGCAGATTGGCGGCGAAGGCCTCGCCCTGGAAGCGGGGTGAGTTCCGGCGATAGTCGTCCGCCGGGATATCGTCGGGCGTGCGGAACTGCCCGGTCAGGAAGCCGCGGCCGAGCGGGCTATAGGGCACGAAGCCGATGCCGAGCGCGCGGACCGTCGGCAGCACCTCCGCCTCCGGATCGCGGGTCCAAAGCGAATATTCGGTCTGGACCGCGGTGATCGGATGAACGGCATGGGCGCGCCGGATCGTCGCCGGCGCGGCTTCCGACAGGCCGAGGAAGCGCACCTTGCCCGCCGTCACCAGCTCCGCCATCGCGCCCACCGTCTCCTCGATCGGCACGTCGGGGTCGACGCGGTGCTGGTAGTAGAGGTCGATTACCTCCAGCCCGGTGCGCTTCAGGCTCGCGTCGCAGGCCTGGCGGACATAGTCGGGGCGGCCGTTCACGCCGCGGCTGCCGTCCGGCCCCCGGGTGATGCCGAACTTGGTGGCGACCTGCACCCACTGGTCGCGGCTGCGCACGACCCGGCCGACCAGCTCCTCGTTGGCACCGTCGCCATACATGTCGGCGGTGTCGAGCAGCGTCACCCCGCGATCGAGTGCCCGTTCGATCGTCGCGATCGACTCGGCTTCGTCGCGGCCGGCATAGAAGTCGCTCATCCCCATGCAGCCGAGGCCGAGGGCAGAGGTTTCGAACCCCTGGCTGCCGAGTGCGCGTGTCTTCATCACAGGCTCCTTGTCGAACGGATGTCCGGGTTGCCGACGGCGTTGCCGGCCGGACGGGCTTGCCCCGTCCAGCCCTGGCGAACCGCCGCCGATCGTCGGTTAATGCGAAGGTGACAACCCCCGGGCCATGGTCCCGTATCCCGGGCGAAGGCTGCCGCCGTGGCGGTGACCCGCGTCCGGAGTGCGCGAACGGGACACGACACGTCCGTTATTTGACTTACCGCAAGGTCCCGGATGGAGTAGATGCCCCTGATGCCCCCAGCCCCAAGATCGGACATAGGCGCATCGAGCGGCCCGGTCGCGGCTGGCCCGGATGCGGAGACGGGCGACGCCGTGGTACCGCCCTTCCTGCGCGACGGCGGCCGCAGCGCCGAACGGATCCTCGGCCGCGACTGGTCCGCCACGGCGCTTGGTCCGGTGGGCGACTGGCCGGTCGGGCTGCGCACCCTGCTGGCCACCCTGCTCCGCTCGCCCGTGCCGATGGCGATGCTGTGGGGCGAGGCGCCCGTCCTGTTCCACAACGACGCCTATGCCGCCATGGCGGGACATGGGGACCTCCACCGGCTGGGCGAGCCGATCGGATCCGGCCTGGCCGGCGACATCGCCTTTGACGAGGAGGCGGTCGCCCTGTGCCGGTCCGGCCGCTGCCCCCGGTATCGCGACCGCGAGCGGACGCTTATCCGCAACGGCCGGTCCGAGAGCGCGTGGTTCGACTGCGACTATTCGCCCCTCGTCGACGACGCCGGGGTCCGGACGGGCGTGATCTGCGTCGTGGCGGAAACGACCGATCGCGTCGCCGCCGCCCGCCGCGCCGCCTTCCTGCTCCAGCTCGCCGACGACCTGCGCGCGGTCGCCACCCCCGCGGCGATCATGGCGCTCGCCGCCGAGCGCCTCGGCGAGAAGATGGCCGTGAGCCGCGTCTTCTATGCGGAGATCACGCGGCAGGGCTGGATGACGGTCGAGCACGACCATGCCCGCGGCGTCGGCTCGATCGTCGGCCGGCATTCGCTCGAAAGCTTCGGTCCCGACCTTCTCGCCGCCTATCGCCACGGCGCCCCGGTGGTCGTGCGCGACGTGGCCGGCGACACGCGGCTGAGCGATGGCGCCCGCGCCGGCTTGCAGGCGCGCGAGGTCAGCGCCTTCATCGACGTGGTGCTGTTCCAGGAAGACGAGTGGGTCGGGCTGCTCGCCGTCCAGAACGCCACGGCCCGCAACTGGAGCCCGGCCGAAGAGGGCCTCGCCCAGGAGGTCGGCGAGCGGGTCAAGGCCGCCATCGAACGTACCCGCGCGGAGATCGCGCTGCGCGAGCTGCAGAACACGCTCGAACAGCAGGTGGTGGAGCGGACCGCCGAGCTGCGCCGCTATCACGCGATCGTAGAGGCGATCTCCTCTCCGATCTGCGCCTTCGACACCGGCTATCGGCTGCTCGCCTTCAACCGCGCGCACCAGAGCGAATATCTGCGGGTCATGGGCACCGAGACGCGGATCGGCGACTATTTTCCCGACCAGTTCAGCGGCGAGCAGCGCAACACCATGCTGGCGCTGATGCGCCGTGCGCTGACCGGGGAGAGCTTCACCGTCACCGCAATCTTCGGCCGGTCGGAGGGCGACATGCCGACCTGGGAGCTGTCCTATACCCCGTTGCGCGACGATGGCGGCAGGGTCATCGGCGCCTTTCACCAGGCGACCAACGTGACCGGCGCAATGGCGGCCCGTGCGGAGCTGGAGATCGCCCAGGAAGCGCTCCGCCAGAGCCAGAAGGTGGAGGCGATGGGCAGCCTGACCGGGGGCGTCGCGCACGACTTCAACAATCTCCTCACGCCGATCATCGGCTCGCTCGACATGCTGATGCGCAAGGAGATCGGCAATGCGCGCGAACGGCGGCTGATCGACGGCGCGCTGCAATCGGCGGAGCGCGCCAAGACGCTCGTCCAGCGCCTGCTCGCCTTCGCCCGCCGCCAGCCGCTGCAACCGATCGCGGTCGACCTGCCGCTGCTGGTCCATGGCATGGTCGACCTGATCGGCGCGACCGTGGGGCCGAACATCGCGTTGGCGGTGGATGTCGAGAGCGACCTGCCGCCCGCGCGCGCCGACGCCAACCAGCTCGAAATGGCGCTCCTCAACCTGGCCGTGAACGCGCGCGATGCGATGCCGGCGGGCGGCGCGCTCACCATCTCGGTCAAGCATTGCGTCGTCGAGCCGCACGAGGCGAAGGACGTGCCCGCGGGCAACTATATCTGTCTCGGCGTCGCCGATAGCGGCATCGGCATGGACGAGGCGACGCGCCGGCGCGCGATCGAGCCCTTCTTCTCGACCAAGGGGGTCGGCAAGGGGACGGGGCTCGGCCTGTCGATGGTCCACGGCCTCGCCGCGCAGCTCGGCGGCGGCCTGACGATCGACAGCACGCCGGGCGAAGGCACGCACATCGCCCTGTGGCTGCCGCTCAGCGATCGCGACGTCGCCGCGACCCGGCCGCCCGTGGCGCGGCCCGACGGATCGCAGGGGGTGGGCACGGTGTTGCTGGTCGACGACGAGGAGCTGGTGAGGCTCAGCACCGCCGACATGCTCGCCGATCTCGGCTATCGGGTGGTCGAGGCGGGCTCGGCCGCCGAGGCGATCGACCGCGTCGATGCGGGCCTGGCGCCCGACTTCCTCGTCACCGACCATCTGATGCCGGGCGCGACCGGCGCGGAGCTGGTCGGCGAGCTGTGCGCCCGTCTGCCCGCACTCAAGGCGCTGATCGTCTCGGGCTATGCCGAGACGGACGGGATCGATCCCGACATCGCGCGCCTGAGCAAGCCCTTCCGCAACGAGGAACTGGCGGCAAGCCTCGCCGCCCTCGACACGCGGCCGATCGCGACGGTCGTGGAGCCGGCCGCCGCCTGACCGCCCTACACCGCGGTGCCGAGCAGATGACCGATCGCGCCGGTCACGCCCATCGCGATCGCGCCCCAGAAGGTGACGCGGGCGATGGCCGGTAACGGCCGCGCGCCACCCAGTCTCGCGCCCAGTGCACCGAGGAGGGCGAGCAGCAGCAGTGCCGCTCCCGTCACGGCGATCGCGACCACGCTGCGCGGCGCCAGCGCGGCGATTGCGACCGGCCCCACCGCCCCGGCGGTAAACGCCGCCGCGGAGGACAGCGTGGCCTGGATCGGCCGTGCCGCAAGATCATCCGACAGGCCGAGTTCGTCGCGGGCATGCGCGGCGAGCGCGTCATGCGCCATCATCTGCTCGGCGACCTGCCGCGCGATGGCGGGATCGACGCCGCGGCTGACATAGATGGCGGCGAGCTCCGCCGTTTCCTGCTCGGGCGCGCGCTCCAGTTCGCGCCGCTCGCGCGCCAGATCGGCATGTTCGGTATCCGACTGCGAGCTGACCGAGACATATTCGCCCGCCGCCATCGACAAGGCTCCGCCGACCAGCGCCGCCGACCCGGCCAGCAGCACGCCGCCATGCGTCGCGCTCGGGGCGGCCGCGACCCCGACCAGCAGGCTCGAGACCGAGATGATGCCGTCGTTCGCGCCCAGCACCGCCGCGCGCAGCCATCCCGTGCGATGAACCAGATGATGTTCCGGCGGGATGGCGGCGGGCGGGTTCATCGCCTTGCCTCAGCCGTCGCGCGAGCCCGCCGGCATGGCGATCGGCCGGCCGCCGTTGAGGTCCGCGCCGCTATTGGGGTCGGTGGGCGTCGGCTGGACCATGGCGCGCATCTGCCACTGATATTTGTCGATCGCATGCTGCACCTCCTGCAACAGGTTCGAGGTGGTGGGATCGCCGTCCTCAGTCGCCTTGATCCCCTGCCCCACCTCGTCGCTGACGATCCGGTAGTTGCGTGCGAAGGTCGCGATCACCTGCGCGTCGTCGACGAAGCCGCCCGGATATTCGGGGATCCGGCTGGTCCGCACGATTGTGTTGGCGCGTCCGTCCGACGAGACGCCGATCGCGAGCAGGCGTTCGGCCACTTCGTCGGCATATTTGGCGACGCCCTCATAATGGTCCTGCAGCAGTTCATGCAGCGGATAGAAGAGCGTACCCGACACGTTCCAGTGCGCCTGCTTGGTCTGGAGCTGCAATTGCTGAAGCTCGGTCAGCGTCTGCTGTAGCGCGGCGATCGACGCCTGCTGCGCCCGGCCCTGTGGCCCGCCATGCTCGCGATCCGACACGCTGTTGGTCGGAAAGGTGCCGGTCGCGCCGGGCGACGCCGTCTGCCCCAGCGCCGGGGACGCGAGGATCAGGATGACAGACAGGGCGGCGGCGATCGGGCGCATGAACGGTCCTTTCCGGGCGGAAGCGCGGTGCCCGGCCAGGCATCGCGGAAGGCGAACGAACGCCAACGGCGGCTGCAACGACCGACATGCCGGGAACGATGTATGAATATTTGTTAATCCGGCGCCCGGTACGATACCGCTCAGACCGCCAGGCGATAGCCGGCGCTGCGCACCGTCTCGATCAGGTCGGGCTTGCCGCCGGCGTTCAGCTTCGCACGCAGCCGGCTCATATGCGTCTCGAGGATCTTGGTGTGCGGGTCGAACCGGTATTCCCACACCCGCTCGAGCAGCAGCGCGCGCGACACCACCGTGCCCGGCTCCCGCGCCAGTTCGAGCAGGCAGCGAAACTCGCGCGGCTGGAGGGTCACGGTCACGCCATCGCGCCGCACGCTGTGGCGCGCCACGTCGATCATCAGCGGCCCTGCGCGCAGCACCGTGTCGGGCACCGCGTGCGAGCGGCTGCGCACCAGCGCCCGCACCCGCGCGAGCAGCTCGGCGAGCGCGAAGGGCTTGGTCAGATAGTCGCTCGCTCCCGCCTCCAGGCCCTCGACGCGATCGGGCACGCCCGCGCGCGCGGTCAGCATCAGCACCGGCGTCGCCGCATCGCGCGCGCGGAGCCGGTGCAGCACCTCCATCCCGTCCAGTCCCGGCAGCATCCGGTCCAGGATCACCGCGTCGAACGGATCCTCCAGCGCCCGGCGAAGCCCCGCCTCGCCATTGTCGGCCAGCGTCACGATCATGCCCGCCTCGGTCAGATAATCGTCGATCTGCGCACTGATCTGCCGGTCATCCTCGATGACGAGCAGATGGAGCGGCGCCGGATGGGCGGCGACGCTGTCGGCGGCATCTCCCACACGCGCGTTCGGCACAAAGATCTCCAGGCAAATCGTCCGGTATTGGAAAGCATTAGCCCGGCAATTGCGAACATCGACTGAATCCCCGGTTCAGCCGCGGTTCGTCATCCGTCCGCCGCAAGGGGGAAGCGCAGGGTCACCCGCAGTCCATCGTCGTTGATCGCCTCGACGCCCGCGCCATGCGCCTGCGCGACCGAGCGCACCATGCTGAGGCCCAGTCCGTGGCCCGCGGTCGAGCGCGACCGGTCAAGCCGCACGAACCGGTCGAAGATCCGCTCCAGCTGCCCGTCCGGTACGCCCGGCCCGGTATCGCGCACGGTGAGGGTCACCTGCGCGCCGCCTCGCATCGTTCCCACCTCGGTCCGATAGCTGCCCGGTGCGTGGCGCAGGACATTCTCCAGGAGGTTGATCAGCAGCGCGGCGATCTGCATCCGGTCGCCGCGGATCGGACAGGCGCCGCCGCTGCGATAGACGAGGTCGATCGCCTGGTCGGCAAAGGCCGGCGCCATCGTCTCGACGATGTCGCGCGCGATGACGTCGAGATCGAGCGTCGTCATGGTGCGGCCGGCCGAACCGTCGATCTCGGCGATGCGCAATATGGCCTCGAACAGCAGTACGACGTCGTCGATCTGCGCGATGGCTGCCTGTATCGCCTCCGCCGTTCCCCCCGACCCCGGCGCCGGTGCACGTTCCAGCCCGACCCGGATCCGGGTCAGCGGCGTACGCAGGTCGTGCGCAAGATCGCTGCTGACCTGGCGCAGATTGTCGACCAGCCCGGCGATCCGGTCGAGCATCAGGTTGAGCGAGCGGGCCGCCCGGTCGAACTCGTCGCCGGCCCCGCTCTCCGGAACGCGCTGCCCCAGGTCCCCGGCCAGCACCGCATTGGCGGTGCGGGTGATGGGATCAAGCCGACGGTCGAGAAACCGGATCAGCAGCGCGCCCATCAGCGTGCAGAGCAGCAGGATGATGATCGACGCGACGACGAACAGCCAGCCGATCACCGACCGCGCGACCAGCAGCGGCCGCCGGTTGCCGGCGATCATCAGCCGCCCGCCCGCCTCGGTCGGCGTCACCAGCACCCGCGTCGGGTCGCCACCCTCGACGGGATCGGGGAAGACCATGTCGTGCCACCCCTCGGGCGGCGGCACGATGCCGGGCCGGCCGGCGAGCAACCGGCCGGCGCGATCATAGAGCGCGACGTCCAGACTGTCGGATGCGACATGCTCCCGCTGACGGATCGCTTCGACTAGCGCGGCGGGCCCCCGTCGCGCGCGCAGGGCCATCAGATCGTCGGCGGCCCGGATGATCGAGCTGTCGAGGCGGTGGACCATGCCGGCATAGACCGCCAGCACCGCCGAGCCGCCCAGCAGCAGCATCGCCGCGAACAACAGCCCCGCAGTCAGCACCGCGACGCGCAGCGCGGCGCTCTGTCGCCAGCGCGATCGGGCTACGCTTCCGGCCTGCTCGACGATGCTCGTCTCTCCCCACCGCGCGATCGCCCTGGATGCCGCCAATCGCCGCCAAAGCCTTACCCGAAAAGGATACAAATCGGTAACCTTGTTGCTCAGCCGGAACGATGGCG
Source organism: Sphingomonas metalli (assembly GCF_014641735.1). Lineage (GTDB taxonomy): Bacteria > Pseudomonadota > Alphaproteobacteria > Sphingomonadales > Sphingomonadaceae > Sphingomonas > Sphingomonas metalli. Next base: position 85,347 of record NZ_BMIH01000005.1, on the reverse strand, counting down.
TGCGGCGCGGCGTCTCCGCTGCATGGATCGCACGGGCGCATATCGGGCAGTATCGGCGGTGAGGCTGACGGCAGTGGCGACCGGCGTCGCCCTGTCCGCCGGCCTCGGCGCCTTTGCCGGCCTGGATGCCACGCGCGACATCCCCGGCGTCTATCGCCTCGGGCCGTCGTTCGATCGGCCCGCGCCGCCGGACGATGGCGAGATCAGCATGGCCCGTGTCCTGCCGCCCCAGTGGCCGGAGAATGACGGGCTGTCACGAGATGCGGCGATGTAGGCCGCTTGCGTAGCACCGACAGCGTCGCCGCGAACTCCCGGGCGACGCTGTCGGGGCAACCAACCAGGGTTTAGGAGGAGGATGAACATGGTCGAATACAGGAACGAGCCCGATCGCGTCGTCGTGCGCCGGGGCGGATCGGGCAAGGTGCTCGCCGCCGTGGTCATCATCGTCGCGCTGATCGTCGCCTTCCTCTTCGCCACCGGCTTCTGGAAGGCCGATGTGAAGGGCGGATCGCTCCCCGATGTCGACGTCAGCGCCAAGGGCGGCTCGCTTCCCAAGGTCGATCTCGACTCGAAGGCGGTCGTCGTCGGCACCAAGGAGACCCAGGTCGCGGTGCCGAAGGTGAAGACCGAGAAGGAATCGATCTCGGTGCCGGTCGTCGGCGTCAAGGACAACGGCGAGAAGTAAGGATTAGAGGGGGCGGCGCGGCAGATCGGTCGCGCCGCCTGCCCGCTCCCGCCCCCCTGCCCTAGCCCCGATCAGGGACTGACCGACAGCACCGCCACCGATTTGGGCGGCAGCGTCACCGCGATGCGCCCGCCCCTCACCGAGGCCGCGATCGGCCGTGGCATGACCGCATCGGGCCTGTCGTAGCTGTTGATCGCATCCACGCGATCGGCCGTCAGCACCGTCCCCGTCACCGTCCGCGCCGCAAGGCCGTCGATCCGCGCGTCGATCCGCACCGGCGTGCCGGGATCGACATTGGTCAATGCCACCCACAGCTTGCCATCCTGCGCCCGCGCTGCGATCGCGTCGACCCGCGGGATCGCCACCGTGCCGAAGCGATAGGTCCCGGCATCGAAGGCGATGGGCAGCCGCGTCGCATCCTGGAAGGGCACGTACATCCTGAACAGGTGATAGGTGGGCGTCAGCACCATCTTCGGCCCATCGGTCAGGATCATCGCCTGCAGCACGTTCACCATCTGCGCGATCGCCGTCATCCGCACGCGGTCCGCATGGCGGGCGAACATGTTGAGGTTGATCGACGCGATGATCGCGTCCCGGATCGAGTTCTGCTGGTGCAGGAAGCCGTCGCGGCTGCCCGGCAGCTTGGCGAGCCAGACGCCCCATTCGTCGATCACCAGCGGGACCTTCTTGTCGGGATCGTACTTGTCCATCACCGCCGAGTGGATGCGGATCATGTCCTCCATCTTCAGCGTGTCCTGGATCAGCGTCGCATATTCGCGCTCGCCGAACCCGGTACTGGCATAGGCGGGCGGCCAGCGGACCCATGTGTAGTTGTGCATCGACAGGCCCTCGATGCTCCAGCTCCAGTCATGCGCCTTCCACGCCTTCATCACCGCTTCGGTATAGTCGGTGTCCGGCGTGCCCGGACCTACCGCGATCCGCTGCATCGGGGCGCTGCCGGCGACCGATCCGCCGGCAGGATTGTCCGTGCCCTGCTGTTCGAGGTTCAGGTTGCGGACGAAGCGGGCATAGCGTTTCATCTCGTCGACATAATAGTCGGGGCGATAGGCGCCGCCGCAGCTCCAGCTCTCGTTGCCGAGCCCCAGGAAACGGACGCGATAGGGTTTGGGATGGCCGTTCGCGGCGCGCTCGGCTCCCGCGGTGGTGCCGGGATCGGCGGTCATATAGGCCAGCCAGTCGGCCGCCTCCTTGACGCTGCCCGAACCCATGTTGATCGAGATATAGGCGTCGGAGCCGATCTGATCGAGAAAGTCGAAGAACTCGTCGGTGCCGAAGTCGTTCTTCTCCAGCGCATTGCCCCAGCTGCCATTCACGGTGACCGCACGCTGCCGGCTCGGGCCGATGCCGTCGCGCCAGTGATATTCGTCGGCGAAGCAGCCGCCCGGCCAGCGGACGCTGGGGATCTTCAGCGCCCGGAGCGCCGAGGTCACGTCGGTCCGGATGCCGCGTACGTTCGGGATCGGCGACCCCTCCCCCACCCACACGCCGCCATAGATGCCGGTGCCGAGATTCTCCGCGAACTGGCCGAAGATGTTGCGATCGATGCGCGGACCGCTCGCGGCCGCGTCGATTGTCACCGACACCGGAGCCTGCTGCGCCGATACTGCGGAGCCGATCGTCGCCGCGACCAGCGCGAGCGCGCCGAACCTTGCCCTCATGCCGTCCCCTCCCCTGCCGGTTCCCGCCCGGTCATCGCAACCGATCCATAGCTTGAGCGACACGGAGGCGACAGCCCCTCGGCGTTCGGCAGCCGGCGTCGCGAAACTTTATCGGAACTCGCGTGCCCATCCCCGCCTTCACGGCGCCGATAACGGCCGCTGGAGGCGAAAAAGGTCCTCTCCGCTACTCCACCCTCACCATATGCGGTTTCGGCGCTCAGGCGCCGTCTGCGGTCGCTTGGCGCGGCTTCGGCCAGTCTTCCCGCTCAGCGAGCACCTGCGCCACCGTTGCCATGTTCTCGGAGCCCCAGACGCAGAGCGGCGCCAGCGCAGCCGCCAGACTATGGCCGAGCGGGGTGAGGCTGTAGTCGACGCGGGGCGGCACCTCGTGATGGTCGGTCCGTCGCACGATGCCGTCCGCCTCCAGCTCCTTCAGATGCTGGATCAGCATCTTGTCGCTGACGCCCCACACCGCGCGGCGCAGGGCGCCGTAGCGGTTGGGTCCCTGCGCCAGGAAGTAGACGATCAACGGCTTCCACTTGCCCGCGATGATCCGCAAGGTCGCGTCGAGCCCGCAGCTGAAGCCGGTCGGGACCGGCGCGGCATCGGTGTCGAGCGAAGCTGGCGGACGGGTCATATAGGGTACTTACCAAAAGGTGCATACTTGTCCACAGGTTTGTGCCGCGCCAGCTAGCGCGCTCCTCAACGATACAGGAGCGAAGACAATGGACAGGTTGAAGAACAAGGTCGCGATTATCACCGGCGGCGGCAGCGGCATCGGACTTGCCTCGGCGCGGCGGTTCGTGGCGGAGGGTGCCTTCGTCTATCTGTTCGGGCGACGCCAGGCGGCCCTCGACGCGGCGGTGCAGGAACTGGGCGACCACGCCCGTGCGGTTGCCGGCTCGGTCAGCGACCTTGACGATCTCGACCGGCTCTATGCCGCGGTGCGCGACGGGCATGGCCGCGCCGACATCGTCATGGCCAATGCCGGGACCGGCGCGTTCGCCGCGCTCGGCACGATCACGCCCGAAGACTATCAGGCGACCTTCGACGTCAATGTGAAGGGGCTCGTCTTCACCGTGCAGAAGGGCCTGCCGCTGATGAGCGCCGGCGGATCGATCATCCTGACCGGTTCCACCACCGGCGAGATGGGGACGCCGCAGTTCAGCATCTACAGTGCGACCAAGGCGGCCGTCCGCAACTTCGCCCGCAGCTGGGCGCAGGATCTGCGCGGCACGGGCATTCGCGTCAACGTGCTCTCGCCCGGGCCGACCCGCACCGACCTCGCGCTCAAGGTGGTCGGCGCCGAGGCGTTCGAAGCGCTCGGCAGCTCGACCCCGCTCGGTCGCCTCGGCGATCCCGCCGAAGTCGCTGCCGCCGCGGCCTTCCTGGCCTCGGACGACAGCAGCTACATGACCGGTGGCGAAATCTTCGTCGATGGAGGCCTCGCGCAGGTGTGAGGAGGCGGACGGAGCAAGGGCCCTGCCCTTCCCGTCCCACGCGCGCCGCTCCGGTCCGGGCCCGGGCGGCGCGTCGGCCGAACCATCGACCTCCAGGCGTTCCGAAGCTAAGAGGAACCCCCCTCCCCCATCACGCGCTCTCCGACCATGCCGGCCACTCCCCATCCCCGCATCACCGTCTGGCATGACGGCGGCTGCCCGCTCTGCGCGCGCGAGATCGCGTTGATGCGGCGGCTCGACCGGCGTGGCGCGATCCGCTTCGTCGACGCGACCGATCCCCACTCCAGCTGTCCGCTCGACCGGCAGGCGATCCTCGCACGCTTCCATGCGATGGAGGACGGACAGTTGTTGTCCGGCGCGGCCGCCTTCGCAGCCATGTGGCGCGCAATCCCGCTGCTGCGTCCTTTGGGTCTTCTGGCGCGGAACCCCTGGTGCCTCGCCATGCTCGAACGCGGCTATCTTGCGTTCCTATTGGTCCGCCCGCGCCTACAACGGTGGTTGGCGTCGCGCTGAAGCTGCGCCGCTCTTCTTCTCCAAGAACAAGAAATCAAAAATCCCCGCGCCGGTTAGACGGTTTATAGAAAAGTTAAGCGGTTAAGCGGTCCGCGATGGCTGCGGACGCGGCAGATTCGCGCGATTCGCGATCGGGGGTATGTTCCCGGAATATCGTGGAAGCGTTCCCGAAGGATCGACACTGCCGTTCCCGAAATGTCGAATGGCCGTTCCCGAAGTACCGTATCGCGTTCCCGATGTGCCGATGGTCCGGTCACGGCTGAGATTTTCGGGGCAGATTGAATCAGTTTGCAGAGGCATGCGACGGGCGACGTTCAATCCCGACATCCTCGGAAGGGCGCAAGGAAACCCGGGCCGTGCGAAGCCGGAGTGGCCCGATACTTCGGGAACGGGTGGCAGGGGGCTTGGGCGTTGGTTCATTCCGACTTGCCCGGACCGAGAGGGATCCGGCCGCATGGTCACCCCGCCTGCCGCCTTTCTCGTCACTCTTGGCTCGCTGCACCCGAGCGGCAACATCTTCTGCGCGACGGCTGCGATAGCGGCAGACCTGCCTCGCGCGGGGACCCGCGAAAGCGATCCTTGCCATATCAACGGCCATATCAGGTCGGTGGAAAAGCCCCGCCGGGATGCAAGGATCAGCGGGGGAGGGCGGACGGCCTTGCCCGGCTGGCGTCCTAGCGCAGCGTGTGGCGGTTCTTGGCGTCGAACCGACGAACATAGCCGATAAAGGCATTCTGATAGCTGGCGGGGGTCCGGGCCGGATCCGCGTCGATCCAGGCGCGGAACTCGGCGTGGAGGGTCTGATAGTCCCAGCCGGGACATTCCGCCCGCAGCAGCGCAAGCGTCGCGTCCGTCACCTCGCCGAACTGCGCCCGTCCGGCCAGACCCTTCACGCTGCGCCGGATCAATGCGGCCGCTTCGCTCGCGGCTGCGCCGTCGACCGGTGGGGCAGGGGCCTCGCTCGCCGGGAGCGAGGCGGTCGCGCCGGACGGCACCTCGCCGGGCTTCGCACCCGTCTTCATCTCGTGCTCGGCCCGGCGGCGCATCCGCAGCATCGGTTCGCGCTTCCCCTCGGCCTGTTCGAGCGTCAGCGCATAGCCGGGCAGCTCGTCGCGCTCGGCGATCTTGGCGATCTCGAACTTGAAGCGGCGATACTGGCCCTCCGCGCCCGATTTCTCGAACAGCGTCGGCATCGAGATCGCGAACCCGGCCTCGCCCGCGCCACCGGCATGTTTGCGGGCGACCTTGTAGAGCCAGCGCTCGCGTCCGCCGGAGATGTCGAAATAGGCCCGGTCGATCGACAGGACCCCGCCGGTCATCATGACCCCGTCATAGAACCAGTTCGACAGTTCGATCGTCATGCCGCGTGACCGCTCGGTCTTCTCGTCCACCAGCTGGGTCCAGCCGTCGAGCCAGCTGAACGTCGCCTCGCGGCGACCGCGGGCAGGGGAGGGCGCGCCGGCATCGGCACGGATGTTGGTCTTGACCGTGGTCGCGACGAGCCGGTCGAGCGCCTGCCCCAGAAGCTCATAGGCACGCCCGGTCGGCTGGCGGCCGATCGCGCGGAGCAGGTCATAGGGCATGAGGTGCAGCTTGCGCGGCACGTCGTTGATCCCGCGCCGGGCCATGTCGGCCAGCATCGAGGCGCAATAGATCAGGATATCGGCGTCCCAGATCGTCGCCATACCATAGTCGGGATTGGCCGAGACATGGACCCACAGCTTGCCGTCGGGCGAGCGATAATCGATCGGCTTGACCCGCTTGGACTTGGCGAGGCTGAAGAAGGGACGCTCCATCATCTCGCGCTGGTCGCGCAGCGGCAGATCGGCCAGATAGGGGAGGAACAGCTCGAACTGATCGGACGCGGCCTCGCGCCGGCCGCGCACCGGGTGGGCGGGTCGGTCGGCACGTTTCCCCGGGGAAACAGCGTCGTCCAGGTCGGCCAGCGGCGGGGAAGGGGAGGCCGGTTTCCCCGGGGAAACGTCGGCCCCGCTCACCGTTGGATGCCCCGGTTCTGTTGTTCGAGCATCTCGAGCGCGTTGCGCACCGCGACGATATAGTCGTCGATGCCGAGCCCTGCGCCGGCATGGAGGCGCAGGGTCACGCCCTGCCGGTTGACCAACTGGACCGTCAGCATCTCGCGACCATAAGGCGTGGTCAGAACGATCGGCTGGACCGGCTCGCTCTGGGTCTTCGGCGCGGCGAGCAAGCGACGCATCACGTCCGCCGCCGGCATCGTCGGTGCGCCGCGCTCTCGCGCCTCGGCCTGCATCGCCGCCAGCACCTGCGCCTCGGCGAGGATCGCGGGCTTGGCCGTGCGATCGTCGAGCGCCTGCGCCAGCGCATAGCCGGGCTTGAGCTGGACATCGAAGGGCGAGGCGAAGGCCGCGACCACCGGGTCGGGCAGGGTCGCCACCTTGAGCATCTTCGACAGCCAGCCCTTGGACAGCTTCAACCGCTCGGCCATGCGCGTCTGGTGGTTGCCGTAATGCGCCTTCAGCGCATCCAGATAATTGCGCGCCCGCTCCAGATCGGACACATCGGCGCGGGCGCGATTCTCCAGATCGGCGAGCCGGAACGCCGCCTCGTCGTCGAGCTGCGCGACCTGCGCCACGAAGTGCAGATCGGGGTAGCTGTGCACGCGCAGCCAGCTGATCGACCAATGCCGACGCGTACCGGCGATCACCTCATAATCGAAGTCCGGGTCGCCCTCGACGCGGCGAACCACGGCGGGCACCTTCTGGCCGCCCTCGGCGATGATCGAGTCGATCAGCTCTCGACAATTGTCTTCGGTCAGATGCGCATAGGACCGGGCATTGCCCGGCCAGATTCGAACCCGCGCCGGGTCGAGCAACAGCTGTGTGACCTGCCGTACCTCGCCGCTGGCGACCCGCGCCAGGGCAGATTCGCGGCCCAGCAGGGTCGTCGCCCGGGCGCGCTCCGGCGGCGCCTCCCGCATCGGCGCTACGGCCGCCTCGCCCTCGTCGGCCAGCAGGGCAGACAGATATTCGGATTGCTTACGCGCCATGCGACAGCTCCTGCATGGAACATATCAAGAACGATGACGCGGAGAGCCGCAAGGGCTGTCGGCGCGCTCCCCGACGCTTGGTCAGCAAAGGGGGCCATACTCCGTCACGCCGCGGCATGGATCACCTCTTCCTCGCTCAGCGGCTGCACCCGCCCCCAGCCCTGGGTCACCAGCTGCTCGACCTGGCGGAGCGCCTCGTCGAGGTTGGCGCGGCAGCGCTTGTGCGTCTTGGGGGTGCCGATCGGCTTCTCCAGCTCGTAGATCGTCATCATCCGCATCGCCGCATGGCTGATCTCGGCCGATTCGAGGATGGGGACGGGCAGCAGCGCCGCGCCGAAGCTCATCTCCATGATCGCGCGCACCATCGCGTGGCTGGGATCGTTGCCGTCGAACTTCGAGCAGATCAGCCGCACGAACTGATAGTCGACCTCGATCCCCGCACCGGTCAGCTGGTGGAGCACCTGATCCATCATCGACAGGAACTGGACGGTGGAACAGAAATCGGGCGTGGTCGCCGCGAGCGGCACCAGCAGCGCATTGGCCGCCTGCATCACCGCCAGGCTGATCGTGCCCAGCGCGGGCGGCGGGTCGAGCAGTACGATGTCATAGTCGCGGGCCAGGTCCGACAGGCCGCGCTTCAGCTTGCGGAACCGCGCCGCCAGCACCGAGCCGCCATCGCTGCCCGCCGCTGCCAGCTCATATTCGACGTCGAACAGCTCGAGGTTCGAGGGGATCAGATCGACATTGGGCCAGGGCGTCCGTTTGACCGCATAGAGCAGGTCCGCCTGGGTCGGATCGATCGACAGATAGGGGTACAGCGTCTCGTCGCGCTTGATGTTGAAATGCGGATTGAATCCGAACAGCGTCGTGGTCGTCGCCTGGCTGTCGCAATCGACCACCAGCACGCGATACCCCTGCACGGCGAGATAGTGCGCCAGATGCGTGGTGACGGTGGACTTGCCCACGCCGCCCTTGAAGTTCTGCACCGCGATGATCGCGGGGACGTCGAGCGGCGCGCGGCGCGGCGAGGCGCCCAGCACCTCGCGCATGTGGAGCAGCTCCTCCACCGTGTAGCCGAGCCGCCGCCCCGTCTCCGATGCGGGGGCAGGGGGGAGCCGCCCGTCCTCCTCGGCCATGCGGATGCGGTTGGTCGAACAGCCGAGCAGCGCCGCCGCCTCGGCGATTCCGATCCGCACGTTGAGCCCCTTGCGGCTATCGGGCAGAAAGGCCTTGCGCCGCAGACGCTCGATCATGCGCTCGCCGGCATCGGCCAAATCGCCGATCTGGCTGACGACTGAATTCATGAAAGCGCCCCTGCTGTCGATTGAAGCTTATGGCAGGCCGTATCGCACGGAAAGCTTCATATCGGCAAGAGGATGATGCACAAGATGTTTGCGGGCGATCAAGCATCGACGCCGCTGCAGGAGAGAGCATCAGTTCCTCCCGCGTTGCACGAATGTTCCACGTGGAACATTCCAGGTTGATCCCTCGAAGGCCGTTCCAAGGCGGCCACCGTCGCCGAGGTCCGATCCAGCCATCCTGTATCGTCGCTCCAGCGAAAGCTCTGGGCCTCAGGCGATGAGCGGCAGATCCCAGCCTACGCGTACCATGCGTGGAAGCCTATTTCCCGTCATCCCCACACGGGACCTCTGCGACGGCCGCAACGTCAACCCCCTCCACTCGTCATTCCGGACGTGTTCCGGGATCCACCGATCCGCAAGAACAACAGCGTGTGCGATTGCCGCGCGGTGGATGCCGGAACAGGTCCGGCATGACGGGTGACCCTTGCGAGAATGACGGCGCTTGTGCAAAGGGCTCGCCTTCACCGGGATGACGATCGTTTCGGCTCCCGTGGATCAAAGCCTGGCCGGCATGCTCGACGAATGATGCTGCTGGCGGCGCGAATCAGCGGCAGGTCACGGTCGGACAACGAAAAGGGGCGCCGGAGCCATCGGCCCCGACGCCCCGTCGGTCACGCGGGCAGGCGTGTCAGCCGAACGCCACCCGGTGGCTGCGCCGACGATAGCGCGCGGCACCGCCGACCAGACCGAAGCCGATCAGCATCATCGCCCAGCTTGCCGGTTCCGGCACCGCGGTCACCACCGTGCCGCGGCCCGATGCCGAACCGTTGCCCGAGGCGCCGGTCGACTGCCAGCGGCCGACGAAATCGCCCAGGATCAGCACGTTCGCGCCGCTCTTCAGCGTCAGCGAGAAGGTGCCGGTGGCGGGGCTCGCCGCCGAGGTGATGCCGTTGCTTGCGCCGCCGTTGCAGTTCGATCCCGCATAGAGGCACACATCCGCGCTGCCGAGACCGTTGAAGTTGCCGGTGTCGATCCCGGCCTTGAAGGTCCCCGTCGCCGCCGCGCTGGCGATCGCGACCGAGCTGTTGAATCCGAACGACGCCAGTTCCGACTTCGCGCTCGGTGCGACGGAGGTATTGTCGACCGAGTAGGAGAAGTTCCACACCGTGCCGGCGCTGTTTGCCGACAGGAAGTTGTACGTGATCGTCCCGGTCGTGCCGTCCGTACCGCTGCCGGCGGTGGCCGCCAGCTTGGCGGTCCAGCTGAAATCGTCGGTACGGTCGAGCGAGACCGAACCGCTGCCGGTGACATAGGACGCGGCCTGGGCGCCGGTCGCCAGCAGCGACCCGATCAGGCACGCCGAAGCGAGCAGAGTAATGCGCATTGGGTTCCCCCCTATAGTGGCGGGCGACGATGCCGTCCGGTCTCGCCACCCTTACGGCGGCAACCCCTATCAGATCGCAAACGGGTGTGACGGTATAATCGGGGCGCTCCCGATCCCGTTTCGACACAGGCCGTAGCACCGATTCCGTAGCGTCCGCGACGTGACCGGACGGTTCAGCCGAACTGATGCTTGACCGTGATATAGGGCAGGATGTGCCGGTTGCGCTGCCGGAATTCCTCGAGAAAGGGCAGGGGCGTCCGTCGGTCGGGCTGGTAGAAGGTGCGCCGGCGAAAGGCGGGGACCCCCGTCGCATTGTCCAGCCCCACCGCGATCGTCGACTTGGTCGTCGGACGATATTCGGCGAAGATCTTGGCATAGGGCGCGCGCGAGAACGGCTCGTCGACCTCGTTGAGCCGGTAGTAGCGGGTCGGCATCACCGCCTCCAGGTCGATGCCCCAGGCGAACTTGGCGCGGTCCTGGCGGAAGCTGGCGGTGGCGACCAGCGGCGAGGTGCCGGAGAAGGGTCGGTCCCGGCCGGTATAGGGATCCTCCACCCGCGTGCCGATATAGGAGAGATAGACGGTCGCGCGCCCGCCCTTCACGCCCAGCCGGGTTAGCGGCGCGTCGATCCGTCCGCGCAGCACATAGACGTCGCCATTGCCCAGATTGCCCGGGGCGTCGAACCCTTCGGGGGTCGGCACCCGGTCCTGCACCAGCGCGATGCGGTTGTATCCCGCCTCCAGCCGCACCAGCCCGTCGCCCAGGATCGGCCGCTCGACGAAGGTCAGCAGCTCCCAGGCGCGTTGCGGCTGCAGATTGGCGTTGCCGCCATTGACCCGCTCGTTGGTCAGCTCGGCGATGCTGATGAAGTCCTCGAACTGGAGTTGCGCGACGGTGCGCTTGATCGAGGCCTGCGCATGCCATTTGCCGCCCGGCCGCCAGTCGAGCGTCGCGCGCGGCTTGAGGAAGGTCAGCACGCGCTGGGCCCGGGCATCCCCCGTCACGCGCAGGTCCGACGCCTCATAGGTCGCGCCGAGGTCGAGGCGCAGCGTCTTCGACAGCGGGCGACCCAGATTGACGAAGAGCTCGCCGCGATATTCCTTCACCTTCGCCTGGTCGACCGGCAGGTCGATCCGCTGCGGCACGCCCCCGTCCAGGTCGAACAGGTTCACGTCGCTGTCGAGTATGTTGAGCGCACCCTCGACCCCGGTTTCGACGCTCCAGCCCTTCAGGTCGCTGCGGTTCCAGATGACGCGGACGACCGTCTCGTCGCGCGCCGCCACGACCGACTGCGAGAAGCCGCCGATCACCGCGCTGTCGATCCGGAGCAGCGAGCGGTCGCGGTCGTCGCGATCCTTGCGGGTCGCCAGGCCGATCAGCTTCAAACCACCGTCGAGAAAGGGCACGGTATAGTCGCCGCCCAGCTCGAAGCCGGTCAGCTTGTACCGCTGGGTCAGCCGGTCGTTACGCTCCGGCCCGCTTGCGGGCGTAACGGCGTTGCTCTGCGTCAGGATGGTGCGGTCGAGCGAGAGGCGGCCGTTCAGATGCGCGGTGCGATTGGCCCCGCCATTATATTCGTAGGCGCCCGAGACATAGCCGGTCGGCTCTTCGATCCGGTTGATCTTGCGGCGATATTCCGTCTCCACTCGCGCGGGCAGGGTGACCACCCGGTCGAACCCCTCCTCGGTCGAGCGGTCGTTGGTGACGCCCAGCGCCAGATTGAGGCTCGAGCTGCCCCGCCGGATCAGCGTGGACGCGCTGCCCGCCGGGTAGAGGCGCCCGGTATAGTCGCGCATCACCGTCCCCTCGACCGTGCCAGCGATCCCGCCGCCCTGGGTCAGGACGAGGTTGAGCACCTGCGGTCGCCCGGCGAACTCGGCCCCGAACAGATCGCCGCGCCCGACTTCGACGCGAAGCACCCGGTTGGCGGGGATCCGCTGGAGGATCGTGTTGATCGTGTCCGACTTGGACGAGGGCCGCTGGCCGTTGATCACGACGTTGCCCGCGGCCTGGCCGAAGCCGCGCACCTCCTGATCGCCGATATCGAGCTGGAAACCCGGCGTCCTCTGCACGATCTCCAGCGCGCTGGCGGGAGAGAAGGTGCGGAAGAAGGCGGTATCGTAGACGAGCCGCCCGTCGCTCGCACCGGTCGCGCCCGGGGTCGCGGCATTGGCGGCGGGCTGGGTCGGCGTCGCGATCGCATCGCCGGCCGGCGCGGTGACGGTGTCGGTCGGCTCGGCGGAGGGCGCGGCCCGGTCGCTGCGCGTCGCGGCGGGATCGGCGGCGGGGGGCGGAGCAGAGTCCGTCGCTGGCGGCGGCCCGGCCAACTGCGCCAGCACCGCCAATATTCCCCCCATCATCATCGTCTTATCCCGAAGCTGTTATAGCGTAACAATACACGTCGGGAACACGATTACAAGTGTAGTCTACATGATCCGAGGTCCTATCGCCCGCGCGATGCGTTTGCCGGTTTCTAACCCTCAGGAGAAAGCGCCGAGATGACCGACCCAGATGTCCAGACCCGTCGCCGCGAGATCGCCACCGAACATCTGCTGTTCAAGCTGATCGAATATGTCGAGGCGCGGCATCCCGGCCTGCTCGACATGCTGGAGGACAGCCTGGACCATCTCGGCGACCCGGCCGACGGCCCGGACAAGGACGACGAGGCGGTGCGCACCATCGCGCGCCGGATGATCACGGGCGCCCGGCGCGAAGGCGCACGCTGAACCACGACGGATGGCGCTGCACTTCATCGGCTTTCGCGGCGACGAATATGGCCGTGCCATCCGCATCTTCGGCGTGCCCGACTTCATCCATATCGGCTGGGACCGCTGGGCGCGCCAGGAGGTGATGCCGGGCGACGTGGCGGTGTTCGCGCGAGGCACCGCCAAGGACGAACCGTCCGCCTATGCCTTTCCTGACCTGCGCGAGTAGCGTCCGCCGCGACCTTGCCGCTTGATGCGCCGGGATCTGGGGTGGACGCTCCTAATTCGAACCGACACCCCGGCGCCGGCCGGAGCCGGGAGCTTGATCCACATGGCGAGCATCGTCGCCCCAGCGCAGGATGGGGCCTTCTGCGGCTCTTGCCTTGTGCCATGATCAAGAGATCCCAGCTTTCGCTGGGATGACGTCCGATTCGGTCTGGATGGATCATGGTCTAAAGGCGGCTTCGCCCTCGGGCTATCATCGAACGGCTCCGGGCCTTACCGGGACCACGGCCCTTCGGGTGGGATGGGTCGGTATCGAGGCGGGCGGAACGAGGGAGGCGCATATGGTCGACAAGAGCTGGGGGGTGGGCGGCGACGCCTTTCGAGTGCGCAGCAACCTCGGCGCGGCCGATCGCGCGGAGCAGCGCGCCGAAGCGCGGTCGGCGCGAACGGAGGCGCGCGCCGGCGCGATCGCTACGCGGCTCGACCAGCGCGCGGCAGCCCGCGAGGCGGCGGCGCAGGCCCGCGAGGCGGCGCGGACGGAGCGCCGCGATGCACAGCGCGCGGCGGCCGAGCGCGACCCCCATTCCGCCGCTGCGCGCCGCATCCGCACGTCTGGCCGCAAGGACGTGGTGCGCGAGCAGCGCGACACGCGCCACTATGCGACGACGGTCGATCACGACCGGATCCGTATACTCGCGCGTCGCGGTGCCTCGCATACGGGACTGGCGGCGGCTTTCGGGATCACGGTCGAGGCGGTGGAAGCGGTCCTGGCGGCGGAGTGAGCGCCGCGCCGTGCGGCTGGCGCCCGTCCGGCGACCGATCGGCCGGCCGGCACGTCAGCCGGTCAACCGTTGCAGCGGCAGCGCCGACAATATGGGATAGAGCAGCGCCGCCTCTTCCTTGATCCGCAGCCGCATGGCGTCCCTGATCTCGGCAGAGGCCCGGCGATAGGCCGGCCAGTCGCTTGCGATCGCCTGCAAGCTCCAGGTGCTGACATGGTTGGCGGAGCGATCCATCTGCAGGGCGGTGTCGTGCTGGAGGGCCCGAATACGCACCAGCCGCGATGGCGGTGCGGACCCGATGATCTCGGGAAGGTTCTGCTCGATGAACAGGGTTCGCGCGCGGCTCGCACGGCTCAGGGCGAGGCGCGCGGCCGGCAATTCGGCTATCGGCGGTTCGGCCTGCTGCGTCAGCCGGTCGAGCTGGTCGAGCCGCCTCAAGATTTCGACGTGCAGCGCCCGAAGATGCTGTAACATTCTTCCCCCATCAACATGTGCCGGCGTCAGGCGACCGGCTGTGCAGGGCGAGCCGTAGCCCGCCCTGCACATCCATCAGAATTCGGCCCAGTCCTGGTCGAACGCTTCCGCCACCAGGGCGAGGTTGCCGTGGACGGCCGGGATCGCCGCCCGCTGCGGCGCCGGATTGCGCGGCCGGGGTGCCGGTCGGGCCGCGCTGGCCACCGGCTTCGGGCCCTGGCCGAGCGAGAAGCGCGAGACCAGTCCGGTCAGATGGTCGGCCTCGTTGGCCAGGCCCCGTGCGGCTGCGGTCGACTGCTCGACCATCGACGCATTCTGCTGGGTCATCTTGTCCATCTGGCTGACGGCCGAATTCACCTGCTGCAGGTTATTGGCCTGGGCCTCGGTCGAGCCGGTGATCTGGGTGATCAGCGCCGAAACCTCGGCGACCTGCTCGACGATGCGGCCGAGCGCCTGCCCGCTCTCGCCGACGAGCTGCACGCCGTTGCCGACCTGCTTGGTCGAGCGCTCGATCAGGCCCTTGATGTCCTTGGCGGCGTCTGCGGAGCGCTGGGCGAGCGCCCGCACCTCGTTCGCGACCACGGCGAAGCCCTTGCCCGCGTCGCCGGCCCGTGCCGCTTCGACACCGGCGTTGAGCGCCAGCAGGTTCGTCTGGAAGGCGATGCCGTCGATCACGTTGATGATCTGGGCGATCTCCTGCGCCGATCGCTCGATATCGGCCATCGCGCCGACCGCTTCCTCGACGATCTTCCCGCCCTTCGTCGCATTGGCATGCGCGTTGCTGACAGTCTCGTTGACGTGCACCGCGCTCTTCGCGATCTGGCGGACCGCCTCGGTCACCTGATCCACCGATGCGGCCGTCTCCTCGAGCGAGGCGGCCTGCTGTTCGGTCCGTCGCGACAGGTCGTCCGACGCCTGGCTGATCTCGGCGGAGCCGGTGCGGATGCCGCCTGCGGTATGCGACACGGAGCCCAGCAGGTCCTGCATCTCTTCCATCGCGGCGTTGAAGTTCAGCCGCAGCTGCTCGAACTCGGCCGGGAAGGCCTGTTCGATGCGGAAGGTCAGATTGCCCTCGCTCAGCATCTGGAGGCCGGTCCCCAGCGTGTGGACCATCGCCTTCTGGGTCTGCGCGTCCGCCGCCTTGCGCTCGGCCTCGCGCCGCGCGACGGCATCCTCGCGGAACTTCGACATGGCGCGGGCGAGCCGGCCGACGCAATCCCGGTATTCGGCGCGCTCGATCGGGCGATCGATGTCGCCGGCTGCCAGCGCCTCCATGTTGAGCACGGTCGCGACATAGGGGTCCGCGATCGCCTTGCGCATGACGAAGCCCGCGACGACCGAGAAGGCCGTGACGCCGAGGCTGGCGAAGAACAGGAACTCGAGGCTCTCTGCCAGCACCGGCGGCGCGCCGGCAGAAAGGGCGAAGCTCCACCAGGCAAGGCCGGTCAGCCCGGCCAGCAGCACGGTATAGAGGCCGAAGGATATCAGGAGCTTCTGGCGGATCGGGGCGACTTCTCGAAACCACTTCATGGACGTTCTCCAAAACTCAATTCTGCGGAATGGGCGGGCAGGGGGACGGTCACGGCGACGATCCGCCACCGGGTCCGGGCAGGGTCTGCGGACCGGCGCGGGGCGGCGGGGGAAGGGCGATCATTTCAGCAGCGCCCGCGTGCGATCAGCCGGGCGCGCAGCCCTTCGACGCCGATCGCGTCCGCCGCGGCGGTCGGATCCTCGGCCCGCAGCATCGAGGCGACTTCGGCCTGGCACTGCCCGACGCGGTCGAGGGTCTGCAACGCGGCCATGTGGCGCAGGGCGATGTCGGCATCCGCGCACAGCGTCCCCGCAAGGCGCTCCAAATCGTCGCGGGCGGCCTCGAGCACGGCGGCGACGCCGTCGAGCAGGTGGCGCAGATCAGGCCGCATGCGCGACGTCCCTGCACTGGTCGAGGACGAACTTCGCGATCTCGCCCAGCGGCACCGGCCGCTGGGCCGCACCCGTCGCCAGGGCGGCGGCAGGCGCCTCGCCCGCCGCTGCGGTATCGATGGACTGGGCGAAGGTGGTGGCGCCGGCCAGCTTCAGCGCCTGCAGCCCGGCGCAGCCGTCGGTGCCGGTGCCAGTCAGGACGCCGGCGACGACGGACGCGCCCGCGGTCTTGGCGAGAGTAGCGAACAACAGGCTCGCGGAGGGGCGGGCGCCATTGACCGGATCCGCCGGCGTCGTCTTGATCTCGGCGGCGGCCGCGCCGTCGACGATGACGTGGACGCTCTGGTCCGCCGCGATGTAGACGTTGCCGGGCTCCAGCCTCTGCCCGTCGCTCGCGGGGCGGATGCGGGGGCGGGCGGCGGCGTCGAGCCGGCCGATGAGGGAATCGCCCATGCCGGGTTCGAGCGGGATGGTGATGATGGTCGGCGGGCATGCCGCCGGAAAGGCCGGCACGATCTGCATCAGCGCGGCGACCCCGCCGGACGAGGCGCTGAGCGCCACGACCCGTCCGTTGGGGCGGAAGCCGTCCTCGGCGGCCTGGCCCACCTTCTTCCTGGCGGCGGTGGTCTTGCCGCTCGCCGCCGCCTTGACCAGCGCCACCAGCTTGGGCGTGATCCGCTCGAACTCGTCGCGGGTGGCGATAGTCGGCTTGGGGAAGCAGTCGAAGGCGCCCAGTTCCATGGCCCTGATCGACGACGCCGCGCCCTTCTGGGTCAGGGTGGAGAGCATGATCACCGGGAGCGGCCGCTCGCGCATGATCTCCTCGAGGAAGTCGAGGCCGTTCATGCCGGGCATCTCGATGTCGAGCGTGACGACGTCGGGCCGGGCCCGCCTCATCACCTCGCGCGCCTCGGCGGCGCTGGCGGCATGATCCAGGACCTGGATGCCCTTGGCATTGTCGAACATGCCGCAGAACAGCGCCCGCATGGTGGTGGAATCGTCGACGACAAGAACGCGAATGTCGGCCATGCCGATATCTCCTAGGGCGGGCTCAGGCGGCTTCGGGGAGGGGCGCGGACGCCATTTCGGCGGCGAGCCGGTCGAGGCTGAGGATCATCACCATCCGGTCCTCGACCGGCACCAGGCCTTCCAGGAAGCGGATCGACGCGTCGGCCCCGAGCTCGGGCGGCGGCTGGAGGCTGGCGCCGTCGATCGACACGATGTCGTTGACCGCATCGACGATGAGGCCGTTCAGCTGCGACGCGATCTGGACCACGATGATGACGTGGCGCTGGGTCGGCTCGGCCAGACCCCAGCCGAGGCGCGCGCTCAGGTCGATGACCGGCAGCACGGTGCCCCGCAGGTTCACGACGCCGCGCAGAAAGGCCGGGCTGTGCGGCAGCAGGGTGGTCGGCGTCCAGGCGCGGATCTCGCGGATCGCCATGATGTCGACGCCCAGATATTGTTCGCCGATCTGGAAGGTGATGAGTTGGCGCAGCATAATGCGGTGGTCCCGGCTCAGTGGGTGACGCGGCGCACGGCGGCCGCGAGCTTTTCGGTGTCGAACGGCTTGACGATCCAGCCCGTGGCGCCGGCCCGGCGGGCGATCGCCTTCTTCTCGGCGCTGCTTTCGGTGCTCAGCACCAGAATCGGCATGTCGCGGAACCGCGGCTGCGCGCGCACCGCCTCGATCAGGCCGAAGCCGTCGAGGCGCGGCATGTTGATGTCGGTGATCAGCAGCGTCGGTGCGTTGTTCTCCAGCCATGCGAGCGCCGCCACGCCGTCCTCCGCCTCGCTGACGACGAAGCCCTGCGACACGAGCGCGCTTCGCAGCAGCATGCGCATGCTAGGCGAATCGTCGACGGCCAAAATACTGGTCACGCTTGGGTTCCTTATGCTCAAAAGAGTTCGACCTCGCCCGTATGGGCGGGGATGGCGGCGGGCATGGCGTCGGCGAACGGCGCATCGGACACCCGGCGCGAACGGGCGCGGCCGAGGCCGGGCTGGAAGTCCACCCGGCGTGCGGCGAATCCGCCCAGGTCCTCGCGGACCAGCGCGATGCCGTCCTGCGCCAGGAAGCGCCGGGCGAAGCGGCTGTTCTCGTCGCCGATCGCGCGCATGCCGCGGTGGAGGTTGCCGCCCCCGTAGAGATGCGCGCGCAGCCCGAAGCGCGAGGCGCCGAGCTTCAGCATCTCGTTGACCAGCTTCTCCATCGCGAAAAGGCCGTAGCGCTCGGCGTCCGCCGAGCCGGGCGTGACGCCGGGGGGCGGGTCGCCGAGCAGGAAATGGTTCATGC
Organism: Sphingomonas metalli; assembly: GCF_014641735.1. Classification (GTDB taxonomy): domain Bacteria; phylum Pseudomonadota; class Alphaproteobacteria; order Sphingomonadales; family Sphingomonadaceae; genus Sphingomonas; species Sphingomonas metalli. The sequence continues at coordinate 66,892 of NZ_BMIH01000005.1, read as the reverse complement.
CGCCGATGCCGGCACCGCCGTCATAGAGGCAGCAGGCGACGCAGCTGCCGAGGATCGTCGTCAGCGTCAGCGCGCGATCGGCCGACGCCACCGCCTCGCCCTGGACGATGGTGAGACGCCGCGGCCGGGCGTCGTCGGCGGCTGCGGTCAGCGTCCGCACAGCTGCATGACCCTGGCCGGAACGGCTTCGACCGCAAGCTGCTCGCCGACCGCGCCCAATTCGTGCGCGGCGCGGGGCATGCCGTAGATGAGGGCGCTGGCCTGGCTCTGGCCGAGCGTCGCCGCCCCGGCCCGGCGCATCTCCAGCAGGCCGCGCGCCCCGTCCGCGCCCATGCCCGTCAGGATGAGCCCGACGGCCTCGGCCTTCCAGCCCTGCGCCACGGAGCGGAAGAGGACGTCGCCCGACGGACGATGTCCGCTGACGGGGTCGCCCGGCACCAGCCGGATATAGGGCGCGCTGCCGGCCCGCGCGATCATGTGGCGGTGGCCGCCGGGCGCAATATAGACGGTGCCCGGCTCGATCGACTGGCCGTCCTCGGCCTCGACCACCCGCGGCGCGACCCGCGCGTCGAGACGCGCGGCGAACAGCCGCGTGAAGCTTTCCGGCATGTGCTGGACGATCAGGGTAGGCGGGCAGAGGGCGGGGAACCCGTCCAGCAACAGGCCGAGCGTCTCGACCCCGCCCGTCGAGGCGGCGATCGCCAACAGCTTGCCGTTCCAGGCGAATGCTCCGGGCCGCGGCGCGTGCGGGCTGGCGGTGCGGGCGCCGTGCAGGCGGCCTTTCGCCGCGGCGGCCTCGTGGACCATGGCGGCGAGCTGGCCGTCATCGGCGAGGAGCAGGTCGTCGGCCCGGCCGCGCGGCTTGGCATAGCAGCCGACCGCGCCGAGCTCGAGCGCACGCAGGGTCGCCTCGGCGCCCGCCCGGGTCCGCCCCGATACCATGACGACGGGGGTCGGGCGCAGCCGCATGATCTTCTCGAGGAAGCTGAGCCCGTCCATCCCCGGCATCTCGACGTCGAGAGTGATCACGTCCGGATCGGTTTCCCGGATCAGGGTGCGGGCGGCCTCGGCCGAGGCTGCGACGCCGACGATCTCGATCGCCGGATCGCGGCGCAGCAGCGCGCTGATCAGCGCCCGCATCGTCGCGGAATCGTCGACGATCAGGGTGCGGACCGTCATGCCGGCCTCTTGCGGTAGATGGTCTGGCCGATCGGCTCCAGCATCGCAGTGGCGGGGCCGGTGACCCGTTCGGAATGGCCGATATAGAGATAGCCGCCGGGCAGCAGCTGGTCGCAGAGCCGCGCGATCAGACGCGCCTTGGTCGGCTCGTCGAAATAGATCATCGTGTTGCGGCAGAAGATCGCATCGAAGCCGGTCCGGATCGGCCAGGCGGCGAGCAGGTTGAGCTGGCGGAAGCGGATCAGCCGCCGCACCTCCGCGCGGAAGCGGAGCTCGTCGCCCTGCGCCTCGGTCCAGATCCGCAGCGGCGCGGGAATGGCGTCGATGCCGGCCGCGGCATAGGTGCCGGCCTCGCCCACCGCCAGCACCTTGGTGTTGATGTCGGTGGCGAGCAGCGCGATGTCGCTGCCGGCGATCAGCCGGCCTTCGGCGGGATCGCCGCCAAGCACGGTGACGGCGAGCGAATGGACCTCCTCGCCGGAGGACGAGCCTGCCGACCAGAGGCGCACGCGGCCGCCGGCGCGCAGCTTCGCCATCAGCGCAGGGCGGAGGTCCGCCGCGACGTGGTCGAAATGATGGGCTTCGCGGAAGAGGCCGGTATGGTTGGTGGTGAGCGCCTCGATCGCCTCGCGGCGGGCGGCCTCGTCGGTCTCCAGCCGCGCGACATAGTCGGCGAAGCGGGGCAGGCCCGAGCGCCGGAACGGACCGCTCAGGCGCGAGAAGACGAGGGTCGACTTGGCATCGGGAAGGACGATGCCGGCATGCGCATGGACCAGGGCGGCGATCGACCGCAGGTCGCGCGGGGAGCCCTCGACCGGCCCGGTGGCGAGCATCGCGGTCACGCGGCGATCCGATCGGCGCCCGCGGCGCGGTGCGCGACGAGGCTCTCGACATCGAGGATCAGCGCGACGCGGCCATCGCCCAGGATGGTCGCTCCCGCCACGCCGTCGATCTGGCGGTAATGGGTCTCCAGGCTCTTGATGACGACCTGCCGCTGATCGTTGATCGCATCCACCATCAGCACGGCCTGGCCGTGGACCTCCGTCTCGACCACGATCAGCACCGCGCTGGAGGGATCGGGACTGGATGCGCCGATCGCCAGCTGCTCGGCGACGGCGAGGACGGGAAGATAGGTGCCCCGCACGTTCAGCACATGTTGGCCGTTGCCCATGCTCTTCACCGCACCCGCCGCGGGCCGCAGGCTTTCCACGATGTGCGTCAGCGGGATGATGTAGGTCTGGTCCGCGACCGAGACGATCATCCCGTCGAGGATCGCGAGGGTCAGCGGCAGGGCCAGGGTGAAGGTGGAGCCCCGTCCCGGCACCGACTGGATCGAGATCCGGCCGCCGAGCGCCAGGACGTTCTGCTTCACCACGTCCATGCCGACGCCGCGTCCCGAGATGTTCGAGACCTGCTGCGCGGTCGAGAAGCCGGGCGCGAAGATCAGGTGGTCGATCTCCTCGTCGGACAGGCGCGCATCCGGCGCCACGATGCCCTTCTCGACGGCCTTGGCGAGGACGCGGGTCCGATCGATGCCGGCCCCATCGTCGCTGACGATGATCAGGATCCGCCCGCCGCGATGCTCGGCGGAGAGCCGCAGCCGTCCCTCGGCCGGCTTGCCCGCGGCGATGCGCCGCGCAGGATCCTCGATGCCATGATCGACCGCGTTCCGGATCAGGTGGGTCAGCGGCTCGCCGATCCGCTCGATGACGGTCTTGTCGAGTTCGGTCGCCTCGCCCTCGACCTCAAGGCGGACCCGCTTGCCGGTGCTCGCCTCCAGCTCGCGGACGATGCGGGGAACGCGGCTGAACACCCATCGCACGGGCTGCGCCCGGATCGACATGGCGCTGTCCTGCAGTTCGCGGGTCAGATGGTCGAGATCGCCCAGCTCGTCGATGCTGCCGAGGCCCCGCATCAGCAGTCGCTGGGACAGCATCGACTGGGTGATGACGAGCTCGCCGACGAGGTTGACGAGACGATCGAGCTTGTCGAGGTCGACCCGGATCGTCTGCGCATCCTGCGCGCGGCGTTCGGCCCCGCGCCGCTCGGCGACGAGGCCCGTCGGCGGGGCGGGGGGCACGGTCTCGACGGCGGCTGCGGCGACCTCGTCCAGGGCCGGCGCAGGCAGGGCCGCCGCACCGGACACGGCGTCGGCGGTGTCGGCGTCGGACGGGCAGACCCCGTCCATATCCTCGTCGGCAGCCGTGATCGACACGGCGCAGTCGTCGGCGATGAAGTCGAAGATCTCGGCGATGGCGGCCTTTTCCGCGGCGCCCGGCACCTCGAAGGTCCAGGCGAGATAGGCCCCGTCGGCGTCGAACCGGTCGAGATCGGGAACGGCGCCGGTGTCGACGTCGACGATGCGGCCGCCGATCGCCTTGAGTTCCCGCAGCAGCAGCAGGGGCTCCGACCCGCCGGCCAGCGCCGCCGCTTCCGGCCGCACGATGACGCGCCAAGGCGGCCGTCCAGGCAGAGCGGCGGCGTTCAGGCCTGCGAGCAGCGCATCGAGGTCGAAGCCCGCATCCGGCATCGTCGCCGGCGCAGGGGGGATGGGCGCGGCCGTGTCCGCCGGCGATGCGTCCCGAGCGCGGGCGAGCGACTGGAGCCGGGCGAGGATCGCCGCGTCGTCGGGCGCCGCGTCCTGCCCGCGAATGGCCGTGACATGGTCCGCCAGCGTATCGAACGCCGCGAGCAGCGTCGCCAGCACCGCCGGCGTGAGCGCGAGCTCGTCCGAACGGACACGGTCGAGGACGGTCTCGAAATGGTGGGTGAAGGACTGGAGCGCCGCGAAGCCGAAGGCGCCGGCCCCGCCCTTGATGGAATGGACGGCGCGGAAGATGGTGTTGATCGTCTCCTCGTCCTGCGCGCCGGCCTGGCAGAGGAGCAGCCCGGCCTCGGCGGCGGACAGGCCCTCGTCGCATTCCTGAAAGAAGATCTGCTGGATTTCGTCCCCGGTCATCGCGCGCGGCCTCAGTCGGCGTCCGGGAGGGACAGCGCCTCAGACAGGCCCGCGATCATGGCGGCCCGGCACAGCGACCGCGAGGGCGCGACGATCTCGAAGGCGGCGGCGACGGCATCCGCCGATCGACGGGCACTCAGCAACAGCTGGAGCCCGGCCTGTCCGATCTGCTCGATGGCCGCGCCGTCCACGCGCACCGCCCCGGCGGCGACCGCTTCGCGCAGTTCGGGGATCAGCAGCGCGACGGCGTCGCGGTCGATCACCCCCATGGTGCGCACGACAGCGTTGGTTCGAGTAGACGGCATCCGGGTGGCTCCTTGCACCGGGGCGATCCGCACGCCGTCCGGTTAACAAGCCTTTGATCATCGTGATTCTACCTAGGCGGGGCCGGTGCCCGACCGCCGGTTTTCCTCTAAGCTCTTGACTAAGCAGCGCTTTGAGTGAGTAATTCTACCAAGCGGGCGGCCATGCTCCGATAGTGGGGTCGATGACGCAGTGAACGATGAGTCGGGAGGGCGGGATCGCTGGCAGGCGGCGGCAGCGGCCGCCTGCGCCCTGAGCGCGGCCGGCTTCGTCGAATGGGACGGAAGCAGCCGGACCGTCCGCTTCGACGCGCGCGCCGCGCAGATCTTCGATCGTCCGGAGCTTGCGGGACACGCCGTGCCGTTGCGGGGCCTGCGACAGCTCGGGCTGGAAAGCCTGTCGCTGGACAGGGTCGAGATCCGGCTAATCCTGTCGGGCGGAGGACCGGAGCGGACCATGCTGACCGCGCTCCGTCGAACGGCGGCCGGCCAAAAGTGTCACCTGCTCATCTCGCTGTGCCGCTTGTCGACGAAGCCGGCTCGCGTCATCGCGGCGGTCGCGGATCGCACGAACGAAACGCGCAACCACGCCGAGCTGGCGGCGACGCTGCGGACGGTGCCGAGCGCGATGATCGTGGTCGACGACGGCGGCGCCATCCAGGCGTTCAGCGCCACGGCGGAGCAAATGTTCGGCCTGACGAGCGAGCAGGCCCTCGGCGCGCCGGTCGACATCCTCGCACCGGAGCACGCCCCGGAAGACGCCGCGCGCGAAGGGCTGGTCGGCCTGTTGCGGTCGGGCATGCCACACATGCTGGGTCTGTCCCGCCACGTCTATGCCATGCGCAGCGACGGCAGCGCCTTTCCCGCGGAGGTGTGGATGGGCGAGGCGACGGTGGACGGAGAGCGACTGACCACCGCCTTCGTCCGCGACCAGACGGCGCGGTTCGAGACCGAGGCCAAGCTTCAGACGCTCCAGCACGATCTGGTCCACGCCTCGCGGGTCAGCGCGATGGGAGAGCTGAGCCTCGCCCTGGCGCATGAACTCAACCAGCCGCTGGCCGCCATGGTCAACCACCTGTCGGTCGCCGAATTCCATCTTGAGTCCCTTGCAGGCAAGGCGGCCGAAAGCGTTCGCAAGAGCGTCGACAATGCCAGCCAGCAGGCGTTGCGGACCGGCGAGATCGTGAAGCGCCTGCGTGCCTTCGTGCAGCGCGGAGAGGGGGATCCGGCCCCCGAGCCCATCGACCGGATCGTCGGCGAGGCGATCTCGCTCCTTTCCACCCTTGCGAGGCAGCGCGGCATCCAGCTCCAGGTCCGTCTGCCGGGAGGCCATGCCAGGGTCTTCGCCGATCGGATCCAGATCCAGCAGGTGCTCGTCAATCTGATGCGCAATGCCATCGAAGCCCTTAATCGCTCCGGCCAAACGGAATGCCTGCTGTCCGTGCTGGTCGAGCGGCGTGGCGGCGACCTGCTGTTCAGCGTCGAGGATAACGGGCCCGGAGTGCCCGACACTTTGGAGCCCCTGCTGTTCTCCCGATTCTCGACCGCGAAGTCCGACGAGGGATTGGGCGTCGGCCTGTCCATCAGCCGTCGCATCGTCGAGGCGCACGGGTCCGAGCTGAAATATCGACGCGGCGCGCTCGGCGGTGCGCAGTTCAGTTTCGCGCTTCCGGAACATCGGGAACAGGAGCATGTCTGACGCCGGATGGGTCTATATCGTCGATGACGACGACGACCTGCGCTATTCGCTCGAGGATCTGATCGAGACGCGGGGCGACTGGCATACGCGCTCCTTTCCGAGCGGCGAGGCCTGGCTGGCCTACGCCCCGCGCGGCAAGCCGGGTTGCGTGATCCTCGACCTTCACCTGCCGGGCGCCAACGGGCTCGATGTCCTGCGCCGCATGGTGCAGGCCCGCACCGTCCATCAGGTCATCGTCCTGACCGGCGAGGGCAATGTGTCGGCCGCGGTCGCGGCGATGCAGGCCGGTGCCCTGAACTTCCTGGAAAAGCCGGTCGGCTGGCCGGAGCTGTCCGCGGCGCTGAGGAGCGGCTTCCACCATCTGAGGAATGCCGAGGAAGCGCAGCGGCGCGAAGCGGACGCGCTGGAACGGATCGCGCGCCTCTCGCCGCGGGAGCGTGAGGTGCTGCTGGGCATGGTTGAAGGCCTGCCGAACAAGGTGATCGCGCATCGCCTGGACCTGAGCCCGCGCACCGTCGAGGCGCATCGCGCGACCATGATGGAGAAGCTGGGGGTCACCAACCTGGCCGACGTCGTCAAATGCGCCTTCGTCGCCGGCTTGATCGACCCCGCCGGTGCCGTGGCCAAGCCGCACCCCTGATCGTGGCGCGGACGTGGTCCGGGCGGCGGGCCGCCCGATGGCAGCCGGGCCTGGTCAGGTCGGGGTGCGACCGGTCTCGCCGACGGTGCTGCCGCGGCGGTTGAGCGCCTGCCGTACGCGGTCGAGCAGGTCGCTTCGCCGATAGGGCTTGCCCAGGACGTCGAGCCCGGCGCGCGTCGGCCCTTCCGCCACGAGTTCCTCGTTATACCCCGTCGTCATCAGGACGGGCAGGTCGGGCGCGCGCCGCGCGATCTCGGCGGCCAGCACGATGCCGTTGATCCCGCCCGGCATGATCAGGTCGGTGAAGAGCAGGTCGACCGTGCCGGCCGGCAGGGTCTCGAACAGCGCGAGCGCGGCCTCGCCGGTCTCCGCGGTCGACACCCGGTAGCCGACGCCTTCCAGTATCTCGCGTGCGAGCGCGAGCACCTCGCTGCTGTCCTCGACCACGAGGATATGAGCGCCGGACCTATTGTCGCCCGACGGGGCGGGGGCACTGTGGTGGAGGGGTTGGGGCCGGTCGGGCTGCTCGCCGACCGCGGAGGGGAAGAGCATCCGGATCGTCGTGCCCCGGCCGGGCTTGCTGTCGATCTCGAGCCGCCCGCGCGACTGCTGGACGAAGCCGGAGGCCATGGCGAGGCCGAGCCCCGTGCCCTTGCCGGTGCCCTTGGTCGTGAAGAAGGGCTCCGTCGCGCGCTCCGCGACGTGCGGCGGCATGCCCTGTCCCTCGTCGCGTATCTCCACCACCACATAGTCGCCCGGGGAAAGCGAACGGGCCGGCGCGTCCCCGTCGAGCGAAAGCTTGCTCGTGACGATCTCGATCAGGCCGCCGTTCGGCATCGCGTCGCGGGCGTTGATGGCGATGTTGAGCACCGCCATTTCGAACTGCTCGGGATCGAGGATGGCCCGGGGCAGGCCGCGACGCAACGTCAACTGGAGCTCGGCCTGCTTGCCGAGCGAGCTTTCGAGCACGTCGCAGAAGCTGGTGATGGTGGCGTTGATGTCGACGGGGCGCGGATCGAGCCGCGTCTTGCGGGCGAAGGCGAGCAGTTGTCCGGTCAGCTTGGCGCCCTTTTCGGCGGCCGTGCGTGCGCTCTCGATATAGCGGCGCATGCGGTCGTCCTCGACGCGGGCGGCGGCGAGCTCGAGATTGCCGTTCACGACCTGGAGCAGGTTGTTGAAGTCGTGCGCCAGCCCCGCCGTCAGCTGGCCGACGGCTTCCATCTTCTGGGTCTGCAGCAACGTCCTCTCGCTTTCGCGACGGCGGGTGACGTCGATCTGGCTGGCGAAGAAGTAGAGCAGCTTGCCGGATGCGTCATGGATGGGACCGATGAACACCGCGTTCCAGAAGGGCGTGCCGTCGCGCTTGTAGTTGAGCAACTCGAGGGCGATCGACTCCTCCCGCTCGATCGTCGCGCGCAGCTTCGCGACCTGGTCGCGATCGGTCTGCGCGCCCTGGAGAAACCGGCAGTTGCGGCCCAGCACCTCTTCCTTCTCGTAGAGCGTGAGGTCGAGAAAGGCGTTGTTGGCGAAGACGATGGGATTGTCGTCCTGATGCGGATCGGTGATCACCATCGGCATGCGCGTCATCCCGATCGCGGCGAAGAAGACGTTGCCGCGTTCGTCGAGCCCGGGCTCGGTGACGGTCGCCTCCTGCCAATGATGCATGCCCGGCGATCCGATCGGCTCCCGCGCGCCGACGTCCATGCTCCCCTCCGCCGGCGTGCCAACGCTCTGGCCCTCGCCGGCGTCGCCTGCACGCCCGGCTGCATCAACCTGGCTCAATGTCCGCTCCGCCTGTCGCCATCCATGGAGGCCGAAACATTTCGGATGGTAAATCGGGTCCTTAGCGTCGACGGGACAGGCCTGCGAGGATATGAGCGCCCGGGTGGAAACGCTTGATCCGCAGAGCGGATCGATGGCGTTCCCCACTTGACCCTTCGCCGCCAGGACCCATCGCATGCGCCACCGCCCCCGTCATCGTCGCCTCGCGCTGCTCATGGCCGGAGCCGCCCTGCTGGCGGGGTGCGGCCGGACGCAGCAGCCGGCGCGATCGGCGGCCGAACCTGCCGAGCCCGTAAACTATGGCTCGGCCCGGCCGATGGCGACGAAGCCCTTCCGCACCGAAGCGATCGCCAGCTTCGAGGACCCCTGGGCGCTGACCTTCATAGCCGACGACCGGATGCTGGTCACGGAGAAGCCCGGCGCCTTGTGGATCGTCACCAAGGCCGGCCGCAAGATACCGGTCAGCGGCGTGCCGAGGGTCCATTATGAAGGGCAGGGCGGCCTGCTGTTCGTGATCGCCTCGCCGCATTTCGCGCAGGACCATCGCATCTATCTGACCTATGCCGAGCCGGGCGAGGGAGGCGACGGCCTCGCGCTCGCGCGGGCGACGCTGGTCGACCGGGGAGATACCGCCGCACTGACCGGTGTCGAGGTCCTCTGGCGGCAGCTTCCCCGCGGGGCGGGCGGGCAGTTCGGCGGCTATATCGCGTTCTCGCCCGATCAACGCTTCCTGTTCCTGACGGTCGGCGAGCGGCAGCGCTTCACCCCGGCGCAGGATCCCGATCAGGCGCTCGGCAAGATCCTGCGGCTGACGCTCGACGGGGCGCCGGCGCCGGGCAATCCGGGCGCAGGCCGGCAGGGCGCGACGCGGATCGGCTTGATCGATCCGCCCGAGGACACGCAGGCGGCGGCGGGCGCGAAGGTGCGGACGGTCGCTATGCCCGGGCCGAACCTGACCCCGGCAGAGACCTGGGTCAGCGGATTGCGCAATCCCTACGGCCTCGCCTTCGACGACCAGGGGCGGCTCTGGGAGACCGAGATGGGTCCCAAGGGCGGCGACGAGCTGAACCTGATCGAAGCCGGTGCGAACTATGGCTGGCCGCTCGTTTCCTATGGCGACAATTACGACGGCAAGCCGATCCCCAGGCCCGCCACCCGGCCCGAGTTCCGGCAGCCCGAACTCTACTGGAACCCGGTCATCGCGCCGGCCGGCTTCACCTTCTACAAGGGCGCGATGTTCCCGGAGTGGCGCGGAACCGCCTTTGTCGGCGGGCTGGGATCGAGCACGCTCGTCCAGCTGGGCTTCGACGGCGACCATCCGCGCGAGATCGCCCGCTGGGACATGGACGCGCGCACCCGCTTCGTCCTGACCGGCCCCGACGGCGCGCTGTGGCTGCTGGAGGATGGCAGCGGCGGCCGGCTGCTGCGACTGTCGTCGCGGCGGTCGGGGTAGGAGGGGCGCCTTCCGCTTCTACCTGGCCCGCTCGGCGAACCAGTTGAACAGGAAGTTCCGGGCTTCGGCCCAGGTCTGTCCTTCGGCGCGGTCGCCGCGGAGACAGACGGATGTGTGATAGGGTCCCTTGCCGTCCGACGTCCGGAAGCTGGCGCAGGTCCGGCCACGGTCCGTCTTCCAGCGCCCCTTCTCGATCGTGCTCTGGTAGAACGAGCCGGTGACCGTACCGTCCGGCTGGAGCGTCAGCTGCATCGGCTGCGTATAGGGCTGGCCCGGCCGGGTCGACAGATCGACCGTCCAGTCGCCCGCCAGTCCCCGCGGGGCGGGGGCCGACGGCGCAGCCTGGAGCGCCAGAGCGAGGACGGTGGCTAGCATGGCCGGATCACCCCTTCGCGGCGTCGTGCCGCCAGCACCATCGTGTCCGGAAACGCTTCTATTTACAAGCCGGTCTGGAGCGTCTCCAGCCGCTCGCGCCAGGCGTCCGGCAACGGCACCGGGCGACGCGTGGGGCGGTCGACATAGACATGGGTGAAGAGGGCCTGGGCGGCGGGATCCGCCTCGCCCGTCGCGAAGGCGCCGAGCCGGTAGGTGACGCTCGACCGGCCGAGCCGTTCGACTGCGAGGCCGATCTCGACGGGCTCGGGATAGGCGAGCGGCCGGGCGTAGCGGCAGCGCGTCTCCACCACCAGGCCGATCGGATCGCCGCGCTCGACGTCGAGCAGGCCCTGTGCGATCAGCCATGCATTCACCGCCGTGTCGAACCAATGATAGTAGATCGCGTTGTTGACATGGCCATAGGCGTCGTTGTCGCTCCACCGCGTGACGATCGGTTGCCACCAGCGATAGGCGGTACGGGGATGCAGCGGCGCGCGCGTCGTCTCGTCGGTCATGGCGCGATCGAAGGCGCACGGCGCGCGCGCGTCAACCATCGGCTGCGCCGCGCAGGCGGGTTGTCGCGCCGATCGCGGCGCTCCACCATGGGGCGGACGAGGAAGAGGATCGACCGGGCATGAAGATCGAGGCTGCCGTTCTGCGCCGGCGCGGCGCGCCGCGACCCTATGCCGAGAGCCGGCCGCTGGCGATCGAGACGCTGGAACTCGACCCGCCGGGCCAGGGCGAGGTGCTGGTGCGGATCGCCGCGGCGGGCCTGTGCCATTCGGACCTGTCGGTGATCGACGGCAGCCGGCCGCGCCCGGTACCGATGGCGCTGGGGCACGAGGCGGCCGGCGTGGTCGAGGCGCTGGGCGCGGATGTCGGCGATCTTGCGGTGGGCAACCATGTCGTCATGGTCTTCATGCCCAGCTGCGGCCATTGTCTGCCCTGCGCCGAGGGGCGGCCGGCGCTGTGCGAGCCGGGCGCGGCGGCGAACGGGGCGGGAACCCTGCTCTCCGGCGCGGTGCGGCTGCACGATCCGGCCATGGATGCGGCGGCAGGCGCGGTACATCATCATCTCGGCTGTTCGGCCTTTGCCAGCCATGCGGTCGTTGCGCGCCGGTCGCTGGTGAAGGTCGATGCCGATCTGCCGCTGCACGAGGCGGCGCTGTTCGGCTGCGCGGTGCTGACGGGCGTGGGGGCGGTGATCAACACCGCCGCGGTGCGCGCGGGGCAGACAGTGGCGGTGGTCGGGCTGGGCGGGGTCGGGCTGGCGGCGGTCCTTGGCGCGATCGCGGCGGGCGCGGCGCAGGTCATCGCGGTCGATCTGATGGAGGACAAGCTGGCGCTCGCCCGCGGTCTGGGCGCGAGCGCGACGGTGCTCGCCGGTGCCGATGCGGCGGCGCAGGTGCGTGCGCTCACGGCCGGCGGGTGCGACGTGGTGCTGGAGATGGCGGGATCGGTCCGCGCGCTCGAAAGCGCCGTGGCGATGACGCGGCGTGGCGGCACCACCGTCACTGCCGGCCTGCCGCCGGCCGATGCCGCGCTGCCGGTCAATATCGTCGCGCTGGTCGGGGAGGAACGGACGCTGAAGGGCAGCTATATCGGCACCTGCGTGCCGATGCGCGACATCCCCCGTTACGTCGCGCTGTACCGCGCCGGGCGACTGCCGGTCGACCGGCTGGTCAGCGGCTATCTCTCGCTGGCCGAGATCAACCAGGGCTTCGACGCGCTGGCAGAGGGGCGGGCGGTGCGGCAGATCGTGCGGTTCGATCGGTAGCGACGCCCGCGGCGGTCAGGCTGCATCCTGCAACGGGCGCACAGGCGGCTGCGCATGTTGACGAGCGCACCAGAGATCATGATTCGCCTGCATCGCCAGCCAGGCGCGGGCGGTACTGGCCCCGGCCTGTTCGAGGCGCAGGGCAAGGTCCGGGCTGATGCCCGCCTTGCCGTTCAGCACGCGCGACAGGGCGACGCGCGACATGGCGAGGCGGCTGGCGGCCTCGGTCACCGACAGGTTCAACGCGGCGATGACCTCGTCGCGCAGCAGTTCGCCGGGGTGCGGGGGGTGGTGCATCGTCGTCATGCCCTCAATGATAATCCTGATAATCGACCAGCTCGGCATTGGTGCCGACAAAGCGGAAGGTGACGCGCCAGTTGCCGTTGACCCAGACCGACCAATGCCCCTTCAGATCCCCTTTCAGCGCGTGAAGCCGGAAGGAGGGCAGGTTCATATCGCCCGGAGCCGCCGCGACATCGAGAAGGCCGAGGATGTTCCGCAGCTTCTTCGCATGGCTCGCCTGGATGCCCCGCATTGTGCCACGGTCGTAGAAGGCTTCGAGACCCTTGTGCCGGAAGCTGACGATCACACTTCACTGTATTGCGTATCGCCGCACGATACAAGATCAGGGACCGGTTTACCGAATGGCTCGGATCACGATCGCCGGATCAGCGCGCGGGCGAGTTTGCGGTCTTCCAGCGAGTAATACAGCCAGATCCGATCGTCTTCGACCACCACGGACGCGGCAAAGGCGATGTCGGTGGCGCCGCGGTCGTCCGCGGGGGGCGGGGTGAGGAGCGGCTGGATCCCGCGCGCCACGACCCGCGCATAGTCGGCGTCGAACGCCACCCAGCCGATCCGCCAGCGTGCGTCGCGGGTCGCGCCGTTATAGAACATCACCGGCCGCGCCGGATCGTCGGTGAGGAGCGGGCCGGTCGACAGGTGCCAGTCGTCCCAGCTGTCCTCGCGCGGCATGAAGGGGGTGGGCTGCTCGGTCCAGGGACCACCGACATCCGGGCCGATCGCAAGGCCGATGCGCGACGCCTGGTCGGCGGCATATTCGTAGAAGAGCCGCCAGCGTCCGTCGGCGGTGCGGTCGACGGTCGCCTCCTTGGTATTCCCCTCCGATTTGGAGGAGGCGAGGGCGACCCCACTCTTCACCAGCCGGTCCAGCGCGGGGCCGCTGGCATAGGAGAGTTCGCCATGGGCATGGTCGGCGAGCACGCCGGAATAATAGACGACATAGCCGTCCGCCGTCCGCACGACGGTGGGATCCTCCACCCCGCCGGCGTCGTGGTCGCCCGGGCCGGGCACGATCGAGGGCGCGTCGAGCATCGTGAAGTGCCGGCCGTCGTCGCTCCACCCGGCCCAGATCCGGCCGGTATCAACCAGCGGCTCGCCCTGCCGCACCACCGCGCGGACCATGATACCCCAGCGCCCGTCCGGCTCGCGCCAGACATAGGGGCTCATCAGGTCGCGGGCCATCAGCGCCGCGGGGCCGTCGAGCGTCACCGTCTCGATCCGCTTGACGTTGAAGTCGAGCGGCTCGTCCGCGGCGGCGACCGCATCCTTGCGATGCGGATCGGCGACGCTGGCGGTCATGCGCCGAGCGCCTGCATCAGCGACAGGCCGCCATCGATGACGATGCGCGCACCGGTGATGTAGCGCGCGCGGTCGCTGGCGAGGAAGACGGCGAGGTCCGCCACCTCTTCGGGCTTGCCGGCGCGGCCCATCGGGATGTTGCGCTCGAGGGCGTGGCGATAGTCGATGTCGGTCTGGGCGCGGGCGTTCATCGGGGTCAGGATCATGCCCGGTTCGATCGCATTCACGCGGGTGCCCCGGGCCGCCTCCTCGACCGCCAGCGTCTCGACGAGCGTGGTCAGTCCGCCCTTGGCGGCGCAATAGTCCGCCCCGCCCGCGCGCACGGCATAGGCGTGGATCGAGGAGATATGGATGATCGCCGCGTCGCCGGCCGCGGTACCGCGCCCGGTCAGGAAGCGGCGCGAGACGAGGAAGGCGCCGGTCAGGTCGGTGTCGATCAACCGGCGCCACTGGTCGAGGGCCATGTCGCGCACCGTGACGCCGGTCATGTTGAGCCCGGCCGAATTGACCAGCACCGCCGCCGCGCCCCAGGCCTGCTCGACCGCGGCGAAGGCGGCGTCGACCGAGGCCTCGTCCTCGACCTGCGCCTGAACGGTCATCGCCTCGCCGCCCGCGCCGCGCACCGCCGCGGCGGAGGCCTCCGCGGCGTCGCGATCGGCATGATAGAAGATGGCGACCCGGTCGCCCGCCGCCCCGAAGGCCGCCGCGCACGCTGCCCCGATCCCCGATTCCGCGCCCGTCACCACGACCGTCCGCCCGCTCATCCGTCCTGTCCCTCGACCGAAATTGCTGCGGGGAAACGTCCGGTGGCGCGGTTGGCTTCATGGGAAAGGGCGGGGCACGGGGTTGGACCCCGCCCCCGCCCGCTCCGCTTACTTCTTGCGCGCGCGCTTCGGGGCGGCGGCGGCTTCCGTGTCTTCGTCCTCGTCGGGCTGCTCCTCGCCCGCCTCGGTCAGCGCCTCGCCGAGCGCCTTCAGCTTTTCCTGCGAGCCGTCGGCGCGGTCGGCGATCTTGGTGGTGGCAGCGCCGAGGCGATGCAGCAGATCGTGGATGCGATCGGCATCGGGCGTGTCCTTCTCGAGCTGTTTGCGCAGCGAGCCGAGGTCGCGCAGGATGCCCTTGGCGCCCGGCACGTCGACATCCGCCAGCGCGGCTTCCCAATCCTCGACCATGGTCGCACCCCTGGCGGGCTTGGTGCTGTCCAGCCCGCGGTTGATCGCGTTCATCGTTCCGGCGAATTTGACGGCCATCGTATGATCCCTTGTCAGACACCGGTCCGAGCCGGCGGGCGTCAACGAGGCATTTGGAAAAAGGAATCCAATGTATTTCAATAATTTGATTCGGGCCGATCGTATCGCAGCCGGATCGATCGTCGCGTTTGCCCGCATAAGCGCCGAGCAACAAAGGCACTTTTCGAGCGCTGCTGCGTCTTAGCCCGCGGCACCGCGCGGTCGGGACATGAGCGGGCCCAGAAAAGGGGTTGCATGAGCGACGACGAACCGCGCGACCGGGCGCAGCAGGATGCGCCGGACCGTGACGAACACGACCATGCCGCGAAGGACGACCAGAACGAGGGCGAGGGCAGGAACGACCCGTCGGACGACGACGAGGAAGACGAGGACAATGGCGGGGAGAAAAAGCCGTCGATCTTCAAGCGCCCGCTCTTCTGGATCATCCTGATCGTCGTGGCCGCGGCGCTGATCGTCGGCGGCACGCTCTATTACCTGCATGCGCGACAGTATGAATCGACCGACGACGCCTTTGTCGACACGCATATCGTGCGCATCTCCGCCCAGTCGGCGGGGCGGCTGGTGCAGGTCGCCGATCTCGACAACCGTCATGTCCGGCCGGGACGGCTGCTCGCGGTGATCGAGCCTTCCGGTCCCGCAGCGCAGCTCGCCGAGGCGCAGGCCAATGTCGCCCAGGCCGAGGCCCAGGTTCAGCAGGCCGAGGCGCAGGTCGCGGCCGCCATCGCCAATCGCGAACAGGCCGCTGCCGCGGCGCGGGTGCCGCTGGCGCAGGCGCTGAAGGCACAGGCCGATTTGGCGCGGTACGAGACGCTGCTGCGGATCGACCCCAGCGCGGTCGCAGGCCAGCAGCTCGACCAGGCCCGCACGCAGGTCCGGGTCACCGCCGCCGATGCCGCCGCCGCCCGCCGCCAGATCGGCGCCGCCGATGCGCAGGTCGGCGTCGCGCGCCGCCAGGTGAAGTCGGCGGAGGCGGTGGTCGGCGCCCGGCGCGCGCAGGTGTCGCAGGCGAACACGACCCTGGGCGATCTGCGCATCCGCGCGCCGGTGGCAGGGCAGGTGGTCAACCGCCAGGTCAATCTCGGCTCCTATGTGCAGGCGGGCACGCAGGTGCTGGCGATCGTGCCCGACGCCATGTGGGTCACCGCCAACTTCAAGGAGACCCAGCTGACGCTGATGCGGATCGGCCAGCCGGTGACGATCAAGGTCGATGCCTATCCCGATGTCGAGTTCGTCGGCCATGTCGACTCGATCCAGCGCGGCGCGGGCCAGGCCTTTGCGCTGCTGCCGCCGCAAAACGCGACCGGCAATTACGTGAAGGTGGTGCAGCGGGTGCCGGTGCGCATCCTGTTCGATACCGGCGACGGCCGTCCCGATCCGCGCCGCTATCCGATCGGACCGGGCATGTCGGTCGTGCCGACCGTCAAGGTCCGCTGACGGTGGCGGAGGCGGCCGCCGCGCGCCGATCGGGCAGCAACTCCGGCAAGGGACGGGGGAAGGGCGGAGCCGGCGGCGGCGGCGCGGGCGAGTGGAGCCCGAGCCGATCGGCCGCCGGCCGCTATTCGCCCTGGCTGATCGTCGCGATCATCTCGATCCCCACCTTCATGGAGGTGCTCGACACCTCGATCGCCAATGTCGCGCTGGATCACATCGCCGGCGGCCTGTCGGTGTCGAACGACCAGGCGACCTGGGTGCTGACCAGCTATCTGGTCGCCAACGCGATCGTCATCCCGATCTCCGGCTGGCTGTCGGACGCGATCGGGCGCAAGCGCTATTTCCTGATTTCGATCGCGCTGTTCACCCTGTCGTCGCTGCTTTGCGGGCTGGCGCCCAATCTGTCGACGCTGGTGCTCGCGCGGATCCTGCAAGGGATCGGCGGCGGCGGGCTGGCGCCGGTCGAACAGTCGATCCTCGCCGACACCTTCCCGCCCGCCAAGCGCGGCATGGCCTTCGCCGCCTTCGCGATCGTCGTCGTGGTCGGCCCGGTGCTGGGGCCGACGCTGGGCGGCTATATCGTCGAATATTCGACCTGGCACTGGGTGTTCCTGATCAACGTGCCGGTCGGCATCGCCGCCTGGTTCCTGGTCGAGATCTTCGTCGACGAGCCGGAACAGGTCCAGCAGGACCGCAAGGAGAAGTTCAAGGACGGGCTGCGCATCGACTATATCGGGGTGGCGCTGGTCGCGCTGGGGCTCGGCTTTCTGGAGATCACCTTCGACCGCGGCGAGCGCGAGGACTGGTTCTCCAGCCCGCTGATCCTGGGTTCGGCGGTCATCGCGGTCACGTCGCTGGTATCGCTGGTGGTGTGGGAATTGAACCACAAGGACCCGGTGGTCGACCTGCGCCTGCTCAAGAACCGCAACTTCGCGCTGACGATCGGGGTGATGGCGATCACGGGTATGATCCTGTTCGGCACGACGCAGCTGATCCCGCAGATGCTGCAACAGGTGCTGGGCTATTCGTCTCTCGACGCCGGTCTGGCGCTGACCGCGGGCGGGGTGGCGACGCTGGTCGCGGTGCCCTTTGCCGGGCGACTGGCCGGGGTGGTCGACGTGCGCTTCCTGCTCTTCCCCGCGCTGCTCGTCCAGGCCGCGGCGCTGTGGAACATGTCGCACCTCAATGCCGACATCACCTTCTGGGATGCGGCGACCGCGCGCCTCTACCAGGCGATGGCGCTGCCCTTCCTGTTCGTGCCGATCAACGCGATCGCCTATGTCGGGCTGCGCCAGAACCAGACGGCGCAAGCGTCGAGCCTGCTCAACGTCGCGCGCAACCTGGGCGGCACGATCGGGATCAGCCTGTCGCAGACGCTGTTGTCGAACGGCTTGCAGAAGCACCAGAGCGAGCTGGTCCAGCCGCTCAACCCGCTCGAGCCCAATTACAATGACTGGCTGGCGACCGCGGGCAGGGCCTTTGCCGGGCAGGGCGATCCCGGCACGACTCCGCTCGCCGTCCTGTACAGCCAGGTGCAGCGCCAAGCGACGATGCTCGCCTTTCTCGACGTCTTCCGCACGCTGATGATCGTGGTGCTGGTGGTGGCGCCGCTGGTGCTGTTCATGCGCGCGGGCAAGACGGGCGGCGGACAGGGAGGGATGCACTGATGCGACGGCTGACCCGGGCGATCCCGCTGCTGCTGGCGCTGGCCGGCTGCACGGTCGGGCCGAACTACCGCCCCGCCGACCCGGTACCCGTGCCCGCTACCTTTGCCGGACCGCAGGCGGCCGGCACGGGCGTCGACGTGACGCGATGGTGGACGACGTTCGGCGATCCGCGGCTGACCGGGCTGATCGAGCGGGCGCTGCGCGACAATCCCGATATCGGCCTCGCCGCGGCGCGGGTGCGGGAGGCGCGCCTGCAGGAGATCGTGGCGCGGTCGAGCGGCGGTCCGCAGCTGAACGCCAGCGCCAACGCGACGCATGTCGAATTCAGCAAGAATGCCGGCTTCTCCTCGCTGGCGCGGCTGTTCGGCGGGCAGAACGGCGGGGCGGGAGGGGGCGGCAGCGCCGGTGGCTCGAGCGGCGGCATCGCACTGCCCGGCAGCGGCATCACGACCTTCGCCGCCGGCTTCGACGCGAGCTGGGAGCTCGACATCTTCGGCGGCGTGCGCCGCAGGGTGGAGGCGGCAACGGCGCGGACCGAAGCGGCCGAGTGGAACCGGCGCGACGCGGCGGTGATGATCGCGGCCGAGGTCGCCCAGGCCTATCTGGCGCTGCGCACCGACGAGGCGCAGGTCGCGGCGATCGAAGGCGAGCTGGCGCGGCAGCGCGGCGCATTGGCGATCGCGGGCGATGTCGCGAAGGTCGGGCTGGTGCCGCCGATCGACGTGACCCGGCAGCGCGGCAACATCACCAGTACCGAAGCGCGGCTGGCACCGATCCGCGCCGATATCGACGTGCGCCGCCACGCGCTCGCCATCCTGCTGGCGCAGCCGCCCGCTGCGCTCGACGCCGAGCTGGCGCGGCCCGCCGCGGCACTGCCGCCGACCCCGGCGATCCCCGCAGGCCTGCCGTCGGACCTGTTGCGCCGACGGCCCGATGTGCGGGCGGCGGAGCGCAACCTGGCGGCCGCGAATGCGGAGATCGGCGTCGCCACCGCCGACCTCTACCCGCATGTCAGCCTGACCGGGATGGCGCAGCTGATCTCCACCGCCCTGTCCAACCTGATCAGCCGCGACAGCCTGCAACTGACCGGGACGGGCGCGGTGCAGCTGCCGCTGCTGGACGGCGGCCGCCGCCGTGCGACGGTGAAGCTGCGCGAGGCCCAGCGCGACGAGGCGGTGCTGCAATATCGCGCGATCGTGCTGCAGGCGCTGCGCGACGTCGAGGATCAGCTGTCGCAGATCGCCGCCGAGCGCGACCGCTACGCCACGTTGACCCGCGCCCTTGCGGACGCGGCGGCGAGCGAGCGGGCGATCACCGCGCAATATCGTTCGGGCTTCGTGGCGCAGGACGCGGTGCTCAACGCGCAGGCGCAGTCGCTCAGCGCGGACGAGCAGCGCGTGCTGAGCGAGGCGCGGCTGCGCCAGCAGACGGTGGCGCTGTTCAAGGCGCTGGGCGGGGGCTGGTCGCCGGAGCCGGGCGCGGCGGAGCGTCCACGTCCTTGATCCGGGGGGTGAAAGCGCGAAGAAGGGGCAGGACGACGATCGCCGGGTGATCGCGCGCAGCGATGGGGAGGGTTCGGTCATGATCGCCAGGCGGATACGGCGCAGCGCCGTGGACGGTGCCCGCTACGCGGTCCTCGGCTGGGCGGCGTGCGCGGCGCCCCTGGCGGCGCAGGACGGGCCGGCGCCGATCCCGGTCAACGTGACCGTCGATGCGGGGCGGCCGGGCGAGCCGGTCAATCCGGTATGGCGCTTCTTCGGCGCGGACGAGCCCAACTACGCCACGATGAAGGACGGGCGCACGACGCTGGCGACGCTCGGCCAGCTCGCCCCGGAGCGCGTCTATTTCCGTGCGCACAATCTGCTGACGTCGGGAGACGGGACGCCGGCACTCAAATGGGGCTCGACCAACGCCTATCGCGAGGATGCCGCGGGACGGCCGATCTACGACTGGACGATCGTCGACCGGATCTTCGACACCTATCGCGCGCGCGGGATCAAACCCTATGTCGAGATCGGCTTCATGCCGGAAGCGCTGTCGAGCCGGCCGCAACCCTATCAGCACGACTGGCGGCCGGGTAGCGGCGAGCTGCGCACCGGCTGGGCCTATCCGCCCAAGGACTACGCCAAATGGGAGGAGCTGGTCTACCAATGGGTGCGCCACTGCGTAGCGCGCTATGGCGCGGACGAGGTTGCGAGCTGGTATTTTCAGACCTGGAACGAGCCGAACCTGCCGCAATATTATTGGGGCGGGACGCGGGAGGAGTTCTTCCGGCTGCACGACGCGGCGATCCGGGGCGTGCGCCGCGCGCTGCCGCGGGCGCGGGTCGGCGGCCCCGACATCGCCGGGGCGGGGGACGATTTCCTCACCGCCTTCCTGCAGCATGTGAAGGCCGCGGGGACTCCGACCGACTTCCTCTCCTTCCATGCCAAGGGCAGCCCGAGCGTGGTCGCCGACGCCGGCGGGAGCCATGTGCGGATGGGGATCGCCACCCATCTGCGCGCGGCGGATCACGAGTTCGGCCAGATCGCCGCCGATCCGCGTTTCCGGCGAACACCGATCGTCATCGGTGAGTCGGATCCGGAGGGTTGCGCCGCCTGCCAGGGTCCGGCCAATGCCTATCGCAACGGCACCATGTATTCGAGCTACACGGCGGCGGTCATTCCCCGCTTGCAGGCGCTGGCGATGCGGCGCGGCCTGACGCTCGACGGCGTGCTGAGCTGGGCGTTCGAGTTCGAGGACCAGCGGCCCTTTGCCGGATTCCGCCAGCTGACCTCTGCAGGCATCGACCTGCCGGTCATCAACGTGTTCAAGCTGTTCGCGCGGATCAAGGGTCGGACGGTGCCGGCGACGTCCGACGGCGAACGCCCCCTCGACACGGTATTGCGCGACGGGGTGCGGGCCGCGGCGGACATCGGCGCCGTGGCGGCCCGCGACGGCGACCGGGTGTCCGTGCTGGTCTGGCATTATCATGACGACGACGTGCCTGGACCCGAGGCTGCCGTAACGGTCAGGCTGAAGGGCCTGCCCGCCGCCTTTCGCGACGGCGCCGCGGTGACCGAACTGCGCGTCGATCCGCAACATGCGAACAGCTATGCCGCCTGGAAGGCGATGGGTTCACCCGAGGCACCGTCGAACGAACAGCGGGCGAAGCTGATGGCGGCGGCGCGCCTGGACCCGGTGCACGCGGGAGAGCGGACCGTGGTGACGAAGGGCGTAGCGACTGTGCGGTTCGGCCTGCCGCGAACCGGCGTGACGCTGATCGAGCTGACGCCGGCCGAAAGGGCGCGATCAGCGCGATAGGCGAGGCGAGCCGTGCGGACGCGGACCTCGGCGGACCTGCGCCCGCCGATACGCCCGGCTATTTCGCCTTGCCGCCCTTCTTGCCGAGTTCGGCCTGCGCCGCCGACGACTTGCGCGGGTTCTTCTCGCCCTCCTTGGCCGCCTTGGCATTGGCCTTCTGCGCGGTGGCGCTGCCGTGGCCCTTCTTCTCGCTCATGTCCGATCCTCTCTCTACTAGATTTCGAACGTGGGGGCGGGGGGTTGGTTGCAGTCAGCTGCGGCGCGCTCGGATGCTAAATTTCACCGGCATCGGAACACAGAAGAGCCGCTGACCTTTATCCCGCGTCTATGATCGAGGTGAAGGTGCGTGGTGGCAAATCTCTTCTTTCTCCACGCATTAGGCGCCAGTGCTCGTGAGTGGGACGGCGTGGTCGCCGGACTTGAGGGCGTCGGTGAGTGCATAGCGCTCGAACTGCCCGGCTTCGGCGGAAGCGCGGATGCCGATCTCGACGTCGCCGGGCTGGTCGACTGGTTCGCCGGTCAGGTGGCGGCGCGGCAGCCGCAGAGCTGGGCGGCCGTCGGTCACAGCATGGGCGGCAAGATCGCGACGCTCGCGGCGGCCCGCGCGCGGGACGGTGAACCGGCCTTTGCCGGCCTCGCGGCGGTCGTGCTGATCGCCGCCTCGCCCCCCGCGCCCGAACCGATGGCGGAGGAGCGCCGCGCCGAGATGATCGGCTGGTTCGCCGATGGGAGCATCGGTCCGGACGAGGCATCGACCTTCCTCGACGCCAACACCGCCAAACCCTTGTCCGGGCCGGTGCGCGCCCAGGCGCTCGCCGACGTGGAGCGGTCCGGACGCCTCGCCTGGACCGGCTGGCTGGAGCGGGGCAGCCGCGAGGACTGGCAGGCGGCAGCGGGGACGCTCTCGGTCCCGGCGCTGATCCTGGCGGGCGGCGAGGACGGCGATCTGGGCGAGGACGCGCAGCGGCGGCTCAACCTGCCGCACTATCGCGACGCCCGGGTCGAGGTAGTCGCGGACGCCGCCCATCTGCTGCCCTATGAACAGCCGGAGGCGGTCGCGGCGCTGATCCGCCAGCACGTCGCCGCGCCCTTCGCCCGTGCGCTGCCGGCGCCATTCGCCGCCCTGCTCGCGTCCGACCGGGTGAGCCGCCGGACAAGGGCGGTGATGACCGAGCGACACGCCGCGCCGGCACCGGGCAGGATCCTGTCCGACCATCAGCGCGCCGTGCTCGCGGCTTTGGTCGAAGCGGTGCTGCCGGGTGCCGCCGACCCGTGCGATCTAGCCTGCCGGATCGATGCGGTGCTGACCGGCGGCGACGGCTGGCGCAACGCCGCATTGCCGCCCGATGCCGAGAGCTGGAGGCTGGCGCTCGATACGCTCGACCGGGAAGCCGGCGGCTTCCTCCGGGCATCCGCGGCGGAGCGTGAGCAGGCGCTTCGGGCAATCGCCGATGGCGATGCAGGGGCGGGCGGCGGCGGGTTCGACGCCCGCCGGATGCGATTGTGGTTCGCGGACGCGCGCGCCGAGATCGCGCGCCAGTGGATGGCGCTGCCCGCGACGATGGCGCGGATCGGCTATGACGGCTTCGCGGTCGGTGGCGATGCGCCGCGCAAACAGGGCTATCGCGTGACCGCGGCGGACGTGATCGAGCCCTGGCAACAGGCGACGGCGGTGAGGGCATGAACGGCGCGGCGGAGGCCGTGGACGTCGTGATCGTCGGCAGCGGCGCGGGCGGTGCGCCGCTGGCCGCCCGACTGGCGGAGGCGGGCGTGTCGGTGGTCGTGCTCGAGGCGGGTCGCGCGTTCAGGCCCGACGACCATGTCGCCGACGAGCTGGCGGCCGACATCTACTGGATGGACGAGCGGCTGAGCGGCGGGAGCGATCCGACCGCATTCGGCGCCAATAATTCGGGCATGGGCGTCGGCGGCTCGACCCTGCACTGGGGCGCCTTCTGTCCGCGTCCCGACGCGCGCGACCTGAGGCTGCGCAGCGACAGCGGACAGGGAGAAGACTGGCCGATCGCGCATGACGAGCTGATCGGCCATGTCGAGGCGGTCGAGCGGTTCGTCGGCGTGTCCGGCCCGGCCGACTATCCTGGGACGCCGGCCGGCGCTACGCCTTTCCGCCGGTGCTGCGCAATGCGTCGGCCGACGCCATGGCGCGCGGCTGCTCCGCGCTCGGCATCGCCGCGACCGACGCGCCGGCGGCGCTGGTGTCGCGCGACCGCGCCCAGCCGCACTGGGGCGAGCGACACGCGTGCATCAACTGCGGCACCTGCCACCAGGGTTGCCGCACCGGCGCCAAGGCGACGACCGACACGAGCTGGCTGCCGCTCGCGAAGGCGCACGGCGCGGAGGTTCGTGCCGAGTGCCGCGTGATCGACATCGAGCGCGACGGCCGGGGCCGCGTGACCGGCGTCGTCTATGTCCATCGCGGGGAGCGCCGGCGGCAGAGCTGCGGCGCGCTGTTCCTGTGCGCCGGTGGGATCGAGACGCCGCGGCTGCTGCTCAATCTCGACCTTGCCAACTCGAGCGGGCAGGTCGGACGGAACTTCATGGCGCATGTCGCGACGCAGGTCTGGGGCCGGTTCGACGCCGATATGCGGATGAACCGGGGCTATCCTTCCTCGCTGATCAGCGAGGACATGGTGCGCGCCGCCGGCGTCGACCATGCCGGCGGCTATCTGATCCAGAGCCTGGGCGTATTGCCGGTGACGCTGGCCGCCAATCTGGCACGCGGCGCGGGGCTGTGGGGCGCGGCGCTGGTCGACCTGCTCGACGACTATAACCGGCTGGGCGGGATCGGCATCAACGGCGAGTGCCTGCCGTCCGACGCCAACCGGCTGACGCTGGCGGACGAGACCGACGCCTTTGGCCTGCACAAGGCGCGGGTCGACTTCAGCTACGGCGCCAACGAGCGGGCGATCGACGCTCATGCGCGCCGGACGATGACCGCGATCTGGGAGGCGGCGGGCGCGCGCGACATCCTCGCGCTCGATCGCTCCGCCCATACGATCGGCACCTGCCGGATGGGCACGGACGGCGACCGCGCGGTGGTCGACCGCGACGGACGCAGCTTCGACGTCGACAACCTCTTCATCTGCGACAACTCGGTCTTTCCGAGCGCACTCGCGGCCAATCCGGCGTTGACGATCATGGCGCTGTCGTTGCGCACCGCCGAGCGTTTCCTCGCGACGCGAGAGTAAAGGAGAGAGATATGGACCTGGGTATCGACGGGCGCATCGCGCTGATCAGCGGCGCGGATTCGGGCATGGGCAAGGAGACGGCGCGGCTGTTGCTGGAGGCGGGCGTGCGCGTCGCGATCACCGACAAGCCGGACGGGACGCTCGACGAGGCGGTGGCCGAGCTGTCGCCGCTCGGCGAGATCATCGCGGTGACGGGTGACGTCACCCGGGTCGACGAGGTCGCCGCGATCTGGCGGAAGGTGCGCGAGGCGCTGGGCGTACCCGACATCTACGTCAACGCTGCGGGCGTCACCGGCGCGACCGGCGATTTCCTGGAGGTGGACGACGAGGGCTGGTTGGAGACGCTGGACATCAATCTGATGGGCGCGGTGCGGATGTGCCGCGAGGCGATCCCGGCGATGCGCAGCAAGGGATGGGGCCGGATCGTGCTGTTCGCGTCGGAGGATGCGGTGCAGCCCTATGTGGACGAGCTCGCCTATTGCGCGTCCAAGGCCGGGATCCTCAGCCTCGCGAAAGGCCTGTCCAAGGCCTATGGATGCGACAACGTGCTGGTCAACACGGTGTCGCCCGCCTTCATCGCGACGCCGATGACCGATGCGATGATGCGCAAGCGTGCCGAGGAGAAGGGCACGTCTTTCGACGAGGCGATCGACAGCTTCCTGGCGGAAGAACGCCCGGGCATGGTGCTGAAGCGCCGCGGCAAGCCGGAAGAGGTCGCGGCGGCGGTCGCCTTCCTCGTGTCCGAACGGGCGAGCTTCATCAACGGCGCGGGCATCCGCGTCGATTCCGGCTCGGTGTTCACCATCGCCGGCTAGCGACCGGTCCATCTGTCCTGAGCCGTCGCGGGATGACGATTTGGAAGCGCAATCCGGCCGTGTCGCTTTGCGATCAGGCTTCCACCTCGTCGCCGAACGCCAGCGCCTCGGCGGGGCCGACCTTCTTCTCGCCGGCGAAGAGCTGGTCGAGCCGGTGGCGGACCTCCGTGCGCAGGTCCTGCTGGTTGCGGCGGCGCGGGCCGGTCATCGAGACCTCGTCGGCGATCGCGTCCTTGATCCGGCAGAGTGCCGCGTCCTCGATCACCCCCGCCTCGCGCAGCTCGATGCAGAGCTGGACGAGCCCGACCGCCGTCGCCTGGGCGCGGAGCCCGACATTGATGAGCTCGAAGTGCAGCCGTTTCTGCTTGTCGGTGCCGTTCATGCCACTCTCCTGTTCGTCGTGCGGTCCTTACTTCGTGGCGGAACCGCTTCCCGGGACGGGCAGCTTAGGCGAAGCATCGCCCGGTGTCTCGATCCACCCGCCGGCCGTGGCGACATAGAGGCGGGCGACGTTGAGGAACTGACGGGTGCGGGCGAGGACGAGGCCGTTGCTGGCCCGCTGGTAGAGGCGCTCGGCCTCCAGCACCTGGAGGATGCCCGAATTGCCGACCTCGAAGCTGCGCCGCGACAGCTGGCGCGAGCGCTGCGCGACCGCCACCGACTCCTGCTGGTTGCCGATCGACCGGTCGTCGCTGCCGATCGCGGAGAGGAGATCGGTGACCTGACCGAAAGCGGACAGGACGGTCTGGCGGTAGCGCGCCTCGCTCGCTCTTGCGCGGTCGATCGCGGCGGCGCGCTGCGCCTTGAGCGTGCCGCCGTGGAAGATCGGGGCGGTCAGCCCGGCGAACAGGTCGTAGCCGCGAAAGGCGTTGCGGATCAGCCCGTCGACCGCGGGCGCGCCCTGCGTCAGCGTCGCGCCGAGCGTGATGTCGGGATAGAGGCGCGCGGTGGCGACGCCCACCGCGGCGGCGGCGGCATGCAGCTCCGCCTCCGCCTGGAGGATGTCGGGTCGGCGATGGACCAGTTCGGAGGGCAGCGCCACCGGGATCGCGGCGGGCAGGGTCAGCCGGGCGAGGTCGATCTCGGTCGGCGGCAGTGCGGCGGGGTCCATGCCGAGGAGCGTCGCGAGCAGGTGCCGCGCCTCGGCGAGCTGCTGGTCGAGCTGGGGCAGGTCGCCGCGATCGGCGGCATATTGGCTTTGCGCGTTAAGCACCTCGACGAGCGTGCCCTCGCCGCCGGCGCGGCGCTTCTGCGTCAGCACGACGTTGCGCTGATCGTCGGCCAGCAGCGCATTGGCGGTGGCGATCTGCGCCCGCAGCGCGGCGATCGTCAGCACCTGACCGACGACCTGGCCGGCGATGGTGAGGTGCGCCGCCTCGGTCTGGCGCTGCTGCGACTCCGCCAGCGCGGCGCTCTGTTCGGCCTGGCGGCGCAGCCCGCCGAACAGGTCGAGGTCATAGCTGACCCCGCCACCGACCGAATAGAGGTGGAATTCGGGATTGCCGCCGGGCGCCAGCGGGTTGCTGCCCGAAAAGCCGAAGGCTGCGAGGTTGACCTGCTGCTGGTCGATCCGCGCATTGGCGTCAATCTGCGGCGCCCGGCGCCCGCGCACCGCGCGCAGTTCGTTGAGCGAGGCGGACAGCGTCGCATTGCTGGCCTCCAGCGTCGCATTATGAGCGAGGGCCCGGTCGACCAGCGCGTCGAGCTCGGGCGAGCCGAAGGCGGTCCACCAGCGCTGCGCGGGCCCGCGGCCGAGCTGAGCCCGGGGGGAGACCGTCTCGCCCGGCGGCTGATAGGCGAGGGCGCCGGGCGGCTGCGGCCGGGCGAAGTCCGGGCCGACGGTGCAGCCGGCGATCGGGGCGGCGAGCGCGGCGGCCAGGAACAGGGGCGGAGGGCGTCGCATCGGCGTTCAGTCCATATGGATGGTCGGGCCGTCGCCGCCCCCGGCGCGCGGCCGGCGCATCAGCAGCAGCAGCGGGATCACCGCGAGGGTCAGGAGAAACAGCAGCCAGAAGGCGTCGATATAGGAGACCATCGCCGCCTGGCGGGTGATCTGCGCATTGAGCGCGGCGACCGTTGCCGGCGCGTCGAAGTCGAAGGCGGAGGGCAGCACCGGATTGTCCGGCCGGATCCCCTCGACCAGCCTGGCATGGACGGTCGCGCCGTTGCGGATGGTCAGCGCCTGCAACACCGAGATGCCGACCGCCGAGCCGATGTTGCGGGTGAGGGTGAACATCGCCGCGCCCTCGTTGCGATAGCGCGGATCGAGCGTGGCGAAGGCGATGGTGGTCAGCGGCACGAAGACGAGGCCGGTGCCGATCCCCTGAATGAAGCCCGACACGATCACCAGCCGCTCGTCCATGCCAAGCGTGAATCCCGACATGATGTGGAGCGAATAGGCGGCGATGGCGAAGCCGGCGAAAATCAGCACGCGCGCATCGACCGTCTTGATCAGCCGGCCGACGATTATCATCGAGATCAGCGTGCCGATGCCGCGCGGCGCTGTGACCAGCCCGGTCAGCACCACCGGATAGCCCATCAGCGTCTCCAGCATCGTCGGCAGCAGCGCGAGCACGCCGAACAGCACGGTGCCGAGGAAGAAGCCGAAGATCGATCCGGTCAGGAAGTTACGGTCCCTGAACATGCCGATGTCGATGAACGGGCGACGCGCGGTGAGCGTATGGACGACGAACAGATAGCCGAAGAACAGGCCCAGCGCCGCCTCCAGGCAGATCTCGGTCGAGCTGAACCAGTCCTTGGTCTGGCCGCGATCGAGCATCAGCTGGATCGAGCCGAGCGCGAGCGCGAGCATGGCGAAGCCGAACAGGTCGAGTCGCGGCCGACCAGCGTCCTTGGTCTCGGCGAGGAAGCCCGACAGGCCGGCGAAGGCGAGCGCGCCGATCGGCAGGTTGATGTAGAAGACCCAGCGCCACGACAGATTGTCGGTCAGCCAGCCGCCGAGCGCCGGGCCGATGATCGGACCGAGGATCGCGCCCATCCCCCATACGGCCATCGCCGGGCCGTGGCGTTCGGGCGGGTTGATGTCGAGCAGGATCGCCTGGCTCATCGGCACCAGCGCCGCGCCGAACACGCCCTGGAGCAGGCGGAAGCCGACCAGCTCGCCCAGGCTGTTGGCGACGCCGCACAGGCCCGAAACGACGGTGAAGCCGACGATCGACCACAGCATCAGCCGCTTGCGCCCGAACCGCCCGGCCAGCCAGCCGGTCAGCGGAGTCATAATCGCCGCAGCGACGATGTACGAGGTGAGTACCCAGGTGATCTCCTCGCCCGAGGCCGAGACGCTGCCTTGGATATGGGGGAGCGCGACGTTGGCGATCGTGCTGTCGAGTGAATTCATCACCGTCGCCGCCATCACCGCGGCCGTGATGAAGCGCCGCGAGACCGGATCGGGATAGGAGCCGGTCATCGCGCGGGAGCGTCACCGCCGAACAGATGGCGGCGATGGCCCGTGTCGACCTTCACCTCGACGCTGAGCCCTGCGTGCAGCGGCACGTCGGCGGGCAGCCGATCGATGCTGAACTCGACGGGCAGGCGCTGGACGACCTTGACCCAATTGCCGGTCGCATTTTCCGGCGGCAGCAGCGAGAAGCTGTTGCCGGTGCCGGGGCTGAAACTGGTCAGCCGGCCGGTCAGCACGAGGTCGGGAAAGGCGTCGACATGGAAGGTCGCGCGCTGCCCGACACGCATATGGTCGAGCTGGTCTTCCTTGAAATTGCCCTCGACCCACAGACGGGTCCCGGCAAGGGTGAAGACCGGCTTGGCGGCGGTGACGTAGCTGCCGGGCTGCAATTGATCGACCTTGGTGACGATCCCGTCCTGTGCCGCGCGTACCACCGTATAGCCGAGATTGAGCCGCGCCCGTTGCAGCGCCGCCTGCGCCCGCTGCACCGCCGGCTGGCGCTCGGTCGGCGCATCGACGCTGCCGGTCAGCGTCGCGGCGACCCCGGCATTCTGCTGCACCGAGGTCTGGATCTGCTGGCGCGCAGTCTGGGCGGCGAGCAGCGCCTGCTCATACTGGTTCTGCGACGAGATGCCCTCGGCCAGCAGCGCCTTCTGCCGTGCCGCCTCGCGCGTGGCATAGGCGAGCCGCGCCTGCGCCGCCTGCAACCCCGCCTCGCCCTCCCGATAATTGGCGCGCAGCGACGACACTTGCGTGCGGGCGCTCGCCAGCTCCGCCTCGGCCTCGGCGACCGCGGCCTGATAGGGGGCCGGATCGATGCGGAACAGGATGTCGCCCGCCTTGACGTGCTGGTTGTTGACCACCGCGATCGCGACCACCGGCCCGCTGACGCTCGCGCTGACCGGGACCAGGCCGGCCTGAATGTAGCCGTTGTCGGTCTCCTGGTACCGGCCGCCGCTGAGATAGAAGAAGAGTCCGAGGACGAGGGCGACGACGGGGGCGGCGAGCAGCAGGGGCTTGCGCAGCCGCTGGCGCCGCGGCGGCGTCGGGTCGCTCCCGGCGACGACCGGGGCGGGCTCCACTACCGGCACGGCTTCGTCCAGACCTGCCGTGTCGTCCGTCCTGCTCATAGCCCTGCTCTAACCCGTTCCTGCCTCGGCGAAGACGACCCGGACGGCCGCCCGCGTCACCGCCCCTGCCATGACCCTCTATCGGGCAAAGCCAGTATCATCAAAGCTATGGTGCAGCAATCCTGACCTAAAGCGCGCAGAGCCCCACCACGATCGCCTGTCCCGAACTTTCGCCCCGGCGCCGGCCGGGTCGCAGCCTAGCCGACGGTGACGCCCTTCCAGAAGGCGATGCGGTCGCGGATATTCTCCGCCTCCGGCTTCGGGTCGGGATAATACCAGGCCGCATCCGGGTTCGTGGCCCCGTCGACTTGCAGGCTGTGGTAATGAGCCGTTCCCTTCCACGGGCAAATGGTCGTGGTCGCGCTCGGGCGGAGAAGGCTGGCGTCGACGGCCGAGGTCGGAAAATAGTGGTTGCCTTCGACCACCACAGTGTCGTCGCTGCTCGCGATCACCGCGCCGTTCCATCGTGCCTGAACCATGATGCCGTCTCCTTCGCGGCGATAGGTCGGTGCGGCACGGGCCCGGATCAAGTCAGGCGGTGGGCGGCCTCACCGCTCCGGGTCGGGCGCGCGGAACGGGGAGCAGCAGGGTGTGCCAATGGCGTGGAACTCCATCAGCTCCGCCCGCGTGCCGTCCGGGTCGTACAGGTTGAGCTGCCACTTGGCGTCGCGGCCGATCTTGGGGGTCTCGCTTTGTCCCCTCAGGCGATTGCCGTTCCACAGCAGCGTATAGGCCGAGCGGGCGTCCGCCATGCCCAGCGCGAAGTGGTTGAGCACGCCGAGATTGGCGGCCGTCATACCGGACGGAATGCCCCTGCCATCGGGCGTGCCGACGACCATATATTCGATCCAGTCGCGGCCATCGGGCAGCTGGAGCGAGACCCAGGTCCGCTCGTCGTCGCGCATCCCGCCCTCCCAATAGGCGCGGAAGCCCAGCACATCCTTGTAGAAGCGGTCCTCGCGCGCGGGGTCGTGGACGATGAAGCCGACATGCATGATGTGGCTGGACAGGGGATTGACCGGGATCGCCGGCAGCGTCGCCGGCGGCTGGACGAACTGCACCGGCGTGCCTTCCGGATCGACTACCGAGAACCAGCGGCTGCCGTCCGCGCCCCTGTTCAGTCGCTCGGGTACGCGGACTCCGCTGGCCGCCAGATAGCGGCGCATCGCCTCGGCATCGGTGGTATTGAGCGCGACATGGGCCAGCCGGTTGATCGACGTCTCGCCTGCGGGCAGCGGCAGCACCTCGACGAACTGGGCCGGAGCGAAATGGAAGCGCATCCCGCGCGGGTCCTCGGGATCGGGCAGCTTCACCGCGCCGAGATCGTGCACGTAGAAGCGCTCGGCCTTGGCGGGGTCGGTCGCATAGACGGCGATATGCGAGACGCTGGCAAGCGGCGGTCGCGCCGGTTCCTGCGCGACGCCTTGTCCCGCCAGAGCCGCGCCGAGCAGGACAGCGGCCCACCGCACCCCATCGAAGCTGCCCATTTGTCGCCCTCCCACCGATACTCTCTGCTATGTGACGGGTCTGTATGACGTTTTGCGGCGATGGGCGAGCGATCGATCCTGTCAGCTCGGCGCGGAGAATAGCACGGGAAGAGTTGGCGATCGGCGCTGCGCCCTCTACAGGAAGGGCATGGCGCGCCCCCTGGCCCTGTCCGTTGCGAATGTCCGGCGTTTTCTGCTGCTGTTGCTCGCGCTCGGGCTCGTCCTGCGGCTGGGCAGTGCGTGCGAGGCCATGGCCGCCACGCCGGTGCCCACGATCGGGCATATTGCCTGCACCGACATGCCGGCCGGGGAGCACAAGCCGCTGCGAGCGGTGTCGATCGAATGCGCGCTCTGTGCAGCGCTCCCCGTCGACATCACAGCTCCGGCTGGGGCATTCGTCTTCACCCCAATGGAGATCGCTGCCGGTTCGGCCAACAGTCTGGCCGGCCGCGACAAGGGACCGGCCCCGCCGCCTCCGCGGATCGCCTGACGCTTCGAACCGAATGATGGCGAGGCGCCGGCCGCTCCGCCTCTTGTACCGTTCGGCCATCGCCGTGCGCGCATCGGCGCGTATGGGCGCGGCCGGACCCGGATGATCGGAAAGACGATGTTGATCAGGACCTTCCTGGCCGCGACGGCGCTCAGCGCGCCGGCAGCGGCCCATGCCCAGTCCATGCCCGCGATGGACATGGCGCAGCACGCGGGCCATGCGCCGCCGCCCGCCGCCTCGAACCCCGCCGAGGAGGCGCACGGAACAACCGCTGCCAGCCCGCCAAACTCTCCGCCCCATGCCGACACGATGCCGGGCATGGACCACGACGCAATGCCGGGCATGGACCACGCCGCCATGGATCACGCCGCCATGGGTCATGCGGCGATGGATCATCGCGGCGCGGGCCATCAGGGCATGGACATGCACGGCATGAAGGGTGCGCTCGGCGACTATAGCATGATGCGCGACGCGTCCGGCACCGCGTGGCAACCCGATACGTCGCCGATGTGGGCGATCATGGGGCGGTCGGGCGACTGGTCGACCATGGTGCACGGCTTCGTCACGCTGATCCACGATGATCAGGGTGGTCCGCGCGGCGATACCAAGACCTTCTCGACCTCGATGCTGATGGGGATGGGGCAGCGGCCGCTCGCCGGGGGCACGCTGACGCTGAAGGCGATGGGCAGCCTCGACCCGCTGATGGGGAAGGCCGGCTACCCGCTGCTGCTCGCCACCGGCGAGACGGCGGACGGGCGCACCGAACTCGTCGACCGGCAGCATCCCCATGATGCGTTCATGGAGCTGTCCGCGACCTACAGCCGCCCGCTCGCGAAGGACCTGTCCGGCTTCGTCTATCTGGGCCTGCCCGGCGAGCCCGCGCTGGGACCCGCCACCTATATGCACCGCTTCTCGGGCATGACGAACCCCGAGGCGCCGATCTCGCATCACTGGCTCGACAGCACCCATGTCACCTTCGGTGTCGCGACGGCCGGCATCGTCTATCGCGGGCTGAAGCTGGAGGGTTCGCTCTTCACCGGGCGCGAGCCCGACCAGTATCGCTGGAACATCGAGCGGCCGCGGATGGACAGCTGGTCGCTGCGGGCGACCGTCAACCCGACCGCCAATCTTTCGGCGCAGGTAAGCCATGGATACCTCCACAGCCCCGAAGGGCTGCACCCCGAGGAGAATGTGCGCCGCACCTCGGCATCGGTGACCTGGAACCTGCCGCTCGGCGCGAACCGCAACTGGCAGTCGACCTTCGCTTGGGGGCGCAACGATCCGTCGGGCGGCGAACACGGCCATGTCACCGACGCCTTTCTGCTCGACAGCGCCGTGCAGCTCGGCCGCTGGACGGTTTTCGGCCGGGCGGAGCGGGTCGACAAGGACGAGCTGTTCGGCGACGCGCATGACGGGGATCCGCTGGCGGGGCGCGTCTTCACCGTCGGCAAGCTGAGCCTCGGCGGGTACCATTCGATCCCCCTGGGGAAGGTGGCGTTCGACCTGGGCGGTCTGGTGAGCCGGTACGACCTGCCGCGGGACATCCAGCCGCGCTACGGCGCCGACCCGACGAGCTTCATGCTGTTCACCCGGCTGCGGATCACGGGGTGAGCGAGGTCGGGAGGGCCGGCGCGGCTCAGTCCTGATAGCGCAGGGTGTTCGCGAAGCCCTCGCCCGTCTTCGTCATCCTGGCGAGCTTTCGAAGATGGGTGCGGACGCCGCGATCGAAGCGGCGCTCGTCGTGGATGCCGGCGATCCAGAACTCGTCCCTGGCGAGGAAAGCCTTGATGTGTGCGGCGAAGGCCGTGCGGTCATCGGCATGGGGACCGGCCTGCAAGGTCCGGCAGACCCACTCCTCGGCGGCGGCGGCGTCATAGTCGCCTTCCGCTCCATGGCCGCGCCGATCGGCAACCGCCTGGTCCTGCCGGGCAGCGGCGGCACGGCGTTGCAGCCAGGTCCGGACGGCGTCGCCGCTCCATGGCGCCGGAGCGTCGGTCATGCGGCCGTGTCCCTATTGGGTATTTCGGGGTCCATGCGGGCCGTCTAGCCCGATCCGTCGCGGTCCGGCGACAGATTTCGCCCGCGGCACACGCCGGGGTCGCAGCCTGCGACCCCGGCGCGCCCGGAATCCTTGCGATCAGAACGTCGACAGGCGGGACCGTCGCGCGTTGTGACCGCCGTTGCGGTAGAGGATGTCGGATGCGACGTCGGGCGAGACCGCGCCCTCGCCCGTATCGACCGTGACCAGCACGCCGCCCCGGCCCAGACGATCGCCATAGTAGTCGGCGTCGTCGCGATCGATGCCGTGCCTGCCCAGCGTCTCGTTCAATGTCCCCGCCGCGGCGCCGGCAGCGGCGCCGATCGCCATGGCGCCCGGCACTGCGGAGGCCGCGATGGCGCCCGCCGCGACGAGCGGACCCACGCCGGGTATCGCCAGCGCCGCGACGCCGAGACCGGCGCCGAGCGCGCCGCCGCCGAGGATGCCGCGGGCGACGCTGCCATGCTCCTCGTCGGTGACCTCACCGGCCGCGTCGGCCGTCGTCGTCGTGCCGCCGCGCTGGGTAACGACCGACAGGGCGTGATGCGGCACGCCGGCGTCGCGCAGGTCGGCGACGGCGCGTTCCGCCTCCGCCTGCGTATCGAAGATGGCCGAAGCCGTTTGCTGGGTCATGTCCGTCACTCCCGTGCTCAGCGGACCGTGCCGCGGCGAAAGAGGTTGATGATCGCGAGCAGCACGATCGCCCCCAGCAGCGACACCAGCACCGACTGGATGCTGATCACGCCGCTGGTGATCGGCGCGCCGCCGATCAGGGGCGTGACAAGGAAGCCGGCGAGCACCGCGCCGACGATGCCGACGACGATGTTGAGCAGGATGCCCTGCTGACCGTCGGTGCGCATGATCATGCTGGCGACCCAGCCGATCAGGCCGCCGACGATGAGAAGAATGATGAGGCCCATGGCTGGTCCTTCCGTCTGGTGGATGAGGCTGCTGAAACGAGAGGGCGGGGCTCCGCGTTCAAATCCGCGCCCCGACGATGGCCCGCGCCCTAGTATGATTGCACTAGGCCGCATGGTAGCGGCCTGCGGAACGGCTTGGCGGGGTGCCGGGTTGAGGACCGATGCCGCAGACCTCCCCCGCCGCCGAGACGCGCCCCAATCTGCGGCATCTCGAACAGCTGATGGCGCAACTGCTCGACGGCGTGATCCTGCTCGACCCGACCGGCGTCATCCTCAGCGCCAATGCGGCCGCGCTCGCCATGCACGGCGTCGACCGGATCGAGGCGCTGGGCGCGACGGCGGAGGACTATGCCGCGCGCTTCACCTTGTGGACCGCGGGGCACAAGGCCTTGCGGCGGCGGGACTATCCGATCTTCCGGCTGCTGGCCGGGGAAGACATACCCGACATGATCGTGGAGGTCGCGCCGGCCGGCGAGGACGAGGCGCGCTGGGTGCATCAGGTGCGCGACGTCGTCATGGACGTCGATGGCGGGGACGCGGACTATCTGGCGATCGTGCTCAGCGACGTGTCGGCGCGCGTCGATGCCGAGGTGCGGTTCGAGGCGATGTTCCGCGCCAACCCCGCCCCCGCGATCATCGTCCGCCAGCGCGACCTGCGGCTCGTCGCGGCCAATCCGGGCTTCGTTGCGCTGACCGGTTTCCGGCCGGACGACCTGCTGGGCCGATCGCTGTTCGGCCTCGATCTGCTGGGCGGCCTGGCCGATCGATCGGCGATGCAGCGGCAGATGGAGGACGGCGCGGTCGTGCCCCAGACCGAGGCCGACCTGCTGGTCGCCGATGGCTCGCGGCGGCGGGTGCTGTTCGCCGGACAGCCGATCGACGTGACCGGCGAGGACGCCTTGCTGCTCACCTTCGCGGATCTTCAGCCGCGCCAGGATGCCGAGCGGTCGCTCGCCGCCAGCGAGGTACATCTGCGCGCGGTCTTCGACATGGCGCCGGTCGCGATGGCCATCACGCGCATGGCCGATCAGCGCATGACCAGCGTCAACGCCGCCTTCTGCGCGCTGACCGACTATGATGCCGGCTCGCTGATCGACCGCGAGGCAAGCGCGATCGGCCTGTGGGATGCACCGGAGCTCCATCGCCAATGGGCGGCGGACCTGGCGCGGGAAGGAGGGCTGCGCAATCGCGACGCGCGGATCGTGTCGCGTTCGGGCGCCGTGGTCGATTGCCTCGTCTCCGCCGAGACGATCCGCGTGCAGGGCGACGCCTGCGGGCTGTGGGTGTTCCAGGATGTCACCGAACGGCGCCGCGGCGATGCGGAGCTGGGCAGCGCGATCGAGGAGGCGTTGAAGGATGCGAGCTGGCTCAGTCGCTCGATCCTCGACCGGCTGGCGACGCTTCGCAGCCCCGCCCCGCATGCGGCGCCCGTCGAGCTCAGTCCGCGCGAGCGCGAGATACTGGAGCTGATCTGCGACGATCTGGACGACGCGGCGATCGCCGCGCGCCTGACGATCTCGCGCAATACCGTGCGCAATCACGTCGCCAGCATCTATGCCAAGACCGGCACCAACCGCCGCAGCGGGGCGGTGATCTGGGGCCGCGAGCGGGGCATGGGTTCGAAACTGGACTGACCCGTTCGCGCTGGGCGACGTCAAGGCAGAGGTGGGTCCCGAGCCTTTCGACTGGGCCCCGGGGCAGGCGATAAGAGGGGTCTCGATGCTCTACAGGCCGATCGCCTCGAGCGCATCTTCCAGTTCTGCGTCGAGTGCCGGGCTTTCCGCCTTCGGCGACATCCGGTTCAGGACGGTGCGGACCCGGGTCTGCGCGACCTGCAACGCCTTGTGGCGCACCTCGCGCGTCGCATTGGTGCGCCACGAGCGGCTCTCGCCGAGGAGCGCGGCCCATTTCGCCTCCTCCGCGGCCAGCACGGCGAGCGCCAGCCTGAGCCCGTCGCGTCGGCCGCGGGCGTAATCTTCGGTGACGGCGCTGTTCTTTCCGCTGGGCATGGCTGCCGAACGCGCCGCGCGCGCGGTGGTGGCATGGTAGCCCGACGCACGTCGGGCAGGACGTTGCACGGCGGCCGCCGCGCGCCGGATCATTCGGGATCGACGATCCCGCCGATGTGGACATCCGAAAGGCCGAGCCATCGGGCCATGCGGTCCAGCTCGATCCGCAGGCGGGGCAGCGTATCCTGTGGTGCGCCCGGCTCGATCGCGATCCGGTGGGCGAGGAGCCTGCCGGCCTGCCGGTCCGCCTTCAGGTCGACCCGCGCGACCAGCGCCTCGTCCAGCAGGAAGGGCAGCACGTAATAGCCATGGGTCCGCAGCGGCTGCGGCACATAGATCTCGATGCGGTAGCGGAAGCCGAACAGCCGCTCGGTGCGCCCGCGCTCCCAGATCAGCGGGTCGAACGGCGCCAGCAAGGCCGCCCCGCCGACCCGGCGAGGCGGGGGCGCCTCGCAGTGCAGCCAGGCCTGTTGTCTCCAGCCTTCGACGCGCACCGGCGCGAGGGTTCCATCTTCGGCCAACGTGGCGATGGCATGGTCCGCCTCCTCGGGCTTCAACCGGTAATAGTCGCGCAGGTCTGCGGCGGTCGCGATACCCAGGGCCCGCGCGCTCCGCTCGACCAGCGCCCGCTGCGCGCCGGCGGCTGCGGGCGTGGGCATGGCGAGGATGGCGGGCGGCAGGACCCGCTCGGGCAGGTCGTAGACGCGTGCGAAGCTGCCGCGCCGCGTCGCCGTGGTGATCCGGCCCGACCAGAACAGCCATTCAAGCGCGTGCTTGACGGCGCTCCACTCCCACCAGCCGCTGCGGCTCGCGCCGTTCTCGAAGTCGGCGGCGGTCAGCGGACCGTCGGCGGCGATCCGGGCGAGAACCGCCTCCGCCTCGCGCCGGTGCTCGGTCGCGTAGCGGCGGAGCGCGTGATAGCCGATCTCGCCTCGCGCGGCCCGGTCCATCCGCCACCGCAGCAGCGGATGGTCCGCGAGCGGCAGCAGCGAGGCCTCGTGCGCCCAATATTCGAAATAGCGCCGCTGCGGCCGCACACCCCAGGCGGCGCGCTCCAGGATCGACCGGTCATAGTCGCCGAGGCGGGAGAAGAGCGGCAGATAGTGCGCCCGGGCCAGGACGTTGACGCTGTCGATCTGGAGCAGCCCGACGCGCCGGACCGCCGCGCGCACCTGCGCCTCCGTGGCCAGCGCCGGCATGCGGCGGCCGAAGCCCTGCGCCGCAAGCGCGATGCGTCGCGCCTCGGCCAGCGAGAGGCTCATCCGGGCTGTCAGCCAGACAGGCTC
Organism: Sphingomonas metalli; assembly: GCF_014641735.1. Lineage (GTDB taxonomy): Bacteria > Pseudomonadota > Alphaproteobacteria > Sphingomonadales > Sphingomonadaceae > Sphingomonas > Sphingomonas metalli. Next base: position 28,671 of record NZ_BMIH01000005.1, on the reverse strand, counting down.
ATCGCCAGGTCGGCGCTACGGAAGGGCTTGGTGAGGCGCGGCATGTCCGGGTCGATGCCGTCGGCTTCCGCATAGCCGGAGACGATCAGCGTCCTCAATGCGGGGTGTTCGTCGTGCAGGATGTGGACCAGCTCGGCGCCGGTCAGGCCGGGCATCAGGTGATCGGTCACGACCACATCGGGTTCGAAGCCGTCGCGGAGCATCTGCAAGGCCTCTTCGGCCGAGCGCGCCTCGACGACCTTGTAGCCCAGATCGCCCAGCATGTGCGCGGTGCTCATCCGCACGAGATCCTCGTCGTCGACCAGCAATGCGACCCCGTTGCCCTTGTGGGTGGTCTCGCGCTCGGCGAGTTCGGGATCGGCCGCCACCGTTCCGGTGCTGACGGGCAGCCACAATTCGATGCTCGTGCCCTTGCCGAGCTCGCTGGCGATCGTCAGCGCCCCGCCGAGCTGGGCGGCAAGGCCGTGCACCATCGACAGGCCCAGACCCGTCCCCTTGCCGATCCCCTTGGTCGAGAAGAAGGGCTCGATCGCGCGCTGGCGGGTGGCCTCGTCCATGCCTTTGCCGGTGTCGATCACGCTGAGCCGCACGAAACGGCCGCGGGGAAGGGTGGCGGTCGCCTCCCGCGTGCTGACCTGCGAGGCGGCGATGGTCAGGGTGCCGCTGCCGTCCATCGCGTCGCGCGCGTTCACGGCCAGATTGAGCAGTGCCATCTCGAGCTGGTTGGGATCGGCCTGCGCCGGCGGCAGGTCGGGATCCAGCGCGACGCGAACGTCGATCGCGGGCCCCAGCGTCGATCCGATCAGGCCGGTCATGCCGCCGACCAGCTCGGCCAGATCGACCGCAGTCGGCTGGAGCGGCTGCCGGCGCGCGAAGGCGAGCAGCCGCTGGACCAGCGTCTTGGCCCGCTCCGCCGACTGGAGCGCGCCGTCGATCAGCCTTCTCTCCCGATCCGTGCCCAGCCCCTTGCGGTGGAGCATGTCGAGCGAGCCGATGATGGGGGTGAGCAGGTTGTTGAAGTCATGCGCGACGCCGCCGGTCAGGCTGCCCATGGCCTCCATCTTCTGGCTCTGGCGCAGGGCCTCCTGCGCGGCTTCGAGTTCGATCTCGCGCGCCTTCATATGGCTGAGGTCGCGGCCGATCGCGATGAAGTTGAGATTGTCCGCCTCGGGCGCGACCGTCCATTCGATCGACTTCCATCCCCCGTCGCGCATGGCGATGCGGTTCTCGAAGCGGGTGGGCTGCCCGGTCTCCGACATGCGCTGGATCGCGGCCAGCGTCGGTCCGGCATCGTCCGGGTGCATGAAACTGGCATAGCCGCGCGAGAGCAGCTCTTCCGGGCTCCAGCCGAGCACCCATTCCCAGGCCGGACTGACCGCCGACATCATCCCGGAGTAGCTCGCCCGCGCCAGCATGTCCTGCGACAGGTTCCACAATCGGTCGCGCTCCGCGGACCGGGTGGCGACCAGCGTCGCCAGCGTCTCGTTCATTTCCTGCAGCCGCAATTCCGCGTTCCGGCGCGCGGTGATGTCGCTGAACAGCACCGCGACGCGGTTCTGGCCGGGATCGCCGACGGCGAAGGCATGAACGTCCCACCAGCGGCCGAGCGTGGCGGAACCCTGCTCGCAGCGATCGGCCACGCGGGTCGCCGCGACGCGGCCGTAGAGGTCGAACCAGAATTGCTCGTGTTCGGGCACGACCTCGCGCACGCGCCGCCCCCTTGGGTCGAAGCCCGCCTGACGCTCGAAGGCGGGGTTCGCCTCGAGAAAGCGATAGTCGACCGGACGCCCCTCGGCATCGTACAGCATCTCGATGATGCAGAAGCCGACTTCGATATTCTCGAACAGGGTGCGGTAGCGCGTTTCGCTGTCCTGGAGCGCCAGCAGGCGTGCGCGCGCATCATATTGGCGCCGCCGCGCCCGGATCGCCGCGCGCACGAGGCTGACGAGCGTCGTCGGGTGGAAGGGGCGTTCGAGGAAGGTGACGTTACCGAGGATCTCGAGATGCCGCGCGGCCGCGGGATTGCGCTCGAGTCCGCCGCCGCGGCTGGTCAGCAGGATGATCGGGAGGTCGGACCATTCCGGCTGCTCGGCGATCCAGCGCGCGAAGGGTGCAAGATCGGCCGTGGTGATCGCCTCCTCGGTCATCACGACGAGGCCGGCGCCATGGTCCAGCCGCGTCACGAGCAGCGGCAGCGTGTCGCAGGCCTCGTTCTCGAGTCCCGCTTCCCGCAGGATGCCGGTCGCGATCGCCGCGTCGCGCCCGACCGGGGCGAGGACCAGTGCCCGTTCGGAAACGGTCGTCCGCTTCACGCGCCGTCGCCCTCCAGCAATCCATCCTCGCCGAGCATGACCGGCACGCCGCGCAACACGCCCTGGAACTTCGTCAACGGTGCGCCGAGCGTGATGCCCTTCTGATCGATCCGATATTCGCGGATCGTGTTCTCGTGCGGGCCGGTTCGCTTCTTGACGATCGAGATCGCCCGGCGGACCTGGCCCAGCGCCTCGAAATAGCGGAGCAGGATGACGGTGTCGGCCAGATAGGTGACGTCGACCGGCGTCTGCATGTCGCCGACCAGCCCGTGCTGGGCGACGGTCAGGAAGGTCGTGACGCCCTGCCGATTCAGATATTGGAGGATCTCGTGCAGGTGGAGCACCAGGGCCTGCTCGCCCGGCATCGCCGCCTGGTAGCCGTTGAGGCTGTCGATGACGACAGTCCGAGCGCCGCGCGTCTCGACACAGTCCCGCACCCGCGCGGCGAACTCGCCGGGCGAGAGCTCGGCCGCGTCGACCTGCTCCAAATGGAGCGCGCCGGCGTCGATCATCACCTGCAAATCGATGCCGATGCCGCGCGCACGCTGGACGAGCAGACTTATTTCCTCGTCGAACACGAACATGGCGGCGCGCTCGCCCCGTTCGATCGCCGTCCGGACAAAGGTCAGGCTGACGGAGCTCTTGCCGGTACCGGCCGGCCCAAGCACCAGGACGCTCGACCCGCGTTCTATGCCGCCGCCCAGCAGCGCGTTGAATTCCGGCTTGTCGGTGATCACGAGATCGCGGGCGAAATCAGCCCTGTGCTCGGCCGACACCAGGCGCGGGAAAACGCGGAAGCCGCCTTCCTGGATCGTCGCATCATGGAAGCCGCCGCGAAACCGTCGTCCGCGGTACTTGATGACGCGGATGCGGCGGCGCTCGGCACCATATTCGGGCGTCAGTTCCTCGATGCGGATCACGCCATGGGCGACCGAATGAACGGTCTTGTCGTTGGTGTCGGTGGTGAGGTCGTCGAGCATCAGCACCGTCGCGCTGCTCTTCGCGAAATAATGTTTGAGGGCGAGGATCTGCCGCCGGTAGCGGAGCGAGCTTTGCGCCAGCAGCCGGATCTCGGAGAGGCTGTCGAGCACCACGCGATCGGGCCGAACGCGCTCGAAGACCTCGAAGATGCGCTTCGTCGTCTCGCCGAGTTCCAGGTCCGACGAATAGAGGAGGCTCTGCTGCTGATGCTCGTCAAGCAGGTTTTCGGGCGGGATCAGCTCGTAAAGGTCGATGCCGGCAAGGTCCCAGCCATGCGAGGCCGCGGAGGCGCGCAGCTCGTCCTCGGTTTCCGACAGCGTGACGTAGAGGCAGCGTTCGCCCTCTGCGACGCCCGCGAGCAGGAACTGGAGCGCGACCGTCGTCTTCCCCGTGCCCGGACTGCCCTCCAGCAGGAAGGAGCGCGACCGGTCGAAGCCGCCCCGAAGCACATTGTCGAGGCCCGCAATGCCCGTGCGCGCGTCATTCGAAACCATCAAGACCCACTCCCGCACCTGCCGCGCCGCTGTTCGACCGTGAGGACGGACAGCGATCTCAATAAAGACACCGAGGAGCGAGGCCAGCACAAATCGGGCGGACGTTCCTCGTCCACCGTCCCCTCGGTTTCAGGAGCATAGCCGCGTTTCGAGCGAGCTTGGTTGATGCAGGCAAAGCTGATGCAAAACTTTCCGTTGCTGGGCGGCGCTAACCGCATAATCTTTCGGCGAGGCCGGAATAGAGCCGGGCAGCCGGCGCCAACTGGTCGGCGGCGAAGTGGATCTGCCGTGCCGCCGCCGAAGCATCGGACGCGTGCCGCTCCATCCACTTCCGGCGGCCGTCGAGCCTGCGCAACGCCGAGCGCTCCTGCGGTGCGAGCCGGACGTGCGGTTGCAGCCACTCGAGACGGGCCACATTCGACCCGGATTCGACTGGCGGCAGACCCCGGTCGGCGACGGCTTCGCTGATCGCCAATCCGAACAGGACGTCCAGTTCGCGCAGGATGTTGAAGACCATCATCGCGCTCGGCCCGGCCTGATCACCCGGATAGCGCGTCCGGACGAAGGCGGCGCCGCGCAGCAGTGCGTCCCGGGCCGGCCGCGGAGTTGCGATGGACGAGAGGCCGGGCCGATCATCGGACGGCGCGTCCGAGAGCCGGTACCGGGACGATGGGGCGCAAGGATGCGCGGGTTCGTACTCGATAGCGCTGCTCCCGGTCGTAAGCGGGAGCGCGATGGTCTCTCAGCCGCTGCGGCCTACGGTCGGTTCGGCAGCGGTGAAGGGTACATAGGGCCAAGTGACGACGATGGCGACCGCCCTTGTGGCGGGTCCGCGGGGTCAATGCTCAGCCAGCGGGACGAACTCGAAGTCGAAGCGCTTCCATCCATGGCGCCGCGCCGCCTGCTCGGTCAGCGCCGCCTTGCCAGCGGCCTCCCTCGCCGACGTGGCGTGGCCCCAGAAGACCTCGGTCCGGCCGTCGTGGAGGTGGGCGACGATCCGCCAATAGTGGGTGAAGGGCGCGGTGGTGGGGCCGATCGTCTTCACATAACCGTCGGCCATGGTCGCCGTGAGGTAGCGCTTCTTCCTCGCCATCGCCCGGCGATAGCGCAACGGCGGAGCGCAGGGGAGTGGGCGCGACGATCGCTAGCTCCGGCGGAGCCAAAGCTATGATGCAGGTGTTTGATCCGCCATGAGCGCCAAACGCACGGTCACCGCCGTCGAGCAGACCGATCACCGGATCACGGACAGGGTCAACACCCGCAGCGACAGCTGGCCGATCCGGGTGCTCGGAGTAGCGAGCGAGATCGGCGACCAGCCCCAGATGCGCGCGGTCTGCGTCGCCACGACCCTGGTCGGCATGGTGCAGCGCGATCGGCGGCTTGCCGCGACGGGGCTGAAGATGCTGGCGGCGCACAGCCTCGCCACCTGGGTCAAGAGCCGGATCAAGGCGACGATCGACCGCACCCGCCCCGAGAGCGGCGATGATCCGCACATGCGGCCGGGGCGGAGCGACCGGCACGAGGACAATTCCTTCCCCTCCGGCCATAGCGCGGGGGCCATGGCCGTCGGCGAGGCCTTCGCCCGGGCCTATCCCGACCGGCGGACGGCCGCGCGCGGCGCGGCGCTGGCGGTATCGATCGTGCAGGTTCCGCGCGGCACCCACTATGCCGGCGACGTCCTGGCCGGGATCGCCATTGGCGTCGTCGCCGAACGGCTGAGCGACGGCGCCATCCGGTTCGCGGAGCGCCGGATCGGCAGGACGGCCGCGACACGGGAGATCATGGCCCCGCCATCGGCAGCTTGATCCGCATCAACGTCGCCGGCGCGACACTCCGCTACACATAGTTTATGCAAACAGGTTTGAAGTGGTGACGGAATCGCGCGCGGGCGTGGTTCCGGTCGCCATCTGCGTGCCCGCCCGCGACGAGGCGGCATCGCTTCCCGGCCTGTTCGCGGCGCTGGAGCTGCTCGACCGGCGGGATGTCTCACCGGTGCTCTGTCTGTTGCTCGACAGTTGCGAGGATGCGAGCGCGGACGTCGTGCGCGATTATGGCGCGCGCGCATCGCTGCCGGTCATGGTCGAACACATGGTCCAGCCCGGTGCCAATGCCGGCCGGGCGCGACATGCGGCCATGCTCCTCGGCCTCTCGGCACTGGGGGGAGAGGGTCTGCTGCTCAGCACCGATGCCGACAGCACCCCCGCTCCCGACTGGTTGCAGGCGATGGTGGCGGGCGCGCGCCGTGCCGATATCGTCGCGGGCAAGGTAGTGCGCACCGTCACCCGGCCGAACCCGCTCCAGGATCGCATCGAACGCTATTACGAGGCACTCCACGCAATCCGGCGCGTGCTCGATCCCGTCGCCTGGGAGGCGACGACCAGCCACCACCATGCGAGCGGCGCGAATCTCGGCCTTCCGACCGCCGCCTATCGCACGCTCGGAGGGTTCCTGCCGCTGTCGCACGGCGAGGATGCGCGGCTGGTCGACGATGCGGCGCGGGCGGGGCTGCGCGTGCGGCGCGACGCCGCCAGCGTCGTCCACACCTCCGACCGCCGCCTCGGCCGCGTCGCGCAGGGCCTCGCCGGTGCGCTGCGGGCGCTCGATCGCGACAGCGACGCGATCGCGGTCGCTCATCCCGAGGACGTCGCCTGGCAGTATCGCCGCCACGCCGAGGCCCGCCACGCCTTTGCGGGCGGCGACTATCCATCGCTCGCCGCGGCGATCGGTCTCACTACCGACCATGTTCGCGGCGTGGCGCGGGACTGCGCCAATGCCGAGGCCTTCGCCATGTGCGTCGTCCCGACCCCGCCAGCCGGGATGCGGCAGGTGACGCTCGCGGAGGCCGAGGCCGCATTGGCGAGCATGGCCGCCGGGCGGCGGGCGGCATGATCGACCTGCGCCGCGCCATCGCCGCCCGATCGACGTTGCTGCCGGGGCTGGGCGATCCCGTCGACCGGGATGCGCTCTTGCAGTTGCTTCGGCTCCTGTTCGAAACCGGTCGCGCCGACCTGCCGCTCGGCCGCCTGTTCGAAGGCCATGTCGATGCCGTGCAGATCGTGTTGCGCTACGGGACGGCGGCGCAGCGGGAGCGGGTGGCCGCGGCCGTGGCGGACGGAGCGGCGTTCGGGGTGTGGAATGCCGACCTGGCGGGCGAGCCGCTCGGCCTGACCGGGATGCGGCTCACCGGCGGCAAGAGTTTTGCCAGTGGCGCGGGCCTGCTGTCCCACGCGCTGATCGGCATCGACGGCGTGGGGGGACGACAGCTGCTGCTGCTCGACCTTGCGCGCACGCCGCCGTCGATCGACCGCGCCTTCTGGCGGGTCACCGGGATGCAGCGGTCGGAAACGCATGTCGTGCGGTGGCGGGACGCGCCCGTCGCCGAGGACGACCTGATCGGCGCGCCCGGCGACTATGTGCGCGAGCCGTGGTTCAGCGGCGGCGCGCTGCGCTTCGCGGCGGTGCAGGCGGGGGGCATCGCCGCCCTGCTCGATCATAGTGCCGCGCATCTGGTCGCGGCCGGACGCGCCGGGGATCCGCACCAGGCCGGCCGCCTCGCCGCCCTGTACGGCCTGGCAGAGGCGGCCGCAGGCGCGATCCGCACCGCCGCGGCAGGCTGGTTCGGCGACGAGGCCGCGCGCCTGCCGCTGGTCGCCGCCGCCCGCGCCGCCGTCTATGCGGCGGGCGGACCGGCGATCGAGCTCGCCGAGCAGGCGGTGGGCGTCCAGTCGTTGTTCGCGGCGCACCCGCTTGCCGCCACGATCGCCGACCTGTCGATGTACCTGCGCCAGCCTGCGCCCGACGCGCAGCGCATGCACGTGGGCGCGGCGGTCGCGTCGGGCCTGCTGACCGCCGGCCTGTGACGCGGGGTTTCACGACGGCGCCGCGTCTCCTCGTCGTCGCGCCGCATCCGGACGACGAGGCGATCGGCGCCTATGGCCTGATCAGCCGCGCGCGGCGGCGCGGGGTTCCGGTGCGGGTGGTGGTGGTGACCGACGGCGCAGCCTCCCATCCGTCCAGTCCGCGCTGGCCGCGCGCGCGGCTGGTGGCGGAGCGGCAGCGCGAGAGCCGTCGCGTCCTGCGCCGGGTCGGCGTGGCGGCGGGCGCGGTGACCTTTCTCGGCCTGCCGGACGGGGGACTCCACCTTCATAGCGGTGCGGCACGGCGAAGCCTCGCGCGCGTGCTCGGTCATAACGGTGCGATGCTGGTCGTCGCCCCCTTCGATCGTGACGACCATCGGGATCATCGCACCGTCGCAGCCTGCATCGTGGCCTTGCGCCGGCCCGGCCTGCGCAGGCTGGCCTATCCCGTCTGGCCCGCAGGCCGACCGCTGGCGGGTGCCCGGGCGCTCTGCCTGACCGCGCAGGAGCGGCTCGCGAAGCGCTTTGCGGTGCGCAGCTATCGCACCCAATCGGGACGGATCACCGACGATCCCCGCGGCTTCGCGATGACGCGCGCGCAGATCGCTGCCTTTACCCGCCCGCGCGAGCTGTTCCTCGAGGTGCGCCCGTGAGGCCGATCACCCTTGCCGGGTTCGAGCGCAAGTTCGCCGACAACGCCGACCCCTGGTCGACCTTCACCGATCGCGACGAAGCGCTGAAGCGGCGCGCCATCCTGCATGCGATGGGAGCCGGTCCCTGGGGGCGCATCCTCGAGATCGCCGCCGGCAATGGTTCGAACAGCGCCGCGATCGCGCCGCGCGCACGGCGGCTCGACGCCACCGAGGCGACGGCGAGTGGCGTTGCGCTCGTCACCCGGGCGCTGGAAGGGCGCAGGCGCGCACGGGCGCTGCGGCTGGTCGTGCCTGCGCGATTGCCGCGCCCGCGCTATGACAGCGCGCTGGTGGCGGAGCTTCTCTACTATCTCGACGCCCGCGCCATGGCGCGGTGCGCCCGCGACGTCGCCGCGGCGCTGCGGCCGGGCGGCGTGCTGGTGCTGGCGCATCACCGCGTGGACTATCCCGATTTCGCGCAGCACGCCGCGCATCTGCACCGATCCTTCCTGCGGGCGACGCGCGGCCGCTGGCAGGTGCGCGTGGTGCGGCGTACCGGGCGCTGGAGCGTGATCGCCTGCCGCCCCATCGCATTCGGTCGTTCACCTCGCATCCACCGCGCCTCGCTATGATCCGAGGGGTGAGTGGGTGGCTGAAAGCTGCGGCGGCCGCAGCGACCATGTTGATAGCGGCGGTGCCGGCGTTCGCGCAGCGTGCCGACGCGCCGCCGGTGCCAGCGGCGCCGCCGGTCGAGCCGGGACTCGATCGCGACGCCGAAACCATCGCCATGCGGCTCGGCATCGCGCCTGCGGTGGCGCTGCGCCAGCTGCGCCTGCAGGAGGCCAGCGTTCCGATCACCGATGCCGTCGCGGCGCGGTTCGCGGATCGGCTTGTCGGGATTGCAGTCGAGCATGTCCCGGCCTTTCGGATCGTCGTGCGGCTGACCGGTACCGAGCCGGTCGCGACGGAGCAGGTCGAGCTCGAGGGGCAGCGGATCGACCTGGTGTATGTCGTGGGCGCGAGCGTGAGCCATGCGGCGATGGTGGAGGCGATCTCCACCCAGCAGGCCGCGATCCGCGCGAGCCTGATCAGCCCCCCCGGGCTCGGCATCGACCAGCGGAGCGGCGAGATCGTGGCGGTCGTGTCGCGCGCGGATGTCGCCCGCGAGGGGCAGCAGGCGTTGCGCGATCGTCTGTCGGTGATGACCGGGGTGCCGGTGCGCCTGCGGGTCGTCGAGGAACCGGCACTCGATTTCGGCGGCCAGGGCGAAGGTGTCGTCGGCGGCATGCGGATGATGGGCGGCGTGCCGGGCGACCCGCGCCGCTATGTCTGTACCGCCGGCTTCGTCGTGACCGACGGTGCGCGCCGCGCGCTCGCGACCGCAGCCCATTGCCCGGACACGCTGCAAGTCCGCGACGCGGCCGGGATCGTCGAGGACCTGCCGTTCGAAGGCCAGTGGGGCTGGGGAAACCAGGACGTCCAGATCAACCTCAGTCCCGCGCCGCTCGCACCGTTTTTCGCCGGCGATGCCGATCGATCGATCCTGCGCCCCGTCACCGGGGCGCGGTCGCGTGCGAGCATCAGGGCGGGCGACGTCGTCTGCCATCGCGGGGAGCGGACGGGATATAGCTGCTCGCTCGTCGAGCTGACCGATTTCGCGCCAGCGGGCGACCTGTGCGGCGGCGCGTGCCTGCCGACCTGGACGACGGTCGCGGGGCCCGCCTGCAAGGGCGGCGACAGCGGCGGCCCGGTGTTCCTGGGAACGGTCGCCCTCGGTCTGGTCAAGGGGGGCAGCTACCGGCCGGACGGCAGCTGCGCCTTCTATTTCTACATGTCGACCGACTATCTGCCGGCGCCCTGGCGCCTGCTCACCGCCGAAAGCATGGCGGCGCTGCCGCCCGATCCGGCGACCGGCGATCCGGCCTTGCCCCGCCATTAGGACGGCGGAGCGCCTGGGGTCGCGTCGCGGATCCGGTCAGACCCGCAGCGCGCCGATCAGGGCGCGCAGCGCCGGCGTGACCCGCCGGTCGGGATAATAGAGGCGGCATCCGGGGTAGCGGGGGCACCAGGGCGCCAGCACCTGCACCAGTCGCCCGTCGGCGATCTCCGCGGCGACGTCATGCTCCATCATATAGCCGAGCCCCGCGCCCGCGCGGACCGCCGCCGCCGCCAGCACCTCGTCATTGACGATGAGCTGCCCCGATACGCGCAGACGCAGGTCGCGACCCGCCTCCTCGAACTCCCAGGGCAGGAGGCCGCCGCCGCCGAGCAGGCGATAGTTGACGCAGACGTGATGATCGAGGTCGGCCGGCGTCTCGGGCTGCGGGTGGCGCGCGAAATAGGCGGGGGTGCCGACCACGACGGTGCGCAGGTCGTCGCCGACCTTCACGGTCACCATGTCCTTCTCGACCGACTCGCCCAGGCGGATGCCGGCATCGAATCCGCCCGCCACGAGATCGATCAGCCGGTCTTCGACGATCACCTCGACCGCGACGTCCGGATGGTCGAGCAGGAACCGCGGAAGCCTGGGCGCCAGGATGGTACGCGCCGCATAGCCGAAGGTCGTCAGCCGCACGGTGCCTGAGGGCGTATCCCGCCAGTCGGCGAGCGAGGCGAGGCCCTGGCTCAGCTGTGCCAGCGCCGGATCGAGCGACTGCAGCAACTGCTCGCCGGCCGCCGTCGGCGCGACAGACCGCGTGGTGCGCGCGAGCAGCCGGACCCCCAGCCGCTGTTCCAGCGCCTTCATCGCATGGCTGAGCGCGGACGGCGACAGCCCCAGCTCGGCTGCGGCGCGGGTGAAGCTGCGCTGGCGGGCGACGATGGCGAACGCCGCGAGATCGTCGAGGTCGCCGCGGCGCATTGTTGCATCATGCTCACAAGCCCTTGCGGCTCGCAACGGCTAATCGCGCGCGCCGGCAGGCCTTAGGTCCCGGTGCGAACAGGAGTGACTTGCCGTGGACATGACGAACTACCGCACATTGGGCCGCTCTGGCCTCGCCGTCAGCCCGCTCGCGCTCGGCACCATGACCTTCGGGGCGGGCCGCTGGGGCGCCGACGAGGCCGGCTCGCGTGCGATCTTCGACGCCTATGTCGAAGGTGGCGGCAACTTCATCGATACCGCCGATGTCTATTCCGGAGGCGAAAGCGAGGCAATGATCGGCCGCTTCCTGCGCGAACGGGGCGGCCGCGACCGGCTGGTGGTCGCGACCAAGTCGGGCTTTCCCCGCGGCGGGGGCAATCCGCTCGCGGGCGGCAATTCGGCGCGCAACATCCGCGATGGGCTGGAAGGATCGCTGCGGCGGCTCGGCACCTCCCATATCGACATGTACTGGACGCATGTCTGGGATCGCACGACCCCGCCCGAGGAGGTGCTGCGCGCGATGACCGATGCGGTGCGCCGGGGCGACATCCTCTATTACGGCTTTTCCAACGCTCCCGCCTGGTATGCTTCGCAGATCGCGACGCTGGCGCGCGCGCATGGCCTGCCGGAGCCGGTCGGTTTGCAGTACAGCTATTCGCTGATCGATCGCGGGGTCGAACTGGACGTGCTGCCCGCCGGGCAGGCGCTGGGGCTCGGGCTGGTAGCCTGGAGCCCGCTCGCCTTCGGGATGCTGACGGGCAAGTACGGCCGCGAGAAGCTGGCCGAATTCGGCCCGGCCGGGAGCCTGCCGAACACGCGCGACACCGGGGCGGGCGGCCGGGACGGTCGGCTCAACGGCGACAATCCCTATGGCGGCATGTTGTTCACCGAAGCGAACTTCACCATCGTGGACGTTCTGCGCGGCGTGTCGGAGGAGGTCGGCCGGCCCATGGCGCAGGTCGCGCTCGCATGGGTGGCCGGCAGGCCGGGCATCGCGTCGGTGCTGGTCGGGGCGAGCCGGCCGGAGCAGCTGCGCGAGAATGTCGCGTCGCTCGATATCCTGCTGTCCCCCGAGCAACGCCAACGGCTGGACGCTGCGGGCGCACCGCCTTCGCTGAACCCCTATTTCATCTTCGACCTGCCGCGCGCGCAGATCTTCGGCGGGACTGCCGTCGAGCCCTGGCGTGAGCGCGGACCGGCATGAGGATGAGCCTGTGCCGTCAGACACTCCAAGGGATCAGGATCCGGGACGCAGCTGCCGGACGATGCCGTTGAGGGCTGCGGTGCAGCCTTGCGCGCGGCCGATATCGTGATCGGTGCCGGCCGAGTTCCAGAACATGTCGAGCGGCCAGCGCTCCGGGCAATGCGCGATCAGGCAGCGCAGCGCGAGGCGGACCTCGATCGTGTCGACCTTGCCCTTTCCCGAGCGGGCGGCGGCGGCGCGCAGGATGTGGAGGGAGAGCTCGATGATGATCCGATGGTGGCGTGACACGCGGGATCAGTGAAAGTCGCGGGACTTGATCCGCACGACCGCCTCCGGATCCATGCCGTTGGCGTGGGGCGGCCAATAGCTGTCGCGAGGGCCGGGGCGCCAGCCGGCGTCGCCGCGGTCGGGGCTGCCGGCATGGCGCGCGCCGTCGCCACGGCCGGTCGCGTGCGGGAAGTCCATCTGGCCGACCTGGGCGAGGAGCGGGCCATGGTCGATGATCCGGTCGCAAATGACGTGGATCACCTGCCCCTCCTTCTGCACCCGCCCCTTCATCCCGATCATCGCCGCCGACATGACGGTGCGGCGCTGCGCCTCGAACCGGTCGGGCCAGAGGATGCCGTTGGCGATGCCGGTCTCGTCCTCGATGGTGATGAAGAGGACGCCCTTGGCGCTGCCCGGCTTCTGGCGGACGAGGATGATGCCGGCGACCTCGACATGGCGGCCGTCCCTGATGTGGGCGAGGTCGGCGCAGCGGGTGATGCCGCGGCGGGTGAACTCCTGCCGCAGGAAGGCGAGCGGATGCGCGCGGAGCGAGAGCTGGAGCGCGCGATAATCTTCCACCACCTCGCGGCCCTCGGTCAGCGGGCGTAGCGGCACGTCTGGCTCCAGCCCCTCAGGGCTGAACACCGCGGCCTGCGCATCGGCGGCGGCGAAGAGCGGCAGGGGGGCCTCGCCCAGCCCCTTCACCTTCCACAAGCCCTGCCGGCGGTCCTCGCCGAGCGTGTGGAAGACATCGGCCTCGGCGAGCCGTTCGATCGCGGCGCGGGGCACGCCGGCACGCCGCCAGACCTCCTCGACCGAATGGAAGGGCGCGACTCCCCGTGCCGCGACGATCGCCGCGCCATGCGCATTGGCGAGCCCGCGCACCTGCCGCAGCCCCAGCCGGACGGCGCGATAGCGGCCCTTGGCCGGCTCCAGCGTGCAGTCCCAGCGGCTGGCATTGATGCAGGCGGGGCGCACCTCGACGCCGTGCTCGCGTGCGTCACGGACGACCTGCGCCGGGGCGTAGAAGCCCATCGGCTGCGCGTTGAGGAGCGCGGCGCAGAAGACGTCGGGATGATGATGCTTCATCCAGCAGCTGGCGTACGCAATCTTGGCGAAGGAGGCGGCGTGGCTCTCGGGAAAGCCATAGGAGCCGAAGCCCTCGATCTGCTTGAAGGTCCGCTCGGCGAAATCGCGGGGGTAGCCTCGCGACACCATCCCCTCGACCAGCTTGTCGTAGAAATGGCTGACCCCGCCGGTGAACTTGAAGGTCGCCATGGCGCGGCGCAGCTGGTCGGCCTCGACCGCGGTGAAGCCCGCGCCGACGATCGCGACCTTCATCGCCTGTTCCTGGAACAGCGGCACGCCCAGCGTCTTCTCCAGCACGGCGCGTAGCTCGGGGCGGGGATAGTCCGGCTTCTCGCGCCCCTCGCGGCGGCGCAGATAGGGGTGGACCATGTCGCCCTGGATCGGGCCGGGACGGACGATCGCGACCTCGATGACGAGGTCATAGAAGCGAGCGGGCTTCATCCGCGGCAGCATCGACATCTGCGCGCGGCTCTCGATCTGGAAGGTGCCGAGCGTGTCGGCCTTCTGGATCATCGCATAGACGTCCGGGTCGTCGTCCTGCAGGTCGGCCATGCTGACCCGGATGCCTTTGGCTTCCTCCAGCAGGTTGAAGGCGCGGTTCATGCAGCCGAGCATGCCGAGGCCGAGCACATCGACCTTCATGAATTTCAGCGCGTCGATATCGTCCTTGTCCCATTCGATCACCTGCCGGTCGATCATTGCGGCGGGTTCGATGGGGACGAGATCGTCGAGCCGGTCGTGGGTCAGCACGAAGCCGCCGGGATGCTGCGACAGGTGGCGGGGCACGCCGATCAGCTGGCGGGAGAGCTGCAAGGCCAGGCGCAGCCGCCGGTCGTTCATGTTGAGGTTGAGCTGCGCGACCTGTTTCTCGCCGACGCCCTCCTGGCTCCAGCCCCAGACGAGGCCGGCGAGCGCCTTGGTCAGATCCTCGGGCAGACCCAGGGCCTTGCCGACCTCGCGCACCGCGCCGCGCGCGCGATAGCGGGTGACGACGGCGGTCAGCGCGGCATGGTTGCGGCCATAGGTCTCATAGATCCACTGGATGATCTCCTCGCGCCGCTCATGCTCGAAATCGACGTCGATATCGGGCGGCTCGCGGCGCTCGCCGGAGACGAAGCGCTCGAAGAGGAGTTCGTGCTGGATCGGATCGATGCTGGTGATGCCGAGCACAAAGCAGACGCAGCTGTTCGCCGCCGAGCCGCGGCCCTGGCAGAGGATGCCGCGGCGCCGGCTCTCGGCGACGATGCTGTTCACGGTGAGAAAATAGGGCGCATAGCCGAGCTCGCCGATCAGCTTCAGCTCGTGCGCGATCTGGTCGCGATAGGCTTGCGGCACGCCGTCGGGGAACATCCGCGCCGCCGCGGTCTCGGTCAGCTGTTCGAGCGCGCCCTGCGCGGTCAGCCCCTCGACCACCCGCTCGTGCGGATATTGGTAGCTGAGTTCGCCGAGGTCGAAGGTGCAGGCACGCGCGATCGCGGCGGTGGCGGCGATCGCATCGGGGAAGGCGGCGAAGCGCCGTTCCATCTCGGCCGGGGATTTGAGGTGCCGGTCGGCATGGCGTTCGCGTCGGTAGCCGAGCGTATCGACCGTACACTTCTCGCGGATCGCGGTGACGACGTCCTGCAACAGCCGCGCCTCAGGGGCGTGATAGAGGATGTCACCAAGGGCGACAGCGCGGACGCCCGCCCCTCCGGCCAGTGCGGCGAGGTCGTGCAGGCGCAGCGCATCGTCGGGCCGGCGGCGGAAGGTAAGACCGCAATAGCCGCGTGCGCCGAAGGTCGTGCGCAATTCGGCGAGGCGCGCCGTGGTCACCGCATCCGCCTCATCCGGCAGCAGGATTGCAACCAGCCCGTCGCTCCAAGCAACGACGTCCGACCAGCCGAGCGTGCAGCCGCCCTTGCCGGCGCGCGACTTGCCAAGGGTCAGCAGCCGGGTCAGCCGCGACCAGGCGGGCTTGTCGGTCGGGTAGAGCAGCAGCGCGCGGCCGTCGTCGAGATCGACCCGCGCCCCCGCGATCATCCGCACGCCCGTCGCCTTCTGCGCCTCCCACGCGCGCACCAGCCCGGCGACGCTGCCGCGATCGACGATGCCGAGCGCGGTGTGGCCTTGCAACGCGGCGGCGGCGAACAGCTCGTCAGGGGACGAAGCACCGCGCAGGAACGAGAAATGGCTCGTCACCTGAAGTTCGACGTAAGTGCCCATCAGCCGAACAGCCCGTGGAGATACCAGCTGAGATCGCCGGTCGCAGGCTCGACGCCGTCGCCGCGGCGGAACAGCCAGAAGCGCGCGCCGCTTTCGTCCTCGACGCGAAAATAGTCGCGCACCGCCCAGACCTCGCCGTCGCGCCGCCACCATTCGCCATGGATCCGCTCCGGCCCGTCGCCCGCGACCACGGCATGGACCTGCCCCCGCCAGGTGAAGCGGCGCGGCGGCGCATCGGGGAGGAGCGCGAGCACGCCGGTCAGCGGCTCGGGCCGGCCGAGCAGCCGCACCGGCCGTCGCCAGGCCGGCCAGCCGGTCGGCGCGGCGAGCGGGGGCGCGCGGCGCACCGCACGTTCGGGCACGTCGCTCTCGACCGGCGCGGCGGTGAACAGCGCCGCCTCGCCGACCCGGCCGGCGATCTGGTCGACGAGCGTCGCGACGTCGGGCACCGCCGCCTCGCCGGTCAGATCGCCCGCCACCGCGGTCGCCCCCAGCGGATCGGTGCGGGTCGCGGCGAGGCGCATCGTCTCGATGCCGTCGCCCGGCTCGATCCGCTCGATGCGCAGGTGGAAGAGGCGGGCGAGATGCGCGGCGTCGCGGGTCGCGCGCGCGGTGCCGATCGCGAGGCGCTGCTCGCTGCCGTCGATCCGCTCGAGCAGCAGCACCAAAGTGCGCACGCCGCGCCCGCGCGCCTGCAACAGCAGCATCATGTCGGCGAGCAGGTCGGCGATCACCTGCTCGATCGCCTCGGCGGTTCCGATCGGTTCGAGCAGGCGGCGTTTCGCGACCGGCGTCTCCTCGGGCACGACCGGCACGATCGGCTCCGCCACCCGGCCGAGCGCCGCGTCGAGCCGGGTGACGCTGGCGAGGCCCAGCCGCCGCGCCAGCGGCCCGCGGGGCAGCGGCAGGAGGTCGGCGATCCGGTCGAAGCCGAACCGCTGCGCCGCCGTGATCGCGTCGGAGGTCAGGCGCAAGGCGGCGGGGGGCAGCGCGCTGATCGCCTGCGCCTCGCCGCCGGCCGGGACCAGCGTCACCGCCTCGCGCCCGTAGCGCGCCAGCGCATGGGCCGCGCCCGGCGTCCCCGCGACCGCGACCCGCGCGGTATAGCCGAAGCGCCGACAGAAGCGGACCAGCCCCGCACAGAAGCGCGCCTCGCCGCCATGGAGATGCGCCGCGCCGGTCAGGTCGAGCCACAGCCCGTCCGCCCCGCTCGGCGCGGCGGTCGGGGTCCAGTAGCGCATGGCGTGGAGGGTCAGGCCGTC
The DNA here is from genome assembly GCF_014641735.1 of Sphingomonas metalli. Taxonomy (GTDB): domain Bacteria; phylum Pseudomonadota; class Alphaproteobacteria; order Sphingomonadales; family Sphingomonadaceae; genus Sphingomonas; species Sphingomonas metalli. The sequence goes on along the minus strand of NZ_BMIH01000005.1, from coordinate 11,511 downwards.
GAGCACCGCCCCGTCCGCCGCTGGATCAGCGGGGCGGATGTCGAGATCGGGCACCAGCGCGCGCGCCTGAGTGATCGCCATGCCGGGCACGAGCCCCAGCGCCAGCGCCGCCGGGCAGGCGGCGGCGATCAGCTGCCGCTGGCCGATCGCCTCGGCGAGGATCAGCGGCACCGCGTGAACAACTGGCGCCGCCGGCACCGGCTGGCGGGCGACAGCGACGGGTGCCCGCTTGAACGGATGCTCCGCCGCCTCCGACCGGCGGCCGAGTTCGCGCATCGTCGGCTGCTGGTGGAGCGGCAGCGCCGCCGCCTCCTCGGCGATCGCGGCGCGTGCGCCCTCCGCCTGCGCCCAGCGCGCGCCCGGCCGCCAGCCGCCGCCCCGTGGCACCGAACAGGCGCCGGGATCGTCGTCGACCGGCAGCAGCGGCAGCGCGGGCGCGTCAGGCAGCGCGCGCGGCCGCTCCAGCCGCCGCAACCGCTCGATCGCGAGGTGCGGCAGGTAGAGCGAGGCGACCCGTGGCATCGCAAGCCTCCAGTTCCAGGGTGAAGCCCGGCCCGCCGCGCTGGCGGGCGAGCTCGACGGTCCAGCGCGGCCGGCCGACGCCCTGTGCGGGCAGCCGCGCCGAGGGCGCACAGACGATCCGCCAGCGCGTCATCGCCGCCGACAGTTCGCCCAAGGGGCAGACGCCCGCCTTGCGCCAGCGGCGGGAGAGCAGCGCCGGGATCCCGCCGGTCATCGCGGCGAGCTGCAGCCGGCGGGTGGCGACCATGTCGGCGCGCTTCACCTCGCCGACCACCGCGGCGAGCCCGCCATGGCGCAGCCCGTCTTCCATGACGGCAAGCACGTCCTTGTCCTCGCGCGCCTCGACGAACAGCAGCGTCGCCGGGTCGAGCCCCGCCTGTTCGAGGCCGGGCGCATAGAGGTCGAAGCGGGTCAGCGCCCAGAGCACCCGCCGGCCCTGCGCCGCCGCCGCCCGCGCGGCGATCCCGACCGCGAACAGCGTCGCCGCCGCATCGTCGCTCAGCGTCGGGGTCGCTGGCGACACCTCGTGCAGCCCGTCCAGCGCCAGTCCGCCGGCGGCGAGCCGGTCGTCCACCGCCGCGATTCCGAACGGCAGCACCCCCGCTGCGCCGGCGCGCGAGTCGCCGCCGCTCTCCCTCAGGAGCGCCTCGGCTTCATGGCGGCGAGCGGTGGCGGACATCATTGCAGCGACTCATCTGTTCGCTTTATGTTCCAGAGATTCGATCAAGGGGTCAAGGCGTTGCGGAGTCGAATCGATGAACCGAGCGGATGAGGATGGTCGCCAAGCCCTGTCGGCGCGCACCGCCGATGCGGAGCACGACCATGTCGGCCGGCGCCTCCGGACACTGGAGCAATGCGCGTTGCACAAGCGGACGCTGCGGCTGACCTGCCCGCGCTGCCGCCATGTCCGCATCCTCGACGCGGTGCCGCTCTGGTGGCTGTTCCAGCGGCGCGGATGGGACGATGCGCTGCCCGCCGTCATCGGCCGCCTGCGCTGTTCGTCCTGCGGCGGGCGCGGCGGCGCGGCCGTCCGCCCACGGCTTACGGTCGGGCGGGACCCGCCGACCGGCGCGCAGTTTCCCTATCCGGACGCGGCCAGCTGGAAGAAGCTTGTGTCGCGCTACCGCTCATGATCGAACGGCAGAATGTGCAATCTTTACAGCATCAAGACCGATCCGCGCGGCTATTTCGACGCGCTCGCGGCGGTGGAGGACCAAGCCAACAGCCTTACCGTGGACAAGGATTATGCCGCCCCCGGCAAGCCCGGCTTCGTCGTGCGGCAGGAGGCCGGGAGCCGCGTGCTCAGCACGATGCGCTGGGGCTTCCCGACCCGCAAGCCGCGCAAGCGCCCGGCGCGGGAGGGGGAAATGCCCTTTCTCTACGACTGGTGGACCAACGCCCGGAACATGCAGAGCAACATGTGGAAGCCATGGCTGCTGAAAGCCGAGCACCGCTGCCTCGTGCCCTTCACCCGCTTCGCCGAGCCCAAGGCCGCCGTCGACCGGCAGGGTCCCGGCGACACCAACTGGTGGTTCACGGTCGCCGACCAGGAGACGCCGTGTTTCGCCGGCCTGTGGAAGTTCGACCAGGACCATGACCGCGTCTACGCCTTCTGCACCACCGAGCCCAATCCCCTGGTCGCGCCCAGGCATCCCAAGGCGATGCCCGTCATCCTGCTCGCCGAGGATCAGGACCGATGGCTGACCGCACCGATCGACGAGGCCGTAGCGCTGCTGCAACCCTATCCGTCGCAGCTGATGGCGGTCCGCTGACCGTCCGGGCCCTCGGGGATCACCGCCGGCCGCGTGTCCATGTATCGGCGCGCGCGTCGATCGCGCCGGCCAGCGCATGGGCGATGGCGCGATCGTCGGCCAGGTCGGGATGGCCGTGACAGCCCTGGAACCCCAGGCCGGGGACCCGGACGAAGACCACCCGGCGATCGCCGTCGGCGTTGCGGCGGGCGACGACGCGCGCGGCCTCCGTGGCAACCTCGCCCTCCGCGATGTCGGTCGCCCAGATCACGATCAGCGCCTGCCGGTCGCGGCGGCGGAGCGACGCGATGAAGTCCGCGTAGCGTTGCTCATAGTCGGCATGCAACGCCGCGCGGTCGGGCCAGCGCTCCCCGGGCTTGAGCGCGGTCGAGAAGTCGTTGGTGCCCAGTCCGATCACGATCACCTGCGGGTGCCAGCCCGGCGACCGGTCCGGCGTGGTGCCGTCGAGCAGCGCGAAGGGATAGGCGCGGGGCAGGGTGGGCGCGTCGAAGCCGCCATAGTTGCGCACCACGCCGCGCCCCGAGATCGCGTTGACCCGATAGTCGGCGGCGTAGCGGCCGGCGAGCTGCCCCGCCGGACCGGCGGCGGTATCGGTGGTGCGCCAGACCGCGTCGGGCGTGCAGTCCTGCACCGGCGAGGTGTTGCCATAGCCGACGGTGTGCGAATCGCCGATGAACTCGATCTGCCGCGAGCGCGGGGCCGGGGGCGGCAGCGCCCTGGTGCCGGCGGGAGCGAGGATACCGTCGAAACGGGTCGGCCCGGACTGGCTCTCGCTGACCACGTCGACCCGGATGCGATGGACTTCCGTGCCTGAGCCGGCGGCGACGCGGTAGCGACCCGGTGCGGGTCGGACGAGCGCCACCGGGGGTGCTCCGTCGATGCTGACGTGCAGCGCCACTTCGCCGGGTCCGATGGCAAGATCGACCGCAGGGCCGCGGAACCGACCCTCGACATAGCTGCCGGGCCATTGCCGCAAGGCGCCATGGGGACTGGCCGCGTCCACGACCTGGCGACCGCCGCGATGCAGGTCGAGCCAGGTGCCGCCGCGTTCGTCGGCCGATTGCGGCACCGGCGTGATCCGCACCCGCGCGGGCGGTGCATCGCCCGCCGCCAGCATCAGGGCCGCACAGGGCACCAGCGCCAGCCTGATCGTCGCATGATAGCCCGGCATCGCAGCCTCCTCCCGGCAACCGACCGCCGCCCGTACAGACTAGCCGCTCGGTCCGGCGGGTAAAGCCTTGCGGTGCTTAGGGCAATTACAAAGAAAATGATTTTCTTTTATCCTCGGCACTGCCACGTTCCGCGCAACGAAGCGGCGGGAGAGGCGATGATGACGGGTGAGCGGAGCATGGCCGGAAGCGGTGCCGCGGCATGGACCCGCCGCCAGGCCCTTGCGGCGGCCGCCGCCTGTTCGTTGACGCCCGCCGCCGCCCTCGCTGGGCCGGACCCGTCGCGCCGGCTCGCCGTGCCGCAGGCAAGTGCGGCGGCGCGGGCGCTCTATGCGTGGCTATGGTCCCAATATGGACGCCGCACGCTGACCGGGCAGCAGGAGAATCCGGGTCCGCCGCGCGACGAGCTGGCCTATATCGCGCGGGTGACGGGGCGACAGCCGGCGCTGCTCGGGCTCGATTACATCCATCCCGCCGATTGGACCGGCGTGCGCGAGCGGGCGCTGGACTGGCACCGGCGCGGCGGCGTGGTGACGCTCTGCTGGCACTGGGGCGTGCCGACCATCGGCACCGGCTATGAGAATTCAAAGCGCGACTTCGACGTGGATGCGGCGCTGCGCGAGGGAACGGCGGAGAACCGCGCGATGGTCGAGCAGATGGACGCGGTGGCGGGCGAACTCGCCTGGCTGCGCGACCACGGCGTGCCGGTGCTGTGGCGGCCCTACCACGAGTTCAGCGGCGACTGGTTCTGGTGGGGCAAGCACGGCCCGGACGCTTTCCGCGCGCTCTGGACGACGATGTTCACGCGCTTCACCGTACGCCACCGGCTGGACAATCTGATCTGGGTGCTGGGCTGGGCGGGTCAGAACGTCGATCCGCGCTACTATCCCGGCCGCGAGACTGTCGATATCGCCGGCGCCGACATCTATGCCGCCGACCATGGCAATCTGGCGCCGATGTTCGCCGCGGTGAAGCGGATCGTCGGCGGGACCGTGCCGATCTGCCTGCACGAGAACGGGCCGATCCCCGATCCCGCGACGCTCGGCCCCGATTCCGAGTGGCTCTGGTTCATGACCTGGCACACGCGCTGGTTGACCGGCGGCAATCAGAACACGCCCGAGACCCTGCGGGCCGCCTACAACGCTCCCCGCTACCTGACGCTGGACGCGGTCGCCGACCGTCCGGGGTCCGGCCGGCGGGGCGCCCGGACAGGACGATGACCATGAACTTCGACCGCCGCACCCTGCTGGGCTCCACCGCGCTGCTCGCCGGGTGCGCGACGCTGGGAGGCGCGCCCGGCAGCGCGCCGCGTCTCTTCGTGCGGCGCGACGGCATGCGGCTGATGGCGGGCCGCGAGCCCTATCGCTTCGCCGGCGCGAACATCTGGTACGCCGCCTATCTCGGCGCGGATGCCCCCTATGGCGATCGCGCCCGGCTGGGCCGGGAGCTCGATGCGCTCAAGGCCATGGGGGTGACCAATCTGCGTATCCTGGCCTCGGCGGAGGAGGGACCGCTGCGCAACGCGATCCGCCCGGGCTTTCGCGGTCCGGGGCGCGATTATAACCAGACGCTGCTCGGCGGGCTCGACCATGCGCTGGCGGAGATCGGGCGGCGGGGCATGCGCGCCGTCTTGTACCTGACCAATTTCTGGGAATGGTCGGGCGGGATGATGACCTATCTCTCCTATGTCGATGGCGGCCGCTACATCGACATGAACGATCCGGCGCATCCCTGGCCCGCCTTCGCCAACGCCAACGCCGCCTTCTACCGCAACCCCGCCGCGATCGGTCTCTATCACGACTGGATCCGCGCGACGGTGACGCGCACCAATACGGTCACGGGCCTGCGCTATGCCGACGATCCGACGATCATGGCGTGGCAGCTCGCCAACGAGCCGCGGCCCGCGGGCGACGCGGCGCATGCCGACCTGCCGGCCTTCTACGCCTGGGTGCGCGACAGCGCGCGGCTGATCCGGTCGCTCGATCCCAACCATCTGATCTGTACCGGATCGGAAGGGCTGAAGGGGTCGCTGGAGCAGGCCGATATCGTGCTGGCCGAACATGGCATCGCCGAGATCGACTATCTCACCGCGCATATCTGGCCCAACAACTGGGACTGGGTGCGGCAGGCGGATCTGCCCGGCACCTTCCAGCGCGGCGAGGCACTGAGCGGCGCGTATCTGGCCCAGCATGTCGGCTTCGCGCGCCAGCTCGGCAAGCCGCTGATCATCGAGGAGTTCGGCTATCCGCGCGACGGCGGCAGCAACGATCCCGCGGCGACGACCGTCTATCGCGACCGCTTCTACGGGCTGATCTATGCGGCGGCGGAGCGCGACATGGCCGAAGGCGGCCCGATCGCGGGCACCAACTTCTGGGCGTGGAACGGCGAGGCGCGCGCGCAGCATCCCGACTTCCGCTTCCGCGCCGGCGACCATGCCTATATGGGCGATCCCCCGCACGAGCCGCAGGGTTGGTACGGCGTCTTCACCGGCGACTCGACGGTGCGGCTGATCGCGCAACACGCCGCCGCGATCGCGCGATTGCGATAGCGGGGGTCGGGTCATCGCGCAGACCGCATCGGGTTTGACAACCCCGATAAACGGGTGCACGATAAATCATGCAGATCGAGTTCGATCCTGCCAAGGAGGTCGCCAATCGCGCCAAGCACGGCCGATCATTGGCAGACGCAGCCAGGCTCGATTGGAACGTGACGCTGGAGCGCGAAGACGACCGCTTCGATTATGGCGAGGTTCGGTTCGTGGCGCTGGGCCCGATCGATGGGCAGCTTCACGTACTGGTCTTCACGGAGGGCTCGCATGAGGATGCCATCCGGGCGATCTCTCTGCGAAGAGCCGAGAAGCACGAGGCGAGATATTATCATGCCAGTCTTTGATCCGGAACTCCACGATGACAATCCGGCGATAGATGCGGACTTCATGGCGGGCATGAAGCCGTCGCGGCGGGGGCGTCCAAGGCTGGAAGCCCCGAAGGTTGAGGTGAAGATCCGCCTCGATGCGGCGACGGTAGACCATCTGCGGGGCAGTGGGCCCGGCTGGCAGACACGGGTCAATGCCGCGCTCGCCGATCTGGTCGCGGCCGGACGGATCTGAGGCTGCCCCCTACGACAGCGCCGGCATCTGCTGCGCCATGGCGGCGTTGCCGGCGCGGATCTGGTGCAGCGCGGTGAGGAGGCGGCCCTCGTCCAGAGCGTCCACGACCGGGTCGTAGCCGTCGGGCATGATGCCCTGGCCCAGCATCACCGCGACCCAGCTGGGAATCGCGAACAGCTCGTCATCATAGCGGAAGATCCGCCCCTTCTCGCGGAACAGCGCGAGCTTGCGGCGGAGCGTTTCGGGCAAAGCCATGGTGCGGACGTAGCGCCAGAAGGGCGTGTCGTCGCGCCGGGTCGCGGCATAGTGCAGGATGATGAAGTCGCGGATCGACGCATATTGGTCGCCCATCAGGCGGTTGTATTCGTCGCGCTCGACATCGCTGAAGCGCAGGTCGGGGAACAGCCCGAACAGCTTCGATATGCCCATCTGGATCAAATGGATGCTGGTCGATTCGAGCGGCTCCAGAAAGCCGCCGGACAGGCCGAGCGCCACGACGTTGCCCGCCCAGAGCCGCTGCCGCCGCCCCGCGGTGAAGGACAGGTGGCGCGCCGGGCCGGTGGGCGGCGCGTCGCAATGCGCCATCAGTACCCGCTCCGCCTCGTCCTGCCCGACAAAGGCGCTGGCATAGACATGGCCGTTGCCGGTGCGATGGCGGAGCGGGATCCGCCATTGCCATCCCGCGTCATGGGCGGTGGCGCGGGTCATCGGCAGCAGCGGGTCGCGCCGTTCGGTCGGAACGGCGATGGCGCGATCGCAGGGCAACCAGTGCGACCAGTCGTCGAACGGCACGCCCATCGCCTCGCCGAGAAGGAGCGAGCGAAAGCCCGAACAGTCGAGGAACAGGTCCCCCGCGACGCGCCGGTCGCCTTCCAGCCGTACCGCCGCGACATGGCCGCGCGCATCGCGCTCGACGCCGACGATCCGGCCTTCGATCCGCCGCGCGCCCTGCGCCTCGGCATGGCGACGCAGCAGGGCGGCATAGAGGCCGGCGTCGAAATGATAGGCATATTCGAGCCCCGCCAGGGGCGATCGCGGGTCCGGCGACGGAGGGGCGAAGCGGCCGGCCCGCGCCGCGACGGCGGACATGGCATAGTCGTCGATCGGGCCGATCCCCTCGCGGTCGCGCAGCTTCAGCCAGAGCTGGTGGAAGTTCAGCCCCTCGATGTCGCGGCCATGGGTGCCGAAGGGATGGAAGTAGCGGTCGGTGCCATCGGTCCAGCCGACGAACTCGATGCCGAGCTTGGGCGTGCCGCCGGTGGCGCGCAGGAACTCCGCTTCGTCGAGGCCGAGCCGGGCGTTGAAGCCGCGGATCGGCGGGATGGTCGCCTCGCCCACCCCGACCGTGCCGATCGCGTCGGACTCCACCAGCGTGATCGTGCGCTGCCCGTCGTCGAGGAAACGCGCGGCGGCGGCCGCCGCCATCCAGCCGGCGGTGCCGCCGCCGACGATCACCACCCGCCCGATCGGTTCGCCGCTCATCGCCGCTCATCCCGCCGCATCGCTGCGAGCATATCGGGATAGGGGGGCAGGGCACCTGCCAGCGCCGCCACCGCCTGCCGCAGTTGGGTCAGGGCCGCGACCGCGCTGGTCCGCGGCACCGACACGGCCAAGGGGTCGGCGATCTCGGGCCGGATGCCGAGTCCGGTCAGCGCCTGTTGCCAGCTCCCGCGGGCGATCATCGCATCCTCGATCGGCGGCAGCGTGCCGCGCCGCCCGAATTGCGCGCGCGCGGTCGCCAGCTCCGGCGGCGCGGCCCGGTCGCGCAGCGCATGCCAGAAGGCGCCCTTGCGCGCCTCGCCCGCCAGATAGAAGGCGGCGGCATAGGCATGGACGCGTTCGGCCATCGTGCCTGCGCGCCGGTTATATTCGGCGGCGATGTCGGGCGCATCGTTGCGGGCGGGCATCAGGTCGAGCGCGAGTTCGAGCTGGGCGAGCGCAAGCGGCAGTCCGTGCCAGCCGAGCGGGCCCGGCGCGGCCGCGGCGTCGCCGAGCGCCAGCAACCGGCCCGTCAGCGGGGTCGCGCGCCGTCCCGGCCGGATCGCGACACCCTCCGCGCCGGTGCCGAACGCACGTCGCGCCCGGGCATCGTCGGTGATCGCTCCGGCATAGGCGAAGCCCGTCAGCGTGCGCCGGGCGAGCGGCCAGCGTGCGGTCCAGCCATCGGCCACCGCCTGATAGTGATCGGTCGGCGACGGCGCGGGCGGGCCGGCGGCGAGGAGCAGGCGGTCCGCGGGGAGGGTCTCGCGCCAGTCGATCCAGTCGTCGCTCTCCCGGGGGCCTGCGGCATCGACCACCAGGTCGGCGGTGACGTGTTCGCCGTCGATCGTCGCGCCGCCATCGGGCGCAGGCACGGCCCGGCCGGCGCTGACCATGTGAACGCCCGCCGCGTGCGCGACGGCGGCGAGCAGCGCAGGCGCCTCTCCCGGATCGAGGCGCAGCGCATAGTCGAAGCGGGCGCGCAGCGCGCCGATCTCCTCGTCCGGATGCACGAAGCGCTCCGCCGCGGCGAGCGCAGCGCCCGGCACCAGCGCATGGAGCGGCCCATCGCCGTGCGCGCGCCACAGCTGGTGGAGCGATGCGCCGGCGAGCAGCGGTAGCCCGTCGCCTTCCTCGACCGTGAAGGGCGCGCCGCCCCAGGCGAAGCGCTGGCCGACACGGTGCGTCGCCGCGGCGGCGGCGAGCAGCACCCGCTCGTCGACCCCGAACCGCGCGAGGAGCGCCAGCGCGCGCGTGTCGAGCGCGGGCAGCCGGTCGGCGAGCGCATCGGGTCGTAACGGTGTGGCGACCAGCGTGACGCGCGCGCGCGGCAGGGCGCGGGCGAAGGCGAGCGCGGCGCAGAGCGCGGTGATGCCGCTGCCGATGACGAGGATCCGCTCGGGCGCGGTGCGCGGATTCATGCCGCCGCGGCCAGCCCGGCGGCGTGATCGGGCATCGCGGCGACCGCCGCCGCGATCCGCTCGTGCAGCCCGGCGAGCGCGGCGTCGAGTGCGGCGGCGTCGGGCAGGTCGGCGCGCGGATCCCAGCCCTGCGGCACGATACCCTGTCCCAGATAGACCGCGATCCAGCTGGGCTCGAGGAACAGCCCGTGCCGATAGTGGGAAACCTGCGCGGTCTGCCGCCACAGCGCCATCTTGGCAGCCAGGCTGTCGGGGACGGCCATGGTGCGGACATGATCCCAGAAGGGCGAATCGTCGCGGGTCGTGGCGTGATAGTGCAGGATCAGGAAGTCGCGGATCCGGTCATATTCCATGTCGACCAGCGCGTTGAACCCGTCGCGATCGGCATCGGTCACCCGGCGGCCGGGAAAATGCTCGATCAGCTGGGTGATCGCCATTTGCGCCAGATAGAGGCTGGTGGACTCCAGCGGCTCGAGAAATCCGGAGGCGAGCCCGACCGACAGGACATTGCCCACCCAGCTGCGCCGCCGCCGTCCGGCGCGGAAGCGGAGGAGGCGCGGCTCGGCCAGAGGCGGGCCTTCGAGGGCGGCGACGAAGGCGTCCGCCGCTGCCGCATCCGAGACATGGGCGCTGGAATAGACATAGCCATTGCCGACCCGGTGGGTGAGGGGGATGCGCCAGCGCCATCCGGCCGCCATCGCGGTCGCCCGCGTATAGGGCTCGATCCCGCCGGGCGGCGAGGCGCAGGGCGCGGCGACCGCGCGGTCGCAGGGCAGCCAGTGCGACCAGTCCTCCCACGCCTCCTCCATCGCGCCGCCGATCAGCAGCGCCCGGAACCCCGAACAGTCGACGAACAGGTCGCCTTCCACGCGGCTGCCATCCTCGAGGCGCAGCGCGGTGACGTCGCCGGTCTGCGCGTCCCGTTCGACCGCGACCACCTTCCCCTCGCTGCGCTTGACCCCCCGCGCCTCTGCATGGGTGCGCAGGAAGGGCGCGAAGCGGGTCGCATCGAATTGATAGGCATAGCCATAGGCCTGGGCGATGTCGTCGGCGTCGCCGGCCGGCCGGACGAAGCGCCGCGCCTCCGCCGCGACCACGCCGGTGGAATAGTCACCGATCGGCCGGACCGCGCCTTCATGGTGTCGGCGTAGCCAGTAGTGATGGAAGCCGACGCCCTTCAACGGGCGGCCATAGGTGCCGAAGGGATGGATATAGCGGTCGCCGATCGCGCCGAAGTCGCGAAACTCGATCCCCAGTTTGAAGGTCGCATGGGTCTGCGCCATGAACGCTGCCTCGTCGATCCCCAGCCGGGTAATGAAGGCACGCAGATGGGGCAGCGTCGCCTCGCCGACGCCGACGATGCCGATCTCCTCCGACTCGATCAGATGGACTTCGGCAGCGCGCGGGATCAGCGTGACGAGCGCCGCAGCGGTCATCCAGCCGGCGGTGCCGCCGCCGAGCACGACTACCCTGACCTTCAGGTCCTCCGACACCATCCCCTCCGCAACGGTCCGGCCGCTGCATGCCGCATCGCGATCCATTGCCCAAACGATTAGTCGTCAGAATACTTATATCAAGTTGCGATATTTCGCTTGTCGTCGGAAATTTGACGCGATAGTCCGGTGCAGCGCGGTCAACAGGGAATGAACGCGCCTGCCACACCAGACCTTCCGGCCTCGCACCGGAAGGCGGTTTCGGGATGAGGACTGAAAGGGGAAGACATGATCGTTCGTGCCATGAGCCATGCGAGCCGCACCGCCGGCCGTACCCCGCTGGCGGACCTGAGCATCGGCGTCTCCGCGCTGGCGCTCCTCTGCGCGACGCCCGCCCTGGCGCAGGATGCCGCGACCCCGACCAAGCCGGTGACCGAAGGATCGCAGGGCACGAGCTCGGGCACCCCCGCCGTGGAGGCGGGGACCGCGCCGACCGCGAACGACCAGGCCGCCGCCACCACCGGCACCTCGGGCGCCTCGCAAGAGGCCGCGGTCACGCCGCCCGACACCGATCGCGACGAGATCGTGGTGACGGGCGTGCGCCAG
>NZ_BMIH01000004.1 GCF_014641735.1 Sphingomonas metalli | reverse complement strand
CGGGGCCCTTTCCATGTCGTCATCACGCCTCGACCGCTGGCCTACTTTTACACCGCCACCGTGGCCGGATTTTGCTCCGCCGTTGACACCCGGGCCCATGCCTTCCCCTTTGGCACGTAGAAGCGGAAGAGCACGTTGCGCTGCTGCTCGTCGACGAAGCTCGCGGCGAGCACGTTTATCTCGACGTTGCGTTCATAGGGGACGACCTGGACGTCGTGCCGGTCCAACAGGTCTGTGACTAGTGCTGTGACGTCGTCGCTCAGCGGCTTGAAGTAGTCGTCTCCGAACCAGTCGTCGTGGTCCCCTTCGGTAGACGCCTCGTCGGCACCCTCGTCCTGCCTCGTGTTTCCGTAGAAGCTGTCGTGAACGAATACGATATGCGGATGTGCGGATATGCCGGCGAACAGGCGCCCCCGCACGTCAGCGTATTCGCGGCATAATGTCGCAGCTGAACCAAGGATTTTTAACGCCCCCGTGCCATTCCATCTCGCTTGATCAAGGCTGAGGCAGGATGAGACACGGTGGGCCAGACGAACCTGAAGCACGCGCTTGAGCGCAAGTATGCGCTGCTAGCGGGCGAACTGAAGGACAAGCAGGGCGAGGTCGCGAAGATCCAGTCCCTCTTCGAACTGTTGCCGACGTTGAGCGCCCGGACGCAGCGGATCGAACGCCTGCTCGAATGCGCCGAGGAGCTGCTGAAAGAGATAGACCCGGCCTGGGTACCTGCAAAGGTCAAGGCAGTCCGCCCGAACGTCCACAAGGCGCCCGTTGGCATCGGTCGTATCAGCAAGACAGCCCTCGACGTCATGCGTCAGGCCGGTGTGCCGCTCACGATCAGCGAGATCACCGATCGGCTTCTAGCTCAGGAAGGTGTCGGCGAGGTAGATCCACAGACGCGTCAGCGGATCAGGAACTCTGTGGACTCAACGCTAAGACAAAAAGCCAAGAAGAACATCGTCGCCCACGACGGGGCTGCCTTCGCGCGGAAATGGAACATCGTGTCTCGCCACTGACCCGGTCAGTGGAGGCCCGCGAATATGTCTCCGAACAGGCTGTCCACATGGTTCGCGCTGCCGCGCTGCCAGTATCCCGAGAACGACCTGGATTGAGGTGCCGCAAGGACGGCCTTCAGGAGATCATGAGTCTGGGTGAGGTGATCGACGCGGCTCTTCACCTCGCGCCACGCCCCGTCACTGGCGTATCGCAGCAGGTAGCGGCCTGCGATGTGGTGGTGCGTCCCGGTTTCCATGCGGCGCAGGCGGGAGAAAAAGCTCTCCATCTGGTTCGTGTTGATGATGTTTTTGTCACCCGTCGCGTAGAGCTCGGAATGGTTGACCCGCTTCACGTCGTGCGTGGCGTGAAGATCGTCCCACGCGGGCGCTTCGTCGGCATACACCGTCGCCATGATGTCGATGCTTTCGGAGAGCCATGCGCAGGCCTGGTCCTCGGTGTCAAACACACCGACGATCATCCGGCCGCCGTCCCTGCGCTCGCGGGCACCGACGACGACGCGCCGCTTGCCGTTGAGATTGGCCTTCAGGCGACGATCGACGCGATTGATCTTGCGGTTCTCGGGCTTGATGTAGCCCCCGAACCATCCGCCATCGATCTCGACTTCACCGGTGAGGCGTTCGTCCCGCATGGAGTGCAGGATGCCCTCGCGATACTTCTGCTGAAGCACATAGCCGGTCTTGTATTCGAAATCGACGTCCGCGGTCAGGTCGATGGCATTGTTGCCCTTGGCCCCCTTCGTGAACGAGCGCGCCGCGGACAGCATCTGCTTGAAGCTGAGCTTGTGGTGCGCGAGCGGCGTGCCGCTCGTGATGGAGAACTGCTTCCGACAGCTTGCCTCCTTGCACTTCCAGCGACGCTGGTTCGCCAGATACCAGTGCTCGTGTGAGCCGCACCAAGGACAGACGGGCTCGCCATCGGTCGCCGGCCAGCGCATCTTTCGGAACAGCGTCTCGGCATCCTCTTCCGTAATCTTCTCGAGCTTGGACAGCGGGAACGTGCGCCAGGCCTTCGACTGCCGAAAATGCGAGCCAGACGCATTACGCGTTCGCCTTGCCTTTCCGGTATCGCTCGCGCTATCCATAGTCTCGTATATGACACCGCGAAGGTGGCATTGCAAGCAAAAGGTGCCATATGCGATACCCTGATTATCACATTCGATACGACCTTACGGTGTTGGCATGACAGAGGGGACGATTGGCGGCGCTGATTGGGAAGCTCTGGCGCGAAACATGTTGCGGGCCGAACTCATGCGCAAAGGCATCAGCTACGCCCGTCTGGTCGAAGCCCTGGATGCCATCGGGATCGCAGAGACCGAGGCGGCCATCAAGAACAAGGTGTCGCGCGGCCGGTTCACCTTTGTCTTCTTCCTGCAGGCGATGGCGGCGATCGGCGTGGACTGGATGCAGGTCCCGACCGTCGCCGATCTGGCGCAGGGGCGAGGCATCGGGGATCATGGCGCTCAGCAACTCGCCAAGCGGGCGCCCACGCCCAATTCCTGAAGTTTTTGGCTGCGCTTGGCGCATCTTGAACTCCATCCTACAACCGAAATCGAGGAGCCGAATGTCGTCGCGAGCTCCAAAAGGGGGCTTATGGAAGAAGCAGTCGATACCGAGGACCTGCTCATCAACCTCGCGGTTGAGAGTTGGCGACTGTGCCGCATATTTCAGCGCTCGATCGATGCCAGCGACATCCGTGCGGCAGGGCGCCAGTCCAACCAGGTCCGCTACTTTCAACGGAAGCTCGACGACAGTCTGGCGCCACTCGGGCTTCGACTCGTGACGCTGGATGGGCAGCCATATGACACCGGCATGGCGGCGACGGCGCTCAACGCGGCCGACTTCGGTCCGGAAGACACCCTCTATGTCGATCAGATGATGGAGCCGATCGTGATGGGACCCGATGGGGTCCGTCGCACCGGCACAATGATGCTCAGGAACTAGACCAATGGAATACGTAGGCATCGATCTCGGCACGACCAATAGCGCCATCGCAAGCTACGACGGCGAGAATGTGGTCCTCTACAAGAGCCCGGACCAGCACGACGTCACGCCCTCGGCGATCCTGATCGACCGGCGCGGCAACAAGTTCGTGGGATCGCGCGCCTATGACGGCGCCGCGCGGAGCCCGGAGAATGCCGCCACGCTGTTCAAGCGCATGATGGGGACGAGCACGCCGGTCCGGCTGTCTGCCGTCGACAAGGTTATGACGCCGGAGGAATGCTCGGCGGAAGTGCTGCGCACGGTCTTCGGCTACCTCCCGGAGACGATGCGGCGCGACGGTGACACCGGAACCGTCATCACCGTGCCAGCCGCGTTTAACCAGATGCAGAAGGATGCGACCCTTGCCGCGGCGGAGTCGGCGGGCATCGGGCGCGTTGCGCTGATGCAGGAGCCGGTGGCGGCCGTCATGAGCGTCATGCGCCAGCGCAACCGCGATGGCACGTTCCTCGTCTTCGATCTCGGCGGCGGAACGCTGGACATCGCCATCGCACAGAGCATGAAGGGCCGTGTGAGCCTCCTCGCGCACGGTGGCGTCGAGATGTGCGGCGGTCGCGACATCGACCGGGCGCTGATGGACGAAGTGGTCAAGCCTTGGCTCGTCGAGACGTTCGATCTCCCCGAGGGCTTCGCCTCGGACAAGCGCTATACGTCGCTGGTCCGCTTGGCGACGTGGGCGGCCGAGAAGGCGAAGATCTCGCTGTCCCGCGCCGAAGACGCCGTGATCGCCATGGAGGAGACCGAGATCAGGGTCCGCGACGATCGTGGCGACGACATCTATTTCGACATCCCGATCGATCGTGCCGCTCTCGACCGACTGATAGAGCCCATCCTCGACGAAGCGATCAAGTCCGCGCGCGCCACGCTCGACCAGGCCGGCATCAGCGCACACGACGTCGACCGGGTAGTCTTCGTAGGCGGTCCCACGCAATACAAGCCGCTGCGCGACAAGGTGGCGTTCGAGCTCGGGATCGCCGCCTCCACCGACGTGAACCCAATGACGGCGGTCGCAGAGGGCGCGGCCATCTTCGCCGAGTCGATCGACTGGTCCACGCAGAGCCGAGGTCGCAAGGCATCGCGCAGCTCCCTGTCGGCCACCGGTCTCGAGTTCTCGTTCGTCGCGCGCACGCCGGACGCCTCGGCGCGAATCGTCGCGCGCAAGGTGGGCGCTTCCACCGGTGAGTTCCAGGTCGACAGCCTCGACACGGGCTGGTCCTCCGGCCGCAAGGAGTTGAAGGAAGGGGCGGCCATTGACCTGCCGCTGGCCAAGCCCGGCGAGAACGGCTTCCGCGTCTTCGTCTTCGACGCGAGCGGTGGTCCGGTGGGGATCGCCAACGATCGCATTGTCATCAGCAGGACGGCCGCGTTGATCGATGCCATCCCGGCCTCGCACACAATCAGTGTCGAGGCGCTCGAGGGGCGTGGCGGGCCCACTGTGCTGGTTCCGCTCGTTCGTGCTGGTGATCCGCTCCCGAAGAAGGGGGTCGCGAAGTTCAGAGCTGGCGAGGCGCTCCGAGCCGGAAGTCCCGGTGCGCTGAACTTCAAGCTATGGGAAGGCGACATCCGCGAGCCCGTCGAGGACAACGTATTCATCGGCACCTTCCGAGTGTCGGGATCCGACTTCGAGGACGGGATGATCTCGGTGGGATCGGAAATACGGTGCGAGTACGAGATCACTGATGCTGGAACGGTTCGTCTCGGTGTATCGGTTGACGAAATTCGCGGCTTTTTTGACAGCGGTCACAACTACTACGCACGGCAGGATGCGCAGCTCGACTATGCGCAGGCGGCGGGCCTGGTGGCCGTCGAGGCGCAGGCGACGATCGGACGGCTCGACGAGTTCGGCAGGCACATCGACGATCCCAGGGTCGGCGCGATCCGGGACCGGATCGCCACGGCGGCGAGCCTCGATGTCGACCGTGCCGAACCCGAGGAGACCAAGCAGGCCCTCGACGAGATCCGCGCTGCGCGCCGCGACATCTCGCAGGTCCGCAAGGATCATCTGAAGGTCATTCGCCAGATCGATCTCGATGGGATCGTTGCGAACTTCGACGGCTGGGGACGCGAGTTCGCTCGTCCCGAGGAAGCCAAGGCGTTCGATGCGCTGGTGCGGACGGCGCAGCATTCGATCGACGCGAACGGCACCGACTTCGAGGCGCATCTCTCCGAGCTGCGGTCGAAGAATATCGCGGCGCTGTGGCGGTCCGACGAGTTCATCGTCGAGCGCTTCCACTGGCTGTCGCGCAGCCCGGAGCAGTTCATCGACCAGGCGCGCTACGACGCGCTGATCCAGCAGGGACGCTCCGCTCTCGCCCGGTCGGATATGGCGACGCTCCGCGACCTCCTCATCGCACTGGACGAGCTGCGCTTCACGCGCGGCGGCGAAGAGGAGATGCTCGCGATGACCAACATCGTGAGGGGCTGATGCCCAGCTCCCCGCTTCCTCAAGGCACTCCGCTGCCGGATGACCAGGTGCTCGGGCGGGTCATCCGCTCGGTCGACGACGCCTTCTGGATTCACGCGGCCAAGGGCGGCCGGCGCGTTCTCGTCATGACGCCTGCGTTCGCCTCGGCGACTGCGCTTGAACCGGCTGGGCTCAAGGAGCTGACGTTTGCCGGGACTAATTACCGCTGCCAGCTCGCCTCCGGCGCGCTCGACCTGCTTGAGCACCTGCCGCGGCCAATCACGGTCGATCAGGCGCTCAATTTCGCTAGCGCCGTTGCAGCGATCGACGAGCCAGTGCGTGGCGTCATCTATGATGAGATGAAGGGCATGCTCGTTCCGTTCGATGCGTCCGCCGCGGAACCCATGTCGAGAGCCGATGTCCTCGGCCGCTACATGACTGGTGGCGTCGAGGTGTCGGGTGATGACATAGTTGCGCTCGCGCGCATTTGTCCGAAGTTCGACGAAGGCGATCTCGAGTTGATCGCGGTGACCGCCGGGTTGGCCACCAAGAAACCCGTGCGGTCCGGCACGCCCAGAACACGGAAGGGCAATGCCTCCAAGCCGAAGGCGTCACCGACGCCGATTGGACGCTTCGAATTGCCCGGTCGCCGCGCTCTTGCCGATTTTTTCAACGAGCACGTCATCGACATCGTGGCCGACGAGGAGCGTTACGCTGCGCTCGGAATCGGATTTCCGGGCGGGATCATCCTTGAAGGACCGACCGGTTGCGGCAAGACGTTTGCGGTTGAACGACTGGTTGAGCACCTTGGCTGGCCGAGCTTCCCCATCGAGGCGTCCAGCGTCGCCAGCCCTTACATCCACGAGACCTCACGCAAGGTCGCGCAGGTGTTCGCGGATGCGATCAAGGCCGCCCCCTCGGTCATCGTCATCGACGAGATGGACGCGTTCCTGTCGAGCCGTGAAGCCGGTTCCCAACAGCACCACGTCGAGGAGATCGCGGAGTTCCTGCGTCGCATCCCCGAGGCGGCCAGGAACCGCGTGTTGGTGATCGGCATGACGAACCAGGTCGATGCGATCGACCCCGCCATACTGCGCCGCGGCCGCTTCGACCACGTCATCCACGTTGATCACGCGGGTCGGGAAGAGATCGCGGGTCTGCTGCAGTCTCTGCTCACCGACATCCCCAACGATGTGGACGACCTCAGCGGGCTGGCGGACCGGCTGGCCGGCCGCCCGCTGTCGGACGTCGCCTTCGTCATACGCGAGGCGGGGCGGCTGGCTGCACGCGCGCGCAAGGAGCGGATCGGGGCTGACGAGATTGCCGCGGCGCTGGCGAAGAGCCCGTCGCGCAACGCCGATGACCAGCGCAGGATCGGGTTCTGACCATGACCGACTCAACAGGCAGGGGCTTCGACGGCCTGTCCGAATTCAGCACCGACGTCGATGGCGCGATCGCGAAGGCGGACCGGATCGCCTCCGGTCCGCGACCTGCACCGGCTCCAGCGCCCGCGCCGGTAACGCCGTCCACGCCGGTCCACAGCGATGGCGGAGCGTTCACGGGCGGCCTGAAGAAGGTGGGAGGATGGATCCTCGCGATTGGCCTTCTCCTCGCGATCAAGGCCTGCATCTTCGGCGGTGTTCGTGCCGTGAGCGACAGCGACTCCACGTCGCCGTCCTATTCTACCTCAAGCTCTTGGGACCAGACCGGGGAGTCCGTCACCGACATGAACGACCCGGATTCGATGACGGACAACATGACCGCCGTCGATGAAGGCGCCGGGACTCCTACTATCGGCGAAGCCCTCGATGCCGCGGATGCCGGCACGTCCACCACGGAGGAGGAAGCGCAAGAGGACGATGGCGCCCTGGACAAGCCGCTTCCAGGCTATTCCACCCTCAGCATATCGGAAGTCCGCTACTGCCTCGCCGAGGATATGCGGATTGCCGCGCAGAAGACGGAACTCGACAGCTTGCAATACAGCGACGTCGACCGATTCAATCGCAACGTGGACGGCTTCAACGACGCCGTAAACGATTACAACCGCCGCTGCGTCAACCGATCTATCATGTCGAACGACCGGCCTCTCGCCGCGTCGCAGGTCGAACAAAAGCGTTCGCAGCTAGAGACGGAAGGGCGTAACCGTGTCCAGTGAAGACCCCGTGACGACGACCAACCCATTCGCGGTCCTCGGCATCACGATGCGCGATGACCGCGCACGGATCATGGAGGCGGCCGAGGATCGTTCTGACGTTCTCGACGCTGAGCTATGTTCGCAGGCGCGGGCGACCCTCATCAATCCCCGCAAACGCCTCGAGGCGGAGCTCGGCTGGTTCCCCGGTACGTCGCCGAAGGTCGCCGAGCAGGCGCTGTCGACACCGGTGACACGCATCGGTCAGCTACCTCTTGCCGGGCTGGCCAAGGCAAACGCCCTCGCGATCGCCGCCGAGCGCTGGACGCCTGCAGGGATCGCGGAGCTGGGCGCGTTCCTGGATGAGCTGAGCGCCGCTGTCGATGGAGTCGATCTCCATCAGGTGCTGCGGGAGATCAATGAGGACCGCGAGATCGCGGGCTTCCCATCGTTCTCCTCCGCCGAGTCTGCCGAGGACGTCCTGCGTGATCGTCGCCAAGGCTGGCGCCGGTCGGCGATGACGGTGATGGAGCGGACGCCGACGGCCGAGATGGCGGAAGCGATGTTCCTGCTTGTCGACAAGCTCGAAGCCGAGGAACGATTCCCCCTTTTCATGCACGAGCTGATTGCGGACTACGCTCTCCGCGCCCAGCCGTTCATGACCAAGGAGGTTGATGGCGCCAAACGCCTCGTCGCCAAGGCCAGGGAACTCGCTGCCACGCGCCCGGACGCGCTTTCGCCGTTGTTCGAGGCCCTGAAGGAGCTTCTCGTCACATGGGACGAGTTGACCCACCCGATCCAGGTCAGCGCGACCCTGCTTGGTCGCAAGGACTCGGATAGTGAGAACCTCGCCTTCGCCGTCCGTGGACTGTCGATCGACCTCTACAACGATCATCACCTGATCGACGAGGCGCGGCAGGTGTCCGCCATGGTCGGCGCCAGCTTCTCCGCCCTGCCGCGAATCGCGAACCAGGTCGCCGAGGACGCCAAGGCTCTCGAGAAGCTGGCCGCTGAGGCGGCACAAGAGGATGCCGACCTTTCGTATGCAGCGGACATCGGCACGTTCAGCAAGACCCGCTTGGCCATCGATAAAGCGGGTATCGAGTGGCGAGGCCGGCGGACGGCTCTGACTGCCGTCCGTGGTGTGCGATGGGGGGCAGTGAGAAAGTCGGTCAACGGCATTCCGACCGGCACCGACTATCTGATCGCCTGGACCGACGGAAGCTCCACTACCACGGCTGAGTTTAAGAACGGGGCCATCTTCGAGGCGTTCGTCCCGAAGCTGTGGAAGGGTGTAGGATTTCGGCTCGTCAACGAAATGGTGGAAAAGCTCGGTGCTGGCGGTGAGCTGCGGTTCGGGAGCATGATCGTCCGTAACGACACCGTGGTGCTGACCAGGCGAAAGTTCCTCGGTAGCGAGCCGGCCGAGTTCGCCTGGGCGGACGTGAGCGTCACGACGGCCGATGGCTCGTTCATCGTCAACGGACCGAAGGGCTCCAAGGCCTCGGCTTCCATGGCGTACCGGGAGGTGGACAACATCCACTTCTTCGAGGGGCTGGTCCGGCAGGCCTTCAAGAACGGACGCGTTCGGTTGAGCGAGGCTTTCATGGCATGAGGACGACGGACCAGAAATACGGCAAGGCCGTCCTCCGCATCGGCGCGGACAAGGACGGCACCTGGATCGGCGTCGTCATCCTAGGCGGGAAGGTCATCGGCGAAAAGCTGCACGATGAGGACCGGAACCGGCTCCGCGCGCGGCTCATGAATCTCGCTGGGACGGCGCATCCGAATTACTTCGGGATGGAAGGCGCGATCGCGCGCTTCCTCAAGTTCATGCCCGGCGGCTTCGCCGGACAGCGTTACACTGCTCACGATGGCGAGCGCCGCTACAAGGTCGACGCCCACAAGACGCTCATGACGCTGCTCCCGCTCACCGCGGCAGAAAAGGCGACCGATGCTGACGGAAAAACGCTGGCCGCAGCGTTCAAGAAGGATGAGCTGTGGACCCACATGCCGTCGCTGCAGGAGTCGACCAGGCTCCGCGAGGTTCTGGCGGAGCATGGCGGCGCGTTCCTTCGCGCGGCAGCCGCATTCGCCAATGGCGAGTTCAACAGCGGAATCGCCGGCATGCGAAATGCGATCGCGCCGCATGGAACGCTGACTTGGCCTATCGCCACCTATCTGCCGTTCCTGTGGTCACCCGAACAACACATGTTCCTGAAGCCGACGGCCACCCGCGACTTTGCGGAGCGGATCGGCCACCGCTTCGCGATCGAATATGATTCGGAGATCACGGCCGATGTGTATCGCAGCCTGCTCGACCTGGCTGACGATACGGCTGCCGGGATCGCGCAGCTTGGTCCCGCAGATCGCATCGATGTGCAGAGCTTTATCTGGGTCGTAGGAGAGTATCGCGAAGAGAACCTCCCGTGACGGGCGGCGGGCGGTGATCGAGTGGCTGGCCCTCGGGGCCGTCGCGCTGGTCGGGAGCATGTTCGGTTCCGACGAAAAGCGACCGTCCTACGGCGGCGGTTCGTCAACGCCCTTCGACCCGGATCGATGGCGTCGTGAACAAGAGGCGCAGGAGCGCAACTGGCGTGAGAAATGGGAGTCCGAAGTCGATCGGTCCCGCTGGATCCCGCAGAGCGCCGCGCACCGCATCATCGAGGCATACCCTCCGCCAGGTTCGGATCGCGATAGCTTCGGCGTCACCAAGCGCGTTGCGACCAGGAAGCTCCTCGCCGAATTCGCGACGCACAACCAGAAACATCTGATCGACCAGAAAGCCGCATTGAAGGCGTTCTTCGACACTGTGGAAGCATCGCCTCTGACCGACGAACAGGCGGACGCCTGTATCTGCATGGACGACGCCGTGCAGATCGTGGCGGCTGCCGGCTCGGGTAAGACCTCCACGATGGTCGCTAAGACGGGCTATGTGCTTCACCAGGGGCTAGCCGAACCCGAGCAGATCTTGCTGCTCGCCTTCAACACGGACGCCGCGGACGAGCTTCGCCAACGGGTGCGTGAGCGTCTGAAGGGCATCGACGGCATAGAACGGGTCACGGTCAAGACATTCCATGCGTTTGGCAGGGACGTCATTACCAAGGTTCAGGGCGTGAGACCTGCGAAAGCGCCATGGGTGGGTTCGCGGCGGCAGGAAAACGAGGTGATCGTCAGGATCGTCGAAGACCTACGCGCTTGCGATCCGGGCTTCGGAATCGAATGGGACCTGTTCCGCACGATCTTCGGGCGACCAATCGGGCGCGCGGCCGATCTGATCGAGCCGAAGGGCGCAGCTCGTGGTGACATTCGCACCGCCAACGGAGATTGGGTCAAGAGCCAAGAGGAGCGTCTGATCGCCGACTGGCTGTTCTATCACGGCGTCGGCTATCAATATGAACGGGATTACGAGCACGACACGCGGACCGCGACGCATCAGCAGTATCGGCCAGACTTCTACTATCCCGATGCGAAGCTCTACCACGAACACTTTGCGCTCGGTCGTGACGGAAATCCGCCGCCACACTTCACCGGCGATTATCTGGCTGGCGTCGCCTGGAAACGCGATCTCCACGCCGAAAAAGAAACGCGACTGTTCGAGACCACCTCGCACGGCATTCGTCGTGGCGTCGCCTTCCACGAGCTTGCCGAAGCGCTGAAGGCGCGCGGAGTGGAGCCGGTCTACGCTGCGGATCGCCCAGCGAAGGGAGAGCCGCCGATGGACACGCTGGCTCTGGCCAACCTTATGCGCGGCTTTCAGCAGCACGTGAAGGGCGGCGGCACCACCGTGGCAGACATCCGCCGCCGTATCGAGGCATCGGACGACGACGCGCACTTGGCGCGCTCCCTGAGGTTCCTGTCCCTATACCAGCGGATCGCGGATGAGTGGGAGCGACGGCTACGGGATGCGTCGTGCATCGACTTCGACGATATGCTCGTTGAAGCGGCGGCGCTGATCGAGGCCGGAGCCTACGACAGCCCCTACACCATGATCTTCGCCGACGAGTTCCAGGACAGTTCACGCGCGCGAGTCAGGCTTCTGAAGGCGCTGCTCGATCGAACGGATCAACGGGGGCATCTCTGCGTCGTCGGCGACGATTGGCAGAGCATCAACCGCTTTGCAGGTGCTGATCTGACGGTGATGACCGACTTCGCCGGCACGTTCCCGCACTCCTCGCAACTGAGGATGGCGACCACCTTTCGCTGCCCGCAGTCGTTATGCGACGCCTCGGGCGCCTTCGTCTCGGTCAATCCACGCCAGTTGGAAAAGACCGTTCAGACGACTAACACGAGGGAAGGACAATCGATCGTCGCCTTCGCCTTCGAATCATCGGAGAAGGCGTTGGAGGGCGTCGAGACGCATCTCAAGCGGCTACACGTGCGAGTCCGGAAAGATGCTGTGGATCGCCTGGAGGGGCGTCGAATCACGGTCATGCTGCTCGGCCGCTACAACCACGATGAGCCCGAAGAGGAACTCCAGACCTGGCAACAGGAATTCGGTGACGAACTCGACATCGAGTTCCGCACGATCCACTCGGCGAAAGGGCTCGAAGCCGACTATGTGATGATCCTCAATATGGTCGAGGACAATCTTGGCTTTCCTAGCCAGATCGCTGACGACCCGGTGCTGGTTCTCGCGATGCCCGACGGCGAGGACTTCCCCATGGCGGAGGAACGACGCGTCTTCTACGTCGCGATGACCCGCGCCCGTCGGCAGGTACGAATATACACCAAGGCGTCTACGCCCTCGCGTTTCTTGGTGGAGATGGCCGCAAGAAACCTGATCGAGGTTCGCCTGGAGGAGGGAGGGCAACTGCAGCCGTGTCCTAAATGCCGTAGGGGTGTGCTGACGCAGCGCTCAGGCTCCTATGGTGCTTTCGAAGGCTGCGGCGTGTGCGACTTCAAGCGAAATCTCCCCAATGGTGAGCCACGCCGGTCCAGCAATCGCGTTCACCTGACCACGCCCATGGCTCCGGGCGACAGCTGTCCTACCTGCACCAAAGGGCGCATGAAGGAGCGCCCGAAAGCGCGCTACAGCCCGATGGTCGGATGCTCAGGCTATCCTAACTGCAAGACCACCGCCCCGCTTCGACGGTAGGCGAGTGCGAGAGCATGCCTTTCATATTCGAATGCGACACACCGGTCATGCGTGCTGTCGCACGCTTTCCCGGCGTGTCGCCGCAGCACTTTGGTTCAGCTGCGACATTATGCCGCGTATTCGTCGGTGCACATCTTCTCCATTGACTTGGCGTTGAGCTTGACCAGCACCCCAATCAGCGGCTCGTTCCGGAGAATCTAGATGATTGCCTCCCAGTTGGAGACCCGCGACTCTAACCGCTTCTTGATATAGGGGATGTCCGCGACCGCGAGCTGGCTGGCTGCGCCGCCGGCCTCGGAGTCTCCGAGGAAGAGGAATTGCTTCTGCTCTGCGTCGTGCGTGTCGGCCATGTCTCAAGCTAGTGCCGGCGCACCTTTTCGGAAAGACGTGGATGGCGTGCCGGGCAGGAGGCCCCGGCGATCGCGACGCGTCCGACGGCCTCTTTCAGTCGCCTGTGCGCTTACCCGCGGCGGGCTTCACCTTGTTCTGATAGATCCAGTTCAGGAAGGCGTCAGCGTCCGACAGGTCGTCTGCTCCTATCCGCCGGCGCACCGCCTCCACCACCCCGCACGCACGCGCATACGCCTCGGCCGAGAACAACGTGACCGACCTCGGCGGATCGGCGCCGATGGCACGCAGCGCGGCCGCCGTATTGCCGTTGAAGACGGCGTATCGCTTGGGTGCGAAGGTGCACAGGATCTCCGAGACCATGTTGATGCCAACGCCGCCTATGTCGGCAGCAGGCTTGCGCACCTTTGCATAGCCTTGCTCGGGTGGCTGCGCCGCGACCTTCGCCGCCAGCTCGAACAGCGCGATGGTGGCGACCGGATCGGAGAGCGCTTCCTGCCCCCTGCGGTGAATGTCACCCGAGTGCCAGAGGTGGCGATGACCGTCAGCCGACGTGACCAGGTCGCGGAACAGACCCTCGAACGTCTCCCGGTCGTGCGCGGACAACCTCCTGATCTTCGCCATGCGGGCGATCTGACGCTGGACGACGAGCGCCGCCTTGCGGTCGCGACGCCGCCTCTCCAACGCCAGGACCTCCTCTCGATCGCTGCTGAACTCGGCGTGCAACGAAGCGAGCGTCGCGAGGTCGAAGGCGTCGGCGTCATAGGCCGCGATCTCCTTCTCAATCCGGCTCTTCACCTCTCCCGCAGTCTTGAACCTGCGGCGGTATCGGTCGAGCACGACGCCATCAAGCGGCTCGAACCGGGGGTTCGCACGGTAGCCGTCGAACACCGCCCTAAGCTCGGCGAGGAGCGGGTCTGCCAAGTGCATGTCCCACAACACCGAGAGCTCCTCGTTCGTCTGGAGCGCGCCGCCGGTGAGGTTCGCCGAGCCCACCATCGCGCGGGCACCCTTCGCGCCTACGCCGAGGTAGGACTTCGGATGGAACGTCGCCCGTGCATCCGGCTTGGCTACCAGGACCGTCAGCTTCGGCTGCGACTTTGCGAGGTCCAGAAGATCCTTGAGGGCCCTCGGCTCGGTCACGCAGAAGTCCGTTCCGACGAACATCTCGATGGCGGCACCGGCCCCCAGGCGCTTCTTGAGCCCACCGACGATCCTGCCCAGACCCTTCGACTTCACAAACGCGACGGCGATGGCGATCTGGATCGCGCCGTCGATTACGCGTTCCAACGCATCGAGATGCGGGCCGGACCCGTCGTTGCGCACGAGAAGCGGCCGGGCGACAGCCCGGGCTACCGTCGTGACGCTGCGCTTCTGATTGGCGATCTCGAGCTCCGACTGGATGTGATGGACAGGGCTAATCTGCCGAGTTCCGGCAGTCCAGCTGTCCATGCACCCGCAATCTCCAAGTGCCTGGTTCGGCCGTCCACGAGCATCCGGCCGTGAGCCGTTCTGGCGTCGAGGTCCAGCATCACGGGTCAGGTCGGAATTTCCTGGACCGCCGACGAGGAGTCGGGGACGATGCGGCGGCTTGATCTTGGGAGCCGCTTGTGACCCTCATCATCGCCGTCGAGGCAGTTGACTGCATGGTCCTGGCGGCCGACAGCTTGACGACGGTGCGCGACAGGGTTGTCAGCTGCGATACCGTGAAGATCCATCAGGTCTCCGCCACCGACGTCGCCGCCGGCGCTGGTGCGTCCCGCATCCAGGGCAGATACTGGAGCGAGATCCTACCTGGCTTTCTCGAACGATGGGCCGGACCAGGGCCGGCCCAGATCGCACCTCACTTCAAGCGGTTCCTCGACGCTGAGATCCAGCAGGTCGACCGCAGGAACATCGGTGCCTGTGCCGGCGGCAACACCTTCCTCATCGCTGGGCTCGATCCATCGTCAGGAAGACCCGACATCTGGTCCGTCGAGCGACACGGAGACGTTCGGTCATTCTTACCTGCACGTCCCGCCTCGCCCCAGAACCCAACGG
Source organism: Sphingomonas metalli (assembly GCF_014641735.1). Lineage (GTDB taxonomy): Bacteria > Pseudomonadota > Alphaproteobacteria > Sphingomonadales > Sphingomonadaceae > Sphingomonas > Sphingomonas metalli. Next base: position 347,304 of record NZ_BMIH01000004.1, on the reverse strand, counting down.
CCCGGATCTGGTGGATCGGCGACACGCAGGGCCTCCAGGCGCACGTGGCTTCGACAGCCAGCCGATACTCCGAGGGGATGACCGAAGACGAGGCGGTCGCGTTCGCCGTTCAGGCGATCATCGATGGAATGGCGTCAGCGAGGGCCGCAGGGATTAGGTCGATCGGCGGCGACTACGCCTACTGGGCTGTCGCCACGGGCGACGGCGTCAAGTTGAACAGGAAGCGCTCTGGCATCCCTTGTCCGTGAGGGTTAGCGAACTAACCCCTGACCGGTCTGTGGTGTCAGCACCGTGAATTTAGCGGTCGAACCGGCAGAGCTTTCGAGCTCCGATGGCCGCGGTTGGGGGAGCCAATGAAGTCCAAGTCGGCGGGAGGGGAGAAGCTCTGCAGGGTGTGCGGTGGACCGCTCTCCGCAGGCGGGGGCAAGTCCCGGGAGCACGTAATCCCCGATTGGATGCAGAAGCACTTCGGACTCGAGAAGCGGAAGATTTCCTATACGCCTATGGAGAGTTCCGAGATCGCCACGAGCATGCAGCTGACCCCGTTGGCGCCTGACCACCTGCGGCGCTCGCACAACTACGGGTCCATGCTGCTCGGCGCGGTCTGCCGCAAGTGCAACAACGGCTGGATGAGCTCGATCGAGGGCGAGGCCAAACCTGAGCTGATCTCGCGCATCGAGGGCGCGACGGAGCCCGGCAGGTCGGAAGAGGTCGCGCGATGGGCCTTGAAGACCGCCTACGTCCTGACGGTCGCGACCGACCCTCCGGTCGGTCGCGTTCCTCAGCGGCACATGCTCCATCTGAAGGGCGACGGCGGCCTTCCGCCGGGCGTATCCGTCTTCTTTCGCGTCGATCCCGCGTCGGAGTGGTGGTTCAGTTCAAGCGTGACGTTCTTTGTGGAGACAGCCTCGTCGGTGACGGACGGGGGAGCGCTGCTCATGCGGCACTACCGCAACGCCTATCGTTACTTCTTCCGCCTTGGCCACCTGTCCCTCATGGTCCACTTCTGGCCCAACAGCGTTGACCCGGTCGGCTATAACGAGCGTCTCGTCCGTCCTTTGTGGACGGGGGTTCCGCTGCATGTCTGGGACGATGGTCATCCTGGGCTGGGTGCTGAAAACCTCCTTCATGATCTGGCGATCAGAAGCACGGTGTGCCGGCTCAACTCCGGCCCTCGAGCACTCGGCGACCTCTGCATCTGCAGGAGCGGATTGCTGACGAGCATCTGCCGATTGCTTGGCCACCCGGCGGACACGGCGGAAAACTGGGGTGCGGTCAACGGGGCCGATTTGGAGGGGGAGAGCACCTGAAGACGTGCAGCCTTGGATGACCAGCGGGCGCCCCGTCGGCCGCTCGGACAATCGCGCACGCCGAAGGCTCATGCCCGGCAGGCGCCGCTCCACGAGCTGGCGACCAGCCTCCTCCACGAGCCGCGACTGGCCCACGCCACGCCTCGTTTCGACGACGCCGCCTCAATCGGCTGCGGCGAAACGTGGCCGCTCGCGCCGGTGACAAGGAATCCGTGCGCCCTTGGTCGTGCTCATGGTCTGTTCTGATGCTCGCGTGTCACCGCGGCGGCGCCGAATCGACGGGTATGGAGCCCGATCATGGACACGACCTCCTGTTGCGCGCGGCATCAACGTGAGCCCGCGCGACTGCCGCCGATCGATTCGAGCCGCCGTGCCGCGGATTGCCCGGGCGGCGCATAGAAGCCATCATGCCTGACATGAAGGGCGTCTTCGAGATCAGTGGCACGTCGCGGTATGACGACCTCATCGCGGAGCGCTACCACTTCCCCAGCAACTACCTGACGGTTGCCCGGGCGTGCGTCGGCGATTGGATCGTCTACCGGGAGACCGGCGCGGCGGGCGGTCGGATGGCCTACGTGGCCGCGGCCCTCGTCACCGTCATAGACCCGGACCCGGTGCGACCCGGTCTGCACTATGCGCGCGTCGCCGACTTCGTCGAGTTCGATCGACCGGTCCCTTACCGCGGGACGGATGGCAGGTTCGCGGAGCGGATGCTGCGCGATCTCGCGCGGCCCGCGGACGCGGGGCGCGCGCTGAGGGGGCGGTCGGTCAGGCCGATCGATGACGTCGACTTCGCATCGATCGTCGACACGGGGCTATCGGACACGCTCGCGCTTGAGAACGCCATCAGGCTCGAGCTGGATCGGAGCCACCTGGATCCAGAGACGCTCGCGCTGCTCTCCTCTCCGCCCGACCCGAGGCGGACCGTCGCGGTCCTGCTGAACCGGAAGGTGCGGGCGGCGGCGTTCCGCGGCCATGTCCTCCACGCCTACGACAACCGCTGCGCCGTCACCGGCCTGCGTATCGTCAACGGTGGCGGGAAGGCCGAGGCGCAGGCCGCCCACATCTGGAGCGTCGCCGAGGGCGGTCCGGACACGGTGCAGAACGGCATCGCGCTGTCCGCGACGGCGCACTGGCTCTTCGACCGCCACCTCATCAGCCTTGACGAGGACCTGCGACTGCTGGTCTCTCACAACAAGGTTCCGCGGGAGCTGACTGCGCTTTTTCCCTCTCCAGGCGCGAGCATCGGAGTGCCCGCCGATCCCCGGCTCCGTCCCCGCCGCGAATACGTGGACCGTCACCGCGCGCGGTTCGCAGGACTCGACGCTTGAGCACTCCGGACCCGGTGATCGCCGCGTACAGCGCGGACGCGCGCGCTCTGGCCGAACAATACGAATCGTTGGCCCCTTCGGCCGTCCATGCCAGCGCTCTCAGCATCATGCCGCCGTCCGGCGACGGCCGGCTCGCGCTGGACGTCGGTGCCGGCACTGGCCGGGATGCAGCCTGGCTTGCGGGCCTGGGCTACGAGGTCGTGGCCGTCGAGCCTGCCGAGGGGATGCGGCGCGTGGCGGCCGAGATTCACGCCGACGTCCCTGTCAGGTGGATCGACGACGCCCTGCCGTCGCTGGACCGCCTGCATGCGCTCGCCCTGTCCTTCGACCTCGTGATGGCCTCGGCGGTCTGGCAGCACGTCGCTCCGGCCGACAGGCCGCGCGCCCTCCGTAAGCTCGCGACGGCGATGAAGCCCGGCGCGCTGCTCGTCTTGACGCTGCGGAGCGGACCGGCGCCATCGGACCGGCCGATGCACCCGACGTCGGTCGGTGAGGTGGAGGGCCTGGCTCGTTCCCTGGGCCTCGAGGTGGTCCGCGTCGGGGAGACTGGTGACGAGAGACGCCGTCCGGATGTCCGCTGGACGACGATGTGCCTGCGCATGCCCGACGACGGCACTGGCGCGCTTCCGCTCGTCCGCGGCATCGCGCTGTCGGACGGCAAGTCCTCCACATACAAGCTCGCGCTCCTGCGTGCCGTCGCGAGGGCTGCGGAGTATTCGCCCGCTGCCGCGACGCCGGCACCGGACGGGCGGGACGCCGTCGAGCTGCCGCTCGGACTGGTCGCGCTCAACTGGCTCCGGCTCTATCTGCCGCTCGTGAGGGCGGGCATCCCGCAGGCCCCGGGGAATGTCGGGACCGAACGTCTCGGTTTCGCGAAGGAGGGTTTCCGATCGCTTCTCGAAAGTGGCGTAGCCCCGACCGAGTTGCGGATCGGCGCGAGTTTCGCCGGGGCTACAGCCGATGCGCTGGCGTCGGCGATCGGCAGAACGGTGACGACGATCGCCGAGATGCCGGCGAACTTCACCCGCTATGCCAACAGCGACGAACGTGTCTTCAAGGCCACTCGTGGGCGGGGACGCGGGTCGGGAGCCACGCTCGACATTGATGGTCTGCGCACGTTCGGACTGCTTGAGGTGCCAGGCCATCTGTGGCGGGCGATGAGCCGGTTCGGCGCCTGGATCGACCCGATGCTGATCGCGGAGTGGGCGAGGATCAGCCGAGGTTACGCAGATCGCTTGGGACTCGCCATCGCGCCGGGAGCGGCGGAAGCGGCACTGGTGTGGGTCGAGCCGGTCCGCAGCACCGCCATCGGGCGATTGGCCGCGAGCAGATTGCTTGCAGAAGGCAGGGAGATCCGATGCGTCTGGACGGAACGGCGCCTGTCCGCATCGACCATCGACCTCGACCACTGCCTGCCGTGGTCTGCATGGCCGTGCGGCGACCTCTGGAACCTCATGCCGAGCGCCAGCCGGGTCAACCGGCACGAGAAGCGCGGGAAGCTGCCCAGCGCCGCCGCCTTGGCCCGGGCCCGTCCGCTCATCGAGCGATGGTGGAGCGAGGCCTATTTGAACGACAGTGCCTTGCGTGACCGATTCGTCCGGGAGGCGGCGGCGGCGCTGCCTCTCGCGGCCGACGCCTCACCCGCGGCCTGCTATGCCGCCCTTGACTGGAGGCGACTTCGGCTCCGGCAGGACCAGCAGGTGCCGGAATGGGCGCCGATCTGATTAGCCGCATGCTTCCTCGCTTCAGGCTGTCGAGAGCAGGCGGCCGTCGCGGACTCACGGCGGCGGAAGGGTGGTGAGCTCCTAGCCCGCCATGACCTCCGCTATCTGCCGGTCGATACTGGCCAATTCCAATTGGTCAGCCTCGTAGAGCCGGATCTCGGCCGTGCCCCGGATACGGCAGCGGATGAGCAGGGCGTGCCGCCGGTTCCCGAGTTCCGTCATCAGCCGTGCTCTCTCCGTGTCCCCATCGGGAGCCATGATGTTCTGCCGGATCGCGAACGGGTCGTAGACGGTCGCGTCGTCGGGAAGAAAGAGCAGTCGCTTGCGGCCACCCATCTGTGGGCTGACGTCGATCAGGTTGCCGAACTTGTTGCGCCAGACCGCGTGATGCTCGGCTTCGAAGTATAGGCCGGGCATATGCCAGATCGCCCATCCGTAGGCGACCGAGCCACCTTTCTCTCGGACCCTCCGTTCGACGTTCTCGAAGCAGAACGACGTCGCGGCTCGCGGCACAGGGATCGACGTGACGAACACGGGTTCTGCCGACGAGATGGAGGCGCAGAACTCCCGAAGCGCAGGCGTCAGCGCGCGCGGCACCGTGTTGGGTGTGCTGGCCTGTTTCCGGGCGGTCAACGCAGCGTGATCCGGTTGCCGTCCACGTGACGGAAGGCCTTCGAGCGGCAGGTCAGCAGTATGACCTGCATCCGCTGCGACGCCTCCTGCAGGATGTCGGTCATCGTCTCGAGGCGCTCGTCGTCGGAGTAGACGAGCGGATCGTCCAGGATGAGGGAGATCGGCTTCCCATCCTCCAGCAGCAGGTCGGCGAACGCGAGGCGGGTCAGGATCGCGAGCTGCTCCTGCGTGCCTCGGCTCAAGCCGCCGCAGGATTCGTCCACTCCTGCCCGGGAAACTCCGGCGAGCCCGAGTTCCTCGTTGAACGACAGGTCGCAGCCGGGGAGGAGCCGCTCGACGTAGCGGGCGGCACGGCGGGTGACCGGGGCCAGGAACGTCCGCGAGGCATCGCTGGCGGCGTCGGCAAGGGCCTTCCGCAGCACCTCGAGCGTGTCGGCCTCCTGTCTAAGGCGGCTCAGGGCGGAGTTCGCGGCGAGTTCCTCCTCCTTGGCCACGGCGACCCGGCCTGCCGGGCCCGTGGTCCCTTCACGCGCCACGGTCGCCTCCAGCGAGGCGATCCGCCCGGTCAGCTCGAGGCGCTCCTCTCCGGCGCGGGCGGTGGCGCGGGCGATGTTGTCGAGCCTGCGCTTGATGGCGTCCAGGTCGAAGGCCCTGGCGCCCGCTCGCGCCTGCTCCAGCAGCTCGAGCTTGGCGGTCCTGTCCCGCTGGAGTTCCCCCAGCGCGGACTCGAGGCTTGCTCGGTCAGCGTCGTCGAGAACGGTCCTGAGGTTCGCCTCGGCGGCATCGAGCTCGCGCGTCGCGGCGGTCAGGTCCGCCGAGACGGTGGCGAGGGCGTTTTCGGCCTTGGAGAGGGCCGTCCTGCTCTCGTCGTGGGTGGAGGTGGCTGCCGCCTCGGCGAGTCTTGCGTCGGTCACCGCGGCTTCATGCGCGTCCAGATCGTCGTCTGGCGCGGTGATGTCAGCCCTCGTTTCTCCCAGTCCTGCGACGAACGCCCGGAGGGCGTCGGCTCCGGGTGCGAGGCCGATCGTCGGGTCGCCTGGGCATGCGGCGGAGATCTGCGCCCGCAGCGCGACGAGTTCACGCTCCGCCGCCGCCGCCCGCTCGTTGCGCGCCACGCCGGCCGAGTGCGACTCGATGCCGAGTGCGCGCAGGCTGGCGGCGAGGTGCTCCCGGGCCGCGACGAGGTCGGCCTCCACCGACCGTCCGGACGCCTGCGGCGGCCGGACGACGATGCTGCCAGCCGATCCGATCTCGAAGCGTGTCGCAGAGACGACGTCCACGCTGCTCGCAACGCTCGGCGCTCCGTCGATGCGGAGCTCGGCCCCGCCCGCCAGCTCGATGTCGACCTTTACCGCGCCGGCTTCGAACCTCGCCAGAGCCGAGACCTCTTCCCGCTCCAGTCCACGGACCTTCGCGAGCGCTGTGGCCTCGACCGCGAGCGCTGCGTCCGCCTCGAGAGCGCGTTCCCGCTCCTCGAGTTCGCCGAGCGCGTTGCGTGCGTCGATCGCCCGGCGCTCACCGGCGGCGGTCGAGAAGGCACGCATTCGGCCGCGTGCTTCCTTCAAGTCCGCCTCGCGGCGCTCGCGTGCCTTCCGAGCCTCGTCAAGTGCAGCGCGCCGCTGCTTCTCCTCTCCAACCGCAGTGTCGACGGCCGCCTGTGCTTTCTCCGCGCCGCTCCGGCTCTTCGCGACGCCCTCCTTCGCTTTGGCGACGCGTTCCTCGGCGGCCCCGAGCCTCTCGACACGGGCGACAGCCGTCTTCGCGAGCTCCTCCGCACGCCCGTGCTGCGCCTCCGCGGTGGCGAGGCGCAGCGACGCCGTCTCGGCTAGCTTCTGGTCGCTCTCCAACCTGCGGCGCTGCTCGCCGGTCTCGGGGTCGGCGAGGTCCCGCTCGACGATCCGGAGCCGTGCCTTCGCGCCGTCCAGGTCATTGAGCGCCTGCTCGTATTCTCGGAAGGCCGCCTCGGCCTGCTGACGGGCAGTGGCGGTGGACGAGAGCCTGGCTTCGGCCGCGCCGAGCTCCCCGCGCGACTTCCCGGTCGCCGGCGTGCGGAGTGCGCCGTAGGCGGTCTCCACGCTGTTGCGGATCGCGTCGAAGCGGCGACCGCCGGTGACGGCCCCGACCTCGGCCTCGAGCACCCCGCGCACGGTGTCGCGCACGATGCGGTTGGGGCTCTCCACGGCGAGGGCGCTCATCTGCTCGACCCAGAGCATCCCGAGCGGTCCCCTGTTCTCGGGATCGCTGCCGCGGTTGTTGCCGCGCTCGAACCCGAGCAGCTCCTGGAGCGCCTCCTCCGCGGCGTCGCTCTCACGCCTGCCCCCGTTGCCGGTCAACCGGACGGAGGTCGTCTTCATGAACTGCTTCTCGAGCGACCAAGACTGCCCTCGAAGCGTGAACTCGACTGCCACACGTGGCGCGACGTCGTCGCCGATCGGTACGTAGGACCGCACGAGCTCCGTCTTGGCGGAATGCCGTATGAAGAAGGCGGCGCGCAGAGCTTCCAGGAGCGTGGACTTGCCCGTCTCATTCGCCTCGACGACGACGTTGAAGCCGTCCGTGAATCCATCGATCCGGAGCGGGTCGCGGAACTTGCGGAAGTTGGCGACCTCGAGGGACTTGATGATCATGCCGATGCCTCCGCTCCATGGCGCATCACCTCGACGTAGAACCGCTCCAGCGCGGCCGCCGCTGCGGCTGCGTCCGGGCCGCCGCCATCGGCCCGGGCCTGTAGGGAGGCCGCCGCGCCCGCGAGAGCGCCCTGGACGTCGATCCGCGCGACGTCTTCCGGGGTGGGCTTGGCGATCAGCCCACCGGCGTCGAGGTCGAGGTGCCGCAGCTCGTGCGCGACCCTGTCCTCCAGCTCGGAGACGACCGCGACGCGGTCGGACAAGCTCGCCACGCCGGTGAGCCTCAGGTCGAGCAGGAGGTCGGCCAGACGTGCCTCCGAGCGTAGCCCGTCGAGCTCCCTCTTGAGGTCCTCGGCGGATGACACTTCCCAGCGCCGGGACAGCCAGCGATAACGGCCCGTATCCACGCGGTCGAGCGCGGGTGTGTCGCCCTGCCGGACATCCACCGCGATGCACGCGCCCGGTTCGTCGCGCCCAAAGCGGTCGGTTTCGGGTGTGCCGCTGTAGGCGGTTCGGTCCCCGACCACGAGGTAGCCATGCCAGTCGCCGAGGGCGAGGTAGTCGAGCCCGGCCGATCGCGCCCGGTCCGGCGGGATGAGGTTCGCGCTCTCGCCGGTAGCGCCGAACTCTGTGATCGAGCCATGCGCGAGGCCGATGCGCAGCGCGCCCGACGGCGTGGCCATGTCCACCATCGAGGCGGTGGGGTCCGACGTCGTCTTGCGGTGTTCGAGAGGCGCGGGGAGCAGCCAGGCGTCCTCCTCCAGCTCTACGGCTTCCGGGGTGTCGACGATACGGACCCGGGTTGGCGCGAGCCGCCGGACCCGGCTCCACAACCCGCCCGGACGGGCATGGTCATGATTGCCGGGCATCAGCCACCACGTAACGTTCGCGCGCTCCATCCGCGACAGCGCCTGCATGACGATCCGGTCACCGGGGTCGACGTTGTCGAAGATGTCGCCTGCCGCCAGCACGTGCGCCGCACCACGGTCCGCCGCGACCGCGGCGATCCGGTCGATCGCGTCGAGGCGCGCCTCCGAGAGCGCGCCCGACACCTCCGCGGGGAAGCGTCCGAAGGGCTTGCCGAGCTGCCAGTCGGCGGTGTGGATGATCTTCAACGTGGCCACGCCACTCCCCCTGTTTCTTCCGGAGATGCAGTATGCACGTCCCGGTCTGCAAGCCGATCCGGTCACCGCCGGCGGCAGTCGTGAGTCGTTCCTGTGTTTCGTCGATTGAAATCAGATTTCTTCATCGGATGGACGAGAATGTTCATGCGGGGAATGGCGCCGACGCATGGCTCTCGTCGTCGGCGTCAAGGGGCGGCGCCATCGGGAGCGCGTTCCTCAGACGCCATACCGCTTGTTGCCTCCGCTAGTGATGCAGTAGCGGCCGCCGCGAGGCCCGATGCAGACCTGCGAACCGGAGCAGGGACAACCCGAACCGGAGTAGCCGCCACCCGAGCCGCGATGGCTTCGAGATGAGCCGCGGCGCCGCGAACCGGCATAGCGCTTGCCGGATCGCACCGACTTGCCCGCGACGTAGCCCGCCCCCGCCGCCGCGACGGTGGAACCCGCTTCGGTGGACATCAACCCCTGCGCGCCGGTTGTCGGGGAGCCGGTCTCCGTCGTGCCTGCCACCGGGGCGTTCGCCAGGAAGGTGCCCGATACCCAGCAGTCGCCTCCGGCACGGGTGAGCCGCACCCACTCACCGCGTCGTTCCGTGACGACGACTTGGTCATTCCGCGCGAGGCCTTCGGAGATCGCCGCCGAGGCTTCGGGTTCCCGTCGGCATTTCAGGCTCCGGGCTGTGACGTAGGCGGGTTCCGAGACCGCGGTCTGTGTTGTGTTCCCGGGCGCGCCGGTCGAGCCCGATGAGCACTTCCCGACAAGAATTAGGACGAAGAGGATCGCCAGGACGACACCGCAACCCTGACCCAACGCAGAGTTCTGCTGCGCGGGCCGGGCGGGCGCCGCTCCCGGCGTGGCTGGTCTTGAAGACGCCGACTGCCTGCCGGACGCCCTGTCAATCCTGACGGGCTTCCTCATGCGATCCTCCCTTGGGCCCGCGGTTCTCCCCGCCGGCTTCACGGGTAGACTGCCGGACTGTCCGGATCAGGGCAACAAGTCGCTGTGCGGATTGAAATAAGCGTTCGAACCGATAGTCTATCTCGCGACGAACCTAAGAGAAGGGAGTCGTCCGAACGGGGGGAGCGCGAAGGTGAAGGAAGAAGACGTGCGGCCGCGCTGGGTCCGCGACCTGACCCGCTTCCTTCCGCTGAAAAGCCAGTTCGTGCTGACGGGAAATGTGCGGGACCTGCAGATCCGCGACGTCGGTGGCGCCGCCGTGGCGGCTCCCCTGTCCGACGTCCTTGCGGCGACGCTCTGCGGAGCCGGTTACGCCGATGTCGTTGGCTACGATCCGGTAGGGGGCTTCGCCGTGCTGCCGCGCCCTGACGGATCGCAGGGTGACGCCGACGCGCTCCTGGCTCGGCTCGGGCTGACGCCGTCGAATGGCCGGGCGCCGGCCGGCGTGGATCTCTTCGGGACCACGCTCGAGCGGCTCGTGGGGCTCGACGGAGCGCCGGTCGCCCTCGTCGCGGACTTCGCTTCGCGGCTCATCGTTCGCAACGATGCCCTGTCACCGCAGGAGCAGGCGCTTTTCACCCGCGCGCTGGTGCTGAGCCAGTCGGCGGAGGCCCGCCCCGTCGGGCCCGGCCGTGCCCCTCGCTACAACTGCGTGGTCTGGATCGCGGAGCGGGAGGGCGACCTCCCCGACTGGCTGACCATCGATAATCCCCGACTTCGCCATATCCCCGTCGCACCGCCGGACCGCGCGGCGCGCGGCGCCGTTGCTCCATCGCTGGTCCGCGGCATGCCGGGCGCACGCGACGCAGGGCAGGACGTGGTCGATGCGGCAGTGGCCGACCTGGTGGACGCCACCGAGGGGATGCTGCTTGTCGACCTCAGCGCCGTCGCGCAGCTTGCGCGGACCGAGGGCGTGGCGGTGCAGGACGTCGCCGAGGCGGTCCGCCGATACAAGGTGGGGGTGACCGAGGACGCCTGGCGCAAGATCGAGCGCGAGAGGATCCGGGGCGGAGCGGATACGATCAGGCGCCGAGTCGTCGGGCAGGACCATGCCGTCGTGCACATGCTGGACATCGTGAAGCGGGCCGCCACCGGGATCGGGGGTGGACGTCGCGGTGGACGTCCGCGCGGCATCGCGTTCCTCGCGGGACCGACCGGGGTCGGCAAGACCGAGCTCGCGAAGACGGTGACCGAACTGCTTTTCGGCGACGAGAGCGCATACATCCGCTTCGACATGTCGGAGTTCAGCGCGGAGCACGCCGACCAGCGGCTCATCGGCGCGCCGCCCGGCTACGTAGGCTACGACGCGGGTGGCGAGCTGACGAACGCGGTGCGCGAGCGTCCGTTCTCGGTCGTCCTGTTCGACGAGATCGAGAAGGCGCACCCGCGCATCCTCGACAAGTTCCTCCAGATCCTGGACGACGGGGTCCTCACGTCGGGGCGCGGGGACCGGGTCTACTTCTCCGAGGCCCTGATCGTGTTCACGTCGAACCTCGGCATATACTCGACCGCGCCCGACGGCAGCCGCCGGGCCAACGTCACGCCGGATCAACCGTTCGAGGAGGTCCGCTCGCGCGTCCGCGCCGAGATCGGCAACCACTTCAAGCTGGTCCTCAATCGCCCCGAGATCCTTAACCGCTTCGGCGAGAACGTGATCGTCTTCGACTTCATCCGGCCCGCGGTGGCGGAGGAGATCTTCGCGTCGATGGTGCGCTTGGTGCTGGCCGACGCGGAGGCGTCTGGCCACCGTGTCACGTTGTCGCCCGAGGCCTGGGATGCGCTTCGTCACCTGTGCACCGCCGATCTCTCGAACGGCGGCCGCGGCATCCGCAACCAGATCGAGGCGCATTTGATCAACCCGCTCGCCCGCGCCCTGTTCGACCGCGAAGGTAACGCGCCAGCCACCGTGCGGCGTGTCGAGACCGGCACGGTCACGGCTCTCGTCCTGGAGGATGCGTGACGACCGTATCCGTCTCGAGGCTGCACTTCCCTGTCACCGCTCTCGGCCCCGGGCGGCGGGCCGGGCTCTGGCTGCAGGGCTGCTCCATCCGCTGCCCGGGCTGCATTTCCGTCGATACGTGGGAGCCGGGACTCGGCACGGTGCCCGTCGCCGAGGTCCTCGACCGGCTCGCCGCCATGGCCCGCGAGGCCGATGGCCTGACCGTCTCGGGCGGGGAGCCGTTCGACCAGCCGGACGCGCTCGCCGCCGTCCTCGCGCACTGGCGCGCCGTGTCGGGCAGCTCGACGCTCGTCTTCACCGGTCGGGAGCTTGACGAGGTGAAGGGATGGCTCTCGGATCATCCCGACCTCATCGACGCCCTCGTCACCGGGCCGTTCCGTCCCGACCTGCCGCAGACGCTCGCGCTCCGCGGCAGCGACAACCAGCGGATCCACGCTCTGACGGCCGCGGGCGTCGGGGTGCTGTCTTACGATCGGCCCGCGACTGCCGCGGATCGCCGGCTGGACGTCGCTTTCGACGAGCAAGGCCACGCGTGGCTTGCCGGTATCCCCGCACGCGGCGAGATGGCCCGCTTGAGGCGCGCGCTCGCTGCAGCCGGTCACCTGGCCGTCACGTCCGACATGGTGGGAGCGCTTTCTTGATCAGGTTCTGCCCCAACTGCCGGACGGAGCGCCCGCCGAGCGAGACCTTCTGTGAGGGCGAGGTCGACGGCTCGCCCTGCGACTGGCCTCTCTCGTCGCAACCCCTCAGGCCCGAGGGCTGGCGCCCGGAAACGGTCGCGCCCGCCGCGCCTGCCGCGAGCTCCGCGCCCCGCTGCGTGAACGGCCACACCGTGGATGCCGGCGACATCATGTGCCCCGAATGCGGCGGTGACATCGCAGAGGGTGGTGAGGGAGCCGGCTCCCCCGAGCAGATCGATGCGCCGGCTTTCGAACCTGCCGACGCGGGTGGAGGCGCGGATGCGACCGCGGACGGGGTGTCCGAGACCGTGGTCGCGGGCTGGCGCCTGATCCGGCGCCTGCCGACCACCAGCCAGGTGCGCGAGCGCTACGAGGTCGTCCACGAGGAGGACGGACGCGAGGCGGTGCTCACTCTCTATGCGAACGGGAGCGAGCCGGACACCGAGGTCTACGACGCGCTCCGCGCGCTGGACCGCGATCACGTCCCGGAGATCTTCGAGACGGGGCGCTGGGAGGACCGGGCCTACGAGGTGTCGGAGGACGTCCGCGGCGGCACCTTCGCCGACCTGGGCCTGCTGGCCGACGATCATGCGACGATGTCGAGCATCCTTCGCGAGGTCGGGGGCGCGTTGGCAGCCCTGGGCGAGTGCGGGCTGCGCCACCGTGATCTGCGGCCGGGCGCCATCCTCGTCCGTCAGCGCGAGCCGCTGGACCTCGTCCTCGGCGGGTTCGGCTCGGCGCGTCTTTCGGAATACGACCTCGACGTCGTCTCCCCGCTCGAGATCACCCGCTACACCGCGCCCGAGGCCGTGGCCGGCGGCGTCGCTGCCGCCAGCGACTGGTGGAGCCTCGGGATGCTCATCCTCGAGCAGGTCACTCGGGGCGAGTGCTTCGCCGGTGCGGACGACCAGACGTTCCTGATAACGGTGCTGACCAACGGTGCGCCCATACCGGAGGGTCTCGCGCCGCCGGTGGACGCACTTTTGCGGGGGTTGCTCTCGCTCGACCGCCACTCCCGCTGGCAGTGGGGCGAGGTCCAGCGGTGGCTCGCCGGCGAGGTCCCCGAAGCACCGCCGGCGGTCCGTCAGGTGGGCGAACACGAGGGCAGGCGCTCGATCCGGCTGGCTGGCGTGCGGCATGCGAGTCCGGAGCGCTTTGCACTGGCGGCTGCCGAGGCTGGCGCGTGGGACGAGGCACGCGCGATGCTGCTTGGCGGCGAGGTCGCCACTTGGCTGGAGGAATCCGGCCAGCATGCCGGGCTGCGGACGGAGGTCCGCTCGATCGTCGCGCTCGAGGGCGTTTCGGAGGACATGCGGCTCGCGCTGGCCCTGAAGGCGCTCAATCCCTCGATGCCGCTCGTGGTGCGCGGCGAGATCGTCACGCCGGGCTGGCTTCTCGACCACCTCGAGGAGGGTTACGCTCTGGTCACCGGCCCGGTGCCCGATCGGCTGGAGCGTGACGACGACGAGGTTTGGCTCGCCCGTCTCAAGCGCCGCGGGGCACGCGTCCGCGAGCGGGCGCGGCAGCTCGACGTCGAGCTCGACGAGGCGCAGCTGCGCGTCACGGCCCTTTCCACGTCCCGCAGCCGACTGGCGGCGGTGTGGGACGAGCGCCGCCGGGTCCTGCCGGATACGGACCACCCGGGTCTACTGGCCATCGTCGAGCGGCGCGTGACTGAGGAGGAGGACCTGATCCTCCTCCTGAGCGCGGCAGCGACGCAGTTCCGCGCCGCCGACGCGATCGTCGAAGAGGCCGAGGACGCTGCGCGCCGCGCTGGGGTCGACGCGTTCGATCGCGAAGCGGCCCTGGCCCGGACCGCCATGCCGCGGCGCGAGCTCCACACCCAGATCGAGGCACGCCTCGAGGGCTTCGCCAGATGCGGTCGTGACCGCATCGACGAGTGGGGTGACCAGTTCCGGCTCGAGCGGCGCCTGCCGCTCGCCCGAGCGCTGGCACTGCTGGCCGTGCCGCCGGACGAGTGGCGGCAGCCGCCACGCCAGGCCTACGTCGCCACGCTGCTCGACTTCTACGCACGTCGCATCACCGGCGCGATCATGCGGGGGCCGCTGACCAGGCTCATCGTCGGCAAGACGACCGCGCGCGTAGACCTCGCCGAGCTCGACAGTCCGCGCCGGACCGCCGCGTCGCTCCTGGACCACGTGCTGTTGCGAAACGAGCAGGTCATTGACATCGATCCGCACGCGTTCGCCGAGGACGCACGCGTGGAGCGGCGGCTTCGCACGCTGCACTCTCACGCCACCCTCTATCGCCGCGATACCGGCATCGACGGTCTGTATCTAGGTTTCCCCTTCCTGGTGATGCAGGAGGCCAACCGATCGACGCGGCCGCGCATCGCGCCGGTCCTGCTCTGGCCGGTGAAACTCCATCCCGAGACGGGTTCGCGCGGCCGGGTCACGCTTGCGTTCGACAGGGACAGGGAGGAGGTCCGACTCAATCCGGCGTTCGAGACCCTTCTCGGCATCGACGCGGCGCGGCGCTGGCGGGAAGTCGCCGACGAGGTCCTCGGACGCTCTTCCGCGACCGCGACCGAGGTCGTGGAGGCCTTCGGCGAGCTGGCCGAAGCGACGGGGCGAACGCTCGCGCCGCTGCCGTCCAAGGACCTGCGGGTCGCGGCTGGTGAGGACCGGGTCTTCTGCTCGGCGGCGTTGTTCCACCTCGGCTTCATGGGCCAGGCCGTCATGGAGGACCTGCGCCAGCTGAAGGCCATGCCGCCGGCCGGGAGCAGCCTCGAGACCGCATTCCGGGTCGGCGAGGAGATTCACCGGGCCGAGGTGCCCCACGTCGCCGAGCGGGAGCGCTACTTCACAACCGACAGCGATCCTTCGCAGGAGGCCGCGGTTCTCGAGGCGAGGGGCGGCCGGGGTCTGCTCGTCGAAGGACCGCCCGGAACCGGCAAGAGTCAGACGATCGTCAACATGGTCGCCGACGCGATCGGCACTGGCCGGAGCCTGCTGGTCGTCTGTCAGAAGCAGGCGGCGCTCGAGGTCGTGCACAAGCGGCTCGAGGCCGCTGGCCTCGGCGACCGCATCGTGATGGTCAACGACGTCAACAAGGACCGGGAGCCCGTGATCAGGGCCGTCCGCGAGCAGCTCGAGGACCTCTTCCAGCGTCCGCACGGCGCGTCGGGTTGGCGCCAGCAGCGCGAGCAGACGGCGGCCCGCATCGAGTCGCTAGAGCGCGACCTGGACGGTCAGCACCGGGCGCTCCACGCAGTCGACGAGCAGACGGGCCTCTCGTATCGGCTCGTCCTCGGCGACCTGATCGGCCTCGCCCGCGAGCGCGCGACCCCTGCTCTGCCATCGCTGCGCCAGACGCTTGCCCCACTCGATCCGGGCAGGCTGGCGGTCCTGCAGGAGGTCTGCGCCCCAACTGCCCGGCTCTGGCTGCCGGCACGCTGGGAGGGCAGTCCGTTGGCCGAGACCAGGCCATTCGGCACGGACGACGGCAGCGGCGAGACCTTCGGGGACGACCTGCGCGCCTTCCACGTCGCCGAGACGTCGCGCGGGGAGGTGCTGGAGCGGACGCCGGACGCGCTGGCGATCGAGGAACCCGAGCCATACCGCGCCTGGTCGATCGCGAACGGCAGGACGCTGCTCGACCTGGACGAGGGGCAGAGGGAGCGTCTCGCGCGCTGGCTGGAGCGCTTCGCGGGCGCCGCCGGTCGCCAGCCGGGAAAGACGGCGGCGCAGACCGAGCTTGCGGAACTTGAACGCGCGATGCTCGCCCTGCCGGCGGACGACGCGCCAGCGGACGCGGTCGAGGTCGCGCGCGCGATGGACGACGCGGATCTGGAGGAATGGCTCGCGGTCTCGGACCGCCTCCTCAGGCGCCCGACGTTGATCGAGAGGCTCTCACCGGGCCGATGGCTGGCTGCATGGCGCCGCCGCGGGCTGATGAAGCGGGAAGGTCTCACCGACCGGTGGGCGTTCGGCGCCGCGCTTCACCGCGAGACCGCATTGCGCCCCCTGCGCTCCCGGCTCGTCGGGGTGACCGCCGAGGTCGGGGAGCCGGCCGGTCAGCTCCCGTCGCTCCGGATCCCCGAGCTGCTGGCCCACGCGCGGGCGATCAAGGCGGAGCTCGCCGCCGCGGAGGCGCTCGTGGCGCGAGTCGAGTCTTACCCTGAGCCGCGCATCGCGACGGCCATGGCGCGCGCCGCCACCCGTGGCGCTGTCGAGGACCTGATTGAGGGCATCGACCAGGGCCTTGCGCGGCACGCCGCCCGCATGGCCTCGCGCGCCGCGCTGGCGCGGATGCAGCCCTGGATGGAGGGCGGTTGGTTGGAGGGCCGTGAGGCCGCCATCGCGGCGAACGTCCCTGGGGCGGCGGCCGCGGTGCCCCTTCTAGAGGAGCTGCCGCACGTCGTTGCATACCAGCGCTTCCGCGCACGGGTTCCGCAGCTCGGAGACGACGCGATGGCCGTCTTCGGCCAGCTCGCGAGGATCCGTGACAGGCTCGAGGAGCTGCCCCGCGTCGAGCTCGAGCCGACCGTCCGGCGCATCATGGGCATAGAGGCGCGGCTTGCCTGGAAGGCGCGGATGGAGGCCGCCAATCCCACACTCATGCTGGAGGCCGACGAGCTCGAGGCAAAGGCGGCCTCGTTGAAGACGGCAGACCGGGAGATGCGCGGTCTCAACCGCCGCCTGCTTGTCGACGGTCTCGACGCCAGCCGTCTGAGGCCGTTCCGCGAGTGGGAGGACATAACGCGGCTGCGCGGCGTGCGTGCGCGCAGGCTGCGCGAGTTCGTGGAGCGCGGTGCGGACCTCGGCCTGATGCGGCTACGACCGGTCTGGCTCGTGAACCCGGACGTCGCCAGCCGGCTCCTGCCCCTGCGCAAGGCGCTGTTCGACACGGTGATCTTCGACGAGGCCTCGCAGATGCCGGTCGAGTATGCGCTGCCGACGCTCTACCGCAGCGGCGCGATGATCGTGAGCGGCGACGAGAAGCAGATGCCGCCGACCGCGTTCTTCTCCAGCCGCGTCGAGAGCGACGAGGCCGAGGTCTTCGAGGGCCAGGCGGCAGAGGACATGCCGGAGGAGGAGCGCGAGGCGGTCGAGGAGACGTGGAACCGGCGCGAGATCAAGGACTGCCCCGACCTGCTGCAGCTGGCCAAGACCGTGCTGCCGTCGACGACGCTGCAGATCCACTACAGGTCGGCCTACCGGGAGCTCATCCAGTTCTCGAACGCCTCCTTCTACGTGAACCGCCTGAGCGTGCCGGCGCGCCATCCGGCCGACGAGATCCGGCGCAAGCGCCCGGTGGAGATGATCCGCGTCGACGGCACCTACGTCGACCAGACCAACCCTGATGAGGCAGAGCGCGTCGCTGACGTGCTCCGGGACATCTGGACGAGCGCAGGGAGCACCCCGCCCACCATCGGCGTCGTCACTTTCAACCGTAAGCAGGCGGACCTCATCGAGGAGGTGCTGGAGGACCGCGCGGAGGGCGATCCGGCCTTCCGCACGGCGCTTGCCCGGGAGCGGGAGCGCGTCGAGGGCGGCGAGGACATGGGCCTGTTCGTCAAGAACGTGGAGAACGTCCAGGGCGACGAGCGCGACGTAATCGTGTTCTCCTCGACCTTCGGCCGCAACGCCCAAGGCACGTTCCGGCGGTCGTTCGGCGTGCTGGGACAGACCGGCGGCGAGCGGCGCCTGAACGTGGCGGTCACCCGCGCGCGCCAGAAGGTGGTGCTCGTCACGTCCATGCCGATCCCGCTGATCTCGGACCTGCTCTCCACCAGACGCCAGGCGGCCAGCCCGCGCGACTTCCTCCAGGCCTATTTCGAGTATGCTCGCGCTCTCTCGGATGGTGACCTGGATGCCGCCGAGGCGCTGCTCTCGCGTCTGACGCCCGAGCAGCGCCGTCAGCGTTCGCGCGAAGCCGGGGGTGACGGCCTCGAGGCGGCGGTGGCGGAGGAGATCCGTTCGCTGGGCTGGGAGCCCGCCTCCGTCGGGGACGACGGGGCGTTCGGCCTGGACTTCGCGATCGAGGACCCTCGGACAGGTCTCTACGGCATCGGCATCGAGTGCGACGCGCCCCGGCATCCGCTGCTCGAGAGTGCGCGTGCCCGCGAGATGTGGCGGCCCGACGTGCTGCGACGCTCGATCCCGCGCATCCACCGCGTATCCTCGCACCGCTGGTTCCATGAGCCGGAGCACGAGCGTGAGCGGCTCCGCAGGGCGGTGATATCGGCGATGGGGGTGCTGGCGTGAGCGGACCGAAGGTCGTGAGGATCGTTACGCGCGAGGAGATCCTGGAGATCTGCCAGGGCCATCTGGCCCGCGTCGACGCGGCGCTCGCCGAATGGGTCCGCGTCGGGCGGAGGAACGACTGCATCGACGAGGAAGCGGTGACAACGGCCAACCGCCGCCGCGATGCGCTGGCGGCGCTGATCAGGGCTGACCGCTTCATGGACCTGCAGAAGCAGGCGCCGGTCGAAGAGGAGTTCCTGCGCGCCGACATGCAGCGCAGGCTCGCGGCCGTCGCCGCCGAGCAGGCGGCGGCCCGTTCGAAGGAGCGGCGCGGCCGTGAGGCGGCGGCGACCCTCCTGCGGCGGTTGGGGGAGCTGGGCGCACCTCTGGAGCCGAGCCTGGCCGCCGCTCTTGAGCGCGGCGACCCGCAGGCGCTCGCCGCAGGCTTTGCGATCCTCGCGGACGCCTCGGCTGCGTCACCTGCTGCCACCGGTCTCGCTGCCAGTCTGAAGGACGGTGCGCCGGCGGCGTCCTTCGCGGACTGGCTCGCTGCGCAGCCGGCGGCTCCCGTCGACGCGGCGGTCGAGCGGATCGCGGCGAGGCTCGACGAGCTCGATGCGATCGCCGGCGTGGACACGGCGGGCCAGCGCGCGCGGCTCGACGAGGTGGCCTCGGCCGCGCCTGCCCGCCGGAGATTGCTGCTCGAGGGTCTGGAGGTCGAGACGGGGCGAAGTCTCACCGACGCGCGCCGACGCGCATCGCTCCGATCCGACCTGCTGCTCGTGCGCGCGGAGCTGGTGGCCGCAGGGGGAGCCGCGGCGGATGCCGACCTTGAACACATGGATGCGTCAGCGCTCGAGGCGGCGATCGCATCGCAGCAGGCCGCCGTCGAAGCCCTCCGCGCAGGGCGGGCCGCGGCCGCGCGCCGTGCAGCGGTGCTCGAGGGTCTTTCGAGCCTGGGCTACGAGGTCACCGAGGGCATGTCGACGTCGCTGGCGGATGACGGGCGCCTGGTGCTTCGGAGCGCAGCGCGGCCCGACTACGGAGTCGAGATCAGCGCGGTCGCGGGTGCCGAACGCATGCAGATGCGCCCGGTCGCGTTCGAGGCGAGTGGTGTCGGGCCAGACCCCGGCCGCGATCGTGACGCAGAGACGATCTGGTGCGGCGACGTATCGACGCTTCAGGACGCGCTCGCGGCGGCGGGTGGTGGGCTCGTGATCGACCGCGCGCTCCCCGTCGGCGCGACGCCGCTCAAGCGGATCGCGGTCGAGCGATCGGAGGGCGTCGCCTCTGCGGCGGATGCGCCTGCGCGAAGGGAGCGGACCCTCCGCTGACCGTCATCGTGCTGGGCGCCAGCCGGCGGCCGTCGCCTCGGCCGCGCTGCAGAACCAGCGCTCGCCCTTTCCAGCGTTGATCCGCACTGCGGGGTAGTCGCGCGAGCCTGGGAGATGGAAGATGCGCACACCCTTCGAGCTCACGTTGCCCTTGACCAGGCATCTGGCGTCGGGGGGCACCTGCGGCGCGCTATTCGCGATACGGGCTCGCCTGTAGGCGTCGGGCCGCTCGAAGCCGAGCGCCCAGATGCCCCTCCGCGCCGCCCGGGCGCGCGCCTCAGCATCGACGTATTGCAGTGAGTATTTGCGGTAGGCGGTTGCCCAGCCGGACTCGACGATGGACTGCCCGAGATCGACGCCTCCGATCCTGCAGCGGGCGACCAGGCGACCGTATCTGTCCTTGTCCACCGCGGAGCACTGCAACGTGTGGCCCTGGACGCGCGACCTCAGCCACTGCGCGGCGCGTCGGCCGCAGGCCACCTTGGCTCCCTCCGCATCGCATATCTGTGACAGCTCCGGCGCGTCGACCCCGAACAGGCGGACGCGCTCGCTGCCGACGCGTAGCGTGTCGCCGTCCACGACCGCCGCGGGTCCGGAGAATGCGGCTTGCGCCGCGAGCGCCAACGTTAACCAGGACAAGTGCGCCCCCCTCTGGCCGCCGAGGCCCAATTCCGTATAAGTGCCCGGAGGGGAACGGAAGTCCAGGGGGGATGATGGTCACTTCGCGGCAGTTCGCGCGAGGGATGGTGCGCACGATGCGCGCCATGGACCGCGCGGCCAAGCAGGCCGAGCGCCAGCGGATCGCGCGGCAGAACGCTTTGCATCGCGAGGCTATGCTGGACGCGTCGGCGCAGGCAGCCGCCGAATACGACGAGATTGTGGAGGCGCTCACCGGCGCGCACCGGGTGACCTTCGGCAGGCGCGATTGGCTCACGATCGCCACTGCCCCTGATGAACCGTCACCCCCACGCGGGCATGCGCATGAGGAGGCGGCGCGAGCCAGACTTGAGGCCTACGTCCCCGGATTTCTCGACAAGATGCTGAGGCGCGGCGAGCGGGTCGTGGCCGCACTCGCCGATGACGTGGAATCGTCGCGGCTCCGCGACGACGAAGCTCACGCTCGTGCGGTGGAGGCGGCTGCCGCTCGCAACGCGCTTGCGGCCACAGCCCGCAGAGTGGTGGAGCGGGACCCGGACGCGATGGTGGCGGCGCTCGAGGAGCATAGCGGCCTCGGCAGGCTGCCCTTCTCGGTCGAGGGCATTGATACGATGTTCCTGGACGACCGCGTCATCGCGGTCGTCGACGGCCTGGATCTCGAGGACATGCCCGAGGAGACGGTCACGCTGCTGAAGTCCGGCAAGGCTTCGTTCAAGGCCTTGGCCATCGGCAAGCGATTGGAGATGCACCGCGACGCCATCTGCTCGGCGGCCTTGCGCGTAGCGATCGAGTTCCTCGCGACCCTGCCCCTGGACGAGGTCGAGGTACTCATGCTGACCGACCTGCTGGACGCGGCGACCGGCCACATCGAGGGGGCTCCTGTGCTGCACGTGCGGGTCAGCGAGCAGGCGCTGAGGACGGTGAACCTCGCGCGCACCGACGCCTTCGCGCTGGTGGAGCGCCTCGGCGGCCACATGAGCTGGAGCCGGCGGGACGGCTTCCGCGCCATCAACGCGGCCGCGTTCGGGATCGATCTCGAGGCGAGCTGAGGTGCATCCGCTTCGTCATACCTGAGCCTTGTCGGGAGCGTTGCGGAAAGCCGCGCCGCCCTCGGGAAGGCGGCGGTCGTTTTCGGGGGGCGTCACATGAAGATTGCCAAGGTCAAGATCACCAACTTCAAGTGCTACGAGGAGACATTCACGCTCAACTTCAACGAGGGGTTGAACGTGATCGTCGGCACGAACGAGTCGGGCAAGACCACTATCCTGGAGGCGGTCTACCTCGCCCTCACCGGCCTTCTGCATGGTCGTCCGCTCAAGAACGATCTGACGAGCTACCTTTTCAACCTCTCCACGCAGACCAAGTATCTTCAGAGCCTGGAGACGGCTTCCCCTCTGCAGCCGCCGGCGATCACCATCGAGCTGTTCTTCTCGGGATCGACCAGCGAGCTGGCGGAGCTCGAGGGCGACGGCAATTCGGAAAAAGCGAGATGCAGCGGCGTCGTCTACCGGATCGAATTCGACGAGGACAACTTCCGGGGACCATATGAGGAGTTGGTCAAGGCGGGGGCGCTGCGCTCGATCCCCGTGGAATACTACACCACGACGATGCGCTCGTTCGCGCGCAAGGGCATCACCGCGCGCAACATACCGATCAAGTCGGCTCTGATCGACTCCTCCAGCACCCGGATGCAGAACGGCTCCGACGTCTATGTGTCCCGCATTATCCGCGACGTGCTAGAGGAGAAGGAGCGGGCGGCGATCTCCCAGGCCCACAGGAAGCTGAAGGAGGCCTTCGTCGCAGACCCCAACCTGAAGCTGATAAACGAGCGTATCACCCACGCCGCCAAGATCAGCCAGAAGGCGGTCAGCATCTCCGTCGACCTCTCATCCCAGACCGCCTGGGAGAGTAGCCTGATGACCTATATCGACCTCATCCCGTTCCAGTATATCGGGAAGGGCGAGCAGTGCGTCATCAAGACCAAGCTCGCGCTGAGCGCGAAGAAGAACGCGGAGGCGACGGCGATCCTGCTGGAGGAACCGGAGAACCACCTGTCCCATTCGCGCCTGAACGAGTTGATCGCGGACCTCACCCAGCAGCATGGTCAGAAGCAGATCATCATCTCCACGCACAGCAGCTTCGTCGCGAACAAGCTCGGTCTCGACCACCTGATCGTCCTGCGCGGCGGTGAGGTCGTGAGGATCTCCGAACTGAAGTCCAGCGACTTCTTCAGGAAGCTGGCCGGATACGACACCTTGCGTCTGGCGCTCGCGTCGAGGGCGATCCTCGTCGAGGGGGATTCCGACGAGCTCGTGGTCCAGCGCGCCTACATGGACGCCCACGACGGACGTCTGCCGATACAGAACGGCACGGACGTGATTTCCGTCGGCACCGCGTTCCTCCGCTTCCTCGAGCTCGCGGAGGCGCTCAAGATCCCCGTCGTCGTCGTGACCGACAACGATGGGGACGCGGAAGCGGTGAAGAGGAAGTATGCGGCTTACGACGGCTCGCCGACGGTGCGGGTCTGCTACGACCCGGACGTGGAGACCGGCCCTCTCGAGGTCAAGGGCAAGCCGTTCAACTACAACACGCTCGAACCTCAGATCCTCAACGCCAACAGCCGATCGGTGCTGAACGAGGTGCTGGGAACGTCTGCGGAGACGGATGATCAGCTGCGCCTTCACATGCGCGCGAACAAGACGGAGTGCGCCTTGGCGATCTTCGGGTCAGACAGGAAGATCGAGTATCCGGACTACATCAAGAGGGCGATCGCGCCGTGATTGGCGACAACAGGATCGTCATCGCCGCCGCTGGATCGGGCAAGACCACCTATCTCGTCGAAGAGGCATGCAGGATCGTCGACGCGAAGGTCTTAATCACTACCTACACGGAGTCGAACGAAGCCGAGATCCGGCAGAGGTTCTTTGACCTTGTGGGTCATGTGCCGGCCAACGTAACCATCATGACCTGGTTCAGCTTCCTCATCTCGCATGGGGTGATGCCTTTCCAAGGAGGCGTCTTCCAATTCCCGGTGCGCGGCATGGTGCTGGTTCAGGCCGCATCAGGGATCCGCTACAAGAACAGGATGGGCATCGGAGTGCCTTGGCCCGAGCAGGATACCGGGAGGCACTTCTTCGATCCGGCGGGCCGCGTCTATTCCGACAAGCTCGCCAAGCTGGTGATCCGTTGCAATGACGCGAGCGGTGGTGCCGTGGTCGACCGCATCGCGCGGGTCTTCCAGCATATCCTGGTGGACGAGGTACAGGACCTGGCCGGGTGCGACCTCGACATCCTCGCGGCGCTCGCCCGCAGTCGCGCGCGGCTGCTCATGGTGGGCGACCCACGCCAGGTGACCTACCTCACGCATCACGAGAAGCGCCTGAAGAAGTATGCGGACGGGGGCATCGTGGCCTTCCTTCGCAACGAATTACCGAGGAAGGTGCATGTCGAGATAGACGAGACGACCTTGAACCGGTCGCACCGCAACAGCTCGGTGATATGCGAGGTCTCTTCCCGCCTATATCCCTCGCTCTCCGCCACTCGCGCCTGCGAATGCGTCGGTTGCCGCAAGAACGTCGGATCCGCGACGGTCCTCATCCTCCGGAAGGACGACTACTCGCACTATCTCGATCGGGTCCGGCCCATGCAGCTCCGGGACAAGGTCACCAGCCCTGGGGTCGACCCCAATTCGCCAAGCATGAACTTCGGTGAGTCGAAGGGCCGCGGCTTCGATAATGTCGTAGTCCTGCCCACCGAGCCGATGCGGCTTTGGATCGCGGACCCCGGCGCAGCGCTGAAGCCTCAGACACGCGCTAGGTTCTACGTGGCGCTGACGCGCGCGCGGTTGAGCGTCGCAGTGGCGATGGACTGGGGAGACGGGCGCCTGCCGGAGGGCTTCAGCCTATACGAGCGTGGCGCCGAAGCGACGATGGCTGGACCTACGGGCGGCAGGTGAGCGCCGTGCGCAGCATGGCGGCGGCGGCGGTCCGGGTCGTGATTAAGCCCTCGACCGCCTCGACCGGGCTGCCGATGTACACGCGCGTCGCACGCTGGAAGTGGCCTCAGACACCTGCAAGCACAGACGATTTACACAGGACTTGCAATGCATATGCACATGTGCATATATAGTTTCGCGAAAGGAGCCGTCATGCCTGAAGCCACCAGAACGGACGAACGCTGCGTCCACGCCATCTACGCGAGGGAGATCGCTCACCGGTCCGCCAACATGATCCAGCAGGCGATCGCCGCCGTCCATCTCAGCCGCCGGGCCGGTCCCGGCCCGCTGGACGTCGCCATGTCACAGCTGACGGGCGCCGCCGAGCTGCACCGCGCGCTCGGCAGCCCGCCTGCCGCGCTCGTCGACATCGGCTACGTGCTCGAGCTGGCCTGCGGCGCGGCCGTTCGCGCTGCGGGCGCGATGGGAAACGTGCAGCTCCACATCGCCGTCGACCCGGTACTCGCCGACGCCCGCGTGACCCGTCCGCTGCTGATGATTGCCGTGGAGCTCGTCTCCAACTCGATCAGGCACGCCTTCGAGCACGGTCGCGGCTCGATCACCGTTGGCGTGCGGGACAAGGGCGACAGCATGGTCCTTCTCGTCGAGGACGACGGGGAATGCCACGGCTGGGACCGCCCGGGCGGTCAGGGCCGCGGGATCGTCGACGACCTGGCCGACGCGCTGGGCGGCCGAGTGCGGCGCACCGTCACGCCAGGCGGTTCGGCGCGCGTATCGGTCGAGATGCCGACGATCGCGGCGGTCGCCATCGCAAGGCCGGCCGGCAACGCCTGAGATGGGACGTCCCTCCGTCTCGGGCGCGATGCTCCGCGACCTGCTGCTCTGCGAGCGCAAGGTGGCGCTCGACGCTCACGGCGGCGACGCCCGCCGCGACCCCGTGTCGCCCTTCGTCCGCATGCTCTGGCGGGACGGCTTGGCGCACGAGGACGCGATCCTCGGCCGGCTGCGCGGATCGGTAGTTGACCTCCGGGGCGACGACCGCGACCTGCGCGAGCGGGAGACCTCGCGAGCAATGGCCGCGGGCGCGCCGACGATCCTGGGCGCCGTCATCCGCTCTGGCGACAAGATCGGGATGCCGGACCTGCTCACGGCCAGCGGCGCGGGCCACGTGGCGTTCGACGTAAAGTCGGGGGCGGCTCTGGAGAGCGCGACCGGCAGGTACAAGCGCGAATACCTCGTGCAGGTCGCGCACTACGCACGAATCCTAGGCGAGATCGGCGCCGGACCCGCGGACACGTGCGGCATTGTCGACCGCACCGGCGCCGCCGTGACCTACGACCTCTCCATCCCGCTCGGGCGAAACCTCGGCACCGGCGGCGACCTGCACGCCTCGCTGCTTACGCGGGCGCGCGAGGTGCTCGACGGAGCGGGGGACACGGCGCCCGCGCTGTCGGCCCGCTGCGGCATGTGCGAGTGGCGGAGCCACTGCCGCGCCGAACTCGCCGCCACCGACGACCTCACCCTGATCCCGGGCTTGGGCCGGGCGATCAGGGCGCCGATCTCCTCCATCGCCGACACCGTCGCGGGGTTGGCCGCCGCCGACCCCGCGCAGCTGCGCGCGCTGCCGGGCGTGGGCGTGGACCGACTGCGCCGCTTCGCCGAGCGCGCGCGGCTGCTCGCCGACCCCTCCGCCGGCCCCGTCGCGCGCGCGCCGCTCAAGATCCCCGCTGCGGAGCACGAGGTCGACTTCGACGTCGAGGCGGACCCAATGCGGGGCATCGTATACCTGCACGGCTTTTGGCACGAGCGGGAGAGTGCGGAGCCGGGCTTCGTCTACTTTTTCGCAGAGACGCCGGATGAACGCGGCGAACGCAGGGCCTTCGCCCAGGCGATCGGGCACTTCCGCCAGCACCGCGACGCGCAGTGGTTCCACTATTCCGCATACGAGCGCACCGCCTACCGCGACCTCCAGCGCCGCCATCCCGAGGTCTGCGACGCCGCGGAGATCGAGGCGATCTTCGCGAGCGAACGGTGCACCGACCTATACGCCACGGTCGCCGCGCAAACCGACTGGCCCCTCAGCAGCTACGGGATCAAGGCCATCGCCAAGGCGTGCGGCTTCGCCTGGGAGGACAAGGATCCGGGGGGCGCCGCCAGCATCGAGTGGTATGACCGCCACGTCGCCGGGGAGGCGGGACTGCGCGAGCGCATCGTCGCCTACAACCGCGACGACGTGCGCGCCGGTGCGCGCGTCCGTGCCGCCCTGCGCGAGCTGGAGGCGACGGGCCATATCGCCGGTTTCCAGCGGCCCGCAGCGTGACTCGCTCGGTCCGCGACTGGCTCCTCGAATGCCCCCAGGTCCGCAGCGTATCGTCGCTGGCGCGCGAGGCGTGCGCATCGGGCCTGCTCGACCTCCGCGAGGCGTCGGCGCGCGCGATAGCCCGGGGGATCCGGACGTCCGCCGCCGGAGCCGTCTTCGGGCAGCCGCCCGGCTATCACGTCCGCGTGGCGCGGATGCTGTCGTGTCGGCGCATGGCGCTCCGGCTGCAGCTGGTGCGCGACACGCTGGTGCTGAGCGGCAGCCTCGGCCGGGGCGTGGGCATATCCGGCGACCGCCGCAGTTCCTACCTCCACATCCGGCGAGCGATCCCGGCGACGTTGGCGATCGCGATGGCGGGCCGGTCGCTAGCCGAGATCGTCGATCTGCGGATGCTGCCGCTGCGCGGCTTCACGGTTGGCGACGTCGAACACGAGGAATACGGCATCACCATCCGCTTTAACGTGCCGCGCGTCGATCTCGCCGAGGCGCTCGCCTCGGCGGATCGACCACTCAGCCCCGCGACCTCGGCTCGATGATCGCGGGGTCGGGCTCGACCCCGGCGACCAGCTCGTCCATGCCGACGCCGAGGGAGAGTGCCAGTCGGGCAAGGGTCTCGACGGTGAGGTTCTGACCGCCCTTCTCGATGCGGAACATGCTGCTCGTGTCTATGCCGGCGCCCCGGGCGCACTCGGCTTGGCCGATGCCCCGCTCGGCTCGGACGGCACGGACGCGATCCCCGACCGCCGCCTGGAGGGCGCGGCGCGCGTCTTCGGCGGTGACCTCCGTCGGATCACCCTTCGCGCTACTGGTCCTTGCTCCGTTCGCCATGTCGGCGTTCTAGGCTGAACTGGCCTGATCGCGAAGTGACATCTCTCTTTAGGGCCGACGCCTAGGAATCTGCCAATCGTGAGCCCTGCGGGAGGCGACCGGGGGGAGAGATCGAGGAAGGCGATCAAGCCGGCGCGACATTGCCTTGGGGGGTGCTGGCGGCGCGAGAAGTGGACCCCGCTCCCGGACGGTCGATCGGCGGAGGTCACGGATCATAAACCCTTCCGAGGTAGACCCGCGGCATGCTTGAAGGACGCCGACACGACACCACCGTCGACGCCGCCACGATCTCCCAGGGCGCCTCTTTCCTCACTTCCGCGCACTGGATAGCGCGGGTGCTCGATCCCAACCGGCCAAAACCCGCGCAGATCGTGGAGTGGGCCGAGGCCATCCGGTCGGCAGCCGAGCAGACCGATCTCCGCATGGCGGCGCGCATGGCGCGGCCGCGATCGCTCCTGGCGCAGCGCCTCGCTGAGCACCTAGCGGCCATCATGTCGCCGCAGACCGACGCCGACGCGCTGGCCGGCAAGGCCCAGGTCGCGCCGGGCGCCCCGCTGCTGGAGCTGACTCTCGCGCTCGCCGATCAGGCCGGCATCCGCGTCGACTATCCGGCCACGCTGCTCCTGCCGGTGTGGGACAACCTCGAGAACACGCTAGGGGGGCGCAAGGCCGCATACGCGGAGTACCGCCGCGCCCTCGACGCGCTCGTCACCGACGTGGATCGGGCAGACACCGAGGCGCGCATTAGGGAAGCCCGGCTCGCCGCGCACAGGCGCGCGGCGGCCTGAGCTCGGCAGGCCTGCGCCACCGGTAGCGCGGTCCTCAGCGATACGATTCGAAGGCCTCGTCGAGATCCTCGGCCGTCAGGGCGGTGACGATCGGAAAGGCCCTGCGCAGCTCCGACACCAGCCGGCCGGGATCGATGACCAGCAACCGGGGCGGACCGTCGCGGCCCTGCGCCCAGCCGTTCAGGGCGAAGGCGGGCATGGGGACCAACGGGTTCTCGACCGAAACGTAGGCGTCCTCCGCGCGCGACGCGTCGGTAAGCGCGGCCGGCTCCAGCACCAGCACCTCGCGTTCGCGCCACTCGGCCATGCCGCGCCCGGCGGCCCAACCCTGTCTCATCACGGGGCGCAGGCGAGCCCAGTTCGTGCGCAGGGTGCGGACGATCCTCGTCGGCGACATGCCGGCCTCGCTCAGCTCGAACGCAACAAGCACCTGCATCAGCTGGTCAAGGCCGTAGGTGGCGGGAACGCCGCGACCGGTGTTGGCGCCCTCGGGGAAGCGTAGCCGCTGGAAGTAGCGGAAGCGCGAGCCGATCGCGCCCGCCTCGTCGGCAACGTCGTGCATCGCCCGCACGATCCCCTCGACCTCACCGAAACTGAAACCGAGCACCCGCACCCCTTCCATGA
This sequence comes from Sphingomonas metalli, assembly GCF_014641735.1. Lineage (GTDB taxonomy): Bacteria > Pseudomonadota > Alphaproteobacteria > Sphingomonadales > Sphingomonadaceae > Sphingomonas > Sphingomonas metalli. The sequence continues at coordinate 318,243 of NZ_BMIH01000004.1, read as the reverse complement.
CCGTGGTCAAGGGTAGGCCCTTCAGCATGAGAGGAAAAGGAAGATGATGACCTTGAACAAGCCCCTGGGCACGATCGCCGTAATTGACATCGAGACCGAGCCGGATCCCTTCGCCGTCGCGCTGGCGCCGCGCGGTGGTCCCGCCAACCGCACCGCCCTGCACCGCATCACGGCTTTCTCGGTGCTCAGTGCGATCGAGGGGGACGACAGTGAGTGGCGTGCCCTGGACCTCCAGACGCGCTCGGGCTCCCAAGAATACGAGATGCTGTTCGACCTGGACGCGATCCTGACGCCGCTGCAGGAGGCCCGCGCTTCTGTCGTGACATACAACGGCGTCGCGCACGACTTACCAGCCCTGCGCCGCCGCACGATTGCTAACTGGCTATTCGCGCTGCCGGGGCTAAGGGGTTTAGCGAACATGCCGCACCTCGACCTCATGCGGGAGGCGACCCGTGGAGGCCGAGGAAGCTGGCCCTCGCTCAAGGACCTATGCGCCTCGTGTGGCATCCCGACTGATCACCAGCTCGTGCGCGCCATCGACGAGGAGGCGAGCGTCGCGCACCGAAAGTGCCAAGTCGACGTGGCGGCGACATTCCTCCTTATGGCGCATGAGCTGTCCGCCGTGCGCGGCGATTCTAAGACCGTCAGCCGGGCCTGGCTGGCGCTCGCCGACCTGTTGCAGCGGCGGACCTTCCGGAAGCCGCACCTCGCACAGTTCGTTCACCACCCGGCGATCGAGCGCGCCCGGGCCGAGCGGGGCTGATCAGGGCGACCTATCGCTTGATGCCATCAGATGAAGATTGCTGCAACTGAATATAATGTGTTCGCAGCGCATTTCTTTTGATGCCATCAAAAGGAGATTCTACGGCTAATGCAAGTCGTATCCGAGAAATAAGGTTAAAGCAACGGTAGAGGATTGCTATAAGCTAGACTTGCAATCATATGCTGCTGGCCAAGGAGAGTGTCCCCATGATGCCGGCAACCGATTCGACAACCAACGCGCAGCCCGGCGCGACGCCGCAGGCCATCAATGCGCCGCAAGCGCGCGGCATCGTGGTCACCCAGGGCGGCCTCGTGCTGCTCGGCGATGGTCCGCACCGCAAGATGAGTAAGGCCCTGCGGGAACTGCTCGCGCTCTCGAAGCCGAACCAGCGTGTTGAGGACCTGCGCTTCTACAGGCTCTTTCTCCAGTTCGCGGGCCAGCACCCCAATGGGCCGCTGGCCTTCCTCACGCTGCCGTTCGAGGTGGCGGTCACGCTCATCAAGGAGGCGCTGGAGGCGGCCGGGCTCACCGTCACGAAGCAGGTGAACCTTTCCGACAGCTACGACGTCACGGTGCGCGACGGCTTCCCCAACTACCTGGGCCGCTACACGCGCCGCATCCGCGTCCTCTACGCAAAGCTCATCGAATGCGGCCTGCACCCGTCGCCGGCCAATCCGGCCGAGGTCGCCGGGTGGCACAAGATGAACGCAGCGGAACGGCTCGCCATCGGCAAGGCCACGATCACCAACAACTACGGCCGCAAGTATGCCGGTGCCCGCTTCGTCGTGAAGGGCCGGCAGAAGCACGTCGGCCGACCCCACAACCCCGATGGGGTGCGCGACCAGATGACGGGCGCGGTGCTTGAGAGCGAAGCTCCAGCGGTCGTCAAGGTGCTGACCCGCTCTTACGACGCCGATGCGCCTCGCGTTAACGAGCTGTTGCCGGCATCGGCGCTCGGCTGGAAGCTCGGCGACTTCGGCCCGACGATCTACGTCCGCGACAAGTGGGGCGACGGCAGCCTGGAGAAGCCGGTGCCGATCGTCGCCGAGGTGGAGCGCTGGCTGGTCGCCAGGTTCACCTCCGAACCGCACCCCAGCGCCGCGGGCCGGACCATGATGGACCACCTGCGCGAACTCGCCGCCGCCGGGGACGACGCCGCGCTCGACGCCATCGTGCTGTTCCCGAGCCCTAACACCGGCAACCACTACAGCCGCAGCGGCTTCCGCTACTGGTTCCAGGACGCGATGCTGACCAACGGGGTGGCGGTCGGCGGGTGGACGCCGTCGCCACACTTCTACCGCAACTGCCGGATGCACGACAGCGTGACCTCCATCTTCGCGGAGACGAAGCCGGGGCCCGAGCGGACGCGGCGGCTCAACGAGGCAGGCCGCGAGTTCGGACACGATTCGCCGGTGTGGAAGAACTACGTCCGCCACGCCTGGGACAACGAGTCGCGTCGCATCCGGCGCGAGCGCGCCGAGCAGCGGCAGCGCGAGGCTGCTGCCCGCCGCCAGGGGCTGCCGATCCCGCCCCGCTCGCCTCGCCTGGCCGACCCGGTCGCCGCCGCGACCCTCGCTGGACTTCCGTCACGGGGGCTGCAGTGACCGCCGCTGCGACGGTCGTCGCCGGCGGGCGGGTCCGCGGCGCCCACCAGTTCGACTTCCACGCGCTGCTGGACGGGGCGGCCGAACCACCTCCTTCCCCTGCACCAGGGCTCGGACAGCTCACGGTCACCGACGCCCAGGCACGGCTCCAGCTCGGCCTGAGCCGCCGCAAGCTGCGCACGCTCGTGGCCGCAGGTGCGCTGATCCGCCCTGCGCCTGGCCACGTTGCGCTGGAGGCGGACGCCACCTGCGCCTCGGTGTTCGCATCATGGACTGAATCTTACGAGCCTAGCGCGACCCGGGCCGCAGTCAGGCGCTTCACCGACGTCCGCGACGCCTGCGCGGTGCGCGACGCTGAACAGCCGCCCGCACGCGTCCTGCTGGCGGCGGGGGCGGTTCTGGCCGAGACCGGCGGAGTCCATCGGCCGGAGGAGCTGGCCGCACTGCTGCGGATGCCGTCGGCGGCGGCGCGCAGCGCCGCGGCGCGGCTGGCGAGGCTCATCGGGACGCCTTGGGACGCCGACGTAACGATGGTGCCCGTCAGGCCCTGGACGATGGATATGGTCGTCGCCGCCGTGCCGGCGCTCACCGGGGCACCCGCCACCTGCCTCGACTCCGACGCCCGCGAGCACCACGAGGAGCCGGGAGACCGGTCCCGCGCCCGGCTCGCCGCCACCGCGCCCGTCACCGGCCCGGCCGCTCTCTTCGCCATAGTGGCAGCCGCGTCGGCGAGACGCGAGGAGCGGCTCGAGCACCACATGGTCATGGTCCAGCGCTTCGCCCACTGGCTCCGGCGGCTGCGCCCCGGCGCCGGCCACCGCGACGAGCAGGCCATTGAGGCGACGCTGGAGCACATCGCGTTCTCGCCGGAACTCGACGGCGCGATGCCGCCGGGGGTGCGCGACATGGTGTGCCGCACATGGCTGCTCCTCACCGACGTGACCGAGCGATACGCGCGCGGCGTCGACCCGGACGGGGTCAAGTGCATTATGGATCTTGTGCCTGCCCGGCACCCCGACCAGTCGGGCTTCCGCAAACGCCTGCTCGACCACTTCCGCGACCTGCGCTCGCAGGCACGCGAGAACCGCAAGGAGCGGAGCGACCCCCTGGCCGACGCCCTCACCGACAAGGTCGCCCGCTTCTGGGAGCGGATGGAGCAGATCGGATCGCTCTGCGACGCCGCCTATGCCGCGCGTGATCGGCTGCTGGCCAACCGAGACCCCGACGCACCGCCATACGAGGACTTCCTGGTCCGGATCCCTGTCCTCGACGACAACGGACGGCTCCTGTCCGGGCATCCCGACGGGCACATCCAAGAGGAGCGCTGGCGCGCGTGGCTGACCGACGCCCTGCGGGAATCGCTCGGACTGCCAGCCGTCCCGGTGCAGGATACTTTGGCAATCGACGGAGTCGAAAAGGCTCCCGATGCGCCGCGTGTCATGTTCGAGCGGCTGGGCGCGCGCGCCGTCGCCGGCGGCAGGACGGTGAAGCCCTTCCTCGTCACCCTGTCGGACTGCGGCGCCATGGCGCGGCCGACGGGTCTCGACCGCCGCATGCTGCGCCGGCGGCAGACCATCCTGCGCACCTGGCGTCTGCCCGCGTCCCGCTCTCTGCCGCAGGGCCTCATGTGGTTCGACGAGGCCGACGAGGCCGTCTGGCGGCGGGCCATCGCGCGCCGGCGCAGCATGGTGCCGCTCGAGCAGTTCGAGACGGGGGCGCTGTTTGCCGAGTTGGGCTGCAACGCGGTCCTGGAGAGCCTCTGCCGCGGCGGCGCCTTCATGCAGATGGAGCGAAGCGCGGAGGGCTGGCCGACGGACGACAGCGGCGAACGGAACGCCGGCCTGTGCTTCGCCGCGATCGAGAAGACCGCCGCCGGCAAGGATCCCGAATTCGTCCACCTGCCCGTGCTGGACCAGACGATCGTCGACGCGATGTCCGTCGCCGCCCGCGTCTCGCGCGCGGCGGGCCGGACCGACGGATCCGTCCCGGACGTCCTCATCGAGGAACGCTACCGCTGGAAGCGTCCGCACGAGAGGCCCTTCATCTTCCAGTGGAACGGCCAGGCGCTCAAGCTGACGCAGGTGTGCGACATGCTGCGGCTGCTGTTCGCTAACATCGCCGACGCGACGTTCCACGACTTCCGCCATGCCTGCGCGGCCGACCTCTTCGAGCTGTGCCGGTCGCCGGAGATCGTGCAGCGCGCGCTGGGGCAGACCTCCGGCGTGTGGCGGCACTACGCGCGCCAGACCGCGCGCATGCGGCGGCGCGAGCAGCGCCGCCGGCAGCAGGAGAAGGAGGCCGCGCTGGCCGACCGCCACAACAACATGGAAAGGATCGTGGCATGAGCACTCAAACGAGCAAGGGGAAGCGCGTGACCGGAACGCGCGCTGCACGCCGGGTCGAGGTCAAGCACAGGCCAGCCGGCCCCGGCGAGAAGATGCGCGAGGGCTGGCGGCAGGGCCACGAGACGACCAACACCGCGATGGAGCGGGCCGCCAACGATCTGGTGGAGGCCGGCACCAAGCCGACGATCGACGCCGTCAGGTCCGCGGTGCTCGCCGCCGGCGGAACGCTGAGCAAGGCCAGCGCCGACCGGCACGTGGCGTCGCTGGCGGGAGCGCGAACAAGGTGGGAGGCGGCGCACGGGCGAGTCCCGGAGTGGCACCGGCCCAAGCGCGGGGATGCCCGGCCGTCGGCGGCCGCCGTCGAGGAGTCCGTCGCGATGGCCAAGCTGCGCGCCGACAAGGATCTCGCCGAGCGCCGCTACGCACGAGCGATGGACGAATTAGGAAAGGTCAGGAAGAGCCGCGACAGGATCGCTGCCGAGAACCAGGAGCTGCGCGAGCAGGTGCGCCGCCTCGAGATGATGTTCAAGACGGCCGACTGATCGTGCCCCGGCAGGCCTGGGTAGCAAGCGCCGCCAGCGCCCGGGCGTCGTGCGGGTGGATGATCCGGCGGCCGCCGGCCTCGCCGAGCAGGGGCCGCAGCCGGGACAGGAACGAGGCGACTGCGGCGTCGCGTCGCTCCTCGGCCGCCCTGCCGCGCGTCCGGCCGGGCGCGCGGCAGGGCGGCGTCGTCCGGCCAGAACTCCACGTCGAGCGCGCGCGTGTGGAAGGGGCGTCCGCTTCCCACCCGCAAACGCAGTTCGCCGTTCCACGCCGTCGCGGCCAGGCCGACGGCGAGCGCGCGGGCGGCCCCGCGACCGCGCACCGTCCGGCAGGCGACGTGGAAGCGCCGCCGGCCATCGCCATCGATCCCGGCTGGCAGGCGCCAAGCGATCTCGATCGGAGGGTCCCTGCCGATGAAGGCGTCAGCCGGGCTGGTCATTCCGGACGCCGTCACCCGCTGCGCGCCCGGCGGCGGCGACCTGGCCTAGTGGGAAACGGCAGCGTGGCTCCGAAAACCATACGCTGCGGCTCGATGCCGCGCTGAAACTCGCCGCCTAACATCGCGATGACCGCCGCCGCGCGCATAAGCCCCTGCGTCGCCCGCGCGGGGGCGAGCGGGGAGAACGGACACAGGCACGCGACGCCGACGACGATCCCCTCCATCTCGCGGGCGACCACGAGTTGGATGACGGTCCGGTCGCCGGCCGAGAGCCCGGCGGCGACGAAGCGCAGGATATCGACAAGCGCGACCGCCAGCGCCCGGGACCACCCTGACGGGACCCGCCGCACCGCGACCGCCGACATCACCGTCCCGAATGCCGGCATCGCCATCTGCGCGAGGGACGCCACGCGGGTCAGGTATGAGGACAGGTCTACCATCGGCGGCAACGAGCCGGCGAGCGCCTCGTCCAGCAGGGCGGCGGCGCGGAGAGAGTGCTCCAACCCCATGACCCGCTCCGGCAGGCGTCGCGCCTCGCGGGCCTCGGCGATCAGCCCGTCCAGCCCGACGGGCACGACCACGCGCTGGGGACCTTGATTGAAGTCATTACGCATGACCGAATAACTATGCACATGTGCATATGTTCCGAGCAGCGCCCGCTGTGGAGCAGCTCTGCGCTAATAGCCTAGCGTGGTCCGGCCGGAGGGCGACAAGGCACGCGCGCGCACTTCGATAGCGCGTGGCCCAGTGGCGTGTCTTGGAAATCACGGAGCGCCGGATGGACACGGGCACGGCAGCCTGCGGGCCGCAGCGGGTCCGCAGGCCCGCTCCCTACAGCGACTTGCCAGTCGATCCAGGTGGTAGAGGGGAAAAGGTATGCAGCTCGGGCATCGCCCCGGCGGAGCCTACGGGCTCAAAAGCTAATTATCCCTCAACGCGCGCCCAGCGCGTTGGCGGATTTTTCCTCAACCATTCGGGTCAGAAGAACGGAATCCAACTTCGGGCGGTCGCCGCCCGGGGCGGCACGGCGCGCGTCAGCGCCGCCCGGGACTTCCCGTTTTCCAACCAGTGAAGTGCCCCGCAGAGCGTGGGGAAAAAACCTCGAACAGGAAGGACACGACATGACCAAGCCCAGCGACCAGCAGCTCGCCGCCAACTACATGGGCGCCGTCGCCCACCTCCTCGGTGGCGCGCCCGGCCGCCACCAGGAGTTCATCGAGAAGGTCGAGCTGATCCTCAGCGGCAACGAGCCGCACGCGCTGCAGCTCTTGCAGTTCACCGGCAGCGTTCGCGCGACCGGACGTCCGGTCATCTGGATCCACCACACGGAGGAGGCACCCCAGGTGCCGCTGATCGGGCTGGTCGCCCCGGCCGGCGACCAGGTCTACACGATCGAGAACTGCATGCTCTGGTCGACGCCGAACGGCCGGACCACCCGCCTCGTCCCGGACAACTTCAAGATGGGCGCGTTCGAGTTCGATGCCGACCTGCGGCTGAACCACCTGCCCACTGCGCCGGCGCGCAGCCTCCAGGCCGGCCGGACCGGCATCGTCCGGGCCTACCGGCGGCTGCTCCAGCTCGAGCAGGAGCAGCTCGCGCGCGGTGACGTCTTCGCCCTCCCGCAACTCGCCAAGGCCGCCTGACCGAGCGCCGGGCCGCCCCGCGGCCCGGCGCCACGGCCACCCGCGCCTAATCGGAGAAGCCACATGGGCTACATCCGCAAGCCACTGCCCGACGACATGAACGTGCACGCTTGGAGCGCCGCCGACGTCATGGTCCTGCTGGCCGAACAGTGCGGCATCCCGATCCGCGCGACGATCGACTTGCGCCTGCAGGCGCTATCCGATCTCTTCCGCTCTCTCGCCGAAAACGACGATGGCCAGGGCCTCGATCACCTCATCGTGATCGACGAGCGAGCGGCTGAAGGCCCACTTGAGGCAGACGGTCGAGCGGCTCCGGCCCGAGAACCACGGGCTAGCCCACAACGCGCTCGTCGAGACGCGGAGCAACGCGCTGGGGAAGATCGGGGCCGCGACCAGGGCCGAGATGTCGCTGACCGAGATCGAGGCGCGCCTTGCGCGCTGACCCAGGAGCCCGCGATCGTCTTCGAGGACGCGGATTTCACCGACTACGGACGGGAGATGAACCGGACCATATCATTGCGCCCACACGGGCGATCTCGATTCCTCTACTGACGGACGGCGACCGTCTCAGCCGGGTATATTTCACGAATATTGGCGGTAATAGACCCGGATCGCCGGCAATCCTTGCCAGCGAGCGTCTCGCGTCATGAGTTCGATGTCCGCCTCTAGCAGGCGGTATGGCACCGAAGCAGGCGGGGCTTCCGACGCGCCGGGTAGTAGGGTCGAAGGCGCGGCGGTGCCGGCTGGCGGCGGGGGCTCCAGCGGATCACCCGACCGACCCGATCATTAAGTGCGGGCGTAATTTTCGCCTGCGATCGCGTGGTGTCCGAGGCTCACACAGCCGTGATCCGCTCACTCGCGATGTCCGCAGGATCGCCGTTTCCGCAATATTAGACATCGTCCTATAATAGAGTGGCATGAACCAAGGTCTGATGGAGCAGGAAGACTATTGGCGGCGGGAGATGCCGACGTCGCCCGGACGCGTCCTGCTGATCGGCGCCTTGGCGCGAATGTGCCTGCAGCGTCACGGGCATGCGCTTGACCGCGTCGCCCTGACCTTCGACGAGGATGGAACCATCTTCGTGGACGAGCCCGCGCGCTCGCAGATACTCGGCGCCGCCCGCATGCTGGGCGAAGCCTGCGCGGCCGGGGATGTCGCCACACATGTCCGAGCGTTCGGCGGTAGCGTCCCGTCGCCGTTGCCACCAACCGCATGGGAGATCGACGACTTCGAGCAACGGTTCGCGTCGAGCGCCATCGACCCGTCGAGACCATTCGAGCCAGGCGCAGTCCCGACCCACTGGATCTTCGTCGACAGGAGCGGCCTGGAGCGGCTCATCCGCTCGGAGGCAACCACGGATCAGCCAGCCGATGGTGCCGCTCCTCCCGTGCGGGAAGGGCCGGAGGGAAGTTTCGGACAGGCCGGGCGGCAGTCGGACCGATATGTCCGCATGCCAGAGCTGCAAACCATGACCGGCCTTTCCCGGGCGACCATCTACCGGCGGATCGAGAGCGGCCGCTTTCCCGGCAAGGTGCCGATGGACGGCAACGTCTCGGTCTGGCGCGAGAGCGAGGTCGCGGACTGGATCGCGAACCCTCGCTGAGCGTGGTGACGGAGACCCCGCGCCGAATCTAGCGCTCGACGCGCCGACGCCGTCCCTCCAGCAAGCTCGCCACCGGGTCGGCACCTTCCAGGATCAGCGAGGCCCAGTCCTCCGCGAGCTCACGGCGGCGCTCCGGATACGCGGCTCGGTTGTAGATCAGCTCGGTAGCCGACATGCCCGCGGGGGTGTGCGCCAGCATCAGGTCGATCACCAGCCTGTCGACCAGCAGCTTCTCGGCGCCCGGGAAGAGCCGCTCCATGCGGCTGTTCATCACGGTGCTGAACGAGCTGCGCCACCCGTGCGGCACGTGCCGGCCCTTGTATCCCTCGCGGTTGTAGAGGTAACCGACCGCGTTCTCCGAAAGCGGAACCGAGGATTCCCTTCCACCGGGGAAGATGTATCCCCGACCTCCCGTGAACCGGCGGACGACGCGCAGGACCTCGACGGCCGCTTCGGCGAGCGGCACCTCGTGCTCGAAGGCCTCGTCCTCGCGCAAATCGAGTTCCTGCTTCATCTTGTCGGCCGGGATCGTCCACTTCGCCTCGGGTGACGGCTTGCCGGGGTCCGACCAGTCGATCCCCGTGATCTCGTTCCACACCGAGTTCCGGACCATGCCCGGCCGCTGCGCCGTGAGGGCGAGGAAGCGCGACGACAACCGCGTCACGGGCGAGGCGGCGGCGCGGTCGCTGGCCCGGATCAGGGCACGGATCTGCTTCACGTCGACGAGCGCTGGACGCCGCTTCTTCGGCGGGACAGACTTCATGGACTCCTTGACGTTGACGGCGGGGTTCGAGTTTTTGACGCCTTCCCCCGACGCAAACTTGAACACCCGCTCCGCCCGCTGGCGCAGGCGATGCGCGGTCTCGATCGCGCCGCGGGCCTCGACCTTGCGCAGCGCGTGCAGCAGCAAGGCCTCGTCGATCTGGTCGACAGGATAGCCGCCGATCTCCTTGAACAGGTCGCGCTCCATGGAGGTGATCACGTCGTCCGCGTGCACATCCTTCCAGCGGGGCACCTGCGTGGCATGCCAGTCGCGCGCGAATTGCTCGAAGGTGTTGGTGTGTCCCTTCTGCCGCGAGAGGCGGGCCCGCTTCGACTCAAGACCTGGGTCCAACCCGTCGCGGAGCGCCCGCTTCGCGTCGTCGCGCAGCTCGCGCGCGCGCTTGAGCGTGACGTCGGGATAGCTCCCGAAGACGAGGCGGCGCTCCTTGCCGCCGAAGCGGTATTTGAACCGCCACGACCGGTGCCCCGTCTTGGTGACGTAGAGGTGCAGCCCGCCGGAATCGGGCAGCTTGTAGTCGCGGTCTCTGGCTACCGCCTTCCGGACCTGGGGATCTGTGAGCATGATGCCCCCACTATGCAGAGGTCCGGTGCCCACGCAATGCCCCCAATTCAGGTGAGCTTGGATGCGCTGCGATGCGACAACAAGAAACTCAATCTTCTGAATTTCGCCTAAGTTGAGACACTTGAGACGATCAATGAGAAGGTGTGCGACAGCCTGGAACGATCAAGTGGCGGAGCGGGAGGGATTCGAACCCTCGATACGGTTTTGCCGTATACTCACTTTCCAGGCGAGCGCCTTCGACCACTCGGCCACCGCTCCGCTTTGCTCTGGAACGGTGCGCCCTAGGCCGGGTTGCCGCGCGGCGCAAGCGTTGCGCGCTGGGGCGGACTGCGGCACGCTGCCGGGCATGCCGACTCCGACCGCCGCCGCCCTCGCCGCGCTGCTGCTCCAGGCCGCGTCCCAGACTCCGCCTCCGGCCGCGGCTGCGCCAGCACCCGCGGCGGCGCCGCCCGCCGCGCCCACGCCCGCCGATCCGCTGTCCGAGGACTGGGTGACGATCCCCGATGACGAGATGCTGATCCTGACCCTCGCCAGGGGCGGCACGGTCGCGATCCGGCTCGCCGCGCCCTATGCGCCGGTCCATGTCGCGAACATCCGGCGGCTCGCCGCGGCGCGCTGGTGGGATGCGGGGGCGAGCGTCTATCGCGTGCAGGACAATTATGTCGCGCAATGGGGCGATGCGACCGAGAAGAAGCCGCTGCCCGCCGACGTCGTCGCCAATCCGCCGCCCGAATATGAGCGCGCGGGCGCCAGCGCGGTCGCACGGCTGGGGCGGCGCGACCCCTATGCGGACTGGGCGGGCTTTAGCCGCGACGGCTGGCCGCTCGCCGGCAATTTCCAGACCGAGTGGCTGCCGCACTGCTATGGCATGGTCGGCGTCGCACGGGACCTGGCGCCGAGCACCGGCAGCGGCGCGGAACTCTATGCGGTGATCGGCCACGGTCCCCGCGCGCTCGACCGCAATGTCGCGATCGTCGGCCGGGTGGTGGACGGGATCGAGCGCCTCTCCAGCCTGCCGCGCGGCACCGGCGATCTCGGCTTCTATGTCGGCGAGGGGGAGCGGGCGCCGATCGCCTCCGCGCGACTGGCCAGCGACCTGCCGGAGGCGGGTCGCCCGCGCTTCCAGTATCGCCGCTCCGACAATCCTCGCTTCACCGCCTGGATCGCCGGGCGCGAGAACCGCCAGCCGCCCTTCTTCGTCGTGCCCGCGGGCGGCGCGGACATCTGCAACGCGATGCCGCCGGTGCGGCGGGTGCCGGGGTAGCTGTTGGTCGCTTCCCGGCTGAACCGAAATTCCGGGCCGGGGCGAAGCCGTTCCGGCTGCTACCCCGTCATGCCGGACCTGTTCCGGCATCCACCGCGCCACCAACGCACACGCCGTTGATCGCGCGGAACGGTGGATCCCGGAACAAGTCCGGGATGACGAAAAAGGGGCAACGTTTCCGCGTTTTCAAGGACTGCGCGGAGGCCGGGATCTTCCGGCGGTGGCGCGAGACAGGAGCCGTTCAAGGCCCCGTGCTCACGCCGGGGCGACGATGCCCCCTCAGCGCACCGTCACCGCCTTGGCCAGCGCGCGCGGCCGGTCGATGTTGCGGCCGAGCTTCACCGCGCAGTGATAGGCGAACAGCTCCCCCGCGACGAGCTGGATCATCGGGTCCATGAACTTCGACACGCTCGGCAGCGCGACATAGGCCTCGAAGAAGCCGTCGGCGAACACCTCCGGCAGGTCGTGGCCGAAGCCGATGATGTTGCCCCCGCGCGCCCGGATCTCGTGCAGGCTGGAGACGACATGCGCGAACCCTTCCGGATCGTGCGCGGCGTTGGGGATGAAGGCGACGGTAAAGAACTTCTCGTCGATCAGCGAGATGGTGCCGTGCTTCAGGAAGCCGGCCGGCATCGCCTCGGCATGGATGTACGAGACTTCCTTGAACTTCAGCGCCGACTCCGCCGCCACCGGCCAGTGCAGCCCGCGGCCGAGGAAGAACCAGTGCTCGATCCAGCGATAGCGCTCGGCCACCTCCTTGATCGTGCCCGACAGCGACTGGACCAGCACGTCGAGCTGCCCGGCCAGCGCCGTCAGCTCGGCCACGTCCGCGCCCTTGCCCTCAGCCGCGACCTCGGCCGCCAGCCGCCAGACGATCGCGGTCTGGCTGATCACCGACTTGGTCGACAGCACGCACACCTCGCGCCCCGCCTGTTGCAGGATCGGGAAGTCGGCCATGCGCTGCGCGGTGGAGCCGGCGACATTGTTCACCGCGACCAGCGACGCGCCGCCCGCCTGCGCCGCCTCCATCACCCGCAGCGTGTCATAGGTCTCGCCCGACTGCGACACCGCGATCAGCGCGCCGTCCCCGCCCAGCGTCGCCAGCGCCTGGAATTCGTCGGCCGAGTGGCAGACGGTGCGCCGCCCGGCGACCTGCTGGAAATAATATTGTCCGAGCATGCAGACATAGTGCGAGCTGCCCGCGCCGCAGAACGCCACGTCCGCCTCCGCCAGCCGCGCCGCGGCGGGGGCGAAGGTCGCGGTCGGCATCGCGGCGACGGTGCGCACCGCCTCCGCCGTCTCGGTGATCTCCTTGATCATGTAATGCGGAAAGCGGCCGAGCTCGCTCGCCTCGGCCACCGTCGTCAGCGGCAGCTGCTCGACCTTGCGCTCCGGGAAACCGGCGTCGAGGAAGGAGCCGACGCGCACGCTGCCCTTTTCGACGAACGCGATCTCGTCCTCTTCGAGATAGGCGATCCAGCCCTGCTGCCCGGCGACCGCGACCGGATCGGAGCAGATATAGCCGGCCCCGTCCGCCATGCCGACCGCGATCGGGCTCATCCGCCGCGCCGCGACCAGCAGGCCCGGCCGCTCGGTGCAGGTGATCGCCAGCCCGAACTCGCCCGACAGCGCGGCGAGCGTCGCGAACAGCGCCGCGTCGAGGTCGCCGCCATTCTGCGCATAGTGGCGCGCCAGCAGGTGCGCGATCACCTCCGTGTCCGTCTCCGACGCGAAGGTGACGCCGCCGCCGATCAGGTCGCGCTTCAGCTCCAGGAAATTGTCGATCACGCCATTGTGGACGACCGCGAACTTGCCGTCATAGCTCTGGTGCGGATGCGCGTTCGGCACCGTCACCCCGCCATGGGTCGCCCAGCGCGTATGGCCGATCGCGGTGGTCACTTCCGGCAGCCCGCCCGCCAGCAGCCCGCCCGAATCCTCCGACAGCGGGCCAACGCCGCGCACCAGCGCGAAGCCCTTGCCGGTGGCGAAGGCGAAGCCGTACGAATCATAGCCGCGATATTCCAGCTTCTCGAGCGCATGGACGGTCCGGTCCTGCACCGGCTGGCTGGAGACGAAGGCGACGATACCGCACATGGGCGATCAAGCTCCTGAAGGTGGATCGGTGCGCCATGACAGGCGCGCCGGAAGGGGGCAAGTATGGCGGCGCTCCTGCCCCTCGCCACCTTGCCGCGGGGTGTCGCCAACCCTACCTTTATTTTATGCGCGGTTTTCGCTAAGGCGACGCGCCTTCACGACAAGCTTAGGGAATCCGTTTGGCCAAGGAAGAACTGCTCGAGATGCGCGGCCGCGTGGTGGAATTGCTCCCCAACGCGATGTTCCGGGTGCAGCTCGAGAACGATCACGAGATTCTGGGGCATACCGCGGGCAAGATGCGCAAGAACCGCATCCGCGTGCTCGTCGGCGACGAGGTGCTGGTCGAGCTGACCCCCTACGACCTGACCAAGGGCCGGATCACCTACCGCTTCAAGTGAGGCAGGGCGGCATCCGCGTGACCTGCCTCCATCCAGATCCTCCCCTGCAAGGGGAGGGGGACCGCCGATCGCAGATCGGTGGTGGAGGGGGGGCGCCGCACAAGCCCACGCCGATGGCTGCTCCAGCACCATGACCGCCCCCCGGCTCGTCCTTGCCTCCTCCTCCCCCCGCCGCCGCGACCTGCTCGCGCGGATCGGGGCAGAGCCCGCGCGCATCGCGGCCCCGGCGATCGACGAGACCCCGCACCCGCGCGAGCTCCCCCGCGCTTATGCCCTCCGCCTCGCGGTGGAGAAGGCGCAGGCGGTCTCGCGCGCGCAGGGTGAGATCGTCATCGCCGGCGACACCACCATCGCGCTCGGCCGCCGCATCCTGCCCCCCGCGACCGACGAGGCGATCCAGCGCGAGCTGCTCGGCCTGCTCTCGGGCCGGCGGCACCACGCGCTGTCCGCGATCTGCGTGATCGACCCGGAGGGGAAGGCCAGGACAAGGCTCGCCGACACGATCGTCGCCTTCAAGCCCCTGTCCCCGCAGGAGATCGCCGACTACGTCGCCAGCGGCGAAGGGCTGGGCAAGGCGGGCGGCTATGCGATCCAGGGCCGCGCCGAGGCGTTCGTCCGCTATCTGGCGGGCAGCCATTCGGGGGTGATCGGCCTGCCCCTGTTCGAGGCGCGCGCGCTGCTCAAGGCCGCCGGCCTGCCGCTTGGCTGAGTGGCTGTACGAGGCGGGCATCGGCGAGGCGCGCGCCGCGCTGGTCGATGCGGACGGCCATATCCTGATCGCCGCGATCGAGCCCGATGACGCCGGCCCGCTGGTCGGCGCGGTCCACGCCGCCCGCCTCGTCGAGATCCTGCCCGGCCGCACCGCCCGCGCCGCGCTGGCGACCGGCGAGGAGGTGCTGGTCGCCAAGCTCCCCCACGGCCTGGCCCAGGGGCGGAGCGTCACGGTCGAGATCGTGCGGGAGGCGATCCCCGAGCCCGGTCGCCGCAAGCCGCCCCGCGCCGTCGTCACCGACGCCGCGCCCGCCCCCGGCCCCGACCTCGCCGCGCGCATCGCCGCGACCGGCCACCCCGTCCGCACGCTGCGCGCGCATGAGGCCGACCGGCTCGAACAGGCCGGCTGGTCGGAGGTGCTGGAAGAGGCGATGACCGGCGACATCGCTTTTCCCGGCGGCGCGCTGATCCTGTCACCGACCCCGGCGATGACGCTGTTCGACATCGACGGCGCGCCGCCGCTCGAGGCGCTCGCGCTGGCCGGCGCGAGTGCCGTGGCGGCGGCGATCGTCCGCCATGGCATCGGCGGATCGATCGGCATCGACTTTCCGACGATCGAGGCCAAGGCGCCGCGTCATGCGGTCGCCGCCGCGATCGATGCGGGGCTGCCCCAGCCCTTCGAGCGGACCGCGGTCAACGGCTTCGGCTTCCTCCAGATCGTCCGCCCGCGCCCGCGCGCCTCGCTGCCCGAGCGGCTGCGTGGCGATCCCGGCGCCGCCGCCGCCCGCGCGCTGCTCCGCCGGATCGAGCGCGAGCCGCCCGGCGGTCCCCGCCACCACCGTGTCCCCGCCCCCGTCGCCCGCGCGCTGGCGGCGCGGCCCGACTGGCTGGCGGAACTCGCCCGCCGCACGGGCGTCGATCACCGGATGGAGAGCGCATGATGGCCGAACCCGCCTGCCCGATCTGCGGCGAGCCCGCCGACCCGCAACACCGCCCCTTCTGCTCGGCACGGCACCGCGACCGCGACCTGCTGCACTGGCTCGACGAGGGCTATCGCCTTCCCGCCGGCCCTGCGGAAGAAGGGGTGGACAAGCCCGAAAACCACGACTAGGGACGCGCTTCCGGTTTTCGACCGGACATGCCCAGGTAGCTCAGTTGGTAGAGCATGCGACTGAAAATCGCAGTGTCGGTGGTTCGATCCCGCCCCTGGGCACCATCCTTTCAGATGTGATGCCGCGGGCTCTATGCCCGATTCCCAACCCCGAACGTCGCCCCAGCGCGGGCCGGGGCCTCGACCGGTTCCTGTGGCGCGCGATCACCGGGAGATCCCGGCTTTCGCGAGACCTTTGCGGCATGCCCGTCGTCATGCCGGACGTGTTCCGGCATCCACGGCACCGCAAACGCACAACCCGTTGATTTCGCGGAACGGTGGATCCCGGAACATGTCCGGGATGACGAGGGGAAGATGGCACGTTCGCACCTTCCGCAAAGGATGACGGGGTTAGTGGGTGAAGAATTCCCAGCCGAAGGCAGGGCACCAGTCTCACAACAACCCCAGCGCCCTGAGCCGCGCCTCCAGCGCGTCCGCATCGGTGAACAGGATCGCCTCGATCCCGAGCGCCGCCGCGCCGGCGACGTTCGCCGCATTGTCGTCGACGAACACCGCCTCCTCCGCCCGCAGGCCGAAGCGATCCAGCGCCAGCCGGTAGATGGCGGCATCGGGCTTCACCAGCTTCTCGTCGCCCGACACGACGATGTCGCGGAACCGGTCGAACAGCGCCGCCTCGCGCGCGCGGAACGGCGGGAAGAATTCGTGGCTGAAATTGGTGATCGCGAACAGCGGCACCCCCGCCGCGTCCAGCCGCTCGACGATCTCCGGCATCCCCGCGATCGGCCCGGGTATGCTTTCGAGGAAGCGCGGACCCCAGGCGGCGATCAGCTCGCGATGCTCTGGGTGGAGCGCGATCAGCTCGGCCGAGGTCTCGGCGAAGTCGCGGCCCGCATCATGCTGGAAATGCCAGTCATGCGTCAGCACCTCGGCCAGGAACGCGTCGAGCGCCCGATCCTCGGGGATCAGGCGCTCGTACAGGAACCGGGGGTCCCAATGGTAGAGGACGCGCCCGATGTCGAAGATCACCGCCGTGCGGCGATGCTGCGTCACCGGTGCACCGCCCGCATCCTGCCGGTCCGTCATCGTCGGGAACCGGCGCGGCGCGGCCGTATCACTCAGCCCTGGCGGGCCTTGAAGCGACGGTTGGTCTTGTTGATCACATAGGTACGGCCGCGGCGACGGATCACGCGATTGTCGCGATGACGGTCCTTGAGCGACTTCAGCGAATTGCGGATCTTCATGGCTCTGGGCTTTTCGTATCTGGATGTCTGGAAAGCGCCGCCGCCTAGTGCCACAGGGTGCGGAAGTCAAGCAACGCGCGGGTTTCCTGCGCGTTCAACGATCCTCCACCGCCCGCATTTCCGCTGGAAAGGCCGCCTGATGTTTCGCGTAACCCTCGCCCTGATCCCGCTTTTCGCGCTCGGCGCCTGCGCCACCACCAGTTCGCTGCCGCCGACCGAGGTGATTCGCTACCATCTGGGCGAGCCGCTCCAGCGCGGCACGATCCGGGTCGAGCCGCTGGCGCCCGCGGGCACCACCCCCAGCATCGAATTCAAGACCTATGCCGCCGCGGTCGAGACGCAGCTGCTGCGCAACGGCTATGCCCTGCCCGCGCCCGGCGCCGAGCCCCAGCTGATCGCCACCGTCAGCTTCAACCGCGCCAACCGCGTCGGCCCGCCGCGGCGCAGCCCCGTGTCGATCGGCATCGGCGGCGGCGGCTTTTCAGGCGGGCGCGGCGGCGGCGGCTTCGGGCTCGGCGGCGGGATCGGCTTCCCGATCGGCGGTGGCGGGCGTTCGGCCTTTATCGAATCGGAGCTGGCCGTCACGATCAAGCGCCGCGCCGATCAGTCGCCGGTCTGGGAGGGCCGCGCGCACAATATCGCCGACGCGCGCCGCGCCGATGCCGATCCGGCGGCGCAGGCGAACATCCTCGCCAATGCGCTGTTCACCGGCTTTCCCGGCGAGTCGGGCCGCACTATCGAGGTGAAATGACCATCACCATCAACGCCGCCTTCGACGGCGGCAATATCCGCCCCGTCGCGATCCAGGGCGACCGTCTCGACCTCGAGATCGTCGCCGACCACCAGTCCGACTTCTACCAATGGTTCTATTTCCGGGTCGCGGGGCTGGCGGCCGGGCAGCGGATCACCTGCCGCATCCTCAATGCCGGCCGCTCGGCCTATCCGTTCGGCTGGCCGGGCTACAAGACGCGCGTGTCGACCGACCGGCAGGCGTGGCGGATGGTCGAGACGGGCTATGCCGACGGCGTGCTCGAATGGAGCTGGACCGCGACCGGCCCGGTCGCCTGGTTCGCCTATTTCGCGCCCTATACGATGGAGCAGCACGCCGATCTGGTCGCGCGCACCGCGGCGGTGCCGGACATGCGGCATCGCGCGCTGGGCACCAGCCTCGACGGGCAGGCGATCGACGCCTTCACCACCGGCACGGGCGGCAAGCAGGTCTGGATCTACGGCCGCCAGCATCCCGGCGAATCGATGACCGAATGGTGGATGGAGGGCGCGCTCGAATGGCTCGCCTCCCCCGCCGCCGCCGCGCTCAAGGGCAAGGCGACGCTCCACATCGTCCCGAACATGAACCCCGACGGCACCCGCCGCGGCCATCTGCGCACCAATGCGGCGGGCGTGAACCTCAACCGCGAATGGCACGCCCCCTCGGCCGAGCGCAGCCCGGAGGTGCTCTGCGTCCTGTCCGCGATGGACGCGACCGGCGTCGACGTGGCGATGGACATCCATGGCGACGAGGCGATCCCCGCCAACTTCCTCGCCGGCTATGAGGGAATTCCCTCCTGGACCGAGGACCACGGCGCCAAATTCTACGATTACGGCCGCCGCCTCGCCGCGCATACGCCGGAGTTCCAGACCGACCTCGGCTATGACCGGTCGCCCGCGGGCAAGGCGAACCTGTCCATGTCGACCAACCAGCTCGCCGAGCGGTTCGGCGCGGTGTCGATGACGCTGGAGATGCCGTTCAAGGACCACGATCCCAACGCCGATCCCGAATTCGGCTGGAGCCCGGTCCGGTCGAAAGCGCTGGCGGTCGCGATGCTGGAGACGCTGGCGGAGATGATCGACGGGTGGTGAGGGGGTGAGTCCCCGGCGCTTCGCCCGCCCCCAATCCCGGCCCGCCCGAAACCGTCGCCCCAGCGCAGGCTGGGGCCTCTGGCCAATGAAACGCTGCCGATCGCCAAAGATCCCAGCCTTCGCTGGGATGACGTAAGAGGAAGGAGCGCGGTGTCGGGGAGAGGTGGGTCGCCCCTATCCCAGCACCTCCCCCAGAAACCGCACCACCGCCTCCCAGCTCCGCCGGTCCGCGTTCGGATCATAGCCGAACCCCTCCGGCGTCTTCGGCAGTTCGCGGTCGGTGAAGGCGTGCCCCGCATGGCCATGCGCCAGCAGCTGCCAGTCCGCCCCCGCCTTGGTCAGCTCCTGCCCCAGACGGACCACCGCCTCGGGCGGGGCGAGCCGGTCTTCCCAGCCGTGGCAGACGAGGATCTTCGTCGCGATCGGCGTCATGTCGTCATAGGGCGGCGCATCGTAGAGCCCGTGCAGCGACACCACGCCGCGCACCGCCAGCCCCGCCCGCGCCATGTCCAGCGCCGCCTTGCCGCCGAAGCAGAAGCCGATCGCCGCGCACCGCTCGCCGTCCACCACCGGCAGCGCCCGCAGCGCCGCCAGCGACGCCGCCAGCCGGTCGCGCAGCAGCCCCCGGTCGGCGTTGAGTTCGTCCATATAGCGCGACGTGTCGGGCCGGCCGCGCTCGGTCCGCTTGCCCTGCCCGAACAGGTCGCACGCCAGCGCGGCATAGCCCAGCCCCGCCAGCCGCTCGGCGACGTGGTTGTCCGCCTCCTTCTGGCCGAGGATATTGGGGATGACGAGCACGCCCGGGCGCCGCCCGTCCACCGCCACGTCCCATGCCGCCACGCCCGCGAACGGGCCGCCCGGCCCGTCATAGGTCACCGTCTGCCGCTCGATCGCCATCGTCCCGTTCCTTGCCGTGATCCGCGGGATCGCTAGAGAGTGGCGCCGTCACCGGCAAGCGGGCGAGGCACGGCCATGGAGATCAGGCAGGACGATCCGAGCGCGCCGCACGTCGCGCCCCTGCTGGCGGAGCATGTCGCCGAGCAGCACGGCAACGTGCCCCCCGGCTTCGCCTTCGCGCTCGATGCGAACGGCCTGTCCGCGCCCGGCGTGACCTTCTGGACGCTGACCGACGGCACGGGACTCGCCGGCTTCGTCGCGCTTAAGCAGCTCGCGGCGGAGGAGGGCGAGGTGAAGTCGATGCGCGTCGCCGCCGACCGGCGCGGGCGCGGCTATGGCCATGCGCTGCTCGACCATGTCGTCGCCACCGCCCGCCGCCGCGGCTATCGCCGCCTCTATCTCGAAACCGGCACCACCGCCTTCTACGACGCCGCCATCGCACTCTATCGCGGCGCGGGCTTCGTGGACTGCGGCCCCTTCGCCGACTATGCCGCCAGCCCGCACAACCGCTTCCTGACGCTCGCGCTGTAATCAAAGGACTCTCATGCCCCAGCTCGTCCTCATCCGTCACGGCCAGTCGGCCTGGAACCTCGAGAACCGCTTCACCGGCTGGTGGGACGTCGACGTGACCGAGCAAGGCGCGGCCGAGGCGAAGGCGGCGGGCGAGCTGATGGCGGCGAAGGGTCTCGATTTCGACCTCACCTTCACCAGCCTCCAGACCCGCGCGATCAAGACGCTCGACCTGGCGCTGGAGGCGATGGGCCGGCTGTGGCTGCCGACCGAGAAGAACTGGCGGCTCAACGAGCGCCATTATGGCGGGCTGACCGGGCTCGACAAGGCGGAGACCGCGGCGAAGCACGGCGACGAGCAGGTGAAGATCTGGCGGCGCAGCTTCGACGTGCCGCCCCCGCCGGCCGAGGCGGGCAGCGCGTTCGACGTGGCGGCCGACCGCCGCTACGCCGGCATCCCCGTCCCCGCAACCGAGAGCCTGAAGGACACGATCGCCCGCGTCCTGCCCTATTGGGAGGAGCGGATCGCCCCCGCGCTGCGCGACGGCCAGCGCGTGCTGATCTCCGCGCACGGCAATTCGTTGCGCGCGCTGGTCAAGCATCTGTCGAACATCCCGGACGATGAGATCACCGGGCTGGAGATCCCGACCGCCCAGCCCATCGTCTACGAGCTCGACGCGCAACTGACGCCGACCGACCGCTATTATCTGTCCGAACGATAAGCGATCGCGCAACAATCGCGCGTTGCCTTGCCGGCATCGGCCCGCTAACCGGCGCGGATGACGCTGGTCGGCATCATCATGGGCTCGACGTCCGACTGGGAGACGATGCGGCACGCCGCCGATGTGCTGGCGGCGCTCGACGTCCCGCACGAGACGCGGGTCGTCTCCGCGCACCGCACCCCGCAGCGGCTCTACGACTATGCGAGCGGCGCGGCGGCGCGCGGGCTGAAGGTGATCGTCGCCGGGGCGGGCGGTGCGGCGCATCTGCCCGGAATGGCCGCGTCGATGACGCATCTGCCCGTGCTGGGCGTGCCGGTCGAGTCCAAGGCGCTGAAGGGCATGGATAGCCTGCTCTCGATCGTCCAGATGCCCGGCGGCATCCCGGTCGGCACGCTGGCGATCGGCAAGGCGGGCGCGATCAACGCCGGGCTGCTCGCCGCCGCCATCCTCGCCACGTCCGACGCCGCGCTGTCGCAGCGGCTGCAGGCGTGGCGCGCCGCGCAGACCGAGGGCGTGGCGCACGATCCCGCGCCTGCCGACCCCGCCTGACATGCTGAAGCCGGGCGCGACGATCGGCATTCTCGGCGGCGGCCAGCTCGGCCGGATGCTGGGCGTGGCGGCGGCGCAGCTCGGCTATCGCACCCATGTCCTCGCGCCAGACCGGCAGAGCGTCGCGGCGCAGACCGCCTCCGCCCTCACCCGCGCCGACTATCACAACAAGGTGGTGCTGGCCGATTTCGCCGCCTCCTGCGACGTCGTCACCTACGAGTTCGAGAATATCGATATCGGCCCCGTCCAGTGGCTCGCCGATCGCGTCCCGGTCCACCCGCATCCCCGCGCGCTGGCGGTGGCGCAGGACCGGATCGCCGAGAAGCGCTTCGTCGACGGGATCGGCGGCCGCCCCGCCCCCTGGTCGGCGATCGACAGCGAGGCCGACCTGCACGCCGCGCTCGCCCGGATCGGCACCCCCGCGATCCTGAAGAGCACCCGCTTCGGCTATGACGGCAAGGGGCAGGCGGTGATCGCCGGCCCCGACGAGGCGGCGTCGGTGTGGGAGGCGATCGGCGGCCCTGCGGTGCTCGAAGGCTTCATCACCTTCGACCATGAATTCTCGATCCTCATCGCGCGCGGGCAGGACGGCGTGTCGGTCCGCTACGACCCGCCGCACAACGTCCATCGCGACGCGATCCTGCGCACCTCGACCGTCCCCGCGCCGCCGGCGGTGCTGGCGCAGGCGGAGGAGGCGACGGCGCTCGCCTGCCGCATCGCCGACGCGCTCGACTATGTCGGCGTCCTCGCCTGCGAGTTCTTCGCCACCGCCGACGGTCCGGTGTTCAACGAGATGGCGCCGCGCGTGCACAATTCCGGCCACTGGACGATCGAGGGCGCGGAGACCTCGCAGTTCGAGAACCATGTGCGCGCGATCTGCGGCCTGCCGCTCGGCCCCACGACGCTGACCGGCCGGCGCGTGACGATGGACAATCTGATCGGCGACGACGATGCGGTCGCGCCGCTTTCCGAACCTGGCGCGCACCTCCACCTCTATGGCAAGGGCGAGCCGCGGCCGGGCCGCAAGATGGGCCATGTCACGCGGGTGACGCGATGATCCGCGCCGCGCTCCTGTCGCTGCTGCTGCTGTTCGCCGCGCCGGCCTTCGCACAGACGACGCCGCTCGCCCCGCCCGCCGCCGGCACGGTGCGCGTCGCGATCGTCACCGCGCTCGGCCCGATCACCGTCGACCTCGCCCGCGACAAGGCGCCGAAGACGGTCGCCAATTTCCTGCGCTATGTCGATGCCAAGCGCTTCGACAATACCGGCTTCTACCGCGCGATGAAGCTGGGGGAGAGCGCCGGGCTGGTGCAGGGCGGGGTGAAGAACCGCACCGACCTGATCTTCCCGCCGGTCGCGCACGAGCCGACCAGCCAGACCGGCCTGACCCATGACGACGGCGCGATCTCGCTGGCGAGCGCGGGGCCGGGCACCGGGCGGGGCGACTTCTTCATCGTGGTCGGCTCGGTCCCGACGCTCGACGCCAATCCGGCCGCGAAGAGCGACAAGGCCGGCTATGCCGCCTTCGGCCATGTAGTCGAGGGGATGGACATCGTCCGCCAGATCCTCGCCGCGCCGGTGTCGCCCACCGCCGGTGGCGCCGCGATGCGCGGCCAGATCCTGAAGGCGCCGGTCAAGATCGTCTCGGTGCGGCGGGTAAAGGGGTAAGGAATACCCGCCCCGAGACCGTCGCCCCAGCGAAGGCTGGGGCCTTGCCCGGCTCCTGCCTTGCGCCAAAACCATCAGTATCCAGCCCTCGCGGCACCTTCGAAAAAGGTCGCAACAGCGCCCTCTTTCTCGCGTCATCCCGGACTCGTTCCGGGATCCACCGTGCCGCAAGATCAATGGCTTGAGCATTTGCGGAACTGTGGATGCCGGAACGAGTCCGGCATGACGAAGTGACTTTCGCAAGGTCTCGCCTTTGCCGGGATGACGCCCGCTTCAAGCTAGGCGGAGGCTGGCCCCGGCGTCTTCGGCGTATACGCACACAGATCCGCCACCGGGCAGCGCCAGCACTCCGGTCGCCGCGCCTTGCAGACGTAGCGGCCGTGCAGGATCAGCCAGTGATGCGCGTGGAGCCGGAAGGGCGCCGGCGTGACCTTGTCCAGCGTCAGCTCCACCGCCAGCGGCGTCTTGCCCTTGGCCAGCCCGGTGCGGTTGCCGACGCGGAAGATATGCGTGTCGACCGCGAAGGTCTCTTGTCCGAAGGCGACGTTCATCACCACGTTGGCCGTCTTGCGCCCGACCCCCGGCAGCCGCTCCAGCGCCGCCCGATCGGCCGGCACCGCGCCGCCATGCTCGTCGACCAGCATCCGGCTGAGCGCGATCACGTTCTTGGCCTTGCTGTTGAACAGCCCGATCGTCTTGATATGATGCTTCAGCCCCTCCTCGCCCAGCGCCAGCATCTTGTCGGGCGTATCGACCTCGGCGAACAGCGCGCGCGTCGCCTTGTTGACCGAGGCGTCGGTCGCCTGCGCCGACAGCGCCACCGCGACGACGAGGGTGAAGGGGTTGCGATACTCCAGCTCCGTCTCCGGATGCGGGTTCGCCTCCGCCAGCCGGCGATAGAATTCGAAGACGTCCGCCTTTTTCACAGCCCCAGCCTTATAGGCCCAGCACGTCGCCCATGCGATAGCGCCCGGCCGGCTGGCCGGCGAGCCATAGCGCCGCCTTCACCGCGCCGCGCGCGAAGATCGATCGGTCCTGCGCATAATGGCCGAGCTCGATCCGCTCGCCCTCGCCCGCCAGGATGACATTGTGGTCGCCCACCACCGATCCGCCGCGCAGCGCCGCCAGCCCGATCGTGCCCTCGGTGCGCGCTCCCACCAGCCCCACGCGCTCGTCGACCCGCAGCTCGGACAGGGTGGAGCCGCGCCCCGATGCCGCCGCCTCGCCCAATAGCAGCGCGGTGCCGGACGGCGCATCGACCTTGTGCCGGTGATGCATCTCGACGATCTCGATGTCCCAGTCCGGCCCCAGCCGCGCCGCCGCCTCGCGCACCAGCGTTGCCAGCAGCGTGACGCCCAGCGAGGTGTTGCCGGTCTGGAGCACCGCGATCTCGCCCGCCGCCGCGTCGATCGCCTCATGCTGCGCCACTGACAGCCCGGTGGTGCCGATCACGATCGGCGTGCCCGTCGCACGCGCCGCGGCAAGATGCGCGTCGAGGCCCGCGGCGTTGGAGAAGTCGACCAGCACGTCCGCCGCCCGCGCCAGCGGCAGCGGATCGTCCTGCGCCTCCGCGCCGCCGGCGAAGCGGGCGCCGGCCAGTTCCAGCGCCGCCTGGATCGCGCGGCCCATCCGGCCGCCGCTGCCATAGATGCCGATCGCCGTCATATCCCCTCCTCGCGCAAGGGCCGCGACAGCAGCGCCTCGATCACCGCACCAACGTTCGCGCCGCCCAGCAGGCGGCACACCGCCTCGGCGACGGGCATGTCGACCCCCGCCGCCGCCGCCGCGTCGTGCAGCACGGGGGCGGTGAACGCGCCCTCCGCCACCGTCCGCCGGTCGGCGAGCAGCGCGGTGGCCGGCTCGCCCCGGCCGAGGCCCACGCCCAGCGAATAATTGCGGCTGCTGGTCGAGGAACAGGTCAGCACCAGGTCGCCAAGCCCCGACAGCCCCGCCAGCGTCTCCGCCCGCGCCCCGCGCGCCAGGCCGAACCGCGTCATCTCGGCGAAACCGCGCGCGATTACTGCCGCGCGCGCATTCTGCCCCAGGCCCGCGCCCTCCACCACGCCACAGGCGATGGCGAGGACGTTCTTCACCGCCCCGCCGATCTCCGCGCCGGCCACATCGGTCGAGACATAGGGGCGAAGGCTCGGCCGCTTGATGCGCCGTGCGAGCGGCCCCGCCACGTCGCGATCCGCCGCCGCCAGCGTCACCGCGGTCGGCAGCCCCGCCGCCACCTCATGCGCGAAGGTCGGACCGGACAGGACGGCGATCGGCGAGCCGGGATGCTCCTCTGCGGCCACCGCATGGAGCAGCTTCATCGTCCCCGCCTCGATCCCCTTGGAACAGAGGATCAGCGGCATCCCCGCTTGCGGCAATTGGCGCAGGACGCCGCGCATCGCCTGCGCCGGCGTCACCACCAGCACCATCTCCGCTTCAGCGAGGTCGTCCAGATCGGCGGTCGGCCGGATCGCCTCGGAAAGGGCCGCGGTCGGCAGGTAGACGGGGTTGCGCCGTTCCGCCGCGATGGTCGCGACCAGCGCCGGGTCGCGCGCCCACAGCCGCACCGGCGTGCCGTCCGCGGCCAGCACCTGCGCCAGCGCCGTGCCCCAGGCGCCCGCGCCCATCACCCCGATCGTCATGCCTTCACCCCCGCGCCGCGCACCGCCTCCGCCGCCGGGTCGAGCGGCCAGCGCGGGCGGGCGGGAATGTCGAGCGGATCGCTGATCCCCGCCGCGAACCGCTCCGCCCCCGCCCAGGCGATCATCGCCGCATTGTCGGTGCACAGCCAGAGCGGCGGCGCGACGAAGCGGCGGCCATGCGCCTCGGCGAGGCCGCGCAGTGCCGCGCGCACCGCGCTGTTGGCGGCGACCCCGCCCGCGACGACCAGCGTTGTCGCCTCCGGCGCCACCGCCAGCGCCCGCTGCGTCCGGTCGACCAGACAGTCGATCACCGCCTGCTGGAAGCTGGCGGACAGGTCCTCCGCCGAATAATCCTCCACCGCCCGCGCTACCGCGCTCTTGAGGCCCGCAAAGGAGAAATGCGGCTCGGCCGCACCCTTCAGCGGCCGCGGCAGCGGCACCTTGAACGGATCGCCGTTCGCCGCCGCCCGCTCCACCGCCGGCCCGCCCGGGAAGCCGAGCCCGAGCAGCTTGGCGGTCTTGTCGAACGCCTCGCCCGCCGCATCGTCGATCGTCGTCGCCAGCCGGCGATAGCGGCCCACCCCCTCGACCAGCAGCAGCTGGCAATGGCCGCCCGACACCAGCAGCAGCAGATAGGGAAAGCCGAGATCGGGATCGGACAGGCGCGGGCTGAGCGCATGCCCCTCCAGATGGTTGACCGCGACCAGCGGCTTGCCCGCCGCATGCGCCAGCGCCTTGCCGGTGACGAGGCCGACCATCACCCCGCCGATCAGCCCCGGCCCGGCGGTCGCGGCGATCGCGTCGACCTGGTCCAGCGTCACCCCCGCATCGGCCAGCGCCGCCTCGACCAGCGGCGCCAGCGCCTCGACATGCGCGCGTGCCGCGATCTCCGGGACGACACCGCCATAGGGCGCATGCGCCGCCTCCTGCCCCGCCAGCCGGTGCGCCAGCACCTGCCGGTCGCCGGTGACGAGCGCGGCCGCCGTCTCGTCGCACGAGGATTCCAGACCGAGGATCAGCATGGCCGCGGCCTTAGAGCCTGCACGAAACCGCGCCAAGGTATTTGGCAGTCGGGAGCCTTCGCCCCCCATCCGTCACCCCAGCGCAGGCCGGGGTCCAGCTAGGGGGCGCACGTGAGTCCCACTGGCCTCCACCCAACTGAACCCCGGCCTCCGCCGGGGTGACGGAAGTGGAGTTGGGAGATGGGAGTTGGGAGATGGCCTTCGGGGCTTGGGTTTCCCGCCCCGCAATGCCAAGAGCCCCGCATGGTTCGCATCAGGCTCGGCACGCGGGGTTCGCCGCTTGCGCTCACCCAGGCGGGGATGGTCCGCGCGGCGCTGTGCGCGGCGCATGGCTGGGCGGAGGGGGAGGTGGAGCTGGTCGTCATCCGCACCACCGGCGACCGGGTGCAGGACCGCGCGCTGGCCGAGATCGGCGGCAAGGCGCTGTGGACCAAGGAGCTCGACCGTGCGCTGCTGGCGGGCGAGATCGACGCCGCGGTCCATTCGATGAAGGATGTCGAGACGGTCCGCCCCGCCGCGATCCGCATCGCGGCGATGCTGCCCCGCGCCGATGTGCGCGACCGGCTGATCGGGGCGGAGACGCTCGCCGACCTGCGGCCGAACGCGGTGGTCGGCACCAGCAGCCCGCGCCGCCGCGCGCAGCTGCTCCGCGCCCGGCCGGACCTCTCGATCGTCCTCCTGCGCGGCAATGTCGAGACGCGGCTCGGCCGGCTCGCCGCGGGCGAGATGGACGCGACCCTGCTCGCCGCCGCCGGGCTCGACCGGCTGGGCCGCGGCGAGGTCGGCCATGCGCTCGCCACCGACACGATGCTCCCCGCGCCGGCGCAGGGCGCGGTGGGAATCGAGGTGCGCGCCGACGACGCCGTGACCGGCCTGCTGGTCGCCGCGATCGACGACACGCCCACCCACCGCTGCGTCGCGGCCGAGCGCGGCCTGCTCGCCGCGCTCCGGGCCGACTGCCACTCGCCCGTCGCCGCGCTCGCCAGCCTGGCGGGCGAGACGCTGACGCTGCGCGGCGAGCTTCTTGCCGAGGACGGCTCCGCCTGTGTCGAGGGGCTGGTCGAGGGCGTCGCGGGCGAGGATCTGGGCAGCGCGCTCGCCGCCGACCTGCTCGCCCGTGCCCCCGAGCCAGTCCGGTCGCTGTTCGGCGCGTGACCCGGCCGCTCGCGGTGCTGCGGCCCGAGCCGGGCAATGCGCGCACCGCCGCGAGGATCGCGGACGCGGGCGGGACCGCGATCCGCCTGCCCCTGTTCGCGGTCGTCCCGGTCGCATGGCAGGCGCCTGACCCGGCCGCCTTCGACGCGCTGCTCGTCACCAGCGCCAATGCGATGCGGCTGGGCGGCGCGGCGCTGGCCCGGCTGGCGGCGCTGCCCGTCCATGCCGTCGGCGCGGCGACGGCGGAGGCCGCCCGCGCCGCCGGCTTCAGGGTCGTGACGACCGGCGGGGCCGACGCCGCGACGCTCGTCGCCGGCCTCCCGCCGCAGCGGCTGCTCCACCTCGCCGGGCGCGAGCGGGTGGCGCTGCCCGGCGTCACCGCGATCACCGTCTATGCCGCCGATCCGCTGCCGCTGGGCACGCAGGCGGTGGAGTCGCTGGCCGGCAGCGTCGCGCTTCTGCATTCCGTCCGCGCCGCCCGCCGCCTCGCCGTGCTGGTGCCCCCCGCCGCCCGCGCCGCGATCCGCCTCGCCGCGCTCGGCCCGGCCATCGCAGCCGCGGCGGGCGACGGCTGGGCGCAGGTCGCCGCCAGCCCGCACCTCGACGACGCGGCACTCGTCGCGCTGGCGCTGCACCTCGCCGATTGACCGCGACCGCGCGCGCGCAGATAACGCCCGCGATGAGCAGCCTGCCCCCCTTGCATAGCCCGCAGCCGCAGCGCCGCTGGGGCGCGATGCTGCTGATGCTGCTCCTCGCCTTCGCGATCGGCGGACTGGCGGTCGGCTATGCGATGCGCGCCGGTTTCGACCTGGGGCTGGGCAGCACGAGCGAAGCCCGCAAGGGCGCGACCGGCGACGCCGCGGCGGAGGGGTTCGTCCCCGCCCAGCCGCTCGGCGCCAACGGCCAGGCGCCGGCGGTCGACCCCACCGCGCTGGTCACGCGCGAGGCGGCGCTCGCCGGGCAGCTGACGGCGCTGGAGGCGCGCACCGCCGCGGTCGCGAGCGATGCGGCCGCCGCCGGGACGCAGGCGGCCCGCGCCGAGGCGCTGATGGTCGCCTTCGCCGCCCGCCGGGCGATCGATCGCGGCACCGGGCTCGGCTATCTCGAGGAGCAGCTGCGCACCCGCTTCGTCGCCGCGCAGCCGCGCGCGGTCGCGGTGGTGATCCAGGCCGCGCACCAGCCGGTGACGATCGAGGATCTGCGCCAGGGACTCGACGCGATCGCCCCCACGCTCCAGTCCGGCGCGGGCGCCGACTGGCTCACCCAGCTGCGGCGCGAAGTCGGCAACCTGATCGTCCTGCGCAAGGAAGGCACGCCCTCGACCGCGCCGGTCGACCGGCTCGCCCGCGCCCGCCGGCTGCTCGACGACGGACAGGTCGAGGCGGCCCGGCAGGAGGTCGCGCGGCTGCCCGGCGCGGCGCAGGCCGGTGCCTGGATGGCCGCCGCGCGCCGCTATGCGTTGGCGCATCAGGCGCTCGACGTGATCGAGACCGCCGCCATCCTCGGCCAGGCCGCTGCGCTTCCTGCCCCGGCCCGCGCCCCGGCCGCCCCGGAGGCGCAGACCCAGACCCAGACCCAGACAGAGCCGGCCAGCGCTCCGGCCGCGCCGGCCGCTCCGGTGCCGGAGGCGTCGACCACGCTCGCTCTCGGCCCGCTCGACATCTCCTTCGCCCGGGTGCCCTATGCCCGGGCGATACTGGCCGGCCTGCCCGTCCTGCTCCATCCCGACCGGCTGTTCCGGCAGAATTGACGCGGCAGAAAAGATCGCGCTGAGCCAGGCGGATGCAGGGTAAACGGCGATCGCATCCATTGATCCACATCAATCTTTAACGCGCCTTCGCCAGTGCTGCCCGTCTCGCCTGGAGGTTTCGATGCACGCGACGGCCTATTCCCCGCGACCCACGACGGTGATCCTGCCGCCCGGCAACGACATCACCACCACCTATACCCGCGCCACCAACTTCCTGCGCGTCGTCGGGCGCGGCTTCTGGACGATGGACTATGTCGCGGAGCATATGGTCGAGTTCGAGCGCATCCTCGACGAGGCGCGGACGCGGGGACGCACCCGCACCCTGGTCGACATCCGTCTCGCCGCCGTCCAGTCGCCCGATGTCGCGGGCTATGTCCATGGCGTGATCCGCGACATGTACCGGCCGCCCGACAAGGCCGCGATCCTCGTCGCCTCCAACCTCGCGCTTCTCCAGATGAAGCGGGGCCTCAACCCCGTCACCCACGCCGCCTTCCTGTCCTTTGACGAGGCGATGCGCTGGCTGGAACGCTGAGCCCATCGCCGCGCCCGCCGGTCAGGATGCCGGATGCCGGATGCCCCCGCCATGGCGTCATCCTAGCGGCGCGCTCGGCTTTTCCGAACCGAATTGGCGCAAATCGATGCGAAACTGGCGCAAAATGGCACAGTTGGGTGCGGAAAAACGTGCCGCATAGTCCAGTTAAGCTATTCGCCTGACACGCGTTAATGATAACAACCCGTTCATCTCCTAGCTGCGGACGACGGGGCGGGGGACGAAGGGAGGATGCCGATGTTGCACATCGATCCGGTCGCGCATGCCGTTCCGGATGCGCAGAGGCTGTTGCATCGCCCGCCGTCGCCGGCGCTGCGGGCATTGCGCCGGGCCGAGCCGCTCGACCGCTTCGCCGAGGGGCTGGCGCGGATCGCGGGCGCCGCCGCCGCCGCGCTGCTGCCGCCCGACGCCGAACTGCACGACACCGCCGCCCAGCCCTGCGGCCTCGCGACGCTGGCACCGGGCAGCGACGATGCGCTGGCCCAACTGGTCGAGGAAGCGCGCGATCCCACGGCACGGGCCGGCTGGCTTCATGCCGCCGGCGCGCCCGAGCATCGCGGATTGCTGGTCGAGCCCGGCGCGCGACGGGGGCGGCTGCTCCTCGTTTTCATGGCCGCCGACCTCGCCCGCCCCGGCGCGGGGGAGCGCCTGCTCGCCACCGTTCCGGCGCTCGCCGCCATGGCCGGGCCGATGCAGGAGCTGTGGCAGGCGCTCGACACCGCGCGCGAGCGCAACCGCGCGCTGCTCGCCACGCTCGACCATAGCGAATGCGGCATCCTCGTCGTCGGCGAGGATCACGGCGTCCTCGTCAGCAACCATGCCGCCGACGCGATCCTCGCCGATCGCGACGGCGTGGAGCTGCGCCGCGGGCTGCTGCGTCCGATCCGCTACCAGGATGCGATCCGCTTCCAGGCGGCGCTCGACCAGGTGCTCGCCATGCCCGCGGGCGGCAGCCAGGCCGAGCGCTATTGCATGATGCTGTTCCTCGATCGCGGCGGCGAGGGGCGCCCTCTCGTCATGGTGATCGCCCCCGCCACGCCCGACGAGGCGGAAGGGCGCGCCACCGCGATCGTCTATGTCATGCGCCCGGAAAAGGGCGGCCTGCGCGGGGTGGAGGCGATCTGCCAGCTGCACGGCCTGTCGCCGGTCGAGACGCAGCTCGTCGCCCGGCTGCTCGGCGGCGCGACGCTGGGGGACGCGGCGGCCGACATGCGGATCAAGCCCGACACCGCCCGCGCCTATCTCAAGCAGATCTTCGCCAAGACCGACGTCCACCGCCAGGCCGACCTGATCCAGCTCCTCGTCCGCTACCAGCGCGCGGTGCGCGGAGACTTCCAGTTTCGCGCCGGCTGACGCGCCTCCCCACCAGCCATGGAATAGCCGTCGCCCCGGCGCAGGCCGGGGCCTGCCGCAGCTCCTGCCCCGACACACGCCCGAGATCCCAGCCGTCGCCGGGATGCCGTTCATAGTGCCAGACCCAACCTAGATCAGGCCCGTAGTTGCACCGGTCGTTGCGCCCCCGTTCCCCCCAGATGGGCAGGCTGTTTCCACCCGTTCCGGCACGCTCATTTCGCCCGGATGCAGGGGGCGGAGGGAGAAGATGAACGCTTAGTTAACCGGTGTTCCGCAGGAACGGGCCGTGTCCCCAACAGGGGGGCATCGCTCCTTGTTCAGATCGAGAGGACAACGGGGATGAAGACCAGCCTGATCATCAGCACTTCGGTCGCGGCGCTGCTCGCCGCCACCGCCAG
Source organism: Sphingomonas metalli (assembly GCF_014641735.1). GTDB lineage: Bacteria > Pseudomonadota > Alphaproteobacteria > Sphingomonadales > Sphingomonadaceae > Sphingomonas > Sphingomonas metalli. The sequence continues at coordinate 286,066 of NZ_BMIH01000004.1, read as the reverse complement.
CGTCGCCAGCGCGCAGGACGCCTCGCAGGGCGCCGGCGGCAATGCGGCCGCCGACAGCAGCCTCAGCACCGGGGACATCACTGTCAGCGATTCGGGGAACAGCGCCTCGACCAGCAACACGAGCACGACGACCAACACCGACGCCTCGTCGACCCGCGGCGACGTGGCGAACACCGATGCGTCGAACAGCTCGACCAACGACAGCTACAACAGCGCCAGCACGACGAACACGTCGACCAATACCGATGCGTCGACCGACAATAGCGGCAACACCGCCAACACCACCAACACTTCGACGGACAATAGCGGCAATACCGCCAACACGACCAACAGCAGCAGCACCAGCAACTGGAGCAGCGACAGCTCCTCGACCCGCGGCGACGTGACCAACACCGACGCGTCGAACAGCTCGACCAACGACAGCTACAACAGCGCGTCGACCACCAACACCGACGCGTCGACGAACGACAGCGGCAACACCGCGACGACGACGAACACGTCGACCAACACCGATGCGTCGACCGACAATAGCGGCAACACCGCCACGACGACCAACACCAGCACGATGAACACGACCAACACCGACAGCTCGTCGACGCGCGGCGACGTCACCACCACCACCAACACCGACAGCTCGTCGACCCGTGGCGACGTGACCAACACCGACGCCTCGAACAGCTCGACCAACGACAGCTACAATGGTGGCAACACCAGCGACAGCTACAATTCGGATGCGTCGACCGACGGCAGCTACAATGGCGGCAACACCAGCGACAGCTACAACAGCGCGTCGACGACCAACAACAACAACCAGGTCGACAACAGCAACAACTCGACCAACACGACGAACAACAACAACCAGACCTACAACACCGATTCGTCGTCGAACGACGTGGCCGACTCGTCGACCAACGGTTCGAACAACACGAACACGACGAACTACAACAACCAGGTCGACAACACGAACAACTCGGTCGCCAACTATTCGGCGGACGAGACGTTCAATGCCGGCGACGCCAATCTGGCGCCGACCAGCACGTTCGGCGACGGCGCGATGGTCGCCTCGTCCACCCTGTCCAACTATGTCTCGGGCGTGAAGGTGACCTTCGCCGGCACCGCTGGCGAATCGAGCACCACCAACAACAGCCTCACCACGGGCGATACCGCGTTCCAGAATTTCGCGGGCATGCAGGCGCTCAACGTCAATACCGGCGCGGGCGCCTCGCAGAACGCGAATGTCAGCGTCGCTGTCACGGCCGGTGACATCAACCGCTGATAGCCTCGGCGGAGGGCGGACCCACGGGAAGGATCCGCCCTCCCCTTTTTGGCGCACGGACAGACGAAGGATGAGGGGACAAGTCATGCGTAGACGGATCGTGCCGCTGGGGCTGCTCGCCCTGTGGCTCCCCGGCCCCGCGACGGGGCAGGAGGTCGCCGCCGCCGGCTTCGAGGCCTCGGCGCTGACCGAGACCGATCTCGGCGCGATCGCCGGGCGCGAGGATCACGGCACGCAGATCGCCCAGGCCGACCAGCGCAACACCGTTCAGAACAACAGCGTCACCGGCAATTCGACGACCGGCACGGTGACGATCGACGGACAGGCGTTCCAGAACCTGTCGGGCCTGGCGGTGATCAGCGCCAACAGCGGCAACAATGTCGCGATCAACTCGGCGATGAACGTCGTCATCAACCTCGCGCCGCCGCAATGAGCCCGGGCCGGACGCTGCTGCCGCTGCTGCTGGCCGCCGCGACCGGCGGCTGCGCCGCGCAGATCGGCCATGGCGACCCGCGCTTCGCCGCGTCCACGACGGGCGCGGGCGACTATAGCGTGCCGGTCGCCTCGATGCTGGCGCGCAAGTTTAACACGGTGGTGCGCCAGCAATATGATTTCAGCTGCGGCTCGGCCGCGCTGGCGACGCTGCTCCACTATCATTACGGCCTGCCGCGATCGGAGACCGAGGTCTTCACCGGCATGTGGCGCGAAGGCGACCGTGCCCAGATCCGCCGGGTGGGCTTCTCGCTGCTCGACATGAAGCGCTACCTCGCCGACCAGAAGCTGGGCGCGGACGGCTACAAGGTGTCGCTCGATGCGATCGCCAAGCGCCGCCTCCCCGGCATCGCGTTGATCACCACCAAGGGCTATCGCCACTTCGTCGTGGTGAAGGGCGTGGTCGGCGACCGGGTGCTGCTCGGCGATCCGTCGCTCGGGCTCCAGTCGATGCCGCGCGCCACCTTCCAGGGCATGTGGAACGGGGTCTATTTCGTCCTCAACACCCGGCCCGACCTCGGCGCGCGCAGCTTCAACGCGCAGTGGCGGGCGCTGCCCCGCGCACCGGTCGGCAGCCCGTTCATCGATCCGCTCAGCCAACAGGCGCTGACCCTCAGCGCCCCCTTCTACCGGGATTTCTGACGATGCTGGTCCGCCTTCTCGCCGCCGCATGGCTGGTCTGGGCGAGCCCGGCGGCCGGGCAGGACGCCGACGCGCCGGTTACTCCGCCGGCCGTCGCCCCCACCGCGATCCTGCCCGCGCCGCCGGTGGCCGATGCCGATCTCGCCACCATGACCGGCAAGTTCCTGCTGCCCGGCGGGGGGGCGCTGGCGCTGTCGATCACCAGCGACACGATGGTCAACGGCGCGCTGGTGCTGCGCACGGTGCTGACCGTCGACCAGGGCAGCAACCTCGCCGTGTTCGGCCGCGCCGCCGGTGTGCCCGCCGTGGCCGCCCCGCACGAGACCGGCGCGAGCGCCGCCGCCCCGTCGCTCGCGCAGGGCGTGTCGGTGCTGTTCGACCGGCGCGCCGGCACCCAGATCGTGATGCCCACCGTCACCACCGTCCGCGCCGCGGGCGCGACCGGCATCGGCGACGCGCGCCCGGCCGGGGCGAACGCGCAGGACGGCGTGGTCCCGATCGCCGTCGTCGCCGGCGGCCCCGCGATCGCGACGCCCGACGGGCTCGTCACCCTGTCCAACCTGCCGCGCGGCGCGCAGGTGACGCTGGAGGGCGACCGGCTCGGCATCGCCCATCTGGTCGGCCAGTCGGTCGGCGGCGCGGTGCTCAACGCGGGCAATGATCGGGTCATCGACCATGTCACAACTATCGGAATTGATTTGAAAGATGCCAGTGCGCTGGCCATGGGTTCGGCAGCGATGCGGGTCGATGCGGTGGTCACGGACCTCGCACGCGGCATGGTGCGATGACGGGGGAGAGACGGGCATGATGCGGGGACAGGCATGATGATGCGGACGAGCGGCGCGACGCTGGTCGCCCTCGCTGTGCTCACCGCCCCCGCGCACGCCCAGCCCGCCCGCACCCCGCTTCAGGCCGAACTCGACCAGGCCCGCGCCGAGATCGCGGCGCAGCGCCGCCAGATCGAGGCGCAGGAGGCGCGGCTGCGCGCGCTTGAGGCGCGGTTCGCGGCGCTGCCGCCCGCCGCCGGCCCCGCCCGCCCCTCCGGCGGCACCCAGCCCCCCGCCGCGGTCGCGCAGGCGAGCGCCGCCGCCACCCCGGGCGATCCCGCCACCATGGTCGCGTCGGTGCCGACCGCGCCGGTCGAGAGCGTCGGCGCCCGCCCCGCCGGCAGCGATCGCCCGCCCGAGGTCGCGGTGCTCGGCAGCGAGGGCAGCGTCGTCACCCGCAAGGGGCAGCTGACCGGCGAGTTCCAGCTCGACTATGCCCGCGCCGACCGCAACCGCGCGCTGTTCCGCGGCATCGAGATCGTCGAATCGGTGCTGGTCGGCGAATTCAACATCAACGAGAGCCGGCAGGACATCATCACCGCCTCGCTCGCCGCGCGCTATGGCCTGACCGACCGGCTGGAGCTCGGCGTGCGCGTCCCCTTCGTCCAGCGCTGGGATACCTCGGTCCTCGTCCCCGTCCAGGGCAGCACCGGCAACGACGCCGCGCGCGAGATCGACAGCTCGGCCGAGGGGCGCGGGGTCGGCGATATCGAGATGTCGGCGCGCTACCAGCTGCTCACCGGGCGCGGCGGCCTGCCCTATCTGGTCGGCAACCTCCAGGTCGTCGCCCCGACCGGCAGCAACCCCTTCAACATCGCCCGCACCGCGGCGGGCGAGGCGCGCGAGGCGGCCACCGGCGCGGGCTTCTGGGGCATTTCGCCCAGCGTCACCGCGATCCTGCCCAGCGACCCCGCCGTGCTGTTCGGCACGCTCGGCTATACCCGCAATTTCGGCCGCCACGTGAACACCGTGATCAGCCCGGTGCGGATCACCTATGTGAAGCCGGGCGACGCCATCTCGTTCAGCGCGGGCATCGGCATCTCGCTCAACGAGCGGACCTCGATGAACCTCGGCTATGCGCAGACCTGGGCGTTCGGCACCCGGACCCGCACCCAGCTGCTTTCGCCCGGCGCCAACGACCCGGACTTCCTCGAATCGACCTCGCGCGATCTGCAGATCGGCCGGCTGCTGTTCGGCGTGACCTATCGCGCGACCGACCGGGCGAGCATCAACTGGTCGGTCGAGGTCGGCGCGACCGACGATGCCGCCGATGTGCGCTCGGTGCTGCGCATGCCGCTCATCCTGCTGCTGCCCCGCTGATCTTCGTACGTCTTCCGACAAAAACCGCTTGCTAACCCTTTTGCCGTTAGGGAAGGCGCTCCAAACGGGCGGAGCGCAGTGATGGGGGCGGCGGGCGTGGCGAGGAAGGCGAGCGGATCGGAGGGCCTGTTCCACCGAATCGGCGCTTTCCTGGCCGAGCAGGGCCTCAGCCCCGAACCCGGCAACTATGCCTTCGCCTATGCCGTGCTGAGCGATCCCGACAGTGCCCTGGCGCGCGAGGTGGAGGCGATCACGACCGGCGGCTTCCGTCTGCGGCGCGACGATCTGGAGCGTCTGGGGCTGGAGATCGGCACCGCGCCGCCGCCGCGCCGGGTCGACGCCAATCCGGTGTTCGAGCGCCAGGCCGAGCAGCTCGTCGCCCAGACCCAGGCGCAGGTCGACGGCTTCGCCGACATCGTCCGCGAGATGCACAACGAGACCCATGGCTTCGGCCGCGATCTCGCCGAAAGCGCCGCCGCGATCACCGACGCGACCCCGGTCGCGGTCAGCGAGCTGTCGCGCATCGCCGGCGCGATGCTCGCGCGCGTCCATGATTCGGAACAGCGCCTCGCCCGCGCCACCGACGAGACCGAAGCGCTGCGCAGCAAGCTGGCCGAGGCCCGCACCGCGGCCCGGCGCGACCCGCTGACCGGGCTCGCCAACCGTCTCGCCCTGACCGAGGCGTTCGACGCGCGCAGCAGCCGCGACGGCCCGCACTGCCTCGCGCTGTGCGACATCGACCGGTTCAAGCGGATCAACGACGAGCATGGCCATGGCGTCGGCGATCGCGTGCTCGGCATGATCGCCAAATCGCTGTCGGAAAGCTTCGGCGACTATGTCGTCGCCCGCTATGGCGGCGAGGAGTTCGCGGTGCTGCTCACCGGCGTGAAGCTCGCCGATGCCGCCGCGATGCTCGACGAGGCCCGCGCCTCGGTCGGCGCCCGCCGCCTGCGCAACCGCGACACCGACGCGCCGATCGGCGCCGTCACCTTCTCCGCCGGCATCGTCGCGATCCAGGAAGGCGAGTCGGCCGAAGAGGCGATGGATCGCGCCGACCGCCTCCTCTACACCGCCAAGGCCCAGGGCCGCGACCGCGTCTGCGCGGGGTGAACGGGCGCGCAGGATGCGCCTTCGCTACGACCCGATCACCAAAGGCCGGATTTGTAAAAGCCCCTCCCCTTCAGGGGAGGGGTTGGGGTGGGGCGTAGCAGTCTCATCGAGCCCATCGCTTGCGGAAACGCCCCACCCCCGGCCCCTCCCCTGAAGGGGAGGGGGGAAGGTACGTACCATAGCGCGAATGTTCCACGTGGAACATTCGCCGAACATTCTACCACACCTGCGCCTCTTACCGTCATCCCCGCGCAGGCGGGGATCCAGACGCGCGGAAGCCTGCCGCATCGCTCGCAAACGTCAGAGATTATCGATTCCCGCCTTTGCGGGGATGACGAGCGAGCCCCCCCCGATCGTCATCCCGGCGAAGGCCGGGATCTCCCGAGGCTCCTGCCCCCACAACCGCCAAAGGCCCCGGCCTTCGTTGGGGCGACGTCGAGCATGTGAGGTCGACAGACACAACGATGTTCCACGTGGAACATTGGCAGAACACCGCACCGCCTCTTCAACAAACGGGATCCTGCGCCGCGATCTGGCGCATCCCACCGACCACCTAGGTGAAAAACGCCAACCCTAGCCGCCAGCTCCGCACCAACCCACGCATTTCCGCCATTCTCGCGACTTGGCACGCCCCCTGCAAAGCACCTGGCATCGGGACGGACGGTCCGCCCCGCCACGCACAACAGGGAGTTTCCACCATGACCACCACCTTCGAGATCGCCCAGCGCATCGTCTTCAGCTCGGTCGCCGCGCTGGTCTTCGCCGCCGTCGCCGTCTGCGCCGCCACCCCGGTCGTGCCGATCGCCTGATCGCCCCGCCCATCCGAAAGGCTGGACCCATGAAACAGAGCATTCTTCTCGGCCTGATGGCCTTCGTTTCCACCGCCGCGATGCTGGCGGGCACCGCGCAGATCGCCCAGGTCGCGCTGGTCTGATCCGCCGACCGGGCGGCCGGCGGTCAGGCGATCGCCGCCGCCCCGGCGGGCCCCACCGGGGCTTCCTCGGCCCGCGAATAGGTGCCGGTCAGCAGACCCGCCGCCAGCACATGCCCCGTCATCGCCGCGATCAGCGCCGAGCGTCCGGGATCCGGCCCCGGATCGCCCGCCCCGGCATCGAGCGCAAAGAGCTGGAAGCAATAGCGATGCGCGCCATGGCCGGTCGGCGGATCGGGCGGCAGCCACCCCTCGCGATAATAGGAGTTGCGGCCGACATCGCCGCTCTCATGCCCGGCCCCGTCCGCCGCGATCGCGCCCTCGGCCAGATCGCGCAGTTCGGGATCGATGCCCCAGATCACTGCGTGCACCAGCGGCTGCGGCGTCGGCGAGTCGGCATCCTCGACCAACAGCGCCAGCCGCGCCGTGCCGGCGGGCGGGTCGCGCCACAGCAGCGGCGGCGACACGCCCTCGCCGTCCGCGGTGAAGCGCACCGGCAGCCGCGCGCCATCGGCAAAGGCGGGGCTGCTCAGCTCGAGCGCGGCGAAGGCGCCCAGCTCCGCCTGCACGATCGCCAGCTTGTCCGCCCCGGCGCGCAGGTTGCGCAGCGCATGACCCAGCCATTGCGGCACATGCTCCAGCATCCGATCAGCTCTCCTGTCCCTGCGGGCAGCCGCCCGGCCGCATCCGGGTCTCGCGTCGGCTCGTCCAGCGGCTGCGGTCCTGCATCGTCGCCGCGTCGTGCAGGCACATGCGCGCCTTTTCCGCATCGCCGTCGACGGCGACCAGCAACGTCCAGTTACGGCCGTCGCAATCATGCGGCGCGCAGCCATGCGCCGCGACCCGATCGCCGCGCGCGAAGATCGGCGCCTGCGTCGCCTCGCGCCCGGTCATCTCGCGACGGATCTTCTCCTCGGGCACCAGATCGATCAGCGCATTGGCCACCTCGGTCCGGTCGTAGAAGGTAACGCCGTCGACCGCGTCGCGCGGATAGCGGCCGGCATAGGCGCTGAGCGGCGTCGCGTTGCGCTGCCCCGGCATCGGGTCGGGCGCCTGGGTGACGGGCGGGACGAAGCCGCTCGCCGCCACCGCCCGCGCCTCTTCCTCGCGATCGGGCGTGCGGTGGCAGGCGCCCAGCCCCGCCATTCCGGTGATCATCACGCCCATCAGCACCAGCCGCGCCCGGATCATCGCATAACCCCTTCACCCATCGGAACGCCCGATCGGGCCAAGGGGTTGCCGAACCATGGCCCATGACCTCTCCCGCTTCGTCGCCGCGCAGGCGACGAGCTACGACACCGCGCTCGCCGAGCTGCGCGCGGGCCGCAAGCGCAGCCACTGGATGTGGTGGATCTTCCCCCAGATCGCCGGTCTCGGCCGCAGCGAGACCGCCCGCCACTACGCCCTCGCCTCCGCCGACGAGGCGCGGGCCTACCTCGCCCACCCGCTGCTGGCGTCAAGGCTGCACGCAGCCGCTGGCGCGGTCCTCGCCGCGCCCGGCAGCGCCGAAGACGTCATGGGACCGATCGACGCGATCAAGCTGCGCTCCTCCATGACCCTGTTCGCCGCAGTCGCGGACGACCCCGCGCCGTTCCGGGCGGTGCTCGACCGGTTTTATGGCGGTGAGGATGATCCAGAGACGGTTGGGCGGTTGTAGGCTGGTGGCCGTGTTGCGGTGGCTTCCTTAGGGTGGAGGCCCGTCTAAGCTCGGTAGCCGTCAGAAAGATCGTACACGTTTCAGCCGTACCAGTCGGCAACAGCACGCAAAAAAATTCACCTTCCGAAAATTGAGTGATTGCGATTGCGTGGGGGAGGCGAATCCAAATCGCCGTCCCGGCACATCGCTGCAAGGCAATCCAGTGATCGCTCCATCATATCACGAACGATTTGCAGGGTCTCACAGGTGCCGCCTTGCGCGAGAAGAACACCAACCTGATGAGCATGGGCGAGTTTGCCGCGACGAATACGTTCGAGGTTGATTCGCAGAGTAGCGAACGACACGCGCTTTCCATCCCAGAGGATATGATCTTCGGCACCGACAGTGATGAGATGGAACGTCTGAAGCTCTTCAAGGTGCCTGGCCCACGTGGACGGGGCAGAAGCGCAAGGTGGGCCTTTCACCTCGCGCCTAATGGCTGTCCTTGCACCCACTGATGCCGCTGTACTGCCGCATCCGATCGCGACTGCAAGTAAGACGCATCGCTTCGCCAGCCTCATAAGCGGACTTTGCACTTGATCGCCAATACGGCAACCTCCGCTTTTCGCAGAAGCAGGCACCTCCGACAGGTTTCCTGCCAAGAATTAGTGCAAAACCTCAGAACAATCAGTCGGATCATCCCCGTTCGACCCGGCGCAGCCCATCGACAGGAATTTTCCCCAAGGTGGCGCGGCCGCGCTTTGGCTCACGCACAAGCCGCGATAGGAGGTCGCGCCCTCCCCCGACCGAAAGCCTGCCCCATGTCCGTCCACACCGCCCGCCTCGCCGCCCTTCGCGAGCGGCTTCGTGCCGATGGGCTGGACGGCTTCGTCGTGCCGCTGACCGACGAGCATATGAGCGAATATGTAGGCAGCTATGCGCAGCGGCTCGCCTGGCTGACCGGGTTCGAGGGGTCGGCCGGCACCGCGGTGGTGCTGGCGGAGCGCGCCGCGATCTTCACCGACGGGCGCTATACGCTGCAGGTGCGCGAGCAGGTGTCGGGCGAGGACTGGGACTATGTGCCCGTGCCGCAAGTACCTGTCGCCGCATGGCTTGGCGACCATGCCCCTGCGGGCGCGCGAATCGGCTATGACCCGTGGCTCCATACCGCGGCCTGGGTGGACGAGGTGCGCGCCGCGCTGTCGGCGCGCGAGGCGGCGCTGGTGCCGGTCGCCGCCAATCCGGTCGACGCGATCTGGGCCGACCGCCCGGCCCCCTCGCCCGCACGGCTGACCGTCCAGCCCGATGCGCTCGCCGGCGCCTCCTCGCCCGAGAAGCGCGCGACGATCGGCGACTGGCTGGGCAAGCAGGGCGCCGACGCGCTGGTCCTCTCGGCGCTCGACTCGATCGCGTGGCTGCTCAACATCCGCGGCACCGATGTCGCGCACACGCCGGTCGCGCTCGCCTTCGCCATCGTCCATGCCGATGGCGCGACCGACCTGTTCGTCGCGCCCGACAAGGTCGATGCGACCGTGCGCCAGCATCTCGGCAACGCCGTCCGCGTGCGCGACCGGGCGGATTTCGCCGCGGCGCTGGGCGACTTCGCCGGGCAGCGGGTGGCGGTCGATCCCGCCGGCTCGGTCGCCGCCATCGCCGATGCGCTGGTCGCGGGCGGGGCGAAGCTGCTGCCGGCGCGCGATCCGGTGCTGCTCGCCAAGGCGATCAAGAACCCGGTCGAGATCGCCGGCCACCGCGCCGCCTCCGCCCGCGACGGCGCGGCGCTGTGCCGCTTCCTGCGCTGGGCGGAAGAGACCTGCCCCGCCGGCACCGAGACCGAACTCTCCGCCGCGGCGCGCCTCCTCGCCTTCCGGCAGGAGGGCGGTCGGCTGCTCGACACCAGCTTCGCCACCATTTCCGCCACCGGCGCGCATGGCGCCAGCCCCCACTATCACGTCACCGAGGCATCCGACGCCCCGATCCGGCCGGGCGACCTCTATCTGATCGATTCGGGCGGCCAATATGCCGACGGCACCACCGACGTGACCCGCGTGATTCCGATCGGCGCGCCGACGCCCGAGATGCGCGACCGCTTCACCCGCGTACTCAAGGGGCATATCGCCATCGCCACCGCCGTCTTCCCCGATGGCACGCCGGGCGCGCAGATCGACGGCTTCGCCCGCCGCCCGCTCTGGGAGGCGGGGCTCGATTACGGCCATGGCACCGGCCACGGCGTCGGCGCCTATCTGTCGGTGCACGAGGGGCCGCAGCGGATCGCAGCGCCCAACTATCCCGGCGGCCAGTCGCTCGAGCCGCTGCGGGCGGGCATGATGCTGTCCAACGAGCCCGGCTATTACAAGCCCGGCGAATACGGCATCCGCATCGAGAATCTCGTGTTGGTCGAGCCGCGCACGATCCCCGGCGGCGATCCGGACCGGGCGATGCTCGGCTTCGAGACGCTGACCTTCGCGCCGATCGAGCGCGAAATGATCGATCCGGCCCTATTGACGGACGACGAGCTATCCTGGATCAATGGCTACCATGCCGCGGTGACGAAGATCATCGGGCCGGAGCTGGATGAGGATGATCGGGCATGGCTCATGCGAAAATGTTCGGCCGTTACGCGTTGACCGCCGCGACGCTGATCGGCGGCTTCACCTTCGCCTCGCTCAGCGCCTGGCAGGCGCTGGGCTGGTGTCAGCACACGATGTTGCGCTGATCGTCGGTTTCGTCGGGTCTTCGTCCGCAGGCCCGGCGGCGTCCGGGCCGGTCGGCGTCGCCGCTCCGGCCGCATCGCGCGCCTGCGCCTTGCGACGATGCAGATTGGCCCTGAGCGCCGCCGCCAGCCGCGCCGCCTTGTCGTCGTCCTTGCCCATGGCCAAAGCCTAGCGCCTGCAACAGAAGCTTGACAATCCGCCCGCCCTCCGCTCTAGGCGCGCTTCCGTCCGCGGACGAGTGCTGCCGTAGCTCAGTGGTAGAGCGCATCCTTGGTAAGGCTGAGGTCGTGAGTTCAATCCTCACCGGCAGCACCATTTTCTCCTGACGGAACGCCGCCGCGGCCGGTCAGGCGCTCGACCAGGAAATCGACGAAGACCCGCACCCGTGCCGGCGTCGCCGCGCCGCCGACGAACAGCGCGTGGATCGGCTCGTGATCCTGCGGGTTGAACGCCTCCAGCAGCGGCACCAGCGCGCCGCTGGCGAGATCGTCCTCTACGGCGAACCGCTCGACCCGCGCGATGCCGACGCCCGCGCGGGCGAGCTGCGCCAGCGACTCGCCGTTGTTCGCCTCGATCGATCCCGTCACCGCGAGCGCGCGGTCCCGCCCGTCTTCGCGGAACGGCCAGCCGGGCTCGGCGCGGCGGAAGTTGAAGCTCAGGCAGTTATGGCCCAGCAGGTCGTCCGGCACGTGCGGCGTCCCCTTCCGGGCGAGATAGGCGGGCGCGGCGACGACTACCCGCCCGGTCTCGCCCAGCTTGCGCGCGGTGAGCGGACTGTCGGCGAGCTGCCCGAAGCGGATGGCGACATCCGCCTGGCCGCCGAGCACGTCGACGCTCCGGTCCGACAGGTTCAGGTCGACGACGATGCCCGGATAGCGGGCGGTGAAATCGCCGAGCAGCGGCACGATGGCGATCCGGCCATGCGCCAGCGCGGCGGTGATGCGCAGCCGCCCCCGGGGACTCGCCTGATCGGCGATGGCATCCTCCACCTCGGCCATGTCGGCCAGGATGCGGCGGGCGGCGCGCAGATAGGCCTGCCCCTCCGCGGTCAGCGCGAGCGCCCGCGTCGTGCGGAGCAGCAGCCGCACGCCGAGCCGCGCCTCGATCCGGACGACGATCCGGCTGACCGCCGACGGCGTCAGCCCGAGTGCGCGGGCGGCGGCGGACAGGCTGCCATGGTCGGCCACCGCGGCGAAGACCGCCATCTCTCCGGAGCGCCCGGCATCGTTCATCTGTGATCTCCGAGCAAAGCTGCTGGTCCCATTCTGCGGCTACACGGCGGCGGCGCAAGCCATCATCTCACGCGGCGCAACAACGAAAGGCGGCCGTATGCGCGTCCATCCACCCCTTCTGGCGCTGGCGATCGGCGCATTCGGCATCGGCGTGACCGAGTTCGCGCCGATGGGCATGCTGCCCGACATCGCCGGCGACCTCGGCGTGTCGATCCCGGCGGCGGGGCTGCTGGTCAGCGCCTATGCGATGGGCGTGCTGATCGGCGCGCCCTTGATGACGCTGACCACCGGCCGCATCGACCGGCGGACGCTGCTGATCGCGCTGATGGGCATCTTCACCCTCGGCAATGCGCTGGCGGCTTTGTCCGACGGATATTGGATGCTGCTGGCGGCGCGGGTCGTCACCTCGTTCAACCATGGCGCCTTTTTCGGCGTCGGATCGGTGGTGGCCGCCAGCCTCGTGCCGCCGGAGAAGCGCGCGGCCGCAGTTGCCGCGATGTTCACCGGCCTCACCGTCGCGACGATCGGCGGCGTGCCGCTGGCGACCTGGGCCGGCGAGGCGCTCGGCTGGCGCACCGCCTTTGCCGGGATCGCCGGCGTCGGCGCGGTGGCGATGCTGTCGCTGCGTCTCGCCCTGCCGGCACTGCCCCCGGCGGCGGGCAGCGACCTGCGCGCCGAGCTGCGCGTGCTGGCGCGCGGGCCGGTGCTGATGGCGCTCGCGCTGACCACCATCGGCTTCGGCGGCGTGTTCACCGTTTTCACCTATATCGTCCCGATCCTGCGCGACGTGACGCACGGCTCCACCGGCTACGTCACCGCGATGCTGATGCTGTTCGGCGTCGGGGCGACGATCGGCAACGCCCTGGGCGGGCGGCTCGCCGACCGTTCGGTGGACCGGGCCTTGCGGACGATGCTGTCGGTGCTGGTCGCCACGCTCCTCGCCTTCACGCTGGTGATGCCCTGGCCGGCCCCGGCCGCGGCCGCCATCCTGATCTGGGGCATGGCCAGCTTCGCGATCGTGCCGCCCTTGCAGATGCGCGTGATGGATTCGGCGTCGGACGCGCCGAACCTCGCCTCGGCGATGAACATCGGCGCGTTCAACCTCGGCAACGCCATCGGCGCGGCGCTGGGCGGCGGGGTGATCGGCGCCGGTCTGGCGCTGCCGCTCGTATCGCTCGCCGGAGCGGCGATGACGGCGCTCGCGCTGCTGATGATCGTGGCGCTCCGGCACCGACCCCGCGCCGCGACCTGCAAGGCCTGACCCGGCGGGACAGCGGGCACCGATCCGCCCTCGCCTCCGCCCTCGCCCCGTGCCATGGACCGGCACAGACAGCGCGCTTGCCGACTGCCTTCAATTGTCCTACTTATTAGGCAAAGGAGAGGGTGTTGGTATCGGGTACGGACGGGCGCGGGGCGGAAGCCGGCGCCTATATCGCCATCGACTGGGGAACGACGAACCGCCGCGCCTATCTGGTCGCGGCGGACGGAAGCGCGATCGACACGATGCGCGACGATCGCGGCGTCCTCGCCGTCGCCGCCGGCGACTATCCGGCCGAACTCGCCGCCATCCGCGCCCGCTATGGCGACCTGCCGGTGATCGCCGCCGGCATGGTCGGCTCGACCCGCGGCTGGCGCGAGGCGCCCTATGTCCCCGCCCCCGCCGACGCGGCGTCGCTCGCCGCGGCGCTGCTCGTCATCCCGGAGGAGCGGTGCGCGATCGTGCCGGGCCTGTCCCTTCTCGCCGGCCCCCGCGCCGATGTGATGCGCGGCGAGGAGGTGCAGGTGCTGGGCGCGGTGGCGGCGGGGCTCGCCCCGGCCGATGCGCTCTTCTGCCAGCCCGGCACGCACAACAAATGGGTCCGCACCGAGGGCGGGCGGATCACCGGTTTCGCCACGGCGATGACCGGCGAGCTGTTCGCGCTGGTCCGCGATCACGGCATCCTCGCCGGCATGCTCGACGGCCCGGTGGCCGATGGCGAGGCGTTCCGCGCGGGCGTCCGCCGCGGCGCCGGCGCGGCCGACCTGCCGGTCGCCCTGTTCGAGGTGCGCGCCGCGGTCCTGCTCGGCCGCCTCGCAGCCCGGGACGCCGCCGCCCATGCCAGCGGCCTGCTGATCGGCGCCGATGTCGGCGCGCAGGCGCTGGGGGGCGAGACGGTGCAGCTTCTCGCCGACGGCACGCTCGCCGCGCTCTATACGGCCGCGATCGAGACGCTGGGCGGCGCGGCACGCCGCATCGACAGTCACGCCGCCTTCCTGGCCGGCATCCATCAGCTTCAGGAGCTTCGTTCTTGACCGACCTTGCCGCGCGGTTCGCCGCCGCCTTCCAAGCCTGTCCCCTGGTCGCGATCCTGCGCGGCCTCACCCCCCCGGAAGCGGAGCCGGTCGGCGATGCGCTGGTGGAGGCGGGCTTCACCCTGATCGAGGTGCCGCTCAACTCGCCCGATCCCTATGACAGCATCGCCCGGCTGGTCCGCCGCCACGGCGACCGCGCGCTGATCGGCGCCGGCACCGTGCTGCGCCCCGAACAGGTCGCCGAGGTGCAGGCGGCCGGCGGCACGCTGGTCGTCTCCCCCAATACCGACACGCGCGTGATCGCGGCGGCCGTCGCCGCGGGGCTGATCGCGATGCCCGGCTATTTCACGCCCAGCGAGGGCTTTGCCGCGCTCGCCGCCGGCGCCCACGCGCTCAAGCTCTTTCCCGCGGACGGCACCACCACCGCGATGCTCAAGGCGCAGCGCGCCGTGCTGCCCAGGGAGACGAAGGTCCTCGCGGTCGGCGGCGTCGCGCCCGACACGATCGCGACCTGGCGCCAGGCGGGGGCGGACGGCTTCGGGCTCGGCTCGAACCTCTACAAGCCCGGCAAATCCGCCGCCGACGTCGCGCGCGACGCGGCCGCCTTCGTCGCGGCGGTGCGGGCATGAGCGCGCCGATCCGTCTCGCCGTGATCGGCATGGGCAAGATCGCGCACGACCAGCATCTGCCCGCCATCGCCGCCGATCCCGATTTCCAGCTCGTCGCCACGGTCAGCCGCCATGGCGGGCCGGTCGACGACCTGCCCTTCTTCCCCAATATCGAGGCGCTGATCGAAAGCGGCCTGGCGGTCGACGCGGTCGCGCTCTGCACCCCGCCCCAGGTCCGCCGCGCGATCGCCGCGACGGCGCTGGCCCAGGGCTGGCACGTCTTCCTCGAAAAGCCGCCCGGCGCGACGCTGGCCGAGGTGGTGACGCTGGAGGAGGCGGCGCGCGCGACAGGCGCCAGCCTGTTCGCCAGCTGGCACTCGCGCTACGCCAAGGGCGTCGAGCCCGCCCGGGCCTGGCTCGCCGACCGCCGGATCGATTCCGCGACGGTGACCTGGCGCGAGGACGTGCGCGTCTGGCATCCGGGGCAGGAATGGATCTGGGCGGCGGGCGGCTTCGGCGTGTTCGATCCCGGCATCAACGCGCTGTCGATCGTCACCCGCATCCTGCCGCGCCCCTTCTTCCTGACCGAAGCGGCGCTCGACGTGCCGTCGAACCGGCAGGCGCCGATCGCCGCGCGGCTCCAGTTCCGCGACACGGCCGGCGTCGCCATCGCCGCCGATTTCGACTTCCGCCAGGAAGGCCCCCAGCATTGGGACATCGTGGTCGAGACCGACCGCGGCCCGCTGCGCCTCGCCGATGGCGGCGCGACGCTGACCCTGCCGGATGGCTCGGTGCCGACCGCGGCCGAGGGGCTGCACGGCGAATATCCCGGTCTCTACGCCCGCTTCGCTGCGGTGATCCGGGCGGGCACCAGCGATGTCGACGTCGCGCCGCTGCGCCATGTCGCCGACGCCTTCCTGCTCGGCCATCGCAACCTCGTCGAACCGTTCGTCGAATGAGCGACCCCGCGCGCGACCTGCCGACCGAGGCGCGGCGCCGCCCCGCCCATGCGCAGGTCGCGCGCGAAATGGGGATCGCGATCGTCACCGGCCGCTATCCCCCCGGCTCCAACCTGCCGGGCGAGCACGAGATCGCCGCCCGGCGCGGCATCGCGCGCAGCGTCGTCCGCGAGGCGCTGCGCATGCTCGGTGCCAAGGGCCTGCTCGAAAGCAAGCCGCGCGCGGGCACGCGGGTGCGCGATCGGGCCGAGTGGAACCTGCTCGACCCCGATCTCCTCGCCTGGATGTTCGAGGGCGAGCCCCCCGCCGACTTCGTCCGCAGCCTGTTCCAGCTGCGCCTGATCGTCGAGCCCGCCGCCGCCGAGCTCGCCGCGGTCACCCGCACCCCCGCGCAGCTCGCCGCGATGGACGAGGCGCTCGATCAGATGGCGCTGCACGGCCTGGCGACGCCCGAGGGGCAGGCGGCGGACCAGCGCTTCCATCATCTCGTCCTGCACGCGACGCAGAACGAGCTGCTGGTCAGCCTGGCGGTGACGATCGGCTCGGCGGTGCGCTGGACGACGATCTACAAATACCGCAATTCCCGCCACCCACGCGATCCGATGCCCGAGCATCGCCTGCTCTACGACGCGATCGCCGCGCAGGATCCCGCCGCGGCGCGGGCGGCGACGGTGACGCTCATCACCGAAGCCGAAGCCGCCACCGCCGCCATCGTCGCGCAGATGGCGGAGGGTGCGGGCTGAGCCCCCCTTCCGTCATCCCCGCGCAGGCGGGGATCCAGACACGCTGACGGTGCGGCTCCTTCGAGACGTCGGAGGTTCTGGATTCCCGCCTTCGCGGGAATGACGGTCGAGGGAAGGAACAGGCCCCCCTCATCCCGTTCGTGCTGAGCTTGGCGAAGCACGGGGCCGGAGCATCGAAATCCCCGCTCCCGCCCACTCCAGCCTTGTCCGACAATAGCCCAGCCTCTATCTCGCGAGCCGAACGCCGGTCCGCCGGCTCTCCACGGAAAAGAGGAATCCCATGATCGACGGCGCGATACTGATCGGTGCGGAGCTGCGCCAGGCGGAGACCCGCTTCACCTCGGTCGATCCGGCCACGGGCGAGACGCTCAAGCCGAACGTCTCCTCCGCCGGCCCGGCCGATGTCGCCGATGCCTGCGCGCTCGCCGCCGCCGCCGCGCCCGCCTATGCCGCGACCGACCCCGAGACGCGCGCCGCCTTTCTCGAAAGGATCGCCGACGCGATCGCCGCGATCGGCGACCCGCTCATCGCCCGTGCGATGCAGGAGACCGGGCTGCCGCGCGCGCGGCTGGAGGGCGAGCGGGGCCGCACCGTCGGCCAGCTGCGCCTGTTCGCGCAGGTCGTCCGCCAGGGCGACTGGCTCGACGCGACGATCGACCCCGCGCTGCCCGATCGCCAGCCGCTGCCGCGCCCCGACCTGCGCCGCCTGAACCTGCCGGTCGGCCCGGTCGCGGTGTTCGGCGCGTCCAACTTCCCGCTCGCCTTCTCGGTCGCGGGCGGCGACACCGCCTCGGCGCTCGCCGCCGGCTGCCCGGTGGTGGTGAAGGGCCACCCCGCCCATCCCGGCACCGGCGAGCTCGTCGCCCGCGCGGTGCGCGATGCGGTCGCCGCGGCCGGCCTGCCCGCCGGCGTCTTCTCCTATCTGCCGGGCGAGACCAACGCGCTGGGCGAGGCGCTGGTCGCCGATCCGCGGATCAAGGCGGTGGGCTTCACCGGCTCGCGTGGCGGCGGCCTTGCGCTGATGCGCATCGCTGCGGGCCGCGAGGAGCCGATCCCGGTCTATGCCGAGATGTCGAGCATCAACCCGGTCATCCTCTTCCCCGCCGCGCTCGCCGCCCGGGGCGAGGCGCTGGCGCCCGCCTTCGTCCAGTCGCTGACCATGGGCGCGGGCCAGTTCTGCACCAATCCGGGCCTCGTCCTCGGCGTCGCCTCGCCCGAACTCGACCGCTTCGTCGAGGCGGCGGGCAAGGCGCTGTCCGAATCGCAGCCCGCGACGATGCTGAGCCCCGGCATCCATGCCAGCTTCGAGAAGGGCGTGGACGCGCTCGCCGGCCACAATGCCGTCACCCAGGTCGCGCGCGGCCAGGTGGGTGAGGGCGTCAACCAGGCGGTCGGCGCGCTGTTCGTCACCGACGCCTCCGCCTTCCTCGCCGACCGGGCGCTGGGCCATGAGGTGTTCGGCTCCTCCTCGATCGTGATCCGCTGCCGCGATCTCGCCGAGATCGGCACCGTCATCGCCAGCCTCGAGGGCCAGCTGACCGCCACGATCCAGATCGACGATGCCGATGCGGACGCGGTGCGCGGCCTGCTCCCGATCCTCGCCGAGCGGGTCGGCCGCATCCTCGCCAATGGCTGGCCGACCGGCGTCGAGGTCAGCCACGCCATGGTCCATGGCGGCCCCTTCCCCGCGACCAGCGACGGCCGCACCACCTCGGTCGGCACCGCCGCGATCTACCGCTTCCTGCGCCCGGTCTGCTTCCAGAACATTCCGGAAGGGCTGCTGCCGGAGGCGATCAGCGACGCCAATCCGTGGAGCATCGCCCGCCGGGTCGACGGCAAGCGCGAGGCCTCGACGCGCTGATCGGCGCGGGCTGACGATGACGAAGGGGGCGGTCCTGCGGGGCCGCCCTTTTTGTTTGGACGGCTGCATTAGGCAGGCGTCGCCAGCCACGTTCAAGGCCGGTCTTGGACCGTGGTCCATCCTGACTGAACCGTCCTCCCAGCGAAGGCGGAACCTCCGCGAAAGCCCGAGCCATCAACCTTCTCGTCCACCCCGGCGCAGGCCGGGGTCCAGCTGGGTGAAGCTTTGCAATAGCTTACCGCCGTCCCCCAACTGGACCCCGGCCTTCGCCGGGGTGGACCAGAAGCTTTTGCAAAGGTCCCGCGAAGACTGGGATCTACCCGTTATCGGGCGAGGCAAGAGCCGCAAATGGCTCCAGCCTGCGCTCGGGCGACGAACGCAGGTCAGCACCTCGCTGCCCATCCACGTACGCCACCCCAAAAGAAAGGGGCCGCCGTCTCCGGCAGCCCCTCTTCCCTCAAACCCGGAACCACCCGTCAGTGGTTATCCCGCGGCAACCCCTGCGTCTGGGCGATACGCTGATACTTCTCCGCGCCCTCCAGGATCGCGCCGGTCGCCATCTGGCCGACCACCGCGCGCTGGATCTCCTGCCACGGCGTCTGCGAGGCGGGGTAGCGATAGCCGCCTTCGGCCTCCAGCTTGCGGCGGCGCTCGGCGAGCTCCGCGTCGGAGATCAGCACGTTCGCCGATCCCGTATTGAGGTCGATCCGCACCCGGTCGCCGGTTTGCAGCAGCGCCAGCCCGCCCATCGCCGCCGCTTCGGGGCTGGCGTTGAGGATCGAGGGGCTGCCGCTGGTGCCCGACTGGCGGCCGTCGCCGATGCACGGCAGCGAGTGGACGCCCTCGGTGATCAGATAGGCGGGCGGGCGCATGTTCACGACCTCGGCCGCGCCGGGATAGCCGATCGGGCCGGCGCCGCGCATGAACAGCAGCGTCGCGGGCGTGATGCCGGTCGCCGGATCGTCGATCCGGTGGTGATAGTCCTCCGGCCCGTCGAACACGACCGCGGGTCCCTCGAACGCATTCAGGTCGTCGGGGTTGGACAGGTAGCGCTCGCGGAACTCCTCGGAGATCACGCTGGTCTTCATCACCGCGGCGTCGAACAGATTGCCCTTGAGGACGATGAAGCCCGCCTCTTCCTTGAGCGGCTGGTCGAAGGGGCGGATGACCTTCTCGTCCTCGATCGTCGCATCGCGGCAATTGTCGCCCATGGTGCGGCCGTTGACGGTGATCGCGTCCTCATGGATCAGCCCCTGGCCGATCAGCTGCGCGACCACCGCGGGCACGCCGCCGGCGCGGTAGTAATCCTCGCCCAGATACTCGCCCGCGGGCTGGAGATTGACGAGCAGCGGGATCTTGTGCCCCTCCGTCTCCCAATCCTCGACCGGCAGCTCGACGCCGATATGCCGCGCGATCGCGGCGAGGTGGATCGGCGCGTTGGTCGAGCCGCCGATCGCCGAATTGACCTTGATCGCGTTGTGGAACGCCTCGCGGGTCAGGATGTCGGAGGGCTTGAGGTCCTCCGCCACCATCTCGACGATGCGCTTGCCGGTGAGATAGGCGACTTCCTGCCGGTCGCGATAGGGCGCCGGGATCGCCGCCGAGCCGGGCAGCGACATGCCCAGCGCCTCGGCCAGCGAGTTCATCGTCGTCGCCGTGCCCATCGTGTTGCAATAGCCGGTCGACGGCGCCGAGGAGGCGACCAGGCGGATGAACTCCGCATCGTCGATCTCGCCCGCCGCCAGCATCTGGCGCGCCTTCCACACGATCGTGCCCGATCCGGTGCGCTCGCCCTTGTGCCAGCCGTTGAGCATCGGCCCGACCGACAGCGCGATCGCCGGGATGTTCACCGTCGCCGCCGCCATCAGGCAGGCGGGCGTCGTCTTGTCGCAGCCGATCGTCAGCACCACGCCGTCGATCGGATAGCCGTAGAGCGATTCGACCAGCCCCAGATAGGCGAGGTTGCGGTCCAGCCCCGCGGTCGGCCGCTTGCCCGTCTCCTGGATCGGGTGGACCGGGAATTCGATCGCGATCCCGCCCGCCTCGCGGATGCCCTCGCGCAGCCGCTCCGCCAGCACCAGATGGTGGCGGTTGCAGGGCGACAGGTCGCTGCCGGTCTGCGCGATGCCGATGATCGGCTTGCCCGAGCGCAGTTCGTCCAGCGACAGACCGAAGTTCAGATAGCGCTCCAGATAGAGCGCGGTCATGTCGATATTGTCGGGATTGTCGAACCAGGCGCGGCTGCGCAGCTTGCCCTGGGCGGGGTCGGTCGTCATCGAGAAAGGCTCCGGTCAGCGCGCCACGGAGACGCGGTAGATCATGCGGTGGTGATAGGGCTTGCCCGGATCGACCCGGGCGGAGCCGAAGGCGGGGGTGTTGGGCGTGTTCGGGAACACCTGCGGCTCCAGCGCGAAGCCGTCGCCCATGCGATAGACATGGCCCTGCTTGCCCGCGATCGTGCCGTCGAGGAAGTTGCCCGAATAGAATTGCACGCCCGGCTCGGTCGACAGCACCTCGAGCACGCGGCCCGAGGCGGGATCCTCGACCCGCGCCGCCAGCTGCGGCTCGCCGGTGCGGCCCTTGTCGAGCACGAAATTATGGTCGTAGCCGCGCCCGATCACGATCTGCGGATCGCGCCCGTCGCGCACGCTCTCGCCGATCGTGCGTCCGCGGGTGAAGTCGAACACCGTGCCCGCCACCTGCTTCAGCTCGCCGGTCGGGATCAGCGCGGCGTCGACCGGGGTGTAGCGCGCCGCCGGGATGGTCAGCACCTGGTCGTAGATGCCGCCCGCCGAGCCTTCGCCCGCCAGGTTGAACAGCGCATGGTTGGTCAGGTTGACGATCGTCGACGCATCGGTCTTCGCGTCCATGTCGATCGTCAGCGCGCCCTTGTCGTCGAGCGCATAGGTGACGGTGACGTCGAGCTTGCCCGGATAGCCCTGGTCGCCCGCCGGGCTGGTCAGCGTCATCGCGACGCTCGCCTGCGCGCCCTGCTTGACCGAGGTGATCTTCCAGATCGCCTTGTCGAAGCCCTTGGCGCCGCCATGCAGCGAGTTGGTCTTGTCGTTGAGCGGCAGCTGGTAGCTCTTGCCGTCGATCGCGAACCTGCCGCCGGCAATGCGATTGGCGTAGCGGCCCACCGTCTGGCCCCAGAAGTTCGGCTTGGTGACGTAGCTGACCGCGTCGTCATGGCCGAGGCAGATATCGGCGAACTGGCCGCTGCGATCGGGCGCCGACAGCGTCTGGAGCGTCGCGCCATAGGTCAGGATCTTCGCCGACACGCCGTTCGCGCCGGTCAGCGTCACCACCTCGACCGCGCTGCCATCGGGCAGCGTGCCCGCCGCCTCGCGCTTGGCGGTCGCCGCGAAGGCGGGATCGATCGCCAGCAGAGCAAACGCCACGCCCGTGAACCCCAGAAAACCTTTCCGCATTCGAATGCCTTCCTCTCCCGGCGTGCGTGCACCCCTTTGGGAGCATTGACGCCCATCGTTCGGGCTATATAGTCAGACAAATCATGGGGACGCAAGCGATGTCGCACCCAATGCGTCCAATGGGGAGAGGGTAATGCCAGGACCGATCGGTTCCTTCGACACCGGCACCGCGCCGGCCAGCGGCACGGGCAGCGGCGCGTCCTATACCAAGGCGCTAACGCTGCTTGCCAGCCTGTTTTTCATGTGGGGTTTCATCACGGTCATCAACAACACGCTGCTGCCGCACCTGCGCAGCGTGTTCGACCTCAACTACACGCAGACGACGCTGATCGAGAGCGTGTGGTTCATCGCCTATTTCTTCGCCTCGATCCCCTCGGCCAAGCTGATCGAGCGGGTCGGCTACCAGAAGTCGCTGGTCATCGGCCTCGTCATCATGGCGCTCGGCGCGCTCGGCATGACGCTGGCGGCCAGCCTGCCCTCCTATGGCGTGACGCTGGTCATGCTGTTCGTCATCGCCAGCGGCATCACCCTGCTCCAGGTCGCCGCCAACCCCTATGTCGCCGTGGTCGGCCCGCCGGAGACGGCCTCGTCGCGGCTCAACCTCGTCCAGGCGATGAACTCGGCGGGCACGATGCTCGCACCGCTGTTCGGCGCCTATCTGATCCTCGGCCGCTCCAAGGGCGGCACGGCGGAGGCGGGCGTGGTGCTGACCCCGGCGGAGCGACTCGCCGACGCGCAATCGGTGGTGCTGCCCTATGTCCTCGTCGCGGTGGTGCTGGTGGTGCTGGCGATCGTCATCGCCCGCTTCCCGCTGCCCGCCATGGGCCAGGCGACCAGCCGCGCCGCCAAGGCGGACCGCAAGAACCACAGCCTGTGGAAGCACCGCAACCTCGTCTTCGGCATCCCGGCGATCTTCATCTACCTGATCGCGGAGATCGGCGTCGCCAACCTGTTCGTGAACTTCGTCAGCCAGCCCGACATCGCCAATCTGACGCACGAGCAGGCAGGCAAGTATCTGACGCTGCTGTGGGGCGGGATGATGGTCGGCCGCTTCGCCGGCTCCGCGATCATGCAGAAGATCCCCGCCGAGACGGTGCTCGCCGCCTTCTCGATCGGCGCCTTCATCGTCATGATCGTCACCGTCTTCGCCACCGGCCCGGCGGCGATGTGGTCGCTGATCCTGGTCGGCCTGTTCCACTCGATCATGTTCCCGACGATCTTCACCCTCGGCATCAAGGGGCTCGGGCCGCTGACCGAGGAAGGCTCGGGCCTGCTGATCATGGCGATCGCCGGCGGCGCGCTGGTGGTGGTGCAGGGCAAGATCGCCGACACCTATGGCCTGCAGACCTCGTTCCTGCTGACCGCGGCGTGCGAGCTCTACATCCTGTTCTACGCACTCTGGGGGGCCAAGACGACCAACGCCCTCCCCGAACCCGCGGCGACCCAGCCGGCGGAATGACCGTGGCGCCGTCCTGCCGACAGGCGGGACGGCGACCGGCGGTGGTCGGACACCGCCTCCTTCACACCAGCCGTCATCCCCGCGAAGGCGCGGATCCAGACACGCTGACGCCGCGAGAGAGCCGGGACGTCAGAGGTTATGGGTCCCCGCCTTCGCGGGGATGACGTTTGTGGGTAGAGTGGCGCTACACCTGCCGATTTTCCGCGGCAGCCTTGAGGGCTGACGCGAAGGCGCGAAGGCGCGAAGGCGCGAAGATGGTCGGCTCAAGTACGCCCCTCCCGCGCCTCCTTCTGCCATGACCGGGTAGCGCCAGACGGAACACCTCCGCGCCTCCGCGCCTCCGCGCGAACGAATCCATCGCTGCCGGTGTAGAGCCGCCGCCGAGGGACGCGCCTCGCCTCGGGCGAAAACGCGGCGACAACAGCCGGCACAGCTTCGCGCCTTCGCGCCTTCGCGCGCGCCCCTCTACCGCGGCCGGCCCGCAACGAGCGGCGGCTGGAGCGATCCCCGCTTCAGGCAGACCGCAGGGACCCCGGCCTTCGCCGGGGTGACGCTTGCGGCGGAGACAGGAGACCGGACAAGCAGCCCCGCCCCGTCACTCCCCGATCAGATGCCGCACGATCGCCTCGGCCGCCGCGTCCGCGCTCATCGCGGTCGTGTCGATGCGGATCTCGGGATCTTGCGGCGGCTCGTACGGGCTGTCGATCCCGGTGAAGTTCTTCAGCTGCCCCGACCGCGCCTTGGCGTAGAGCCCCTTCACGTCCCGCGCTTCCGCCTCGGCGAGCGGGGTGTCGATATGGATCTCCACGAACTCGCCCGGCGCCATCATCGCGCGCACCATCTCGCGCTCCGCCCGGAACGGCGAGATGAAGGCGGTGATCACGATCAGCCCCGCATCGGTCATCAGCTTCGCCACCTCGCCCACCCGGCGGATATTCTCGATCCGGTCGGCATCGGTGAAGCCCAGGTCGCGGTTCAGCCCATGGCGGACATTGTCGCCGTCAAGCAGGAAGGTGTGCCGGTTCATCCGCGCCAGCTTCTTCTCGACGAGGTTGGCGATGGTCGACTTGCCCGCCCCCGACAGGCCGGTCAGCCACAGCACCGCCGGCCGCTGGTTCTTGAGCGCGGCGTGATGCGCGCGGGTGATGTCGACCGGCTGCCAATGGACGTTCTGCGCTCGGCGCAACGCGAAATGCAGCATCCCCGCCGCCACGGTCGCATTGGTCAGCTTGTCGATCAGGATGAAGCCGCCCAGCTCGCGATCCTCGACATAGGGCCGGTGGACCAGCGGGCGATCGGTCGCCAGCGTCGCCACGCCGATCGCGTTGAGGTCGAGCGTCTTGGCGGCAAGATGCTCCATCGTGTTGACGTTGACGACATATTTGGGCGCTTGCACCGTCGCCGAGACGGTCTGCGTCGCCAGCTTCAGCCAGTATGCGCGGCCGGGCAGCATCGGCTCGTCCGCCATCCAGACGATCGTCGCCTCGAACTGGTCGGCGACCGGCGGCGGATCGCCCGCGGCCGCGATCACGTCGCCGCGGCTGCAATCCACCTCGTCGGCCAGCGTCAGCGTCACCGACTGGCCTGCCACCGCCTGATCGAGGTCGCCGCCCAGCGTCACGATCCGCGCGATCGTCGAGGTCCGGCCGGAGGGGAGGATGCGCACCGCGTCGCCCGGCGCCACCCGCCCGCTCGCGATCGTGCCGGCGAAGCCGCGAAAGTCGAGATCGGGGCGGTTGACCCATTGCACCGGCATCCCGAACGGCCGCGCCTGCGCCGCCGCCTGGTCGACGTCCACCGTCTCCAGATGGTCGATCAGCGTCGGCCCGTCATACCAGTCCATCGCCGCCGAGCGGCTTGCGACATTGTCGCCCTTGAAGCCGGAGATCGGAATGGCGGTGAAGGCCTCGATCCCGATCGAGGCGGCGAAGGCGCGATAATCGGCGACGATCGCGTCGAACGTGGCCTGGTCGTAACCGACCAGATCCATTTTGTTCACCGCCAGCACGATGTGACGGATGCCGACCAGCTGCGCGAGGTAGGAGTGCCGCCGGGTCTGGGTCAGCACGCCCTTGCGCGCATCGATCAGGATCACGGCGAGGTCGGCGGTCGAGGCGCCGGTCACCATGTTGCGCGTGTACTGCTCGTGCCCCGGCGTATCGGCGACGATGAACTTGCGCGTCTCGGTCGCGAAGAAGCGATAGGCGACGTCGATCGTGATCCCCTGCTCGCGCTCGGCGGCGAGGCCGTCGACCAGCAGCGCGAAGTCGATCTCGCCCCCTTGCGTGCCGACCCGCTTCGAATCGCTCTCCAGCTGGCTCAGCTGATCCTCGAAGATCATCTTCGAATCGTAGAGCAGCCGCCCGATCAGCGTCGACTTGCCGTCATCCACCGACCCGCAGGTGATGAAGCGCAGCAGCGTCTTGCGCCGGTGCCGCTCGAGATAGGTCGCGATATCCTCGGCGATGAGGGCGTCGGGGGTGTAGCTCACCACTCAGCTCCTCCCCGCTCGCGGGGAGGGGGACCGCGCCGCGCAGCGGCGTGGTGGAGGGGGACGGCCACGCAGCGCAACGCCTGGGGAGAAGCCCCTCCACCATGCTGCGCATGGTCCCCCTCCCCGCGGAGCGGGGAGGATCGCAATTGCCCGCTCATCAGAAATACCCCTCCTGCTTCTTCTTCTCCATCCCCGCGCCGCCGGCGTCCTTGTCGATCGCGCGGCCCTGGCGTTCGGAGGTGGTGGTCAGCAGCATCTCGCGGATCACCGCGTTGAGGTCCGCCGCCTCGCTCTCGACCGCGCCGGTCAGCGGATAGCAGCCGAGCGTGCGGAAGCGGATCGAGCGCTCCACCGGCACCTCGCCGGGTTCAAGCCGGAACCGGTCGTCATCGACCATCAGCAGCATGCCGTCGCGCTCCACCGTCGGGCGCGGCGCGGCGAAATAGAGCGGCACGATCGGGATCGCCTCCAGCTGGATATACTGCCAGATGTCGAGCTCGGTCCAGTTGCTGATCGGGAAGACGCGGATGCTCTCCCCCTTGGCCTTCATCGCATTGTAGAGGTGCCACAGCTCCGGCCGCTGGTTCTTCGGGTCCCAGCGATGGCTCGCCGAGCGGAAGGAGAAGACGCGCTCCTTCGCCCGGCTCTTCTCCTCGTCGCGCCGCGCGCCGCCGAAGGCGACGTCGAAGCCGTGAAGGTCCAGCGCCTGCTTCAGTCCCTCGGTCTTCCACAGATCGGTGTGGAGCGCGCCATGGTCGAACGGGTTGATCCCGCGCGCCTCCGCATCGGGATTGCGGTGGACGATCAGCTCCATGCCGCTCTCTGACGCCATGCGGTCGCGAAGCGCGTACATCGCCCGGAACTTCCACGTCGTGTCGACATGGAGCAGCGGAAAGGGCGGCGGCGCGGGGTAGAAGGCCTTGCGCGCCAGATGCAGCATCACCGCCGAATCCTTGCCCACCGAATAGAGCATCACCGGCTTCTCGGCCTCGGCGACGACCTCGCGCAGGATATGGATCGACTCGGCCTCGAGCCGCTCGAGATGGGTCAGGTCGGTCATTCGCTCTCGTCGGTAGGGCGCGTATCGGCGGTCAGGAAGGGGCGGAGCGGCAGCGACGGATGCCCGCCGCTGGCGACGAAGCCGGGATTGAAGAAGCGCGGCTTGGCATAGGTCAGCGGATGCCCGTCGAGGCACAATGTATGTCCGCCCGCCGCGCGCAGCACCGCGTCGCCCGCCGCGGTATCCCATTCCATCGTCGGGCCGGGGCGCGGATAGACGTCGGCCTCGCCGCCCGCGATCAGCGCGAATTTAAGGCTGGAGCCGACCGACACCCGCTCCGCGCAGCCGCTCGCCTTCAGCCACGCCTCGGTCGCGGGGGTGCAGTGCGACTTGGAGGCGACCGCCACCGGCACGCCGCGGCAGCTGCGCACCTTCAGCGCCACGCGCTCGCCCAGCACGCCGTCGTGCAGGTGGGCCCGCCACGCGACGCCCCGCGCCACGTCGCCGCACCACAGCCGCCCGCGGGCCGGGGCATAGACGATCCCCGCGATCGGCGCCCCGCGCTCGACCAGCGCGACGTTGACGGTGAAGTCGTCGCCGCCGCGCACATATTCGCGGGTGCCGTCGAGCGGATCGACCAGGAAGAAGCGCGCATCGACCTCGGGCACCCGCCCTGCCGACGCCTCTTCCTCCGCCACCACCGGGATGCCCGGCGCCAGCCGCGCCAGCGCCGCGAGCAGGATCGCCTCCGCCGCGCGGTCGGCGGCGGTGACGGGCGACTCGTCGGCCTTGATCTCGGTGGCGACCCCCGCGTCGCGATAGGCGAGCGTCCGCGCCCCGGCATCGAGCACCGGTCCGATCATCACCTCTATGTCGAAGCCCGCGGCCTCGGCCATCGTCTGCCCTTGCCCATCGAATGATTCGGGCCAGCATATAGGAACGCCACGCCGCCCGCGCGCGGAGGAGATGATTGGCCGGTGCCAAGAAAAACCAACGGTGGGGCAAGCGTACTTCCCACATCCGTTCGCACTGAGCTTGTCGAAGCCTGTCCTGAGCGCCTGCCTTACAGGCAGTCGAAGGGTGCCGTTCTTCTTCGCGACAGGAGCGCCAGCGGCGAGGAAGAAGAACAGTGCTTCGACAAGCTCAGCACGAACGGAAGATAGAACAATCCCCCCTCCCCTTCAGGGGAGGGGCCGGGGGTGGGGCGCTTCCACAGGCGGTACATTCGGGGAGACGCCCCACCCCAACCCCTCCCCTGAAGGGGAGGGACTTGCTCGCCCCCTATTCCGCCCCCGGCCCCAGCGACGGATCCAGATCCCGCGGCCGCACGAACCGGGTCAGCGTCGCCGCGCCCGCCGTCGCCGCGCTCCATCCATCCGGCAGCGTCAGCTCCGCCAGCGCGCCGGTCGGATACTTCGCCTCCACCACATCGCGCAGCGCGCCGCTGTCGCCCGCCGCGCCGTCGGCGACGAGCATCAGCACCAGCTCCTCCAGCCCGGGATTGTGCCCGACCAGCAGCACCCGCTGCGCATCGGCCGGCAGTTCGCGCACCAGATCGAGCAGCGTCGCCGCGCTGGCCAGATAGATGGCCCGCTCCCACACCGCGCCCAGCGACCGGCCATAGCCGTCCTCCACCGCGCCCAGCGTCTCGGCCACCCGCACCGCGGGCGAGGCGACGACATGATCGAAGGCGAAGCCGCCGTCGCGCAGGTGGCGGCCCATGGTCAGCGCGGCGCGCCGACCCTTCGGGTTGAGCGGCCGGTCGAAGTCGCGCGCCACCCCGTCGTCCCAGCCGGACTTGGCGTGGCGCAGCAGCGTCAGCGTCTTCATGGCTCTCCGTCGGGACTGATCGGGATCAAGCGGGCCGCGCCCTCATGCCCGATCGCGGACGCCAGGGAAAGCCGCCCCGCGACCCGCGCCACCGCCTCGTCCAGCGTCACCCGCGCGATCGGCACACCGGCCGGAAAAGCGGTGAGCAGGCGCGACGGCATCGCCGCCGACAGCATCACGAACGCGCCGCGATCGTCCGCCCGCCGGATCAGCCGCCCGAACGCCTGCGCCAGCCGCGCGCGCACGATCCGGTCGTCATAGCCCGCACCCCCCGCCGCCAGCTTGCGCGCGGCGTGGAGCACGGTCGGCTTGGGCCAGGGCACCCCCTCCATCACCACCAGCCGCAGCGATTCGCCCGGCACGTCCACCCCGTCGCGCAGCGCATCGGTGCCGAGCAGGCTGGCGACCGGATCGTCGCGGAAGATGTCGACCAGCGTGCCCGTATCGATCGGGTCGACATGCTGGGCGTGGAGCGGCAGCCCCTCGCGCGCCAGCCGGTCGGCGATCCGGCCGTGCACCGCGCGCAGCCGCCGGATCGCGGTGAACAGCCCCAGCGTGCCCCCGCCCGCTGCCACGATCAGCCGCGCATAGGCATTGGCGAGCGCGCCCATGTCGCCGCGCGGCACGTCGGTGACGACCAGCACCTCGGCCCGGTTCGGATAGTCGAAGGGGCTGGCGGCGGCGAAATGCATCGGCGCGCGGGCGAGATGCACCGCCCCCGTGCGCGCCTCGGCGATATCCCAGCCCTCGGTTTCGCCGTGGCCGCCATTGGTCAGCGTCGCCGACGTCACGAGCGCGCCGTGCGCCGGCTTCAGCACCACCTCGGCGAAGGGCCGGGTCGGGTCGAGCCAGCGGCGGTGCAGCCCGACATCATATTCGCGCCCCTCGACCCGGTCGACCGCCAGCCAGTCGACCGTCTCGGGATCGGCCGGGCCGCCGACGCGCGCCAGCAGCGCCAGCCACGCCCCCACCGTCTCCGCGCGCCAGGCGAGCGAGGCGATCGCCCCCTCCACCCGCGCCCGCGCCGGCGCGTCGAGCCAGTCGGGTGCCTCGGCCAGCACCGCCTCCAGCCGCCGCCCCAGCGCCGCGAGCGGGCGGAGCAGCGCGTCGAGCGCGTGCGCCGCGGGCGCCGCCGCCTCGATCAGCTCCGGCGTCGGCTCGGCCAGCTCGGTCTCGAGGCCATAGCCGGCATCGCCCGGCTGCTCGGCCCGCGCATAGGTCAGGCCCCGCACGGCGGCGAGCAGCGTCTCGACCGGGCCGAACGGCGCACCCTCCGCCAGCCGCCCCAGCCAGCCGTCGGAGGCGAGCGCCTGCGCCGCCTGCACCGCATCGCCGATCGCGCGCGCGCCGCCCTCGTCATAGCTGGCGACGTCGGACAGGCGCGCCGCCAGCCCCCGCCGCCGCCCGCGCCCGCCCGCCTCCGGCCCCAGCACCCAGCGCCTGAGCTCGATCGTCTCCGCCCCGGTCAACGCCACGCCGAACATCGCGTCGGCGGCGTCGAACAGGTGATGCCCCTCGTCGAACACATAGCGGGTCGGCCGGGTCTGCGTCTCCCGCCCGCGCGCGGCGTTGACCATCACCAGCGCATGGTTGGCGATGACGATGTCCGCCTGCGCCGAGGCCCGCGCCGCCCGCTCGATGAAGCATGTGCGATAGTGCGGGCAGCCGGCATAGACGCACTCGCCGCGCCGGTCGGTCAGCGCCGCCGGGCCATTGCGGCGGAACAGGGTGGTCAGCCAGCCCGGCAGGTCGCCGCCGACCATGTCGCCATCCTGGGTGAAGGCCGCCCAGCGCGCCACCAGCTGCGCCAGCACCGCCGCGCGCCCGGCGAAACCGCCCTGCAACGCGTCTTCGAGGTTGAGCAGGCACAGGTAATTCTCGCGCCCCTTGCGCGTCACCACCCGCTCCTGTCGCACGGCGGGATCGGGGAACATTCGCTGCGTTTCGGCGGCGAGCTGGCGTTGCAGCGCCTTGGTATAGGTGGAGATCCACACCGCCCCGCCCGCCCGCTCGGCCCACAGCACGGCCGGCGCGAGATAGCCCAGAGTCTTGCCGATCCCCGTCCCCGCCTCGGCCAGCACCATGTTGGGCGCGTCGCGCAGCGCGCGCGGGGCGAAGGCGGCGCTCGCGGCCACCGCATAGGCGCGCTGCCCGGGCCGCTCCTCCGCGCCGCCGCCGGTCAGCCGCGCCAGCCGCGCCTCCGCCTCTCCCGGCGCGATCTCGACCGTGCGCGGGGCGGGGCGCGGCGCGGCCTCCTCCCATTCGGGCAGCTTGGAGAAGAGCCAGCGCTCGTCGCTGCGCGGGCGCGGGATGCGCGGGCCGATCACCGGCGCCCAGGGCCAGCGCAGCCGCCCCAGCGCCTGCGCCGAGGCCCAGGCCCCTTCCCGCTCGCGCCAGTCGCCGTCGGGCACCGCGAGCAGCGCCGCCGCCGCCTCCAGCAGGAACGCCGCGACATCCTCGTCGCGGGTCGGCGGCGACAGGTCGACCGCGCGCGCCATCCCCGCCGGCGTCGGCACCGCGAACCGGGCGGGGTGGAGAAAGGCGAACAGCTCCAGCAGGTCGAGCCCCGACAGCTCGGCATAACCCAGCCTTTGCCCGACCAGCGGCGCATTAAGCAGGATCACCGGCGTCTCCGCCGCAATCCGGATCGCCTCCCCCCGCCCCACCGGCCGCGTCCCGCCCTCCATCGTGGCAATCCAGATGCCGCCATGGCTGGCGTGGAGGGCGGGATAGGCGATCACCCCCCTATCTAGGGCGGAACGGGGCAGGAACGCCATGCCGGCGCGGCAAAAATCGGATGCCGGCTGTGGCGGGTTGTGATCTACTTCTACGATACGTCATCCCAGCGAAGGCTGGGATCTCCCGCGACCAGCGCGGGGCAAGAGCCGCACAAGGCCACAGCCTGCGCTGGGGCGACGCTTGGGGGTCATGGGAGCGGACTCACAGCCGCGGCCATCTGCAAATCCGCTTGATCTCGCGCCGCCCCCGGCGCTTGATGCTCACAAAGGGCAATCGGGGAGGGGGCATGTCATGCGGCACGGCTGGCTGATCGTCGCGGGCATCGCACTTGGCACCCCGGCGCAGGCCCAGCTCACCGCGCCGGTGAAGAACGGCGACCAGACGATCGAGGTCATCGGCACCCGCTCGCGCGGCCGCGGGCCCGACGTGCCGATGAGCGACTGGCGCATGGCGGAGACCCCGCACGTCGTCGTCTTCAGCCAGACCGACGAGGCGGTGCTGAGCCAGACCGCGCACAGCCTCGAGACCCTCCACTTCCTCCTGTCGACGCTGTTCGGCCGGGTCGATGCGCCCGACCCGACGATCAAGGTCGCGGTGACGATGATCGGCGACGCCGCCGCGTTCGAGCAGCTGCGCCTCACCGACCTGCGCTGGCAGTACGGTCCCTTTCCCAAGGCCTTCTCGAAG
Source organism: Sphingomonas metalli (assembly GCF_014641735.1). Classification (GTDB taxonomy): domain Bacteria; phylum Pseudomonadota; class Alphaproteobacteria; order Sphingomonadales; family Sphingomonadaceae; genus Sphingomonas; species Sphingomonas metalli. The sequence continues at coordinate 253,783 of NZ_BMIH01000004.1, read as the reverse complement.
ACGATCTATTACGACCCGCGCGAGGAAGGTTCGGTGATCGCCGCCACCCGCGAGGGCGTGAACCTCGTCCTGCAGCCCTCGACCGGCCGGCCGACCAGCCGCAATTGCGGCGACGACAGTCCGCTCTGGGACAATTTCCCGGTGGTGCGCGCGACCAATCCCGAATCGCCGGCCGACCCGGCCGAGTATCTCTCGCAATTCTCCGTCAACGAGATCGCCGTCTGCCAATCGGCCCAGTCGCGCCTCTACGCCGCCTTCGCGCAGAACTATATGATGACCTATTACCCGGCCGCCTATCCGCGCTGGTTCCTGCAAGGCTTCGGAGAGATCTTCGCGACGATGGTCGCGGGCGACGACCGGGTCGAATACGGCCACATCCCCACCGGTTTCGGCAAGGTCCTCGATCGCTACGGCGATTTTCCCGTCGCCCAGGTGCTCGACGGCCGCTACCTCTCGGGCCGGGGGCGCGCCTGGACGCCCTTCCACGCCTGGCGGCTCGTCCACTTCCTCTACTTTTCCGACGTCTGGAAGCCGCGGCTGCTCGCCTATCTCGACGCGATGGCCAAGGGCGCCGACCCGCAGGATGCCGCCCGCGCGCTGGGCGACACGGCCGCGCTGCAACGCGCCCTTCTCACCTATCGCGGCCGCAAGGTGGAGGGCGAGCGGATGACCTTTCCTCCCGAACGCTCGCCTGCGCCGACCATCCGCCGCCTGACCCGCGCCGAGGCCGGGCTGATCCGCGGCCGGCTCGAACTCGGCGCGCGGATCGCGGTGCCCGACGCGCCGGGGGCGGCGCGCGACGCGGCGCTCGCCCGCCGCGCCGCGTGGCTCGACCGGCTGCGCGACAATGCGGTACGCTTCCCCGACCAGGTCGAGAACCAGCTGCTCTTCGCCGAAGCCGAATGCCGCGCGGACCATCCCGCGCCCTGCCTCGCCGCCGCGGACCGCGTGCTCGCGCGAACGCCCACCGACACGAGCGCGCTGGTCTGGAAGGGCACGGCGATGACCCGCCTCGCGCTGGAGGCGCCCGCGGCCGAGCGGCCGGCCCGGCTGACCGAGGCGAAGCGCGTCATCGTTCAGGCCAATCGCCTCGACCCGGAGGGCATCCTGCCGCTGATCGCCTATTACGACCATGCCGTCGCCGCCGGCGCGGTTCCGGACCGCGCGGTCGACGGGCTCGCCAAGGTCGTCCTCTCGGCCCCGGCCGCGCCGGCGGGCCGGCTCAAGCTCGGCCGCGAATATGTCCGCCACGACCTGCCGGACGAGGCTCGCGTCACCCTGCTGCCGGTCGCGCGGGGACCCTTCGTCACCCCGGAGCAACCCGAGGCGGTCGCGCTGCTGAAGAAGGCGGGTCGGTCGCGATAGGGGCGGATGACCTCATGTCGCTCCGTTCGTGCTGAGCGAAGTCGAAGCACAGGTGACCCTCAGGCCCTTCGACTACGCTCAGGGCGAAGGGCTGGTGGTGGGTCGGCCTGAAGTCATCGTGTTCTGGAAATTACCCGATCCGTCGCCCCAGCGAAGGCTGGGGCCTCGATCGCCTCCTGCCGCGTGCTCTCACCGGGAGATCCCGGCCTCCGCCGGGATGACGGCGATTTTTTGTCCCCGGCCTCAGCCGATCCCCGCCCCGTCGATCGCCAGGTTCGGCAGAGTTGCGCTACGCAACTCGTCTTGCAGCGAAAATTCCCGCATCTCGCGATAGGCGCCATCGATCGGCCGCCAGAATTGATGCACCCGCCCCGCCTCGCCATCGACCACCCACAGCTCCGGGATGCCGCCCTGCGCATAGAGGTCGCGCTTGGTCGTCAGGTCGAACCGCAGCGTCGCGAAGGACACCTCGATCACCAGCGCCACATCCTTGCCGTCGATGTAGAAATCGTCCTCGGCGATGCGGGCGATGACGAGGTCGGGTTCGGGCGCATTGTGCGGCGGCAGGGTGATGGTCGGGGTCGTCACCATCATCAGCGGCGACCCGATCGCCTCCAGCGCCGCCGTTCCCCGCACCATCAGGCGTGAGGTGAGGACCGCGTGGCGGCTCCGCAGGGGACTCATTTCGGTGATTACCCCCTCGATCAATTCGGCCCGACGAACATGATCCAGCGCCCCCGCCCGGTGGAGCACCGCGAAGTCGTCCACCGTCAGCTTGACCGGCCGCGGTTCTGCGAAGGAGACCAGCTCTTCCATGGCGCCGACCATAGCATTTGCGCTTCATCGCCCAAAGCGCCAGATGCGTCCCACCATGACCGACCCCGCTGCTTCCGACCTGCGCGCCGCCGCGCTCGACTCCAAGGCCTGGCCCTATGAGGAGGCGCGCAAGCTGCTCGCGCGCTATCCGGACGGCAAGCCTGGCGGCGCGCCGATCCTGTTCGAGACCGGCTACGGCCCCTCGGGCCTGCCGCATATCGGCACCTTCAACGAGGTGCTGCGCACCACCATGGTCCGCAACGCCTTCCACGCCCTGTCCGACCAGCCGACCCGGCTGATCGCCTTCAGCGACGACATGGACGGGCTGCGCAAGGTGCCCGACAACGTCCCGAACGGCGACATGCTGCGCGAACATCTCGGCAAGCCGCTGACGCAGATCCCCGATCCCTTCGGCACGCACGACAGCTTCGCCGCGCATAACAATGCCCGCCTGCGCAGCTTCCTCGACCAGTATGGCTTCGACTATGAGTTCGCCTCGTCGACCGACTATTACACGTCGGGCCGGTTCGACGACGCGCTGCGCCTCGTCCTTCAGCATTTCGACGCGATCCAGGCGGTGATGCTGCCGACCCTCCGGGCCGAGCGTGCCGCCACCTACTCCTCCGTTCTGCCGATCTCGCCGACCAGCGGCGTCGTATTGCAGGTGCCGGTCGAGGTGATCGATGCGCAGGCCGGCACCATCGCCTTCACCGACGAGACCGGCGAGCGGGTCGAGCAGTCCGCGCTCGGCGGCCGGTCCAAGCTGCAATGGAAGGTCGACTGGGCGATGCGCTGGGTCGCGCTCGTCGTCGACTACGAGATGGCGGGCAAGGACCTGATCGACTCGGTCGTCCAGTCGGGCAAGATCGCCCGCGTCCTCGGCGCCCGCCCGCCCGAGGGCTTCAATTACGAGATGTTCCTCGACGAGCACGGCCAGAAGATCTCCAAGTCGAAGGGCAACGGCCTGTCGATCGAACAGTGGCTCACCTATGGCCCCGAGGAGAGCCTCGCCTTCTTCGCCTATCGCGAGCCGAAAAAGGCCAAGCAGCTCCATATGGGCGTCATCCCCCGCGCGGTGGACGAATATTGGCAGTTCCGCGGCAATTATGCCGGGCAGGATCTGAAGCAGAAGCTCGGCAATCCCGTCCACCACATCCATGACGGAAAGGTGCCCGACGAGTCGCTGCCGGTGACCTTCGGCCTGCTCCTCAATCTCGTCGGCGTGATGGGAGAGGCGAGCAAGGACCAGGTCTGGGGCTATCTCTCCAACTATGTCCCCGATGCCGATCCGGCCCGCTATCCCGCGCTCGACCGGCTGATCGGCCATGCCCTCGCCTATGCCCGGGATTTCGTGGCGCCGACGCTTCATCGCCGTGCCCCCGAAGGCGTGGAAATCGACGCCCTCCGGCGTCTCGACGCCGCGCTTGCCGCGCTGCCGGCCGATGCGAGCGCGGAGGATATCCAGAACATCGTCTACGAGATCGGCAAGACGGCCGGCTTCGCCGAGCTGCGCGACTGGTTCAAGGCGCTCTACGAAACGCTGCTCGGCTCGGCGCAGGGACCACGCATGGGCAGCTTCATCAAGCTCTACGGCATCGCCAACAGCCGCGCGCTGATCGCCGAGGCGCTCACCCGCGTCGGAGCGCCCGCGGCATGACCCGCCCCCGCCTGCCGTCCGCGCTCCGCCACTTCCTGGCGAGCGAGGCGGCGGGCGGGTTCGTGCTGATCGGCGCGGCGGCGCTGGCGATGCTGGCGGCGAACCTGCCGGCCACGCGCGACGCCTATGAGGCGCTGCTCCATTGGCGCACCGGCCCGGTGCTGAGCGGCCCGATCGGGCCGATGACCGTGCATCTGTGGGTCAACGACGCGCTGATGGCCGTCTTCTTCCTGCTCGTCGGGCTGGAGATCAAGCGCGAGCTGGTCGAGGGCGCGCTCGCGTCGCCGGCCCGGCGCACCCTGCCCTTCCTCGCCGCCGCCGCCGGCATGGCCGCGCCCGCCCTCGTCTTCCTGCTGGTGGCGGGGCGCGATCCGGCGCTGGTCCGCGGCTGGGCCATTCCCGCCGCGACCGACATCGCCTTCGCGGTGGGCGTGATGGCGCTGCTCGGCCCGCGCGTGCCGCCCGCGCTCAAGATCTTCCTCACCGCGATCGCGATCGTCGACGATATGGGCGCGGTCGCGATCATCGCGCTCGTCTACAGTCAGGGGCTTAACCTCGCCGCGCTCGCCGCCGCCGCAGGCTCGCTGGCGGGGATGGCCGCGATGAACCGGTTCGGGGTGCGCGCCCTCCTCCCCTATCTGGCCGGCTTCGCCATCCTGTGGGAGCTGATGCTCCTGTCGGGGGTCCATGCCACCGTCGCCGGGGTGCTCGCCGCGATGACCGTGCCGATGGCCGCCGAAGAAGCGCGCTCGCCGCTCCACCGCCTCGAACACGCCTTGGCCCCGTGGGTGGCCTGGCTGATCGTCCCGCTCTTCGCCTTCGCCAATGCCGGCGTCCCGCTGGCCGGGATCGGCCCGGACACGCTCGGCCGGCCGCTCGTCCTCGGCATCGCGCTCGGCCTGTTCCTCGGCAAGCAGGCTGGCATCCTCGGCGCCGTCTGGCTCGCCGAGCGCACCGGCCTGGCGCGGCGGCCGGGCGGCACCGGCTGGCGCGAGCTCCACGGCATCGCCCTCCTCGCCGGCATCGGCTTCACCATGAGCCTGTTCATCGGCCAGCTCGCCTTTCCCGGCGACCCCGCCCTGGCCGATCAGGTCAAGCTGGGGGTGCTGGCCGGCTCGATCCTGTCGGCGCTGGCCGGCTATGCGGTGCTGCGCAGCGCCCCACGCCGCGATTGACCGTCAACGCGGCGTTGACTATCAACATGCCCGTCGAGGCGATCAACCTTTCCTGACCGAGGGCCGCGCCCATGCCGCCGCATCTGGAAGCCGCCCTGCGCGAGCGTGCCGCCGACCTTCCCCTCGCCTTCATCGAGGAGGCGCTCGGCCGCTTCACCGGCGCGCAGCAGCGGCAATATCGGCCGCTGATCGAGGCGGCAAGGGTCGCCGCCGACGAGTCGCGCGCCACGCTCGCCCGCTGCGTCGAGGCCGGGCGCCGCGCCGGCCTGAGTTGGTCGGAGATCGGCGCGCTGCTCGGGATGAGCAAGCAGGCCGCGCAGCAGCGGTTCGGCGCCGGCAAGCGCGAGCCCGCCCCGTTCGGCACGATCGTCGTCACGCCCGGCACCGGCGCGGCCAGCGAGGAAGAGTTGATGGCCGAAGAGGGCGCCGCCGGCCGCGAGCTGATCGACGCCGATGCCACCCGACTCCTCTTCCGCCAGACCAGCCGGGCGTGGGAGCATCGCCGCACGGTCGGCGCGATCGACCCCGAGGAAGCCCGACAGGGCGGCTGGCAACCCGCCGCCCACTGGTTCCTCTTCCACTATTACAAGCGCCCGGCCCCGTAGAAGCGCAGCCACCACTCGCCAAAATCGTCGCCCCGGCGCAGGCTGGTGCGTCTCGCAGCTCTTGGCGCGCGCTTTGACCGGGAGATTCCAGCCTTCGCGGGGATGCGCCCGACGCTGTCCTATCCCGCCCGCGCCACCGCCTCGGCCGCCTCCATCGCCCGCAGCACATTGCCCTGCGCCAGCTTCGCCAGATCCGCCTCGCGCCAGCCCCGCCGCACCAGTTCGGCGAAGAGCCGGGGATAGCCGTCCACCCCTGCCATGCCCTCGGGCGCGGTGCCGCCGATCCCGTCATAGTCGCCGCCCAGGCCGACATGGTCGCGCCCGGCCACGCGGGCGACATGCTCGACCATGTCGGCGACCTCCGCCACCCCGACCCGCGGCATCGGATGCGCCCGGTCCCAGGTGGCGAGCGGCAGCGGCGCCTTCGGGCCGTACAGATTCGCCGGTACGCCCGTCGCCTTCGCCGCGGCGGTGCGCGCCATGTCCCAGTCGCGCCACGTCCGCGACAGGAAGGCGGGATAGAGGTTGACCATCACCACGCCGCCCCTGGCGCCGATCGCGCGGAGCAGGTCGTCGGGCAGGTTGCGGGGCACGTCCGCCACCGCCCGCGCGCCCGAATGGGAGGCGATCACCGGCGCCCGGGACGCCGCGATCGCCGCGGCCGCGGTCGCGTCGGAAACGTGGCTGACGTCGACCAGCATGCCGATCCGGTTCATCTCGGCCACCACCTGCCGCCCGAATGCCGTCAGGCCCTGGGCGCGGGCCGCATCGGTGCTCGAGTCCGCCCAGTCGAGGCTGCGGCCATGGGTCAGCGTCATATAGGCGGCGCCGAGCGCGCGATACTGGCGCAGCACCGCCAGCCGCCCGTCGATCTGGTGCCCGCCCTCCACGCCGATCAGCGAGGCGATCCGCCCCTCCCGCAGCGCCCGCCGGACCGCCGCCGCGCTGTCGGCGAGCACGAGATCGCGCGGATAGCGCGCGACCAGCCGGCGCACGATGTCGATCTGCTCCAGCGTCATCTCGACCGCGCGCGGCCCCTCGACATCCGCCGGGACCCAGACCGACCAGAATTGCCCGCCGACATGCCCGCGACGCAGCCGCGCCAGGTCGGTCTGGAGCGGATAGGGGAGCCGGTCGGTCCCGGCGGACAGGTCGAGCGACTCGACCGCGGCGTCGTGATGGTCGCGGATCTCCCAGGCGAGGTCGTTATGCCCGTCGATCACCGGATGCCGGGCCAGCACCGCCTCGGCGCGGCGCACCGCCGCGTCGCCGACGGGCGCGGGCGCGGCGGCGAGCAGGACCGGCAGGACGAGCGCCGGGACGAAGGAGCGGAGCAGTCGGGCCATATCCCGATCATGGACCATGGCGGCCGGGATCCGGCAAGCCCTTGGCGGGTATCGGGCGATTCGCGAACCGGCGCGGCATCGCGCTTGCGCGATTCGCCCGTTGACGACCGGAACGGCGATGGTTCGCACCGTCATAGTTTAGGACTTTGTGCCCAACCAATTAGTACCGATTTTCTATGGTATTGATCTACGCAAGCAAACACCCGTCTTAAGGGCAAGCTATACTGCGCCAATACGGGACCTTTCCTCTCGCACATGCAATATATGTTTATCCCCACGCGCTTCGATGTCACAGGAGCCGCGACACGCCGCTGACGGCGAATGTCCTTTTGGGGGAACGACCATGACCAAGTTCCAGCTGCTAGCGGCCGCCGCCGTCGCCACGCTCCTCACCGCCGGCCAGGCCTCGGCCGCCTCGATCCTCGACGTGAAGACGCTCCAGCTCTCGCAGAGCAGCGGTTCCTCGATCAGCGACAGCGACTTCGCCGCGCTGCGCGCCCAGACGGTCGCCAACGGCGTCTCCAGCACGATCGACATCCTGCCGACCGATTTCGGCGCGGCCGTCGCCAACTGGACCGCAACGCTGTTCACCGGCACGCTCAACGTCGCCGTCGACGGCTCGTACAAGTTCGACTTCATCCCGACCGTCCCGACGATCGGCGGCTATATCAGCATCGACAACACGCTGTTCTCGAAGGTGGTGATCAACACCAACGGCAGCGGCTCGTCGGGCTCGGGCGGCTCGCTCACCGCCGGCGCGCACACGTTCGAAGCCTTCGTCGTCAAGAAGGGCGGCAATGCCAGCGCCTTCACCGGCAAGGCGAGCGGCGCCAACGCGGCCTCGCTCCGCTTCTCGCCGCTGACCACCGCGGTGCCGGAGCCCGCCACCTGGGCGATGATGCTGGTCGGCTTCGCGATGGTCGGCGCCGCGAGCCGCTATCGTCGGCGCGCGGCGACCGTCACCTTCGCCTGATCCCGGATGGCCCCGCACGCGGGGCTGTCACCACAAAGATCGAAGGGGCCGTCGCACCGCGCGACGGCCCCTTCTTCTGTCCGGTTCGACCGGAAAGGCAACGCACGGACCGGCGGGAAGAGTCCGGCCCGTGCGGACCACCGGCGACAGGGGGGAGCGTCGCCGGGATGGCTGTGGCGGTCAGGCGAGCGCCAGACCGACGTCGACATTGCCGCGGGTAGCGTTCGAATAGGGGCAGACCTGGTGAGCGGCCTCGACCAGCCGCTGCGCGTCCGCGCGGTCGAGACCCGGCAGGTCGACGAGCAGGTCGGCGGTGATGCCGAAGCCGCCCTCGCTGCGCGGACCGATGCCGACCGTCGCGGTCACCTTGGCGTCCGCCGGCACCTTGAGCGAAAGCGACGGCGCGACCGCCTTCATCGCGCCGACGAAACAGGCCGAATAGCCCGCCGCGAACAGCTGTTCGGGATTGGCGCCTGTGCCGCCCGCCCCGCCCAGTTCACGCGGGGTCGACAGATCGACCGCCAGTCCGCCGCCGATCACCTCGGCGCGCCCGTCCCGGCCACCGGTGGCGAAGGCGCTGGTCTGATATTTGACATCGACAGCCATGACGAATTCCTTACTGCTGTAATGATTATCGCGAGAACGATCTAGACGGGCTAGAGATCCTTGTCCAGCGATTATTTATCGCGATATGAACCAGCATGGCCGACGCGCTTCCCCTCGACCGGCAGCTCTGCTTCTCGCTCTATGCCGCCAGCATCGCGATCAACCGCCTCTACAAGCCGATGCTCGACCGGCTCGGCCTCACCTATCCGCAATGGCTGGTGCTGGCGGCGCTGTGGGAGGAGGATGGCCGCACGATCGGCGGCATCGCCCAGCGCCTGTCGCTCGAATCGAGCACGGTGACGCCGCTGGTCAAGCGACTCGAGGCCGCCGGCTTCGTCTCCCGCACCCGCGACCGGGGCGACGAGCGCCTCGTCCGCGTCGCCCTCACCCCGCGCGGCCACGCGATGAGGACGGAGAGCGGCTGCCTCGGCGAAGCGCTGGTGGCCAAGGCCGGCCTGCCGATCCCCGCGCTGGAGTCGCTGCTGGCGGAAGTTACCGCGCTACGGACGGCGCTGGAGGGGTGAGAGACGCAGCCCGGAGCCGATCCACCTGGCCGAAATCGTCGCCCAGCGCAGGCTGGGGCCTCCCGCGGCTCTTGCTCCAGGCTGTAACCTTGAGATCCAGCCATCGCGCAAGTCGCGCCGACAGCGTCTTTCCATCGTCATCCCGGACGTGTTCCGGGATCCACGGTTCCGCAAATCCAACGGCGTGTGCGCGAGTGCCACGGTGGATGCCGGGACAAGCCCGGCATGACGCGATGGCGTGTGCAAACGTCTCCTCTAAGCCGGGATGACGATCCTTTCGGCTCACCGGACCCAAGCTGAGGGCTATAACGCACCACCGCCGCGCCGCCGCGCGAACGACCCTGCGTCCACCGGCCGGACGGAGCATCCCCCGCCCGGCCCCGACGCTCACAGCTTCTCGGTCAGCTCCGGCACCAGCTTGAACAGGTCGCCGACCAGCCCGATGTCCGCGACCTGGAAGATCGGCGCATCGTCGTCCTTGTTGATCGCGATGATGGCCTTCGAATCCTTCATGCCTGCCAGATGCTGGATCGCGCCGGAGATACCGACCGCGACATAGACTTCGGGCGCCACGATCTTGCCGGTCTGGCCGACCTGATAGTCGTTGGGCGCATAGCCCGCATCCACCGCCGCGCGGCTCGCGCCCACGCCCGCGCCCAGCTTGTCGGCGAGCGGATCGATCAGCGCGTGGAACTGCTCTTCCGAACCGAGCGCGCGCCCGCCCGAGACGATCACCTTGGCGCTGGTCAGCTCCGGCCGGGCATTCGCCGCGATCTCCGAATGGGTGAACGCGGACAGGCCCTTGTCCCCGGTCGACGTCACCGGCTCCACCGTCCCGCTGCCGCCCTCGGCCGCCGCCTTGTCGAAGGCGGTGCCGCGGATCGTCAGCACCAGCTTGGGGTCCGAGGTCTGCACCGTGGCGATCGCGTTGCCCGCATAGATCGGCCGGGTGAAGGTGTCCGGCCCCTCGACCGACAGCACCTCGGAGATCTGCATCACGTCGAGCAGCGCGGCGACGCGCGGCGCGATGTTCTTGCCGGTCGTGGTGGCGGGGGCGACGAAGGCGTCGTGATGCCCCATCAGTTCGACCACGAGAGGCGCGACATTCTCCGCCAGCGCATGCGCATAGGCGGCATCGTCGGCGACATGGACCTTGCCCGCCCCCGCGATCTTCGCCGCCGCCTCGGCCACCGCGCCCACATTCTGGCCGGCGACCAGAAGATGCACCTCGCCCAGCTTCGCCGCGGCGGTCACCGCGGAGAGGGTGGCGTCCTTGACGGCCTGGCCGTCATGCTCGACCCATACGAGAGTCTTCATCACTGTTTTCCTTTCCGCCTCCCCGTTCGTGCCGAGGAGGCATTGAGCCTGTCGAAATGCCGTCTCGAAGCACCTGTCCTTCGAGACGAGGCTTCGCCAGGCTCAGCCTCTCCTCAGGACGAACGGCGGGGGAGCGCTCTTACTTCGCCACACCCATCGCCTTCAGCTTCATCACCAGCTCGTCGACGTCCGCCACCTTGACGCCCGCCTGCCGCTTGGCCGGCTCGGCGACCTTCAGCGTCTTGATCCGCGGGGCGACGTCGACACCGAAATCGGCCGCGGTCTTCTGCGCCAGCGGCTTGGACTTGGCCTTCATGATGTTGGGCAGCGAGGCATAGCGCGGCTCGTTGAGGCGCAGATCGGTGGTCACGATCGCGGGCAGCTTCAGCGTGTCCGTCTCCAGCCCGCCATCGACCTCGCGCGTCACCACCGCACTCTCGCCGGCGATCTCGACCTTGCTGGCGAAGGTGCCCTGCGCCCAGCCGAGCAGCCCGGCCAGCATCTGGCCGGTCTGGTTGTTGTCGTCGTCGATCGCCTGCTTGCCGAGGATCACCAGCCCGGGCTGCTCCTCCTCGACGATCTTGGCGAGCAGCTTGGCGACGCCCAGCGGCTCGACCCGGTCCTCGGCGGTCACGAGGATGCCGCGATCGGCGCCCATGGCGAGCGCGGTGCGGATCGTCTCCTGCGCCTTCGGCTCGCCGATCGAGACGACGACGATCTCGGTCGCCGCGCCCTTCTCCTTCAAGCGGATGGCTTCCTCGACCGCGATCTCGTCGAACGGGTTCATGCTCATCTTGACGTTGGCCAGGTCGACGCCCGACCCGTCCGCCTTCACCCGGGGCTTCACATTATAGTCAAGCACCCGCTTGACCGGCACCAGCACCTTCATCGGGGCTCCTCTCGATCCACAATTCGGTTCGCGCCTCCACTAAGCGCGGACCGGCCATTTTCGCAAGTCCGGTATGGTGGCGAGGCTGTCGACACCCCGCCCTTCCTGTCTCTGTCCCGTCACCCCGGCGAAGGCCGGGGTCCAGCTGCAAAGGTGGTGGCGACGAAGCATCACCCGTCGTCACGTGGCTTCGCCCTCTGGACCCCGGCCTTCGCCGGGGTGACGGAGAAGCCTTTATCCCAGCGGAAAACGAAAAAGGGCCCGGACGTTTCCGCCCGAGCCCCATTCCTTCACGCACCGGAAGGCCGGGTCAGGCCGCCTTCTGCACCTCGGCGACGATCTTCTTGGCGGCGTCGCCCAGATCGTTGGCGGGGACGATGGCGAGGCCCGAATTGGCCAGGATGTCCTTGCCCTGCTGCACGTTGGTGCCCTCCAGCCGGACGACCAGCGGCACCGACAGGTTCACTTCCTTGGCGGCCGCGACAATGCCCTCGGCGATGATGTCGCAGCGCATGATGCCGCCGAAGATGTTGACCAGGATGCCCTTCACCGCCGGATCGGAGAGGATGATCTTGAACGCCGCGGTCACCTTCTCCTTGTTGGCGCCGCCGCCCACGTCGAGGAAGTTGGCCGGGAACATGCCGTTCAGCTTGATGATGTCCATCGTCGCCATGGCGAGGCCGGCGCCGTTGACCATGCAGCCGATATCGCCGTCGAGCTTGATATAGGCCAGGTCGTACTTCGACGCCTCCAGCTCGGCCGGATCCTCCTCGGTCTCGTCGCGCAGCTCGGCGAGATCCTTGTGGCGGAACATCGCATTGCCGTCGAAGCCGACCTTGGCGTCGAGCACCATCAGCTTGTCGTCGTCGGTCACCGCGAGCGGATTGATCTCGATCTGGCTGGCATCGGTGCCGAGGAAGGCGGCATAGACCTTGGCGGCGAGGCTCTGCGCCTGCTTGGCGAGGTCGCCGGTCAGGCCCAGCGCCTTGGCGACGGCGCGGCCGTGATGCGGCTGGAAGCCGGTCGCCGGATCGACGGCGAAGGTGTGGATCTTCTCGGGCGTCGAATGCGCGACCTCCTCGATGTCCATCCCGCCTTCGGTCGAGACGACGAAGGCGACGCGGCCGGTGGCGCGATCGACCAGCAGCGCGAGGTAGAATTCCTTGGCGATGTCGACGCCGTCGGTCACGTACAGGCGGTTGACCTGCTTGCCCGCCTCGCCGGTCTGGATCGTTACCAGCGTATTGCCGAGCATCTCGGTGGCGGCGTGGCGCACCTCGTCCTCGGTCTTCGCCAGCCGCACGCCGCCCTTCGCCTCGGCGGGCAGTTCCTTGAACTTGCCCTTGCCGCGGCCGCCGGCATGGATCTGCGCCTTCACGACATAGAGCGGCCCGGGCAGCTTCTTCGAAGCCTCGACCGCTTCGTCGACGCTCATCGCGGCAAAGCCGGCCGGAACGGGAACGCCGTACTTTGCCAGCAATTCCTTCGCCTGATATTCGTGGATGTTCATGGGCGGCCTCGCCTTATGATGCTATCGGGGACTGGAAGTGCCCTTTGCACAGGCGGGCACGCGAATCCACCCTGCACCCGCAAAGGTGGATGAATCGTTGTTGCGAATGCAATGCAATAGATGGAAGCAGCATGTCCTGGCCGATCGGCGCCCTGATCTTCACCCTGACCGTGATCGGCATGGAGGCCTTCGCCTATGCCGCGCACCGCTGGATCATGCATGGCCCCGGCTGGTTCCTGCACGAAAGCCACCACCGCCCGCGCACCGGCCATTGGGAGCTCAACGACCTCTATGCCGCGATCTTCGCGGTGCCGTCGTTCCTGCTGATCTTCGGCGCGCTCCAGCTCGGCTGGTGGCCCGGCTTCGCCTGGATCGGCGCGGGGATCGCCGCCTATGGCGCGATCTATTTCGGCTTCCACGACATCATCGTCCACCAGCGCATCCCCACCCGCTACCTGCCGCGCTCGCGCTACATGAAGCGGATCGTCCAGGCGCATCGCCTCCATCACGTGGTCGAGACCAAGGACGGCAATGTCAGCTTCGGCTTCCTCGTCGCGCCGCGCCCCGAGTCGCTCAAGGCCGAGCTGAAGCGCCGTTCGCGTGCCGGCGTCCGCGCACCTGCGGCAGAGCGCCGGGCGGAGCAGACAACCGGGCGTTAACGGCCGCGCGCCTAGGGTGCGGCGTCATGGACCCTGTCACCGCCTCTCCCACCGCCGAAGGCGAGCGCCGCGACGCGCTCCGCCGCCCCGTCCGCATGCGCGCGCACCTGCGCGATCGCGAACAGGCGCGCTTCGACCTCGACGTCACCGACCTGTCCGCCACCGGCTTCCGGGCCGAGACCGCGACGCCGCTGGAGCCGGGCATGGCCGTCTGGCTCACCCTGCCCGGCCTCGCCCCGCTCGAGGCGAGCGTCGCCTGGCGCGACCGCTTCCACTATGCCTGCACCTTCGCCCGACCGCTCGACGATACGGTCCACGCGCACCTGCTGGGGTTGGGCCGGGGCTGAGCCGGGCGCGCGTCGACGCAGCGACGACTCGGTCGTCCGGGCAAGTGCCGGATCCCCTAAAAAATTCCGCGTCATGCCGGACTTGTTCCGGCATCCACCGCGTCACAAACCCATCAGCCGGTGATGATGCGGAACCGTGGATCCCGGAACGAGTCCGGGATGACGTGTACACGACGCAGATGGTGCACCGTTCTCGCAATTCCCGCCAAAGCCGGGATTTCCCAATGACGGAACGCAACAAGCGCCGCGACTGACCGCGGCCCGCGCCAGGGCGGCGACCTCAGGCCAATCCAAGCGTCCTGACCGGCTTCCTCAACCGTCCGCCATCTCCGCCCGCCGGTTCAGCCCGCCCGCGGCCAGCTTCGTCAGCGCCTCGTCGGTCGCCTTCTCCTCCGCCAGCGTCTCGCGCAGGATCTGCGCGGCCTCGTCGCGGCCGAGCTGCTCGGCCCAGGCGATCAGCGTGCCGTAACGGCTGATCTCGTAATGCTCGACCGCCTGCGCCGCCGCGGTGAGCGCCGCGTCGAGCACCGCCTTGTCGGCGATGTCGCCCGCGACCTCGTTGGCCTCCTTGATGATCCCGTCGATCGCCGGGCAGGTCACGCCCTTGGCGGCCAGCCCCTCCAGCGCGAACACCTGTTCCAGCCGGGCGATCTGCCCCTCGGTCTCGCGCAGATGCGTCTCGAACCCGCCGCGCAGTTCGGGCGCCGTCGCCTTGTCGATCATCTTGGGCAGAGCCTTGGTGATCTGCTGCTCCGCATAATAGACGTCCTGCAGTTGATGCACGTAGAGATCGTGCAGCGTCGCAATGTCCTTGGAGAACAGGCCCATGGCGTTTCCCTCCGCAAAGATGGACTGGTCACCACGCGCAGCGTTCGGGTCGCGCGTGGTGTTCGAGATCAACGAACCAGGCCTTTAGGAAGTTTCAGAACAAAGATCCGGAATTTACCTCTTCATTCTGATTCCGGTTCTTCATTTCGATCAAGCTTCAACCTTGCTTAACGGCCTGCGCACATGCCGGGCGCATGGAACATGGATCGATGCATCAACCCGCAAGGCCCCACTCCGCTCCCGCCCGGAGCGGCCGGGAGGGGCGGATCAATCCGGTCCTGCTGATCGGCAAGGTGATCCGCGGCGATGGCGGCGTCGGCGCGTGCATCGTCCACGACCTTGCGCCGGGCGGCCTGGTCGCGCGCTTTGCCGCCGCGCCGTCGGTCGGCGAGACGCTGATGATCGAGATTCGCGGCATGAGCGCGATGGTCGGCACCGTCCGCTGGGTCAACGGGGTCAAGGCGGGGGTCGCCTTCGCCAGCGAGCAGCCGATCGACGCCGCCCTCCACCCCTCGCACGACCCGGGCGAGCTGGCGCGGCCGCCGCGCTTCGCCGTTCGGACGCTGGTGGCGCTGCGCATCCGCGAGGGGCGCTACCCGGCCGAGCTGGTCGACATCTCCGCCGGCGGCGCCAAGCTGCTCCTCGATGCCGGCGTCAATATCGGCGATGTCGGGCAGCTGACCCTGCCCGGGCCGCCCGCCACCGTCTTCGGGCGCGTCCGCTGGGAGCATCAGGGGCTGTGCGGCTTCCAGTTCTGCGAGTCCCTGCCGCTCCCCCTGCTCACCCGCATCCTGGAGCGCTGAGCGGCGGCCGCGCCGGGCTCAGCCCGCCGCCACCCAGTCCGCCACCGACTGGCTGTCCAGCCCGCGCGTGTCGGCGGCCATGCTCTTCGCCATGATCTCCAGCGCCCAGTTCGTGCGGCGCGCGTCGAAGCTCGCCACCCCTTCGGGCGGCACCCACAGGTCATATTCGCGCATATGCGCGTCCGCCGCGGTGAACAGCACGCAGATATCGGCGGCGATCCCGGTCAGGATCAGCCGGCTCGCGCCCAGCCGCGGCAGCAGCACCGGCAGGTTGGTCGCGTAGAAGCCGGAGAATTGCGGCTTGATGACGAAATAATCCTGCTCCCGCGGCGCCAGCAGGTCGACGATCCGCCGCGCGACCGGATTGGCGCCGCGCACTTCCTCGATCAGGGCCGAACGGTCCGAATGCCACTTGCCGCCATTGTCGTTGACGTAGATGGCCGGCACCCCGCACGCATCCGCCGCATCGCGCAGCCGCCGGATCGCCTGCGCCGCCTCTTCGGCCGCCGCGATGATGTCCGGCGCATCCTCGAAATCGAGCCGGTTGATCATGTCGATGATGACCAGCGCCGTGCCGCCCGCCGCAGGTTCGGTAATCGTTGCGTCCATCGGGGGAGGGTAGCGATGATGCGGAGGCGGCGCGTTGACGCAGGTTGGGTGGGACTGGTGTATCGAGAAAGCCCGCGTGAGGGCGGCGATCACTTCGGGCCGTGGCGCGCAGCTCACAGGGAGAGGACATGCGCCTTCAATATGTCGACGGTCTCCGTCAGACCGGCCGCTTCCATATCCAGCAAGAGGATGTCAGCCGTCTTCTCCGGCCTTCGGAAGCGGTCCCGCATCTTTCGAACGGCAGCCACGGCCCGTCCTGGATCAAGGGCGATGGTGTCGGCGATGAAGTGATCGGCCGACTTCGCCTCCAGGTTCAGGCGGCCCATGATGTCGGCGGGAAAGTCCCGCAGATTTTCCGTCACGATGGTCGCCGCCTGCGTTTTGAGCGCCGCAGCCAGGACGTGCGCATCGCGGGGATCAGGGAGCCCGGTGCAAGACGGCAGGAACATGTCGTAGTCCGACACGCCGGCATCCTCGAACGCCTCCTCCATCGCCCTGCGTGCCCGGTGCCCGCGAGCGGCAGCGTCCACGACCTGCTTGGCGGTCAATATGCCAGTGATCGCAGCTTCCGTCTCGTCCATCACCCTGTCGGACCAGCGGACCCGGAAGAATTCGGCCTCGGCAAGGGTCAGCAGCAGGTTGCGCTTCAGCGCACTTGCCAGGGTGCAGGCGTCGATGAAGGCCGTGTACCTATTCGCGAACACGCCTAGAGATACTCGGCATCCATCTCGGCAAGCGCCGACAGTGCCGCGTCGCGCTTCCCATCCCGCGCCCGCTTATAGGCGAACAGATCCTCGGCTTTGATGCGACGATGACGCCCCACCATTTCGAATGGAATGTCCCTCCTCTCCAGCAGGGAGATGAGGAAGGGGCGGGACACGTTCAGGATATCTGCCGCTTGCTGGGTCGTCAGCATCTGACTGACAGGCACCAGCGTGACAGCATCACCGCTGCCAACGTGCCGCAGCAACTCCATCAGCAATTTGGACAGGCCAGGCGACAGCGTGATCTCGGTCGGCGTTTTATCGCCGTCCAGGACTCTCAGCGTCGCACCACCCGACGCTTGCGATGCGAGGACCTGACGTAGCTGATTGGCTGCTGCCATTTCCGTCGCGGAAGGCAGCCGACTGCCGAGCAGCTCGGCAAAGGCTGGCAGGGTCATAGCGGGAGCCTCCGTTGCTCCGACGTATAAGGCATATTCGCAATAAACGCAATTAGCGCAATAAACGCAACGATGTTCCGTCTCGGGCGGCGGCTAGTGTCTTCTCGAAGCGGAAGATGCCGGTGAATACCGGGTCGCCACGACGCTACAGCTCACAAATCGCATGGAATTGCACGCATCTTGGAGGGTACGGCTGATCCATGGTGAGACGTTCGATGCCCGAAACGTCTTCGTCATCGGCGGCCACGGGATCAAAAGGATCCGGATGGCTCGGCCGGCTCATGACTGGTGCGGTCGAGAAGACTCGAACTTCCACGGCCTTTCGGCCACAACGACCTCAACGTTGCGCGTCTACCAGTTCCGCCACGACCGCACGTGCCATTACCGCCGAAGGACCCGGCGGCCGGTAGGCGAGCGCCCCTAGCAGGTCGATCGCCCCCCTGCAACGGCTTGTTTCAGCTCCCCTCGCCGGCGAAGCTCAGCTCCAGCCGCTTGGAGTTGGCGGGAACGTCGAGCTTCGCCGAATTGAAGTCGATCGACGCGCCCGGCGCCAGCGTCCGCCGCTCGGGCGTGATCGTCCAGCTATAGACCAGCCGGCCGTCCGCATCGCGCAGCTCGGCGCGGATGTCGGGCACGCGCTGCCGCTCGGACGAAGGATTGGTCACCTGGCCGCTGACCGCGAACAGTTCCGACCCGTTCTCCAGCTCGCGCCGCTCGATCGGATTGTCGCGCAGGCGCAGCGGCGTCTCGCTGCCCGGCAGCTCCAGCCCCATGCGCGAGGCGAGGCCCGGCGCGCCCGTCCACAGGATCGCGCCCACCCCCGCCAGCATCAGCAGCCCGGCGAGCAGCGCCAGCGCGGTCCAGCGCCGGGCCGGATTGCGCCGCGCGCGCACCGGCGGGCGATAGGCATAGGCGTCGGGATCGGCGGCAAAGGCTTCCGCCGCGGCATAGGAGCCGGTCGCATAGCCGGGCCCCGCGATCGGCATCCCCGCCGCGGCCGCCGGCGACGGCATGGCGGCAGGATTGGGGATGACCGGCGCCGGCATCGGGGCCGCGACGGGTTCGGGAGGAGCGCTCCATCCCTCCTCCTCGTCGCGCGCATAGGCCGGTTCGGGCGCCGCGACCGGCGCAGGGGGCGTAGGGGGCGGGGGCGGGGGCGGTGGCGGCGGCGGTGCCTGTGGAGGCGGGGGCGGCGGCGCGACCGGGCGGGCCAGATCGAGGATCGCCGGCTCCTGGAACCAGCTGTGCCGGCAATTGGCGCAGCGCACCGTCCGGCCCTCGACCCCGATCGCGCTGTCGGGCACCAGATAGCGGGTGCGGCATTCGGGACATTCGAGGATCATGGACGGGCGCGCTTCACCAGCGGCCGGTACTGGCCGTGGGAAGCGGATGTGCCACGCACCGCCCGGATGTTGCAAGCACCAAGCGCCGCGGCTTGATGCGCGGCGCCGCCTGATGCAAAGGCTTGGCTACCGATGGCGACGATCGTGCAGTTCGAGAATGTCGGCCTGCGCTACGGCTCGGGCCCCGAAACGCTGAGCGACGTCAGCTTCTCGCTGCAGTCGGGCACCTTCTATTTCCTCACCGGCGCCAGCGGCGCGGGCAAGACCTCGCTCCTGCGGCTGATCTATCTCGCCCAGCGGCCCAGCCGCGGGATCATCCGGCTGTTCGGCGAGGATGCGGTGGTGCTGCCGCGTGCGCGGATGCCCGGCTTTCGCCGCCGGATCGGCGTGGTGTTCCAGGACTTCCGCCTCGTGCCGCACCTGACCGCGGCGGAGAATGTCGCGCTTCCCCTGCGCATCGCCGGCCTGCCCGCGGGCGAGATCGACACCGCGGTGCGCGAGATGCTGGCCTGGGTCGGCCTCGGCCCGCGCGCCGATGCGCGGCCCGCGACGCTGTCGGGCGGGGAGCAGCAGCGCGTCGCCATCGCCCGCGCGGTGATTAACCGGCCCGACATCCTCGTCGCCGACGAACCGACCGGCAACGTCGATCCCGACATGGCCGACCGGCTGATGCATCTGTTCGGCTCGCTCGGCAATCTCGGCACCACCGTGGTCGTGGCGACCCACGACCTCCATCTCCTCACCCGCGTGCCGGGGGCGCGGATGATGCAGCTCGACGACGGCCGGCTGCTCGACCCGACCGGCATCCTGCGCAATCCCCCGCCGCAATCCCCCTCGCCGCCGCTGGTGACGGCATGAGGCCGCGGCGCAAGCCCGCCCCGCTGCTCGAGGGGTCGCGCGGGCGGCGCGCGATGATCGCGGTGCTGGCGATCCTCGTCTTCCTCACCGTGCTCGCCGCCGCCATGGGGCTCGGCACCCGCGCCGCGGAGCGACAGCTCGGCCGTCAGCTCGCCGGGCGGCTGACCGTGCAGGTGATCGACGGCGAGCCCGCCCGCCGCGACGCCGCCGCCGCGCGCGTCCTCGCCGGCCTGCGCGCCAGCCCCGACGTGGCGCAGGCCGCGCCGGTCGATCCGGCGGAGATCGCGCGGCTGCTCCAGCCCTGGCTGGGGAGCGACGGCGCCGATGCCGGCCTGCCCGTGCCCGCGCTGATCGATGTCGACCTCGCCAGCCCCGACGACGTCACCGCCGCCCGCGTCGCCGCGCTGGCGCGGCGGGCGGCGCCATCGGTCCGGGTGGACCGGCAACAGGGCTGGATGTCGCCGGTCACCGGCCTGTTGCAGACGCTGGCGCTGATCGCCGCCGCGGTCGTCGCGCTGCTCGCCGCCGCCACCGCCGCGGTGGTGATGCTCGCCGCGCGCGCCGGCCTGGAGACGCACCGTGCGACGATCGAGGTGATGCACATGCTCGGCTCGACCGACGTCCAGCTCGCCCGGCTGTTCCAGCGGCGCATCGCGCTCGATGCGACCTTTGGCGGCCTGGCCGGCGCCGGCGCGGCCGCGGCGCTCGCCGCGCTGGTCGGCACGCGCCTGTCCGCGCTGCGGTCCGAACTGGCGAGCGCGGGGCTGCTCGGGCCGACCGAATGGAGTATCCTGGCGCTCGTGCCGCTCGCCTTCATCCTGCTCGCGACCTGGTCCGCGCGCGTCGCGGTGACGCGGGCGCTCAAGCGGGTGCTGTGATGCTGCGGCTGCTGTCGACCCTGCTGGTCGCCTGGTGCCTGGGCTTCGCCGCCTTCATGCTCCTGCTGCCGCCGCCGCTGGAGGGGACGACGACCGACGCGATCGTGGTGCCGACCGGCGGGGCGGGGCGGATCGACCGCGGGCTGCAGCTGCTGCGCGACCGCCAGGCCAAGCGGATGCTCGTCACCGGCGTCGCCCCCGGGGTGCGCCCGCGCGACCTGGCCCGCATGTACGGAACGCCGCGCGCGCTGTTCGACTGCTGCGTCGATCTCGGCGCCGATGCGGTCGACACCCGCTCCAACGCCGAGGAGACCGCGGCCTGGGTCCGCCGCCACGACTATCGCACGGTGCGGCTCGTCACCTCCGACTGGCATCTGCCGCGCGCGCGGATGGAGCTCAGCGCCACCCTCGGCCCGCGCGTGCTGGTGCTGGGCGATGGCGTGCCCGGCAATGTGCGCCTTGCGACATTAGTGAACGAATACAATAAGTTGATCCTGCGCCGCGTGGCCCTGTGGGTGGGCTGGGGGCAATGATCGTCCTCCTCCGCAACATCGTCTTCGCGATCGTCTTCTATGGCCTGTCGGTGCCGATCGTGCTGACCGCGCCGGTCAGCGCGCTGTTCGGCCGCCGCGCGGTGATGCGCCACGCCACCGCCTGGACGCTGTTCCACCGCTGGGCGGTGCGCCACCTGCTCGGCATCCGTGTGCGCGTAGAAGGCGAGCGCCCTGCCGGCCCCGCCTTCTACGCCGCCAAGCATCAGGCGATGTGGGAGACGCTGGAATTGCAGGCGATGCTCGACGCCCCCGCGATGGTCCTCAAGCGCGAGCTGGCCGACATCCCCGCCTGGGGCTGGGCCGCGCGCCGCTATGGCGCGATCGTCGTCGATCGCGATGCCGCCGCGGCGGCGCTGCGCGGGATGATGCGCGACGCGGAGGCGGCGAAGGCCGAGGGCCGCTCGATCCTGATCTTTCCGGAGGGGACGCGCGTCCAGCCCGGCGAAACCCCGCCGCTGAAGCCGGGCTTCGCCGGCCTTTACCGGCTGCTCGACATGCCGACCGTCGCGGTGGCGACCGATATCGGCCGCCTCTGGCCGCGCAAGGGCTTGAAGCGCCCCGGCACCGCCACCCTCCGCTTCGCCCCCGCCATCCCTCCCGGCCTGCCGCGGCGACAGGCGGAGGCGGCGATCCATGCCGGCATGAACGCGCTGGAGGAACAGGACGGGCGTGGCGACGCGCCGCTTTGAGACGTCCGTCATCCCCGCGGAGGCGACACCTTTGCGGAAGCCCATTTCCCGTGATCCCCGCGAAGGCTGCGATGACGGACAGTCGGCAGCACGCCAACCGCTAGCGCTGAACGATCGCGCACGAACCCGTTCGTGCCGAGCGAAGTCGAAGCACGGTCACGTCTCAGGCCCTCGACTGCGCTCAGGGCGAACGGTCAGGGATGGGTCGACGCAAATCATCATGCTCCAAAGGTCCCAGCCTGCGCAGGGGTAACGCTTTGGAAGCGCCGCCCCATTCCCTCTCCCTCCCGTCCCGCTATCATCGCGCGCATGGCCCCGACCCTGCGCACCGACCGCCTGATCCTCTCCGCCCACCGGCCCGAAGACCTCGACTCCCTCGTCGCGATCTGGAGCGACCCCGCCGTCTACCGCCATATCGGCGGCAAGCCGCGTACCCGCGAGGAGGTGTGGCTCCAGCTCCTCCGCCACACCGGCCAGTGGACGCTGTTCGGCCGCGGGCTGTGGGTCGTCCGCGATGCCGCGACCGGCGACCTGCTCGGCGAGGCCGGGCTGATGGACACCCGCCGCGACTTTTCCTTTTCCCTGCCCGACCGGCCCGAAGCCGCCTGGATCCTCGGCCCCGCCGCGCACGGTCGCGGGCTGGCGCGAGAGGCGATGGGCGCGGTGCACGACTGGGCGGCGGCGCAGGGCATGACCCGCACCTTCTGCATCATCGGCGCGGAGAATGCCGCCTCGATCCGGCTCGCCGGGCGACTCGGCTACGAGCATGAGGCGGAGGGGCAGTATCACGAACGGCCGACCGTGGTGATGCTGCGCGGATAGCCACGCCCGCCTCCACCCCACCCCGTTCGTGCTGAGCGTGTCGAAGCACTGTTCTTCTCTCGCGCTCCGAAGTGAGAAGAACAGCCCCCTTCGACGGCCTGCCAAGGCAGGCGCTCAGGACAGGCTTCGACACGCTCAGGTCGAACGGAACGCGGGATCGATCGCCCTCCAACCGTCGCCCCAGCGAAGGCTGGGGCCTTTATCGACCGAAGCGCACCATCCGGAAGATCCCAGCCTTCGCTGGGATGACGGCTTCCCCTACACCCCGATCAGCGCGATCTGCCGCCCGTAATCCGCCTCCCCCCGATGCGTCGCCCGGCGAAAGCTGTAGAACCGCGCCTCGTCCGCATAGGTGTCGAGCCCCAGGGTCTCGACCTGGCCCACCCCCGCCGCCGCCAGCCGGTGCGCGACATAGGCTTCGAGATCGAAGCGGTGATGCCCCGGCCGGCCGTCGGCGAAGAAGCGCTCGTTCGCCGGGTCCTCCGCTACAAAGCGCGCGAGGAAGGCATCGTCCACCTCATAGCTGCGCCGCGCGATACAGGGCCCGATCGCCGCCACGATCCGCTCCGGCTTCGCCCCCAGCCGGACCATCGCCTCGACGGTGCGATCGGTGACGCCTGCCACCGCGCCCTTCCACCCGGCATGCGCCGCACCGACCACTCCCGCCTCGCGGTCGGCGAGCAGCACCGGCGCGCAGTCGGCGGTCAGGATGCCGAGCAGGATGCCCGGCCGCTCGGTCACCATCGCGTCGCCGCGCGGGCGGGCGGCATCGTCGATCGCGGTCAGCACCCGCACCACATCGGCCGAATGGATCTGGTAGAGCGTGGCGAGCGACGCCCCCGGCAGCACCGCCGCCACCGCGCGCCGGCGATTTTCCGCCAGCTCCGGCCCGATCGTGTCCTGCCCGCGCCGCCCGAGGTCCAGCCCCGCGGTGACGCCCGTCGACACGCCGCCACGCCGGCCGAGAAAGCCGTGCGCCACCCCCTCCAGCCCGCGGGCGCGGATCACCTCCACCGCGTCTTCGCCGTTCACAGCGCCAGCCGCATGATATGGTCCTCGTCGCGATGGGTGCCGACCATGAAGTCGTAGGAGCCGACCTCCACGAAGCCGTAGCGCGCGTAGAAGCGCCGCGCCCGGTGATTGTCGACGAACACCGACAGATAGAGCTCTTCCGCCCCCCGCGCCCGCGCGGTGGAGAGCACCCAGTCCATCAGCGCCTGCGCCGCGCCGCTGCCCTGCCACGGCCTGAGGATATAGAATTGCCGCAGCTCCGCCGCCGGACCGTTCGGGGTGAAGGGCAGCGAGGGCGGCCCCAGCTTGGCATAGGCCACCGCCCGCCCCTCCGCCTCGCCCAGCCGCACGGCGAAGGCGGGGTCGCCAAGTTGCGCCGCCCAACTCGTCGCGCGGTGATTCTCCAGGAATGCGGCGAGATCGGCCGGGTCGTAGAGATGCCCGAAGGTCTCGGTGAAGCTCTCCGCCCCCAGCCGCGCCAGCGCCGCCGCATCCGCCACCTCGGCATCGCGAAAGGCGATCATGCGAACCCCGCCGGCTGCGGCCAGCCAGGCGCGGTCACCGCCAGCGCCTTGAACAGCGTACCCATGCCCGTCACCAGCCGCTGCCGGTCGGCGACGATCGCCTCCGCCCGCTCCGGCGCATGGCGGGCGAGCGCCGCGGCGCGCGCGTCGATTCCCAGCTTTACCAGCCACTCGCCCTGCTCGACCGGGCCCCACACCGTCGCACCCCCTGCCTGCGCCGCGGCGGCGAGCGTGGTGAAGTCGACATGCGCGGTCAGGTCGTGTTCGCCCGGCGACTCGAAGGGATTGGCATGGCCATGCGCGCGCACCGCCTGCAGCGTCTCGCCGGTCAGCGGCCCCTCATGCCCGTAATCGATCGCGACCAGCCCCCCGCCCTGCCGCGCGATCCGGGCGGCAAGGTCGCGCATCACCGCCACCTGCGCGGGCGAAATCTCCAGCACCGCACCCGGCTCGGCCTCGCGCAACCCCGGCGGGATCACCGCCTCGGGCACCGCCGGCCCCGCGATCGGCAGGAACAGCGTATCCTGGCAGGCGACCAGCCGCTCGCGCCACGCACCCGCGCCCCGCACCAGCTGGCGGATCGGCAGCGCGTCGAAGAACTCGTTGGCGACGACGATCAGCGGCGCGTCGTCCGGCAGGCTCGCGACCGACTCGTGGAACCGCGCGTCCGCCACCCGCTCGGCCTGCGCCGCGCGCAGCACCGGGCTCGTCTCGACGAAATGGACCGGCGGCGACCAGCCCGCCTTCGCCATCGCCCGCCGCGCATCCGCCGCTAGCGTGCCGCGGCCGGGACCCAGCTCCACCCAATGCGCTGGCGGCCGCCCCGCCCGGTCCCACAGATCGGCGCACCACAGCCCGACCAGCTCGCCGAACATCTGGCTGATCTCCGGCGCCGTCACGAAGTCGCCACCCGCGCCCAGCGGATCGCGCGTCGCATAATAATGCGCGTTCGCCGCCGCCATGAACTGCGACAGCGGGATCGGCCCCGCCAGCGCGATCGCCCGCGCCAGCCGCTCGGGCAGCGCCTCGTCGGTCATGCGCCTCTCCCGGCCGGCACTAGGCGGCGCTCTCCGTCCCCGCGATCGGTTCCACCCGCACCCGCCGCTTCGGCGCGGTCAGGATCAGGTACAGCCCGCCCGCGATCATCGGCACGCACAGCCACTGGCCCATGTGCAGCCCGGTCGCCTCGGCAAAGGCGCGCAGCTGCTGGTCCGGCTCGCGGAAGAATTCGACGGTGAAGCGCGCCAGCCCATAGCCGAGCAGGAAGGTGCCGGTCAGTCGCCCCGGCTCGTAGCGCGCCTTGGTCCGCCAGAAGGCGAAGGCCATCAGCGCGAACAGCAGGATGCCCTCCAGCCCCGCCTCGTAGAGCTGGCTGGGATGCCGCGCCGGGTCGGGCAGGCCGAAGGGGACGGTGCGCGGGAAGACGATCGCCCAGGGCACGTCCGCCGGCTTGCCCCACAATTCGCCGTTCACGAAATTGGCCAGCCGTCCGAAGAACAGGCCGAACGGCACGCAGGCCGCGACATAGTCGTGGATGCGCAGCCAGTTCAGCCCGTTCTTGCGCGCAAAGACGATGATCCCCAGCGAGGTGCCGATCACCCCGCCATGGAAGCTCATCCCGCCGTCCCACAGCCGCAGGATCGACAGCGGGTGGAGCAGCATCTCGGGCGCGTAGAACAGCACATAGCCGATCCGTCCGCCCAGGATGATCCCCAGCGTCGCGTAGAAGACCAGATCGTCGGCATGGCGCCGCGCCATCGGCGCGCCCGGCTGGGCGAGCAGCTTGAGCAGATACCACCAGCCGATGACGATCCCGGCGATATAGGCCAGGCTGTACCAGCGCAGGGTGAACCAGCCGATCGAGAAGACATCCGGGTGCAGCCCCAGATCCTCGAAGCGGATATGTCCCGCCGCGGCGGCGGCAGCGAAGTGGATCAAGGCTTTTCCCCCGTCATCGCCGCCTGCATAGTGGCGGCCAACGATAGAACCAAGTGTGGAGAGCAGGATGCGTACCGAGCTTGATCGGCGTATGGACGAAACCATCGCCCGGCTGACCGCGCCGGGCGGGATGCTGGAGACGGCGACGGTCGCGCGGGGCGGCGTCGCCCTGCCGGTGATCGCCACCGCGCCGCCCAGCCTCGCCCAATATTTCGCGCATTACTGCACCGTGCATCGCGACGTCGAATTCCTCGTCTCGGGCGCGGAGCGGCTGACCTATGGCGAGACCTATGCCGCTGCGGAGCGGCTGGCGCGGGCGCTGGTCGGGCGCGGCATCGGCCGCGGCGACCGGGTCGGAGTTGCGGCGCGCAACTCGCCCGCCTGGATCGTCACCTATATGGCGACGCTGATGGCGGGCGGCGTCGCCACCCTGCTCAACGGCTGGTGGCAGGCGGACGAGCTGCAGGCGGCGCTCGCCGATGTCGATTGCGCGCTGATCGTCGCCGACGCCCCGCGCGCCCAGCGGCTGGCGAAGATCGAGGGGCTGAGGACGCCCGTCGTCACGCTCGACGACACGCTGCCGGTGATGGAGGCGATCGCGCCGCTGCTCGGCGGGGCGGAGGGGCCGCTGCCCGAGCTGACCGGCGACGATCTCGCCACCATCCTCTTCACCTCGGGCTCGACCGGCGTGTCCAAGGGCGCGCTGTCCGATCATCGCGCGGTGGTGGCGGGCACGTTCAGCTTCCTCGCGCAGACGCTGACCATGCTCGGCATCGTCACCGCCGACGGCAATCCGCCCCAGGGCCAGCCCTGCACGCTGCTCACCATCCCGCTCTTCCACGTCACCGCCGAGGTGCCGGTCTTCCTCCAGAGCTTCGCCATGGGCCGCCGCCTCGTGCTGATGCCTAAATGGGATACGCTGGAGGCGATGCGCCTGATCGAGCGCGAGCGCGTCACCTATTTCATCGGCGTGCCGCTGATGAGCTTCGAGATCCTCAACCATCCCGACCGCGCCAGCTTCGACCTGTCGAGCGTCACCGATTTCGGCGCGGGCGGCGCGCCGCGCCCGGTCGAGCATGTGCTGCGCATCGATCAGGAGATGGGCGGCTCGGCCCCGCTGATCGGCTATGGCCTGACCGAGACCAATGCGGTCGGCACCGGCAATTGGCGCTCCAACTATGTCAACAAGCCCGCCAGCTGCGGCCGCGCCTCGCCGCCGCTGGTCGAGATCGCGATCCTCGACGATGCCGGGAACCGGCTGCCCCAGGGCGCGCGGGGCGAGGTGGCGATCCGCACCGTCGCCAATATCCGCGGCTACTGGAACCGGCCGGAGGCGACCGCCGCCGCCTTCACCGCCGACGGCTTCTTCCGCTCGGGCGATATCGGCTATCTCGATCCCGAGGGCTATCTGTTCATCGTCGACCGCAAGAAGGACATCATCATCCGCGGCGGCGAGAACATCAGCTGCCAGGAGGTGGAGGCCGCGCTCTACCTCCATCCCGCGGTGCGCGAGGCGGCGGTGTTCGGCCTCGCCGACGAACGGCTGGGCGAGGTGCCGGCCGCGGTCGTCTGGTGCGGCGGCGAGCCGGTTACGGCGGAGGCGCTCTGCCGCTTCCTCGCCGAGCATATCGCCGCCTTCAAGATCCCCGCCCGCATCTGGATCGCCGACGCGCCGCTGCCGCGGCTGGGGACCGAGAAGATCGACAAGGTCGGCCTCAAGGCGCGCTACCGGGCGGTGGCGCTGGCGGCGTAGGATCGAGGAGTAATGCGTCGGCCAGCAAACCAGCCGTCATCCCCGCGCAGGCGGGGATCCAGACGCGCGGGAGCTTGCCGCATCACTCGCAACGTCAGAAAATATAAATCCCCCGCCTTCGCCAGACCTCTGCGGAAGTCTTTCGTCCACCCCGGCGCAGGCCGGGGTCCAGTTGGGAAACGGCGGTAAGTCATTGCAAGGCTTCACCCAGCTGGACCCCGGCCTGCGCCGGGGTGGACGAGGGGCGTGGACCGATCGGACCTTCGCAGAGGTCTCGCCTGCGCGGGAATGACGATTTGGTCGCATCACCCCCCATCCTTCCCCACAGGGTAGGTGGCGTGCGCAGCGTAACGGATGGGGAGGACACGGCGCACTCCCCGATCAGCGTCGGCCACCTTTGAAAGCGGAAGAAGAGAGTTCACGCGGAGGCGCGGAGAGCGCGAAGATGTCGCGCCCGCCGCAAGGGCCGCTCGTCCTCCGCCGGATAACTCGAACGGCCTCGCCCGCGGCAAGCGCGACCCCTCCGCGCCTCCGCGCCTCCGCGCGAACCACTCTTCTCCCCGAACCACCCGGCAGCCCCACCATTCCCCCCGCCGCCGATCTGGCCTAACCCTCCCCCATCCGAGGAGAATACCCATGGCCGACCCCACCGAAGCCGATCTGTCCGGCATCCCCGCGCCCCAGGCGCCGCGCAGCGATCCGGAGACGATCGGCGGCCGCAAGCTCAAGCCGTCGACGCTGATGATGGGCCACGGCTTCGATCCGACCCTGTCCGAAGGCTCGCTGAAGCCGCCGATCTTCCTCACCTCGACCTTCGTCTTCCCCAATGCCGCGGCGGGCAAGCGGCATTTCGAGGGCGTCACCGGCAAGCGGCCCGGCGGGGCCGAGGGCCTCGTCTATTCGCGGTTCAACGGCCCCAATCAGGAGATCCTCGAGGATCGCCTCGCGATCTGGGAAGAGGCGGAGGATGCGCTCGCCTTCTCCAGCGGCATGTCGGCGATCGCGACGCTGTTCCTTTCGATGGTCCGCCCCGGCGACACGATCGTCCATTCCGGCCCGCTCTATGCCGCGACCGAGACGCTGATCGCCAAGGTGCTCGGCCGGTTCGGCGTCCACTGGCTCGACTTCCCCGCCGGCGCGACCCGCGAGGAGATCGACGCGGTGCTGGCCAAGGCCGCGACCGGCCGCGTCGCGCTCATCTATCTCGAATCGCCCGCCAACCCGACCAACGCGCTGGTCGATATCGCAGCGGTCGCCGCCAGCCGCGACGCGATCTTCGCGAATGCCGCCGAGCAGCCGCCGATCGCGATCGACAACACCTTCCTGGGGCCCCTCTGGCAGCAGCCGCTCCGCCACGGCGCCGATATCGTCGTCTATTCGCTGACCAAATATGCCGGCGGCCATTCCGACCTCGTCGCCGGCGGGCTGCTCGGCAAGAAGGCGCTGATCGACACGGTGCGGTCGATGCGCAACACGATCGGCACGATCTGCGACCCCAACACGGCCTGGATGCTGCTCCGCTCGCTCGAGACGCTCGAATTGCGGATGAGCCGCGCGGGCGAGAATGCGGCCAAGGTCTGCGCCTTCCTGCGCGACCATCCCAAGGTCGAGCGGATGGGCTATCTCGGCTTCATCGAGGATGCGCGGCAGAAGGACATCTACGACCGCCACTGCACCGGCGCCGGCTCCACCTTCTCGCTCTATCTCAAGGGCGGCGAGGCGGAGGCGTTCCGCTTCCTCGACGCGCTGCGCATCGCCAAGCTCGCCGTGTCGCTCGGCGGCACCGAGACGCTGGCGAGCCACCCGGCCGGCATGACGCACCTGTCGGTGCCCGATGCGCGCAAGGCGGCGCTGGGGATCACCGACAATCTCGTCCGCATCTCGATCGGGGTCGAGGATGCCGACGACCTGATCGCCGATTTCGACCAGGCGCTGTCGGCGATCTGATGCCGGTCTTCACCCCCGTCACCGATGCGGAGTTCGCCGCCGCGATCGCCGACCTCGCCGCGCAGATCGGCGGCGAGGGCTGGGCCGACCTCATCGTCGGCATCGGCCGCGGCGGGCTGGTGCCGGCGGTGTACCTGTCGCACGCCACCGGCCTGCCGATGGTCTCGCTCGACGGGTCGGGCGGGCAGGCGCCCGACCTCGCCACGCTCGCCGGGCGGCTGAAGGGGCGGCGCGCGGTGATCGTCGACGACATCAACGATTCGGGCCGCACCATCGCCCGGCTCCGCGCGGGGCTGGCGGAGGCGGGAGCCGGCGAGGTGCGGTTCGCGGTGCTGATCGACAACAGCGCCTCTGCGGAACAGGTCGACTACCGCCACCGCGTGATCGACCGGCGGACGGTGAAGGACTGGTTCGTCTTCCCGTGGGAAGCCGTGGCCTCCGCCACCGCGATCGAGGCCGACGCCGCGGAAGTTCCCGACCGGATCGGGTGAGGAGGGGATGCTGTTTGAAGCCCGCCTCTTCCGCGAAGCACGTTACCCTCTCCCCCGTTCGTGCTGAGCTTGCCGAAACAGTGCTCTGCCTGAAGCGCCGGCGCTCGGGGCAAGAAGAACGGTGCTTCGACTTCGCTCGGCACGAACGGGGCAGGAGGGTTCTCTGCACGCTATCGTAGCAAAAGCCCTGCCCCACGAATTCCGTCATCCCCGCGAAGGCGGGGATCCAGACGCGCGGGAGCCTTCCGCATTGCCCGCAACGTCGGAGCTTCCGGATTCCTGCCTTCGCGGAATTGACGACCGATAATGGAAGGAGGCCCCGAAGGAGGAACGAGACCATCCCCTCGCCTATCGCGCCCTCACCGTCCGATCCGTCACCCGCCCCAGCGCCGGCGGCACCACCGTCGCGCCGGCGGACAGATAGGCGCGCAACGCATCGACGTCGACCGGCCCCTCCGCCACGTCGTGTCCCGCTGTCAGCGTCGAGAAGCCGTCGCCGCCCAGTGACAGGAAATTGCTCACCGCCACGCGATAATGAGCCGCCTCCGCCAGCGGTCGCCCGCCGATCCGGATGTCCGACACGCGCGCCCCCGCCGGCCGGTTCGCATCATAGGCATAGCGGATGCCGGCGACCGCGAGCAGGATTTTGCGCTCGAACTGCTGCTCCAGCGCCGCGCGCAGTTCCGCGCCGCTATAGTCCCGCACCGTCAGCATGTTGCCGAACGGCTGGGTGGCGTAGATGTCGCCATAGCTCAGTTGCCCGCCCGGACCGGGGATCAGCCCGGTGCGGATCCCGCCGGGGTTCATCAGCGCGGCAACCGCGCCCGCCGGCCGCGTCGCGGCGAGCTGCGCGTCGGCGATCAGGTTGCCGAGCGGCGATTCGGTCATCTGGTCGGTCGCCTTGGCCAGCGGCGCGGACAGGCGGCCGGCGGGCGCATTCGCCAGCGGCGCGGCCGCGGCGGTATAGCGGGCGACGATCGCGGCGACGCCCGGGTCCGGCGCCGGCCGCGGCGCGCGATCGGTCGGCGCGACCGGACCGTCCGGCCCGGCATAGCCGTCATTCTGCACCACCACGTTGCGCGCGCGCTTCGCCACGACGCGGTGCGTCGCCGGATCGATCGTGAGCACCGCATCGGTGACGAGCGTCCCGAACTTCTCCGCGCTGGTCAGCAGAAAGGGTCGGTCAGGCGCATATTGGGCATAGTCGCAGATATAGGAGCGGTGCGTATGGCCCGACACGACCAGGTCGACGCGGGTGTCGAGCCGGTCGAGGATCGGCCGGATCGCCCCCGACAGGGCGCGGCAGTCGTTCGGCCCACCCTCCTGCCGGCCGCCTTCGTGGATCAGCACCACGATCGCATCCGCGCCCGCCGCCTTCAGCCGCCCGACCTCTTCATTGGCCGCCTCCGCCTCGTCGCCGAAGCGCACGCCGCGGATGCCGGCGGGGCTGACCAGCGTCTGGGTCGAGTGGGTGGTCAGCCCGATAAAGCCGATCCGGATCGTGCGGCCATGATCCTCCACCGTCCGCATCGCGGTGGCGGGCAGCAGCGTGCGCCCGTCCGGCCCGACCGTGTTGGCGCTGAGATAGGTGAAGCCCGCGCCGCCGAAAGGCTCCAGCCGGCACGGCTCCGCGGTGCGGGTGCTCACCGCCACCCGGTCGCACCCGCCGCGCTGCAGCCGCAGCAGCTCCGCCGTGCCGCGGTCGAATTCGTGGTTGCCCGCCGCGTTCAGGTCGACGCCGATCCGGTTCATCACCGCGATCGTCGGCTCGTCGAGGAAGATCGAGGAGACGAGCGGGCTCGCCCCCGTCATGTCCCCCGCCGCGACGGTGACGCTGTGCGGAGCCTGCGCGCGCAGCGCGGCGATCGTCGCCGCCAGCCAGGCCGCGCCGCCGGCGGGCGCCTGCACCGTCCGCCCGTCCGGGCCCGTCACCGGCATCGACAGTTCGGGCTTGGCGAGATTGCCGTGGAAATCGTTGAAGGCGAGGATGTGCACCTCGACCGGCGCGGCATCGCCGTCGGCCATGGGGCCGGCCGGCCGCAGCCCGGCCGTGGTGCAGCCGGCGAGCGCCAGCCCCGCCAGCAGCAGCGCCGCCGCGGTGCGCATCAGCCGTCGCCCACCCGCTCGATATCCGCGCCGACCGCCGACAGCTTCTCCTCCAGCCGCTCGTAACCGCGGTCGAGATGATAGACGCGGCTGACCTGCGTCTCGCCCTCCGCCGCCAGCCCCGCCAGGATCAGGCTCATCGAGGCGCGCAGGTCGGTGGCCATCACCGGCGCGCCGACCAGCCGCTCGACCCCGCGCACCACCGCGGTACGGCCCGACACGGTGATGTCCGCCCCCATCCGCGCCAGTTCGGGCACGTGCATGTAGCGGTTCTCGAAGATCGTCTCGGTCAGCACGCTCGATCCGTCCGCCTTGCACAGCATCGCCATGAACTGCGCCTGCATGTCGGTGGCGAAGCCGGGGAAGGGCGCGGTGGTCAGCGTCAGCGGCCTGAGCGGGCCGTTGGCGGCGATCCGCACGCTGTCCCGGCCCGCCTCCACCGTCACCCCCGCCTCGGTCAGCGCCGACAGGGTCGCGCCCATGTCGTCGGCGGCCACGCCGGTCAGGGTCAGGTCGCCGCCGGTGATCGCCGCCGCGCAGGCATAGCTGCCCGCCTCGATCCGGTCGGGCATCACCGCATAGGTCGCGCCGTGCAGCCGGTCGACGCCCTCGATCTCCAGCGTCCCCGTGCCGATCCCCTCGATCCGCGCGCCCATCGCGACCAGGCAGCGGCACAGGTCGACGATCTCGGGCTCGCGCGCCGCATTCTCGATCCTTGTCGGGCCCTTGGCCAGCACTGCCGCCATGACGACATTCTCGGTCGCGCCCACCGACACGACCGGGAAGCGATAGGTGCCGCCGGTCAGCCGCCCCCCCGGCGCCACCGCGCGGACGTATCCCGCCGCCATCTCCAGCTCCGCGCCGATCGCCTCCAGCGCCTTGAGATGGAGGTCGATCGGCCGGTTGCCGATCGCGCACCCGCCCGGCAGCGACACCCGCGCCTCGCCCGCCCGCGCCAGCACCGGGCCGAGCACCAGGATCGACGCGCGCATCTTGCGCACGATGTCGTAGGGCGCCTCGGTGCTGGTCAGCTTGCCCGCGCGGATCGTCATCACCCGCCCGAAATCCTCCGGCCGCGTCCCCTCGATCCGGGTCGAGGCGCCGAGCTGGTTGAGCAGATGGCCGAACCCGTCGACATCGGCGAGCCGCGGCAGGTTGCGCAGCGTCAGCGGCTCGTCGGTGAGCAGCGCGCAGGGCATGAGCGTCAGCGCGGCGTTCTTCGCGCCGGAAATGGGCAGGCGGCCGGACAGGCGGCGACCGCCGCGGATGATGATGCGATCCATGCCACGGCTCTATCGCCCCCGTCGCATCGTGCAAGCGCCGCCGCGCGGCCGGCCGCCGCCGCCGCGACGGCCCACACGCCGCATACGTCAGCCCCGTTGATCGACTTTAATGCGAGTACGAAGCGATAGCCCATAAACGACTGGCCTTTGGGGGAAATATCACGACGTGTCGGAAAGTGTGTTCGCGGATCGCCTTACCCGTCTGATTGCCCTCTCCCCCGACGAGCATGCGCTGTTGACCGGCGTGGAGGAACGCGAGCGGCGGGTCAGGCGCAACGGCGTCCTGTTCAGCGAGAATGACCGCGTCGCCGAACTCTTCGTGCTGCGGCGGGGCATGATGATGAGCTATGTGCTGCTCGACGACGGCAGCCGGCAGATCCAGCGCTTCCTCTTCCCCGGCGACCTGATCGCCACCACCTCGCTCGTCTATGCCAAGGCGCCGGACACGGTGATGGCGGTCCATGACAGCAGCCTCGGCGCGATCGACCGCCAGGCGCTCGCCGATGTCGTGCTGCGCTGCCCGCGCATCGGCCTGGGGCTGCTCGCGCTCGAGCAGGTCGAGCGGGTGGCGATGAGCGACCGGCTCGCGGCGGTCGGTCGCACCTCGGCCAAGGCCCGGGTGGCGGCGCTGCTGCTCGAACTGCGCAACCGCCTGCGCGCCACCGCGCCGGCCGGCATCGACAGCTTCGCCCCCGGCATCACCCAGGAGGAGATGGGCGACGCCACCGGCCTCACCGCGGTCCATGTCAACCGGATGATCCGCCAGCTCGAGGAGGAGCGGCTGATCGGGCGCGAGGGCGGCCGCTTCACGATCCGCGACGAGGCGTCGCTGGTCCGCATCGCCAACTATATCGACCGCTATGCCGGGCTGGACATGGGCTGGCTGACCGTGCGCGGCTGACCGTCCGCGGCTGAGCGGGTCGGCCGCCGGCAAGCACGCCGCCGCTCCGACGGATATTTGCGCTGTCCCTCGAGGGGGAACCCGTGCCGACCCCGCCACGCCGACGACGGCGCCGAACCTAGGCCACGCTTCCGCCTGCACCCCTTCTCCGCGCCCTCCGCGCCTCCGCGCGATCCGGCCTTCGTCGGCCACACGGGCCGGGCCCGAAGCCACGCTTCCGCCTCTCCCGAACCGTCGCCCCAGCGCAGGCTGGGGCCTCTCGCGGCTCCTGCCGCGCGCCATCACCGGGAGATCCCGGCCTTCGCCGGGATGACGATCGCCTTAGGCCCCGATCCGAACCGTCGCCCTAGCGCAGGCTGGGGCCTCACGCGGCTCCGGCCCGTTCGCAGCCGGCCCTAGGAACGCCCCGCCGGCCTCCGCCGCCGCCCGTTCAGGCCTTTTCCAGCGTGCATTGCAGCGGATGCTGGTTTTGCCGGGCGAAGTCGATCACCTGCCCCACCTTGGTCTCGGCGACCTCGTAGGAGAAGATGCCGCACACCCCCACGCCGCGCTGGTGGACGTGGAGCATCACCCGCGTCGCCTGCTCCATGTCCATGCGGAAGAAGCGCTGGAGGCAGAGCACCACGAATTCCATAGGGGTATAGTCGTCGTTGAGCATCAGCACCCGATAGGGGGTCGGCTTCTTGGTCTTCGCGCGGGTCTTGGTCGCGACGCCGACGCCCGTGCCGCCATTCTCGTCGCTGCCGTCGCCATCGTGGCGCTCGGTCATGCTCGTTGCCTTCCTATGCCTGTGTGCGGCGAAATATGGCATTCTCGTCGCCGCGGGCAAGTCCCCGCGCGGAGCCCCGCGCCTCGCGCGGACGCGAAAGGGGCGCGGCGCGGCGGGGGATCCCCGCGCGCGACGCGCCCCTTGCTGCCGCCGCCGCCCCGATCGGGGCGACCGGCGGATATCGTCAGGCGACGACCTTCATCTTCTCGGCCGCGACCGCGACGCGGTTCGAGATCGGCTGCGCGACCTCGCCGGCCAGCTTCAGCGACGCCTCGGTCCCGCGCGAGGCCTGGGCGACCATCGCGTCGAAGCTCGAGCGGACATAGTCGGCCTGGAACTTCATCAGCTCGGTCGGCGACTTGATCGCGGCGAGCGTGCGCATCGCCTGGGTCGCGTCCTCGAACGACGACTTCCAGTAGGCGGCCGCGTCCTGGCCGAGCGTCTCGAAGCCCTTGGCGGCGATCTTCGACGATTCGACGACCGCCTCGACATTGCCCTTGCCGAACTCGGTCAGCTCCTGGAAGAACTTCGCGCCCTTCTCCATCGCGCCCTTGGCGCGATCGTTGGCGTCGGCGAACATGGCCTGGGTCTTCTCGGCGCTGTTCTGGATGGTATCCATGATCGTCTGCTCCTGCTTGGCGTGGACGGCTTGTGCCGCGGTCGTTGTGGTTTCGGCGATGTGGGCGACCGTCGCCTCGGCGGACCCGGTCACCTGCTCGGCGGTCTCGGCCGCCTGTGTCTGAAGCGTCTCGACGGCGTCCTGCGCGGTCTCGGCGAGCGACTCGGCCGACGCGCTCGTCGTCCCGGCCACGTCCGCGGCCGCCTCGACGGCCACGGCCCGCGCCGGCTCGGCCTGCTGCACGATCTCGGGGATCGTGGCGGGCGCGGGTGCGGGCGAATCGATCGCGGGCGACTCGGCCTCGACCGGCTTCGCCTTGCGCACCGGCGCCTTACGGACCGGGCGGGCGAGGGCGGCGGGGACGTGCAGCGCCTGCTCGACCACCGTCTCGGGGTCGGGCAACACCGGCGCGGGCGACGCGAGCGGCGCGACGATACCCGGAATTCCCGCGCTCGCCGGCGCGGGCGCGCGCTTCGGGCGCTTGTTACTGGGTGCAGCCATGCATCCGCCTCCAACTCTGCTGCGGCGCAACATAGTAGATCGAAACGGCGGAAACAAGCCCTTTTGTGCAGTGCAACAAAAGCGTCAGCGCTGCGTCACATAGCGCCCCGGCGCCGGCTCGAGCGCGGGCAGCGCGCCCTCGCCCGGCACCCGCGCCCCGGTGGCGGGCACCTGCCCGCCGCCCCGCTGCGCCAGCCAGGCCTGCCAGTCGGGCCACCAGCTGCCCTTGGTCTCGGTCGCCCCGGCGACGAAGTCCGCCAGCGACTCGGCGGGCGCGTCGTTGGTCCAATATTGGTATTTGCCCGCGGCCGGCGGGTTGACCACGCCCGCGATATGCCCCGATCCCGCCAGCACGAAGCGGACCGGGCCGGCGAAATGCTGCGTCACCTTCCACACGCTTTCGGCCGGGGCGATATGGTCCTCGCGCCCCGCCTGGACATAGCTGGGGGTCGCCACGCGGGAGAGGTCGATCGGCGTCCCGTCGACGCTGATCGCGCCCGGCTTCACCAGCAGATTGTCGCGATACAGGTCGGTCAGGTACGACAGGTGCCACTTGGCCGGCAGGTTGGTGATGTCGCCGTTCCAGTGGAGCAGGTCGAACGGCGCATAGTCCTTGCCGAGCAGGTAATTGTTGGTGACGTAGTTCCAGATCAGGTCGCGCCCGCGCAGCAGGTTGAAGGTCGCGGCCATGTAGCGCCCGTCGAGGAACCCCTCGGGCGACAGCGCCGCGATCATCGCCAGCTGCTCGTCGTCGACGAAATGCTTCAGCTCGCCCGCCTCGGCGAAGTCGACCTGCGCGGTGAAGAAGGTGGCGCTGGCAACCCTGTCCGCCTCTCCCCGCGCCGCGAGCAGCGCCAGCGTCGCCGCCAGCGTCGTCCCCGCGACGCAATAGCCGATCGTATGCACCGCCTTCACGCCCAGTAGGTCGCGCACCGTCTCGATCGCATCGATCTGCGCGCGGACATAATCGTCCCAGCTCACATCCTTCATCGACGCGTCGGCCGAGCGCCACGAGACCATGAATACGGTCAGCCCCTGCTGCGTCGCCCAGCGGATGAAGCTCTTCTCGGGCGTCAGGTCGAGGATGTAGAAGCGGTTGATCCAGGGCGGAAAGATCACCAGCGGCGTGTCCGCCACCGTGTCGGTGACGGGGGCGTACTGGATCAGCTCGTAGAGCGGCGTGCGCTTCACCACCTGCCCCGGCGTCGTCGCCAGGTCCCGCCCGACCTGGAAGGCGCCGCCGTCGGTATGCGTCAGCTGCCCGCGCGCGATGTCGGCCAGCATATGCTGCAGACCCTTCATCAGATTCTCGCCGCGCGTCTCGATCGTCCGCTCGATCACCTCGGGATTGGTCCAGGGGAAGTTGGCGGGGCTCATCGCCTCCACCAGCGCGCGGGTGGCGAAGCGGATCTTCTCCTTCTGCGCCGGCTCGACGCCGTCCAGCGCATCGATCCCGCGCAGCAGATGGTCGGCGATCGTCTGGTAGCTCTGCCGGACGAGGTCGAAGGCCGGCTCGCGCCATGCCTCCGCCCGAAACCGCTTGTCGGCCGGCGGCGCCCCCGGCTCGGCCGCACCGCCGGGCGTCAGGAATCGCTGCCACAGCGTCAGGCTGTCGCTCCAGAAATCATGCAGCCGTTCGATCGTCGCGGCATCGTTGACGCCGGGCACCTCGGGCAGCGCGGCGAGGCCCTGCTCCATCATCATCTGCTGCATCCGCCCGATCACCCAGGTCCAGTGCTGCATCTCCTCGAGGCTGGGAAAGCCGGCCGCCGCGCCGGGCGTCCCGCCCTGCTCGGGCGGCGCGGTGTCGGTGGGCGAAGCGGCCATGATTGCTCTCCTGTCTGGTCCCCAACCTAGGCTTGTGGGGCGGTGCAGGGAAGGGTTGTGGCGTGCCTGCCGCTTTGGGCGTACACGGACGAGGCAACCGCAAGAGGAAGCCATGTCCGACGAATTCTACCGCATGAAGCGCCTGCCGCCCTATGTCATCGCCGAGGTCAATGCGATGCGGGCACAGGCGCGTGCGGGGGGTGAGGACATCATCGACCTCGGCATGGGCAATCCCGACCTGCCGCCGCCGCCGCACGTCATCGAGAAGCTGGTGGAGGTCGCGACCAAGCCCTCCGCGCACGGCTATTCCCAGTCCAAGGGGATTCCGGGCCTGCGCCGCGCCCAGGCGAATTAT
Source organism: Sphingomonas metalli (assembly GCF_014641735.1). Taxonomy (GTDB): domain Bacteria; phylum Pseudomonadota; class Alphaproteobacteria; order Sphingomonadales; family Sphingomonadaceae; genus Sphingomonas; species Sphingomonas metalli. Next base: position 215,423 of record NZ_BMIH01000004.1, on the reverse strand, counting down.
TACGGCCGCCGCTTCGGGGTCGATGTCGATCCGGAGACGGAGGTGGTCGTCACCATGGGGTCGAAGGAGGGGCTCGCCAGCCTCGCCACCGCGATCACCGCGCCGGGCGACGTGGTGCTCGCGCCCAACCCCTCCTACCCGATCCACACCTTCGGCTTCATCATCGCCGGCGCGACGATCCGCGCGGTGCCGACCACGCCCGACGAACACTATTTCGAGAGCCTCCAGCGCGCGATGGAGTTCACCATCCCGCGCCCCTCGGTGCTGGTCGTCAACTATCCGTCGAACCCGACCGCCGAGACGGTCGACCTCGCCTTCTACGAGCGCCTCGTCGCCTGGGCGAAGGAGAACGGGGTCTGGATCATCTCCGACCTCGCCTATTCGGAGCTGTATTTCGACGGCAAGCCGACCGTCTCGATCCTCCAGGTGAAGGGCGCGAAGGACGTCGCGATCGAGTTCACCTCGCTCAGCAAGACCTATTCGATGGCCGGCTGGCGGATCGGCTTCGCGGTCGGCAACGCCAAGCTGATCGCGGCGATGACGCGGGTGAAGTCGTATCTCGATTACGGCGCCTTCACCCCCATCCAGGCCGCCGCCTGCGCCGCGCTCAACGGGCCGCAGGACATCGTCGAGGCGAACCGCCAGCTCTACCACAAGCGCCGCGACGTGCTGGTCGAGAGCTTCGGCCGCGCCGGCTGGGACATTCCCTCGCCGCCCGCCTCGATGTTCGCCTGGGCGCCGCTGCCCCCGGCGCTGCGCCATCTCGGCAGCCTCGAATTCTCCAAGCAGCTCCTCACCCATGCCAAGGTCGCGGTCGCGCCGGGGGTGGGCTATGGCGAGAATGGCGAGGGCTATGTGCGGATCGCCATGGTCGAGAACGAGCAGCGCCTGCGCCAGGCGGCGCGCAACGTGAAGCGCTATCTGCAATCGATGGGGGTGAATACGCCGGGGGGTCAGGCGGCGGGGTGAGGGTCTGAAGCCTCCCCGCTACCCCTAAGCGCCACCCCCGACCGCTTCCCCCCAAACCGTTCGTGCTGAGCGACGTCGAAGCACAGGTGAGTCTCAAGCCCTTCGACTGCGCTCAGGGCGAACGATTCGAAGCGGGTCGACCTGACGTCATCCGGCTCTCGGGTTCAATTCCCTGAGCCAATATCGTCATCCCAGCGCAGGCTGGGATCTCCCGGTAATAGCACGGGACCAGAGCCGCACGAGGCCCCAGCCTGCGCTGGGGCGACGCTAATGGCCAAGCGGATCAGGCTCCGCAGCCCAAAAAGAGCGCAGTGTGTCGACACGCTCAGCACGAACGGGGTGGAGCGTCGCGATCGCCAGCCGACCGAAGATCCACCCCAAAAACCACGGGCGGCGCCTTCTGAAAGGAAGCACCGCCCGCAGCCCGTAGTGACACAATGAATGTGTACAGCCGCGAATGCGGACTGCAAGTGTCTCGCTAACGCCTAAATCGTACCAAATTGTGTCTATTCGGCGGGTGATCCGGTAACATCCCGTCGGCGAGAGGCCTTCGAACCCACGTCATCCCGCCAGGAACGGCGCCGCGATATCCTCGCGCACGCGCAGCAGCCGCCCGGTGGCGCGGTCGATCAGCGCCCAGGTCGTCACCGCCTCCACCTTCACCCGGCCATCGTCGCCGGTGAAGCGGACATGCCGGTCGAAGCGCGCGCCCTTCGGCACGCCGACCCAGGTCTCCGCGGTCACCCCCTCGCCCTCGGCCAGGTTGCCGCGATAGTCGATCGCGTGCCGGGTCACCACCCAGGCATAGGCGGCTTGGTGCGCGGCCGGCGCCACCGATGCCCAATGGGCGGTGGCGATGTCCTGGATCCAGCGGACCCAGACCGCATTGTTGACATGGCCCAGCTCGTCGATGTCCGCCGCCGCGGCGACGAAGCGCATCGCGAAGCGGCTCACGCGTTCCGCCTCCAGCGGCGGATCTGCCCCCAGCCGAGCAGCAGCAGCACCGCCCCCAGCCCCGCGAGCACCAGCGTCGTGCCCGAGGGGCGATAGCGGTGGAACAGCGCCTCCAGCCCGTCGCCGAAGACATAGCCGAGCCCGGTGAAGGTCACGCCCCAGACGATCGCGGCAAGCGCGTTGAGCGCCAGGAACTGGCGGTGCGCGACCGACGTCGTGCCGATCGCGATCGGGCTGATCGTGCGAAGCCCGTAGAGGAAGCGGAAGCCGAGGATGAACCCGGTCGGCCGCCGCTCGAACGCGGCGAGCGCGCGGGCGAAGGCGGGGCGCGCCATGATCCGCCGCACCCGCGGATGATGGCGGAAGCGGCGCCCGATCAGGAAGAAGAGCTGGTCGGCGACGAACGAGCCCGCCACCGCGACGGCGGCCGCCCCGGCCAGCGGCAGCAGCCCGCGATGCGACAGGATGCCGCCGGTCACCACCGCCGTCTCCCCCTCCAGCCCCGCGCCGAAGAACAGGGCGATCAGGCCGTAGCGCGCGATGATCGCCTCGATCGTCACCCTGCCGTCAGGCCTCCACGCCCAGCTGCCACAGGACGAAGGCATGTTCCTCCGCCACTTCGCGCAAGGATTCGAACCGGCCCGACTTGCCGCCATGGCCCGCGCCCATGTTGATCTTGAGCAGCAGGACAGTGTCGTCGGTCTTGGTGGCGCGCAGCTTCGCGGTCCACTTGGCCGGCTCCCAATAGGTGACGCGCGGATCGTTGAGCCCGCCGGTCACGAACAGCGGCGGATAGGCCTGCGCACGGACATTGTCATAGGGGCTGTAGGAGGCGATCAGGTCGAACGCCGCCGTGTCCTCGATCGGATTGCCCCATTCGGGCCATTCGCCCGGCGTCAGCGGCAGCTCGGCGTCGAGCATCGTGTTGAGCACGTCGACGAACGGCACGTCGGCAACCACCGCGCCCCACAGGTCGGGATCGCTGTTGGCCACCGCGCCCATCAGCTCGCCGCCCGCCGAGCCGCCGGCGATCGCGATCCGCCCCTTGCCGGTCCAGCCGCCGTCGATCAGCCCCTTGGCCACGTCGACGAAGTCGTTGAAGGTGTTGGTTCTCTTCTCCAGCTTGCCGTCATGATACCATTGCTGGCCCAGGTCGTCGCCGCCCCGGATATGCGCGATGGCGAAGGCGAAGCCGCGGTCGAGCAGGCTCAGCCGCCCGGTCGAGAAGCCCGGCGGCACGGCATGGCCATAGGCGCCATAGGCATAGAGATAGAGCGGCTCCGTCCCGTCGCGCACGAAGCCGGCCGGATAGACGATCGAGACCGGGATCTCCGTCCCGTCGCGCGCCGCGATCTTGAGCCGTTCGGTGCGATAGCGCGTCCCGTCATAGCCCGACGGGATCTCCTGCACCTTGCGCACGGTCAGCTGTCGCGTCGCCACGTCATAGTCGTAGACGGTGCCGGGCGTGACCATTGATTCATAGCCGAGGCGCAGCACGTCCATCGCATATTCGGGATTGTCGCCCAGCCCCGCGGTATAGCTCGCCTCCGGAAAGTCGATCCGCTCCGCCACGGTCGGCGCGTCGTAGCGGTGGATGGCGATCCGATCGAGCCCGTCCTCGCGCCCCTCCACCACGAAGAAGTCGCGGAAACACTCCACCCCGGTCATGTAGAAATGCGGGTTCGGCCCGACCAGCTCGCGCCACTCCCCCGGCGCGTCGAGCGTCGCGGTGCACAGGCGGAATTGCGGGTCCGTGTCGTTGGTGTGGATGAACAGCGTGCCGTCATGCTCGTCCACATCATATTCGCGCCCCTCCCGGCGGGGCGCGATCAGGATCGGCGCGGCGGTCGGGTCGCCGGCCGGCACCAGCCGCACCTCGCTGGTATTGTGGTCGCCGGTCGCGATCACGATCCAGTTGCGCGCGCTCGTCTCCCCGACCGAAACGCGATAGCCCTCGTCCGCCTCGCGATAGAGTTCGACATCCGCCTCGATCGGCGTGCCGATCCGGTGGAGCCGGGCATTGTCGGTCCGCCACTGGTCGTTGGCGAGGCCATAGAGGAACGCGCTGTCGTCCGCGGTCCAGACTATGTCGGAAAGCATGCCGGGGATCGTGTCCGGCAGCAGCGCGCCGGTGGTCAGGTCCTTCACATGGATGGTGAACCGCTCCGCGCCCGAATCGTCGATCGCATAGGCGAGCAACCGTCCGTCGTTGCTGACCGCGAAGGCGCCCAGCCGGAAATACTCCTTGCCCTCGGCCAGCGCCGGCTCGTCGAGCAGCAGTTCGTCGGGCCCGCCCGCGACCGGTCGCCGCCACCACTGGCGATACTGGCCGCCCGTCTCGAACGCGGTCCAGTAGAGCCAGTCGCCATCCTTTTGCGGCACGGACGAATCGTCTTCCTTGATCCGCGCCTTCATCTCTTCGTAGAGCCGGTCGACCAGCGGCCGGTGCGGCGCCATCACGCTCTCGAAATAGGCGTTCTCCGCCTCGAGATAGGCGAGGATCGCCGGGTCGTTCACCTCGGGATAGTCGGGGTCCTTCAGCCAGGCATAGGGATCCTCCACCGTGCGGCCATGCACGGTAAAGGCATGCGGCCGCCGCTCGGCGACGGGGGGAACGGGACGGGAGGAATCGGTCATCGCACCGGCCATAGCGCGCGATGGTTAAGGGCACAGCCTGAATCGGGGTTGAAGCGAATGGCTGTTACCGAGGGGTGCCGCGGGAGTTCGTCGACCGGCATAAGAGGTTGATCTGCTCCGCCCCACACCCGTCACCCCGGCGAAGGTCGGGGCCCAGTCGGGTGGAACTTCGCAGTGACGTGCCGCTCCCTCCCCAAAGGCTTCTGCCTTCACGAAGCCGTGGCTCGAAGCGGACGCCTGTCGCAAACACCCGTCACCCCGGACCTGTTCCGGGGTCCACCGTCCCACAAACTCATGGGCCTGATCCTATTCGCCACGGTGGATGCCGGAACAGGTCCGGCATGACGAGTGGGCCCCAACCCCCTTCACATCCGGTACACCCCGCCCCAGCTATGACCCGCTTATGTTCCCCACCCCCGGCTCGGAGCCCGTCCCCTATCTGATCGCCGCGCTCGTCGTGGCGGTCATCCTCGTCGCGCGGCGGGTGCCGATCCTCGGCGGGCTGGTGCGCGTCGCCACCTGGGGGGCGCTGGCGCTGCTGCTCGTCGTGGTGCTGGGCGAGCGGGCGAGCTTCGACCCCTATCTCGGCCGGATCGCGGCCTTTCTGAAGCTGGAGGACCAGAAGGTCGTCGGCGACACGATGCGCATCCGGATGAGCCCCGACGGCCATTTCTGGGTGCGGGTGACGCTGGGCGGGATCGAGCGGCGGATGCTGGTCGACAGCGGCGCCACCGTCACCGCCGTCTCCACCGCCACCGCCCGCGCGGCGGGGCTGACGCCCGACGAGGGGATCGTGCCCGTGCTGCTGCGCACCGCCAACGGCACCGTCCAGGCGCAGACCGGCACCGTGCCCGAACTGCGCCTCGGCAACATCGTCGCGCGCGACCTGCCGGTGGTGGTCTCACCCGCCTTCGGCGACATCAACGTGGTGGGCATGAACTTCCTGTCGCGGCTCAAATCCTGGCGCGTGGAAGGCGACACGCTGATCCTCGTCCCGCACCATCCGCAGGATCGGCCCACGGGTCATACATCCGGCGACGCCGCCTAGGGGCCGGTTCGCCCCATCCGGATCGTCGCCCCGACAGTGGCCGGGCCCTCTCGCGGTTCATGCCGGCGCGCATGATCGCGCGGCCCCGGCCTTGGCGGCGATACCGGGTCCTGTCCTGAGCGCCAACGGATCCTAGCGCTTGATGACGTCGCTCGTCGCCTGTTCGCCCGCCGTGCAATCGCGCACCCGCCGGGCGACGATCTGGCGCGTCTCGTGGCTGGTGGCGCCCGATCGCATGTCGGTCACGCTGATGTCGGCGGTCGCCGCATAGCGAACCGCAGTGTAGCGGCCGGCGAGCGACCCGCGATACAGGCTGCCGCGCGGTCCCACGCAGCGAAGCGCGCCGCTGATCGTGCCGCCGCCGGGCGTCATCTTCCAGCCGCAGCGTAGCGTCTCCGACTCGACGGCAGGCGGCGTCGCAGCGGCGGGAGCGCTCGCCCCGCCCGGCAACGCGGCACCGCTCGCCGCCGTCGGCGCGGCTCCTTCCGCCCGGCTCAGTGGCGACTCCGCATTTTCGAGCGGATTGGCCTTCATGAGGAGCGCCAGCGCCGAGGCGGGGGTTTCCGTCGCAATGCAGCGCCGCCACGATACCGGGCTCCCCGCCCCACGCAGCGCGCCGTCGCTACTGTCCGACGCGGTGCGCCACGACGAGACCAGCCACAGCCCGGCGTCCGGCTGCACCGCCTTGCGGCCGCGGACGACGATTGCATCCGGCGGGTCGCCCGGCGTCTCCGGCAGATCGTCCGCCCCTTTTGTGAACGCGCCGGCCTTCACCAGGCCCTGTAACCGGCGCAGATAGGGTCCGACGCAGCGATTGGCGTCCGGTCGCGTTACCGCGCCGCCCTCGACGCAGCGCTGGATCAACAGGCAGATCGCCTCGTCGACCTCGTCGTCGCCGGTCGATGGCGACACCTCGCAGTCGAGCAGTTCGCGATCCTTGTTCATCATCTGGATGTTGAGGCGAGCAAAGCGGGACGCCACCTCGTCCCATGTGGGCCCGGCGACGGCCGGCGGAGCCGGGGTGCCGGACACGGGTGCGATCGCCACGGCGAGGGCCGCCAGCATGGCCGTCGCCGGAACGGCAGAACCGCGCATCACCCTCTCCCCGTCTTCGGACCACGCCCTATCCTCCGGTCTGGCGCCGCTTCCGACAAGGGACGGACCGGCGGGGCTTCGGGACAGGGCGCGTGCCGGGTGACGCGGTATAAGGCCAGGGACGATCGCCGACGCGGCCGGGCCGGTCCGTGTTCCGCACACCGCGCGACATGGCCGGGTCGAAGCCGCGCGGATCGAGCCATCGCAAGGGGATTACGCACGTCGCCGAAATCGACGCCCCGATCCTGCCCGAACGGATGCCCTTAGAAGCGGAAGGCCGTCCCCACATACACCGCCTGGCTGTCGCGGCGCTGGTCGATCTGCGTCAGCCGGTCGCGATCCGCGCGGTAGCGGACGCCGGCGGTGACGTCGATGTTGCGGGTCAGGCGATAGGAGCCGCCCAGATCGAGCGAATAGCCCGGATCGCCCGAGACGAGCCGCGGCACGCCGGCGAGCGGCTGGTCGGCCTCGGCCTTGACCCGGCCGGTCCAGCGCGGCGTCGAATAGCTGACCGTCACGTCCGCCGAGTCGCGACCGCCGGGCTGGCCCATCAGGTCGACGCGCTTGACGTCGCCGGCCACCGCGAATCGCTTCCAGCCGAGCGACATGCCGAGGTTGTACGCGATCGGCGCGATCCCGACCGCGGCATCGGTCGCCAGCCCGCGCGCCGTCGTCCCGCGCACCGCCCGCGCCCGGACGGCGACGGTCACCGCGCGCGAGTCGCGGCGCGATTCGGCGGGGGTGAAGCGGAACTGGGCCGCGTCGATGCCGCCGCGCGCCAGCATGGCGGCGAGTCGCGGATCGCCCGCGGCGGGGGTGAAGCTGCCGACGGTGCGGGTGGCGGAGGCGCGCGGTGCGACCTGCGCGCGGTCCTGATCGGTCGCGCCGAAGGCAGGCGCGACGAGAGCGCCGACGGCCGCGAGGCCCGCCGTTGCGATCCCGATCATCACGCGCCCAGCGCTCACCGTTCCTACTCCCTGGCGGTCTCTTATGCCCCGAACCGGCCCTAGCAGACTTTGATCCGTTAGCGCCACCAGCTTGGTCGGAATTCGGTCAGGTGTTGCATAGGTCACACAGGCTGCCAAAACCGGGGCGACCGCGTCGCCCGTGGTGTGCAAGGGGCAGCGGGCGCCCCGCTTGCCGCTGGGGGCGGCGGGCGATAGAGGCGGTCAGTCGCTCCCTTCGCGCAGGATTTCCGCCATGTTCCGCCCTTCCGCCCTTGTCACCGGGCCCGTCATCGCGATCGCCGCCCTTTCGCTCGCCGCCTGCGCCAGCAAGAAGGACCGGCCCGCCCCCGATCTCGCCGCCTCACGCGTGACGACGATCGGCGTGAACTCCTATCTGTGGCGCGCCACGCTCGACACGCTGTCGTTCATGCCGCTGGTGCAGACCGACTCGAACGGCGGCGTCATCGTCACCGACTGGTACGCCAATCCGCAGGCGCCGAATGAGCGGGTGAAGTTCACCGTCACCATCCTCGACCAGGATCTGCGCGCCGACGCGATCCGCGTCGCCGGGCTGCGCCAGGTCAACCAGGGCGGCCAGTGGGTCGCCGCGCCGATGACCGCCGCGACCACGCAGAAGCTGGAGGACCTGATCCTCACCCGCGCCCGCGACCTGCGGCGGACCTCGGTCGCCGGCTGAGGCTGACGCTGCGATGAGCCGGTACAATGCCCTGAAGGCGGACGCCCATTGGCAGGGCGAGTGGGACGCGCGGCGCACCTTCGCCGCCGACGATCACAGCCCCAAGCCGCGCGCCTATGTCCTCGAGATGTTCCCCTATCCCTCGGGGCGCATCCATATGGGCCATGTCCGCAACTATACGATGGGCGACGTGCTGGCGCGCTATCGGCGGATGACCGGGCACGAGGTGCTGCACCCGATGGGCTGGGACGCCTTCGGCATGCCGGCCGAGAATGCCGCGATGGAAAAGGGCACGCATCCCGGCACCTGGACCCGCGCCAATATCGCGACGATGAAGGCGCAGCTGAAGCGCCTCGGCTTCGCGCTCGACTGGACGCGCGAGCTGGCGACCTGCGAGCCCGACTATTATGGCCACGAACAGGCGCTGTTCCTCGACCTGTTCGCCGGCGGCCTCGTCTATCGCAAGGAATCGGCGGTCAACTGGGACCCGGTCGACATGACCGTGCTCGCCAACGAGCAGGTGATCGACGGCCGCGGCTGGCGCTCGGGCGCGCTGGTCGAGAAGCGCAAGCTCAACCAGTGGTTCCTGAAGATCACCGACTTCGCCGACGACCTGCTCGACGGCCTCGCCGAGCTGAAGGACTGGCCCGACAAGGTCCGGCTGATGCAGGAAAACTGGATCGGCCGCAGCCAGGGCCTCACCTTCTCCTTCCAGCTCCTCCCCGCTGGCGGGGAGGAGCGGATCGACGTCTACTCGACCCGCCCCGACACGATCTTCGGCGCGAGCTTCGTCGCCATCGCCGCCGATCACCCGATCGCCCGCGCGCTCGCCGAGACGCGCGAGGACGCTGCCGAATTCATCGCCCGCTGCAAGGCGGGCGGCACCACCGCGGCCGAGCTGGAGACGCAGGAGAAGCTGGGCTTCGACACCGGCCTGACCGTCCGGCACCCCTTCGATCCCGCCTGGACCCTGCCCGTCTACATCGCGAACTTCGTGCTGATGGAGTACGGCACCGGCGCGGTGATGGGCGTGCCGGCGCATGACCAGCGCGATCTCGATTTCGCGCGCAAATACGGCCTCGCCGTGCGCCGCGTCGTCTCCGACGGTGACCGCACCGATCCGGTGTTCGAGGGCGACGAGGCCTATACCGGCCCCGGCACCATCGTGAACTCGCATGTCCTCGACGGGATGGACGTGGCGGAGGCCAAGCGCGCCGTGATCGAACGCGCCGAGGCGGAGGGCTGGGGCAGCGGCACCACCGTCTACCGCCTGCGCGACTGGGGCGTCAGCCGCCAGCGTTACTGGGGCACGCCGATCCCGATCATCCACTGCGCCGCTTGCGGCGCGGTGCCGGTGCCGCGCGAGCAGCTGCCCGTCACCCTGCCCGAGGACGTGACCTTCGACGTCCCCGGCAACCCGCTCGACCGGCATCCGACGTGGAAGCACGTCGCCTGCCCGTCCTGCGGCGCGGACGCAGTGCGCGAGACCGATACGCTCGACACCTTCGTCGATTCGAGCTGGTATTTCATCCGCTTCGCCAGCCAGCCGGACGACAGGCCCTTCGACCGGGCGGTGGCCGAGCGCTGGCTGCCGGTGGGCCAGTATATCGGCGGGGTCGAACATGCGATCCTCCACCTCCTCTACGCCCGCTTCTGGACGCGAGCGTTGAAGCATATCGGCCGGCTCGACATCGCCGAGCCCTTCGCTGGCCTGTTCACGCAGGGCATGGTGACGCACGAGACCTACAGGGCGGAGGATGGCCGCTGGCTCTCCCCGCCCGAGGTGGCGGACGGCATCGAGATCGCCACCGGCGCGCCCGTCACAATCGGCCGCGTCGAGAAGATGTCCAAGTCGAAGAAGAACACCGTCGATCCCGAACCGATCGTCGACCAGTATGGCGCGGACGCGGTGCGCTGGTTCATGCTGTCGGACAGTCCGCCCGAGCGCGACCTCCCCTGGTCCGAGGCCGGGATCGAGGGCGCATGGCGCTTCGTCCAGCGGCTGTGGCGGATCGTCACCACGGATGCCGAGGGCGAGGGCGGGGATATCGCCCTGCGCAAGCTCGCCCACCGCACCGTCCGCGATGTCGCCGCGGATATCGAGGCGTTGCAGTTCAACAAGGCGGTGGCGCGGCTCTACACCCTCGCCTCGGCGATCGAGAAGGCGCAGCCCTCGGCCGATCGCCACGCCGCGGCGCATACGCTCCTCCTCCTCACCGCGCCGATGGTGCCGCATGTCGCCGAAGAGGCCTGGGCGGCGCGCGGCGGCGCGGGGCTGATCGCCGATGCCGCCTGGCCCGAAATCGATCCGGCGATGCTGGTCGACGACGAGGTGACCGTCGCCGTCCAGATCAACGGCAAGCTGCGCGACACGCTCACCCTGCCCAAGGGCGCGCCGAAGGAAGCGCTGGAAGCCGCCGCGCTCGCCAGCGACAAGATCGTCCGCGCGCTGGAGGGCAAGGCCCCGCGCAAGGTCATCGTGGTGCCCGACCGTCTGGTGAACCTCGTCGCATGATCCGTCCCGCGCTCCTCCTCCTCGCCGCCGCCGCGCTCTCCGGCTGCGGCCTGCGTCCGCTCTATGGCGGGGGCAGCGGCGGCACCGTCGCCGCGGCGCTGGCGGAGGTCGAGGTCGCGCCGATCGAGGGCAAGGCGGGCTGGCTGATGGCCAATGCGCTGCGCGACCGGCTCGGCCAGCCGAGCGCGCCGCGCTATCGCCTCGTGGTGCGGCTCGACGACCAGATCAGCGGCCTCGGCGTACGGCGGGACGACAGCGTCACCCGCGAACGCCGCATCCTGCGCGCCCGCTACCAGCTGATCGATGCGAGCGCGGACCGGCTGCTGCTCGACGCCACCGCCGGCTCGGATGCCGGCATCGACGTCGTCCAGTCCTCCGAATATGCCACGATCGCGGCGGAGAATACCGCGCTCGAACGCCTGTCGGGGATCGTCGCGGACGAGATTGTCGCCCGCCTCGCCCTCTATGCGCGCAATCCCTCGCCGCCCCCGCCGGTGCCGGTCGCGACTCCCAGCCCGACCCCCGTCGTCGGGACGCCGTGAAGGCCAGCGCCAACCAGATCCGCCAGGCGCTCGCCGCGCCGCGCCCGCCGGTCCGCCTCTACCTCCTCCATGGTCCCGACGAGGCCGGCGCGGCCGCGCTCGCCGCCTTGGTCGGACAGGCGATGGGCGATCGGGCGGAGCGGGTCGATCTCGACGGCGCCACGCTGCGCTCCGATCCCGCCCGCCTGTCGGACGAGGCCGCCGCGCTGTCGCTGTTCGGCGATCCGCGCTGGATCCGGGTCAGCGGCGCGGGCGAGGAGAGCCTGACCGCACTCGCCGCGCTGCTGGAGGCGGAGGCGGTCGCCCATCCGGTCGTCGCGCTCGCGCCCTCGGTTCGCACGACTGCGAAGATCGTCAAGCTCGCGACCGACTCGCCGCTGGCCATGGCCTATGGCTGCTACGCCCCGACCGCGCAGGATGCCGAGCGGCTGGCGGCGACGCTGGCGGGCGAGCAGGGCCTGCGCCTCGCCCCCGGCACCGCCGCGCGGCTCGTCGCGGCGGCGGGCGGCGACCGCGCGGTAATGGCGCGCGAGATCGAGAAGCTCGCCCTCTACTGCGACGCCGCGCCCGATCGCCCGCGTGAGCTCGACCATGACGCGATCGACGCGGTCGGCGCCGATCTGGACGAGGCCGAAGCCACCCGCGCGGTCGAGGCGCTGGTCGAGGGCCAGCCCGACCGACTCGCCGCCGAGCTCGCCCGGCTGGGAGAGACGGGCACCTCCCCCATCCCGTGGTTGCGCCAGATCGCCCGCCGCCTCGTCGCGCTCGCCGAGATGCGCGCCGAGATCGCCGCGGGCGACACGCCCGACGCCGTCATGAAGCGCCACCGCGTCTTCTTCCGCGAGGAGGCCGCCACCGCCCGCGCGCTGCGCCGCTGGACCCCCGCCATGCTCGCCGACGCCCTCGCCCGCATCCGCGGGGCGGAGCGTGCGATCATGGCGTCGGGCAATGCCGGCCCGGTACTGGCCGAACAGGCGACGCTGGCCCTGGCACGGGCGCTGGCGCGACGCGGCTGAGGGCGCGAGCGTCTGCAATCCCGTGGCCGAGCCTTTCGCGGCCCCAGCCCTGATCCTCGCCAAGGATCCCGGTCTTCGCAGGACCTTTGCAAATAGCTCGGAGTCCACTTCACTTCCGTCATTACCGCGAAGGCGAGACCTCTGCGAAGGTCCGAGCACCCACCATTTTGCGTCCACCCCGGCGCAGGCCGGGGTCCAGCTGGGCGAAGCTTTGCAATGACTTACTGCCGTTGCCCAACTGGACCCCGGCCTTCGCCGGGGTGGACGGAAGACTTCCCAGGGGTCTCGCGAAGGCAGGGATCCATAGCCTCAGACGTTGCGAGTTATGCGGCAAGCTCCCGCGCGTCTGGCTCCCCGCCTGCGCGGGGATGACGGAAGCATGTGTGGAAAGGTCTTACCCCCCCAACCCCTTTCGTCGCCCCGGCGCAGGCCGGGGCCTCCCGCGGCTCCTGCCCCGATCCTTGCCGAAACGGCGAGCCCACCGCCTATCGCGGCAGCGCCGCCCCGGCCTGTGCGGTGAAATCCGCCGAAGTGCCCGGCGCGCCCGTATCCGGCTGTCCCGATCCCACCGTCACCCGGTAGTGCCCCGCCGCGACCGCGCGGGTCCCGTCGAGCGCCACCGAGCTGAGGTCGCGCGGCGTGAGGTCGAAGCGGAGCGTGCGCGTCTCGCCCGGCTTGAGCGCCACCCGCTGGAAGCCGCGCAGCGCCACTCGCGGCGCACCCGGCACGTCGGGGAAGTTGAGGTAGAGCTGCGCCACCTCCTCGCCCGCACGGTCACCGCTGTTGGTCAGCTGCGCCGTCACCTGCAGCCCCTGCGCGGCCCCGCCGGCCGCCGGCGTCACCCTCAGCGGCCCATAGGCGAAGCGCGTGTAGGACAGGCCGTGGCCGAAGGGATAGACGGGCTGGCCGGCGAAATAGCGATAGGTCCGCCCCGTCATCGCATAATCGCCGAAATCGGGCAGGTCGGCGACGCTGCGATAGAAGGTCAGCGGCAGGCGCCCGGAAGGATTGGTCTTGCCGGTCAGGATGTTGGCGACCGCCTGCCCGCCCGTCTCGCCCGGGTACCAGGCCTCCAGCGCCGCCGCGGCATGGTCCTTCGCCCAGCTCAGGTTGAGCGGGCTGCCGTTGAGCGTCACCACCACTACCGGCTTGCCCGTCGCGCGCGCGCGCTCCAGCATCGCCAGCTGGTCCGCGGGCAGCTCGACATCGGTCTTGTCGCCGCCCCTGAAGCCCGGCACCGACACGCCTGTCTCCTCCGCCTCCAGATCGGAGGTGAGGCCGACCACCGCGACGATCACATCGGCCCGTGCCGCCGCGGCTTCGAGATCGGCGTCGGGCGTCTTCGACACCCGCTTCCAGATCAGGTCGACCGCGCCGCCCTCGACCCGCAGCGCGTAGCGGCGGCCGCCGACCAGATCGAGCGTCGTGAGGCTGCCGGCCGGTGAGGACTCCCCCTTCAACGCCTTGCCGTCGAGCATCAGCGTGCCGCCCCAGCCGGCCAGGCCCAGCCGATAGGTGCCACTGGCCGGCGGCACCAGATAGCCCGTCCAGACGGTGCGGTGGACGTCCTGCACCTGCGGCAGCGCGAGGTTGCGGTCGCCGATATCGGGCTCGACCCGCGACACGACCGGGGTGGCGGCATAGGTCGCCGCGGCGATCGCCCGGTCGCGCGTGCCCGGCGCGAAGGCGGCCGGCAGCGGCGTGACCGGGTTGTAATAGTCGACCCGCACCCCCGGCTGGCCGTCGGGCGTGCGCAGCGCCGCGGTCGGCACCCGGTCGCCATCGGTGATGGAGGCGCCGAAGGGCACCAGCGTCACCCGCTCCGCCCCCAGTTCGGCGCGCAGGCCCTCCACCACCGATACGGGCGGGCCCGACAGCGCCGACGAATAGTTGCCGCGCAGCACCCGCGTCGCGTCGCCGAGCGGGCCGACCACCGCCACGCGCACTCCGGCCTTCAGCGGCAGCAGCCCGTCATTCTTGAGCAGCACCATCGAGCGCTCGGCGGTCGCCAGCGCCAGCGCGCGATGGGCGGGGCTTCCCACCACCGACGGGGGCAGCGCCGCGGGCGCCCCCGCCAGGCCGGGCAGGTCGCCGTTGCGATAGCGCGCCGCGAACAGGCGGACGAGCAGCCGGTCGACATCCGCCTCGGTGATCAGGTTGCGGCGCAGCGCCTCGGCATAGCGCTTCTCCAGGTCGGCGACGTAGAGCACCGTCTCGTAATTGCATTCATTGTCGACGCCGGCCCGGATCGCCGCCGCCACCGCCGCGGCGCGATCGGGGGCGTAATGATGGTTGTCGGCGATGTCCTTCACCGCATCGCAGTCGGAGACGACATAGCCCTTGAAGCCCCAGGCCTCGCGCAGGTGCGTCTTGAGCAGCAGGTCGCTGGCGCAGGCGGGCTGGCCGTCGATCCGGTTGTACGCGCACATGATCGATCCCGCCCGGCCCTCGACGATGGCGGCGCGGAAGGCGGGAAGGAACGTGTCCTCCAGATCGTGCGCCGAGACGAAGACGTTGGCCGAGTGGCGCGTCCCCTCCGGCCCGCTGTGCACCGCGAAATGCTTGGGCGTCGCGATCACCAGCGGGCGCTCGGGATCGGGGCCCTGTATGCCGCGGACATAGGCTACCCCGATCCGCGCGGTGAGGAACGGATCCTCGCCATAGGTTTCCTGCCCGCGGCCCCAGCGCGGATCGCGGAAGATGTTGATGTTGGGCGACCAGGTATCGAGCCCGGTGCCGATCCGCCCCAGCCGCCCGGTCTGCCGCGCGAGCGTGTGGAGCCCGCGCACCTCGGTGCCGATCGCCCCCGCGACCGCCTGCACCAGCGGTGCGTCGAAGGTGGCGGCCAGCCCGATCGGCTCGGGGAAGTTGGTCGTCTCGACCGGCCCCAGCGCGCCGTGGAGGGACTCGGTCCACCAGTTATAGGCGGGGATGCCGAGCCGCGGGATGGCCGGCGCGACGTTGAGGAGCTGCGGCAGCTTCTCCTCGATCGTCATCCGCGCCACCACCGCCCGCGCGAGCCGCGCCGCCGCATCGTCCTGCGCGGCCGCCGCCGCCACCGCGCTCTCGACCGGGGCCGGCGCGGGCTGCGCCGTCCCCGGTCCCGCCCCCGCCACCGCCGCCACCACCACGGTCGCCGCCGTCGCCAGCATCCGCCACCTGCCGCTCATCGTCATCCTGTCACTCCCGCCTCGGTCGGATCGCGTCCGCGCGCGCCGGCCGGGTTCCTCGTCCCCGACCGGCGCGCACGCCCTGCCCTCAGGTCTGGCTCGACCCGCTCGTCTTGATCAGGCCGTTCACGCCGGCCGGGAAGAAGCCCCCCGCCGCGACCGGCGTCTTGCTGATATAGAGGATGTTCAGCACCTGCTCGGGCGTGCGGCGGAACACGCCCTGGTTGGCGTCGCCCGGCAGGATGTCGGCGCCATATTGGTTGCCGACACCCTTGTCGTAGTCACGATTGCCGTCATAGGCGTCGCGCGCATCGCTCAGCTTGAAGATGGTATCGTACAGGCTGTTGTTCAGCGCGCCGCGCCAGTAGAGATAGTAGCGCAGCATGCCGTCCTGATAGCTGCGCGCGGCCATCAGCGCCGACACCTTCGCCATCAGGTCGCGATTGCTCATCTGGCGGGCGACGTCGTGATAGGCGGTCACCGTGATCGCGCCGATCGCGGTCGCCTGCATCAGGAACAACTCCTCCGACGCATAGGGATCGAAGGCGTCGCCCGCCTTGACGACGGTGGTCGGCGCCAGCTTGGTGAAGGGGCCGTCGACCGTCCCGGCGATGGTGATCGCGGGCTGTGCGGTCACGGCGCTGCCGATCAGCCCGCGCAGCGCCGTGATCTGCGTCACCAGGTCATAGGCGGTCTCCCGCAGCAGCTCGGCGAGGATCTGGTCCTGGAAGGACAACGCCCTGCCCCCGGTCACGCTGCCCTGCGCGCCGGCACCGCCGGTCAGGCTCGCCGGCAGGCTCTGGTCGAGCACCCCGCGCAGCATCAGCGCCGCGAAGAGATAATCCACCTGGAGCAGGAAGTTCAGCCGGTCCGCATCGGTCGCGGTATAGGTCGGAACCGGCGTCGGCACCGGCGGTGCGGTCGGCGAGGCGGTCGGCGTCGGCGTCGGGCTCGGCGAGGCGGTGCTGTCGTCGTCGCCCCCGCCACAGGCGTCGAGCAGCATCGCGCCGCCGGCGATCGCGCCGCCCTGCCCGCAGAGGCGCAGGAAGCGCCGGCGATCGGCCGCCGCCCGGAGCGGGTGGATGGTAGCGTCGGCGTCGGTCGTGTCGGCCGTGCCGGTCGTGTCGATCATGTCGGTCATGTTATCCCCCTCCTGTTCGCTCAGAGTGCGGCGCTGATGCGGATGTTGGCGTTCAGCCCGGCCGGGAAGAACCCGCCCAGCGTCGTCGCCGCCCGGTTGAGGAAGGCGACGTTGAGGGTCTGCGCCGCGGTCCTCGCCTGCACCATCGCGTTCCGGTCGCCCGGCAGGATGTTGGCGACGGCCTGGCCGTTGACCTGATCGGGCCCGATGCCCTGGCTCGCGGTCGCCGAGGTCGAATAGCCCGCCACGGCCGTGGCGAAGCCGCCGGCGCTCTGCCGCACGGCCGGGTTCGCCGCGCCGAGCCGGTAGAGCGTGGAGCGGATCATTCCGGCGTTATAGGCGTGCCCGCCGAGCCGCCCGATCGCCACGTTGAGCAGGATCGGATTGGTATAGAGCGGCGCCAGCCCCGCATAGAAGCTGACCATCATGTCCTTCAGCACCATCGCGGCGAGCAGGAAATTGGCGTCCGACGCATAGGGATCGAAGCTGTCGCCGGGCGCCACCACGCCCCCCGCCCGCGCCAGCACCGTGAACGGTCCGTCGGTTCCGCCGCCCAGGTTGATCTGCGGCTGCGCGACGACGTTGGCGCGCAGCGTGTCGCGCAGGAACAGGATGTGGAAATAGTCGTCGACCGCGATCTCGTCGAGGCAGCGGCGCACCGAGCCCGACTGGAAGCGGACGGGGCGCGCGCCGAGCGTCACCCCCTGGGTGCCGCTGCCGGTCAGCGCGTCCGCCGGCAGGCTGCCGCTATAGACGCCGTAGGAGCAGAGCTCCCCGACCAGATATTCCATGTTGAGCGACAGGGTGAGCAGGTCGGTGTCGGTCACCGCGCTCCCCGTTCCCCCGCTCTGTGCCCCGGCCTGCCCGGCCAGGCCGATGGCGAAAGCACCGGCCAGCACCGCGGCGAAGAAGCCGCGCCGGCCCTCATCGATGGCGGCACCCCCCGGTGCGTCCCGTTCTACGATCATGCGTCCCTCTCCCTCTTCCCTAGGCCCGAATGTCCCCCGGTGCGCCTGGGTGCGTTGCGCCCCGGGCCCCGATCGACAGGAGGCCGCGCCACGCTTGGCTGCGTGGTCGCCGGCAGCGGGAAGATGCGATTCGCGGCCGATTCGCCGGGGCGATCGCCCCGGAATTCCACCGCCCTGTCACCCACCGCATTAAGTCCGACAGTTGGAGAGCCGTCATCTTTGCGGGACTTCTGTGACACTTAGCGGAAGATCGTCGGTTTCCCCCCAATTTATCGCGTTCCCGGCCTGTTTTTGCCCCTTGCCGAGCCAATGGGGTACCGGTAACTTTTATGTGTGTCGAGATGTTTTGCAGGACAAAAGATCCTGCGAACGGGGCGGCATCGCAGGGAAGAACAGAATGTCGGCCGCGAATCGCGGCCGCCTCGTGGGGGGAGAGAGATGAAGAGCGTAAGCTATGCGTGTCTGATGGTCGGCGTGTGCACGGGGGCCATGCTGACCGCTCAACCGGTCCTCGCGGCGACCGCTAACACGGCGGCGGGGGCAAGCGATCCGACGACCGAGCAGCCGGCCAAGCG
This sequence comes from Sphingomonas metalli, assembly GCF_014641735.1. Lineage (GTDB taxonomy): Bacteria > Pseudomonadota > Alphaproteobacteria > Sphingomonadales > Sphingomonadaceae > Sphingomonas > Sphingomonas metalli. The sequence continues at coordinate 197,149 of NZ_BMIH01000004.1, read as the reverse complement.
CCCGGCCAAGGGGAAGAAGCGCAAGCCGGGCAGCACGCCGCCTGCCGAGACGCCGCCTGCCGGGACGGCGTCGGCCGCCGGCGGGATCGGCGCCAATACGGGCAAGGCCGCGAACGGCGAGTCGGGCCGGCTCGAGGGCGACATCGTCGTCGTCGGCCTCAAGAACACGGTGAAGACCGCCCGCAACGTCAAGCGCAAGGCGCAGCAGATCGTCGACGTCGTGATGGCGCAGGACATCGGCAAGCTGCCCGACAAGAACGTTCCGGAGGCGCTCGCGCGCGTGCCCGGCGTCCAGCTCGAGCGCGATCGCGGCGAGGGCACCAGCATCCGCATCCGCGGCCTGAGCGACGCGATGACGACGATCAACGGCTCGACCGCCTTTTCGGGCACCTCGCGCACGACCTTCCTCAACGACATCCAGTCGGACCTGATCGCCGGCATCGAGGTCTACAAGACCCGCACCCCGGACCAGATCGAGGGCAGCCCGACCGGGGTCGTCAATCTCTCGCTGCGCCGCCCGACCGATTTCAAGAGCGGCGCCACCTATGCGATCAACGTCAAGGGCGACTATAACGACCAAAGCCGGTCGCTGAACCCCTATGGCAGCGTGCTCGTCGCCTATAATGGCGACACGCCGCTCGGGCAGATGGGCTTCATGGTCAACGCGACCTACAACCATCTGCAATACAACGAGTCGGACCGATTCAACAATCTGCCGGTCCTGCCGGACGATCCCCGCCAGATCATCGAGCCGAGCACCACGCCCGCCGGCATCTACATGCCCAACCGGGTCGGCATCTTCTATCGCCGCGGCAACAACAGCCGCGTCGGCATGAACGTCTCGGCGCAATGGCGGCCCGACGACCGCTGGAAATTCACGGCGGAGAGTTCGTTCACCAACGCCGCCGCCCAGTTCCTCGACGATCTGTTCTGGATCCCGATCACCTATTCCGACTCGAAGAATCCGCCGCCCACGCTGACCAACATCGTGGTCGGCCCCGACGGCCGGCTCGCCCAGTCGCTGAGCGCGACCTCGATCGATCCGATCGGTCCGGGCAAGGATTCGACCCTGATCTGGACCCGCAACTATACGTCACGCTTCCAGATCGACTATATCACCGACCGGATGGAATTTACCGGCTGGATCAACTACGCAAAGTCGCATTTCTTTCTGGACAGGCTTTATCACTACACGCGCTTCCTCCAGCAGCCCAGCTTCGACGTCGAGTTCAATACCGCCAAGGATCCGCGCGGCGGCATGAATATCGACTTCAAGAATATCGATCTGATGGATCCGAAAAACTACATCTACATAGATGGTATTTCTCAGAGCCGTATCCTGGAGATTAGTTCGGAACTGGAACAGCGCTACGATCTCAAGCTCAACACGGACTCGTCCTTCATCGACTGGTTCAAGACCGGCTTTCGTCACGCCAGTCGCGACTACGAACGCAAGATCGGCGAACGCGGTGAGGGCAATATGCGGGTGCCGATCGCGTCCCTGCCCGACTACAAGCTGACCCCGATCGGCAAGGGCTTTCAGGGCACGACCACGGGGGCCGATGCGGATTGGCTCGCTGGCGGGAACAACGTGATCCGGCGCAACTGGAATGCCATCCGCGCCCTGGCGGTAGCGACGAACCCCGGTTCAGACCTGGTCAAGGCCTATCCGGATTACGATCCGTTCCGATACTTCAGCGGCAACGAGGAAAGCTACGCGGCCTATTTCATGGCCCATTACAATGTGAAGCTGCTCTTCCCGATCGAGGGGACGTTCGGCGCCCGCCTCGTCAACAGCCTGACCCGGCTGAACGCCAACAAGCTGACCACCACCTTTGAGTCGATCGACGGCAAGCGCCCGGAATATGTAACCACGGCCGAGCTTGTAAGGTCGAAGGGCAATTACCTCGATGTTCTGCCCAGCGTGAATGCGATCCTGCATTTTTCGCCCAAGCTACAGCTCCGCGCGGCCTGGACCTATGACGTCGGGCGCCCGAGCGCCCAAGCCTTGAATCCTGCCACCTCTATCAACGCGACCAATCCCAATCAGGTTTACGGCCAGGGCGGCAATCCCAATGCCCGGGCGACGACGACGAACAAATACGATATGTCGCTGGAATATTATTTCGGCGAGGCGGGATCGATCAGCCTGGCAGCCTGGAAGTGGCGGCAGGATGGCTATCTGCAAACGCAGCTTCGGTCTGAGATATTGCCCGGCTACGCCGATCCGGTGCTCGTGTATCGCCCCTATAATGCCGGGCGCGGCAAATTTACCGGCATCGAGGCGTCGGCGACCAGCTTCTTCACCTTCCTGCCGGGCGTTCTTAAGTCCTTCGGCGGCACCGTCAACTTCACCTACAATAAGACGCAACAGGAATATCCCGTCTTTGACGCCAAAAATAACGTGACCGGCTATTTAGTGAGGCCCTGGCTCTATACCTCCAAATATGTCTACAATGTCATTGGTTTCTTCGAACGCGGCGGTCTGAACGTCCGCGTCGCCTACAACTGGCGGAGCAAGCAGGTTTATTCGGTAAATCCATATTACTACTATGATAACCGGTTCACCGATCCGGTCGAGCGCCTTGACGCCTCGATCAATTACGACATCACCAAACAGTTGACCCTCTCGGTCGAGGCATCGAACCTCACCCGCAACGGCGTGCAACTCTACTGGAACTCGCGCGACATCCCGCAGGACATCTATTATTACGCCCGCAACTTCGCGGCATCGGTACGGTACAAGTTCTGAACGGCAGCCGGTGACGTATCGCATTCCACGATCGTCACCGGCGTCCCGCAGTGAACGGCGCGAGCAGCCGGTCGCCGGGCCGCGCCTCCGGGCTCAGATCCCCTCGCCGGTCAGCCGCTGGCAGATCATGTCGAGCTGGTCGAGCGTCGCATAGCCGAGCGTCACCGACCCGCCTTTTCCTCCGTGGACGATCGTCACCGAAACGCCCAGCAGATCGGCGAGCTGGCGTTCGAGCGCCGCGATATCGCTGTCCGCAGCGGTGTCGCCACCCCGCACGTCGTTGGCGGGACGCCGCGGCGCGGCATCCGCCTCGTCGCGAGGGCTCTTGGTTTCGCGCGCCAGCTTCTCCGTCTCGCGCACTGATAGGCCGCGGTCGACGATCTGGGTCGCGAGGCGCTCGACATCGGGTGCGCCGAGCAGCGCGCGGGCATGGCCCATCGACAGGCTGCCATCGACCACCCGCGTCTGCACCGGCTCGGGCAGTTCGAGCAGCCGCAACAGATTGGCGACATGGCTGCGCGACTTGTGGACGATCCTGGCCAGCGCTTCCTGCGTATGGCCATATTCGCCGGCCAGCCGCTGATAGGCCTGCGCCTCCTCGATCGCGTTGAGATCCGCCCGCTGGATGTTCTCGACCAGCGCGATCTCCAGCGTCTCGGAGTCGGAGAGGTCGCGGACGACCACCGGCACCTCGGCCAGCTTCGCCCGCTGCGCCGCGCGCCAGCGCCGCTCGCCCGCGACGATCTGATATTGATGGCCGTGCGGTCGCACGACGATCGGCTGGATCAGCCCCCGCGCCGCGATCGACCCGGCCAACTCGTCGAGCAGGGCATCGTCGAAGTGGCGGCGCGGCTGGTCCGGGTGTGGGGCCATGGCGCTGACCGGCAGCATCCGCACCCCGCTCGGCCGCTCCGCATCGGGGCTGACCGGAGTCTCGCGCGCCATTTCGCCCAGCAGCGCGTTGAGCCCCCGGCCCAGGCCGCCGCGCGGCCGCCGCAAGGCCTCGCTCATGCCGCCACCGCCGTCTTGGCCGCCTGGGGCAGGCGCCCGATCATCTCCCGCGCCAGCGCCATATAGGCCTCCGATCCCGAGCAGCGATGGTCGTAGATCAGCGCAGGCAGGCCGTGGCTCGGCGCCTCGGACAGGCGGACATTGCGCGGGATCACCGTCTCGAACACCACCTTGCCCAGGACCGCGCGGACATCGGCGGAGACCTGTTCGGTCAGCCGGTTGCGCCGGTCGTACATGGTCAGCGCCACGCCGATGATCGAAAGGCCGGGATTGAAGCGGGTGCGGATCCGCTCGACCGTCGACAGGAGCTGCGACAGACCTTCCAACGCGAAGAACTCGCATTGCAGCGGCACGAACAGCGCATCGGCGGCGACCATCGCGTTGATCGTCAGCAGCCCCAGCGAGGGCGGGCAGTCGATCAGCACGATGTCCCACTGGTCCTTCACCGCCGCCAGCGCGGTATCCAGGCGATGGGTGCGCGCCTCGAACTCGACCAGCTCGATCTCCGCGCCCGACAGGTCGACCGTTGCGGCGACGATGTCGAGCCGCGGCACCTTGGTCGGGATCGCCGCCTCGACGACGCTCGCCTCGCCCATCAGCACGTCGTAGCTCGACCGTTCCCGCTGCGCATGGCCGATGCCGAGCCCGGTCGAGGCATTGCCCTGCGGATCGAAGTCGATTAGCAGCACCCGCTGGCCGGTCGCCGCGAGCGCGGTGCCGATATTGATCGCGCTGGTGGTCTTGCCCACCCCACCCTTCTGATTGGCGATGGCGACGACGATCACCGGCCACGTCCGTCGAGAATGAGGATCGCCGAGTCCGGCTGGGTAAGGCTATGTTCCACGTGAAACACCACTCGATGCTGTGCGGCGAGCGATGCGAGATCGGCCGGATCGACCAGACCCCTTGGCAGCAGCCACCGCGTCTCCTCTGTGGCGCAATGCGCGGCGGCAAGCAAAAGCTTTTCGACCGAGGCGACCGCGCGTGCGGTAATCACTGCCGCCGTCCAGTCGACCTGCTCGACCTTGGCGGCCGCAACGCGCGCATCCGCCAGGCCGAGCGTCGCGACGCACTCGCTCAGGAAGGTCGCGCGCTTCCGACGCGGCTCGACCATCAGCATCGGCGTGGCGCCGGCGATGGCCAGCACCATCCCCGGAAAGCCGCCGCCAGTGCCGATATCCAGCCATGCACCGCTCGACCTGTTCGCCAGCGGCAGCAGCTGGAGCGAGTCGACGACGTGCCGCGACCAGATGGCTGGGATCGTGGCGGGGGAGATCAGGTTCTGCTGCGCGGTCTCTGCCAGAACGAGATCGACGAACCGTTCGAGCATGGCGAAGCGCTGCGCGCCGACCAGATCGAGCGCCCAGTCGCGTGCCTCCTCTTCGGTCATGCGGCGAGCCGCCGGGCGTGGAGCAGGACGGCCGATAGCGCCGCAGGCGTGACGCCGCGCACCCGCGCCGCTGCGGCGAGCGAGCGCGGACGGCTGGCGGTGAGCCGCGCGACCATCTCGTTCGACAGGCCCGGGATCGCGGCATAGTCGATCGCCTCGGGCAGCAGCAGCGATTCCTCGGTGCGCAGCCGCGCGACCTCCTCCGCCTGGCGTTCGAGATAGGGCGCATAGCGCGCGTCCTCGATCGTCTCCGCGACGACCGCCGGCGCGATCCCGTCCTCCGCACCCGGCGCGACATGCGCGAGCGTGACGCCGTCGAAGCGCAGCCAGTCGAAGGCGCTGCGCCGCGCCCCGTCCTGACTGACCTGTCCCCCTGCCGCCGCGACGTCCGAAGCCGTCCGCATCACCGCCAGGCGCGCGCGGAATGTTCCACGTGAAACATTCCGGCGATCGAGATGGGCCCGCCGAGCCTCGGACAGACACCCCGCCGCGTCTGCGATGGGCGCAAGACGGGTCTCAGCATTGTCGGACCGCAGCGACAGGCGATATTCGGCGCGGGCGGTGAGCATGCGATAGGGCTCGGTGACCCCCTGCAGGACGAGGTCGTCGATCATCACGCCGAGATAGCTCGACGCGCGATCGAGGATCACCGGCGGCAGCGACAGCGCCAACGCCGCCGCGTTGAGCCCGGCGACCAGCCCCTGCCCCGCCGCTTCCTCATAGCCGGTGGTGCCATTGATCTGTCCCGCGCAAAACAGCCCCGGCATAGCGGTCACCGCCAGGGTCGCGTCGAGCGCCCGCGGATCGATATGGTCATATTCCACCGCATAGCCCGGAACGGTGATCGCCGCGCGCTCCAGCCCCGGGATGCTGGCGATCATCGCGGCCTGCGCCGCCGCACCGATCGAGGTCGAGAGGCCGTTCGGGTAGACCGTTGCGTCGTCGAGACCTTCGGGTTCGAGGAAAATCTGGTGCCCGTCGCGATCACCGAAGCGATGGATCTTGTCCTCGATCGACGGGCAATAACGCGGCCCTGCCCCTTCGATCGCACCGGAAAAGAGCGGGGATTCGGGAATGGCGTCGCGGATGATCGCGTGGGTCGCCGGGGTGGTGCGGGTGATCGCACAGGCGATCTGGGGCAGCAGCCGGCGCTCGGTCATCGCCGACATCGTCCAGGGCTCGGCGTCGGACGGCTGCGGTTCGAGGCTGGCCCAGTCGATCGTCCGCCCGTCGAGGCGCGGCGGCGTGCCCGTCTTGAGCCGGGCCATCGGCAGCGCCAAGTCGCGCAACACCGCGGCCAGCGGACCGGCCGCGCGCTCGTCGACCCGGCCGCCCTCGCCCCGTTCCGACCCGCGGAAGAGCCGCCCGCCCAGAAAGGTCCCGGTCGCCAGCACCACCGCGCGTCCGGCGATCCGGCGGCCATCGGCGAGCATCACCCCGGCCAGCGCGCCGCCCGCCAGGTCGAGCGCGACGACGTCGCCCTCGACCACCGTCACGCGCGCCTCGGCGGTCACCATTGCCTGCACCGCCGCGGCATAGAGCCGGCGATCGGCCTGGATCCGAGGACCCTGTACCGCGGCACCCTTGCTGCGGTTGAGCATGCGGTGGTGGATCGCCGCCGCGTCCGCAGCCCGCGCCATGACGCCGTCGAAGGCGTCAACCTCGCGGGCGATATGCCCTTTGCCCAACCCGCCGATCGAGGGATTGCACGACATCATGCCGAGATTGCTGCGGGAAAAGGTGACGAGGGCTACCGACGCGCCCCGCCGCGCCGCCGCCATCGCCGCTTCCACCCCGGCATGCCCACCGCCGATTACGATTACGTCGCTCATGCCGCCCGCCTACTCCGATGGCGACGAGGGGTCAAAATTGTTCCACGTGGAACAATCGGCAGCGCCTCGTCTCGGCTGGCCGTTCCCGGTTGTGCCGGGTTTGTTGAGGCACGGTACCGCATTGAGCAGCTGGACTGTGAGTCGGTGCGCGGACAGGCTGGACCGCCGACGCAGTCGAAGGTCCTCAGCGGAATTGTTCCACGTGAAACAAAGGGCCGAAACGGACATGATCCACTGGTGCCGAATCTTGCCTTGGCGAAAAACAACTGGTCCTCTTCGCAGCTTCGATTCTGGAGGCAACGGGTTCGTGCACCGACGATGTTGGCGCTGATGACCATAAAGGCGCGCCGCGAAAATGTTCCACGTGAAACATTTCACCTCTGTCAGACCCGGGGCCTCAGCCGAAGCGATGACGGTCGATAGGTCATCGCGTCACGCGGGACGATGATGGGTACGAACAGTCGGGCGAAGTTCAGCGGGGGAAGGATTGTTCCACGTGGAACATTTCACTTCCCGATGCAGAACCGCCCGAAGAGCGCATCCAGCATCGTCTCGGTCGCATCCGCCCCGGTGATGCCAGCGAGCGCAACGCGTGCCCGGCGCAGCGCCTCTCCCATCAGAAGAGGATCGCGCGGCGGTACACGCAGCGCCGCAGCCGCCTCCCCGCACAGTCGCCGATGCCGCTCACGTAAAGGCAAGGCGTCCACCCGCGGCAGCAAGGCCGCCGACCGCTCCGCCACCAGCGTCCACAGTGCTGCGATGCTCGCGGGATCGTCCTGCCGCACGGCCAATGTCCGATCGGCCGGCACCGTCCCCCGCCCCGACAGGTCGGACCGGCCGTGCAGCCAGAGCGCGTCGCGACGCGGCGGGGCTTCGTCTCCCATCCATAGCAGCAGATCCGCGGTGGCGATCGCCGCGCCGGCGCGCTCCACACCGATCGCCTCGACCATATCGTCGGTCTTGGTCAGTCCGGCCGTATCGAGCAGCAGATAGGGCACCCCGCCCCGCACCACCGCCGCCTCGATCCGGTCGCGGGTGGTGCCGGCGATCGGCGAGACGATCGCCGCCTCGCGTTCGGCCATCAGGTTGAGCAGCGTCGACTTGCCCGCATTGGGGGGCCCGGCAATGACCACGCGGATACCGTCGCGCAACCGCTCGACGGGCGGGGCGGAGGCCGCCGCATCGATCCGCCGGCCGAGATCGTCCATCCCGCCCCGGATCGCTGCCATCTCGTCGTCCCCCCCGACGACATCGTCCTCGTCGTCATGGTCGAGCATCGCCTCGACCCGGGCGGAGAGGATCGCGACCTCGGCCAGCCAGTCGCCGACCTGGCGGCTGATCCAACCCTCCGCCGCGGCCAATGCCGCCACCCGCTGCGCCTCGGTTTCCGCCTCGAGCAGATCGGCCAGCCCCTCGGCCTCGGCGAGATCGATCCGGCCATGCGCCAGCGCCCGGCGGGTGAACTCGCCCGGCTCGGCCCGGCGGCAGGACGGAAGGCGGGATAGCGCGGCCTCCACCGCCGCCACCACCGCCCGCCCGCCATGGCAGTGCAGCTCCACCAGATCCTCTCCGGTCGCGGTGGCGGGGCCGGGGAAGACGATCGCCAAGGCGCGGTCGAGCACCGCCCCGGCGGCGTCGCGCAGCACCCGCACCCGTGCCGCCCGCGCCGGGGGCAGCGGCCCGGCCAGCGTGCGGCCGGCGAGCAGGGCGTCGGGCCCGCTGATACGGATCACCGCGATCGCGGCGGGGGGACGGCCGCTGGAGACGGCGAAGATCGTGTCGGTCATGCGCCGGCGCCTATAGCAGAGGGCGCGCGCCGATCAGCTGCCGGACTTGGCCGCGCCTTCCAGCATCCGCCGCCAGAAGTTCATCCCCGCCTCGCCCATCGGCGCCCAGCTGCGCATCATCGCCTCGAGCATCTCGGGCCGGACATTGCCCTCCATCGCCTCGCGGGTCAGCTGGACATAGCGTTCGTGGATCGGCGTCAGGTCGGGCAGGCCCATCGCCGCACGCGCTTCCTCTGGCGTGCAGTCGATCTCGATCGTCACCTTCATCGTTCGCCGTCCCTGCTTGTCACTGTAACCTCGCGCGCATAGCGCCATGCGCGACGCCCAGCGTCAACGCATATCCCCAGGAGAGGACGGCCATGACCGACACGATCACGCTCGACACGCTAGCCGGCGACGCCCGGTTCACCGTCTATCGCGCCCGACCCGAAGGCACGCCGCGCGCGGCGATCGTCGTCATCCAGGAGATTTTCGGGGTCAATGCCGGCATCCGCCGCAAATGCGACACCTTGGCCGAAGCCGGCTATCTCGCCCTCGCCCCCGACCTGTTCTGGCGCTTCGCCCCCGGCATCGAGCTCGACCCGGACGTGCCCGACCAGATGCAGCAGGCGCTGGGCCTGATGCCCAAGCTCGACCAGGACGGCGCGATCCGCGACATCGAGGCGACGATCCGCGCCGCGCGGGCGGAGCTGGGCGACGGCGGCAAGGTCGGGGTGGTCGGCTATTGCCTGGGCGGTCGGCTCGCCTTCATGACCGCGACGCGCACCGATGTGGATGCGGCGGTCGGCTATTACGGCGTCGGGATCGACGGGCTGCTCGGCGAAAAGCACGCCATCGCGCATCCGGTGCTGCTCCACGTTCCCGAAGAGGATCACTTCGTCGACAAGGATGCGCAGGCGCGGATGCATGCGGGGCTGGACGACCACTCCAAGGTGACGCTGCACGACTATCCCGGCGAGGATCACGGCTTCGCGACCGAGTTCGGCGCGCGGCGCTCCGAGGAGTCGGCGCGACTGGCGGACGAGCGCACCGCAGCCTTCTTCGCCGAGCATCTGGGGTAAGCGACCGGGCCGCCGGCCCTGAGCGACCCCCCTTTCCCCGCCCATCTCACCGTCACCCCGGCGCAGGCCGGGGTCTCTGTCGAGGGTCGCGACAGGAGCCGCAGGAGATCCCGGCCTGCGCCGGGATGACGGTTGGGAAGGCTCCTGCACGCAAGATCAACCTAACCTCGGCCGTTCGCCCTGAGCGCCGTCGAAGAGCCCGAAAACCACCTGTGCTTCGACGTCGCGCGGCACGAACGGCCCAGGGGGATGGCGTCGGCGCTACCGGAACAGGCTGATCAGCCCCAGCGTGTCCTCGCTGCCCACCCAGCCCTCATAGATCATCCGGAACGCCACGAAGACGATCACCGCCAGCCCGACATAGGCGATCCAGCGATAGCGATCGATGATGCGGGCGATGAAGTTCGCCGCCAGCCCCATCAGGGCCACCGACAGCAGCAGCCCGACGACGAGAATGCCGGGATGCTCGCGCGCCGCACCGGCCACGGCGAGGACGTTGTCGAGGCTCATCGACACGTCCGCCACCGCCACCGCCCAGGCGGCGGCGGCGAAGCTGCGCGCCGGCTTGAGGCCCGATGTCTCTTCGGCGGCGTCGGGATGGTGCCCGCCCTCGCGGATCTCGCGCCAGAACTTCCAGCTGACCCACAGCAGCAGCAGCCCGCCGGCGAAGATCAGCCCGACGATCCCCATCAGCCAGGTGACGATCAGCGCGAAGGCGATGCGCAGCACCAGCGCCGCGCCGATGCCGATCAGGATCACCTTCTTGCGCTGGTCGGCCGGCAGCCCCGCCGCGAGCGCGCCGACCACGATGGCATTGTCACCGGCCAGGACGAGGTCGATCATCAGCACCGAACCGAACGCCGCCAAGGCCGCCGGATCGCCGAGGTTGGAGAAGTCGTTGAGGATGTGCTGCCAGATCTCGGCAGGCGATCCGGGCCCCTGCACGGCCCCGGCGGCCGCTCCCGCGGCGGCAAGCATGGTTAGGATGGACAAGACGAAACGCTCCCGATGGGCCTGCCGGAAGCAACGGTCACGCGCCCGTCAGGGTTGCGTCATCCTTAGCGGAATGTGGCCGGTTCGGAAGGGTTGCTGGGCGATGGGTTGCACGGCCGCCCGATAGCCGGATGGCGAGCCGGGATGGAGTCACCCCATTCACGCCGTCCGTCATTCCCGCGAAGGCGGGAATCCAGATACGTGGGAGCCTTCCGCATCGTGCGCAAGCGTCAGAGGTTCTGGATTCCCGCCTTCGCGGGAATGACGGTGGGGTGAAGGTCCACCTCTCACCATCGATCCCGCATCGGCCGCTGGATCGGGCAGTGCTTCCCGCACCGGCTGTGCTCCGCCGCGGCGCGCTGGCCGGCGCGGACGCGACCGAGCGCCTCTACCAGCGCGCGTCGGGCCTCATCCTCGTTCGGGTCATGTTCCACGTGAAACACTGGAACATGACCCGAACAAAGGCGCAAGTCACTGGTTCATCGAGTCGAAGAAGTCTTCGTTGGTCTTCGAGTTCTTCATCTTGTCGAGCAGGAACTCCATCGAGTCGATGGTACCCATCTGCATCAGGATGCGGCGCAGGACCCACATCTTGGACAGCTTGTCCTTCTGGACCAGCAGCTCTTCCTTGCGGGTGCCCGACTTGCCCACGTCGAGCGCCGGGAAGATGCGCTTGTCGGCGACCTTGCGGTCGAGCACGATCTCGGAATTGCCGGTGCCCTTGAATTCCTCGAAGATCACCTCGTCCATGCGGCTGCCGGTGTCGATCAGCGCGGTGGCGATGATCGAGAGCGACCCGCCCTCCTCGATGTTGCGCGCCGCGCCGAAGAAGCGCTTGGGGCGCTGGAGCGCATTGGCGTCGACGCCGCCGGTCAGCACCTTGCCCGACGAGGGCACGACGGTGTTGTAGGCCCGGCCGAGGCGGGTGATCGAGTCGAGCAGGATCACCACGTCCTTCTTGTGCTCGACGAGGCGCTTGGCCTTCTCGATCACCATCTCGGCGACCTGGACGTGACGCTGCGCCGGCTCGTCGAAGGTCGAGGAGACGACCTCGCCGCGCACCGAGCGCTGCATGTCGGTGACCTCCTCGGGCCGCTCGTCGATCAGCAGGACGATCAGGAACACCTCGGGGTGGTTGTCGGTGATCGCCTTGGCGATGTTCTGGAGCATCACCGTCTTGCCGACGCGGGGCGGCGCGACGATCAGCGTGCGCTGGCCCTTGCCCTGGGGCGAGACGATGTCGATGACCCGCGCCGACTTGTCCTTCTGGGTCGGGTCGGCGGGGTCGAGGATCAGCTTCTGCTCGGGATAGAGCGGGGTGAGGTTGTCGAAATTGACGCGATGGCGGACCGCATCGGGATCGTCGAAATTGACGCTGGTGAGGCGGGTCAGTGCGAAATAGCGCTCGCCGTCCTTGGGCGCGCGGATCTCGCCCTCCACCGTGTCGCCGGTGCGCAGGCCGTGCTTGCGGACCTGATTGGGCGAGACATAGATATCGTCCGGCCCGGCGAGATAGTTCGCCTCGGGGCTGCGCAGGAAGCCGAAGCCGTCCTGCAGCACCTCGATCGTGCCCAGCCCCATGATCTGGTCGCCCTGCTCCGCCTGCTCCTTCAGGATGGCGAACAGCAGGTCCTGCTTGCGCAGCGTCGAGGCGCCCTCGACGCCCAGTTCCTCGGCCAGCTGCACCAGCTCGGCAGGAGTCTTCTTCTTCAGGTCTTTGAGATGCATGGGATAATCCGGATGCGAGCAGGCAGTGGGAGGTAGCTGGGACCGGCGGGTCGGAACGCGCGGGAGTTCGGCCGAAGCTGGAGGAAACGCGGATCGGCAGGACGCCGCTCTACGCGAGAGGGGGAGGTAAGCGTGGCAGGCGGCGGCGTCAAGCGGGATGCAGTACTATGGCAGCCGCGGAACGCGCTCCTGCGCCCCGCCCCTACATGTTATCCCGGCGCAGGCCGGGATCTTTATGGGGCAGGCGCTGAGCTTACCAGCCGGGAAACCTCAGCCTTCGCGAGACCTCTGCGAAAGTCTGAGTGTTCAACAAGCCTCGTCCACCCCGGCGAAGGCCAGGGTCCAGTTAGGTGGAGCTTTGCAATAACTTACTGCCGTCTCCCGACTGGACCCCGGCCTCCGCCGGGGTGGACGGAAGATTTTTGCAAAGGTCTCGCCTTCGCTGGGGAGACGTTTGGGGCAGGACTGACGATCAGGACCCCCTCACCCCAGCGGCTTCACGAACACCAGGATCACGATCAGCGCCGCGGCGAGCGCCGGCACCTCGTTGAGCATGCGCAGCTGCCGCCCGGTCAGCGACGGCGCGCCGCGGGCGAGCTTCCTGGCATAGCCGACCGCCCAGCCATGATAGCCCGACAGCACCAGGACCAGCAGCAGCTTGGCATGGAGCCACCCTGCCCCCCAATGCTGCCCCACCGTCGCCAGCGTGAGGCCCAGCACCCAGACGACGATCATCGCCGGGGTGAGGATGATGTGGCGGATCTTGCCCTCCCGCTCCACCCACAGCGCCGCCTCCTCGCTGCGGCCGGCGGCGAGCGCTTCCTGATGGTAGACGAGGTAGCGGGGCAGCATGAACAGCCCCGCCATCCAGAAGATCACGAAGATCACATGCGCCGCGACGATCCACAGATAGGCGGCGCCGAGAAGCTCGATCATGTTTCGGTCCCCTGCATCATCAACATCGGTCGCTCGCCCCCATGCCCTTCGACAGGCTCAGGGCGAACGGGTGAATGGTGGCCCTGCCGTCCGGCCTCGCCCGTCATCCCCGCAACCGGTCGAGCAGCCGCTCGACATGCGCGATCGGCGTGTCGGGCAGGATGCCGTGGCCCAGGTTGAAGACGTGCGGCCGGTCGGCCAGCGCGGCGATGATACGGTCCACCGCCGCGTCGAGTTCCGCGCCCCCGGCGATCAGCGCGAGCGGGTCGAGATTGCCCTGCACCGGCATGTCCGCCGGCAGCGCGCCATGCGCCCAGACCGGGTCAACCGTCTCGTCCAGCCCGATCGCGTCCACCCCCGTCTCGCGGGCATAGGCGGGGAGCTTGCCCCCGGCCCCCTTGGGAAAGCCGATGATGGTCAGGTCCGGCCGCCGCGCCCGCAGCCCGGCGACGATCGCGGCATTGGGGGCGATGACCCAGCGTTCGAACTGCGCCGGCGAGAGCGATCCGGCCCAGCTGTCGAACAGCTGCACCGCCTCCACCCCCGCATCGGCCTGCGCGACCAGATAGTCGATCGTCATCGCCACGATCGTCTCGACGATCGCGGCGAACGCGCCCGGGTCGCGATAGGCGTAGCGGCGGGTCTCGCCCTGATCCTTCGACCCCTGCCCCGCCACCATATAGGTCGCGACCGTCCAGGGACTGCCGGCAAAGCCCAGAAACGTGGTCTGTGGGGGCAAGGCGGCGGCGACGCGGCGCACGGTCTCGTAGACCGGCTCGAGCCGCTGTGGGGCCCTCTCCAGCGCCGCCAGCGCATGGTCGACCAGCGGCGGCGACAGGCGCGGTCCCTCCCCTGCCCCGAAGCTCAGGTCCTGCCCCAGCGCCCAGGGCACCATCAGGATGTCCGAGAAGAGGATGGCGCCGTCGAAGCCGAAGCGGCGGATCGGCTGGAGCGTCACTTCGGCCGCGGCGGCGGGATCGGTGGCGAGCGCGAGAAAGCCCCCCTTCTCCGCCCGCAGCGCGCGATATTCGGGAAGGTAGCGCCCCGCCTGGCGCATCAGCCAGACCGGCAGCCCAGCCTGCCGCTCGCCCCGCAGCGCCGCCAGCAGCGGTTTGTTCACAACGTCGGTCAGCGCCTTCTTCCTCTATATAAGAAGATTGAAAAGAGAGATGATGATGGGGTTGGCAGGTGGGTGACGTGGCTTATTCGCCGGTGCCGGAAATGCCAACAGCTTGACCCGCCGGAGCCCGCGGAAACCGGCGCGATTCGCCCCCTTCGTCCCCGTTATCCACAGGCTGTGGACGATCGGCCCGCCTGTGGATCGGGCTGTGGATGGACCGGCGCTTGTCCACCGGTTGGCGGGGCCGCCGGGTTGCGCTAGCGTCGGTCCACCGGCTTATCCACAGAACCGCCAAAGGTGCCTGAAAATGACCCTGACGCGGCTGCACCTCCACCTCCTGTCGGACTCGACCGGCGAGACGCTGGAGAATATCGCCAAGGCCGCGCTCGCCCAGTTCGACGATGTCGAGACGGTGCGCCATTTCTGGCCGATGGTCCGCACCGAGGCGCATCTGGAGCGCATCCTGCAGGAGATCGCGCAGAATCCCGGGCTGGTCGTCTACACGCTGGTCAATCCGGCGACGCGGCGCATCCTGGAGACGCGGTGCAGCACGCTCGGCCTGCCCGCGGTGGCGCCGCTCGATCCGGTCAGCGACGCGCTGTCGGCGATGCTGGGGCAGCAGGCCAAGGCGCGGCCGGGCCGCCAGCACGCGCTCGACGCGGCCTATTTCGCGCGGGTCGATGCGATCCAGTGGACGATCGCGCACGACGACGGCATCGCCTGGGAGGAATGGGAGGAGGCGGACATCCTGCTCGCGGGCGTGTCGCGCTCGTCCAAGACGCCGACCTCCATCTATCTCGCCAATCGCGGCTACAAGACCGCCAACATCCCGATCGTGGTGGAAAGCCCGCCGCCGCGCGCGCTGTTCGCGCTGCGCCGGCCGCTGGTGGTGGGGCTGACGACCAGCGCCGACCGGCTGATCCAGGTCCGCCGCAACCGCCTGCTGTCGCTCAACCAGCAGCCCGACACGCCCTATGTCGAGGAAGAGGCGGTGCAGCGCGAGATCGCCTTCGCCCGGCGCATGTTCGCCGATCAGGGATGGCCGGTGATCGATGTCACCCGCCGCTCGATCGAGGAGACGGCGGCGGCGGTGGTCTCGCTCTTCCAGCAGCGCCGCGGCGGCAAATAGGGGGCTGACGCGCATGTCGAACCGGATACCGGACCTGATCCTCGCCTCGCAGAGCGCCTCGCGCAGGGCGATGCTCGAGGCGGCGGGCGTGCCCTTCGCCGCGGTGGCGGCGCGGGTGGACGAGGAGGCGGCCAAGGCCGCGCTCGCCGACCTGTCCCCCCGCGACCTCGCCGATGCGCTGGCGGAGCTGAAGGCGCTGAAGATCGCGCGGCAGGTGACGGGGGCGCTGGTGCTCGGCTCGGACTCGCTGGTCGCGCTGGCGGACGGCAGCCGGCTCGACAAGCCCGAAAGCCGCGAGGCGGCGGCCGCGCATCTGGCGCGGATGTCGGGCGGGACGCACGAGCTGTGGAGCGCGGCGGTGATCGCCGAGAACGGCACGCCCGTCTGGCGCCATGTCGAACGCGCGAGGCTGTTCGTGCGGCCGCTGTCGCCGGGGTTCGTCGAGTCCTATCTGGATGCGGAATGGCCGGCGATCGCGGGCTGCGTCGGCTGCTTCCGGATCGAGGGGCGGGGGGTGCAGCTCTTCTCGCGGGTGGAGGGGAGCCACTTCACCATCCTCGGCATGCCGCTGCTGCCGGTGCTGGGCTATCTGCGCGAGCGGGGGGTAATGGCGGGGTAGGGGGGATATCTCCCCGTCATGCCGGACGTGTTCCGGCATCCACCGCGCCACAAACGTACACGCCGTCGAATGTGCGGTACCGTGGATCCCGGAACAGGTCCGGGATGACGATCGGAAGATGCCACCGTCGCGATCTTCACGGAGGTGTGTGAGGGTGGGACCGGGAAGGAAGAAGGGGTTCGCGCGGAGGCGCGGAGGCGCGGAGGTGGCGGGCGAGGGGGCGTCGCGCGATCCTTCGGCCGGGGTGGTGCCTCTGCGCTCTCTGCGCCTCTGCACGAGGCTTTTCGGGTGGTTCGGCAAGGGTGACGTTGCGAGCCTTATGCGGGCTTCGCGTTCATAGGCCCCCGGCTTTCGCCGGAGAAACGGGAGAGAGAGAGAGTCGGACCTCTTCCTTCGTCATTCCCGCGAAGGCGGGAATCCAGAACCTCTGACGGTTGCGCGGAATGCGGCAGGCTTCCGCGCGTCTGGATTCCCGCCTTCGCGGGAATGACGGATGGGGGGGTTCGCCGCCCGATGGGGTTACGACGCGGCGGCGATGTTATAAGGCCGCCTCATGACCCGCCCCTATGCCGAGGTGATCGGCGATCCCATCGCCCAGTCCAAGTCGCCCCTCATCCACCGGTTCTGGGCCGAGCAGCTGGGGCTGGACGTTGACTATCGCGCCCTGCACGTCCCCGCCGCCGACCTGGCCGGCTATTTCGCCGCGCGGGCGGCCGATCCGGCGTGGCGGGGGTGCAACGTCACCGTGCCCCACAAGGTCGCCGCGCTCGACCATGTCGCCGATCCGGGCGACGTGCGCGGGACGATCGGGGCGATCAATACCGTGTTCCGGCAGGAGGATGGCACGCTCGCGGGGACCAATACCGATGCCGCGGGCTTCTGGACGCCGATCGCGGGGCTCGACCTCGCCGGCAAGCCGGTGACGGTGATCGGCGCGGGCGGGGCGGCGCGGGCGATCCTGTGGGCGCTGGCCCGGGTCGGCGCGGGGCCGGTGACGGTGATGAACCGCAACGTGCTGAAGGCCGCGGGGCTGCTCGCCGCCTTCGGGCTGAAGGGGCAGGCGCTGCCGCTCGGCCCGGCCGCGCCGCCCGCGGCGCTGCTCGTCAACGCCTCGAGCCTCGGCATGACCGGCCAGCCGCCGCTGAGCCTCGACCTGTCGGCGCTGCCCGAGGACGCCGTGGTCTATGACGCGGTCTATGCGCCGCTCGAGACCGATCTGCTCGCCGCGGCGCGGGCGCGCGACCTCGACACGGTCGACGGGCTGGAGATGCTGGTGGGGCAGGCGGCGGTCGCCTTCGCCATCCTGTTCGGCGCCGAGCCGCCGCGCGACCGCGACGACGCCCTGCGCGCGCTGCTGACGGCATGACGATCCGCCTTGGCCTCACCGGATCGATCGGCATGGGCAAGTCGACCGTCGCGGCGATGTTCGCGGCGGACGGCGTGCCGGTGTTCGACGCCGATGCGGAGGTGCACCGGTTGCAGGGGCCGGGCGGCGCGCTGGTGCCGGCGATCGAGACGGCCTTTCCGGGCACGACCGGGCCGGGCGGCGTGGATCGCGCCGCGCTCGGCCGGGCGGTGCTGGCCGATGATGACGCCATGACGCGGCTGGAGCGGATCGTGCATCCCGCCGTCTTCGCCGCCCGCGCCGCCTTCCTCGCCGCGCATCGGCACGCGCCGCTCGTCCTGCTCGACATCCCGCTGCTGTTCGAGACGGGCGGGGAAGGGGGGGTGGACCGGATCGCGGTCGTCTCCGCCGCCCCCGCGGTGCAGCGCGCCCGCGTGCTGGCGCGGCCGGGGATGACCGAGGCGAAGTTCGCCGCGATCCTCGCCCGCCAGCTGCCCGATGCCGAAAAGCGCGCCCGCGCCGATCATGTCATCGCGACCGACGTCCCGCTCGCCGACACGCGCGCGGCGGTGCGCGCGGTGATCGCTTGCATGGGGGCGGGCGGAGGCCGATAACGTCGCGCCTATGCGCGAGATCGTGTTCGACACCGAGACCACCGGCTTCAAGTTCAACGAGGGCGACCGGCTGGTCGAGATCGGCTGCGTCGAGCTGGTCAACCGGGTCGAGACGGGCCGCATCTTCCACGCCTATTATTGCCCCGAGCGCGACATGCCGGCCGAGGCGGAGCGGGTGCACGGCCTGTCGACCGCCTTCCTCTCCAAATTCCCGGTCTTTGCCGAAGGGGTGGCGGAGCTGCTCGATTTCCTCGGCGATGCGCCGCTGGTCGCGCACAATGCCGGATTCGACTTCGGCTTCCTCAACGGCGAGCTGGGCGCGCTGGGCTTTCCGCCGATCTGCCACAGGACGCGGATGGTCGACACGCTGCAGATCGCGCGCACCCGCCATCCGGGCGCGAAGCATACGCTCGACGCGCTGTGCACCCGCTTCGGCATCGATCGCTCGCACCGCGTCCATCACGGCGCGCTGCTCGACGCGCAGCTGTTGTCGCAGGTCTATGTCGAGCTGCTCGGCGGGCGGCAGATCGGGCTGGGGCTGGCCGACACGCTGGTCGTCGCCGATACGGGCCCGATCGTCGCCGAAACGCCGCGCCGGCAGCGCGCACCGCGGGTTTTCACCGTCCCCGAGGGAGAACTTGCCGCGCATGCGGCGTTCATGAAGGGGATCAGTGATCCGATCTGGGGGGCCGGGGCGTCCGGATGACGCCGCGACCGGACGGAGCCAACAGGACCGTCGGGATGGAAGGAGAAGACGATGGATATCCGGGTATCAGGTCATCAGGTCGAGACGGGCGATGCGCTCAAGACCCATGTGCAGGACCGGCTCCAGGGTATCGCGGACAAGTATTTCAGCCGCGCCATCTCGGCTGAGATCACGTTCGGCAAGGGCCCGCACGATGTCGGGTTCAAGTGCGACGTCGTGATGCACGTGATGAAGGGCCTGGTGCTCAAGGGCCGGCATGAGGCGCATGACGCCCATCCCGCCTTCGACGGCGCGGCCGAGAAGATCGAGAAGCAGCTGCGCCGCTACATGCGCCGGCTGAAGGACCGCAACGCCGGGGCCGCGATCGAGCTGGCCGAGGCGACCGGCTACGACAATGCCGGCTACACGCTGTTCGCCGAGCAGGTGGACGAGGACGAGGCGGGCGACGCGCCCCTCATTATCGCCGAGACGCGGGTCGACGTGCCCGACGCCAGCGTCAGCGACGCGGTGATGATGCTCGACCTGCGCAACACCGCCGCGCTGCTGTTCCGCAATTCGGGCACGGGCGCCTACAACATGGTCTATCGCCGCGGCGACGGCACGATCGGCTGGGTCGAGCCGCAGCGGGTGAGCGCCGGCCAGGCGGGGTAATGTTTCGCGGGAGGGGGGCCGTTGGCCTCCCCTCCCTATCCCCGAGGGGCTGTTCCACGCGGCCGGAACCGTCGCCCCAGCGAGGGCTGGGGCCTTATTCGGCTTTTGCCGCGCGCCATAACCGGGAGATCCCAGCCTTCGCTGGGATGACATTGGCTTTGCAGGCTCGTTTGCTGGGCACGACGATAGGTGGTGGACCCATCGAACATTTCGCCCTGTGCGCAGTCGCCTGCGTCATCCCCGACCCCTGATAGGCCGCCCGCGCTTGCCACCCCCGCCGCCCGCTTCTAAGGGCCGCGCGAGGGGCGTTTCATTCAGAGTCTCGCAATGACCGATTTCAGCGACCTGCTGCGCCCCGAGGCGGTCCTCGCCGGGCTCGCGGTCGCCAGCAAGAAGGCGCTGTTCCAGCAGGTCGCCGCCATCGCCGCCACGTCCGCCGGGCTCGATCCCGCGCTGGTCGCCGAGCGGCTCGGCGCGCGCGAGAAGCTCGGATCGACCGGCTTCGGCGGCGGCGTCGCGATTCCCCATGCCAAGCTCGCCGGGCTGGAGGCGCCGGTCGGCGTCTTCGTCCGGCTCGCCCAGCCGATGGCGTTCCAGGCGGTCGACGACCTGCCGGTCGACCTCGTCTTCGCGCTGCTCTCGCCCGAACGCGCGGGCTCGGTCCATCTCAAGGCGCTGGCGCGGGTGTCGCGGCGGATGCGCGACCAGGCGTTCCTCGCCAAGCTGCGCGGCGCGGGCTCGCGCGATGCGCTCTATGCGCTGTTCACCACCGCCGAAACCCGGCATGCCGCCTGAGGCGGGACTGGCCGGGCAGGCGGCGCATTTCCGCGCGCTCGAGGGGCTCTATGCCGCCGCGCCGATCAACCGCTTCTTCGAATCGACGCTGACGATCGTGGCCGAGGGGGTGGCGCGGATCGGCTTCACCCTCGACGAGCGGCATTTCCACGCCGCGGGCGCGGCCCACGGCACCAGCTATTTCAAGATGCTGGACGATGCCGCCTTCTATGCGTGCAACAGCCTGGTCAGCGACCGTTTCCTGCTGACCACCGCCTTCAACCTGCTGCTCACCAAGCCGCTGGGGCCCGGGCCGGTGGTGGCGGAGGGGCGCTGGATCTCCGGCCGGCGGCGGGTGTTCGTCGGCGAGGCGCGGCTGATCGATGCCGAGGGCGAGGAGGTGGCGCGGGGCACCGGCACCTTCATGCGCTCGCGCATCGCGCTGGCCGGCCTGCCCGGCTATGCGGCGGGCTGAATGGACCGGCTGCCAAGCGGCCTGCTGGTCGGCGCGATGCTGCGCCGGGCGAACGATGCGGGCGGATCGGGCATGGTGCTGGCGAAGGGCGATGCCCAGGCGGGCGGCATCCTGGCGCTGGTCGTCGAGGACGGCCGCGAGCGGCTGTTCGAGCGCGGGCTCGGCCCCGACGGCGCGCCGGCGCTGATCGAGTCGACCCCGCGCGACGACGTGACCGGCTATTGGCAGCGGCGCCGCGCGCGCGATCCCGACCTGTGGGTGATCGAACTGATCGTCGCGGGTGCGCAACGACTCGTCGCCGAAACGATCGCGGCGAGTTGACGCGCGCGGGCCGGCGGGCGAGCGGGGGCCATCGTCAAAGGCGTTGTGCCGTGGCCGGGTGCGATCCGGGTCGGTTACGCAGTCGGGGGGCAGCCCGGACGATCGCTTCCTGAGCGGTCGTGCCGTGATCCAACCGCATATCGTTTCGAGTGAATGACCCTGATTTCGCGGGTCGCGTCTTTCGCGGCCATGACCCTGACTGCCGCCGGGCTGCTGACCACCTCGCCCGGCTGGGCCACCGGCCTCGATCAGTCGCTGATCGCAGCTCCCGGCCTCGCCACGATCAACACGCTGGCGCCCCATATGGTTCCTGCGGTCGAGACGACCGCCACCGTGGTCGAGCCCGCGGCGCCCGAGGCGCCCGCTCCCACCGAGCAGACCGGCCCGCAGGCCGATCAGGACGATCAGGATTTCGCGACCCTCGCCGACGCCGTCGCCGCGCAGGATGCCTCCGCCGAGATGGACGAGGCGACCCGCTGCCTCGCCGGCGCGATCTATTTCGAGGCGAAGGGCGAGCCGCTGACCGGCCAGCTCGCCGTCGCCGAAGTCGTCATCAACCGCGCCAAGTCGGGTCGCTTCCCGACCGACCTGTGCAGCGTGATCAAGCAGCGCGGCCAGTTCGGCTTCGTCCGCGACGGCCGCATCCCCGCGATCGACCAGGGCCGCACCAGCTGGCGCACCGCCGTCGCCGTCGCCCGCGTGGCGCTGGCCGACATGTGGGACTCGGCCGCGTCGAACGCGCTCTACTTCAACGCGCACGGCCGCTCGCCCGGCGCCGGCATCCGCAAGATCGCCGCTATCGGGAACCACGTCTTCTATCGATGATGGCGCGGCCGGGCTGACCCTGCCGGTGTGACGGGAAGGAGCCGTCCGGGGTGCCGTTGGGCGCTTCGGGCGGCTTTTTCGTGGGGGCGGATGGAGACCGGATCCTTCCGTCATCGCGGCGCCGGCAGGGCATCTGCCCAAAGGCCGTCATCCCCGCAAAGGCGAGACCTCTGCGAAGGCCCGAGCGGTCACCATTCCGCGTCCACCCCGGCGCAGGCCGGGGTCCAGCTGGGTGAAGCTTTGCGATGACGTACTGCCGTTTCCCGACTGGACCCCGGCCTTCGCCGGGGTGGACGGAGAGCTTTCGCAGAGGCTTCACCTCTGCGAGATGGCGGAAGTGGCTTTTTCGCGAGGGCCGGTAAGGTCAGGACTCGATGCGGCTCGGTCCCGATCTGTCGGGACGGGCCGCAGTTCGCGCCGAGGCGAACCCTTCGGAACAGCACGCACTTGCGCCACGCAACTTCCCGCCGGCGGCTCTTGCCATGTTCCCCTGATGTTCTATGACGAGGCGATGCTCGACGTCGCTCCGCCTTCCTGTCTCGACGGTAACGATCCCATGCTGTGCGCCGCGGACGTGGCGCGGGGGGTGGCGCGACTGCTCCTGCGGCACGACCTGGCGCCGATGGCGGAGGTGTCGCTGGAGGGCGGGAGGCGGGCCGATCTGATGGCGCTCGATCCGCGCGGCCAGATCGTGATCGTCGAGATCAAGGTGTCGCGCGCCGACCTGATGGGCGACGGCAAATGGCCCGACTATCTCGACCATTGCGACCGCTTCTTCTGGGCGGTGCCGGCCGGGTTCGACCTGCGCCCGCTCGATACGCCGGCCTTTCTGCCGGCGCGGACGGGGGTGATCGTCGCCGACCGCTATGATGCGGAGATCGTGCGCGAGGCGCATACCCATCCGCTGGCGGCCCATGCGCGGAAGCGGTGCACGCTCGCCTTCGCCCGCCGCGCGGCGCGGCGGGTCACGGCGCTGATGGATCCGGAAGGGGCGGGGCTGGCGGGGTAGGGGGCCGCGCTGGAGCGGTGATTTCCGTCGTCACCGTTTGCGCAAGGCCTCTGCGAAACTCTTCGATCCACCCCGGCGAAGGCCGGGGTCCAGTCGGGAGACGGCAGTAAGTTAGCGCGAAGCTTCGCCCAACTGGACCCCGGCCTTCGCCGGGGTGGACGAGAGTTGTTGATGGCGCTGGCTTGTGTCGAGGTCCCGCCTGCACGGGAATCAACAGTCGCGCCGATAGAGTTCTCCCATCGTCACCCCGGCGAAGGCCGGGGTCCAGTCGGGAGACGTCAGTAAGTTAGCGCGAAGCTTCGCCCAACTGGACCCCGGCCTTCGCCGGGGTGGACGCGAAGTGTTGACGGCGCTGGCTTGTGTCGAGGTCCCGCCTGCGCGGGGATCAACAGTCGCGCCGATAGCGGTTACCCATCGTCACCCCGGCGAAGGCCGGGGTCCAGTCGGGTGACGGCAGTAAGTTATCGCGAAGCTTCACCAAACTGGACCCCGGTCTCCGCCGGGGTGGACGAGAGCTGTTGAACACGCAGGCTTTCACAAGGGTCACAGCCTGCGCCGGGGCGACGATCATCGCGATGCGGATGACGCCCGGCGACGCCACTCCCTCAGCGCAGCTTCGGCCCCGCCACCTGCGGCTTGGCGCGCTTCGGCGTGTCCGCGAAGAGCTTGGCGATCGCGCCGGCGCGGGGGTCGGCGTCGGCATAGTCGCGGGCGGACTGGCCGGCCATCATGTCGCGCTGGTCGGGATCGGCATTGGCGGCGAGCAGCGTGCGGACGAGGTCGATGTCGCGCGCCTGCACCGCCAGGATCAGCGGGGTGACGCCCGAGGCGTTGCCGAGATTCACATTGGCGCGCGCGGCGACCAGGATCGGCACCAGGTCGCGCTGGCCGAGCTGGACCGCGAGCACCAGCGGGGTGTTGCCCTTGCCGTCGCGCAGGTTCGGGTCGGCGCCCTTCTGCAGCAGGTAGCGCAGATATTTGTCGTCGCCGCGCTTCACCACGATGTGGAGCGCGCCGTCGCCGGTGGTCACCTCGCGCGTGTTGATGATGTTGCTGCCGGGGCGATCGAGCATGTCGATCACCTCATTGCCCTTGGCCTCCTTCACGGCCTGCAGGAACTTGTAGCTCTCCGACTGGATCTGCGCGCCGGCGGGGGCAGCGAGCGCCAGGAGGAGCGCGGCGGGAAGAAGGAATCTGGCAGTCATGGAAGTCGTCCTCGGGTCCACCGGTGCTGCTTGCGCGGGCCGGGCTAACAGATCAAGGGTGGCTGCGCCATGAACCCGCGCCGCCTGATCCCGCTCATGCTGCTCGCGCTCGCCGCCTGCCAGCCCGCCGCTCCTGAGCAGAACGCCGCAGCCCCGCTGGCGGGGGCACGGATCGGCGGACCCTTTTCGCTCACCGACCAGAATGGCCGCACCGTCACCGAGCGGAGCTTCCCCGGCTCGTATCGGCTGATGTATTTCGGCTATACCTTCTGCCCCGATGTCTGCCCGACCGACGTCGCCTCGATCGCGGCGGGGCTGAAGCAGGTCGAGGCGAGCGATCCGACGCTGGCGGCGAAGGTGGTGCCGATCTTCGTGACCGTAGATCCCGAGCGCGACACGCCCGCGGTGCTGAAACAGTTCACCGCCGCCTTCCACCCGCGCCTCGTCGGGCTGACCGGCAGCCGCGACGCGATCGAGGCGGCGAAGAAGGCCTATGCCATCTATGCCGCCAAGGGCGCGGCGCAGCCGGGCGGCGGCTATCTGGTGGATCACTCGCGCCAGACCTATCTGATGGATCCGGACAACCGGCCGATCGCGCTCGTCCCGCAGGACAAGGGCGCGGATGCGGTGGCCGAGGCGATCCGCCAATGGGTGAAATGACGACGGGCCGATGACCACGCGCTTCTGGGAAGACACGCCGATCGAGCGGCTCGACCGCGGCCAGTGGGAGGCGCTGTGCGACGGCTGCGGCAAATGCTGCGTCCACAAGCTGGAGGACGAGGTGACGGGCGAGGTCTTCCCGACCAATGTCGCCTGCCGGCTGCTCGACCGGCGGACGGGCTTCTGTTCGGACTACAGGCACCGGCGCGCCTATGTGCCCGAATGCGTGCGGCTGACCGCAGGCAATGTGCGCGACATCGACTGGCTGCCCTCCACCTGCGCCTATCGGCTGCGCGCGAACGGCGAGGCGCTGCCCGACTGGCATTATCTCGTGTGCGGCGACCGCGAGGCGGTCCATGCGGCCGGCCAGTCGGTGCGCGGCTGGACGGTGAGCGAGGACGATGTCGGCGACATGGAGGACCATCTGGTCGACCGCATCCTGTGAGCGACGCGGGCGGGGGCATCGCCGGACTGGAGATCGTCCGCCATGCGCGGGCGCGGCGCTGCACCCTGTCGGTCGATCCCGCGAGCGGGCGGGCGCGGCTGGTGCTGCCGCGCCGCGCGCCGCTCCAGCCCGCGCTCGCCTGGGCGCAAGGCAAGGCGGAGTGGCTGGCGGCGCAGCGGGCGAAGCTGCCGGTGGCGCGGCCCTTCGCGCCGGGCACGGTGCTGACCGTCGCCGACCGCGCCCTCACGATCGTGCGCGAGGAGGGGCCGCGGCGGGCGCTACTGTGCGTCGGGGACGAGTTGCGCGTCGCCGGGCCGGAGGAGACGATCGCCCGCCGGGTCGAGGCGTGGCTGCGCCGCGCCGCGCTCGACCGGCTGACCGAGGAGACGGCGGAATATGCCGCCAGGGCCGGGGTGACGGTGGCGAAGGTCGCGGTCGGCGATCCGCTGCGCCGCTGGGGCAGCTGCGCGGCGACGGGGGTGATCCGCTATAGCTGGCGGCTGATCCTCGCCCCCGGTTGCGTCCGCCGGGCGACGGTGGCGCATGAGGTGGCGCATCGGGTGCATATGAACCACGGCCCCGCCTTTCACGCGCTGGTGGCGGAGCTGTACGGCGCAGACCCGGCCCCGTCGCGCGCCTGGCTGCGCGCGCACGGGGCGGGGCTTCACTGGATCGGGCGGACGTCCTGAGGTGGGCGCGCCGCGGGGACGGGCGCGGCGGGGGGCGTGCCGGGCACGTCGCGGCGGGGCGCGGGATCGCGGCGCGGCTGGCCCTCCGCGCCGCCCGCCGGGGCGGGGGCGCCGCCGCGGCCTGACACGCTGTCGATCAGATCGTCGAGCTGTTGCTGCGGGGTGCGCGGCGCGGGCGCGCGGGGCGTATCGTCGCCCTCGACCGGGACGGGCGGCGGCTGGTCGGCGGGCTGGGCGACCGGCTCGCCATTCTCGTCGACGAAGCTCGTATTGTCGGGCGCGCCGAAATAGCTCTCCTCATCGGGCTCGAGCTGCCATTCGGGCAGCGTCACCTGGGTGTCGAACTGCTCGATCGGGCGCGTCGCGGTGGCGGGGCGCATGAAGGCGGCGAAGGCGCGGGCGGGGGCGGTGCCGCCATGCAGGCCGCGCACGGGCTTGGCGTCGTCGCGGCCCATCCAGACGCCGGTGGTCAGGCCGCTGGAAAAGCCCAGGAACCAGCCGTCGCGCAGCGAGGTGGTGGTGCCCGTCTTGCCCGCCACCGGCCGGCCGATCTGCGCCTCGCGACCGGTACCGGTATTGACCGCGGTCTGGAGCAGGTCGGTCATCGCCGCGGCGACGTAGGGGGCGACGAGCACGCGGCTGCGATCGACCTCGTGCGTGTAGATCGTCTCGCCATTGGCGGTGACGCGGGTGATGCCATAGGGGACCACCGCCACGCCCTTGGCCGCGACGCTGGCGAAGGCGCGGGTCATGTCGATCAGCCGCACGTCGCTGGTGCCGAGCACCATGGCGGGATGGGTGTTGATCGGGGTGGTGATGCCGAAGCGGCGCGCCATGTCGGCGATGGTGTTGAAGCCGACCTCCTGCCCCAGCTTCGCCGCCACCGTGTTGAGCGAATAGGCGAAGGCGGTGCGGAGCGTGACGTTGCCGGAGTTGCGGCGCGAATCGTTGCGCGGGCTCCAGCCGTCGATCGTCACCGGCTCGTCGACCACCACGTCCTCGGGCTTGTGGCCTGCTTCCAGCGCGGAGAGGTAGACGAACAGCTTGAAGGCGGAGCCGGGCTGGCGCTGCGCCTGGGTCGCGCGGTTGTAGATCGAGGTGACGTAGTCGGTGCCGCCGACCATCGCCCGCACCGCGCCGTCGCGGTCGAGGCTGACCAGCGCGCCCTGCGCCCCGGCGGGGACGTTGGCGCGCACCGCGGCATCCGCCTGGCGCTGCATGGCGGGATCGATCGTCGTCCACACCTCCAGCGGGGCCTGGGTCTCGTCGATCAGCATGTCGAGCTGGGGCAGCGCCCAGTCGGTGAAGTAGCGCGCGCTGTTCTGCGGCGGCTCGGGCGCGAGCTTGAGCGAGCGGGGATCGGCCTGTTCGGCCTGGACCTGGCTGATATAGCCGTAGCGGACCATCTGGTCGATCACCACGCCGGCACGGCCGACCGCGGCATCGGCATCGGCGGTGGGCGAATAGTTGGACGGCGCCTTGACCAGGCCGGCGATCACCGCCGCCTCGGCGAGGCTCAGCCGGTCCGCGCCATGGCCGAAGAATTTGCGGCTGGCCGCGTCGATGCCATAGGCGCCGCCGCCATAATAGACCTTGTTGAGGTAGAGTTCGAGGATCTGGTCCTTGCTGAACTTGCGCTCCAGCGCCAGCGCCAGGATGCCCTCGCGGAACTTGCGGCCGAACTTCTTCTGGCTGTTGAGGAAGACGGTGCGCGCCAGCTGCTGGGTGAGGGTGGAGGCGCCCTGCACGTTGCGCCCGCGCTCGTAATTGACCCACAGGGCGCGGACCATGCCGACCGGGTCGACGCCCGGATGCGAGCGGAACCGCCGGTCCTCGACCGCGACGGTGGCGTCGCGCATCGCCTCCGGGATGCGATTATAGGGAAGCCATTCGCCATAGCTCGGCCCAAGCGAGACGATCACCGACCCGTCCGCGGCGTGGACGCGGATCATCTGGCCGTTGGGCGAGGATTTCAGCTCCTCGAAGCTCGGCAGCTGCGAGCGGGCGACATAGACCGCGATGACCAGCGCACCGAAGGCGAGCACCCCCAGCCCGATCAGGATCTTGAGGGCCAGCATCACACGCCGCCGCCAGAGCGGGGCAGGCGACCGGGACGAACGGGTTGCGGTACGCGGACGGGCCATGAGCGACGTGGCAAATACGCGGTAACCACGGCGGCAGCAAGCGGGGGGGTGGGGTTTGCCGCTGGGCGCTTCGCTTCGTCCTATACGTCCTTACCGTCACCCCGGCGAAGGCCGGGGCCCAGTTGGGAAGGTTGCCGTACCGGAGCGCTCCGCTCCAACACGTATGTTCCCCAACTGGGCCCCGGCCTTCGCCGGGGAGGCGGAGGTGGAACGGGCGCCGCTTGCGGCTATCCCCCTCCACCATGCTGCGCATGGTCCCCCTCCCCGTGCCGGGGAGGAATCACCCCTTGCGCGGGCGGAATTCCAGGGCGATCGAATTCATGCAGTAGCGCAGGCCCGTGGGCGGCGGGCCGTCGGGGAAGACGTGGCCGAGATGGCTGTCGCAGCGCGCGCAGCGGGTCTCGGTGCGGACCATGCCGTGGCTGTGGTCGCTATGGTCGGACACCCGGTCGGGCGCGATGGGCTGGGTGAAGCTGGGCCAGCCCGAGCCGCTGTCATACTTGTCGGCGCTGTCGAACAGCTCATTGGCGCAGGCCGCGCAGCGATAGATGCCGTCGGCCTTGTTGTCGGTCAGCGCGCCGGCATAGGCGCGCTCGGTGCCCGCCTCGCGCAGGACGTGATATTGCTCGGGCGTCAGGCGACGCCGCCATTCGGCTTCGGAAAGATTGATCTGGTCCATGGCCATGATGTCGTTCGCCCCCGCTGTCCGATCAAGAGGATCGTCTCTGTACGGAAGCGTGCCCGATCCGCGTGAGCCCGGCGATGACCTGGATCAGGGCCGGCGGCATGACGGCAAGCCAGCGCGCCGCGGCGGGGCGTTCGGAGAGGCGCCAGCACAGCCCCGCCACCGCCATCGGCCGCGCTGCGGCGCGGGCGAAGCGGCGCTGGTAGCGGTCGGCGGCGGTGGGGCCGCCCTGCACGAAGGCGGCGGCGGCGGCGACGCCGCTGGCGAGGGCGATGCCCATGCCCTCGCCCGCCAGCGAGGGGATCACGGCAGCCTGGTCGCCGAGGCGGAACAGGCCGGGCGTGCCGGCGCGCTGACGCCAGCCATAGGGGACGTTGGCGATCGCATCGATCGCCGGCGCATCGGCCATGTGCGCGAGTCGCTTGCCCAGCGCCGGTGACTCGGTGCCCAGCAGGGCGAGCAGCGCGGCGGGGGTGCCGGCGGCGTCGAGGCGCGAGCGGTGGACCGCCATGCACAGGTTGACGCTGCCATCCTCCTGCCGCGCCACCCCGGCATAGCCGCGGGCGAAACAGTGGAGCTCGATCGTGTCGCCGACCAGCCGGTCGAGCGCGGCCGAGGCGGGCAGGCGGACGCGCAAGCCGAGCACCGGATCGGCTCCCCGTGCCGCCTCCGGCCGGGCGAGGCCGCGCAAATCGTGCTTGCCGGTGGCGAGGAACAGGGCGGCGGGGTGGAGCATCGCGCCATCGGCCAGCCGCACCGCGCCCGCCTCCGCCGTACGGGCGGCGACGCCGCGCTCGACGCGGTCGACCTTCGCGAGCAGCGCCGCGTCGAGCGTGCGGCGCGAGACGGCCAGCGCGGGGCGGGGCAGGGGCGATTCGACCATCCGCTCCCCGGCAAAGAGCCGAACCCGGTCGATGCGGCGGCGGTTGAGCGTGTCGGGCTCGATGCCGAGCCGCGCCAGCGCCGCGAGCGACCGCCAGCTGAGGAAGCCGCCGCAGAGCGCATCGCCGGTCTCGCGCGTCCGCTCGAGCAGCAGCGGGCGATGGCCGGCGCGGGCGAGCGCGATCGCCGCCGCGGCCCCGGCCGGGCCGCCGCCCAGGATCAGCGGCTGGTGATGGCGCATCGCCGCTCGACGCAGAGGCGGAAGGGAAAGGCGCGGAACACCCGCGCCTCGCGCACCCCCGCCTCGCCGAGCAGCGTCGCCCAGTCGGGCGGGCGGAAGGCACGGGCGATTGAGACGGTGCCGTCATGGCGCACGATCGGATGCCAGCGCATGATCCGCGCGAGCAGCGGGAAGCTGCGATGGGCGACGGCGTGGCGATGGAGGTCGTTGACGAACCACGCGCCGGCATGCCCCTCCATCCAGCGGAGGAAGGCGACCAGCTCGACCCGCGTCATGTGATGCGCGACGAGGCTGGAGATGACCGCATCCCAGCCGCGCCCCATCAGCTCATAGTCGCCGATCCGGTAGCGGATCGACGAGCCGGGCGGGGTATGGAGCCGCGCGGCGTGGAGGCTGCGCGGATTGAGGTCGATCCCGACCAGCTCGACCGCGATGCCCCTGCGCGCCGCCCAGCGTTCGATCCGGCGGAGCATGTCGCCATCGCCGAAACCGACATCGAGAATGCGGAGCGAGCGGCGATCCGCCGCCAGCCGGTTCAGGAAGGCCAGGGTCGGCCGCGCCGCCAGCGTGACGCGGTTGACCCGCGCCAGATCGGCCATCACCGCGGCATAGGTGTCGGTATCGAGCCGCTCGGAGTCCATCAGCTCCTCGGCGACGAGCCGGTCCTTGAGCAGGGGATCGTTCAGCATCGCACGCTCCGGAAACCGAGGCCCTCGGCGGCGAGACCGGGGCCGAAGGCGAGGGCGACGCCCTGCGACACCGGCGGCCCGGCGAGCATCCGGGCGAGGGTGAAGAGCAGGGTCGCCGAGGACATGTTGCCATGGTCGCGCAGCACCGCGCGCGAGGCGTCGAGCGCGTCGGCGGGCAGCGCCAGCGCCTGCCCGACCGCATCGAGGATCGAGCGGCCGCCGGCATGGACCGCCCAGCCGTCGATCGCCGCCGCGCCATGGCCGGCGGTGACGGTCGCGGTGAAGGCGGGATCGGCGAGCGCGGTGCCGATCCGGCGCGGCACCTCGCCCGACAGGGCCATGACGAAGCCCCGATCGGTGATCGTCCAGCGGATCAGCGCGTCGCTGTCGGGCAGGGTGGCGGCGAAGGGCGCATCGAGCGCGAAGCCGGTCTCGTCCGCGGTGACCAGCGCCGCGGCCGCGCCGTCGCCGAACTGGAGCTGGGCGAGCAGGCTTTCGGGATCGGGCGTGTCCTGCAAATGGAGCGTCGACAGCTCGCAGGCGATGACGAGGACGCGGGCCGCCGGCTCCGAGCGGACGAGGTGGCGCGCGGTGCGCAGCGCGACGACCCCGGCATAGCAGCCCATGAACCCGATCAGCAGCCGCTCGACCGACCCCGCCAGCCCCAGCCGGCGCGCGACGATCTGGTCGAGGCCGGGCGCGACGAAGCCGGTGCAGCTGGCGACGACGAGATGGGTGATGCCGGCGAGCGACACCTGCGCCGCCAGCCGTTCGACCGCGGCGAGGGCCAGCGCCGGCGCAGCCTCGGCATAGACGGCCATGCGCGCGCCGGTGCCGGGCAGCGGATCGACGGCGTAGAAGCCGCCGGGCGCGGTCGGCGCACCGTCATCGGGCGCAGGCGGCAGCACCGACCAGCGATGGCCGATGCCGGCGCGGTTCGCCATGCGCTGGAACAGCCGGCGCGATTCGGGCGCGACCCGCCGCTCCGCCCAGTCGATGAAGGCGGCGTGGACGTCATGGTCGGGAACGGCGACGCCGATGGCGTTGATACAGGCCGGCAAGCAATAACCCTTTCGCCCGATCAACGCCGGGCAGGGCACGCAGGTTCAAGCCGAATCGTCGTGGCGGCGACCGAAATCGACGGCGGCGTCGTCCTGACCCTCGGCGATGATCGAGCGGCGGATCGCGCGGGTGCGGGTGAACAGGTCGAACAGCGCATCGCCATCGCCCCAGCGGATCGCGCGCTGGAGCATCGTGACGTCCTCGGTCAGGCGCTGGAGGATCTCCAGCACCGCCTCGCGATTGTTGAGGAAGACGTCGCGCCACATGACGGGATCGGAGGCGGCGATGCGGGTGAAGTCGCGGAAACCGCCCGCGGAGAACTTGATCACCTCGCTCTCGGTGACCTGTTCGAGGTCGGAGGCGGTGCCGACGATCGCATAGGCGATGAGGTGCGGGACATGGCTGGTGACGGCGAGCACCCGGTCGTGATGGCGCGGGGTCATCAGCTCGACATTCGCGCCCAGCGCCTCCCAGAAGGCGCGCAGCGCGGCGACGGGGGCGTCTGGCGTGCCCTCGTCCGGGGTCAGGATGCACCAGCGGCCGCGGAACAGCGTCGCGAAGCCCGCCTCCGGCCCGCTATGCTCGGTGCCGGCGACGGGGTGGCCGGGAACGATCAGCGCATCGGGCAGGGCTGCGCGGAGCGCAGCGAGGACGCTCTCCTTCGACCCGCCGACATCGGTGACGAGCGCGTGCGGGGCGAGCGCGCCGGCGAGGTCGCGCGCGGCCGCCCCCATCGCGCCGACCGGCACGCAGAGGATGACGAGCGCGGCGTCCGCCACCGCCTCTGCGGCCGTGTCGGGAATATTGTCGGCAAGGCCGAGCCGCCGGGCGGTGTCGCGCACGGCGGGATCGGCATCATAGGCGGCGATGCGCACGCCCGGCATATAGCGCCGCACGCCCCGCGCGACCGAGGAGCCGATCAGCCCCAGCCCGACGATCGCGACGCTGGAGAAGGGCGCAGCGTCGCTCACCCGGCGCGTTCCGCCTCGGTGCGGAGGATTTCGGCGACCGCGCGCATATCCGCCTCGGCGCCGATGGTGATGCGCAGGCCATGGGCGAGGCCCTGGCCGGGCAGCCAGCGGGTCGCATAGCCGGCGGCCATCAGGGCCTGATAGGCGGCCCCGGCAGTGAGCGCGCCCTCGAACAGGACCATGACGAAATTGGCCTTGCTCGGCACCGCGCGCAGGCCGTGGTTCGACAGGGCGGCGATCTGTCGCTCGAACCAGCCCCGCCATGTGCGATTATGGTCGCGGCTGGCGGCGATGAAGTCATGCGCGTCGAGCGCCGCGATCGCCGCGCGCTGCGCGCCGATCCCGAAGGAGAAGGGCGCGCGGATGCGGTGCATCGCGTCGATGATCGCGGGCGAGGCATAGCCCCAGCCGATCCGCTCGGCGGCGAGGCCGAAGATCTTGGAGAAGGTGCGCGTGACCAGCACATTGGGCTCGGTGCGCGCCAGCGCCAGCGCGCCGTCGTCGTCCTCGGGATCGAGATATTCGGTATAGGCCTGGTCGATCACCAGCAGCACGTCGCGCGGCAGCGCCGCATGGAGCCGGGCGATGTCCTCGCGCGACGTATAGGTGCCGGTGGGATTGTTGGGATTGGCGACGAAGATCACCTTCGTCCGCTCGGTGACCCGCGCCAGGATCGCGTCGACATCGGTCGCATAGTCGCGGTCGGGCGCGACCACCGGCACCGCGCCGACGCGGCGGGTGGCGATGTCGTAGACGGCGAAGCCGTAGCGGACATGGATGATCTCGTCGCCGACCCCGGCGAACGCGCCCGCGGCGAGGTGGAGCACCTCGTCCGAGCCGGTGCCGTAGACGATCCGGTCGGCCTCGATCCCGTAATGCGCGGCGAGCGCCGCGCGCAGCTCGGCGGCGCTGGCGTCGGGATAGCGCTCCAGCTCGGTCGCGGCGCCGCGATAGGCTTCGCGCGCGGTGTCGGGCGTGCCGAGCGGGTTCTCGTTCGAGGACAGCTTGACGACGCGCCGCCCGTCATCGGCGGTCGCGCGGCCGGGCACATAGGGAGCGATCGCCGCGATCCACGGCTTGGGGGCAGGTGCGGTCATGCCGGTGCGCATAGCCGGGCGGTGGAGGGAGGGCCAGTGGGGGCGGCGATGGAGAACTCGCGCAGAGGCGCGGAGGGCGCAGAGAGAGGGTCACGCGACGGCGCGAAGAGCTGGGGTTGGTGGGTGGAGAGCGGTGCTCGGGTCTGATCCATTGGCCGGAAGCGTCGCCCCGGCAAAGGCTGGTGCCTTCTGCAGCTCTTGCCGTTTTCCACGACAGGGAGGTCCATCCTTCGCGCGACCTCTGCAAGACTCCTCTGTTCACCCCGGCGAAGGCCGGGGTCCAGCTGGGTGAAGCTTTGCGATGACTTACGACCGTCTCCCAACTGGGCCCCGGCCTTCGCCGGGGTGGACGTGGGGGTGGGTCGTTGCACTGACTTTCGCAGAGGTCTCGTCTTCGCGGGGATGACGGCGTTTGTGCGGAGGCCATGCAAAGGACGCGGTGGACGTTCGATGATGGCGCGGGCTCCAGCCTCGGGCGACTTGGCGCTGCGGTCGGGAAAGGCCCCAGCCGCCGCCGGGGCGACAACGGGAGGGTGGCTTGCCACGTCGCGCCGGTCGCCGTAGCGCGCTGGCGCATGGACGATCAGCGCTTCGGTCTGGCCCGGAAGGTGACGCTGCCGGGGCTGTTGCGGCTCGACGGCGGCGGCACGCTGAGCGGGGTGGAGATCGCCTATGAGACGCATGGGCAGCTGGCGCCGGATGGCGGCAACGCGATCCTGATCTGCCACGCGCTGACCATGGACCAGCATGTCGGCAGCGTCCATCCGCGCACCGGCAAGCCCGGCTGGTGGGCGGCGATGGTCGGGCCGGGCAAGCCGATCGACACCGACACCCATTGCGTCATCTGCTCCAACGTCATCGGCAGCTGCATGGGCTCGACCGGGCCGGGGAGCATCGACCCCTCGACCGGCCAGCCCTATGCGATGACCTTCCCCGTCATCACCATCCGCGACATGGTGCGCGCGCAGGCGATGCTGCTCGACCATCTGGGCATCGCCACGCTGAAGGCGGTGGTGGGCGGATCGATGGGCGGGATGCAGGCGCTGAGCTGGCCCGCGACCTTCCCGGAGCGCGTCCGCTCGGTGGTGGTGATCGCCTCGACCGCGCGCCACACCGCGCAGAACATCGCGTTCCACGAGGTCGGGCGGCAGGCGGTGATGGCCGACCCGAAATGGCGCGGCGGCGACTATTACCGGCACGACGATCCGCCCGCCGCGGGCCTCGCCGTGGCGCGGATGGCGGCGCACATCACCTATCTGTCCGAGGCGGGGCTGACCGAGAAGTTCGGCCGCAAGCTGCAGGCGCGGCAGGCCAAGGGCTTCGGCTTCGACGCCGATTTCCAGGTCGAGAGCTATCTGCGCCACCAGGGGCTGAGCTTCGTCGACCGGTTCGACGCCAATAGCTATCTCTATATCACCCGCGCGATGGACTATTTCGATCTGGCCGAGGAGCATGGCGGGCTGCTCGCCAACGCCTTCCGCCAGAGCGCGGCGCGCTTCTGCCTCGTCAGCTTCGACACCGACTGGCTCTATCCGACGATCGAGTCGCGCCACATCGTCCATGCGCTCAACGCCGCGGGGCGGGCGGCGAGCTTCGTCGAGCTGTCCAGCCCCTATGGCCATGACGCCTTCCTGCTCGACGCGCCCGAGATGAACCGGGTGGTCGAGGGTTTCCTGCGGGGCGGGGCATGACGGCCTCGCTGCGCCCCGACCTCGCCGTCATCGCCGGCCATGTCGCAGCTGGCGCGCGCGTGCTCGATATCGGCTGCGGCGACGGGGCGCTGATGGCGGCGCTGCGCGACGAACGGGGAGTCGACGCGCGCGGGCTGGAGATCGATGCGGCCAATGTCGCCGCCGCGGTCGGGCGCGGGCTGCCGGTGGTGCAGGGCGATGCCGATCGCGACCTGGCGGGCTATCCCGACAAGAGCTTCGACTATGCGATCCTGAGCCAGACGCTCCAGACCTGTCGCGCGCCCGACCATGTGCTGGACGAGCTGCTGCGGATCGGGCGGCGCGCCTTCGTCTCCTTTCCCAATTTCGCGCACTGGCGGGTGCGCCTCTCGCTGCTGGTCGGCGGACGGATGCCGGTGACGGGGCTGCTGCCCGAACAATGGTACGACACGCCCAATATCCACCACGTGACGATCGACGACTTCCGCGCCTTCGTCCGCGAACGGCAGGTGACGGTGGAGGGGGCGTGGTTCCTGTCGCGCCGGCGGCTGCGCGGCGCGGCGGGGGCGAACCTGCTCGCCGAACATGCGGTCTTTCTGCTGCGCCGTTAACACAGCTGCGGACAATCCGGCGCTCGTTCTATGACTTAGCATGTTTCACGTGGAACATTCTTGTCGAGCCCTCGTTTCGTGGGGCCAGATGCAGCAGGCATGGCGATGAGCAAAACAGCCCTGATAGTCGAGGACGAGATCTTCGTAGCCCTCGACCTCGAGCGGATCCTGCTCGACGCCGGCTACGAGGTGGCGGCGATCGCCGCCGATGCCGAGAGCGCGCTGGCCGCGGCACCGGAGTGCGGCTTCGCCTTTGTTGACGTGAACCTGCGCGACGGGCCGACCGGCCCCGAGATCGCCGAGCGGATGGCGAAGGACTATGGGATCAAGGTGGTGTTTGTCACCGCCAATCCGACGCAGATCGGCACCGGCCAGGGTGCGCTCGGCTATATCCGCAAGCCGTTCAGCGAGCGCGCGATCCTCGCCGCCGCGGCGCTGGCGACGACCGGCGACGAGGCAGCGGCGCGGGACGAGGTGGTGCCGTTCCCGGAGGAGCGGGCGGCCTGAGGGTCGACCAGAACGAGCCGCAGGTTTCTCCACGGACTTCCACAGCCGCGTCATCCCAGCGAAGGCTGGGATCTCCCCGTTGTGCACGCGAGGCAGGAGCCGCGAAAGGCCCCAGCCTTCGCTGGGGTGACGATGCTGGCCAAACAGACTCAGCCGTGCTTCGACTGCGCTCAGCACGAACGGGGCAGGCGCTGTCGCCCGGTTCTAGCGCCGGATCGAACCCAGCGGGATGCGGATGGTCGCGACGAGCCCGTCCTCGCGCCAGTCGCGGGTGACAGTACCGCCCATCTGGCGCACGGCGGAAAGTTCGATCAGCTGGCTGCCGAAGCCGCCGGGACCGTCCGGCGCGGCCGTGACGCGCGGGCCACCCGTTTCCTGCCAGCGGAGCAGCACATCCTCGCCCTCGCGGGAAATCGCGACGGTGACATGGCCCCCCTCGACCGAGAGCGCGCCATATTTGCTCGCATTGGTGGCGAGCTCGTGGAAGAGCAGCGCGAGCGGGGTGGCCGAGCGATCGTCGATCATGACGTCCTCGCCCTCCACGGTCACGCGCGGCGCGGCGGGGCCGGCATAGGGCTTGAACAGCTCGCCGAGCAGCCCCTTCATGCTGTCCTGCTGCGCCGAGGGGCGCGACTGGGCGCTGTGCGGACGGACGAAGTCGTGGGCGCGGCCGAGCGCCATCACCCGCTGGCGCAGGTCGGTGGCGATCGGCGCGAATTCGGGGCGCGCACGCGCGGCGAACTGGATCAGCCCGGCGATCACCGCGAAGATGTTCTTGATCCGGTGCGACAGCTCCTGGCTGATGATCTCGCGCTCTTCCATCGCGAGCTTCTGCTCGTGGATGTCGGTGCAGGTGCCGAACCAGCGGACGATGCGATCCGCATCGTCGCGCAGCGCCACGGCGCGGCCGAGCACCCAGCGCCAGCCGCCGTCGCGATGGCGCAGCCGATATTCGATCTGATAGGGCTCGCCCGTCTCCAGGCTGTGCCGCCAGCGCGACCAGGCGATCGGCTGGTCGTCCGGGTGGAACATGCCGTTCCAGCCCTCGCCGTCGGTCGACCCCTCCGGCACGCCGGTGAATTCGTACCAGCGGGCGTTGTAATAGTCGTGGAAGCCATCCGGCAGGGTCGACCAGACCATCTGCGGCATCGCGTCCGCCAGGGTGCGGAAGCGCAGCTCGCTTTCGGCCAGGCGGCGTTCGGTGCGGCTGACCGCCTCGCCCCGCTCGCGCGCCTGACGCCGGTCGGCGAGCCGGTCCATCGCCGCGCGCGCCAGCACCGCCAGCCCCTCGCGCTGGAGCGGGGTAAGGCCGGGATGCGGCTCGTCATGCAGGACGCAGAGCGTGCCGAGGATGTCGCCGTCGTCGGTGCGCAGCGGCGAGCCCGCATAGAAGCGGATGTGGAGGTCGCCGGTGACCAGCGGATTGTCGGCGAAGCGCGGATCGGCGAGCGTATCGGGCACCTCGATCGCCTCGCCCGCCGCGATCGCGTGGCGGCAGAAGCTGTCGTCGGTCGCCGTCCCCTCCAGCGTGGTGCCGGTGCGGCCGAGGAAATGCTGGCGATCGCCCTCGATCAGCGTGACGAGCGCGAAGCGCGCCTCGCACAGCCGCGTGGCGAAGCCGGTCAGGTCGTCGAACACCCCGCGCTCGGCCACGCCGTGCGCGTCGTAGAGGTTCATCAACGATCCGGGCGCACCGGCCTCGCAGGCGGGGAGGGGGGGCTGGCCCAAGGCGGATCCTAGAACGGCACGTCGTCGTCGAGATCGTCGGCGAAGCCGCCGCCGCCACCGCCGCCGAAGCTGCCGCCACGGCTGCCGCCGCCGCCCGCGCCGCCGCGGCTGCCGCCGCCGCTACCGCCGCCAAAGTCGTTGCCGCCGCCCCATTCGTCGCCGCCGCGCCCGCCGCCGCCCTGGCCGCCACCGCCGCCATTGGGGCCGTCGAGCATCGTCAGGACGCTGTTGAAGCCCTGCAGCACGATCTCGGTCGAATATTTGTCCTGCCCGTTCTGGTCCTGCCATTTGCGGGTCTGGAGCTGGCCCTCGATATAGACCTTCGACCCCTTGCGCAGGAACCGCTCGGCGACGTTGGCCAGCCCCTCGTTGAAGATCGCGACCGAGTGCCACTCGGTCTTTTCCTTGCGCTCGCCGGTGTTGCGATCCTTCCACGATTCGGAGGTGGCGATGCGCAGGTTCACCACCTTGCCGCCGTTCTGGAAGCTGCGGCTTTCCGGGTCGCGACCCAGATTACCGACCAAAATCACCTTGTTGACGCTGCCCGCCATGATCTTCCCGAAAATCTACAGGCCGACGGCGACCGCCAGCCAATATGTCAATCCGGCCATGATGTAGGCTGCGGCGAACAGATAGCCAACCATGAAGGCGGGCCATTTCCATCCGTTCGTCTCGCGCCGGGTCACCGCGATGGTCGAGATGCACTGGGGGGCGAAGACGAACCACATCAGGAAGGCGAGCGCGGTCGGCAGGCTCCAGCGGCCGCGCAGCTTGTCGCCCAGCGCGCGCTGCCCGCCCGCACCTTCCGGATCGTCGATCGCATAGACGGTGCCGATCGCCGACACCGCCACCTCGCGCGCGGCCATGGCGGGGATCAGCGCCAGCGCGATGTCGCGGTTGAAGCCGATCGGACGCACCACCGCCTCCAGCCCGCCGGCGATCCGGCCCGCGACCGAATAGTCGACCGGCGACACGCGGCTGCCCTCGGGCGGCTTGGGGAAGGAGAGGAGCGCCCAGAGGACGACGGTGGTCAGCGCGATGATCGTGCCCGCGCGCTTGAGGAAGATCAGCGTGCGCGTCCACAGGCCGAGCGCGACGTCGCGCCATTGCGGCCATTGATATTTGGGCATCTCCATCATGAAGCCCGAGGACGCGCCCTTGGTCACGGTCCGCCGCAGCGCCAGCGCCGCCACGAACGCGCCGAGGATCCCCATCACATAGAGGCCGAGCAGGACGAGGCCTTGCAGGCCGATCCAGCCCGCCACCGTCCGGTCGGGGATGAAGGCGCCGATGATGATCGTATAGACGGGCAGCCGCGCCGAACAGGTCATCAGCGGCGCGATCAGGATGGTGGTCAGCCGGTCGCGCTCGTCGTCGATCGTGCGGGTCGCCATGATCCCCGGCACCGCGCAGGCGAAGGAGGAGAGGAGCGGGATGAAGGCGCGGCCCGACAGGCCGACGCGCGCCATCATCCGGTCCATCAGGAAGGCGGCGCGGACCATATAGCCGCTCGCCTCCAGCACGAGGATGAAGAGGAACAGGATCAGGATCTGCGGCAGGAACACCAGCACCGCACCGACGCCGGCGATGAGGCCGTCGGTGATCAGCGAGCGGAGGAAGCCCGCGGGCAGCGCGCCCGACACGAAGGCCTCGAGCGCGGCGAACCCGTCCTCGATCCAGCCGATCGGCGCTTCCGACCAGGCGAACACCGCCTGGAACATGACGAACAGCAGCGCGAGGAGGAGGAGGGGGCCGAACACCGGGTGGAGCGCGACCGAGTCGAGCATCATTCCCCAGCGGCGGCCGGGCGTCTCCGCCAGGATCGCAGCCTGGGCGATCTGGCGCGCGCGGCGCTGGAGGACGGGCATCGGCGCCTGCGCCTCGGGGGAGACGGCGGCGGCCGGCGCGGAGCCGCCGACCAGTTCGGTCAGCGCCGCGCGCAGCGAATCGAGCCCCCGCTTCCTCACCGCGACGGTGGGGATCACCGGCACGCCGAGCTCGCGCGCGAGTACCGCGGGATCGAGCGTCAGTCCGTCGCGCTCGGCAAGGTCGACCATGTTGAGCGCGACGATCACCGGCAGGCCGAGCGCGATCAGCTGGAGCGCGAAGCGGAGGTGATTGTCGAGATTGGCGGCGTCGACCACCACGACCAGCGCGTCGGGCCGCCGCTCGTAGCGGCCGCTGCCGGTGACGACGTCGCGCGTCACCCGCTCGTCGGCGGAGGCGGGGTCGAGGCTGTAGGCGCCGGGCAGGTCGACCAGCTCGACCGGGCGGCCGTCGTCGAGCGCGAGCCGCCCGGAGTGGCGCTCCACCGTGACGCCGGGATAATTGCCCACCTTCTGCCGCGCACCGGTGAGCGCGTTGAACAGCGCGCTCTTGCCGGCGTTGGGATTGCCGACGAGCGCGACCAGAGGCGGGTGGATCACGTCAGTCGTTGGCGGAGACGCTGATCGCCGCCGCCACGGTGCGGCGCAGCGCCACGGTCATCCGGCCGATCCGGCAGGCGATCGGGCCGCTGCCGAGCCGCGCGCGGTGCAGCACCTCGACGCCCACGCCCTCGTCGAACCCCAGCTCGCGCAGCCGCCGCGCCTCGGGCTGGGCGAGTCGCTCCCACTCGATCGCGAACACGGTCGCGCGCTGGTTGCGGGGCACGGTGACGAGGCTGTCGATCATGGTCGCCATGCGTGGCAGATAAAGCGTTTGCGAACGATTATCAATTGCCTTTACGCGTCCAATTCACACCGCCGGGTACCGCAACCGGCCGATGAAGCGCGACAGGCTGGGCCGGTGCTCGGTGCGGCGGAGGAAGCCCGCCTTGGCCTGTTCGAAGCGCATGATCCCGTCGATCCGGCGGGCGAGGAAGGCGCGGGTGTCGGCCTGATCCTCGCTGTCGTCGTCGAGGAAGACGGTGACGGTCGCGCCATAGACGGCGAGCAGCATCGCGCGCTTGGTATAGTGGTTGTAGTCCGTCGCGGTGTCGCCGGCGAGCCGCCACATCCGGTCGACGCTGCGCCAGCCGAGTCGCGCGGCAAGCGCGAGGTTCTGCGGCATGGCGAGGATGGCGAGCGCGCGGCGCAGCGCCTCGCGATCCGGGGCGACGATGCGCAGCCGCGCCTCGACCAGCGCGGTGATGCGCGCGCGGATCTTCATCGTTGCCAGCGCCTCGGGCGGCAGCGCGGCAGCCATGGCGGCGTCGATCGAATCGAACCAGGCGTCGATCATCGCGGCCGGCCCCTCGGCATAGGCGAGTCGCGCGATGTCGGGGTCGACCCCGGCCGCCTGAGCCGCATAGTCGCGCGCGGCGTCGCCCCAGCCGTCGAAGGCGGCATTGCTGGCGATAGCGGGGGCGAGATCGCGGCGGATCTCGTCCAGCGTCGGGTCGGCGGGGGTTTCGGCGGGCGTCGAGGCGGTCAGGTCGGTCATCGCGGCTCCTCCGCCTCCACATGCGCATCGACCGGCGCGAGCGCAAGCTTCGGCTCGCGCCGGACGCCTTCGGTTTTCGGCTCGCGCCGGACGAGTACCAGCGCGGCGGCGACCATCGCGACGCCGATCAGGTCGGGCGCGGCGAGGCGCTCGCCATAGGCGACCCAGCCGATCGCGCCCGCCACCATCGGCTGGATCAGCAGCGCGATCCCGACCACCAGCGGCGACAGCCGCCCGAGCGCGTAGATCATGCAGCCCTGGCCCAGCACCTGGCTGGCGAGCGCCATGCCGATCAGCGGCGTCCAGTCGCCCGGCCACAGCCGCTCGCCGAGGAGGTGCGCGTAGAGGAAGAGCGGCAGGATGCTGGCCAGGGTGGACAGCGCCAGCGCCGACAGCGGCGCCATGCTGGCCCGCACCCGCGCCATCAGCACGAAATAGAGGGTGTAGAGCAGCCCGGCGAGGAGCGAGAGCATGTCGCCCAGGAGGTTGCGCGGGTCGAGCTGGTAGGA
Source organism: Sphingomonas metalli (assembly GCF_014641735.1). GTDB lineage: Bacteria > Pseudomonadota > Alphaproteobacteria > Sphingomonadales > Sphingomonadaceae > Sphingomonas > Sphingomonas metalli. Next base: position 154,853 of record NZ_BMIH01000004.1, on the reverse strand, counting down.
GCGTCCGAGCAGCAGCCCGCCGCCCAGCGCCGCGAGGAGCAGCGCGAAGCCCTGCATCCGGGTCGGCCAGGCGCGCGCGACGAGGAAGCCGTAGAGGGGGAAGATCAGCGTCGCGCAATTGCCGAACAGCGTCGCGTTGGCGAGCGTGGTGTGGATGATGCCGATATGCCAGGTGCCGAGATCGCCGGCAAAGGCGATGCCGGCGAGCGCGAGCAGCCACCACAGCCCGCCCGGCAGCCGCTGCGGCCGCGCGCCGCCGGCAAAGGCGAGGACCGCGAGGAGCGGGGCGGCCAGCGTGATCCGCCAGAAGGCGGAGGCGACCGGGCCGGTATCGGCGGCGCGGACGAAGACCGGGCCGAAGGCGAGCGCGACATTGGCGACCACGATCGCGGCAAAGGCGAGGCCGCCCCCCTCCGCCGGCGCGCCCGCGCTTTGTTGCTGCGCAGTTTTTCTTTTCCCGGGCGCCTGATGCATGCGGCCCTCTAGCCTCCTATCTCGCCGGCCGACAATCAGCAGGAGCCTTCATGCCCAGCCTTTTCGACGCGATCGACCTCGGCGCGATCCACGCCCCCAACCGCATCCTGATGGCGCCGCTGACCCGGGCGCGGGCCGACCGGCGGGCGGTGCCGACGCCGCTGATGGTCGACTACTATCGCCAGCGGGCGAGCGCGGGGCTGATCATTTCCGAGGCGACCGGGATCAGCCGGTCGGGGCTGGGCTGGCCCTATGCGCCGGGCCTCTGGTCGGACGAGCAGGTCGAGGCGTGGAAGCCGGTGACCGAGGCGGTGCACCAGGCGGGCGGGCGGATCGTCGCGCAGCTCTGGCACATGGGCCGGCAGGGGCATTCGAGCGTGTTCGAGGCACAGCCCGTCTCCTCCTCCGCCACCGCGACCAGGGGCGAGGCGCATACCTATGACGGCAAGCAGCCGTTCGAGACCGCGCGGCCGCTGACGCTGGACGAGATCCCGGCGCTGCTCGACGATTATGCCAACGCCACCCACAACGCGCTCGCCGCCGGGTTCGACGGGGTGCAGATTCATGCCGCCAATGGCTATCTGATCGACCAGTTCCTGCGCGACGGCGCCAATTACCGCGACGACGCCTATGGCGGCGCGCCGGAGAACCGCATCCGCCTGCTGCGCGAGGTGACCGAGCGGGTCGCCTCGGTCGCGGGTGCGGGGCGGACCGCGGTGCGCCTGTCGCCGAACGGCGATTCGCAGGGGGTGGACGACAGCGATCCCGCCGCGGTCTTCCTGCCGGCGGTGACGGCGCTGTCGGAGATCGGCATCGGCTTCCTCGAACTGCGCGAGCCGGGGCCGGACGGCACCTTCGGCCGCACCGACGTGCCCAAGCTCTCGCCGCGCATCCGCGAGGTGTTCGCAGGGCCGCTGGTGCTGAACTCCGACTATGACTCCGCCGAGAAGGCGCAGGCGGCGCTCGACTCGGGCGTGGCGGACGCGATCAGCTTCGGCCGGCCGTTCATCGCCAATCCGGACCTGCCCGAGCGGCTGCGCACCGGCGCGGCGCTGGCGACGAGCGAGATGCGCACCTGGTACAGCCAGGGGCCGGAGGGGTATGTGGACTATCCGGCGCTGGAGACCGAGGCGGCGTAAAGGGGGGGGGCTTCTGCCCCCTTCCTTGATCCGTCATCTCAGCGAAGGCTGAAATCTCCCGGTGAAAGCGCGGGACAGGAGCCGCGGAAGGCCCCAGCCTGCGCTGGGGCGACGCTCGGGGCCGAGTGGATCGGGCTTTTACGTCACCTTCACCCGAAGCGCTGCTGCAGCTCCAGCATCGCGAGCGCGGCCTTCGCCGCCTCGCCGCCCTTGTCCTTCTGCGCGGGGTCGGCGCGGACCAGGGCCTGGGCCTCGTTCTCGACGGTGAGGATGCCGTTGCCGATCGCCAGCCCGTCCATGGTCAGCGCCATGATGCCGCGCGCGCTTTCGCCGGCGACGATCTCGAAATGATAGGTCTCGCCGCGGATCACGACGCCGAGCGCGACGAAGCCGTCATAATGGTCGGCCGCCAGCGCGATCGCGCCGGGCACCTCGAGCGCGCCGGGGACGGTGACCGTCTCGTGGCCATGGCCCGCCGCCTCGATCGCGGCGCGGGTGCCGGCGAGGAGCAGGTCGTTGAGATGGTCGTAGAAACGCGCCTCGACGATCAGAATACGGGCCATCAGCAATCCTCGATGCGGCGCTCGGCGACGATCGACAGGCCATAGCCGTCGAGCCCCACGAGCGTGTGGTGGGTGTTGGTGAGCAGGATCATGTCGTGGACGCCGAGTTCGGCGAGGATCATCGCGCCGACGCCATAGTCGCGCAGCTCCTCCATCGGCACCTCGACCCGCTCGCCGGCCTGGGCGCGGACCGCGGTGGTGAAGGCGTCGGCGCGCTGGCGGTTGATGAGGACGATGACGCCCGACCCCTCCGCCGCGATCATCTCCATCGAGCGCTGGAGGATGCGGCCGCGCGGGCTATCCTCGCCGAACACGTCGGCGAAAGGCGACAGGGCGTGCATCCGCACCAGCACCGGCCGGGTCACGTCGAGCCGGCCCTTGACCAGCGCGACCTGCTCCGTCCCCGTCGCGGTGTTGCGATAGGCGCGCACCGCCCACTCGCCGCCCCAGCGGCTGGTGAAGCGCGATTCGCTGACCAGCGCGACGAGATGGTCGTAGCGGCGGCGATAGGCGATCAGGTCGCGGATCGTGCCGATCTTGAGGCCGTGCAGCTGCGCGAAGGCAACGAGGTCGTCGAGCCGCGCCATCGTCCCGTCCTCGTTCATGATCTCGCAGATCACGCCCGAGGGGTTGAGCCCGGCGAGGCGGGAGACGTCGACCGCCGCCTCGGTATGGCCCGCGCGGACCAGCACGCCGCCGTCGCGCGCGACGAGCGGGAAGACATGGCCCGGCGTGACGATGTCGGCGCGGTCCTTGGTCGAATCGATCGCCACCGCGATCGTGCGGGCGCGGTCGGCGGCGGAGATGCCGGTCGTCACCCCCTCGCGCGCCTCGATCGAGACGGTGAAGGCGGTCTCGTGCCGGGTGCCGTTGTTGCGGCTCATGAGGTCGAGGCCGAGCGCGTCGACCCGCGCGCGGGTCATGGCGAGGCAGATCAGCCCGCGGCCGTGCCGGGCCATGAAGTTGATCTTCTCGGGCGTCGCCATTTGGGCGGGGATGACCAGATCGCCCTCATTCTCGCGATCCTCGTCGTCGACCAGGATGAACATGCGGCCGTTGCGCGCCTCGTCGATGATCTCCTCCGGCGAGGAGAGGAAGGCGTGGCGCAGGCGGGCGACCTCAGCGGGGACGGACACTGTACTGCTCCATGCGTTGCAGATAGCGGGCGAGCACGTCGATCTCGATATTGACCGTGTCGCCGGCCGCGAGCGCGCCGAGCGTGGTGGCGGCCTGGGTGTGCGGGATGACGTTGACGGCGAAATGCGTCGCCTCGGGATGATCCTCGACCGTGTTGACGGTGAGCGAGACGCCGTCGACCGTCACCGAGCCCTTGGGCGCGACGAAGGGCGCGAGCGCGGGCGGCAGCGCGAAGCCGATGCGGCGCGAGTCGCCCTCCGCCGCGAGCGCGACGACCGTGGCGACCCCGTCGACATGGCCGGTGACGATATGGCCGCCCAGCTCGTCGCCCAGCTTCAGCGCGCGTTCGAGGTTGAGGGCGCGGCCCTCGCGCCACTGGTCGGCGGTGCGGCGGATCGTCTCGGCCGAGACGTCGACCGCGAACCAGTGGTCGCCATCGGCATCCCCGCCCTTGTCGACCACCGTCAGGCAGACGCCCGAACAGCTGATCGACGCGCCGAGATCGACGGTGGCGGTGTCATAGGCGGTGGCGATGGTGACGCGCAGGTCGCCGCCGCCCTCCACCTGCCGGATGGTGCCTATGTCGGTGACGATGCCGGTGAACATGGGGTGCGCTCGTAGACCTCCAGCCGGTCGCTGCCAAGCTGACGCGCGTCGGTGAGCCGCCAGCGGCCATGCGCGGCGGCGAGATCGGGAAGGCCGATATCGGGCAGCGTCCGCCCGCCGCCGATCAGGATCGGCGCGCGGTAGAGGAGGAGCCGGTCGACGAGGTCGGCGCGGAGGAAGGCGGCGGCGGTCCGCGCGCCCCCCTCGACGAAGAGATGGTCGGCCGGGAGGATGGCGATGGCGGAGGGGGTGGGAAGGCGGACGATATTTTGGTCTTCGTCACCCCAGCGCAGGCTGGAGTCTTTCGCGTGGCGCGTATCGTCCTCCGCCGCCGGGAAGCCCCAGCCTTCGCTGGGGCGACGGTCTTGGGGGGCGATGGGGGCGCGGGAGGACAGCACCACGCGCAGCGGCGAGCGGTCCTCCAGCCCCGGCAGGCGCACGTCGAGCCGCGGCTGGTCCGTATCCCATGTGCCGCGCCCGACGAGGATCGCGTCGTGGCGGCTGCGCTCGAGATGGGTGTGGGCGCGCGCCTCCGGCCCGGTGATCCAGCGGCTGCTCCCGTCCGCCAGCGCCGCCGCGCCGTCGAGCGACAGGGCGAGCTTGAGCGTGACGAGCGGCCGGCCGCGCGCGCGACGGGTGAGGAAGCCCGCCATCGACCGGCGCGCCTCGGCCGCGAGAAGGCCGGTATCGACCGCGATCCCGGCCGCTTCCAGCCGGGCGAAGCCTGCGCCGGCGGTGCGCGGATCGGGGTCCTCGATCGCCGCCACGACCCGCGCGACGCCGGCCGCGACCAGGATGTCGCTGCACGCCGGGCCGCGCGGCGAGACATGGGCGCAGGGCTCGAGCGTGACATAGGCGGTCGCGCCGCGCGCCGCCGCGCCGGCCTGGGCCAGCGCCTCCGCCTCGGCATGGGGGCGCCCGCCGGGCTGGGTCCAGCCGCGGCCGACCACCCGGCCGTCGCGGACGATCAGGCAGCCGACATTGGGATTGGGCGCGGTCCGCCCGCGGCCGCGCGCCGCGAGCGCCAGCGCGGCGGCCATCCAGCGCGCGTCGTCGTGCCGGTGTGTCAGAGGCCCCAGCGCGACATGGCGTCGTCCATCCGCTTGAACTCGGCCTGCTTCTTCTCGCGCGCCGCCTTGTCCTCGGCGAGCCGCTTCGCCTTGATCGGCGCGTCGATCGCCTGTTGCGCGCGGATCTCCGCATCGGTGCGGTCGGCGCGCCACTGTTCGACATAGACGATGTCGCGCTTGTACGGCGCCTCGACCGAACTGTCCTTGGCGAAAGCATAGATGAAGAAGCCGGTGATGAGCATCGCGGCGATGAGGAACCACAGCTCATAGGGCTCGCGGCCTGCGAAGAAGACGCGCAGGTCCCGGTACGCGCGCAGCGGCGACATGCGACCGAAGAAGTTCATGGCGCCAAGATAGGCGTTCCCCCGCCGCCGCGCCAGAGGCGGCGGCGGGGGCGCCCGCTCACTGTTCGGTGAGGAGGAAGGTGACGCTCATCGTCCGCCACGCTTCTTCGGCGACGCCGTCGCGGGTGGCGGGGCGGAAGCGCCAGCGTCGCAGCGCCTGCTGCTCGGTGGCGCGGAAGAAGGCGTCGCTGGTCGCCTCGACCCGCTCGACCTGCTTCACCCGGCCGTCGGTGCCGATCAGCACGCGGACCGTGACCCGCCCGTCGCGCCCCGCGCGCTGCTCGGACGGGGGATAGGCGGGCTGGAAGGCGTCAGCATAGCGCGGGTCGACCGCGGCACCGACGAGGACGGGGGCGGGCTTGGCCTGTTCGGCGGTGCCGGTGCCGGAGCCGGTGCCGGTCCCCGCCTCCGTGCCGCCGGTGAGCGGCGGGAAGGGTTGGGGTGGATAGGCGTCGACGCGCCAGTTGTCGCTCGGGGGTAGCGGGATCGGTGGCGGGGGCGTGTCGATCCGCGGCTCGACCGGCGCGGTGCGCGGCAGGGTCTTCGCGACCGGATCGGGCGGCGGCGGCGGCTCGATCGGGACCGGATAGGTCTCGATCGGGGGATCGATCGGCGGCTTGCCCGTGACATAGGGCGCGGCGACCATCAGCGCGCCGATCACCGCGGCGTTGACGCCGATGGCGACGGCAAGGCCCGTCGGGCTGAACCGCTGTCCGCCCGTGTAACGATCCGCATACATGCACCCGTCTCCTCGTAATCGAGAGTGAGCGAGTCGGCCGTTTCGCAATTTGAGATGCTATATCATATGAGGGTGAATGCAAGGGGGGCGGAGGGGTTCGCGCGGAGGCGTGGAGATGATGATGTTCGCGCGAAGGCGCTAAGGCGCGACGAAGAGGGGATTCACGCGGAGACGCGGAGACGCGGAGAGGAAAAGGAGGTTCGCGCAGAGGCGCTGAGGGCGCAGAGTTGTTTGAGGGCCTTCGGCGGTTTTTTGTGACGCCTATCTCCACGATCCACCCCGGCGCAGGCCGGGGTTCGACTGGGTGAAGCTTCGCGATAGCCTACTGCCGTCTCCTAACTGGACCCCGGCCTTCGCCGGGGTGGACGGAAGAGCTTCGCAGATGTTTCGCCTTGCGGGGTTGACGGCGTTTTGTGCGAGGATTCTGTCTTCGCCGGGGTGGTTATGGGGATGTTTCGGGAGCCTTGTCCCGCCCCACAAGTCACCCTCTTCGTGCCTTGGCGCCTTCGCGTGAACCCCTTTCTCTCCCTGCGCCCTCCGCGTCTCCGCGTCTCCGCGCGAACCATCTCGCAGCCTTGCGCCTGCGTCACCCCGGACGTGTTCCGGGGTCCACAGTGCCGCGCATTACGTGCCCGATCATGTGCGGAACGGTGGATGCCGGGACAGGCCCGGCATGACGATGGGTTATGCGGACGCCGCTTCGCTCCTTCGCGTCTTTGCGCGAAAACCCCTCTGCGCCCTCCGCGCCTCTGCGCGAACCCAATCCACGTCGCCGCGCGCCCTATCCTCCCAGCCGCGCCACCGCTCGCTCGCGTCCGATCAAAGGCAGGAGCGCGGCCATGTCGGGGCCGTGGTCCATGCCGGTGAGCGCGCGGCGCAAGGGGAGGAAGAGGGGCTTGCCCTTGCGGCCGGTCGCCGCCTTGAGCGCGCCGGTGAGCGCATGCCAGGGGTCGGCGCCCCAGTCGAGCGTCGCGGCGAGGCTGGCGGCTTCGGTGAGGAAGGCGCGGTCTTCGGCGTCGGGCTCGGGCGGCGAGACCGGGCCTTCGATCACCTGCCACCAGCCGGCGGCCTCGGCGACGGTGGAGAGGTTGGGGCGCACCGCGTTCCAGGCGGCCTCGTCCATGCCGGCGGGCAGGCGGTCGGCGACGGTCGCGACATCGAGCTGGTGGACGATGCGGGCGTTGAGCTGCGCCAGCTCCGCCTCGTCGAAGCGTGCGGGCGCCCGGCCGAAGCGGCTAAAGTCGAAGCCGGCGACCAGCGGCGCGGCCTCGACCAGCGGCTCGACGGGGTCGCTGGTGCCGATCCGGGCGAGCAGCGCGCGCACCGCCTGCGGCTCGATCCCTGATCCACGGAAATGATCGACGCCGAGCGAGCCGAGCCGCTTGGACAGCTTGCCCTCCGCCCCGGTCAGCAGCGCGGCATGCGCGAAGGCGGGGGCGGGGGCATCGAGCGCGGCGAACATCTGGAGCTGGAGCGCGGTGTTGGAGACATGGTCCTCGCCGCGCACGACATGGGTCACGCCCATGTCGATATCGTCGATGACCGAGGGGAGCATGTAGAGCCACGAGCCGTCGGCGCGGCGGACGACGGGGTCGCTCATCGTCGCCGGGTCGAAGCTCTGCGGACCGCGGACCAGATCGTCCCAGGCGAGCGGCGCGTCATGGTCGAGCCGGAAGCGCCAGTGCGGGTGCGTGCCCTGCGCCTCCAGCGCGGCGCGTTCGGCCCCGGTCAGGCGCAGCGCGGCGCGGTCATAGACCGGCGGCAGGCCGCGGCCGAGCAGGATCTTGCGCTTGAGGTCGAGCTCCTGTGCACTCTCATAGGCGGGATAGAGGCGGCCGGCTTCGACCAGGGCGTCGAAGCGACGCTGATAGAGCGCGAACCGCTCCGACTGGCGTACGACGGCGTCGGGGGCGAGGCCGAGCCACGCCAGATCGGCATGGATCGCCTCGACGAACCGCTCCTCGCTGCGTTCGGCGTCGGTATCGTCGATGCGGAGCAGGAACCGCCCGCCATTCCGCTGCGCCCAAAGCCAGTTATGCAGCGCGGTGCGGATATTGCCGACATGCAGCCGCCCGGTGGGCGACGGGGCGAAGCGGGTGGTGATGGTCACTGTATGAGGGTCTCGACTTCTTGCGACCGCGCTGCCTCGGCGAGACGGCGGTCGAACGTCAGCAGGGGCGCATTCTGGCTTTGTGCAGCAATGATATAGGCGGCGTCATAGGCGCTGATACCGCAGCTCAGGGCAAGCGTGACGATCTGGTCGAGGGGTGCTTCCGCAACGGTCGTGACGGTTCGTGCCAGCATCGCGCCGATCCGCAGCGCGGCGGCAAGCAACGCATCGTCAAGCCGCTCGCGCCGACGCGCCTTCCACAAGATGTTGGCGATCTCGGCCGACCAGTGGTTCGGTACGAAAAGGTGGCGTTCGCGGCAGAGGGCACGGGTGAAATCGGCGGCTGCTCCCGCCTCGTCAGGCAGCAGGATCGTCGCGATGGCGGAGGCATCGGGAACGAGGATCATGCGCGCCCGTGTTCCGCCCATTGCCGGATCTCGTCGGGATGCGTCGGCCCGTGACGGCGGCGGACATCCTCTCCCAACGCGCCGAGCGCGTCGATCGCCTCGCGCTGGCGCGCCAGCCGCTCAAGCTCAATGCCGACAAGACGAACCACATCGCGGCCGTGGCGGGTGATTACCACCTCCTCACCCGCCTCGACCGCGGCAATGATTTCGGATGCCTTGTCCTTGAACGCGGCGATCGGTACGTGGCGCATGGCTGCTCCTTCTGGCCAGAAATCTAGCCAGAATGTGCGCAGGGCGCAATCTGCGCCGTTGCCGTCGCTCGGCCGTGACCCTAAGGGCGGGCGCGTCGCGGGGAGTCACGAACATGAAACTCATCACGGGTAACTCGAACCTGCCGCTCGCGCGCGCGATCGCGGGCTATCTCGAACTGCCGCTGGCCGATGCGCTGGTGCGGCGCTTCGCCGACGAGGAGATCTTCGTCGAGGTGCAGGAGAATGTCCGCGGCGAGGACGTGTTCGTCATCCAGTCGACCGGCTATCCGGCCAACGACAATCTCATGGAGCTGCTGATCATCATCGACGCGCTGAAGCGCGCGTCGGCGAAGCGGATCACCGCGGTCGTGCCCTATATGGGCTATGCCCGGCAGGACCGGAAGCCGGGGCCGCGCACGCCCATCTCGGCTAAGCTGGTCGCCAATCTGATCACCGTCGCGGGCGCCGACCGCGTGCTGTCGGTCGACCTGCATGCGGGGCAGATCCAGGGCTTCTTCGATATTCCGACCGACAATCTCTATGCCGCGCCGGTCATGTCGGCGGACATTTTGGCGCGGTTCAAGGGCCGCAACCTGATGGTCGTCTCGCCCGACGTGGGCGGCGTGGTGCGCGCGCGCCAGCTCGCCAAGCGGCTCGACAATGCGCCGCTCGCGATCGTCGACAAGCGGCGCGAGCGGGCGGGCGAATCCGAGGTGATGAACATCATCGGCGATGTCGAGGGACGCTTCTGCATCCTGATCGACGACATCGTCGATTCGGCCGGCACGCTGTGCAATGCGGCGGCGGCGCTGCGCGAGGCGGGGGCGGAGGACGTGGTCGCCTATGTCACCCATGGCGTGCTGTCCGGCGGGGCGGTGGCGCGGGTCGAGGGCTCGGCGCTGACCGAGCTGGTGATCACCGACTCGATCGGCAACCACGAGTCGATCGGAGCAGCCGGCCGCATCCGCCACCTGCCGATCGCGCCGCTGCTGGGCGAGGCGATCAAGCGCATCGCGGACGAGACGAGCGTGTCGTCGCTGTTCGACTGAGTGTCTGCCGCGGGACCGGCGGCTGGAAGAAGGTTTTCTCGCGCGGAGGCGCGGAGGCGCGGAGGTGGTGGGCTTGGGGGGTGGCAAGTCCCTCTTCCCCTAAGACGGAATAGCGAGATCGCGTAGGCTCGGTTGGTGCATCTTCGCGTTCTTCGCGCCTTCGCGTGACATGATTTTTTTGCTGCCGCGGGTGCTGAGCTGGCGTTGAGTTGCCGGAGTTGCCCTGTTCGCCCCCTCTGTCAGCGCTCCGCCCTGCCACCTCTCCCTGGCAGAGGGAGATTCTCGGGGGCACTTCTTGCGGGTTCGTGATCGCGACCGGGTGCGATTTTTCGAGATTTGAAGAAGGTTTGTTCGCGCGGAGGCGCGGAGGCGCGGAGGCGTTGCGCCCGGCGTGGCCGTCTGCTCTTTTTGAGGCATCGGAATGGCGCGATGACGCTGCCGCGGGCGGTACCTCTCTGCGTACTCCGCGCCTCCGCGTGAAGTCCATTTGTTGCTGCCGCGGGCGCTGGTGCGGGTTGGAGTCGCGGGAGTTGCCCGGTCCTCCCCTCCGTCAGCGCTGTGCGCTGCCACCTCCCCTGGCGGGGGAGGATTGTTCAGGCCCTGGCGGCCGTCACGATGATCTCGACCTTGTAGTCGGGGCTCGCCAGCTTCGCCTCGCCGGTGGCGCGGGCGGGGGCGGCGTGGTGGGCGATCCAGGCGTCCCAGACGGCGTTCATCTCGGCGAAGTCGGCCATGTCGGCCAGCCAGATCTGCGCGCGGAGCATATGGTCGCGGCTGCTGCCGGTGCGTTCGAGCAGCGCGTCGATCTCGGCGAGGACGGCCCGGGTCTGCTCGGTGACGCTCTCGCCCGGCGCGCCGACCTGACCGGCGAGGTAGATGGTGTCGCCATGGATCACCGCCTCGCTCATGCGCGGGCCCTGGTCGATGCGGGTGATGGTCATGCGGGGTCCTTCAGGCGTAGCGGGCGATCGACAGATCACCGGTTTCGATCTCGGGCCGGCGCCCGCCGATCAGGTCGGCGATGACATGCCCCGAACCGCAGGCCATCGTCCAGCCGAGCGTGCCGTGGCCGGTGTTGAGGAAGAGGTTGGGCAGCTTCGTCGCGCCGATCACCGGCGTGCTGTCCGGCGTCATCGGGCGGAGGCCCGACCAGAAGGTGGCACCGGCCAGATCCCCCGCCTGCGGGAAGAGCGAGCCGACCGAATATTCGAGCGTGCGGCGGCGCGCGGGCGGCAGGTCCTTCGAATAGCCCGACAGTTCGGCCATGCCGCCGACCCGGATGCGGTCGCCCAGCCGGGTGATCGCGACCTTGTAGCTCTCGTCGAGCAGGGTCGAGACGGGGGCGCGGCTCTCGTCGAGGATCGGTGCGGTGATCGAATAGCCCTTCACCGGATAGACCGGCAGGCGGATGCCGAGCGGGGCGAGGAGCAGCGGCGAATAGCTGCCCATCGCGACCAGATAGGCATCGGCGACCACGTCGCCCGCATCGGTCGCGACATGCGTGATCCGGCCGCCCTCGGCGACCAGCCGGTCGATGCCGCGGTTCCAGAGGAAGGTGACGCCGCGCTCCGCCGCCAGCGCCATCAGCGCGTTGGTGAACTTGAAGCAGTCGCCGGTCTCGTCATGCGGCAGGCGCAGCCCGCCCGCGATCGGCACGGCGCTGTTTGCCAGGCCGGGCTCGGCGGCGAGGCAGCCGGCGCGGTCGAGGACCTCGAACGGCACGCCGTCCGCCTCCAGCACCTTCACGTCCTTGCCGATCCCGTCGAGCTGCTTCTGCTCGCGGAACAGCTGGAGGGTGCCCAGGCTGCGCTCGTCATAGTGGATGCCGGTGAACTGGCGCAGCGCGATCAGCCGGTCGCGGCTGAACTCCGCCAGCCGGACCATGCGGCGTTTGTTCACGGCATAGGCGCGGGCGTTGCAGTTGCCGAGCATCGCCGCGATCCAGCGCAGCATCGCCGCATCGGGGCGCGGACGGACGATCAGCGGGGCGTGCTGCATGAACAGCCAGCGCGCCGCCTTGGCCGGGATGCCGGGCGCGGCCCAGGGCGAGGCATAGCCGGGCGAGATCTCGCCGGCATTGGCGAAGCTCGTCTCCAGCGCGGGGCCGGGCTGGCGGTCGATCACCGTCACCTCGTGCCCGGCCTGCGCCAGATACCAGGCCGAGGTGACGCCGATCACGCCGCCGCCGAGGATCGCCACCTTCATGCCGTCATGCCTTCCGTCGCATAATGCCGGGCATAGCGATGCCCGAGCCGGGTCAGGATCTCGTAGGAAATGGTGCCCGCGTCGCGCGCGACCATGTCGATCGTCTGGTGCGGGCCCAGCAGCTCCACCAGCGAGCCGGGGGCGAGCAGCGCGTCGGGCACGTCGGTGACGTCGAGCGTCAAACTGTCCATCGAGACGCGGCCGGCGATCGGCACCCGGATGCCGCCGATGAACGCCGCGCCGATATTGCCGAGGTGGCGGGGCCAGCCATCGGCATAGCCGACCGGCACCGTGGCGATGCGCGACTCGCGGGGCGCGACCCAGCTGAGGCCATAGCCGACGCCGGTTCCGGCGGGGACCGTGCGGGTCTGGACGATGCGGGTCGTGAGCGAGACCACGGGCCGCATCGGGTTCTCCCCCTCCTGCGGCGCGCCGCCATAGAGGGCGATGCCGGCGCGGACGAGGTCGAGATGCCCGCGCGGCAGGAGGCTGCCGCCGCTATTGTCGAGCGAGCGCCGCGCGGCGGGGAGGCGTTCGGCGAGCGACAGGAAGGCGGCGCGCTGGCGTGCGTTGGCGGCGGCGGCGGGATCGTCGGCGCAGGCGAGGTGGCTCATCACCAGCACCGTCTCGATTCCGTCGAGCCGGGCGGAGTCGGCGGCGAGCGCCTCCACCTCCTCGGGCGGCAGGCCGAGTCGCGACATGCCGCTGTCGAGCTGGAGCGCGGCGGGCAGGGTGCGGCCGCGCCGCTGCGCCTCCGCCGCCCAGCGGTCGATCTGGTCGAGCGAATTGAGCACGGGGATCGCGCCGATCGCCGCGCAGGCGGGCTCGGCGCCGGGGTTGAGCCCGTTGAGGACGAAGAGCGGGATGTTGGGCGGCAGCTGCGGCTTGAGCGCGGCGGCCTCGGTCAGCAGCGCGACGAAGAGGTGGCGGCAGCCCGCGCCGATCAGCGCCTCGGCGACCTGCGCCGCGCCGAGGCCATAGCCGTCGGCCTTGACCACCCCCGCCACCGCGGCGGGCGCGACGGCGCGCTGGATGATCCGGTAATTGGCGGCAAGCGCCCCCAGATCGATCCGCAGCACCGCGCCGGCGATCACATCCTCGTCCATGCCTCGTCCTTTACGCCGATCACGTTCGAATATCCTGCCGATTGATCGCAGGATCGTGCAAAGTGATGAGCATCATCACAGACCCTTTCAGGAATTCCATCGATCATGCCCGATTCGCTCGACGCGACCGACCGCGCGATCCTGCGCCAGCTGCGCCTCAACGCGCGCCAGTCCAATGCGGAGATCGCCAAGGCGGTGGGCCTGTCCGCCTCCGCCTGCCACCGGCGCATCCGGCTGATGGAGCAGGGCGGGGCGATCCGCGGCTATACGGTGCTGACCGGCCCGGCCGAGGAGGAAGGGGGCATGGTCGACGTGCTGGTGCAGGTGACGCTGGAACGGCAGACCGAGGACTATTTGGCGCGATTCGAACATGCCGTGCGCCAATATCCGGAGATCCGCGCCTGTTTCCTGATGACCGGTGGGGTGGACTATTGGCTGCGCGTCCAGACCGACAGCGTCGCCGCCTATGAGGCGCTGCACGGCGAGATCCTGTCGCGCATGCCGGGCGTGACGCGGATCAATTCGAGCATCGCGATGCGCGACGCGCTCCACCCGCGGCGGCGGCGGGGCTGAACGCGGCGGATTGCGCGCGCCCCGCCGATCGGCGAGGGTGAGGCCGCGGCAGGAGACAATGCGATGGGCTTCGTCAGTGTCACCCGGTTGCGGCTGCGGTCGGTCCGCTTCCTGCCGGGCTTCGCCTGGCATACCCGCCGCACGCTGGCGCAGATCCGCGTGGCCGAGGGCTATCGGGCCGGGCAGCTGCTCGCCGACCGGCGCTTCGCCTTCTGGACGGTGACGCTGTGGCGCGATCCGGCCGCGATGCGCGGCTATATGGCGAGCGGCGCGCATCTGCAGGCGATGCCGCGGCTGATGCACTGGTGCGACGAGGCGAGCGTCGTCCACTGGCCGAGCGAGGCGGACGGGCTGCCGGACTGGGACGAGATCGACCGGCGGATGCGGGCCGAGGGGCGCCCGTCCAAGGTGCGGCACCCGACGCCGGACCATGCGGGCCTCGGCTATGCGCCGCCGCGCACGACCGGCGTGGTGCCGATCGCGCGGCGCTGACGCGTCACGGCAGCCAGGCATCGATCGCCGCCCAGCCGCCGAAGCCGAGCGTACGGATGCGGCGGTAGCGGCGGGGCGTCATCCCGCCGAGCGCGATCATCGGCAGGCCGCTCCCCCGCGCCATGCGGGCGAGGCGGGCGGGGCCGGTCGCCGGTGCGCCGGGATGCGAGCGGGTGGGGAAGGCGGGGGAGAGGACCAGCAGCCGCGCGCCGGCCCTTGCCGCCGCGCGCACCTCTGCCCGGTCGTGCGCGGGCCATGTGAGGGCGTGGGGCACGCGGCCGTGCGTCCCCGCCGCGCCGGGGAGCGGCGGGTCGGCGGCGACGAGCAGCAGCCGGCGCGCCTGCGCGATGCGGCGGACGCGGCGGAACAGGCGACGGCGCGCGGCGGGCGGGGTGGCGTGGTGGCGGAAGATCACGCCGCCGCCCGGCGGCACCCGCGCGAGCATCGCCCAGAGCGCGTCGCCGACCCGCTCGTCGGTCACCAGCCAGCTCTCGGGGTATCGGCGCGCCACGGCCCCGCCTATAGCGCCGCGCATGACCCAAGACGACAGTGGCGCGCGGCTGCAACAGGTGACCGCGCAGATTGCCGCGGCGGCGAAGACCGCGGGGCGCGAGCCCGGCAGCGTGACGCTGGTGGCGGTGAGCAAGACCCAGGCCGCGGACGCGATCGAACCGCTGCTCGCCGCCGGGCAGCGCGTGTTCGGCGAGAACCGCGTGCAGGAGGCGCAGGCCAAATGGCCGGACATGCGCGCGCGCTGGCCCGATGTCGAGCTGCACCTCGTCGGCCAGCTCCAGTCGAACAAGGCGACCGATGCGGTGGCGCTGTTCGACGCGATCCACAGCGTCGACCGGCCCTCGCTGGTCACGGCACTGGGCGCGGCGATGGCGAAGAGCGGGCGCCGGCCGCGCTGCTTCGTGCAGGTCAATATCGGCGACGAGCCGCAAAAGGGCGGCTGCGCGGTCGCCGACCTGCCGGCGCTGCTGGCGACGGCGCGCGAGGCCGGGGTGCCAATCGCGGGGCTGATGGCGGTGCCGCCGGCGGGGGTGGAGGCCGCGCCCTATTTCGCGCTGCTCGCCAAGCTGGCGCGCGACCAGGGGCTGGCGGAGCTGAGCATGGGCATGTCCGACGATCTGGAGACGGCGGTGATGCTGGGCGCGACCTATGTGCGGGTCGGCACCGCATTGTTCGGGGCGCGCGGTTGATGTTCCGGCCCGACGCGATCCTGTTCGACTTCGACGGCGTGCTGGTCGAGAGCGAATATGAAGGCAACCGCCACGTCGCCGAATGGCTGACCGCGGCGGGCCATCCGACCACGCCGCTCGACGCGATGACGCATTTCATGGGCCTGTCAGGGCAAGGCTTTCTCGACGCGATCGCGCGGCATATCGGCGGACCGGTGCCGGAGGAGTTCGCCGCGGCGCGGACGATCGAGAATGAGCGGGTGCTGCGCGAGGGCGTGGGCGAGGTGGCAGGCGCGGTCGCCTTCGTCCGCAGCCTGCCCGCCGATCTGCCGCGGGCGATCGTCTCGTCGAGCACCACGGCGTGGATCGACGCGCATCTGCGCCATATCGGGCTGCGCGAGGCGTTCGGCCCGCACCTCTATTCGGGCAAGGAGCATGTCGCGCGCGGCAAGCCGGAGCCCGACCTCTATTGGTATGGCGCCAAGGCGCTGGGCGTCCCGATCGAACGCTGCGCGATCATCGAGGATTCGCCCGTGGGGGTGACGGGCGCGGCGAAGACCGGGGCGTTCGTGGTGGGGCTTTGCGCCGGGCGGCACTGCGCGGTGGACCATGGCGAGCGGCTGACGGCGCTGGGAGCGGATGCGGTGGCGGGGGATTTCGGCGAGGTGGCGCGGGTGCTGGGGCTGGGGTGAAGTGCTTCGCGCGGAGGCGCGGAGGGGGCGTTATTATGAAGGGGGCGGCGGGACCGCTGTTCGCTCCAATGTAGGTGCGCTGAAGCAAGGGCGTGTGGGCTCTCTTTTCAGGTAAGGGCGATGACCAATTCCGCCCACTTGCCGACGATCCACGTGCGCTTAGGATCCGCCGATAACACCGACGTC
This sequence comes from Sphingomonas metalli, assembly GCF_014641735.1. GTDB lineage: Bacteria > Pseudomonadota > Alphaproteobacteria > Sphingomonadales > Sphingomonadaceae > Sphingomonas > Sphingomonas metalli. The sequence goes on along the minus strand of NZ_BMIH01000004.1, from coordinate 138,529 downwards.
TACGCTACCCGAAACTTGGCGCTGGTTCAGGTATTAGCGAACAGCTTAGACTGGGACAGTTGCTGTCTGGCCGCTATTGGGCGACTTATCGCGCAAGGCAGCCCCTCGGAGAGCCACGACCTAAAGGCGCTGGCGATGTGGCGCTGATTGCGGGGAACATCGAGCGATGATCAACCTGAAGATGAAGTCGCTCAACGAGATCGTCGCTGACACACCCGGTCTATTAGTAAGCGGCGAATGGGTGTGCTTGAATATTGATACTCGTACCGCTTGGCCGACGAAACCACAATTCTTCGCGTTCGAAGGATGCCAAGTTTGGATCATGCCACTCACAACAGACCACTATCCGGGGCTAGCCACGAGCAAGCCCGCCGAAATGGACCGCGATGAGTGCTTCGCTCTCCTTCATCGCGCGTTGAGCCTTTTGGCTTGGCAGCAGGATACGGGGGCAATGGTCGTCCATATGAGCGGCGGGGATTTGCCACGCATGATGGGACGCCAGCAATCGACCGGAAACGCGATCCTCGATGAGTTTGACTTATCTGACTTGCCGGTATTTGAGAACGGCCCTCAAAAATTGGCCTTGGCTCTGGTTCGCGAAGGCCGCGGCCTGAACCATCCGGGCTATTCCTTTTTGTCATTTTATCGTGCGCTCGAAACCGCAATCCCCGACGGACCAGCGCGGGGCAATTGGGTGACGGCAAACATTGTTCGTGTTGAGGGACACCGCGCAAAGGATGCACTCGAAAAACTCAAAGCGAACATTCAAGGCGATATTGGCAAGCATCTCCGAGAATCCGGTCGGCATGCAATCGCGCACGCGAAAGCCGATCCCATCATCAACCCCGATGATCCGCGCGACGCCCGGCGATTGGAGGCGGAACGGCCGATCATAGAAGCGTTGGCCGTACTCGCTATCGAAGACCATCTCGGGATTCAGACAAGGCATAAAGCTTGGCGCGAGCACCTGTATGAGTTACGCGGTTGGAAGCGCATTCTACCGCCTGCAGTCATTCAGGCCAGCGTGCTCCCAGAGCCTCCAGACCTGCAGGCTAATGTCGATCTTCCTACGATTAATTTTCGATTGCGGCGCAGCGACCCGTTCCCACTGCTAAAGGGGTTGATGCCGGTGCATGCCGGGTTGACCAATCAGCGTATTGAACTGGTGTATCGCAGCGTCGACGGCTTGGCCGAAATCGTGTTTTGGCTGAACTTCGCGGACGAACGCCTCGAGTTTGACCTCGACCATAGCTTCCAGCTCTATGACGATGGCAGCGTCGCTGCCGCCAAGAATGGGAAAGAGCGCTGCCAGTTTGTTTGGGACTATTTCGGTAATGGAGAAATTCAGCTTTGGGATGCGGACTACGGCGCACTGATCTCCCGAGTCGATGCCTATATTCCTCTGAACATGATGGCGAACTTGGACGGCCATGTGGCGGAGCTCGCGGCGTGGGACAAGTTCATTGCAGACCGTGAGCGCGCTGTGAACGCTGACGGGTAACGGCAAGCGCCATTTGGCGGCATCTTCCAAGGGGGTAAGATGCTTGCCGAACGACCGGAATGGAGCGTCAAGCTGCCGTAGAAGCCGGCGTGAATAAATGGCCGCAACGGCGCCCCACTGCTCCAAAGCGGCCATTCCGCTCTCCGCCAATACAGGACATTCCTAGTTAACCACAGTTCCCTAAAGGATCAGTTTGGTCATTAGCGGTGGGACCATATCCCGCCGTCGTCCGGCGGCGGCCGACATGGCTTGGCAGGCAATGTTTTAAGGCTACCCAGACCCTTTCCGCCCCCCCTCACACCGTCTCCAGCGCCTCGCTCGCCTCCAGCCATGTCGCCTCGGCCGCCTCGATCCGCGCGGTCAGGTCGGCGCGGCGTTTCATCAGGTCGGTCATGGTGAGTTTGGCCAGCGCGGGGTCGGCGCCCTTGGGGTCGAACATCGCCTGGTCGATCGCGCTGCGCTGCGCGGTCAGCTTCTGGAGTTCGGCCTCGGCGTCGCGGGCCTGTTTGCGCAGCGCCTTGTCGGCCTCGCGCCGGCCGGCGGCGGCCTTGCGTTCGTCCTTCTTGTTCGCCTTGGGCTCGGCCGCCGGCTTGCCGTCGCCGGCGAGGATCAGCGCGATATAGTCGTCGAGGCTGCCGTCGAACTCGCGCGCGGTGCCCTGGTCGACCAGCACCAGCCGGTCCGCCGTCAGCTCCAGCATGTGGCGGTCGTGGCTGACCAGCAGCACCGCGCCGGTATAGGCGTTGAGCGCCTGGACCAGCGCCTCGCGCGCATCGACGTCGAGATGGTTGGTCGGCTCGTCGAGGATCAGGAGGTGCGGCGCCTCGCGCGTGACCAGCGCCAGCGCGAGCCGGGCGCGCTCGCCGCCCGACATGGTGCCGACGCGCGCGGTGGCGCGGTCGCCCGAAAAGCCGAAGCGGCCGAGCTGCGCGCGCACCGCGGCCGGGCTCGCGCCGGTCATCACCCGGGTCATGTGCGCGAGCGGCGTGTCGTCCGCCTCCAGCTCCTCGACCTGATATTGGGTGAAATAGCCGACCTTCATCTTGCCGGTCGCGTTCATCGCCCCGTCCATCGGCGCGAGCTGCGCGGCGAGCAGGCGGGCGAGCGTCGTCTTGCCGTTGCCGTTGCGGCCGAGCAGCGCGATCCGGTCGTCCGGGTCGAGCCGCAGGTTGAGCCGGTGGAGGATCGGCGTGTCGCCATAGCCGACACTGGCATGGTCGAGCGTGATCAGCGGCGGGCGCAGCTCCGACGGATTGGGGAAGTCGAAGCTGAGCGTCGGATCATTGGCCAGCTCGGCGATCGGCTGCATCTTCGCGAGCATCTTGGCGCGGCTCTGCGCCTGTTTGGCGGTGGAGGCGCGGGCCGAGTTGCGGGCGATATAGTCCTGCAGCTTGGCGCGCTGCACCTCCTGATTGGCGCGGGCGGCGGCGATCTGCGCCATGCGCTCGGCGCGCTGGCGTTCGAACGCGTCATAGCCGCCGACATAGAGGGTCACCTTGCCGCCCTGGAGGTGGAGGATGTGATCGACGACATTGTTGAGGAAGTCGCGCTCGTGGCTGACCACGACGATCGTCGCCGGATAGGTCTTCAGGAAATCCTCCAGCCACATCACCGCTTCGAGATCGAGATGGTTCGAGGGCTCGTCGAGGAGGAGGATGTCGGGCTGGGAGAAGAGCAGGGCGGCGAGCGCGACGCGCATCTTCCACCCGCCCGAGAAGCTGTCGAGGCTGCGCTGCTGCATCTCCGCATCGAAGCCGAGGCCGACCAGGATGCGCGCGGCGCGGGCGGGGGCGGCGTGCGCGTCGATCGCGATCAGCCGCTCATGGATGTCGCCCAGCCGGTCCATATCCTCGCACCCCTCCGCCTCGGCGAGGAGCGCGGCGCGCTCGGTATCGGCCGCGAGCACCGTGTCGAAGGGGGTGGCGTCGCCCGCCGGCGCCTCCTGCGCGATATAGCCGAGGCGCGCGCCGCGCGGCATCTCGACCGCGCCGTCATCGGGTTCGAGCAGGCCGGCGACGACCTTGACCATGGTCGACTTGCCGGCGCCGTTGCGCCCGATCAGCCCGACGCGACTGCCCGGCGGCAGCGCCGCGGATGCGCCGTCGAGGATCGTGCGGCCGCCGAGGCGCACGGTGATGCCGTTGAGGTTGAGCATGGGCCGCCGATAGCAGGCTTGTACGCGGTGCGGGAGTGCCCAGCTATAAGCCTATGTACGGCGAGCATATTCCGCGCCGGGAGCGGCTGGGATCGGCGGCGCTGACGGCGCTGCTGACGGTGGCGGTCGGCTGGGCGCTGGTGAGCGGGCTGGCGATGCGCGGAACGGGCGGGGCGGAGGAGAGCCTGGCGACCTTCGACGTCACGGTGCCGCCGCCGCCGCCCGCGCCGCGGGTGGTGCCGGAGCGACGGCATGTGTCGCGGCCGGAGGGGCGCGCGGCGCCGGCGGGACTGCGCTCGCAGGCGACCGAGATCGTCGCCCCGCCCGTGCCGGCGATCGTGCCGCCGCCGGTCGTCGCCGCCCCGGTGGCGGGGATCGGACGTGCGGCCACGCAGGGGGCGGCGGTACGGCCCGGCCCCGGTCCCGGCGCGGGCGGTCTCGGCGACGGACGCGGCGCGGGCGGCGACGGAGACGGCGATGGCGGCGGCTGGGGGGCCGAAACCGAACCGCATTATCTGAAGGGCTATCTGACCTTCCAGGACGGCGCGGACGTGATCGGGGAGGCGGTGATCGGGCGATCGATATCGGTCAAGTGTATCCTCCTCGTCAATACGAGATTGACGGAATGCGAGGCCACCCGGTCGACCGGCTATCCGGCGCTCGATGCGCGGATCCTCAAACTGGTCGAGAAACGCTTCCGCTACGCCCCCTGGCGCGACGGGCGCGGCCGGCCGGTCGAGTCGACGGTGCTGGTCGATTATGCGTGGACCGAGGAGGAGTGAGGACGGAATCGTCCGTGCGGATTTTTCCTGAGCCGAGCCGTATCGTGCACAACCGCCGACGACAGTGCGCGGATCGTACCTGAGTCCGCTCGAGCGGCAGGATCAGGTTCAAGATCTGAGTCGGTCATTACGCTTACGCAATGAGTGTTGTTCGACTTTAGGACGGTCGCTCGAGAAAATTGGCCTCTTGTCAGCATCTTGATTCAGTTTACACCGCGTTTACCACACGGGGGAGGAACTAGTGAGCAAGTTGATGCTGGTCGCAGCGCTGGTCGCTGCATTGCCGACGTGCGCCTTCGCGGCGACGACCGAGAATACAAGCCTGCAGAATATCAACGGCGTCTATGGGGCGGGCGTCGCATCCACCGAAACCGATGCCACGGGCACGCGGACCACGGTTGTCGGCCCGGCAGGGGGCGCCAATCGCGCCTCTGGTACCCTGACGACCGGTCAATGGTATCAGGCGAATGTCGGCGGTGGCGGCACTGTGGGCATCACCACGGACTTTGCCCGCAGCGGTAACGGCTCCGCCTTCTTCTCGACGACCTCGGGAGACAGCAAGGCCGACCTGCAATATTATATGAGCGCACCCGTGGCACTGTCGTCGTTGAGCAGCATCTCCTACGACTTCTATCGCAGCAGTGCGTCCACCGTCTCGAGCGGCCTTGCGCCGGTCATGCGGATGGACATCGCCAAGAACGGCTCGTTCGCAGGCTCGCTGGTGTTCGAGAATATCTATCAGCAGCAGCAGGCCGCGCCGGTCGATGCCTGGACGACGCTGACCGGCGATCTGAACAGCGGGATCTTCTGGGCGACCAACGCGGCGCTGGGGCCCACCTTCGCCAGCGCCAATGGCGGACAGAAGACCCTGTCGCAGTGGATCGCCGACAATGGCGGAGCCGACCTGACCGTCTACGGCATCAGCATCGGCGTGGGTTCCGGGTTCAATAATGGTTCGACGAACGCGGGCACGTTCCGCGGCGGCATCGACAATGTGAACCTCAGCTTCGCGGGCGGCCAGACCATCTCGACCAATTTCGAGGTGGCGACCGCCGTACCCGAGCCGGCGACGTGGGGCATGATGCTGGTCGGTTTCGGCATGATCGCCGCAACCGCACGCTACCGGCGCAAGTCGATCGCGGCATCGGTCGCCTGAACCGACGCGACCGGAGCGGAGAAGCCGTCGACGGTGAGTCGGCGGCTTCTTCGTACAGGTGCCCCAGTCCTACAGCTTATCTCGGCTTGCCCCGGTTTATTTCTCAGAGTAATCCGCCGGAGCATGTCGCGACAGGGCGGCGGGGAGGGGCGGATGACCGGGCGGAGTTGGGCGGCGGCGGCGGCGGTCGTCGCGTCGGGGCTGATGGCGGGGCTGGCGGTGCCGGGGGCGGCGCAGACGGTCCAGGCGCAGGGGGACCGGGCGCGGGTCTATGCCAATCCGATCGACCTGCCCTATCGCTTCCAGGCGCCCTATCCCCCGTTCAGCGAGCCGCGCATCCCGTTCCGCGAGGCGGCGGACCCGATGGTGGTGGCGTTCAAGGGCGAATACTGGCTCTTCGTCTCGCACTCGCTCGGCTATTGGCGATCGACCGACCTGCAGCACTGGCGGTTCGTCAGGGCGAGCGGCTATGCGGTCGAGAAGTTCGCGCCGACCGTGGTGGCGATCGACGGGCGCCTCTATCTCGCGACCAGCGAGGACGTGCCGCGGATCTGGACGACCGACGATCCCGGCTCGGGCCGCTGGACGGTCGCGGCGGAGCTGCCCGGCGGGTTCCAGGACCCGTGCCTTTTCCTGGACGATGACGGGCGGCTATACGTCTATGACGGGCTGAGCCCGACCGCGCCGCTCAACGCCGCCGAGCTCGACCGCAAGACCTTTCGCACGCTGCGCCGCGTGACCCTGCCCGCCTCGCGCGACAAGGCGACGCGCGGCTGGGAGGTGCCGGGCAACGCCAACGAGCTGGTCGACAACCCCTCCTATATCGAGGGGGCGGCGATGACCAAGCATGACGGCCGCTACTATCTCGAATATTCGGGGCCGGGGACCGAGTTCAAAGGCTATGCCAACGGGTTGCTGACCGCGACCGCGCCCATGGGGCCCTTCGCCTATGCTCCCTATAGCCCGTTCGCGGCCAAGCCCTCGGGCTTCATCACCGGGGCGGGGCATGGCGGGACCTTCCAGGGGCCGGGCGGGGCCTGGTGGCATGTCGGCACGATGACGATCTCGCGCCGGCATATCTTCGAGCGGCGGCTGGGGCTGTTCCCGACGCGCTTCACCGCCGGCGGCGAGATGGTCGCCGACACCTATCTGGGCGACTATCCGCATTATTACGACGGCGCGCGCGGGCTGACCGGCTGGATGCTGCTGTCGCGCGGCAAGCCCGCCACCGCCTCCTCGTCGCTGCCGGGCTTCGGCCCCGAGCGCGCCGCGGACGAGGATGTGCGCAGCTGGTGGTCGGCGGCGAGCGGCAGTGCGGGGGAATGGTACCGGCTCGACCTCGGTGCGGGGCGTACGGTCGAGGCGGTGCAGGTCAATTTCGCGGACCAGGATGCCGACACGGTGGGAATGAGCCGCGGCGGCTATCGCTTCGCGGTCGAGGCGTCGGACGACGGCAAGGCCTGGCGCGCGATCGTGCCCGAAAGCCGGACGGGCGCGGACACGCCGCACGCCTGGTTCGTGCTGCCGCGGGCGACCGCGGCGCGCTTCGTGCGGGTGCGCAACCTCGCCAGCCCCAACGGCGCGAAATTCTCGCTCTACGACCTGCGCGTGTTCGGCCATGGCGCGGTGCCGCTGCCCGGGCGGGTGACGGAGGCGAGCGCCGTCCGCGACGCCGCCGATCCGCGCCGGGCGAGCTTCCGCTGGGTGAAGGTGGCGGGGGCGGACTTCTACATCGTCCGCTACGGCATCCGCCCCGACCTGATGATCCAGAGCCAGCAGGTCTATGGCGATACGCAGGTCGCGGTGCGCAGCCTGAATGCGGGCGTGCCCTATGTGTTCACCGTCGATGCGGTCAACGAGCGGGGGATCACCCCCGGCGGGCCGGCGCAGCCGGTGCGGTGAGGGCTGGATCGCGATGACACAGGATCGATCCGCCCCCCCCCTGAAGGGGAGCGCTGCATAAGCCCCCGCCATGCCCCGAAAGCACCGTCACCCCAGACCTGTTCCGGGGGCCACCGTGCCAGAAGATCAAGTGCCTGATCGTATGCGGACCGGTGGATGCCGGAACAGGTCCGGCATGACGGATGCATCTTGCGACGATCCCTGAGGGGGAGGGCGGTTCCGTCCTGTCCCGTGCCGCCCTATCCCTCGATCCGCAGGAAGCGGGCGGCATTGTCGTGCAGGATCAGGCGTTTCTGCCGGGCGGAGAGGAAGGGGACCGTCTCGATCCGGCGGATCGCCACGGGGATCGCACCGGGCCAGACCATATTGTCGGACCCGAACATGATCCGCCGCTCGAACCCCGCCTCGACCAGGCGGCGCAGATAGGCGTGGAAATGTGCGGGCGGATAGGCCCAGTCGAGCACCGCGACGTCGACATAGACCTGCGGATGGGCGAACATCAGCGCGATCATCGCATCGGCGAGCGGCCAGCCGGCATGCATCACATAGACGCGCAGCCGCGGATGGCGGATCAGCACCGGCTCCAGCCGCAGGGGATCGCCGAGTGCGGCGCGATAGCCGGGCGTGGCGAAATAGGCGGTGCCGGGCGGGCCGGGACCCATATGGATGCCGACCGGGATGTCGAGCTCCTCGGCCAGCGCATAATAGGGCTCGAGCCGGGGATCGTCGGGCGCGATGCCGGCATATTGGGTCGTGATCTCCGACAGGGCGGCGAGCCGCCCGGCGGCGTGGAGCGCGCGCAGCTCGGCAATCGGCGGCAGTTCCCCGCTGCTGCCGAAGCCGCGTGCGGGTAGGATATGGCCCTCGGCGTGGCTGCGGTAATCCTCGACGGTGGCGGCCGCGCCGCCCGCGAGCGCCAGCACCTTGTGGCGCTTGAGCATGGCGATGCCGCGGTCGCGCAGCACCACGGGATCGGTGGGGGACGCCAGCACGGTGCGGCAGGGCGGCGCGCCGGTGAACCATTGCAGATAGGCGTCGATGTCCGCGCCCGGGTCGCGCGGCGCCCATTCCTCATAGGGCCCGCATGCCTTGCCGCCGGGCGGCCCCTCGTCGTCCGGCCGGTCGGCGTGGAAATGCATGTCGATCACGGCATAGCGTGGCGGCGCCTGCGCGGCGGCGGGCGCGGCGGCGAGCAGCGCGGTCGCGACGAGCGTGGCGATCCGGTCGAGCATCGACGTTCCCCCTGTGTCCCCGCTGCGACTGTCGCGCGGATGCGGGCCGGGGGCAAGGGCCGGAGAGCTGCCTCGCCTTATGCCCCGCAGGCGCCGTCGCTGGCGATGGCGTCATGCGCCGCCCGTTGCAGCGCGCGGGTCTCGGCGGGGGAGAAGCCCAGGTCGGCGGCGGCGCGTTCGCGGTCGCCGAGCGCCAGCGGGTCGCGACCGGTGACGCGGGCGAAGAGGACCAGCGCCTCGAGATAATAGCCGTAGCTGCTGGCATGATAATGGTCGAACGACCAGAGCGGCACCCGGCCGAATGCGATCCCGTCATAGGGGTCTTCGTCCGCCGCGCCGGCGCGGATCGCGCAGGTGAAGGCCTGTCCGACCGGCGCGACGCGGGCGCGCGCGGCCCCGGCGGCCCGGTCGGCGGCGCGGCGCAGGTCGTTGGCCATGGCCGCGACGCCGCTGCCGGTCCAGCGCCCGCCGGGCTGCGCGTCGGGGGCGAGCGCCAGATCGGGTCGGGTCCAGGTGGCGGTCAGCGTGATCGCCACCGACGGATTGCGGGCGCGGAGCATCGCGGCGAAGCGGTGGGCATCGGCGATATAGGCGGTCGCGTCCCCCGGCCGTTGCGGGTCGAGCGTGCTGTATTCCTGGAGCACCACCGCATCCCAGGCCCGGTCGACCAGGGGCCGGCGGTTGGCGAGGTGCCAGCCGAGCGTGCGGCCCGGCGCGGTTTCCAGCGACACCTGCCAGTCGAGCCCGGCCTGCTCGGCGAAGCGGCGGAACAGGCCGGGGACGCCGCCGACCCCCTCGCCGTTGAGGTCGGTGACGCGATCGGCATCGAGCACCCGCACCGGCGAATTCGCGCCGAAGGTGAAGCTGTTGCCGACGAACAGGATCGTCTTCGCCGAGGCCGGCGCGGCCGTGCAGAACGCGACGGCGAGGAACGAAGAGAGCGGCTTCATCACCGCCATCCTAGGCACGATCGGCGGGCGGGGGAATGGGCGGCGCGGCCGGCTCATCCACTTGGCCACGGTCGTCGCCCCAACGCCGGCCGCGGCCTGCTGCGACGCCTGCGTCATGCCGATACCCGCAGAGTCCAGCCTCCGCGGGGATGACGGCGTTTATGCGAAGGTCTCGCCTTTGCCGGAATGACGTCCGCTTCGGTGCGGATGGACCGCGGTCTAGCGCAGGAAGGCGGCGGTGTCGGTCAGGCGGACGTCGTGCATCTGGTTGAGATAGGCCTCGTAATAGCCCTTATGCGAGGCGCCGACGATCGCGAGCAGGCGCATGCCCGGATAGCGGCCCAGCACGTCGCGGATATTGGCGACCATGCGCAGATTGCGCGTCTCCCAATAGCCGACATAGCGGCGCCCCGCCTGGATCGGCGAGCGCTCGACCAACGCGGCGCCGAAGTCCGACCGGAAGGCGAGCATCGGCGCGTCCGGTGCGTTGAGCCAGCGATAATAGGCGAGCACGCCGCCGGGCTGGGCCAGGCCTGCCATGAAGCGCGTGTCCGCCGCCAGTCGCTCCCGCGTTGCCGGATTGTCCCAGGCGCGCGTGATCGCGTCGCCATAGGCCTTGGCGGCGGCGGGATCGTCGCCATCGGGGGTGTCGGCGCTATGATCATCGACCGACCAGAGCCGTTCGAGACCGAGCCGGGCGGCGAGCGTGGCGCCGATCATCGCCGTCTCGTTGGGCCGGGCGGCATAGCGGACGACGCCCGCAACGAGATCGTCGGTCAGGCCGTCGCCCGCATGCCGTTCGGCCACCGGCAGGCGAAGCCACTGGACGAGCGCCGAACCCGGCTCTCCCGCGGCGAGCATCACGGCGATGAGATGGCGCCGCTCGGCGGGGGTAAAAGGACAGGGCGGGCGCGGCAAGCCGTCGTTCCATCTCGGCATAGGCGGTCGGCACGTCGAGGCCGGTCGCCCGGTGGGCGGCGGCGGGATCGTAGCAATAGGTCTCGACCGTCTCCCTGTAGCGCGACGGATACCGACGAAGCATGTCGCATTGCGGACCCGACAGATCCTCGGTCGCGATGCCGGTCGGTCGCCAGCCGGCGAGCCGGTCGAGGAGAGGCTCGAGCAGGGCGGGATCGAAGGGTTTGGGCAGGCCGGAGAGATGCTGCGTACCCAGTACCAGCACCTGATTGGGCGCGCCGGCCGGCGGACCTTTCAGCGTCTCCGGGCGAAATTCGGGGCGATAGCCCTGCGCCGTGGCGGCCATGCCGGCGGCGAGGAGGGCAACCAGGACGATGGCGACGGCGGCGATACGGAGCATGATCCCTCCCTAGCCTGTATTATAAACATAATACAGCGCAAATCGGGGCCGTGTGGAGCTGTGCCGGGGCGGCTCCGACCATCGCCGGTCCGCCCCCCGCAACCATGCGGGCCTCTGGGGGATTATCCGGGGACATCCCGTCCCCTGCACCCCGGAGGTACCATGGCGTCCCTGTTTCCCGCGTCCCGCGCGTCCGCCATGGCGCGACGGGGCGTGCATCCGCTCCATGGCCTGTTGCTGGCGGTGCCGGTGACGCTGTTCCCGGCGGCGCTGCTCGCCGACATCACCTATCTGAACAGCGCCGAGATGCAGTGGTCGAACATCGCCGCCTGGGCGATCACCTTCGCGCTGCTCTGCGGCGGGCTGGCGCTGCTCTGGGGACTGGTCGACGCGCTGCGGCGGCGGGGGACGCTGCTGTCGCCGCTGCTCCTCGCGCTCGCCTGGGGCGTGGGGCTGGTCAACGCCTTCCACCACAGCCGCGACGCATGGAGTTCGGTGGGGACGGCCGGACTGCTGCTGTCGCTGATCTCCTCGGGCGCGGCGGTGGCGGCGGGGTGGATCGCGTTCGGCGGCGGCCTGGGCCGGCGGGAGATGGCACGGTGAGCCGCGCCCGTCTTCCGCTCGCCGCGCTGGCGCTGCTCGCCGGATGTGGCGGCCAGCCGACCGATGTCCGCCAGACCGGCCCCAACCCGCAGCTGCCCGCGCAGAACCAGACGCTGGTGCCGCCGATGAAGATCGCCCGGCCCGAGGCGTGGGGCGACAGCCGGCCGACGGTGCCGGCGGGCTTCGCCATCACCCCGGTCGCCACCGGGCTGAAGGTGCCGCGCCAGATGCTGGTGCTGCCGAACGGCGACCTGCTGGTCGCGGAGGGCAAGGGCGGCCATGCCCCCAAGCTGCGGCCCAAGGATGTGATCGCGGGCTATATCAAGAGCCTGGGGACGACGAGCGTGAAGGGCGGCGACCGCATCACGCTGCTCCGCGACGCCGATGGCGACGGCCGGCCCGAGCTGCAGACGGTGTTCCTCGACGGGCTCGACGCGCCCTATGGCCTGGCGCTGGTCGGCAACGATCTGTTCGTCGCCGAGCAGGGCGCGCTCAAGCGCTTCGCCTATACCCCGGGCGCGACGCGGATCGCGCAGCCGGGCTGGGAGGTGACCAAGCTGCCCTCGCGGGTCAACCATCACTGGACCAAGTCGCTCGCCGCCAGCGCGGACGGCAGCAAGCTCTATGTCGGCATCGGTTCGAACAGCAATGTCGGCGAGCGCGGGCTGGAGGTGGAGGAGGACCGCGCCGTGGTCTGGGAGATCGACCGCGCGACCGGCGCGCACCGCGCGATCGCGACCGGCATCCGCAACCCGACCGCGCTGGCGATCAACCCCGGCACGGGCCGGCTGTGGAGCGTGGTCAACGAGCGCGACGAGCTGGGTGCGCGGCTGGTGCCCGACTATCTGACCGAGGTACGCGACGGCGCCTTCTATGGCTGGCCCTACAGCTATTGGGGACAGAATGTCGATCCGCGGGTGCGGCCGCAGCGGCCCGACATGGTGGCGAAGGCGACGGTGCCCGACTATGCGCTGGGCTCGCATGTCGCGGCGCTCGGCCTGTCCTTCGCGACCGGCGGCGGCTGGGGCGGACCCTTCACCGAGGGCGCGTTCGTCGGCGAGCATGGCAGCTGGAACCGGCAGGATCTGGCGGGCTACAAGGTGACGTGGATCCCGTTCCGCGGCGGGCGGCCGGCGGGGCAGCCGCGCGACCTCGTCACTGGCTTTATTGGCCCCGACGGCAAGGCGCGCGGGCGGCCGGTGGGCGTCCTCTACGACGCGCCGCGCCGGGCGCTGTTCATCGCCGACGATCTGTCGAACACGATCTGGCGGGTGACACCAGCCAACCGGACCGCGAGCCGCGCTGCGCCGCCGCGTGGGTGAGGCAGGTCGCCCGCGCGCGGTGCCGCTCGCGTCCGCTCGTGCCGGCGACGGCGGAGCGCCGCCCGGTCTCTCCCGCGACAGGGGGGATGAAAGATCGGGAACGGCTCGCCGTCGCGCCCGGCGACACGCGACAGGCGGGCGGGGCGGGCGCGCGGGACGGAGCCATCTCGGCGCATCGCTGCTGACGCTCGTCATGCTGTTCCCCGCCGGCGCGACCGCGCAGCGCGCGCCGGTGATCGATACCGAGGATGCGGGGCTGGGCGGCACGGCCGTGGGTGCCGGCCGGTTCCACCCGATCATCGGCCTCGACCTGCGCAACGGCGACTTCGCGCGCGGCGGCTATGACGACGATGCCGCCAATCTCGACCGGGTGCCGGTGCATGCGCAGCTCGGCTTCGCCTGGGAACTCGGGCGCGACCGGGCCGGCAAGGCCGACTTCTGGCTGGTCGGCACCTCGTCCAACGGCCTCCACGCCCCGGTCGCGGCGGAGTGGGCGCGGCCGCGCGGCTGGTACGAGAGCAACAATCTGGTCGGGCTGGTCGTCGCGCCGGGGGGCGGCTGGCGGCTCGGCGCGGCCTATACGATCAAGGCGAGCCCCAACGGCGTCTCGGCCACCACGCACGAGGCGAGCCTGACCGCGGCGCTCGACGGCGAGCGGGGGCTGGCGGCGCTCCATCCCGCCGCGGCGGTGACGACGCGGACGCGCGGCGACGGCGGCGTCTATGCGCAGGCCTCGATCCAGCCCGAGCTGGCGCTGGGCCACGGCGAGGACGCACCGAGCCTCAGCGTGCCGCTGTTGGTCGGCACGGGCTGGGGCGGCTTCTACGGGCCGGGCACGGGGACCGTCGCCTATGCGAGTGCGGGGCTGGCCTATGCGCACCCCTTCACCGCCGGCGGCGCGCACTGGCGGCTGCGCGCGGAGGTGCTGGCGCTGCTCCGCGACGCGACGCTGCGCCGGCTGGGCAGCGAGGACGCGGAAACGGCCGCGGTGGTGCCGCTGGCGACGGTGGGCGTGACGATGGCGTTCTAGGGGGCCGCTCCATCAGTAAGGAAGCGGAGCGATTGCCGGCGTAGGTGGAAGCTCATCGGAACAGCGCAAGATGGCTGTCGCTCGAGCGACCGGCCAGCGTCGTGCAACGATCCCGCCCGAGTGGATCAGGCTGCAAGGTCGGGTGGGGGCGACTAGGCCAAGGAAGCACTGGCCGGATCCTTGCCGTGGCGAGGCATCACGCCGACGGGCCGAGCACCTCCTCGCTGGCGCCCTTGACGAGGCCGTCGAGCGTGGCACCGCCGAGGCCGAGTTCCTTCATCAGCCCATCGATCACGGGTGCCTGCGCACGATAGCGAAGCGCGGCGGAGACTGCCGCATTGGCCAGATTGCCGTCATTGCTGCCATTCTCCTTCGAAGACGAGGTCGCCGTCGTAGAGCCGGAGCCCAGCCCGTCGACCTGGACAATGCGGATGCTGTCGATCGCCTCGAGCGGGCGTGCGGCTTCGCGAACGAGATCGGGCAGGACCTTCAGCAGCGCGAGCTTCGTCTGGAGCGACACCTGTTCGTTGGACAACAAATTGGCTGCCTCGTTGACCGCCCGCTGGCCCGCTGCCTCGACCTCGAAACGGACGCGGGCAGCGTCTGCGCGCAGCTTCTCCGCTTCCGCCTCGCCTTCAGCGGCGGCCCGCAGCGCGGCTGCGCGGTCGGCGGCTGCCTGCGCCTCAGCCTCCGCCTGGACCTTGACCGCGATGGCGGCACGTTCGGCCTCGCGCGCGGCGTCGATGAGTTCGATTCGCTTGGTTCGCTCGGCGATTTCGGTCTGGCGGGCGGTCGAGACCTTCTCCTCGGCTGCGACGGCCTCGGCGCGGGCGCTGTCAGCCACCGCCTTGGCCTGACTTTCCTCGCGGCTCTTGTTCTGGACGGCGATCTGCTGCTCCTGGCGGGCGATGGCGAGCGCCTGCTCCTGCGCGATCCGTGCTTCCTGGATCGCCCGGTCCGCCTCGATCTGCGCGGCGTCGGTCTGCTGCTTGGCGGCGATGCGGGCCTGATCCGCCTCGCGCTGGCGATCGGTCTGCTGCCGCGCAATCTCCGAGGCCTGTTCGGCGCGGCGTACCTCCAGCTCCCGCTCCTGCTCCAGCCGGGCGAACTCGGCGTCGCGGGCAATGGTGAAGCTGGTGCGCGACGCCTCCAGATTCTTCGCCTCGATCTGAACGCGGGTATCCTGCTCGATATCGTTGCGCGCCTTCTTGCGCAGCTCGATCTGCTCGGTCAGCTTGGTCAGACCCTCGGCGTCGAAGGCGTTGTTGGCATTGAAATGCTCGATCGACGTCTGGTCCAGCCCCGTCAGCGACACGCTTTCCAACTCCAGCCCGTTCATCGCCAGATCGGCGGACGAGACCTGCTGGACCTTCTGCACGAATTCGCTGCGCTGTTCGTGGAGCTGGTTCATCGTCATGCCGGCGGCCACCGAGCGGAGTGCGTCGACGAACTTGCCTTCGACCAGCTCCTTCAGCGCCTCCGGATGCATGGTGCGCTGGCCGAGCGTTTGCGCGGCAGTGGCCAGCGCCTCGCGATCGGGGCGGACGCGTACGTAGAATTCGGCACGCACGTCGATGCGCAAACGGTCGAGCGTGATCAGCGCGTCGCCGTTGCGCCGCTCCACTG
Organism: Sphingomonas metalli; assembly: GCF_014641735.1. Taxonomy (GTDB): domain Bacteria; phylum Pseudomonadota; class Alphaproteobacteria; order Sphingomonadales; family Sphingomonadaceae; genus Sphingomonas; species Sphingomonas metalli. The sequence goes on along the minus strand of NZ_BMIH01000004.1, from coordinate 122,952 downwards.
CCAGACGGACGGTGTTCATGTTGACCGGCATCGTCTCGTGCAGCACCGGCAGCACGAGCGCGCCGCCGTTCATCACCACCTTTTCCCCGCCAAAGCCGGTGCGCACGAAGGCGATCTCCTTCGACGCGCGCTTGTAGAGGCGCGCCATGACGATGCCGATGATGACGAGCGCGAGCAGCGGCACGCCGGCATAGAGGATCACCGGGCCAAGGCCCGCGGGGACCAGATCGGTCATAGCGTCATCCAATCCGTAAGACGGGGCGAATCATGAAGAATGGCACGGAAGGTCTGGCCTTCGCGCCGCACGAGCCGCACCGTGTCCCCTTCGTGGAATTCGGTGTCGGCATCGTTCGGTTCGACCAGCACGTGATGGGGCTGGCCGTGCGGATCGAGCACGCGGACCCGCGCCGGCGATCCCGCCGCGGCCCGGCCGACGACGATCGCGCCGGTGCGGCCGATCAGATCGTCTACTTCGATTGCCGTGGTTTCGTCGCGCGGCATGACGCGTGCGAGAATGCGGGCGAGCCCCGCGGTGACAGGCAGGGACGCGAGGGCCGCAGCGGGCGCGGCGATCCAGCCGGTGACCAGTCCGCCCGTGCATGCCCACGCGATCTGCTGTCCGGCGAGGCCGAGGCCGCCGAATGCGGCAAGGAAGGCGACGAGAAGAACGAGCAGCGGCACACGGCCGATGCCGAGCCAGTCGAGCAGTCCGGCATCAAGGTCGAGATCGAGTCCGAGGCCGCCCGTCCCCAATCCAAGCGCCTCGATGAGTCCGATCGCGGCCATCAGCACGAGCGCCGCGGTGAACGCGACGGCCTGAGGCGCGGTCAGCAGGTCCAAAAGCGGCATCGATCCCCCCGGATGGACCGAAACCTAGCGTGCCCGTCGTCGGGGTCAATCGGAGCGGTCGGTCTATCTATCCCAGCGTGGGATCGATCAGCACCTTCTCGCCGGTCGCCTTGCGCTCATAGGCGCGCAGGGTGTCCGGATCGAGCGCGTCGGCGAGGCCGATGGTGCGGCTGTAGCGGCTGGCGAAGGTGGTGGTGAGCTCGGCGGCGACGCGGGCGCGCAGGCGGGCGGCGACCTCTGCCCCGGCGCGCTGGAGGAAGGGGAAGAGGAGCCAGCCCGACACGCTCCAGCGGAAGCCGAAGGCGAGGCGGTTGAGGGTGAGCGGGGCGAGATCGAGCGCGCCATAGACGTAGAGCTGCTTGAACGTGTCCGACCCGTAGCGGCTGTATTCGGTCATGCCGCGCACCGCGGCGCGCTCCATCGCGGCGAGGATGTCGCCGCCGAGCGTGCCGCCGCCGATCGCGTCGAAGGCGATGGTGGCGCCGGTCTGGGCGATCGCGTCGGTCAGCCGGGCGGTGAAGTCGGGGGCGCGGCTGTTCAGCACATGCGTCGCGCCGAGGTCGCGGAGCAGCGCCGCCTGCTCGGGCGAGCGGACGATATTGACCAGCGGCACGCCGTCCGCGGTGCAGATGCGCTGGAGCATCTGGCCGAGATTGGAGGCGGCGGCGGTGTGGACGATCGCGCGATGCCCCTCCATCCGCGCGGTCTCGACGAAACCCAGGGCGGTGAGCGGATTGACGAACATCGCCGCGCCGTCGGCGGCGCTGGCGCCGTCGGGCAGGGGGATGACATCGCGCGCCTTGATCCGGCGATAGTCGGCGAACATCGCGCCGCCGATCATGCCGACGCGGCGGCCGACCAGCCCGGCGGCGTTCGCGCCGGCGGCGACGACGGTGCCCGCCCCCTCGTTGCCGACCGGCAGCGACTGGCCGAGCCGCGGCTTGACCGCGCCCATCCGGCCGGGCGGCACGTCGAGGACGAGGCCGGTCCGGCCTTCACCCAGGGGACGCATGGTCGCGAGGTCGGCGGGCCCGAGCAGCAGGCCGAGGTCGCTGGGGTTGACGGGCGCGGCCTCGATCCGGACGAGCAGCTCGTCGGGGCCGGGATCGCCCGTCTCGACCTGTTCGAGGCTGAGGGTGAGGCGGCCGTCCTCGTCGATCCTCGACCTCAGCTCGCGACCCGTCACGCTCATCCTCGCTCTCCCGACACTCTGATCGGGACAGGATAGGCCAAGTCGCGGCCGCTGAACAATTCGCTCGATATTATACGAAATACCCGATAGCCTCGCATCATGCAGACTCGACGCGCAATGATGACCGGGAGCGCCGCGGCGGCGCTGGTGGCGACGGCCCTTCCGTCGCGCGGGCTGGCGATGGCGGCGGCCGATCCGGGCGCGACCCGGGCCAAGCCCCTTCCCCTGTCGGCGGTGCGGCTGAAGCCGTCGGACTATGCCACCGCGGTCGAGGTCAATCGCGGCTATCTCCATCGGCTGAGCCCCGACCGCTTCCTCCACAATGTCCGCAAATATGCCGGGCTGGAGCCCAAGGCGGCGATCTATGGCGGCTGGGAGAGCGATACGATCGCGGGCCATTCGCTGGGCCATTACATGACCGCGCTGGTGCTGATGTACCAGCAGACCGGCGATCCCGAGATGCGCCGGCGGGCCGACTATATCGTCGGCGAGCTGGCCGAGGCGCAGGCGAAGCGCGGCACCGGCTATGTCGGCGCGCTGGGGCGCAAGCGGAAGGACGGCACGATCGTCGACGGGGTCGAGATCTTCGACGAGATCGTGAAGGGGGACATCCGCTCGGCGGGGTTCGACCTCAACGGCAGCTGGTCGCCCATGTACACGGTGCACAAGCTGTTCGCCGGGCTGCTCGACGTGCATGGCGGCTGGGGCAACGCCCGGGCGCTGGCGGTGGCCGAGGGGCTGGGCGGCTATTTCGAGCGGGTGTTCACCGCGCTGTCGCCCGAGCAGCTCCAGACCGTGCTGGGCTGCGAATATGGCGGGATGAACGACAGCTATGCCGAGCTCTACGCCCGGACCGGCGACGCGCGCTGGCTGCGCATGGCGAACCTGTTCTACGACCATCGCGTGCTCGATCCGCTGACGCGGCAGGAGGACACGCTCGCCAATTTCCACGCCAATACGCAGGTGCCCAAGCTGGTCGGGCTGGCGCGCATCCACGAGGTGACGAAGGGCGGCGACCAGCCCAAGGCGACCGCGGCGCGCTTCTTCTGGGAGCGGGTGGTCCACCATCACAGCTTCGCGATCGGCGGCAATGCGGACCGGGAATATTTCTTCGCGCCCGACAGCATCGCCGACCACGTCACCGAGCAGACGTGCGAGCATTGCAACACCTACAACATGCTGAAGCTGACTCGGCACCTGTATAGCTGGGCGCCGGACGGCGCGCTGTTCGACTATTACGAGCGCGCGCATCTGAACCATGTGATGGCCCAGCAGGACCCGGCGACGGGCGGCTTCGCCTATATGATGCCGCTGATGACCGGGGCGGCGCGCGACTTCTCGACCACCGCCGACGACGCCTTCTGGTGCTGCGTCGGATCGGGGATGGAGAGCCATGCCAAGCATGGCGAGAGCATCTTCTGGGAGGGCGACGACGGCGGGCTGACCGTCAACCTCTATATCCCCGCGACCGCGCAATGGGCGGCGCGCGGCGCGGCGGTGACGCTGGACACGCGCTATCCCTTCGAGGGGACGTCCACGCTGACCTTCGACCGGTTGCGCGGCGGGCGCTTCCCGGTGGCGCTGCGCGTTCCCGGCTGGGCGGCGGGGCGCGCGCTGGTGACGGTGAACGGCCAGCCGGCCGAGGCGCGGTTCGCGCGCGGCTATGCGATCGTCGCGCGGCGCTGGAAGGCGGGGGACCGGGTGGCGATCACTTTGCCGCTCGACCTCAGGCTGGAGCCGGCGGCGGGCGACGCCAAGACGGTGGCGGTGCTGCGCGGGCCGCTGGTGCTCGCCGCCGACCTGGGCGGGACCGACACGCCGTGGGAACAGGCGGACCCGGCGCTGGTCGGCGCCAATATCCTGTCGGGCTTCGCGGTCGCCGACGCGGCGTCGGGCCGGGTGGCGACGCGCGGGGTGGTGCGGCCGGGCGACCTGCCCTTCGTCCCCTTCTATCGCCAGTATGCCCGGCGCAGCGCGGTCTATTTCAAGACCTTCTCCGAGGTCGAGTGGCAGCGCGAAGCGGCGGCCTATGTCGCCGAGCAGACGCAGCGGCGCGCGATCGCGGCGCGCTCGGTCGACGTGATGCACCTGGGCGAGATGCAGCCCGAGCGCGACCACGGGCTGACCAGCGAGATCTCCTATCCGGGCACCTATCGCGGGCGGCAGAGTCGCGAGGCGCGGACCGGCGGCTATTTCGAGTTCGGGATGAAGGTGAAGCCGGGTCCGCTGGTGCTGCAGGCGACCTATTGGGGCGGCGAGACCAACCGCGCCTTCGACATCCTGGTCGACAATGTGAAGGTCGCGACCCAGCGGCTGGAGAATGACCGTCCCGGCAAGTTCTTCGACGTCGACTATCCGCTGCCCGAGGCGCTGACCCGCGGCAAGGCGTCGGTTCGCGTCCGCTTCGTGCCGCACGACCGCAAGACGGCGGGGCCGGTGTTCGGCGTGCGGCTCTATGCGGCCGCGCCAGGGGCGACGGCATAGCAGGATTGCGCGTTCCTGCCTTGAAACGTCACTCCAGCGAAGGCGAGACCTTAGCAAAAGGCCAGGGTCGCGCCTCGCTTCCACTTGAACGCGGGCGATTCCAGTCGCGGCGAAGGGCTCTTCGATCCGCCCTGCCGCATTCGGCCGCGTCAGCCGCGCCGCGCCTCGAGCTGGCGTTTGGCGGCGAGGAGGTCGGCGGCGATCTGGTCGCCGAGCGCCGGGCTCATGCGGATCGAGGGGACGGCGACGCCGATCGACAGGGCGGTGCGCGCGTCCTGCACCACCGCGACGCCGAGGCCGGAAATGCCATGGGTCAGCTCGTCGCGGGTGAAGGCGATGCCGGTGCGGCGGATATCGGCGAGCTGGCGGCGCAGCGCGGCCTCGTCGGCCAGGGTGTGGGGGGTGAAGCGGGCCCGCCCGGTCGATGCGAAATAGGCGTCGACCCGCGCGTCGGCATAGCTGGCGAGCAGCGCCTTGCCCGCCGCGATGGCGTGGAGCGGCACGCGCACGCCCACTTCCATCGCGTAGCGCAGATTCTGGGTCGAGGTCTCCGTCATCGCGACGCGCATGTCCCATTCGACCGGGACGAAGAGCGAGGCGGTCTCGTCGAAGCGGCGGCGCAGCGCGTGGACGATCGGACGCGCCGCATCGAGCAGCGACGGCGGCGCGCGGCGGCTGAGCCGGTCGAGCCCTTCGCCGGGCAGGAATAGCCGTCCCTCACGGCGCAGATAGCCCCGCTCGACCAGGGTGGTGAGGAGATAGGTCAGGCTACTCAGGGGGATGGCGAGCGCGGTCGCGATCTGCTGGGCGGCGAGACCGTCGGGATGGCCGAAGACATGCTCGATCAGGTCGAGCGTGCGCACCGCGGACTTGACGCCGGCGGTGTCGGACCGGGTCGCCATCAGAACGTCAGATAGCCGCGCCGCTCGGCGAAGAGCCAATGGTCGCCGATCCGGACCAGCCGGTCGTGGAAGCCGCCGACCCGGACGGGCGCGTCCGCGACGAACAGGGCCACCGCCGACTCGGCGACCGCCGTGTCGGCGTCGAGGACGTCGACGACGATATTGGCGCACAGGTGGCGCGTGATACGGGCGGGCCGGGCGAGAAAGGCGGCGCGGATCGCGTCACGGCCGACGATCCATGCGTCCGGCGCGGTCGGCCGCGCCATGCGGCCGTCGGGCGCGTAGAGCGCCGCGACCGCATCCCAGTCACCGGCATCGTTCAGATTGGCATAGCGCGCGATCAGCCTGGCGCAGGCCTGTTCGATCCGGGCAGTCTCGTCGGCCGTCACGGGGTGCCTTTCGTCAGCGGGGCGCCGCAGCGCGGTTCGGTCGGCCTCGCCACCGGCGGAGGCGAGCGGCCAGCGGGGCCTCTTGCGCGGGCGGGCTATGGCTGGAGCCTGATCCGCCTGGCCGCAATCGTCGCCCCGGCGCAGGCTGGGGCCCTCCGCGGCTCTGCCTCGTGTGATCACCGGGAGATCCCCGCCTGCGCTGGGATGACGAAGCGGATCGGACAGCGCCGCGCCGCCGCTCCGGGAGCGACGGCACGGCACCCGGGCGCTCAGGCGGCGCGGGAGCGCCAGCCCTCGGCATAGCTGTCGCGCGCGACCTCCGAATAGGGAACCGGCGAGACGATCGCGCGGATCTCGGTCTGGACGTGCGGCTCGACGGTGGGCTTGGCGGTGCCGCCATCCGGCTCGCCCCAGAGCAAGGTCACCTCGGTGCCCGGCTCGGCGACATCGGCATCGACCATGGCGAGCGCGAGGAAGCGGCCGGCATTGACGGTGTAGCCGATCCAGGTCGAGATGCCGACCGTCTTCCCGTCCTTCAGCACCGCGTCATAGGGATGCATGCAATAGACGGCGCTGGGGAATTCGAGGAACTTCGCCTTGTCGCCGGTCTGCAGCATCGAGGACAGGACGCGGACGATGTCCTCGTTGTCGAGCGCCAGCGTCACCTTCTGGCGGTGCGGCTGGTCCTTCTTCGCCTCCAGCGCCTCGCGGCCGACGAAATCGTGGTCGAACTTGACCATGATGCCGTAACCCAGCTCCCACGGATCGAGATAATAGTCCTCGATATTGTCGGAGACGAAGCTGCCGCCGAGCGAGCACTTGCCCTCATAGCTGCTCGCGCCCAGCCATTCGCGGAAGGCGCGCGAGCCCTCGCCGGTATAGGTGGCGGGGAGCGGCGAGGGGATCCAGCCCGATTCGAGCGTGTTGGACGAATAGGTGCGGCCGCCGCACAGGGTGAGGCCGTGATCCTTGCCCGCCTCGATCAGGGCGTTGCGGACGGTGTCGTAATCCTGCCACGGGCCGAACAGCTCGTAGCCGGGCTGGCCGGCCATGCCGTGGCGCAGCGCGCGCACCTCGACACCCGCGATCCGGATCGGGGCCATGTGGAAGAACTTCAGGTCGGGCGGGGTCTGGCCCATCGCCTTGTCCAGCACCGCCATGGCGTTCGGCCCCTGCAGCTGGAAGCGGTAGTTGCGGCGGTAACCCTGTTGGTCGAGCGGGCGGGCGGCGGTGCGCTCGTCGCGCTCGACGGTGACGTCCCACTTGCCGGTCGAGGCCCAATATTCGACCCATTCGATCGCCGGGGCGCGGCCGACCAGCTCGAACGTCTCCTCGGCGAGGTAGAAGAGGATGACGTCGCCGATCACATAGCCCTCGGGCGTGACGGGGGCGAACTGCTTGGCGCGGTTCGGCACGAAGCCCTTGAAGCTGTTGGGCGCGAGATAGGCCAGCATGTCGAACGCGCCCGGCCCGGTGACGCGCAGGTCGACCATGTGGAAGCTCTGGTTGAACAGCACCGCGCTTTCCGCCCAGGAGCGCTGCTCGTCGCGCCAGTTCGAATATTCCGCCGGCACGCCCGGATAGACGTTCGGCCCGGTCTGCTGGTTGCGCAGGAAGTCGACGATGTTGGGCTGCTCGTCGAGCAGTGCCTGAAGGCTCTTGTCGGTCACGTAGGTCATCCTCTGCTGGGTAGGTCGGAAGGGCGCGCCAGCCAGTCGGCGAGGACGCGGTTGAAGATCGGGGGGTTCTCCGCCGAGGCCATGTGGCCGGCGGTGGGGATCATCGCGAGCTGCGCGTTGGGGATGGCGGCGGCGATCGCCCGTTGCTGGGCGGGCGGCGACCAGCCGTCATGCTCCGCACCGATGATCGCGACGGGGCAGGTGAGCGTCGGCAGCACCGCGGCGGCATCCGGCCGGCCGAGCAGCGCGCGGATCTGCGCGGCAAAAATGTCGAGACCGGCATCGACCGCCATGGCGTGGAGGGAGGCATAGACGGCGGTGCCCGGCTCCGCCTCCGGCCCGACCATCGGCGGCAGCCAGCGATCGACCAGCGCCGCCACCCCCTCTCGCCGGCCAAGATCGAGCAGCGCGTGGCGCGCCTCCGCCTCGCCGGGGCGGACGGGGTGGATGCCGCTGTTGGCGATGGCGATGCGGTCGATCCGCTCGGGCGCGCGACGCCAGAGTTCGAGCGCGATGCGGCCGCCCATCGAATGGCCGAGCAGCGCGCAGCGATCGGGCAGGCGCGCCAGGACGAAGTCGGCCATCGCTCCGATACCGTCCGCCCCGTCATAGAAGCCGTCGATCACCTGCGCATCGAACGCGGCGACCGTGTCGGCGAACATGCGACCGTCGCACATCAGTCCGGGCAGGATCACCAGTCGCAAGGCCGCCTCTCACCGTTTTCGTGTCTATGAAGTTTCATCTATACGAAGCTGGCCTGACCGGCTAGAGGCTTTTTCAAGCGAAGGAGAGCGCGCCATGTCGACACCGATCCTCCACCCCAATTGGGCGCGGCCGGCGCGCAACATGGTCGACGGCTATTCGATCGAGATCACCGCCAAGGACGTCGCCGCGCTGGAGGCCGCCGCGCCGGCCATGCCGGGGGAGACGCCGGTCGCGATCACCTTCCTGCCCGGCGAGGCGATGGCGGCGCGGGTCGCGGCGGCGGTGCGGGTGCGGGCGCTGGGGTTCGAGCCGATGCCGCATTTCTCGGCGCGGCGGATCGTGTCGGCCGACGAGTTCGAATCCTATCTGGCGGCGGTGGCGGAGCAGGCGGGGGTGCGGCGCTGCTTCGTCGTCGCGGGCGATCCGGCGGAGGCCGAGGGCCCCTATTTCGACAGCGGCGCGCTGATCGCCAGCGGCGCGTTCGAGCGATCGGGGATGCGCGCGATCGGCATCGGCGGCCATCCCGAGGGGCATCCGCACATGACCGCCGAACAGGGCTGGGCGGTGCTGCAGAGCAAATGCGCCGCCATCACGGGCCGCGGCATGGCGCCGCTGATCGTGACCCAGTTCGCCTTCGACGCGGGCGCGGTGCTGGACTGGCTGGCCGAGCTGAGGCGGCGCGGGATCGACGCGCCGGTGCGCCTCGGCGTCCCCGGGCCGGCGGGGATCAAGACGCTGGTCCGCTTCGCCGCGCGCTGCGGCGTCGGCGCATCGGCGGCGGTGCTGGGCAAATACGGCATCTCGATCGGCCAGCTGCTCGGCACGGCCGGGCCGGACAGGCTGCTCGCCGCGCTGGCGACGGGCCTGGGGCCGCAGCATGGACCGGTGCGGCTGCACTTCTACCCCTTTGGCGGGGTCGAGAAGACGGTCGCCTGGATCGGGGACTATGATCGCGCGCATTGAGACGCGATGAGCACAGGGAGAGAATGTGATGGCCGATATCGCGGTGCTGCGGCTGCAATGCCCCGACTCGCTGGGGCTGGTGGCGCGGGTGTCCGGCTTCCTGGCGGAGCGCGGCTGCAACATCGTCGACGCGCAGCAGTTCAACGACAGCGGCAACGGCCGCTTCTTCATGCGGGTCGCGTTCGAGCATGACGGCGCGGTCGGGCTCGCCGCGCTACGTGACGGCTTCGCGCCGATCGCCGCGGCGGCGGGGATGGACTGGACGCTGAAGGATGCCGCGGCGAAGCGGCGCGTGGTGCTGATGGTGTCGCGCTGGGACCATTGCCTGGGCGACCTGCTCTACCGCACGATCCTGGGCGAGCTGCCGATGGAGGTGGTGGCGATCCTCTCCAACCACCCGCGCGAGCGGCTGCACACCTCGCTGATCGGCGACATTCCCTATCATTACCTGCCGACCACGCCCGCGACCAAGGCGGCGCAGGAGGCGGCGGTGAAGCAGGTGATCGCCGAGACGGGGGCGGAGCTGGTGGTGCTGGCGCGCTACATGCAGATCCTGTCGGACGATCTGGCGCGCTTCCTGTCTGGGCGGTGCATCAACATCCACCACAGCTTCCTGCCCGGCTTCAAGGGCGCCAAACCCTATCACCAGGCGCATGCGCGCGGCGTGAAGATGATCGGCGCGACAGCGCACTATGTCACGTCCGATCTCGACGAGGGGCCGATCATCCACCAGGACGTGGAGTTCGCCAGCCATGCCGACACGCCTGACGAACTCGTCCGCAAGGGCCGCGACGTCGAGCGGCGGGTGCTGGCGGAGGCGGTGCGGCTGCACCTCGACGACCGGGTGCTGCTCAACGATGCGCGCACGGTGGTGTTTCGGGGATAGGCCGTGATTCGTCCGACCTGAAGTTAAGGTCGTCCCGGCGAAGGGCGCGGCTTTTCGGCATCGGCGTGACGCAGGAACCGCAAAGGCCCCAGTCTGCGCCGGGGCGACGATAGTGCCCGAGCGGATCGCAAGGCGGAGCCGGACGGCATCATCCCGACCCGTCCGGGCCGGGCGCGGGCGAGGCATAGGCAGGCATTGGGTGCTTCGACGCCTTCCATCCATCAGATCGATCGATCAGCATCCAATAAACTCATTTTTGCTATTCGACCGACCCTTCTAGACTCCGCCCATAAGACAAGCGGAGAGGCGAGATGGGCATGGCGGGCGGGTCGGGGGCATGAAGGCGCTCGACATACTGGTCATCGGCGGCGGGATCGGCGGGCTGACCGCGGCGATCGCCCTGCGCCGGGACGGCCACCGGGTGACGGTGGTCGAGAAGGACCCCTCCTGGTCGGTCTATGGCGTCGGCATCATCCAGCAGTCGAACGTCATCCGCGCGATGAAGTCGCTGGGGCTGATCGACTCCTATCTGGGCGCGGCGAGCGGCTTCGACCATGTGGAGGTGTTTACCCCGGCCGGGGTCTGCGTGGCACGGGTGCCCTCGCCCAAGCTGGTCGAGGGCTATCCCGCCAATGTCGGCATCGGCCGGCCGGCGCTGCACCGGGTGCTGGCCGACCGCGTGCTGGCCGACGGGGTCGAGGTGCTGCTGGGCCTGACCGTCACCGCGCTGGCCGAAGAGGGGGATCGCGTGCGCGTCACCCTGTCCGACGGGCAGGAGCGCGAGGCGGATATCGTGGTGGGCGCCGACGGCGTCTATTCGCAGACCCGCCGCCAGCTCTTCCCGGAGGCACCGGTGCCGGACTATACCGGCCAGGCGGTGTGGCGCTACAACCTGCCGCGCCCCGCCGGCCTCGATGCGCTCCAGGCCTTTAACGGGCCGATCGGCATCGGGCTGGTGCCGATGAGCGCCGACCAGATCTACATGTTCGTCACCACGCCCGAGCCGGCGGGGACGCGCTACCCGGTCGAGGGGCTCGCCGCGGCGATGCGCGCCAAGCTCGCCGCCGCGCCGCCGGCGGTGCAGGCGCTGGCCGAGGGCATCACCGAGGACGAGGGTGTCGTCTACCGCCCGCTCGAGACGCTGATCGTCGACGGCGACTGGCATCGCGGGCGCGTCGTGCTGCTGGGCGACGCGCTGCACGCGACGACGCCGCATCTGGGCCAGGGCGCGGGGATGGCGATCGAGGATTCGATCGTGCTGGCCGAGGAGATCGCCCGGCACGACACGCCCGAGGCGGCGTTCCGCGCCTATCGCGACCGCCGCTACGAGCGCTGCGCCTATATCGTCGGCGCGAGCCTGGCGATCTGTCGCGGGCAGCTGGGCCTGGCCCCGCCCGTCGATAACGCCACCGCCACGCGCGAGATGTTCGCGATGGTCTCCCGACCGATCTGACCTGCCGTTCCGCCACCTGCCGCATCCCGAAAAGGACTGACCGATGAGCCGAGTGACTGACATCCGCTATGTCGGCTACGCCATGCCCGACATGGCCGCCGAACGGGCCTTCTACGCCGACACCTGGGGGCTGGAGCCGGTGCCGAGCGACGATGGCATGGCCTATTTCAAGGCGCAGGGCGACGACGAACACCATGTCGTGCGCCTGCGCGAGGACGCGACGGAGCATGTCGACGTGATCGCGCTGGCGACCGAGAGCCGCGCCGATGTCGAGGCGCTGCACGACCGCGTGGTCGCGGCCGGCTGCCGGATCATCTTCGCCCCCCGCGACCTCGCCTCGCCGGGCGGCGGCTATGGCTTCCGCTTCTTCTCGCCCGACGGCCTGCCGTTCGAGGTGTCGAGCGATGTCGCCCCGGCGGGCAAGCGCACGATGGCGCGCTGGGACGCGGTGCCGCAGAAGATCAGCCACATCGTCCTCCACTCGCCCGACCACAAGGCGGCGGTGCAGTTCTTCATCGACGTGCTCGGCTTCCGGCTGAGCGATTGGCTGGGCGACTTCATGGCGTTCCTGCGCTGCAACGAGGCGCATCACCGCGTCGCCTTCCTGCCGGGGCCGCCCTGCCTGAACCATGTCGCCTATGACGTGATGACGGTCGACGACATGATGCGCGGCATCAACCGGCTGCGCAAACAGGGCACCGACATCCTGTGGGGACCGGGCCGGCACACCGCGGGCAACAACACCTTCAGCTATTTCACCACGCCGGCCTGCTTCGCGGTCGAATATACGTCGGAGCTGGAGGACGTCGACTTCCACACCCACGAGGCCAAGGTGCACGTGCCGGGGCCGCAGGTGATGGACCAGTGGGGCGTCGGCGTCGGCGGCCCGCAGACCATGCCGCACCCCAAGCCCGACCCTGCGCTGTTCCAGCCGGCCGCGGTGTAGGATCATGGCGCTATTCGAATATTTCCCGAACTATATCTGGAACCTGTCGGTCGCGATGGCGCTGGAGAGCGGTGCGCAGATCGGCGAGATCGTCGATATGTGCCAGCCGATCCGCGATGCGGCGGCCGAGGGGGCCGATGCCGGCACCCCGCAGTTCATGGCGCAATGGGTGGCGATGGCCGACCGGCTGATCGCGCTGGCCGACGAGGACGAGGCGCGGGGCCGGGGCTTCTCCGCCTCCGACAAGCTCGAACGCGCCGCGCTCTACCTGATCGTCGCCGAGCGGATGCAGGGGCATGGCCATCCCGGGCGGCAGGCGACCTATGCCAAGGCGCTCGACAGCTTCGCGCGCTCGACCCGGCTGGGCGGGCTGCCGCGCGAACGCGTCGAGGTGCCGCTGGCCGGCGGTGCGACCATGCCGGCCCTCTATACCCGCGCGCCGGGCGAGGGACGGCGGCCGGTCGTGGTCTATTGCAACGGCCTCGATAGCTGCAAGGAGCTGCTCTACTGGTCGAAACTGCCCCAGGCGCTGGCCCGGCGCGGCATCTCGACCCTGAGCGTCGACCAGCCCGGATCGGGCGAGGCGCTGCGGCTCCAGAACCTGCCGGTCGACCCGCATAGCGAGCGCTGGGCGTCGAAGGCGGTCGACTGGCTGGAGGCGCGCGAGGATGTCGATCCCGCGCGGATCGGCATGACCGGCATCTCGCTGGGCGGCCATTTCGCGCCGCGCGCCGTCGCCTACGAACCGCGCTTCGCGAGCGGCGCGGTATGGGGCGCGAACCACAATTGGCGCGAGGTGCAGGACCGGCGGCTGAAGCGCGAGGGCGAGAACCCGGTGCCGCATTACTGGGCGCATGTGATGTGGGCGTTCGGCGCGGCGGACATGGACGATTTCCTCGCCCGGTCGACCGACATGAACCTCAACGGCCATATGGACCGGATCCGCGTGCCCTTCCTCGTCACCCACGGCGCGCAGGACCGGCAGATCAGCGTCGACTATGCGCACGACCTCTACGACCAGTTGGTCCATTCGCCGCGGCGCGAGCTGAAGCTGTTCACCGTGCGCGAGGGCGGGGTGGAGCATGTGGGAGCCGACAATATGAGCTTCGGGCGCGACTATATCGCGGACTGGTTCGCCGAGACGCTGGGCGGGCGCACCGCATGAGCCGGCGCTTCCTCGACCTGTCGATCACGCTCGACCCGGAGGTCATCACCGATCCGCCGTTCATGCGCCCGTCGATCACCTACCAGACGCATGAGGAGACGGTGGCCGAGGTGCAGGGCTTCTTCCCCGGGCTGACCGCCGCGCAGATGCCGGGCGGCCAGGGCTTCGCGGCATCGGAGACGCTGACGCTGACGACGCACAACGGCACCCATCTCGACGCGCCCTGGCACTATCACCCGACGATGGACGGCGGCGCGCGCGCGATCACGATCGACGAGGTGCCGCTCGACTGGTGCTTCCGGCCGGGGGTGAAGCTCGATTTCAGGGCACTGCCGGACGGCTATGTCGCGACCGCGGCGGACGTCGAGGCGGAGCTGGCACGGATCGGCTATGCGCTCCAGCCGCTCGACATCGTGCTGGTCAACACCGCGGCGGGCGCGGCGCTGGGCGGGCCCGACTTCCTGAGCAAGGGATGCGGCATGGGCTACGAGGCGACCATGTACCTGACCAGCCGCGGCGTGCGCGTGACCGGCACCGATGCGTGGAGCTGGGACGCCCCCTTCGCCGCGACCGCGCGCAAGGTGGCCGAGACGGGCGACACCTCGCTGATCTGGGAGGGACACAAGGCCGGCCGCGACATCGGCTATTGCCACATGGAGAAGCTGACCAACCTCGACCAGCTGCCCGACCATGGCTTCACCGTCTCGTGCTTTCCCGCCAAGGTGAAGCGCGGATCGGCGGGCTGGACGCGCGCGGTCGCGATCTTCGAGGATTGAGCGGGATGCGGCTGGCGACCTTGCGCGACGGCACGCCCGACGGGCGGCTCGTGATCGTGTCTCCGGACGGCGGCCGCTGGGCGCCCGCGCCGGTGGGGACGCTCCAGCAGTTGCTGGAGCAGTGGGACGAGGCGGTGCCCGCCTGCGCCGCGGTGACCACGTTCGCCGAGCCGCTCGACCCGCAGGCGCTGGCGGCGCCGCTGCCGCGCGCCTGGCAATGGCTCGACGGATCCGCCTTCGACAGCCATGGCGCGCTGATGGACCAGGTGTTCGGGATCTCGCCCGAACGGACCGGCCTGCCGCTGATGTACCAGGGACTGTCCGACCGCTTCTATGGCCCGCACGACGACGTGCCGCTGCCCGACGCGGCGCTGGGCATCGATTTCGAGGGCGAATTCGGCGTCATCGTCGATGCGGTGCCGATGGGGACAAGCGCGGCGGCGGCGCTGGGGCATGTCAGGCTGGTGGTGCAGATCAACGACTGGTCGCTGCGCGCGCTGGCCGGGCCGGAAATGAAGACCGGCTTCGGCTGGGTGCAGGCCAAGCCGGCGTGCAGCATGGCCGGGATCGCGGTGACGCCGGAGGAACTGGGCGGGCAATGGCGCGACGGGCGGGTCTGCCTGGACCTGCTGGTCGACTGGAACGGCGACCGCTTCGGCGCCCCCAATGGCGCGGCGATGGCATTCGGCTTCCACGAGCTGATCGCGCATGCGGCACGGACCCGCGCGCTGCCGGCGGGGACGATCATCGGTTCGGGCACCGTCTCGAACGCGAACTTCCGCGAAGTGGGATCGACCTGCATCGCCGAGCGGCGCGGGATCGAGATCGTCGACGAGGGCGCGGCGCGGACCGGCTTCATGCGCTTCGGCGACACGGTGCGGATGGAGGCGCGGCTGGCCGATGGACGGGCGCCGTTCGGCGCGATCGCCCAGCGGGTGGTGCAGGCGGGCTGACGGGCGATCCCTGCGCTACCGAGGGGGTCGGCGGCAGGGACTCAGCCCGGCGATCCTTCGGCCGCATAGCTTTCGAAGGCGCCGACCAGCCAGGCGATGCCCGGGTCGTTGGCGCGGCCGCTGTGATACTGCACCATCTCGCGCAGCGGCGGCATGGCGAAGGGGAGCGGCTGCATCACCAGGTCGAAGGCCGCGCAGAAGGTGGCGGCGAGCCGCTCCTGCAGCACGGCGATGCGCAGCGTCTGCGGCAGCATCAGCGGCACGCCCGAAAAGGTGGACGTGGTCACCTCCACCCGCCGCCGCTCGCGATAGGGCAGGAGGTGGCGCTCGGCGAAGGACAGCTCGCGCCCGGACCCGATGCTGACCGCGACATGGCCGAGCGCGAGAAAGCCGTCGAGATCGAGCGGCGCGGCCATCGCCGGATTGCCGCGCCAGCCGACCACCACATGCTGCTCCTCGAACAGGGGGCGCGAGGGGTGCGAGAGGGAGACATATTGTTCGGGACTGATGATGCAGTCGATCTCGCCCGCCTCGAACTCGGCGAGGCTCATCGGCCCGGTCGGGCCGACATCCATGCTGATATGCGGCGCGCTGCGCTGCAGGCGGCGCAACACCGGCGAGATCAGGACCGTCTGCGTATAGTCGGACGCATTGACGCGGAAGCGCCGCTGCGAGGTCGCGGGGTCGAAGGTCGCGGAGGTGTCGACCAGCAGATCGGCCTGGGCGAGCAGGGTGCGCGCGATCGGCCACAGGGATTCGGCATAGGCGGTGGGGATCATCGCGCGGCCGATCGAGACGAGCAGGTCGTCGCCGAAATAGTCGCGCAGGCGCGCCAGCGCGGCGCTGACCGCGGGCTGGCTGAGCTTGAGCCGTTCCGCCGCGCGCGAGACGCTGCGTTCCTGGAGGAGGATGTCGAGCGCGACGACGAGGTTGAGATCGAGTCCCTTGAACCGCATCGCCCCGCTCTCCCGCCTGTTCGCGCCAAGCTATCAGACACATGGATCGCACGGTATCCCTTTAATCAATTTCCCGGAGACTTGCGCAGCGCCTAGCGTGGCAGGCGGCGGACAGAGGCGGCGCTGCACGGCCGGCCCTCCGCGATATCGGGGAGAGGCGCATGGTGGCGAGCGACAGGAGCGCGGGACCGCGGCAGGGCGTGGTGCTGATGGCCGCGGCGGTGATGCCGGCGATGGCGATCATCTCGCTGGTGCCGGTGCTGCCGATGCTGCTGCGCGAGTTCGGCGACGTGCCGGGGGCCGCGGTGCTGGTGCCGATGACGCTGACCGTGCCGGCCTTGTGCGTCGCGCTGTTCTCGCCGCTCGCGGGCTGGCTGTCGGACCGGATCGGGCGCAAGCGGGTGCTGGTCGCGGCGCTGCTGCTCTACGGTGCGATCGGGCTGATGCCGCTGGCGCTCCACAGCCTGGTGCTGATCCTCGGCTCGCGCATCCTGCTCGGGCTGAACGAGGCGGCGATCACGACCGTCGCGACGACGATGATCGGCGACTATTACGAGGGCGCCCGGCGCGAGCGCTGGGTGGCGATCCAGACGGCGGTGGTCAGCCTGAGCGCGATCGTGCTGATCGCGCTGGGCGGCGTGCTGGGCGAGGCGTTCGGGTCGCGCGGGCCGTTCCTGCTCTATCTGCTGGCGCTGCCGATCGCGGCGCTGGCGGCGGCGATCCTGTTCGAACCGGCCACGACCGCCCGCGCGGCGCCCCGTCCCGCCTTCCCCCTGCGGCCGGTGGCGGCGATCATCGCCACCACGCTGGCCGCGGCGGTCCTGTTCTACACGCTGCTGCTGCAGATCGGGCCGGTGCTGGGGCTGGCCGGCGTGACGTCGCCGGCGGTGATCGGCGCGGTGGGCGCGGCGGCCAATGTCGGCGTGGTGCTGGGCTCGCTGGCATTCCGCCGCCTGGCGGCGTTGCCGACCCGCGGCCTGCTGGCGGCGGGATTCGGGCTGGCCGCGGCGGGCTATCTGGGGGTCGCCTATCTGGGCGGCGTCTGGGCCGTGACGGGGCTGACGGTGCTGGCCTGTATCGGCGGCGGCATCCTGCTGCCGACGCTGCTGACCGCGGTGCTGCGCGTGCTGCCCGCCTTCGCGCGGGGACGGGGCACGGGCCTGTGGACCGGCACCTTCTTCCTCGGCCAGTTCGTCGCGCCGGTCCTGGCGGCGGGGCTGGCGCAGGCGACGGGCGGGCTGCGCCCCGCGCTGGCCATACTGGGCTGGTGCGCGCTGGCGGGTGCGGCGGTGCTGGCCCTGCGTCGCGAGCGCCGGCCGGCGCTGGCGATGCGCGGGTGACAATAGCGCTGGTGGCGTTACCATATCCCGCAACGACAAGCGGGAGAGCGATGATGGGGCATGGGGTGCAGGCGGCGGCATGGGCCGCGCTGATGGTTGCGGGCAGCGGCGCGGCGGCGCTGGCGCAGGCGCCGTCTCCGGCATCAGGGGCCGCGACCGCCGGGCGGCCGTGGATGCAGGCGGGGCTCGACCCCGACCGACGCGCGGCGCTGGTCATGGCGCAGATGACGCAGGCCGAGAAACTGTCGCTTGTTCAGGGCGCCTTCGCCTCCGACTTCCCGCCGCGCCAGTATCGCGCGCCGGCCGAGGGGCGGGCGGGATCGGCCGGCTATGTCCCCGGCATTGCGCGGCTGGGCATCCCGGCGCAGTGGCAGACCGATGCCGGGATCGGCGTCGCCACCCAGGGCGGCGCCGAGCGCAAGCGCGGGCGTACGGCGCTGCCGTCGAACCTCGCCATCGCGGCGAGCTGGGACACGGCGCTGGCGCAGGCGGGCGGCACGATGATCGGGGCGGAGGCGCGTGCCTCCGGCTTCAACGTGATGCTGGCGGGCGGCGTCAACCTGGCGCGCGAGCCGCGCAACGGCCGCAACTTCGAATATGGCGGCGAGGATCCGCTGCTCGCCGGCACGATGGTGGCGGCGCAGATCGCCGGCATCCAGTCGAACCATATCGTCTCGACGATCAAACATTATGCGATCAACGACCAGGAGACCGACCGCAACGCCGCCAATGCGGTGATCGACCCGGCGGCGGCGCGCATGTCGGACCTGCTCGCCTTCCAGTTCGCGATCGAGCGCGCCGATCCGGGATCGGTGATGTGCGCGTACAACCGCGTCAACGGCCCCTTCGCCTGCGAGAGCCCGTGGCTGCTCGGCGAGGTGCTGCGCCGCGACTGGGCCTGGCCGGGCTATGTCATGTCCGACTGGGGCGCGACCCACTCCACGGCGCCGGCTATCCGCGCCGGGCTGGACCAGCAATCGGGCTATCCCTTCGACGAGCGCTCCTATTACGGCGCGGACCTGAAGGCGGCGCTGGCGGACGGTACGGTCCAGCCGGCCGAGCTCGACCGGATGGTAGCGCGCATCCTGCGCACGATGTTCGCCAAGGGGCTGGTCGACCATCCGGTCACCGACGCGCCGCTCGACCTGCCCGAGGCGATGATGGCGGACCATGCCGCCGTCACCCGCCGCGCCGCCGAGGGATCGATGGTGCTGCTGCGCAACGAGGGCGCGATCCTGCCGCTGTCGCCGCGCACCCGCTCGATCGTGGTGATCGGCGGCCATGCCGACAAGGGCGTGCTGGCGGGCGGCGGATCGTCACTGGTCTATCCGCGCGGCGGCAATGCCGTGCCGGGGCTGGAGCCGACGATCTGGCCGGGGCCGGTGATGTACTATCCCTCCGCGCCGCTGGCGGCGATCCGCGCGCAGGCGCCGCAGGCGCAGGTGACCTTCGTCGACGGACGCGATCGCGCCGCGGCCGCCGCCGCCGCCAAGACGGCCGAGGTGGCGATCGTCTTCGCGACTCAATGGGCGGGCGAGGCGTTCGACGTACCGCTGGCGCTGCCCGACGACCAGGACGCGCTGATCGCCGCGGTGGCGGGCGCCAATCGACGCACGGTGGTGGTGCTGGAGACCGGCGGCGCGGTGCTGACGCCGTGGCGCGACCGGGTGGCGGGGATCGTGGCGAGCTGGTTCCCGGGGACCGAGGGCGGCAGCGCCATCGCCAACGTCCTGTTCGGCCGGGTCAATCCCTCGGGCCGCTTGCCGATCAGCTTCCCCGACACGCTCCAGCAGCTGCCCCATCCCGGCATGCCCCAGCCCAAGGAGGTGCGCTATACCGAGGGCGCGACGGTGGGTTACAAATGGTTCGACCGGCAGCGGCAGACGCCCGCCTATGCCTTCGGCCACGGCCTGTCCTATACCAGCTTCGCCTATGACGGGCTGCGCGCCGCGGCGGAGGGCGACGGCATCCGCGCGACGCTGACCGTGCGCAACACCGGCGGGCGCGCGGGCGCGACGGTGGCGCAGGTCTATGTCGCGGGAGACGGCTGGGAGGGGCCGAAGCGGCTGGGCGGCTTCGCGCGGCTCGACCTCCAGCCGGGCGCGAGCGGGCAGGCGACGGTGCTGATCGACCCGCGGCTGCTCGCGACCTTCGACGAGGCGCGGCGGGTGTGGCGGATCAGCGGCGGCACCTATCGGGTGATGGCGGGCGGCGCATCGGATCGCCTGTCGGCACCGGTCGCGGTGGCGGTGGCCGCCCGCGAGCTGCCGGCGGGGTGGCGACCGGGGCGGTAGGCCCCGGCGGCGCGTCGGGCCGGCATGGGCCCACCGCCCGGCTTTCGCCTCAGCGCTGTCGAAGAGCCGGGGACTCGCCCCTGACAGGTCAGGTGCGGGACGGAGGTCGGGCCGTCCGGCCGCCTCTGGCATGGCGGGGGCATGACGGCTTATTCACGGAACGGCGACGCGGCCTTCGCCATTCTCCTGTCTCTCTATCAAGGAGGATGGGATGATCCGTTCGGTATCGTTGCTCGCGGCGTCGGTGATGCTGGTGGCGGGCGCGCCGGTCCTGGCCAAGGGCTGTCTCCGGGGCGCGGCGGCCGGCGCGGTGGGCGGGCATTTCGTCGGCAAGGGCCATGCGATAATGGGCGCGGCGGCCGGCTGCGCGGTGGCGCACCATCACTATGCCAAGCAGGCGAAGAGGATGCGGGCGCGGTGAGGGGCTGAGTATCGCGAAAGCTGTCATCCCGGCGCAGGCCGGGATCTTTGGCGAGGGTTACGCCAATCGCCAAAGGCCCCAGCCTGCGCTGGGGCGACGGGGATGTCCCGGCTACCGCACCCCGGCCCCGAACACGTCGCCCGGGTTCCAGTGCGGCCGGCGGTCCGCATCGGCGATGCGGCGGAGGATGGCGGCGTTGAGGCGGGCGAAAAGCGGGGCGGCGGTCCATTCGACCGGATGGGCGAGGTCGTCCTCGGGCGTGTGGTAGCGGGTGCGCGCGAAGTCGCGCTGGACCGTGTCCGAGCCGCCGGCGGGCCCCGCCTTGAGCGAGACGGCGGGGATGCCGTGGATCGCGAAGCTATACTGGTCCGATCGGGCGAAGCGGCCCTGTTCGGGTTCCCAGTCCGGCGCGACCGTCAGCCCGACATCGGCCGCCGCGGCGGCAACGATCGGGCCGAGCGACGACCGGTCGCCGCCATGGGCGACGACGTCGCGCAGCGGCGCGAGCAGCACCGGCATGTCGAGGTTGAGGTCGGCGACGATCGCCCCCCGCGGCACCGGCGGGCGGGTGGCGAAATAGTCGCTGCCGAGCAGCCCCTTCTCCTCGCCGGTCAGCGCCACGAACAGGATCGGGCGGCGCGGGCGGATGCGCTCCGCCTGGAAGCGACGGGCGACGTCGAGCATCAGCGCGACGCCGATCGCATTGTCCTGCACGCCATGCGCGACGTGCGTCGCCCCGTCCGCACCGGTGACCATGCCGAGATGGTCGAGATGCGCGCTCATCACGACATATTCGCCCGCCAGCGCGGGGTCGCTGCCCGGCAGCAGGCCGACGACATTGGCGCTGGGCCGCTTCTCGACCCGCGCGGCCGCGGCGAAGCGGAGGGTGCCGGGCAGCGGGCCGCGCGGGATGGCGGTGCCGGCATGCTCGGCCGCGAGGACGGCGGGCAGCGACAGGGCGGAACCGGCGAAGAGCTTCTCCGCCCCGGCATAGCTGAGCGTGCCGAGCGCGGGCGCGCCCTCGTCGCGCGGGGTGCCCCCCGGGGTGAGCCACGTCATGCGCCGCGCCGACGCCTGTTGCGCGGCATAGGCGGCGAAGCCGGCGGGATCGGCGAGCGCGGGGGCGGCGAGAAACAGCACGCCCTTCGCTCCGCGCGCCGCGGCGAGGCGCGCGCGCTGGCGCGGATTGCCGAGATGCGCGGCGACGGCGGGCGGCACGTCGTCGGGGCGGGACTGGAGCAGGACGACGATCGCGCCCTTCACGTCCAGCCCGGCGAAATCGTCGCGGCCGCGGGTCGGATCGACCACGCCGAGGCCCGCGAAGACGATCCGCCCGTCGAGCGCGGTGCGGCGGCGGCCGGGCGGCGGCACCGCGACGACGTCCGTCCCTTGGGCGAGGGCGGTGGAGCTGCCGTTCCGGGTCAGGACGAGCGTGGGCGGGGCGGTGGCGACGGTGAGGGCGAGCGGCACGGGCTGGAGCCATTGGCCGCGGCCTGCGCCGGGCCGGAGCCCCGCCGCGGCCATGCGGGCGACGACATAGCGGGCGGCGGCATCGAAATCGGGGGTGCCCGCTTCCCGCCCGCGCAGATCGTCGGCGGCGAGCCGGGCGACGTCGGCGTGGATCGCCTCCGCCTCGGGCGGTACGGTCTGCGCGGCGAGCGGGGCGGCGAGCAGCAGGGAAAGCCAGAGGAGGCGACGCATGGGTAAAGATAGATCAGCTGCGCCGCCGCCCCGCAAGGTCAAAGCGGAAGGACCGCTCCCGCCGCCGCGCCGGCGGCGAGGACGAGCGGGGTGAGCCACGGCTTCTTCCACCGCCATACGGCAATGAGGGCGGCGGCGAAGAGGAGGATGGCGACCGGCGGCGCGGTGACGCGGACGGCGGCGGCCGCGCCGAGCTGGACGAAGGTGGCGGCGATGATCCCGACCACCGCCGCGGCGACGCCCGAGAGGATCCGGGTGAGCGCGGGGTGCGCGACGATCGCCTCGAGCCGCTCGAAGAAGAGGAGGGAGAAGGCGAAGGCGGGAAGGAACATGCCCGCGGTGATCGCCAGCGCGCCGGGCAGGCCGCCCGCGACATAGCCGGCGAAGGTCGCGAAGATGACCAGCGGCGCGGGCAACACCCCCGCCAGCGCCACCCCGTCGAGGAAGCTGGCGTCGGAGAGCCAGCCGCGCCCCACCGTGTCGGCGCGGACATAGGGAATGGCGGTATAGGCGCCGCCGAAGGTGAGCAGGCCGCCCTTCAGCCCCGCGGCGAACAGCGCCGGCACCGTCGCCGGGCCGGCGAGCGCGGCCGCCGGTGCGGCCGTGGCGAACCGGGTGGCGAGCGCGACGGCGAGTGCGAGCAGGCCGGCGACGAGGAGCAGCAATCCGTTACGCCGCCCGGCGAGCGCGTGGATCGCGCCGCCCGCGGCGAGCGGCAGCCAGAAGGGCAGGTTCACGAGCGTCGCGGCGGCGGCGAGGAGGGCGATCAGCCAGGTCAGCCGGTCTTCGAGGATATGCTCGCCGATCCGCACGACGGCGCGCAGGATCACCGCGAGGACGACGATCTGGATGCCGAGCAGCGGCCCCGCCCAGCCGAGATGGCCGGCGACGAAGGCGGTATAGCCCGCCGCCGCCGCCAGCATCAGGACGAAGCCAGGCAGCATGAAGCCGAGTCCGGCGAGCAGCCCGCCGACCCGCCCGCGCGCGACGATGCCGAGATGGACACACAGTTCGTGCGCCTCCGGCCCCGGCAGGATCTGGAGCATGGCGAGCAGGCGGTTGAAGTGCGGCGGATCGATCCAGCGCTCCTCCTCGACCAGCGCGCGGCGGATCATCGCGATCTGCGCGACGGGGCCGCCAAAGGCCTGGCAGCCGAAGCCGAGGAACTTGAGGAACAGCGCGGGCAGGCTGATGGCGGGGGGACGGATGGCAGGGGGAAGGGCAACCGTCGAAATCATGTCCATATACGCTCCCGGGACCGGGCGGAAGCCGCACGGTCGGCGGAACGGATCTTGGACGGCGACGCGCTCCGTCTGACCGGGCGTCCGTGCAGGCCCGGTGCGCGGGATCTTTCCAAAGCCAGGACGGTGTAGGTTTTCCTGAAATGGTGGACGGCATCTGCCCAGCGGCACGCACCCAAAACAGCGGATTTGTACCTAAATTGGTGGACGTCAGCGTCTTCGCCTTAGGATCGAACTCCCATCTGCCTCAGTCGGCGCTCATGGGATCAGATGTAGTGCCGGAACGGCAGCGGCGGTGCGGTAACGGTATGTGGCGACGCCATCAGGATCTCACCTACCCGATCGGCGAACTTGAGCGTCACGGGCAGGGCGCTCGCGAAATCGCAGGCGTTATAGTTGACCTTGGTGAGCGCAAGGATGTCACCGAGCACCTCTACGATGTCCCCTTCGCCATGCGTCACGTCGACGGTGAGCGGCTTGGGGGTCTCGAACCCTTGATACCCTGCCAGCCGAGGCACGAACCCCCGCGCCCAAAGGTAACCTGACCAGTCACCCACGGTGAGGGCCGTGCCGCGGAGGACGGGTGTCGACGCAGAGGGACGGAACAGCCGAACATCATCGAGCTGCTTGATCCTGACTCCTACCAGCTGTGTTTCGGTGGGCACTGCGCTGCAAAAGCCGTCCCACTCATCGTTGGAAAAGCGGTGACGCCCATGAATGAACAGCTGGTTCGGTGGCTTGCCGTGCTTGAGCTTATAGCCCTCGACCACGGAGGTCATCAAATTCGCCGCCGCGCTCCTCGAGAGGTGATATTCCTTGCGCTCGTCGGAGTACCAGGGGCCGAGGGCGCCGCGAAAGACGAGGCCGTCGCCTGAGTTGAGGAACATCTGCGCGGCGCAACAGGCCTCGCCCGTTGCCGCAGGCGTGTCGTCGTTCTTAAACACCAGTCCGACGTAGCAAACGCCAGGACGGACATGAGCCAACGCCCACGGCTTGGCGTCCATCTTGAAGTAGAGCGTGGTGCAGAAGTTCCAGGCAACCGTGGCCTCGTCCTGGAGGCCGCGCCGGCGGTCGTTGGCAATGTTGAGGTTGCGGTCGACCAACGTGCTCTCGAGAATCAGCTGCAGGACGACGCCGTCCTGCAGCAACTCGGCTTTCAGCTGATGGTGGAAATTGCTTGAGAACAGGTAGGTCTCGGCATCCCGCACCGTGTCGGGGAACAGGTCGCCGCCCATCTGGAAGAAGCGTTTGGCGTCCTTGAAGCTCGTGATGTCGGAGGGGGTGCGCTCGTCCTTGGGCGGTGGTGCGACCTGGGGGCGTCCATAGCGATAGACGACGTCCGGAACGACAACGAGCCAGACGTCGGGACGGCGCTCCTCGGCGCGGATGTGCGCGCGGATCGCGTCGGCGAACAGCAGCACCGTGGAACGAACCGCGTCGGCGCGATTGTTCTTTTTGATGCAATGATCGATGTCGCCGCTCTTGACCGCTAGCTCGACCATGCCGCGGGTCGGCAGCGCGATGCCGAAGCAGGCCTCGAAGCCTGGCCATGCGGGTGCCCATAGGACGGGCTTGCCCTTTGCATCGACCTTACCGGGAATATGCAGGCTGATCCGCTCTAACCAGCGGCGGGATAGGCCGACGCCGCTCTCCGTCCCGATGACGCCCAAGCGGACCTGGGAGCGGCCATCTGGACCTTCGAGCGGCCCGAAGAGGAAGAGCCCATCTTTTGGCGCTTCCATCTGCTGCCCGTGACCGAACTCGAGCAAAGGCTCGGCGATGCGGTGCGTGAGGATGCTCATGCGTCGGCCTCCTCCGGTATCCCATCCCGGTCGAAGGCCGTTTCGAAGTCCTCTGACAGAGTTATCTGGCCTCCCTCGTCTTCCTCGGCTCGGCGGTCTTCTTCCGCGGCGAAGCTGACCGGAAAGTCGAAGCTCATTGGTAGGCTAGCGACCGCGAGGCGCTCACCGGACGCGGCAATATCTAAGGTCGCATCACCTTCGGCAAGCCAGCCCATTGCGGCAAGCAGCATGTCGCGCCATTTGTCGTTGAACCAAGACCGCGTGAGGCGCAACCGGATGCGCTGCAGCTGTTCACCCGGGAGCGGGGTTCGGCCATTGGTCGTCACCGCAACATTGGCATGGACCCGGAAGAGAGCATCCGGCCAGAGCTTGGGTTGAGCGACAAGGCACAGATGCCAGCGCCGGTCCTTGAACTTGCCGCTCAGGACACGGTCGACCCGATGGCCGTCGCTCAGCGTCAGCTTCACCCTTCCGTCGATGAGTCCGTCGGGGAAGAAGCGGCCTCGGGCGCCCGAGGCGAAATCGACAGGAAGTAGCCCGAGACGATGCATGGCCAGGTCCCAATGCTGACGCATCAGGTTGACGGCGATCCGCCGCGCGTTGGAACGCTCACCGAAGTGGCGGCTATATGTACCGTCGATCACGCCGTTGAAGGGCAGGCTAGCGCGTGCCTTCAACGGCGGCGCGCCATTATCGAGACGCTCGATCGCATCGGGTCCGCAGAAGGCGATAGCGCCTCCCTCGTGAAGGACGTGGGGAACCTTGGTGAACTGGCTCCACGCTTCCAGCTGCGCAGTCGTTCCCTTCGCCTCCAGGATCCAGACGTCAGGCCTCGCCCGGAGTTCGAACCAGTTGCTGTAAAGCGTCTCGGAATTTAGCGTGACCAGCTTTCGACCGTCCTCTTGGGCAGCGACGATCATCGCAAGCTGCTCGGCGTCCGGATGCTCGACCTTCGGTACACGTGAGGTGTCGAGCGTCTCGAACAAGGGCTGAAGGCAGGCTGCCCAGTTAGGGAACGCATTGTGTGCGTTCTGGCGGAGGATCTCTGTGGGGAAATCGCCGAAGTCCACGGCGGCGATCCGGATTGGGACCATAAACTCCGGGTCGTTTAGCTTGCGACGCATGACGTCGCCGAGGGCGAGTTCCTTCTTTACGCCTTGCTTGCCGATGTGCTCGGACACGACGACGATCTGCTTGATCGCCTCGTGCCGCAGCACGTGCTCGATCTTGTCCCAGAAATCGTCGCCGCCCCGAAGCGCGCGAACGTCGACCCAGACCTTGTATCCGGCCGTGGTTAGGCGCCCGGCAAGCCACCGGGCGAAGCGATTGTCCTCAGGATTGGCGTGCGTGATCAGAATTGTGTCGCGCACCGGTGTCGGAGCGGTAGTCATGGGAGTCCCCGCCAGCAGAGTGCCGAACCTAAAAGCACGAATGTGCGACTACTCTGCCAAGGGGCGCACGTTGGTGATGGTGATGCCTACATCGGCGCTCGCAAGTGGCTCGTCCGTTGTAATCATCTCAGCTTGCAGGTCGATCGCCAAGGCAAGGCATGCCCGATCGCCGAGGGACAGACCGAGCGCCTTCGTCGCTGGCCGAAGGTCGCCTACTATGAGCGCCTGGGCAGGAGTGAGCGGCCGGACATCGAGATGCAGCCCGCCAAGTGCCTCACGTACCTCGTCGAGCGGCAATCCTCGGTCCCGTAGCTTGGAAACGACCTCCGCGAGGTTGGCTGTTCCGATGATGCTGCGGGTCAGGACGTCGATTATCCGATCCGCCCCGGGTTCATCGTTTAGAAGGCAGAGCAGGGCGGAGGCGTCGAGTACGACTTTGCTACTCACGCTCCGCCTCACGCCGACGCTCCGCGATCAGCTCGTCAGCCAAGCCGACGCCTTCGGGCACATACTTGCGCAGGATCGCGCGAGCACGCTCAAGTGCCTTAGGTACGGAACGTACCCGCAGCTCGCCATCGTCCACATCGACGAGGACGGTGTCACCCGTGGTGATCCCGAGCTCACGGCGCATTGCCGCCGGGATCACGAGCTTACCACCGTCCACGATCTTGACCCTCTGTGCTTCCATCTGCACCAAACCCGCTGATACAACCCGTCCAAGACCTTGTACCGGAGAGCAAAGTCGGACGCCAGCGTGAAGGCAGGGATTAATGCACGGCCGATCACCGAAATAGCGTTCATCGATAATGGGGCAGCTACTTAGACCCGGTCCGCTTAGCTAGGCTACGTAGGACCGGTAGTTGCCGTTCTGAGCCGATTGCTGCATGACTGGCTCACAAGGGTATACCTGAAGGAGCCACGCGGCAATGAACGTCATCAGGGAAGGGCGGGAAGTGACGGTCGCGCGTGTCTACCTGCGCGTCAGCACCGACGAACAGGACCTCGCAAGGCAGGAGGCCATCGTCACAGGCGCACGAGCAACCGGCTACTATGTTGCCTCGGTCTATCTCCCGCTCGCCGAAGCCGAACTGCTCGTGGCGACGATCCGGGCCAAGGGCGCGCGCCTGGCAGTCCCGGGCATCGTCGACCTGTCCGATCTCGTAACCGACAGCGGCGGAGTAGCGCGCATCGTGCTGGAGGCGGTGCAGGACATGCTGCTGCGAGTTGCGCTGCAGACGGCCCGGGACGATTATGAAACCCGGCGCGAGCGTCAACGCGAGGGTATAGAGATCGCCAAGCGGGCCGGGCGATATAACGGCCGCAAGCCGGATCTCGTGTTGCACCGGCGCATCATCGGCCTTCGTGAAACGGGAATGAGCATCGCGCGAACGGCTGAACTCGCCGGATGCAGTATCGCGCAGGTGAAGCGGGTCACGGCGTTTCACAGGGTGCGGGCCCCGTCTCCCGAAAATATAATCGAGTAGCCGGCAATTGGCCGCTTTCGGTCAGCATCTTCGCGACGAAGTTTTGACACTTGAGAACGCGAGGAGCCGCGTCGGGCTGCCGGCGTCCAACCGGCTGGTTGTGACACCGTTTGTAGGCAGCGCGAAGCTGATAATCGGCTTGTCGTGCTACGCTATAAAGCCAGAAAGGCACCTTATCGGAGCTCCTGCCTTATGCCGTGTGCTTCACTGAAAGCCTCGTTGACGTGGCTGGTGTTCGGTTGCCTGGCATCGCTATCGACTCCTGCGCTCGCGGGGCCTGACGATGATTATATCAATCCCGATCGGCCGGGGATCGCGGACGGCAGCACCACGGTCGGACGTGGGCACTTTCAGATCGAAACCGCATTCCAGCGGGAGTTTCGTCAAGGTGGCGACGATCGCACCACCTTAATCCCGACGCTGCTCCGCCATGGCTTTGCGGAAAAATGGGAGGTGCGGGTCGAGGGCAACGGCTATACCTGGGAGAAGCAGGTCGATCCCGTGCTAGGCACGACGCACTCGCATGGGTTGGCGCCCACATCGATCGGCCTGAAATACAACTTTGTCGATGCGGTGGGATCGAAGCAGCCTTCGGTGGGCGCGATCGTGCGTGTGTTCCCGCCCTCGGGTTCTGGCGACTTCCGAAACACGCGCGCCACCGGCGACTTCCGGATGGCGGCGGACTGGAACTTCGCGGACAAATGGTCGCTCAATCCAAACGTCGGCGTCGGTGTATATCAGGATGAGTTGCGACGCACTTACACAGCGGGGCTGTTCGCCGCGACGCTCAATTTCAATCCCAGCAAGGTCGTTAACTTTCTCGTCGATACGGGTGTCCAAACGCCCGAGGAAAAGAACGGCAAGACGTCGATGATCGTCGATACCGGGGGCGCCTTCATCATCGGGCACGATATTCAGCTCGATCTCAGCGTCGGAACGGGCGTGGCAGGATCGACACCGCCTCATCCCTTCGTTGCCGCCGGATTCTCAAAACGCTTCTGACGGTTTCATGTAGAGGGCTGCGAAGCCCTTGATCCTCTAGTGGCTAGAGCATGTATCGGATTCTCGCTCGCTAAGGCGAGAGGTGGGAGACGGCTCGTTGGCGACGGCTCGTGTTGAAGCGATCGATATTTCCCGGCGGTCCTTGTGTGGGCAGGTTCTGGCCGGCGGGGCAGGGCTCTTGATCGGCCCGCCTGCCTTCGCGGGTTCGGCTTCCGAGCGCTCGTGGAATTTCGGTTCGTCTCCGCTCGCATGGGAGCCGCTGGAGATCGGAACGGGCGGTATGCTCCTGGTCGCCGCGGACGTGGGCGGGGTGCCGGTGCGAGCGGTGCTCGACAGCGGCAGCGGGGCGTCGATCATGAGTCCGGCACTGGCGGCGAGGCTCGGCCTGACTGGCGAGCGCCGCATGATCAGCGGGCTGAGCGCTAAGGCTCCTGTGATGCTGGTGCGCGATATCAACGTGCTTCTCGCCCGTGAAACACGACGGTTGCCTTTCGCCGTCGTGGCTGACCTCGGCGCGATTTCAGCGGCCTTCGGTAGGCCGCTCGACATCCTGCTCGGCGCCGATGTGTTCAAGGGGAGCTGCATCGCGCTTGATTTCGGAGATAGGCGGTTGGCGGTCGCCAAGTCGGGGACATTTCTGGCCGGTTCCGACTGGAAGCGGGTCATGCTTGGGCGGGGAACGAAGCAGGAGCTATTCATTCGAGCCTCCGTTGCGGGCTTGGCTCCTGTTCCACTCATGATCGATCTGGGCAGTTCCGCGGCGCTGATGCTCTCGTCCGCCTACGTCCGCGATCAAGGTCTGCTGAAAGGCAAGGCCGTTTCGACTGCGGCGCTTGGCGGCGTCGATGGCGTCACGATTAACGACATCTTCACGGTCCCCGACATCAAGATCGAAGGATTGGGCGCTGCGAGCATCCCCACGCTGGGAATGAGGAACTGGCTCGGAACAAGCACGGTCGGCAACATCGGGTTGCCGCTCATCGCGCAATTCGACGTCGTGTTCGATGTGACGGCGGGATTCGTGTGGCTACGTCCGCTCGATCCTCGTCATCGTCTGCCCATGCTGAAGGATCGCAGCGGCCTCGGGGTCGCCACTTCCTCAACCGCGCTCACTGTGGTCCATGTCGCGGCGAACAGCCCCGCGGAGAAGAACGGCTGGGCGGTCGGGGAACGGATCGTCACAGTCAACGGTCATCCCATCGATGCGGATTATACCCATGGCACGCTGTGGCGATGGCGGTACGGCCTTCCGGGCACCCGCGTAGAGCTTGGGACCGATACGGGGTCCAAGCGCGACCTCACACTCGCCAACTATTTCTAGTTTGCCTGGGCGCGCATGCCACCGATGCCCTGAATGATCTTGCACTCGGCGGCGGTTGATCGGTTGCAGCTATGCGCGAATACCTTCAACTCGTCCCGGAGCGCCGCGAGCTGAGACAGTTTCTCTTCCACTTCCGCCAAATGCCGCGCAGCGATCACGGATGCTGCGGCGCAATCTCGAACCGGATTCTCCTGCAAGTCGATCAGGGAGCGGAGTTCGTCGATCGAGAAGCCTAGCCGTCTGCCATTGCGGATGAAATGAAGTCGCTCAACGTCGCTCCTATCGTACGTTCGCCTGCCTGAGTCCGTGCGAGGCGGCGCAGGCAGCAACCCGATCGACTCATAGAAGCGGATGGTCGTCACCTTTGTCGCAGTCGCGCGCGCAAGTTGGCCGATCATCACGGGCGCGGTCATCATTTTTGATCCTGCTAATGCGAACGAGTCGTAGATTTTGCTTGCTCCTACAGCAGCTAGAGGTTTTAGGGAAGTAGCCATGACGTCCAACGAAGCAAGCTGCGCCTGCACCGGCTCGCCGGCCCGCGCTCAACATGACCCCGCCTACCGCCATGCCCTGCTCATGGTCGTGGTGCTGAACCTCGGCTTTGGCGTCGCCGAGCTGATCGGCGGGTTCCTCGCCGATAGTCAGGCGTTGAAAGCCGACTCGCTCGATTTCCTCGGGGATGGGTCGATCAGCCTACTCGGCCTGCTCGCGCTCGCTTGGTCGGCGCGGGCGCGCGCGCGCGTGGCCCTGTCCCAAGGGCTGTTCCTTGGCGCACTCGGGGTCGGCGTGATCGGCTTCGCGATCTGGCGCGCGCTCAACGCGACCGCGCCCGATGCCGAGCTGATGGGCGCGATCGGCGTCGTCGCGCTCGCGATCAATGTCGGCTCGGCGCTGCTGCTCGCCCGCTTCCGGGAAGGCGACGCCAATGTCCGCGCGATCTGGCTGTTCAGCCGCAACGACGCGCTCGCCAACGTAGCCGTGATCGCCGCGGCCGGGCTGGTGGCGTGGACGGGAAAAGCTTGGCCGGACCTCGCCGTCGCCGGCGTGATCGCGCTGCTGTTCCTCCACTCCGCCTATGAAATCGTCACCGGCGCGCGGCGCGAGCTGGGGGAGCTGTGATGCGTGTGCTTCTGATCCGGCTCGCGGCCGTCCTCCTGGCGCTGTTCCCCGCCGCGGCGTTGGCCCAACCCGCCGACGTGCAAACGGCTTGGCGACTGCTCGACTACATGGCGGTGGATTACGGCGGCGCGGTCGAGGGTGGCCGGGTCAAGAGCGCGTCGGAATATGCCGAGATGAACGAGTTCGCCGCGTCCGTCGCGGCGCGGCTCCAGGCGCTGCCGCCAAAGCCGGAACGGCAAGCGCTCGTCCAGGGGGTCGCCAATCTCCAGGCGGTGATCGCCCGAAAGGGCTCGGCCGAACAGGTCGCGACGATCGCGCACGGGCTCGCGGTCGATCTGCTACGCGCCTTCCCGGTGCCGCTCGCGCCGGACAAGGCCCCGGACCTCGCTTCGGGCCAAGCCCTGTTCCGGCAAACCTGCTCGGCCTGCCACGGCATGACGGGCGACGGGCATGGCTCCGATGCCGCCAAACTCTCGACTCCGCCGATCGCGTTCACGGATCTAGGGCGCGCGCGTCAGCGCAGCGTGTTCGCGCTCTATCAGGTGGTGACGCAAGGACTCGACGGGACGGCGATGCAAAGCTTCGCCGATCTGCCGAACGATCAACGCTGGGCGGTCGCGTTCCGCGCCGGGGAGTTCGCGTTCACCGACGAACAGGCGCGCGATGGCGAGCGGCTGTGGAAGTCGGACCCCTCGCTGCGCCAGCGTATTCCGGATCTGAAAACCCTTGTCGGGCTCACCCCGGCCGCGCTCGCCGGCTCGATCGGCGACGCCAAGGCGAACGCAGTCATGGCCTATTTGCGCCGTCACCCGAAAGCGGTCGTGCAACAAGCGCCGGCCTCGCTCGCGGTCGCGCGCGCCAAGCTCGCCGCCAGCCTGGACGCGGCCCGGCGCGGCGACGCGCACGGCGCAAGGGAGCTGGCGCTGGCGGCCTATCTCGACGGGTTCGAGCCGGTCGAGCCGACGCTTACCGCGCGCGACGCGACGCTGATGAACCGGATCGAAGGTGCGATGGGCGAATATCGCGCCGCCGTCGATCGCGGCGCGTCGACCGACGATCTCGCCGAACGGGTGTCTGTGCTGGGCGGCCTGTTCGATGACGCGGAAGCCGCGCTCGCGCCCGATAGCGCCACGCAAGCCTCCACCTTCCTGGGCGCGTTCACGATCCTGCTGCGCGAAGGGCTCGAAGCCCTGCTCATCGTCGTCGCCATGATCGCGTTCCTCCGCAAAGCCGAGCGCGGCGAGGCGCTGCCCTATGTGCATGGCGGCTGGATCGGCGCGCTCGTCGCCGGCGCGCTCACCTGGGCGGTCGCCACCTATGCGATCGGGATCAGCGGTGCGAGCCGCGAACTAACGGAAGGGTTCGGGTCGCTGTTCGCCGCGATCGTGCTGCTCTCGGTCGGAATTTGGATGCACGGCAAGGCGCAGGCCGATCAGTGGCAACGCTACATCCGCGAGAAGATGGCGCGGGCTCTAGGCGGCGGGTCGGGCTGGTTCCTGTTCGGGCTCGCTTTCGTGGTGGTCTATCGGGAGGTTTTCGAGACGATCCTGTTCTACGCCGCCCTTTCGGCGCAAGGCGACAATGCGATGTTGCTCGCAGGGGCCGGGTCGGCGGTCGCGTTGCTCAGCGTGATCGCCTGGGCCATGCTCCGCTACAGCCGCAAGCTGCCGATCGCGCGGTTCTTCCGCTACAGCTCATGGCTGATGGCGGTGCTGACAGTGGTGCTCGCGGGCAAGGGCGTCGCCGCCCTCCAGGAAGCCGGCATCATCGACATCGCGCCGCTGGCGGACGTGCCGCGCCTGTCCATGTTGGGGCTGTTCCCCACTTGGCAATCGTTTTTGGCGCAGCTCCTCGTGGCTGTCGCCATCGCGATTGGGTTCGCTTGGAACCGGCGGAAGCAGAAGGCCGGTCTCCGGCGTGTTGCGTAAGGTCGCGTTACGATGCGTCGAACGCGGTTAGGATGGGGCAGGGGCCTTCTGAGCCCCATCCGCATTCGCGCGCGAGGCGACGCAGCGACGCGCGCACCCGCTCCAGCTCCTTAATCTTGACCTCCAGCGCAGCGACGCGCTCTTTGGCGAGCTGGCGTGCGCGGGCTCGATCGTCGGTCGCGTTCAGCGCTAGCAGTTCCCTAATCTGCTCCAGCGTGAACCCGGCCGCCTGCGCCGATCGGATGAAGCGCAGCCGTCGCACGTCTTCGGCGCCGTAGCGGCGAAAACCGCCGCTCGATCCCGATCCGCCCGGCCGCTCGGGTGTGGCGAGCAGCCTGCAACGCTGGTAGAACCGCACCGTCTCGACGCCCACGCCGCCTTCGCGCGCAAGCCCCGCGATCGTCATGCCCGCCATGCCTTGACTCCGGACTATGGTACAGACTCTATATAGGGTGGGTAAGCAGTTGGAGAAGCCACATGGCGACCACCGCGCCCAAGAAGGCGGTGCTTTACCGCATGGTGATGCCCGAGCACACCTGCCCCTACGGCCTGAAATCGAAATGGCAGCTCGAGCGACACGGCTATGAGGTCGAGGACCACTGGCTGCGCACGAAGGAGCAGACGGAAGCGTTCAAGACGAAGCATGACGTAAAGACCACGCCGCAGACCTTTATCGTCGGTGAGCGAGTCGGCGGTAACGACGACCTGACCCGCTTCTTCGGCGGCCATGTGCCCGCCAAGGACGAGACCAGCTACAAGCCGGTGATCGCGGTGTTCTCGATGACCGCGCTGATGGCGCTCGCCGTCAGCTACGCCGTGCTCGGGACACCCTTCACGATCCGAGCGGGCGAATGGTTCATCGCCTTCTCGATGTGCGTGCTCGCGCTGCTGAAGCTGCAGGATGTCGAGAAGTTCTCGACCATGTTCCTCAACTACGACCTCCTCGCCAAGCGCTGGGTGCCCTACGGCTATATATACCCCTTCGCGGAAGGGGGCGCGGGCGTGCTGATGATCGCGAGCGCGATGACCTGGCTGTCGGTCCCCGTGGCACTCGTCATCGGCACGATCGGAGCGGTGTCGGTGTTCAAGGCGGTTTACCTCGACAAGCGCGAGCTGAAGTGCGCGTGCGTCGGAGGCAGCAGCAACGTGCCCTTGGGCTTCATCTCGCTGACCGAGAACCTGATGATGGTGGCGATGGCGCTGTGGATGCTGTTCGCCCCGGCCGCGCTGTCGATGGCGCATTGAGAGCCTGTGTGAAAAGCCGGCGCCGGAATGATCGGTTGCAATATGAATTTCATTGCAGCGGTGTCGCGCGTTGTTTGCGAAACGTGGGCACCTGATTGGTGATCCTTTCTGAGGTGACGATTGCGGTCCCCCCAGGCGAAGGTCTTTCGTCTTAGTCCAGGTCAGGCCCGTGATGCGGAACGTGCGGTCGCGACGTTTCACGATGACGAGCCACCAGCCCGCGCGTGATGCCGGACTTGAAGCACCGATCGGGGACGGGGCGGGCAACCGCCGCCGTTTTCCTCGTCCCAGCTATGCCTTGCGAGCCGAGTAGAGCGAGATCGACCCGGCCGGCGTAGAAATCACCTCGTGCTCGACGACTTTCCGAAAGCCCGCCTCGGCGAACAGGCGGGGCAGCAAGCCATCGGCATTCGGTTGCGTGTTCGCGTAGCCGTCGAGCCGCTGCACCTGCCGGAACAGAAGGCGCATCATGCGGCTGCGCTGCTCGCCGTAATCGGCGACGAACAGCGCGCCGCTTGCGCGTAGCGTCCTGTGCATGGCGACGACGGTCGCGCGTTTCATCGGCATCGGGCATTGATGGAAAACGAGGCTCGACGTCGCCTTGTCGACCGGGCCGGTGCCGATCGCGGCCAGCTCGTCCCCCATCGCTTGCCGCGCTTCGATCGCGACGCCGGCTCGCTCGGCCTTGCCGCTCGCGATGGTCAGCACTGCCGGGTCTGGGTCGACGCCGATCACCCGCGCGTCCGCGCATCTTTGCTTCATCAGGATAGCGAAACTGCCGGTGCCGCACCCGACGTCCAGGATCGTCTCGCCGGCCGCGGGCGCGACAAGGTGCAAGAGCGCCGCTCGCCAGCGTCGCTCGCGGGTCAGTAGCGCAATCGCGCGGTCGTAAAGGCCGGTCAGCTCCGGGCGGCCGAGCGCCGGCACGAAGTCGCGCTCAAGGGCTGGCGACTGCCGCTCGCCCACGGCTCTCGCGCTCGCCTCACGCCCCGTGGTGGGCGTAGCGGCGTTGCCCGGCTGGACCGAACGCGATCACGTCGTAGGACTGAGATCGCGCGCCCGGAACTTCCATGCCCGGCGAGCCAAGCGGCATCCCGGCGACCGCCAGCCCGCGCATTCCGCGGGGGCGCTCTACCAAAGCGCGCTTCATGTCAGCGATCGGTACATGGCCCTCGAACGCCATGCCGTCGATAATGGCGGTGTGGCACGACGCGAGCGCGGCCGGTACGCCCACGCGGCGCTGGAGCGTCATTCGGTTCGCATCGTCGACGATGCGCACCTTGCGGCCGAACTGCTGGCGCACCTGCGCAGCCCATTTCTCGCAACAGCCGCAACCGGGGTCGCGGTGCATGGCGATGTCGGCCGCAGCCGACGCGATGCCTGGGAGGGCGATCAGGAGAACAGCAGCGAGTGCGCGGGCGCTGAGTGTCATGGGCGAAGCTCCGAAGGAGGAAGGCCCCGCCCTGCCGCGGGGAATGGGGGGGATCGGCAGGGCGGGGGCAGCGCGCCTTACTGCGCGCGCTTGCCGTGCTTGCGAAGCCACGCCTGAAGCTCCGCAATGTCTTTCTCCTGCTTCGAGATCGTCATCGCGGCCATGCGGCGCGTCTCGGCATCCTTCGCGTCGCGCTGCGCGATCCGGGCCATCGCAATCGCGCCGCGGTGGTGCTCGATCATCTTGCGGGTCCACATCTCGGCGGCGTCGCCCTGCTTCGCGGCCATCATCTTCTGATGCATGTCCATCTCGGCCTGACCGTAGGGATTGCCGGCCATCATGCCGGCCATGTCGCCGTGGTTCATGCCCTGCATCTTGCTGTGGTCCATGCCTTGCATCTGTCCCTGCGCCACAGCCGGCGCGGCAATGAGGGCGGTTCCAAAGAAAGCGGTCAACAGCTTGGTCACGTTTGTCTCCTTGCTTATGGATACGTGCGGGAGCGTAGGAACCCTCGAGTAATTTCCCGGCCGACACGCTCCGTGTCTGTTGGCAGAACTGGAGGTCACTCCAGCGCTCTGAATGCGGTTGCAACCTGAGTGTTCCGCTTCAGGCTTCGAAGCTATTGAGCTTTCGTACATCCGAGAGATGCGAATCATTCTGAAATCGGACTCTCAATGCTCCCGAAAGGACGACCAGAAGCTGCCCACCAGTGGCTCCAGCGCATAGTCGAGCGCTGTACGCCGGCGAAGCGGGATGAGGATCTGGGCGGGCATGCCAGCGCGAAGCGAGAAGCCTCGACCCCGCACCGCTTGCACGAGCCGCAGTTGATCGCGACCAACAGTCACCTCGCCGGTAAAGAAACTTTGGCCGCTCTTCTCATCGGTAAAGCTGTCCGCTGACAGCCTAGTCAGTGCCCCATGCAGGTTCGGCATAGTCCGGTCGTGAAGCCCGGAAAACTTCACGAGGGCTTCCTGCCCGACCGACAGGTCGTCGGCATCGTCGGGAGCAATCCGCACCTGAATAACGAGCGCAGCTCGCTCCGGAACGATGTCCATCAGCTTCTGCCCCGCAGCAACAACCCCGCCGGGGGTAAAAACCGACAATCCTATCACCGAGCCTGTCGCGGGAGCCCGGATCTCCGTCCTTGCTAACTGGTCGCGTGCGGCTGTCAGCTTGGGAAGAGTCTCGCCCAGTGCTGTTTCCACTTCTCGCAGCTCCGATGCCGTCCGCTCCCGAAAGCTGCGCTCCGCCTCCAGCACCTGGATCTCGTTCTCCCGTGCTGCGCCGCGTGTTTGCGCAACGCTGGCCACGTATTGACCGCGCTGCCCTCGAAGCTCAGCGCGAGTACGCTCGAGCTCGCGCATGCGCGTCTGCGACACGAAACCGCGTTCCGCGACCGGCTTCAATGCCGCGATCTGCGCATCAATCAGCCGAAGCTGCTCGCGCGCAGCAACTGCCTGCTCGCCATAGCCTCGCCCCTGTTCGCCCGATTGAACGACGCGCTGCCGCAAAGCACCACGTTGCGCGGCTAACACCGCCAGACGGGCATCGAGCTCCGTTTGCTGAAGACTCAAAGCTAGTGCGGCATTCGGCCGATCCTCGGCGGGAAGCGTCCCAAATTCAGCTGGCGGGGTAATGCGTGACCGACCGAACTGCTCGGCTTCCAGACGTGCTCGTTGCGCCAGAAGTCGGATCGCTTGGGACGCGAGAGCGCGCTCCTGCGCCTGGACGTCAGCGGCGGCGAGACGGAGCAGCAGCTGGCCGCGCCGTACCCGCCCACCTTCCCGCACGAATATGCCGCCGACCACGCCGCCGTCTCGGTGCTGGACGGCCTGACGCTGGCCGGATACCACCACCGTGCCGGGAGCATAGGCGGCTGCATCGAGCCGGGCGACGGCAGCCCAGCCCACAAAGATCCCAAAGAAACCAGCCGCAATCAGGGCGCCCGTTCGAATGTCCCGTGACGGATCCGCAACCTGTCGGAACGGCGGATCAGGAGCGTGCGGATGCGGCAGGATGCCTGTTGTCATCAGCTGTTCGCCGTGGCCGGCACTCGGCGCAGTCGCGCTGGTGCTATCTTGGGGAGCACGGCATCTCTCGGACCGAAGAGCTCGATGGCTCCTTCGCGCATGACCAGCATGCGGTCGACGACCGGCAGGATACCCCGTTTATGAGAGACGACCAGGATCGTGCGGCCCTCCGCCTTAAGCTGCGTCAAGGCCGTAAGCAGAGCTGCATCGCCCTCTGCATCGAGGTGGGCATTGGGTTCGTCCAGGATCAGGATGGAAGGATTGTCATAAACAGCCCGCGCCAGTGCGATGCGCTGCGTTTGACCGGCCGACAGGCCGCGGCCCCCCGGGGCGATACGGTGATCATAGCCGCCGGGTAGACGGCGGATGAGGTCATCGGCCCCGACCTTCTTGGCGGCGGCGATCACCGCAGAGTCGATCAGGGCGCGATCCTCTCCACGATCTGCGGCGAACCGAGCGATATTTTCAGAGATCGAGCCCGCGAGGAGCAGCGAATCCTGCGGCAAATAGCCTAGGTGTCGGGCGATCTGCTCTGGATCCCAGTCGCGGGCATCAGCGCCGTCGAAGCGAACCGTACCCCGGTCGGGCGTCAACGCTCCAGCAATAACACGAGCCAGCGTGGACTTGCCGGCGCCACTCGGACCCACGATGGCGACGACTTCACCCGGTGCGACGCGCAAAGAAACCGATCTCAGGGCCACGCTGTCCCGAGCCTCGTTGATTACGGTAATGCCTTCGAGGTCCAGTGCGCCAGTAGGGGCGGGGAGGCGCGTCGCATCAACGCCGACCGGCTCGTCGGCTAACAGAGCTTCGAGCTTGCGGAAACTTTGACGAGCCTGGGCGATCGGTCGCCAGGAGCCGACAAGTTGCTCGATCGGCGCCAGCGCGCGCGCGATCAGGAAGGAGGAGGCGAAGATGGCGCCGCCTGAAATCTGGTTGTCGACCGCGAGGAGCGCGCCCAAGCCCAAGGCCAGCGACTGAAGCGCGAGCCGGGCGAACCTGGTGACGGAGAGGTAAGTGCCGCCCTGGAAGCTGGCTCCCGTCTGCGCGACGAGCATGGCCTCCCGATGTCTCAGTTGGCGAGAGACCATCGCGCGACGCATGCCGAGCGCGCGCACGCTCTCGGCGGCAGCAAGAAGCGCCTCCTGGTTCAGATAGCTCGCATTGGCGATCGCCTGCGCCCTATCGAGACGCGTGCGAGTGGCACGCTCATTCGCCCAAGCGATAGCCGGCAGCACCAACCCACCCGCGAGAGCCAACAGTCCGATCAAAGGGTGCACGAGGAAGCAAACCAGAATGTAGATCGGTACCCAGGGCGCGTCGAAGACCGCAAGAACGCCCGGCCCGCTCAGCGTACCCTTAAGAGCGTCGAACTCCCGGATCGCCTGCCGGGCAAATGGTGCGTCAGGCCGGCCCAGCGTCGCGTCGAGGACGAGGGGAGCGAGTACGGCGTCGAGTTGGGCGCCGGCCCTCACCAGGAGCCGGATGCGGATTCGATCGAGCAGGGCTAACGTCGCGAGCGCCAAGAGGAGGGCAAGAGTGACGAATGCGAGCGTCTGCAATCCTTGCGTCGGGACCACCCTGTCGTAGACCTGCAACATGTACAGCGTCGGCGCGATGTAAAGCAGGTTGACCAAGGCGCTGAAGACGGCCGCCGCCACGAAATGGCGGCGACACAGCGCGAATGCCGCGACCGGGCCGCTGCGAAAAGGCTGATCGATCATTGCCGTTCGACAGGGCTCCGGGCGCGGCGGGTACACATCAGGCGAACAACAGCTCGGTGCCGGCGTAGGTGATCGCCGGATTGTTGACGAAGCCACCGCCCTCGACGCTGCTGAACATGAAATCGTCCTGCGACATGTCGGCGACGTGAATCCCTTCGATCAGGATCGAACCTCTGCCCGCATCGGTGGCCCAGGAGACCAGCACGCCGTTGCTTTGATCCTGCACCTTCACTTGATTCGGCAGGATGTCCTCGAAGGCGATATGGTCGAAGGCACCGGGTCCTGCGTCAAAGCCACTGAAGATCACGTCATTGCCGCTGTCGGGCCGAACAACGAACGCGTCGGCACCGTCGCCACCGTTGAGGCGATCGTTGCCTGTCCCCCCATCGATCATGTCGTGTCCAGCGCCACCGTAGATGATGTCGTCACCGGCTTCGCCCATCAGCCCGTCAGCCATCGCGCCGCCATAGAGCTGATCGGCGCCATCGCCACCCTTGAGCATGTCGCTGCCGTCGCCGCCATCCAGCACGTCGGCACCTGCTCCGCCTTCGAGATGATCGTCGCCGGCGCCGCCGTATAGTTTGTCGTTACCGCCGAGTCCGAAGAACACATCGCGATCATCGGTGGCCTGGAAGACGTCGCCCCGCGCCGATCCGTACCTTACGTCGAAATCGTCGAAGCTGTACGCGACGCTCGGATTGGTCTCGCCGGACACAGCCGGCGCCGAAACATCTCCGCCCTCGCTTTTCGCGTAGCTAATCGCTTGCAGCCGATCTGCACTGGGGCTTGCCGGCTGCAGCACATAGCGGTCGTCAGTGAACATGAAATCGTTTTGAGCGAGTTCGCTCTTCTCAACGCCGACGAGCAGGACGGAACTCTTGCCGTCGTTCCAGCTCACCCGCGTACCGAGCGCCGTCTCCTCAAACCGAAGCTCCTCGGGCGCGATGTCGCGCAAAGCCAGGTGATCGAACATACCCGGGCCAGGGGTAAAATCGTAGATGATGTCGTTGCCACTGTCGCGATCGACGACAAACGCATCAGCGCCTCGACCGCCGAATAGAATATCGTCGCCCTTACCCCCTTCGACGTCGCCATGCCCGTCACCTTCGTTCAGAATGTCGCGATCGTCGCCGCCCCGCAAGGTGTCGTCCATGGCGCCGCCGAGCAGCACATCCATCCCGGCACCACCGTCGAGATGATTCATGCCGTTGCCGCCGAGCAGCACGTCGTTGCCTCTGCCGCCCCACAATGCATCGTCCATTGCGCCGCCGGTCAGGACATCGGAGCCACCGCGACCGAAGGCGATGTTCATCTTCGACCCTTGGCCGAATTGGACGTCGGAGCCGTTATCTCCGATCGACAGCTTGTAATCATCGATCACGCGATCGACCCGCAGTGAGTCTCGATCCTGTTTCCGCGCCATGACCTGACCTCCTGATGTAATCCCCGTCGGTAAGGCGACGGATTGCGTCAGAATACTGCGGGAAAGACAAGGTTCCCACTCGGCGTGGAATAAGTAAATTGCGAGATCCAGAAGGTGTGGGCGGAAGCCAGATTACAACATCGATTAGAACTACTATAGATGCGCACAGAAAATCACCGCTTAGCGACCCGCTTACTTGCCTGGTCTTTAAACGGTGTGCTTTTGAACAGGCGGACGACCATCAAGGTCGATCGATGACCGTTCTTCACCTCCTATAAGCGTATACGCGCACAGCCAGCTGAGCCCTCACTCCCGGCAAAACTTTTTTCTGCGCTACGATCGCACCCGCGGCGACGAGAAGGGGCCGGACCACTACTGGCTGGTGCCGCGATTGGAGTTCGGCTCCGCACGCAACCTTCAGCTCACCGTCGAGGCCTCTATCGGATCAGCAACGCCACGCAGACGAAAGAAGGCGAGGCGACCGGCCAAGTGCTCTACAACTTCAACAATGAGGGCGAGTTCGCGCCGGCCTTGGAGGTATAGGCGGGTGTCAGCAAACACTTAGGACAGGACGGCCGCGACGGCTCGGAAACGAGCTTGGCGCTGCTCGCCATCAAGTCGATCGGATCGTTCGGCCGAAGCTACGTTCCGCGCTGGGTCAGCATCGCCTATGCGCAGCCGATCGCCAACGACTTCGTGCTGGTCGCCAACGTGTATCGCGAAACCCAAGATTTCGCCTGATAATCGGGTTCCAGCGGTCGCTAAGCTTCCCTTAGTCACGACCCCGCTGACGAGTAAGCCGGGACGCGCACTCGCGTTCCGGCCTGCTCTTATCGGATCGGCTGAAGCGTGTTGATGCCGGTGCTCTCGTCGGTTTCGGGCACGGGCGGGGGAACCTGCTTGTCGCGGTAGGAGGGCAGGTCGGGCGCGTTGTCTGGCGTCGGGTTGGCCTCGAGCCGCGCGATGTAGCGCTTCATTTGCGCGATCTCGCGGACCTGCGCGTCGATGATGCCGTCGGCGAGTCTGCGAACCTCCGGGTCCTTGATGTGGGCCCGCTCGCTGGTCATGATCGCAATCGAGTGGTGCGGGATCATCGCCCGCATGTAGCTTACATCGCTGACCGTCTCCTGGCTGCGCACCAGCCAGAGCGTGAGCGCGAACACGATGATGCTGCCGACGACGATGCCGATGTTGGCGCGCATGTTCTTGTACATGCCCCACATCAAGCCGATCATGATCAGCGCCATCGTCGCGCCCATCACGAACGCCATCCACATGCGAGTCTGACTGTATTCGACATGACTCAGCGCATAGGTGTTCAGATACATCAGGCCATACATCACGATCGTCGACGTCGCGATCATCGCCGCGAAGCGGCCGTAGCCCATGCCCATCATCATCTTGTCTTGCTTGTCATCCATCATGCGTTTTCCTGCTGGAGTGTTGATCGCCCCCCGGCAGATCGTCGCAGTCGCATGGGCCAACGCATGTAGAGGAGGACGGCTCCCCCCAGCCTAAGCGCCAGCCCGCCAATCGCGAACACAAATAACGACGGCGTGTTGGGATTCTCGTGATTCTTCCAGTCCATGATGTGCAGACCTTAGAAGAAATCATAGAGCCGCCAGGTTTTGGTGCGGACCGCCGCGATGCGACCGGTCGAAACCGGGATGAAAACACGCGTCGCGTCGGGGTCCGCAAAGGCGACCCGCCACGCTGGGAGCGCACCTCTGTACTCGGCGCTTGCGTTGGCCACCAGCGTCGCGCGCGTCGCAGGCCGGGCCGTCCCACGCCAGGCGTCGCGCGCGATCTCCTCGGCACCGCCCGCGTCGAGCGGCGGAAGCGGCGAGGCGGTGATCGCATCGACGAGCGTGACGCCCTTTGCCGTCAGCACTTCGGCAACTGGTTTGCTTCCAAGCATCCGGATGGTGATGCTCTGGACCGGCTCTCCGACGGACCGCAAATATTCCGATGGTACGGCGAGCCCGACCCCCGGGTTCAGCGGCATGACCGTGGTGCGGTCGACGAGGTGGTCGCCGTGGACGCGGTCGATAGGCAAAAAGCTCATCAGCGCGCCGCTCGCGAACCAGAGCAGAAGCTGCGCGCCGACGACGATGGCCAACCATTTGTGCGCGCGGCTGGCAAGCAGATGCAGCCTCGCGCGCGGGCTCCTCATAGAGTTGTGCCCGAGCGTGTCGCGCGGATCTCAGTCATGTCCATGCGGCGCTGCGGGCATTGCCATCCCCTTCATGCCGCCCATGTCCTTCATCATTTCATCGTGCTCAGCCGGCGCACCGGCGATCAGGGTCTTGTATTCCTCGCCGGTCATGCCTGGAAGCTTGCGAACGAACGCAACCATGTCCCAGATCAGCGGGTCGGGATGGGTCTTGCCCCATGCCGGCATCGCGCTCAGCTTCACGCCATGCTTGATGATCCAAAATTGCTGCGCGGGCGAAAGATCGGCGGTTTCGGCGAGCTCGGGTGCTCGCGGATAGAGGCCCTGGCTCATCTCGCTGCGCTCCACGCCCGGTCCCAGATGGCAGCCTGAGCACATTTCTTTGTAAAGCGCAGCGCCCGACGATATGCGTTTGGCATCGGCGAGATTGCCCGGCACCGCGATGTTTCGCGAGCGGACGGCAATCGAACGCTCGCGCAGACCGTCGAGCATGGCATAGACTGGGCGGGTGTGCGGAGCGTCGGCGGCGATATTATAGGCGCCGAAATAGATGAAACCCGCCGCAGCGATGACCAGCACAACCGTGGCGATCGCGACGAAGGTCAAGCTGGGAAAATGGTGCCTTATTCTTGCGCGGTCCATCATTCCCTCCCTTTATCGAACGTCAGAACCAGAGCCGAACGCCGGCAACGAAGCTCGTGACCGTCGGATCCTCACCGTCCGCACGTGCATAGCGGGCGGTTTGCCCGGTTTTCGCTGAGTAGGAGACACCGATATATGGGGCGAACTGCCGCGTGATCTCGTAGCGAAGCCTAAGGCCAAGCTCGGCGCTCGACAGACCCGCGCCCGTGCGCGTCTCGCGTACATCCTGCGCGGCCAGATTGAACTCGACCCGCGGCTGCAAAACCACCCGCTGTGTGATGCGCTGGTCGTAATAGCCTTCCAGTCGGCCGAGTAGGTCGCCCTTGTCCGACAGGAACAGCGCGCCCTCGACCTCGAACCAATAGGGCGCTAGACCCTCGAAGCCGACGGTCGCGTAGGTGGTCGGCCGGCCCGGCTTGAAGTCGTGGCGGACACCGCCCTGCAGGTTGAAATAGGGGCCGATCGCACGGCTGTAGAGCGCCTGGATCTCCGCTGCTTCGACGCCTTGACGGAACGCGCCTTCGCCTTCCGACTTCAGCCACAGTCGGTTGATGTCGCCGCCGATCCAGGCCTCGCCGTCCCAACGATATCCATCGCGCCCTTTGCGCGCCTGAAATTCGGCGAGATTGAAC
Source organism: Sphingomonas metalli (assembly GCF_014641735.1). Taxonomy (GTDB): domain Bacteria; phylum Pseudomonadota; class Alphaproteobacteria; order Sphingomonadales; family Sphingomonadaceae; genus Sphingomonas; species Sphingomonas metalli. The sequence goes on along the minus strand of NZ_BMIH01000004.1, from coordinate 78,309 downwards.
ATGACCTGATAGTTGGTCTGGCCGCCCTGCTCCCGCATCATGTCGCGCCGCGCCGCCGCCATGTCGTGAGCGGGAAAGAGCTTCTCCGCATAATGGTCTATTGGCGGCTGCGGCGCGGGGGCGGTGCCGGCGGGCAGGTTCGTTCCCGTTTGTGCCATGCCGGACATCGCCGACATGTCGTGACCTGCTTGGCCGGCAGGCATGTCCATTCCGGGCATCGACGACGCCCCCGTTTGAGACTGCATGCCGGGCATGGAACCATGGTCCATCCCTTCCATCGTGCCCGACTGCGCCGGCGCGGCGGGCATCGTCATCGCGCCATGATCCATCCCGGTCATGGCGGGTTGCGCCGGAGTGGCCGACATTCCGGGCATGTCGCTCATGGATTGATCGCCGGGTTTCGTGGCCGACGTACGGGTAGACGACCTTTTCGCCGGAGCCGCCTTTTTCGCTGGGAACTTCTTCGTTGCCGTCGGTTTTTTGGGCGCCGGTTTCTTCGCAGGCATCGGCATCGACATGCCGGGCATGCCCTGCATCGACTGTCCCTGCGCGGGTGCGGCAACTAGAGCAGCGAGGGCGGTGGTGGCCGCGAGCGCGGCGGCGAGCCGGATCATGCCGCCTCTCCCTTCGGCCGGACGCTGACGACGCGCATCATCCCGGCGTGCATGTGGTAGAGGAGGTGGCAGTGGAACGCCCAGTCGCCCACCGCGTCGGCGGTGAAATCCCACGTGACCTTGCCGCCCGGCTGCACGATGACGGTGTGCTTGCGCGGTGCGCGGTCGCCATGCCCCGTGACCAATTCGAAAAAGTGCCCGTGAATGTGGATCGGATGCCCCATCATGCTGTCGTTGATGAGGTTCACGCGGACGCGCTCGCCCTCGATAAACGGGATCGGCTCGTGAACGTCCGACATTTTCTCGCCGTCGAACGACCACATGAACCGCTCCATGTTGCCGGTCAGGTGGATGTCGATGCTGCGCGAGGGCGCGCGCACGTCCGGGTTACGCTCGAGCGCCATGAGGTCGCGGTAGGTCAGCACTTTGTGGCCGACATCCTCCAGACCCTGGCCGGGCTCGCCGGTGCGGTCCATCGGCATCGGCGAGATGGTCTGAACGCCGGGTCCCTTCTTGACCTGCGGCGCCTTGGAGAAGTCGCGCATCTTCATCGAGCCCATATCCATGGAGCCCATGTCCATCGAGCCATGGTCCATCCCGGGCATGCTGCCCGACTGCGCCGGCATCGTGCCGTGATCCACGCCAGCCATGGCGCCTCCGTCAGCAGTCATGCCCGAATGGTCCATCGGCATTGCGCCATGATCCATCCCGGGCATGGCGGCGGCGCCCGCGGCCATCGCGGTGCTCGCGAGCTTCGCCGACGGGTTCTTCTCGGCAGTCAGATCGACCCCGCGCATCGCACCACCGGACATATCCATGCCCTGCATGCCGCCCATCGACATGTCGCCCATGCCCATGTCCTTCATGGTCGCAATAGGCCGCTTCCTGAGCGGCGGAACCTCTGCAGCCATGCCCGCCCGCGGCGCGAGCGTCGCCCGCGCCATGCCCGAGCGGTCGACGGCCTCCCCGACAAGGGTGAACGCCTTGTCCTCCATCGGGGTGACGATCGCGTCGTAGGTTTCGGCGACGCCGATCTGAAATTCCTCGACCTCGACCGGCATGACGTTCTGGCCATCGGCCTGGACGATCGTCAACCTGAGTCCAGGAATGCGGACGTTGAAGGTTGTCATCGCCGAAGCGTTGATAACGCGTAGCCGCACTCGCTGGCCGGGTGTAAACAGCGCCGTCCAGTTGTCGAACGGGCCATGGCCGTTTACCAGATACGTGTACGCGGGCCCGGTTGCGTCCGACACGTCAGTCGGGTCCATGCGCATCTTGCCCCAGTCGAAGCGTTCCTTCTGCGTCTGGTCGCGCCCGGCGAGCAGACCGGCCAATGTCTGCCGCTGAAAATTGAAATGGCCGGGATCGACCTTCATTCGCCTGAAGATGCCCTCGGGCGAAATCTGGCTGTGGTCGGAAAGTACAATCACATGCTCACGGTCATATTTGACCGGATCCTCGCCGGCCGGATCGATAACGATCGGACCGTAATGGCCGAGCTGCTCCTGCAGCCCGGAATGGCTATGATACCAATAGGTGCCGTTCTGCCGCACCGGGAATTCGTAAAGATAACTCGAACGACCCTTGATCCCGGGAAATGAGACGCCGGGGACGCCATCGAACTGAGGGGGCACGAGCAGCCCGTGCCAATGAATCGAGCTGTCTTCCGCAAGGTCATTGACGACATTTAGCCTAACGTTTTGGCCCTCACGCAGCCGGATGAGCGGCGCCGGCACCGTGCCGTTGATGCCGATCGCTGGCGACGACCGCCCGTCGATCATCATTGTCTGCCGGGCGATGCGCAACGTGATATCATTGCCCGATACGGTCGGGAGCGGCGTGGTGATGCCCGCCGACACCGGCTGCGCCCAAGCCGGAAAATAACTGGACAGCGCTAGGCTGCCTCCGACAACGGCGCTGCCGCGTATGAACTGACGTCGACTATATGGATGCTGCATGGTCTCTCTGGCCTGACGAGCGTTCTGTATTCTCCTAGGGATACGCGGCCCGCGCGCGCGTCCCTCATAAAAGTTCCCGACCGAGCAATTCGTTGCCGAACTTGTCGAGCAGCGGTAGCTCATTCGCTCCCGCGGAGCACCGGGGCGGTGTCTCTGCGTGTCCATCGTTCCATCGGCCAGGCCGCGGGTGTCCGCATGCGGGAATGCGCACAGTCTGAAAAGGATTAGCGCAATGCGGGTCCCGGGCGCGGCGACAACCCGGTCAGACCGGCTGATGACAAATTTTGGTGGTATGCGGGCTCGAACACGCCGATTAGGGTCATCGGCCGCAACGTAGTTTTAACCTCATTTCTTCACCACGACCTCGAAGAGACTCTTTTGGGGGATGTGATGACGCTGAGCGCCTGGGACACCGTTGCGAAAACCGACAGTCTGGCACTGATCTGCGGTGCCATTGCTCTGGTTTGCGTCATGTCGTGGCCCTATGCGGCAAGTTACCGCAAGACGGTGGCAGTGCAAAGTCTAGGCGCGGCAGCATTTTCGGTGCAATTCGCGTGCTTGGGCGCTTGGACAGCTTCGGCAACCTCGATCCTGTCCCTCACGCAACTGGTTTGCGTGGCTATGATTGGCGGCCGCAGGTGCGTGCGCGCGGTTTGCGGTTTCAGCATTGTCGCGCTTATCGCCATCACCATTTTAACGTGGCATGGGACGCCATCGCTGCTTGCGGTATGCGGAAGCCTCGCGGGATCGCTCGCGCGGGTGCAAAAGTCTACCACCCGCATGAAGATCATCTTCGTGCTCGGGGCGCCGTTCTGGATCCTTCACAACATTGCGGTGGGCGCGATCTTCGCGCTCTGCGTCGATGCGGTGTCGGTTGCCGGCAACGTCTCCAGTTTGAAGCGAACTGCTCGCCGCAACGCGCGACCGCTCCTTGATCCGCTCCGGCTTGCACAGCGCATGTTCGAGGTGCCCCCGGCTGCCACCGTCTCCTCGACTTGGGCTAAGACCCTACGTTTTGGCTACGCTTAAGTAGACAAATAAACGGCATCGGAGCTCAAAACCCTGGATCGACGATCAATTATTGGGCAATATCTGGAAACCGACGTCTCGTGCCGGTCGCATCTACCGGGCTAGTCGGTTCAAACCTTCCAGCAGTCGCGCGCGCGACAGATGCGCCTATCGACGGCCTTTGAGGTGATGGCGAAGACCTCGGTTTTAGCCTGGCTTCAGCCTTTGATCGTTCACAGCACGGAGGGTTTTTCCAGCGTCGATGACTTGGTCGCGAACATCGGCGGATGTGGCACGCGGCATCCGCCGGGGACGCGGACTGCGATCGAGAAGGCCGGCTCGGCCCTCGGCCCGGTAGCGTGCCAGCCACTTGGCCACCGTTCGGCACGATGACGCGCCGCTCAATCTCGGCTCGACAAAAGGGCGCGTTTCGGGCATCCCTATGAATGGAACTCAGTCAATTGTCGAAGCTGATTTGTCGCAACATCAGGCTTGTCCGGCCACCCCGGATGAACAATCTCTGGAAAGCTCACACCTAAAGCTTTCTACGTCGGATTTGCCACCGGCATTATCCCGAGCCGCCATGCGACGGCAATGCGGGTCGCGCGAGAGCTTTTCCCTTTTGCAGCCGATCCTGCAGTGCTCGATCCGTTCGCTCCAGATAGCGCATCACTCGCCGCCGGATCATCAGCTGCGCAGAGTGCGCTAGCCATCCGCTGAGACGCACCTCGTGCAGAACCTGCGCGCCATCTACCAAAGCGATAATCTGGTAGGTTTCGTCGATCCATAAGAAACGGCGAATGCCAAGACGCCAACCGATCAGTTGGGCAGGTAGATACCAGATGACCCGGGCGGGAAGCATCGGTTGGTCGGGGCCCGGCCTCAGCGCAGTTGGCTCGATCGCCAGGGTAGCGTTAAACTCGGCGTCGCCGTGCATCGCAACCAAGGGATGCCATTCGCGATACACCGCAAAATTACTGAGAAGCATCCAGACGTCGCCCACCGACGCCTTGGTGTCGATCGTCGTAATCATCTGACGCATAATTCTGTCTTTCCGCCAATTACGCCGTTGCAATACCGCCTTTGCTGTTTCCGCCGATCATAAGCCGGCAGGCACAGAGCGTCTGACGTGATCCCAGTCTTCCATCCGGCGGCAACCGGATACTTGACGGGTCCTGAGGGTCCCCGGTTCTTCATCGGGGTAGAATGCGAGTTTTCGGCCTGGATGGCGGGGCAGCAGAACGCGCCCTGCTTTAGGCACTTCGCCATCAGTCAAAGCCGAGTACCGTCCACCACACCAGTTTGTCTCTAGCCGCGCGCGTCGCCTGCAGCACGTAGACTACGCCTGACAACGGTCCGCGTCGCTCGCGGCCTTTATCAAAGCGACAAGCGCATCCGCTCCCTTGCGGGATTCCACGGGCCTGTTCGCCATTCTAGCTTTGGAAACCTTGTTTCATTTACCACTCGTGGCCGACCCCATTTGCTTCATCATGGCGTCGTGATCCGCTGGCGCCCCGGCTACCAGCTCCCGATACTCCCCAGGTGAAAGGCTCGGTAGTTTGCGGACAAACGCGACCATGTCCCAGATCAGCGGATCGGAATGCGTCTTTCCCCATGCCGGCATCGCGCTGAGCTTTACGCCATGCTTGATGATCCAGAACTGTTCGGCTGGCGACATCGGGTGGGCCTTCGCAAGCTCCGGCGCCTGCGGATAAAGACCGTGACTCAGCTCCGACCGCTCGACCCCCGGTCCAAGATGGCAACCTGAACACATCTCACCGTAAAGCCCAGCACCCGTCGCTATGCGCTGGGGAGATGCCAGATCCGCGGGCGCAGAGATCCCGCTGGCGCGCACCGATATCGAACGCTCTCGCAGGCTGTCGATCAGCGCATAAACGGGTCGGATGTGAGGCGCGTCAGCTCCGATATTGTAGAGGCCGAAATAGACAAATGAGGTGCCGAGCAAGACAATCATCACCCCAAGCAGCGCTAAAAATGTCCAACTTGGAAGATGACGTTTCCACGTATATTCGCGTTCTCTGGTCATCAGACGCTCCACGACCGCATTATGTCTTAGTCACGATTTCGGTTCGAGCAGCCCTACGAGGTTCAGAACCAAGTCCGCACGCCTGCGACGAAGCTAAACCCTCCTGTTTCTTGATTGCGCAAGCGGGAGAAGCGGCGCGTATCGCCGAACTGACGCTCCCACGAGATGCCGATATATGGCGCGAACTCACGCCTAACTTCGTAGCGAAGCCGCAGACCCAACTCTGCGTCGACCAGCCCCGAGCCGTACCCTTCGGCACGTACGTCTTGAGCCGACAAGTTGAACTCGGCGCGCGGCTGCAGGATCAGCCGCTGCGTGACACGCTGGTCGTAGTAACCCTCGATGCGCCCGAGGACGTCGCCCCTGTCCGAAAGGAACAGCGCACCTTCCACATCGAAATTGTTCGGAGCCAACCCCTCGATGCCGATGGTCGCGTAAGTACGAGACGGGTTGGGTTTGATGTCGTACCGTAGACCTCCCTGGACGAACCAATACGGCCCAATCGATCGCGAATAGACTGCTTGGATTTCGGCGCTCTCGAGGCCTTCACGGAAGGCACCTTCGCCCTCAGTCTTGAGTGTCAGACGATTGATGTCGCCGCCATACCAAGCCTCACCGTCCCAGCGGTAACCGTCACGGCCTTTTTTCGCCTGATATTCAGCGAGATTGAACAGCACCATGTAGAAGGACTGCCCACCTGTCTCGGTCCGGAGGTCCGCGCGCGCGCCCCTCATCGCCTCCGGATCCCAAATCAGGTCGGCCGCGTGATCGCTGGGCGGTGGCGGTGCCGTCGTGCTGCCGGTCACGGGCTTCACGGTCCCGCTCGGCCCCATTTTCATGCCTGCCATGCCGCCGTGGTCCATGCCGGGCATTTGGCTATGGTCCATGCCCTGCATCTGCCCGTTTTCCATGCCCTGCATGGCGGACATGTCATGGCCCGGCATCGGCTGAGCAGCCTGTCCGCCGCTCGGGCTCATCCCCGGCATCGCTGACATGTCGTGGCCGGCGTGGGGGTCAGCCGCTGGCTGCTGGCCCATTTCCATGCCGGGCATCGCCGACATGTCATGTCCTTGCGCCGGCTGATCAGGCGCGGCCTGAGTGCTGCTCGATTCCATGTTCATGCCCGGCATGTCGGCCATGTTGTGCCCCGCATGGGGATCGGCTGCCGGGCTCGCCCCAGCCACGGGCTTGCTCGCTTGGGGCGAGCGCGGCGGAGCGGCGCGTGCGCGCCTCGGGGCGGACCGCTTGCGTGACGCCGAGCTGACGGAAGTTTTGGGCTTCGCCTTCGGCTTGGCCGCGGGCTTCGATCCCATCTTCATGCCGGGCATCTGCATACCCGGCATGTTGCTGTGGTCCATCGATTGCGCGGTGGCGGGTACGCCGAGGCCAAGCAGCGGCAGCGCCAGGAACACGGCACGCATCAACCTGCTCCTCCTGGCCCAGGAAGAGTTCTCGGCGCGTCCAGCGGGCGCACGGTCACGACCTGCATCATGCCGGCGTGCATGTGGTAGAGAAGGTGGCAGTGAAACGCCCAATCGCCTGGCGCGTCCGCCGTCAGGTCGAACATCGCGATGCCGCCCGGCTGCACCATGACCGTGTGCTTGCGGGGCGCGAAGTCCCCATGGCCCGTCACCAGTTCGAAGAAGTGGCCGTGAAGGTGGATCGGGTGTGACATCATCGTGTCGTTCACCAGCTTGATCCGGACGCGCTCGCCTTTGGTGAACGGGATCGGGTCCTTGATCTCCGACAGCTTCTCGCCGTCGAAGCCCCACATGTAGCGCTCCATGTTGCCGGTGAGATGTATTTCCATCTCGCGGTCGGGCGGGCGCGTGTCGGGGTTGCGCTCGGTCGCGACAAGGTCGGTATAGACCAGCACCTTGTGGCCGACCCGCTCCATCCCCTGGCCGGGTTCGTCCATACGATACTCGGGCATGGGCGAGATGGTCTGGACGCCGGGGCCGCGTTTCACCTGCGGTGCCTTCGAAAAATCGCGCATGTTCATGGCGCCCATGTCCATGCCCGCCATGTCGCCATGGTCCATTCCAGCCATGGCGGAACCAGGGTCAACGCTCTGCATGCCAGCCATACCGGCCATGCCCGTCATCCCGGACGCCGTCGATGCGCTCGAATGGCCCATCGCCGCATGGTTCATGCCTGCCATCCCGCTCATAGGTTGCTGCGAAGCAGCGGAAGACGCGGACGCCGCAGAACCGCTCCAGCCCGTCAGCTTCGCCAGCTTGGCCGATCGATTCTTTTCGACAGTCGGATCCACCGGTCGCCCGGAGGAACCCTCCATACCATCCATGCTGCCCGTGGTCTGGTCGCCCATGTTGCCCATGCCCATGTCGCGCATCGTCGCGAGTGGGCGGGCGCGCAGAGGCGGAACGGGCGCGCTCATGCCCGCGCGCGGCGCTAGCGTCGCGCGGGCCATGCCGGAGCGGTCGACCGACTCCGCAACGAGCGTGAATGCCTCGGGCTGGGCCGGCTCGACGATGACGTCGTAGGTTTCGGCGACACCGATCTGGAACTCGTCCACCGGAACCGGCCGGACATTCTGCCCGTCGGCCTGCACCACCGTCATTCTCAGGCCGGGAATTCGAACGTCGAAGTGCGTCATCGCCGAGGCGTTGACGAAGCGCAGCCGCACCCGCTCGCCAGGCGTGAATAGCGCGGTCCAATTGTCGAACGGGCCGTAGCCGTTGACGAGATAGGTGTAGGTCGAGCCGGTCACGTCGGAGGAGTCCGCGGGGTCCATGCGCATTTTGCCCCAGTCCCAGCGCTCCTTGAACGGCTGATCGGCACCGGCAAGGAGACCAGCGAGCGTTTGGCGCTGATAGTTGAAGTAGCCCGACTGCTGCTTCAGCTTCCGCATGATGGCGTGTGGATGCATTGGGCTATGATCGCTAAGCACGATTACGTGCTCGCGATCGGATTGGATCGGGTCCGGGCCTTCTGGGTCGACGACGATTGGGCCGTAATGACCAAGCTGCTCCTGCAGACCAGAATGGCTGTGATACCAGTAAGTGCCCGACTGGATCACCGGAAACTCGTAGACAAAGGTCTTGCCGGCACCGATGCCCGGGAAGCTGACACCGGGCACGCCGTCATACTGGAAGGGGACCAGAAGCCCGTGCCAGTGGATTGAGGTATCCTCGTCTTTCAAACCGTTCGTGACGGAAAGACGTACGTTTTGGCCCTGACGCAAGCGAACGAGGGGACCCGGTACGGTGCCGTTCAAGCCGATCGCATGCTGCTCGCGTCCATCGATGGTCATCATCATGTGCGCGATGGTAAGGTTGATGTCCGGTCCGACCACCGTAGGCAGCGGCTTGAGAATGCCGCCGGACACCGGTTGCGCCCAGGCGGGCATATACCCCGCCATGGCCAAGCTACCGCCTGTGACGGCGGCACCACGAAGCAGCTCGCGACGATTCAAGGCGTGTGTCATTCGTTCCATGCCATGACTGAGGAATGGGCTACTAACTTGTTTACGCATCCAAGAGGTCTACCCCTCGCGCGATCCCAATTTTTCTAACAGTCGCAAGCGCGCCCTGTAGACGCGGGTTTCGACCGCTTTTTCGCTGATTCCGAGCAGACAGGCCGTTTCGGCCTGGCTGAGCCCCTCCACCGTTCGGAGCACAAGCGGCTCCTTCAAGTTCATCGGCAATCGGGATATGGCCCGCCGAACGTGATCGAGCTCCTCGCGACTGGATGCCGCCTCCTCGATTCCCACCTGGTCGTCCGGAACAGCCTCGGCCTCCTCCGCGATCGGTGTCGCAAAGGACAGAAAGCGGCGCACCTTCTGCTTGCGCGCCCAGTCGCGGCACTTATTGAGCGCGATGGCCGAGAGCCATACACGCATGGACCGCGCTCCGTCATAGCGGCTGAGCGCCTGATGCGCCGAGATGAAGGTCTCCTGAGTCAGATCCAGCGCCTCGTCGGTGTTGCCGAGGCAACCACGAGCGAGCCGGAACACTGGCTCCTCGTACCGCCGGACGATCTCGGCAAATGCCGCCTGGCGGCCGACCTGACTGAGTGCAGCAAGCTCACCGTCAGACAGACTCCTCCAATCAAGGCTCACTGCGAGTCTTCGGTCAGCGCCTTCACCACGGCACGGTCGAACTGTGCAGTCTGGTTCGGTCGGAGAAGCTGGCGCATGCCGAAGATGTGAGCCAAAGTCGCTTTCTGCAATTCGCCCATCGCGGCGTGATTTTGATCCACCGCAGCCGTGACGCGCGGGCCGTTGCCGTGCTCGGCCTCGATCGCCGCGGCCAGCCTTGCGTTGCTCGCCCGCAACTCGAACTCTAATGCGCGGCGCTGAACGGCATAGAGGCGCTCGAGACTGTCGAGCTTCGCCGACTGCCGTTCGTCAAGTGCTAGCCGATGATGCAGCACCTCATGGAGCTCAGCGCCTGCCCTAGGACGTGCCGGCAGGAGTTCCCGCCCGAGGAAAACACCGGCCAAAGCTGCCAGGAAAGCCGTCACGCCGATCAGGGCTGCTTGGCGACGCATGGTCACGGTGTGCCGAACAGCAGAGAAGAAGGTGCGAGCGGTTGCTGAGGCCCGAGGGGAGCCAAGGAAGAGGCTCCGGTTGCTGCCGCCGGTACGCCACCGGCCATGCCCATGATGAGCGCCGCGATGGCCGTTACCAACCCAAGCCCGGCACCCGATCGGGCCATGGGGGCGGATTTCAGGCGCGCAAGGACGCGTTCTTCCATATGCTCCAGCGCTGGAGGAGCGGGCGCGCGCGCCAGCCTCCCAAGTAGCTCATCGAGGTCGTTCATGTTCATCTCTCCTCTTGCTAACATGAATTACGCGCGATCCGCACCTGTCCCTCACCGCCGTCGCGACGGTTCGTTGACCTTTCAGTTTCGATGCATGACGGGCCGAGAGACCAGCCGCTGAATGTCGAGCCTGTTGTTTCTCAGGCCAAAAGTATTCGGCTGACGCTTCTGGAGGTGACCGACCGCCCGACTCAAGCCGGAGGTAAGGGCTAAGCCAACGGCAACACAAGACTTTTGCGTCAACCGGTATACATAGACAAAGCGGCCTGTCGCAGCGACGCGTTCTTCGTCGACCCTCACTCCTGCTCGCGAGGGCGGACTGTCGCGAGAGCGCCATGCCGAAAGTCAGGACACACGCTTCCACATCTGGCCTTCTCGCCGATCCGAGATCGCATCCCAGCCTTCATCCGACACGCTTCGACCGGCCCACAGCTGGGTGCATTGGTGCCGGTTCGAACGGTCGACTAACCAAGTCCTGATCTCGCAGTTGATTATGGACCGCTGTGGCGGCAGTCGCTGCCTGGCCCAGGGCTACGCTGATTTGATCCAAACCTTCGACAACGTCACCAACCGCGTATACTCCCGCGACCGTCGTTCGTTGGTGCTGATCGGTGACGATGCAGCCCGAGGCGCTTGTTTTCGCCCCCAAGGATATGCCGAGCTGCGAACGCGGCGAGGAACCAAGCGCGGGGTATAGCGTGTCGAAGGTGAGCCGCTGATCGTCGGTCAATACGGCTTCGATCCGCTCTTGTTGGACGAAGAGTCTCGCGACCGGCGTTTGGACGACCGATACTCCGTCCCGCTGCAACGCCGCAATTTCGTCCGCCTCGAGCTCGAGAGCTCGATAGGCCAGCAGCGTGACGTCCGCTCCGAAACCGCTCAAGAACCGCGCCTCTTCGGCACCGTGCCGGTCAGCACCCAACACTGCCACTACGCTGTGCCGTGCTTCGTAACCATCGCAAATTGGGCAGTAGCGGATGAGGCCACGGGCAACGCCGGCATCATGCATCGCGGCGGGAATCGCCGGCCGATGATTGACAACGCCAGTCGCGAGTATGACGGAGCGGGCTTTTATGACATCTAGCCCTTGAGAGATCAGGAAAGCGTCGCCCGACGACGCGATGGCATCCACTTCGCCCCGCCGGATAAGTCCGCCGTAGCGTTCAAGCTGCGCTTCAAGACGCACGAGGAAGTCGACGCCTGCTATCCCGTCAGGAAAACCGGGCAAGTTTTGGGACCGCGGAATAGATGCAGCGCGTCCGAAACCAGCATCGATCACAGCGCAACGCCGCATGAAGCGCGCAAGGTAGACGGCGGCGGTTAACCCGCCGGGGCCACCTCCGATAATGGCGCAATCGACGATCTGGTCCGGTTCACCATTCCATTCCCTGTCGCGCAGCCACACGCCCATGCCTTGCTCCCTTCGCCAACATTGTCGTCAGTCTGCAGCCGTCTCATGGCCGTTCGATCGTGTGACGTCGTACCGTCGTTAAGGAATACGCGGCGGAGACCATGACCCCTCGCGACGAGCGCCAACCGCCCGCGGCCGTGCAGAAAAAACATTGTGAGGGGTGGTCGCCGCGCCCGCGTAACATAGTTGAGCCCACAACACGGAGACTCGCTCAATGCGTCGCTTGATTGTTCCCGCCGCCGCTGCCGCCCTTGCTCTTCTGAGCGGTGCGGCGCAGGCACATCCGAAACTGGTCGCTTCGAACCCCGCCGCCAATGCCGCGGTCGCAGCCCCGGCGAAGATCACTCTTCAGTTCAGCGAGAAGCTGATGCCCGCTTTTTCGAAAGCGGAGTTGATCATGGCGGCGATGCCGGGGATGCCTGCCATGAAGATGGCGAGCTCGGTCGCCGTGGCGCCGGACGGGCGCACGCTCGTCATCACGCCAAGCGCTCGACTCTCGCGTGGCCGGTACACGATCGACTGGAACGTCGTTTCTGCCGACACGCACAAGATCGCCGGCCATCTCGCGTTTGCGGTGAAGTAAGGCATGACCGATGGGCCGACCATTTTGGTCCGTTTCGCGCTATATCTGGTGCTGGCGGCGATGTTCGGCCTGTCGGCATTCAGCCTGTACGGTCTGCGAGCTGGAGAGAGGGATGATGCGATCGCGCTACGGCCCTGGCTCGTGGGCAGTTCGGTTCTCGGCCTGCTTTTGTCCGCCATCGCTTTAGTAATGATGGTCTCGAACATGGCGGGCACGCCGCTTTGGCCGGTCGATCGCGCGGCGGTCGCCATGCTGCTCGAGGGCTCGCCGACTGGTACGGCCTGGCTGGTTCGAATTGCTGCGTTGTTTGTTGCAGGTGCTGCCGCGCTGCCAGCCAGAAAAAGTGACCGGGCTTTGGTCCTCATCATGGCGGCGTCCGGCGTGGCAATGGCATCGCTTGCGTGGACGGGCCATGGCGCAATGGACGAAGGCGGGGCGGGGTGGATCCACCTGATTTCAGATATCCTGCACCTGGTCGCAGCTGCCGCATGGGTGGGCGCGCTTCTGGGCCTCATTCTCCTTCTGGCTCAACCCGCCGAGCGCGTGGATGGTGATCACCTTCGCCTGACCCATCGCGCCCTCCACGGGTTCGGCGCGGTGGGTACGGTAGTGGTGGCAACCATCGTTCTTACGGGCCTGATCAACAGCTGGCTGTTGATCGGGCCGGCCAACGTCGCTGCCCTCGGCATGACCACTTATGGCCGATTGCTGCTTGCTAAGCTCGCGTTGTTCGTCGCCATGCTCGGCCTGGCTTCGCTCAACCGCTTTCGGCTGACACCCGCATTCGAAGAATCGATCGCTGGGGAAGACCACCGCGGCGCTTTGAGGTCGCTTCGCGTCAGCCTCGGGGTGGAGACGGCCAGTGTTGTCGCCATTCTTGCGCTGGTCGCGTGGCTTGGCACGCTTGCGCCTCCGACATCGGGCATGTGACGCCGATGGATCAGTCTCTTCTACTGGACGAGGCTGGTCGAATGCTCGTGGTGATTTGGCTTATCATGATCGTGCTACTGATGCCCATGATGATTATCAGTCTCATCATCGGCATTGTTCAGGCGGCGACGTCGATAAACGAGCAGACCTTGAGCTTTGTGCCGAAGCTGGTGGCGCTGTTCGTCTGCCTCCTCGTTTTCGCGAGCGCGGTGACGGAACTGCTCACCGGGTTCACGAAGGAAATATTCGGGGTGATCGCAACGATAAATCGCTGATTCTGCGTAGAGGAAGCGATCAATTCTTCCCCAGATACCGCACGCGCCCCGGGGAGGTTGTCGGCCCAGGTTGGGCGATAATTCCTCGGCAGAAGCTCGGCGGCGCGGCGGGCTGGGTGGTCGGCGCTATGGTGATGGTGCAACTGCGCCAGGCGCTCCGTTCGACGCCCTTCAGCTTGGCCGTCTCGAGTAGGCTGTAAATGCTGGCGGCAAGAAGACCACCCTGGTCGGACCCGGCGAACAGCGAGTTCTCGAGACCGATGGTCATGCCCCTCCGCAAACGCCCGGCGGAGTTGTTGTCGAGCTCCCGCCGGCCGTCGTCGCCGTATCGGGTGGGCCCATCGGGCGCGAAGGCGCGGGCGATCGATCATCGCCCGCGCGCGCGTTCTTAGGCGGCCATTGTCTCGCATGCCTCGGCACAACGAAGGCAGGCTTGGACGCAATCCTCCATCCCGTCGAGCTGGCGGCAGGTCTCGGCGCACGCCCGGCAGATCTCCGCGCATTCGCGGCAGATATGCTGATGGTGGGCGGATTTCCGCGCCATGAAGTCGATCGCGACCGCACACATCTGGGCGCAATCGGCCATGATTTTCATGTGTTCGGGGGCGGCGTGCTGGCCGCCCATCTCCAGGCAATGGTTCATCGCCATGTGGAGGCAGGTGACATGGCATTCGTGGCAGGCGTCCATGCACGCCTTCATGTCGGGGTCGATCTGGTGCATCGTAGGTCCTTTCGCTGATTGCCCGCTCATTAGAAAGTACGCGTCCGAGCGCCCGATCCCTTGGGATTACTCCCGAACCGAAAGTTGGTGCTGTGCCCTACATCGTCCAGCGACCGCCGATCGTCGCCACGAGGATCCCCGCGCCCAGCGCGAGCACGGTCAGCCCCGTCATCGCGACGATCTGCGCCAGCGTCGCGGTCGGGGTCATTGCCATTCCCTCCATCGCCGCTGCGCGATCGTGGCCATAGGGATGGGCCGTTGCATTTCGTTTCTCGGCCGCAACGGCATGGCCGCCATGCTCAAGCGCACGCTCGATGACCATTCCATGCTTCAATCACCGCCACTAGCCATAGATTGAAAGGGTAGGCGACGACGAAGCCGATGAGGGTCGCGAGCGACATGACACCCCAGAAACGAAGCGAGTTGGCGTGCATCGCGGTCATGTCGCGGCTCATCAATATGACCATCGTCGGGATCATCCCGGCCATGACGGCAATCATCGACAGCCACTCCGGGATGAACGACGCACGAAGCGCACGCCCGTAGGAGCCACCGAGCATGTCGCGCATGAACAGCGCCGGGAAGATAAGGAGACCGAATCCAAAGCTGAACAGGTATTCAGCCGTCACGTCCAGCCACATCGGCAGACCGAGCGCCGGAGTCATTGCGGCGGCGACAAATACGCCGGTCGCATCGCCGGCCAGGGAAAGGATGGCGGACCCGAATCCTTGCTTCCAGAGCGGGCGGATGAAATCCTCGTGTCGCTCGTGGGCGGGCTTCTGACAGGACAGCACATAGGCCGCCGCCATGATCGGACCGCCATAGAGCGTCACCAGGATCCAGCCCCACCTCATCACCTTGAGTTCAGGATTTCGAGCAAAGGCGTCCCAAGCTACGTAGGCGACGGACAGTGCAGTCAGCACGAACCAGCCTACCAGTATTGAATCGAGCCAAGCGTAAGGGGAAGTGATCATCATAGAGGCCGGGCCCGCCGCTTACCATGATGGCTATAGCCGTAGTCCCCCACATCGAGCTGCAAGAGGCAATTTGAATAAGCCTCGCTGCCCGGAGTGAAGCCGTAGCGCTCACACGCGGAACGATGTCGGAGCGCCATTTCTTGGGCGCTGATACAGCCGCTCAAGAGCAAGCCGGCAGCAGTGACGCCGAGAAGCGCAACGTATCGAGGCATGTCCGGTCCTCCTACTGCGGAGCAGGTCCATACCCCTGATACGCGCGCGGCGCGCCGATCCCTCGCCGGGTAGGCTCAAGCGAGCTTGCTAGCGACCGCCTTGATCGCCTTCAACCCCGACCCGAACCGACCGATCGCCTCGCGGTTCTTCTCCAGCTCACCATAGGGCAGGTAAGAGATATCGAGGTCGGCGACGCGACTGAACGCGGGGCGTTGGAGCTGGGCGCGAACATCGGCCTCGCGCGCGTCTGGTGCGACGAGAAACAGGCCCGCGGTCGCGTGAAGCTCGCTGCCGCTGAGCGCCAGGTCGAGCATCCTGACGATACCCGAATAGATCGAGGTCGAGTGCTCCACCTCGAATGCCGCGGCAACGTGATCGCTTCCCTTCTCAAGCCACAGCACGTCGATCAGCCGGATCGAGTCAGCGCCCTTTGACGTGGCGATCGTGTCGGGCAGGCGCTCAAGGCACCCTGCGCCCAAGGGTGATCCGTCGAAGACGCGGCTGCGGTCGTTCGCAGCGATCCAAACGTCATAACCGAGCGCCAAACCTAGATCGCGAAGCCATGCCTGGATTTCGGTATGGGTGCGCTCGTTCTCGCCCTCGCGCAGCGCGGCCTTACTAAGCGTGCGCGCCTCCTGGCGCGCCGCCTCGAGCCGCTGCCCCCAGCTCGCCAGCGCCCCGCCGCTCACGTCGAGGGGAGGGGCAGGATAGCGATCGGACCCGATGTCGAACAGCAAGCCGCCGATCGCGCCCAGGTCGTTCGACAGAAGGTCGCGGAAGCGATCGTTGAGGTCGAGAATGCCGGCCCGCATCGCCAGGAAGTGCTCCCAGCTTCCAAGCTTCACGTTCGCCCCCGTCAGCGCGTTGTAGCCCTTAACGATCGCGGTATTGAAGGGCGGCACCAGCGTCGGGTGAAGGAAGTAGAGGAGGTTGGCGACGGCCGGCCCCAGCCCTTTGATCTTCAGGCGGTCGATCGCGTGGATGTGGCCGATGATCTCCTCGGCCGTGTCGCAGCACGAACAGGCGTCGAGCAGCCGGCCGAACGCGCGCTGGTTACCGGGGCTCTCGTAAATGTCGGGGATGCGGAGCTTGGGCTTCCACAGAAACGCGTGATCCGCGCCTTTAAAAATCTGACGCTGCTCGGCGACGGAATGGACGACGGTCTCGAGCGACGATCCTCGATAGGCGACGCCGAAGGTGCCGCGTTCGATCTCACCAACGACCTGGATGATACCGCGCCGGATTGAGCGGAAGTTCTTCAGCCGCTCATCCCAAAGAAACCAGCTATTGTAGGTCGCGCTAGGGTCTTCACGCCAGCGGGCGATCAGCCGACGGACTAGGCCGGCGTGCGTCTCGCTTTGGACGTGCTGGTCGCTGATGATCGTCATCGGTACGCAATGTCCTTTGGAGGCGCGAAGGTTATATCGGCCTCTCGACCAATCCTTATAACCGCTAGTCGCTATTCAGTGCCGCAGCATGATCTTCTGTCGCCGCTCCGCAAGGCGAGCGGTTTCCAGTGTGTCGGGGGGTGAGAGAACGGTTGTTCGTCGGCTACTTGCCGGCCGGCGGCTTTCGGCTCGACGTATGGAGAATCACGATCCGCCAATTCCCTGCGATCTTCTTGAGCACACTGGTAGCAACGCCGCGTCGTTGCACCGTTTCGCCAGCCTTGGTCGTGATCGTGTAATCGTAAGCCTCATCCGCCAGCGCCAGACCGTTTTCGAGCTTCACGGAAGCGCGGTAGTTACTGAAGCGAAAGGCGGAGAACTCCTTGAGCTCGGGACCGAGGTGGTGCGCGAGATACTGCGCATAGGTTCCCTCGCTGCCCCCGCTTTCGAAAACCTTTGAATCGGACGAGAAGAGCCGCTCAGTGCCGGTGGCATCGAGGCGCTCGATCGCCTGCTTATACTGTTCGAGAACCGTCTGAACCGCCGCCGTTTCCGACGGAGGCGATTGGGCGAAAGCAGGTGGGCTCAACATTGCTGCGAGCACGAGCAGCCGGGGTAGGCCGCGTCGCAGGGCACGCCGACACCATGCCGGCGCATTTGGGGGTGCCGCGGTACGATAAAGCGTTGCGCGCATGATCCTCGCTTCAGAACAAGCAGTTTCAATAATCGGCGCAGATTGGCGGAGTTTATTCGCCTGCGTCAAGTCGCCGCTCGTACGGCGCTTTCAGCCGACGATCCCGCCGCTCGCGAAAGCTGATCCGCCTGAGCGACATGTGTCGAGGGATCGCCCGCGCCAGCACGTAGAAGGGGTATGGGGGAAAGAACAAACTGGACAACGCCATTCGGCAAAGCGTCGGTTCACGCACGACTGCTGTCCGGCGTCATGACGACCTCGGGCGCGTCGCGGAACGACGTTAGATGGCCTGAGCCACCCACGGCCAGGTCGGCGCCGAGCGGCGGATCCGTCAATCCGGCCTATTCGATTGTAGACGCACTACGTGCAATCTTGGCCGGCATCGTCACGTTCTCGCACGCATGGTATCTCCTTATCCGAGACTACCGACCCGGAGACGGTATCCTAGCGGGGTTGGGCTATTTTGCGGCAGGTTTTGCGCACGCGTGCGTCGTGCTGTTTTTCGTGCTGAGCGGCTACTGGATCACGCGGTCGGTTGTTAAGCGGTTGGACACGGGCTGGTCGTGGCCGCACTACCTCGCTGACCGGCTTGTCCGGCTATACCTCGTCCTGATTCCGGCCTTGGTTCTTGGCGGGTTGCTCGACGCGGTCGGTTACCATGTCTTGGGCACCGCGACCCATCGCGCGATGACCGACACCTTTGTCCTGAAAACGGATCTGGGCGACACGCTATCAGCGACAACATTTCTCGCGAATGCGTCGTTTTTGCAAAGCATTCTTGCGAGACCGTTCGGTTCAAATGGTCCGCTTTGGAGCGTCGCCTACGAGTTCTGGTATTATCTCTGGTTCCCGGCGCTCGCGTTGACGGTGCGGACCCGGCGGATGTCAGCATTCCTGCCGACCCTGCTGCTCGGCGCAATCGCTTCGCCTCTGGCTATCGGCTTTCTCTGTTGGCTCGCTGGAAGCGCGGTGTACTTCGCGGAGAAACGCGACGCGTTGACGAAGAAACCAGCCACGCGAACATCCGCGACCACGCTTTCGTTGGCGGCCGCGGCCGCGGCAGCGTTGCTCATTCTGGTAAGGCTTGTTGATTTCGCATTCGAGGATGTCGTGCTCGCGGCGGCTTTCGCAGTCGTGCTTCGACTTGTCCTCTCCGCGCGGCTGAGACTGCCCCGCTGCATGAATGCCCTGGCCAGATTTGGGGCACAGGCGAGCTTCACGCTTTATGCGATTCATTTCCCGCTGATAGCGTTCGCGGCCGGTTTGATGATTAGTAGTGAGCGAATGGAACCGGGCACTACCAGCCTAATATGGGTTGTAGTCGTCGTGACGACTGTGGCCTGGCTGGCCTACGGGCTGTCAAGAGTGACTGAAGCAAGAACCGATATCGTCCGTCGGTGGGTCTCGCGCTATCTGCCGAGCGCATAGTGATGATGTCTGAACGCAAAAGCATCGCACTTGCGAGCGCCGCGTTCTCATGAACTCCGCCAATTGAGCTCGCACGGGCGCAACCGGTGCTCGCCGGCATCAGCCCGCCTACCTCGCTGCGCGTCACGCGCGCGGTCCTCGACAGCGTGGGCGCCCGGACCAGCCTTGGCGGATCACCGGAGCGAGAAACGCGCACCCGCGCGCCAGGCTGGTCGAGGCGGGCTGACCGCACCGGCTGCCGGCGCGGGAGGAGCGGCGGTACCGCGAGCGGATGGCGAACCTGCCCGAGAAGATCCGGGCCATCGGCTGGAAAGCGCAGGTGCGCCTATGCCAGCTCTTCCGGCGGCTATCGGCAACCGACAAGCCGCAGCACAAGGTGAACACCGCGATCGCGCGCGAGCTGGTCGGCTACGCTTGGGACATCGCCCGGCGCTTGGGGGCCGCAGCTAGGGCGTGAGCGCGTCCATGCGAACGAGAGGAGGCGCCCGCCGCCCAACAGCGTAGACCTGGCCTGTGTGTAGCGGGCATCCAACTGTGATGGGCAACCCTCGGTGTAGGGTGGGGCAGGCATGTCCGTCGCCCGAGCTAGAGAGAGGAAGGCCCAGCGACGGACACGGGTAGTGCGATGACCAATCCGCGGACTAGAGCTTGATTAATCGTCGTCGATCAGGAACCTGCGGCACTCCTGCCAAGTCAACGCACCCGCCGGTTGGAAGGCCGGTGACGGGGTAAACACGCCCAGCGCTCCATATGGCAGTCATGACATGAGAGCGTACGTTTCCGGGCCTTCTCTCACCGCCCCCACTTCGGGCTTCGTCGCAAGGCGCGCCCGCTCGACATCCTTCTCGGCCCTTAGCTGGAAATAGTCCGTGTCGCTCTCGGACACGCCTTCGTCTCGCCGCTGAATACTTCTATCAAACTATACGCGCCGACGCCGGGCAGACAATCTTCCGATTTACTGCGACAGGGCATCAATGACCCTGCAGTCGGCAACGGTGCTGGCGGTGCAAGTTCCACCCCAGCGGGCAATTTCCCCTCGTAGCGCCGAGAGGTCGGCCAGTTTGCGATCGATCTCCGCGATGTGGACCGCGGCGATCTGATCGGCCTCGGCGCAGGATCCCCGCGGATCATCTGCAAGACGCAGAAGCGCGCGGACCTGATTCAGCGTGAAACCCAGATCACGCGAGCGTTTGATGAAGGACAGGCGATCAAGGTGCGAGCGATCGTAGAGCCGATAGTTGCCGCCGCTGCGGATGGGAGCGGGAACCAGCCCTTCGGCTTCGTAGAAACGAACCGTTTCGATCTTCAACCCGGTGCGCCTTGCGATCTCACCGATTTTCATATTCGATCCTTGACCCTATAGTGGGGTGAGGGTTCATATAGGGCGTCTGATCCACGAATCGAGCTTCGATAATGGCAGACGCTTGTTGCTCAGGGAAACGCGACACGATCGCGGAACTTGGTCGCAAGGCCGAGCAGCGCCGCGTGCTCATCATCGTGATGGTCATCAATCTTGCGATGTTCGTGGTCGAGTTTGGCGGCGGCGTCGTCGCGCGTTCCTCCGCCTTGATGGCGGATTCGGTCGACATGTTCGGCGACTCGGTGGTCTATGCGCTCAGTCTCTATGCACTGCATCGGGGCGAGCGCTGGGAAGCGGGCGCGGCGCTGGCGAAGGGCGGCATCATCCTGGCTTTCGGCGTCGCGGTCATTTTCGAGATCGCTGACAAGATTGCGAACGGCGTTCCTCCGGCATCGGGCCTGATGCTTGGAGTTGGCAGCGCCGCGCTGGTTGCGAACTTGATCTGCCTCGTGCTGCTCTGGCGCTTTCGCCGCGAGAATGTGAACATGTCGAGCACGTTCGAGTGCTCGCGCAATGATGTCGCATCGAACGTCGGGGTTCTCGCGGCTGCCGGATTGGTCGGCCTGACCGGCTCGGCTTGGCCGGACATCATCGTCGGCGGACTGATCGCCGTGATGTTCCTGCATTCGGCATGGCGCGTGCTGCGGGAAGCCTGGCCGGCATGGCGTGCCGCGAAGACATCGGGGCGCGAGTTATTGCGATGACATGGAAACCTATCTGTGGTACAGTCGGTTTCGTGCGAGCCTTTTTGCCTCTCCTGACATGCCTGATGCTGGTCCTCACCAATTTCTCCGGCATGGCCCATGCCGCCGATCTGGCGGGGGGAAGCATCGCGGGCGTTGAGTTCACGGTCCATACCGCCGGTGACATCGATCAGGTGCCATCGGACTCGGACAAGAATGTCCCGCATCATCACAATTATTGTCACGGACACGACGTCGGCGCGCCTGCGCGCACGACGATGGAATATACCCCCGTCCTCACAGTGCCCAAGCCGACAATCTCCGCCTCTGCATCGCTCGACGGCCGCACCGGCATGGTCCATTTGAGGCCCCCCCAAGCCTGACGTCCGATTTGGGCGTGCGTTGGCGCGCCCCTGTCGATCATCGTCAGGAGTCCTATTTTCATGAATCGTATTCTCGCGGCCATGCTGGCCGCAGCGTCTTGCGCCACGATGGCGCAGGCGCAGGTCGGACCGTCCGCGCCTGTTGCGCAGGATGCGCCGGTCTACACGCTTGACCAAGCGGTCAGTGCAGCGGGCGGTTCGGCCCCTGCTGCGGAAGCGGCGACAGCTGGAATCGACGCGGCCCGTGCAGGTCGCACAGTCGCCGGCTTGCGGCCCAATCCGGTGGTTCAAGGCCAAGTCGAGAATGTCATCGGCTCCGGGCCGTATCGGGGGGTCCGCAGCGCGGAAACCACGGTCGGCTTTGCGATCCCGATCGAGCTAGGCGGCAAGCGCGGCGCCCGCGTCGCGGTCGCCAATGCGCAATTGTCCCGGGCCGAGATCCAGGCCGCGATCATCGCGGCGGATGTCCGGCTTCAGGTAACGCAGCTCTATGTCGAAGCGGTCGCGGCCGATCGCCGGGTAATGACAGCCCGCGATCAGGCCCGGATCGCCAGCGATGCGCTGCGGGCCGCGAGCGTTCGCGTGCAGGCAGGGCGGGCATCGCCACTCGAGCAACAGCGCGCGGATGTCGCGCGTATCAATGCCGACGCCAATGTGGAGCGGCAGCTTCGCTTGGCCGAGGCGGCCCGCGCCAATCTGGCGCGTCGGATCGGACGGCCGATCGACGGCCTGCTCGATGACACGCTGCTCGATCGCCTTCCCGGTGTGAACGTCTATGGGCCGTTGGCACCGGTCAACACGACCGGCACACTCGCGCTGGCGGCAGCCAACGCGGATTTCTCCATTGCCGAAGCCGGCGTGCGGCTCGCGCGCGCCAATCGCGTGCCTGACCTGAACGTCGGGCCGTCGATCCGCCGCCTGGAAGCGACCAACGACATGGCGGCGGTGTTCAGCGTGTCGATCCCGATCCCGGTGTTCAACAATGGTCGCGCCGCGATTGCGCAGGCGACCGCGCAGCGGACCCAGGCGGATGCGCAGCGCCGCGTGACCGCGCTCGACATCGAACAGGCGATCACGGACGCGCAGGCGCAGGCGGCCAATGCCGCAACGACGGCTCGTGCGGCGTCGGGGCCGGCGCTGGCGGCTGCACAGGAGGCCGCCCGCATCGCGCGGATCGGCTATCGCGAGGGCAAGTTCGGCCAGCTCGAATTGCTCGATGCTGAACGCACGCTCGCCGAAACGCGGGTCGCCGCGATCGACGCGCTTGCCAATTACCAGAATGCCCGCGCGCAAGTGGAGCGACTGACCGCTCGTGCGCCCAATGGGGGGAATCAGTGATGAAGAGCTTTTATCTCGCGGGCGCGGCGTCGCTCGCCCTGCTCTTGGCTGCCTGCGGCGGCAAGGATGGCGGAAACGAGGCAACTGCCGAAGGCGCAGCTGCCAATGAGACGGCAGCGGGCACGGAAAAGGGCGGTGCTGAAGGCGGTCATGCCGGTGAAGGCGTCGTCACATTGGGTGCCGACCAGATCGCCACAGCGGGCGTCCAGGTCGGACGGCCGATCATCGGCGGGGCCGGGACGATCGAGCTGCCCGCGATCATCGAGGGCGACCCACAGGGAACGCAGGTCGTCTCGGCCGCAATTGCGGGACGCGTGGTCGCGCTCACCCGTAACCTCGGCCAATCGGTCGGACGCGGCCAGACCATTGCGGTCATCGAAAGCCGCGAGGCGGCGCAGATCAAGGGCGAGGTCGAGGCGGCGCGGGCGCGGCTTCAGCTCGCTAATTCGAACCTCGCGCGCGAACAGCGGCTGTTCGCGCAGAGAGTCTCCCCTGAACAGGATCTGATCGCCGCCCGCACAGCGGCGACGGAGGCGCGGATCGCCCTGACGCAGGCGCAGAGCATGGTTTCGGCGGCGGGTGTCGGCGGCGGCGGGCTCAACCGGCTCGGCATTGCCGCGCCGATCTCGGGCCAGATCATTGCGCGCCCCGTGACGCTGGGACAAACGGTCGCGGCGGATGCCGAACTCTATCGCATCGCCAACCTGAGCCAGGTGTCGATCGCGCTTAATCTCAAGCCCGAGGATGCGGGCCGGGTGCGTCCCGGCAATACGGTGCTGGTGAAGGCGGCAGGCCGTCAGGCGACCGCCCGCGTGACCTTCGTGTCGCCGGCGCTTGATCCGCAGACGCGGCTCGTGCCTGCGCTCGCCACCCTCGACAATCGCGGTGGCGAATGGCGGGTCGGCGAGCCTGTGACGGCAGCCGTGCAGCTCACGGGCAGCGGCGGGAGCGGGGCGGTCCGCGTGCCGACGACGGCGGTCCAGAGTTTCGAGGGCAAGTCGGTCGTGTTCGTGCGCACGCCCACCGGCTTCAAGGCGACCCCGGTCCAGCTCGGCGATGCGTCGGGCGACACGGTGATCGTCCGGTCGGGCCTGACCGGCAACGAACAGATCGCCACCACCGGAAGTTTCACGCTCAAGGCCGAGATCGGCAAGGGCGAAGCGAGCCACGAGGATTAAGCCATGATCGCCCGTATCGTAACCTGGGCGGTCGAGAAGCGCTGGCTAGTCCTGCTCCTCACCGTCATCGTCGCCGCCATCGGCGCCTTTTCCCTCTACCGGCTACCGATCGACGCGGTGCCGGACATCACCAACAATCAGGTCCAGATCAACGTCCGCGCGCCTGCCCTCTCGCCCGAGCTGGTCGAGAAGCAGGTGTCGTTTCCAATCGAAACCGCGCTCGCCGGCACCCCCGGCCTGGAATATACGCGCTCGTTGAGCCGCAACGGCTTCGCGCAGATCACGGCGGTCTTTTCGGACGCGACGGACATCTATTTCGCCCGCCAGCAGGTGGGCGAGCGTCTGCGGGGCGTGCAAGAGAATCTGCCCGACGGCGTGAACCCTGAAATGGGTCCGATCGCGACAGGCCTGGGCGAGGTGTACATGTACACCGTTCGTCTCGATCATCGCGAGGACGACAAGCACAAGCCCGGTGAACCGGGCCAACAGCCCGATGGCAGCTACATCACGCCAGAGGGCGAGCGACTGACGACCGAAGAGGACAAGGCGACCTACCTGCGCACCGCGCAGGACTGGATCGTGACGCCGCTTCTGAAGACCACACCGGGCCTCGCCGGTGTCGACTCGATTGGCGGTTACGCCAAGCAGTTCCTCGTCGTGCCCGACGTGCAGAAGCTGGCCTCGCTCGGCATCACGCTGACGGACCTGGGAAATGCGCTGGAGCGCAATAACACCAGCGTCGGCGGTGGCTTCGTCAATCGCAATGGCGAAGGTCTGGCTGTTCGCTCGGATGCGCTCGTTCGCAATGCCAGCGAGTTGGCCAGGACCGTGATCGCGACACGTAACGGCGTGCCGATCACGGTCGAACAAGTTGCGACTGTGAAGACGGGTCAGGCGATCCGCATGGGTTCGGCATCGGAGAACGGTACCGAAGTCGTCGTCGGCACGGCGATCATGCGGATCGGCGAGAACAGCCGCATCGTGTCGACCGCGGTCGCTGAGAAACTGAAGACGATCAACGCTTCGCTGCCTCCTGACGTCGTAATTCAGCCGGTGCTGAACCGCACCGAGCTGGTCAATTCGACGATCAAGACGGTCGCGAAAAACCTGTCCGAAGGCGCGGTGCTGGTCATCGTCGTGCTCTTCCTGCTGCTCGGCAACTTCCGTGCGGCCCTGATCGCGGCGTTGGTCATCCCGATCACCATGATGCTGACAGGCTTTGGTATGCTGCGCGCTGGGGTCTCGGCCAATCTGATGAGCCTTGGGGCTTTGGACTTCGGTCTGATCGTCGACGGCGCCGTCATCATCGTTGAAAACGCGCTGAGGCGGCTTGCCGAACAACAGCATCATGAAGGTCGCTTGCTGACCGTCAAGGAACGGCTTGCGACCGTGGCAGCCGCCGCTCGCGAGATGATCCGCCCCTCGGTTTACGGGCAGGCAATCATCATCCTCGTCTACGTACCGCTGCTCACGCTGACCGGCGTGGAGGGTAAAACGTTCGGACCGATGGCGCTGACCGTCATCATCGCGCTCGCCTTCGCCTTCATCCTCTCTCTCACCTTCGTGCCGGCGATGATTGCGATCTGGCTGTCGAAGAAGGTCGAGGAGAAGGACGGCCGCATCATCACGTGGCTGAAGAAGCGCTACGAACCCGGTCTCGACCGGGCCATGAAGCGCCCGACGCTGACGATCGGTGCGGGTGTGGGAAGCCTTGTGGTGGCGGCGCTTGCTTTCACTACGCTCGGCTCGGTGTTCCTGCCGCAGCTCGACGAAGGCGATTTGCTGATCCAGTCGCTCCGCATTCCGGCAACGTCGGTCCAGCAGAGCCAGGCGATGCAGGTGCCGATCGAGCGGATGATGTCGAAGCAGCCGGAGGTGCAATTCGTCTATTCCAAGACGGGCACCGCCGAGCTGGCGGCCGACCCGATGCCGCCGAACGCGACCGACATGTTCGTCATCCTGAAGCCGCGCAAGGATTGGCCGGATCCTGAGCTTCCCAAGGAGGAGCTGGTCAGCCGGATCGAGGGTAATCTCGCGAAGATTCCGGGAAATGCCTACGAGATCACCCAGCCCATCCAGATGCGCTTCAACGAGCTGATCGCCGGCGTGCGCGGCGACATCGCGGTGAAGGTGTTCGGGGACGACTTCAACCAGATGAACCGGACGGCCGAGCAAATCGCGGCGGTGCTGCGCAGAACGCAAGGCGCAGCGGACGTGAAGGTGGAGCAGACGACCGGTCTTCCCATGCTCGACATTCGCGTCAACCGCGACGCGATGGCGCGGTTGGGCGTTACGGCTCAGGATGTGCAGGACACCGTGACTGCGACGATCGGCGGGCGAACATCGGGCCAGATCTTCGAGGGCGACCGTCGCTTCCCGGTGGTGATCCGCCTGTCGGAGGCGCAGCGCGCCGACATCGGCCTGCTCCAGCAGGTGCAGGTGCCGGTGGCAGGCGGCGGCTATGTGCCGCTGTCCAGTGTCGCTGACATCAAGGTCGTCGACGGTCCCAATCAGATCAGCCGCGAAAACGGGAAGCGGCGCGTGGTGGTGCAAGCCAACGTGCGTGGTCGCGATGTCGGTAGCGTCGTTGCAGACGCGCAGGCGGCGATCGGCAGCCAGGTCCGGCTGCCTGCCGGTGCCTATCTCGAATGGGGCGGTCAGTTCGAGAACCTGCAATCGGCGAGCGAGCGGCTGAAGCTGGTCATTCCGGCCTGCTTCATCCTGATCCTGTTGCTGCTTTATGGCGCATTGGGATCGGTCCGCGATGCCGCGATCGTCTTCACCGGCGTGCCATTCGCGCTGGTGGGCGGCGTTCTGCTGCTCTTCCTGCGCGGCATGGACTTTTCGATCTCGGCGGCGGTGGGCTTCATCGCCCTGTCGGGCATCGCGGTCCTCAACGGCCTCGTCATGGTCAGCTCAATCCAGGATCTGATCCGGTCGGGGCTATCGCGCGAGGAGGCGGCCCATGTCGGCGCAATGCAGCGTCTGCGGCCAGTCGTCATGACCGCGCTCGTCGCAAGCCTCGGCTTCGTGCCGATGGCGCTTGGCGAGGGGGCGGGCGCGGAGGTGCAGAAGCCATTGGCGACCGTCGTCATCGGCGGCCTGATCTCGGCGACGCTGCTGACGCTGTTCGTGCTGCCGACGCTCTACGCCCGGTTCGGGCAGAAAGTGATCGAGAAGCCCGAGCACTACAATGAGGAGCATGAAGGGGACGACCACGGTCAGACCTTCGTGAACAACTTGGCCTGATGGGTGCGCGGGGCGATCCGCGATCGCCCCGCTCATCTCTGGGAGATGGGGATATGCCTCGCACCATAACCAGCTCAATGCTTCACGGCGGGCCACTGCGGATCTGGTCGGCGATCACCGATCCGGATCATCGTCGGGCTTGGAGTCCGCTCGTATTCCTCGACAACCCGTGCCAGCTTGGCGAAACGGAATGTACCTTCGCGATCCAGGGCATCACCCGGCCAATTCGGACGCCGGCCCGGGTCGATCAATTCGATAAGCCGCGCGCCTTCGCTTGGTCCTGCGGCATCCCTTATCTGTTCACGCTCGAAGAACGGTACGAGCTGGCAGGGGACGATGGTGGCACTAGGCTAACACATAGCTGCACGCTGGGCGGGGCGCTGTCTCTGCCGTTCGCGGCGATGATGTTGCGTCGTCTGCGGTCCCTGATGATCGAGGCTGATGATCGCCTCGCAACCTATCTGCGCTGGCGGGTGGGTCAGCCTGCCCGTGGGATCAATCGTCAGCGCGTCCCCTCCCGCTACAGGAGGAAGGCGCGATGATGCCGTTGAAGCGGGTACTGCCCGCCCTCATCCTCGTTGTCGGCCTGGCGGCTTGCACGGAAAGCAAGCCGCCAGCCCCGCCAACGGAGCAGCAAATCCATTCGTCCGACAGCGCCGTGGCGACCGGGGAAATGGGGCGCCATCCCTATCGCTGTTCCGACGGGGAACCGCTGTTCGTCGACTACAAGGACAACGGCCTGCAGATCGATTTGCGGCGCTCCAGCAGCGCCGTGCCCATGACGCTGACCGCGCCAGCGCAGGGCCTCCAATATGTCGGCGAGACAGCCACCGCGACCTTCAAGGGGTCGCAGCTCACCGTCGTGGATGGCGAGGGCCGCACCCGAATCTGCGAACGGGAGGGCACCCGATGAACCGTCCTGTCTTCCGACACGTCGCACTGGAACGGGAGAGAAACGATGTCTGACACGTCGATCTCGAATGTGATGGCCATTCGGGCCGAAGTGATCGCGCGAAGCCGCGCTTTGCGTGCGGCGCAGCCGACGGCACCGCCCGGCGTGACGCCGACCGCTCCGGCGTCGAACTTTGCCGACACCCTCAATGCCGTGGTCGCGAAGGTCAACGAGACCCAGGAGCAGGAGGATGTCGTCACCGAAGCATATGAGCGTGGCGAAACCACCGACATTGCAACCGTCGCGCTCATCCAGAGCCGCGCATCCATTACTTTCGAGGCGACCCTGCAAGTCCGGAACAAGCTGCTGTCCGCTTATCGGGACATCATGAACATGCCGATCGGATGACGATTGCTAAGAGATTTAGGGCGTAATTGATATGATAGTCGGCGCGAGGCCACGTTTTAGGCAGATCATTATCGAGGTTTGGAAGCCTCTCACGATCCTGTTCGTGTGGGACGTGGCGGTGACGGCATTCCACATGATGACCCCGATCAAGGAACCGCCTTTGCCGACGGCGCTGTTCGGCACTGCCATCGCGCTCTTCATGGGGTTTCGGACCAACGCAGCTTATGCGCGCTGGTGGGAAGCGCGAACCCTTTGGGGCGCGCTCATCAATGCGTCGCGCAGCCTGGCCAGGATCACACGCAGCCTGACCAAGGGGGAACCCGAGGGCAGTGAGACGCGGCACAACATCATCCTGCGGCAGATCGCCTTCGCGCACTCGATGCGCTGCCAGCTTCGCCGACAGTCGCCCTATGAAGACATTGCCCGGATCGCCGGAACGGACGTCGCCGATATGGCGGTCGCTCGCCTGAACCCTGCCAACGCGCTCTTGGAGGACATATCGGGCAATTACGCCGACGCGCTCGCGGAAGGTCGGATCACCGAGATCCAGCAGGCAACTGTAGAGCGCGTCCTGATCGACATCGCCAATGCGCAGGGTGGCATGGAGCGGATCAAGAACACGCCGCTGCCCAATGGCTTTCGGTTTTTCCCGAACCTCTTCACGCGCGTGTTCTGCGTGCTGCTTCCGATCGCGCTGGTCGAATCCCTGGGCCTTGCCACGCCGATCGGATCGACGCTGATCGGACTCGTCTTCCTCGCGGTGCTGAGCATCGGCGAGGATCTGACCGATCCGTTCGCCAATAGCGTCCACGATGTCCCGCTCACGGCCATGTGCCGCACGATCGAGATCGACCTTCTTCAGACGGCGGGACTACCGGCCCCTGAGCCGCTGACGCCCGATCACGGCGTGCTGTGGTGAGGGCGGTGCGCGCCTTGCGGCACCTGCCTGGCCTGACAGCCGCGCGCATCGGCGCCGTTCTGTTCGCGGGTATGGTCGTAGGGGCGTGCAACCCCGCTCCAAGCCAACCGGCCGAGCCGGCGCATGAAAAGCATCTGACGCCTCGATTGATCGCGCAGCGCATCATGTATTGCGACGATGGATCGCGCGCCGATGTCGACTTCATCGACGACGGCCTGAAGATGGGTGTCACCTGGCTGCCCAAGGGCAGAACCGAGATCCTGCACGCGCAACGGACCGGCGAAGAATTTCGCGGCGACCAGTCGCGGGCAGTCGTGGCGGGCGGGTCGATCGCCTTCACGCAGCGCGGGAAGATCCGCGTCTGTCATCGAACACCGGAGGAATCATAGGATATGCAGGCATTGCTCTACACGCTTGCGCCTGTGTTGGCGGTCGTGCTCGGCGCGATCATCGCGAGCCGCACAAAGTTAAATCCTGGCCTCGTGGCGGGGCTACAGCATCTTGCTGCCGGCGTCGTGTTCGCGGCGGCAGCGACTGAAATCCTGCCGCAGGTCAAGCATGAGGCTTCGCCCAGCGCGACGTTGATCGGCGGGGCGGCGGGCGTCGTAACGATGCTGGGTCTCAAGGCTTTCGAGGCCCGCTTCAAGGGGCCGATGGCGCTGCTCGCCGCGATCGGCATCGACATCCTGGTCGATGGCCTGGTGCTCGGCCTTGCGTTCGTCGCGGGCGAGAAGGCGGGATTTCTGCTGACGATCGCGCTGACACTCGAAGTGCTCTTCCTGGGTCTGACACTGACCAACGAGCTGGCGGAAACCTATCGCTCGCGCCTGCGCATCATCGTGATCGTCTCGGCCTTGGCGCTGCTGCTGCCGATCGGCGCGCTCGCTGCCGTTCCTGTCGCCACGCTCTCGCCGGTAATGGTCGCTGGCTTCCTGAGCTTTGGGCTGATGGCGCTGCTCTACCTCGTCACGGAAGAGCTGCTGGTTGAGGCGCACGAGAAGCCTGACACCCCGCTCATCAGCTCGATGTTCTTCGTAGGGTTCCTCGCCCTCCTGACGCTCGAGGAGATCATGGGATGAATGCGAGCAACGACAACGCGGGCACGCAGGAGCGTCGCACGCTCTGGATCGTGCTGCTGCTGAACGCAGCAATCGCAGCGGGCTTTTTCGTATCCGGCGCGTTCGCCGATTCAAGTGCGCTCATCGCCAACGGCGTCGACAATCTGTCCGACACCGCCGTTTACGCTCTCAGCCTCGTCGCGCTGACCCACGGTAAGACGTGGAAGACGCGCGCCGCGATCGCATCGGGGGTAATGCTGCTGATCTTTGCGGGCGGCATCCTGATCGATGTCGGGCGACGCTATGTGCAGGGGAGCGAGCCGATCGGACCGACCATGATGGTCATGTCGGCGATCGCCGGCGTCGTAAACTACCTCTGCCTGCGGCTGCTCCAGCGGCTCAAGGATCCGGACGTTAACCTACGGGCCGCCACCACCTTCAGCTTCAATGACTTCATTTCCAATGGCGGCATCCTGATCGCGGGCGTGCTGGTGCTGTGGCTGGGCACCAACTGGCCGGACCTTCTGGTCGGCTTCGCTACCGCCATCATCGCCATCAAGGGCGGTGTCGAAATCCTGCGCGACGCGCGCGCCGAAACCAAGAAAAGCGAAAGGAGGTCGTCATGAACGACAAGCTCGAACTCGATATTCCAGTATTGTTGCCGGACCTTCCTGACGCGGCCGACGCTTGCCTGGACCGTCTCGTATCAACCCTGTCAAAGCGCGAAGGCGTCGAGCGGGCGCATGTGATCTGCCTCGACGGCGACACGCCGGCGGCCCTGTGCATCCATTTCGACGCTGCCAAGCTGCCGCTGCCGCGCTTGCGCGAGATGGTGCGCGCCGCGGGCGCCGAAATCACCGAACGCTACGGCCATGCGATCTGGCAGGTGACGGGGATCAGCCACGAGCGTCGGGCGCGCACCGTCAGTGACGCGCTATGCGCGCTGCCGGGCGTGGTGCAGGCGAGTGCCAGTACCAGTGGGTCTGTCCGGGTTGAATATGACCGCCGCGAGACCACCGAAGAGGAGGTGCGTTCGGCGCTTCGCAAGTTGAAGGTCCGGGTGGGCAAGCGGGTCGCCGCCGACGACCATGCCGGCCATGACCATGGTCCCGGTGGGCACGGGGCGGGCGAGGAGAAACACGGTCCTGGCGACGGTCACGACCATAGCCATGCCGATTTTCTTGGTCCCAACACCGAGTTGATCTTTGCGCTCGCTTGCGGCGCGCTGCTGGGAATTGGCTACGCGATCGAGAAGCTGGCCACCGGTGCACCGGACTGGCTGCCGACCGCCTGCTACATCGCAGCCTATTTCTTCGGCGGGTTCTTCACGCTGCGCGAGGCAATCGACAATCTTCGGCTGAAGAAGTTCGAGATCGACACGCTGATGTTGGTTGCTGCCGCCGGCGCCGCTGCGCTGGGCGCATGGGCCGAAGGCGCGCTGCTGCTGTTCCTGTTCAGCCTTGGCCATGCGCTTGAGCATTACGCGATGGGACGCGCCAAGAAGGCGATCGAGGCGCTGGCGAAGCTCGCGCCCGAAACCGCGACCGTGCGACGTGACGGGCAGACCAGCGAAATCCCGGTCGAGGAGATGGTTGTCGGGGATATTGCTATCGTCCGACCAAACGAACGCCTTCCCGCCGATGGTTTCGTCATCACGGGCACGAGCGCGATCAACCAAGCCCCGGTGACCGGCGAGAGCATCCCGGTCGACAAGGTGCCGGTCGCGGACGCGGCAGCCGCCCGCGCCAAGCCCGATGCGGTCGAGGCGGAGAGCCGCGTCTTTGCCGGCACGATCAATGGCGGCGGCGCGATCGAGATCGAGGTGACGCGCCGATCCAACGAGTCCGCGCTCGCCAAGGTGGTGAAGATGGTGAGCGAGGCGGAGACGCAGAAGTCGCCGACGCAGCGCTTCACCGATCGGTTCGAGCGCATCTTCGTGCCCGCCGTCCTGATCCTGTCGGTGCTGCTGCTGTTCGCCTGGGTGGTCATCGACGAGCCGTTCCGCGACAGCTTCTATCGCGCGATGGCGGTACTGGTCGCAGCGAGCCCTTGCGCGCTCGCGATCGCGACGCCGAGCGCGGTCCTGTCCGGCGTCGCGCGCGCGGCACGTGGCGGTGTGCTGGTGAAGGGCGGTGCGCCGCTCGAAAACCTCGGATCGCTCAAGGCGATCGCCTTCGACAAGACCGGCACGCTGACCGAAGGGCGCCCGCGCATCACCGATGTCGTGCCCGTCGACGGCACCGACGAAGGCGAGCTGCTGTCGCTGGCCGTCGCTGTCGAGGCGCTGAGCGATCACCCGCTGGCCCAAGCGATCGTCAACGACGGCCGCGAACGCCTGAATGGGCGCCCGTTGCCCACCGCTGGCGACCTCAAGAGCCTGACCGGTCGTGGCGTCACCGCGAGCGTGGATGGCGAGACGGTGTGGATCGGCAAGGCCGAGATGTTTGGGGGCGAGGGCATACCGGCGCTGGGGCAGGGGGCGCAGGACGCGATCGCGAAGCTGCGCGAGAACGGCCGCACGACGATGGTCGTCCGCAAGGGAGACCGCGACCTAGGCGCGATCGGCCTGATGGACACGCCCCGCGAAGCGGCCAAGACCGCGCTGCGCCGGCTGCACGAGATGGGTGTGTCGCGGATGATAATGATCTCCGGCGATCACCAGAAGGTCGCCGAAGCGATCGCCAACGATGTCGGAATCGATGAGGCGTGGGGCGACCTCATGCCCGAAGACAAGGTGGCCGCAATCAAGAAGCTTGCCGGCGAGGACAAGGTCGCGATGGTCGGCGACGGCGTGAACGACGCGCCCGCGATGGCGAGCGCCACGGTCGGCATCGCAATGGGCGCGGCGGGGTCGGACGTAGCGCTCGAGACGGCCGACGTAGCGCTGATGGCCGACGACCTGGCGCACTTGCCGTTCGCGGTCGGCCTGAGCCGTCATACGCGCGGCATCATCCGTCAGAACGTGTTCGTCAGCCTGGGCGTCGTCGCCTTCCTCGTGCCTGCCACCATCCTCGGCCTCGGCATCGGGCCAGCGGTGGCGGTCCATGAGGGATCGACACTGCTCGTCGTCATCAACGCGCTCCGGCTGCTCGCCTACCGCGACCCGGCGGGGAACGCGGCATGAAGTGGCTGGTCGCTTTCGACCTCGACGGCACGCTCGCGGAGAGCAAACGCCCGTTATCGGAGGATATGGCCGCGATCATCGCCCGGTTGCTCGCCGTTACCGATGTGGCGGTGATCTCGGGCGGGGACTGGCCACAATTCGAAAAGCAGGTCGCGTCGCGCTTGCCTGCGGACGCAGCGCTCGACCGCCTCTGGTTGATGCCGACCACCGGCACCAAGCTCTATCGCTTCATCGATGGGGCTTGGTGCGTGGTCTATGCCGAGCTGTTCGACGATGCGGAGAAGGCGAAGATCCGCGCGGCCTTCGACCGGGCGCTGGCCGATGCCGGCCTCGCCGATGAACGCATATGGGGCGAGCGGATCGAGGATCGCGGCAGCCAGATTACCTTTTCGGGGCTGGGGCAGGCGGCGCCGCTGAAGGAAAAGGAGGGATGGGACCGGGATCGGAAAAAACGCACTGCATTGCAGGCGACCTTGCGCGCAGTGCTGCCGGGCCTCTCGATCAATCTTGGCGGTACGACATCGATCGACGTGACGAGGGCAGGGGTCGACAAAGGCTACGGCCTGAAGCGCCTGAGCGCCGAAAGCGGCGTGCCGCTCGACGGCATGTTGTTCATCGGCGATGCGATCTTCCCCGGTGGAAATGACTATCCCGCCGTCGAGATCGGCCTCGACACGGTCAGGGTGCGCGACGTTGCGGAAACCGCCGCCGTCGTGGCCGCCATCATCGCATGTCTGCACCGGTAGGTTCGCAGATGTTCACGATCCTCGCCTTAATCACGAGCGCCTTCAAGGCGCTCGGCCCAACATTCGTTTTTAACCTCCGATTTGGAGCGATCGCGTAGAACAGGCAGGCCGGCATGTTTCAAAGCTCATGGTGGGAGATAACCACCCATATCATCAGTCTCGCCGTCGCCTACGCGCTTGCCCTTCCGGTTGGCTGGGATCGCGAGAAGGACGCCCGTAGCGCAGGCATCCGCACATTCCCGTTGGTTGCCATCGCCAGTTGCGGCTTCGTGCTGGTAGGCATCGCGATCCTCGGCCGCACGTCCCCGGCGCAGGCCAGGTTGCTCGAAGGTCTGATTACAGGCGTCGGTTTCATTGGGGGCGGCGCGATCCTGAAGAAGGGTAGCAAAGCCTCGGGTACGGCAACAGCGGCCAGCCTGTGGGCGACTGGCGCGCTCGGGGCGGCCGTCGGCTACGGCCTATACGATATCGCCTTCATCCTGAGCTGCACCACCTTCCTGACCCTGCGCTGTTCTCGTCCGCTCAAGCGCGCTACCAATGGCGACGCCTGTACTCCGGCAAGTCCATGACGACCTCTCAGGCGAGCCGATGGACACATCCAGTGCAAGCCCTCACCCGACGTTGGGCGCCGGCGCGGACTATCCCGGCGCGGGACCGCCAACACCGCTTGCTGCGCTGGGCGACGCTGTTGGAGCGCAATCCTCACCAGATCATCGGCCTGCTGCCTCCCTCTTGGGCAGGCGGTGACGCGCGCGGCCCGATGATCGATCGGCCGAGCGCGATCGATGTCGCATGGGACGATGTGGTGCTGCGTGTGATGGGGCTGGCGGGTCGATCGCGCCGTGAAGCCAAAGCATTCTTCGGGCTGTCGGACGCGGAATTGGATCGAATTGTCGCTGGGTCGTGGCGGTGTCCGATCCGCCCCGCTTGGCAGGTCGCCGCGCGGATCAGGAACGTCGAGTGCCCGCGACTGGAAAACGCGATCGTAGGATCGGTCCTCGCCCTCATCCTCGTGTTCTGCGCCATCTTCTATTGGATCATCTGACGAGGCTGTCTTGTGTTCGACATCATAACATCGATCCTATCGGCACTCGGCGGCTTTGGCGTCTTCCTGCTGATGCTGGCCGAGAACGTCTTTCCGCCGATTCCATCGGAAGTGATCCTGCCCCTTGCGGGCTACACGGCCGCGCAGGGGCGCGGCTCGCTGTGGGTGGTCGTTATCGCTGGCACCCTCGGATCGGCCGCAGGAGCGATCCTATGGTACTATGTCGGGCGCTGGATCGGCATCGATCGGTTGAAGCGCTTTGCTTCTCGCCACGGTCGATGGCTGACGTTGACGGCGGACGAGATCGATCATGTCGATCGCTGGTTCGACCGCTATGGCCGTTGGGCGGTTCTGTTCGGACGAATGGTCCCGGGAGTCCGGACGTTGATTTCGGTGCCAGCAGGGGTCAGCGGAATGCCCCTCGGTCCGTTCCTGCTTTCCACGCTTGCCGGCTCGGCAATATGGACCGTGATCCTCGTGCTAGCCGGCTACGAGCTGGGCGAACGCTATAATCAGGTGGCGAGCGTCATCGAACCGGTCAGCAACGCCGTGCTCTTGCTGGCCGTCATTTGGTATCTCTGGCGGGTCGCGACCTTCGGGCGATCCGGGGATCGCCATTGATGAATGTCAATGGCTCGTCTCCCGTTTTTCCCGCCGGACTTTGGCTTACGGCAGCTTCGATGCTGGTCTTCGTCACGCGCTACGCCAGTGCCCTTGGCCTGGTCCCGCGAGGAACCACGTTCATTCTCATCAAGTGGATCGGGAGGCTTTACCGCATCGGGTTTCGCGCATGGCGTCGCAACGGGGGGAAGTGGCGCTGGGCCGCATCATCAAGATCCACCGCCACAAGGTAAGCGAAGCATCCTATGTACTATCTTGCAGTCAAGGCCATCGTCTCGGGCATACTAATCGCGGCAGCGTCGGAAGTGGCGAAGCGCTATCCCGGGTTCGGAGCGCTGATTGCGTCGCTACCGGTCGTCTCGGTCCTTGGCATGATATGGCTGTGGCACGACCGGCCTGATGCGATGAACATGGCGGCCCATGCGCAGGCGACCTTCTGGTTCGTACTCCCCTCGCTGCCGCTATTCCTACTGATACCAGTCCTTTTGCGTCACGGAATTGGCTTTTGGCCAGCCTTGGCCGCCGGATGCTGCCTGACCGTCCTGCTCTATATCGCGATGGTTCTCGCACTCCGGCGCTTTGGCATCGCTTTGTGATTTCCATGAACAACGAGCGGGTGAACAGAATGACAAACCTCAAGGAACGCGCGCTCATTGCCGCTGTCGCGACCATCGCTCTGACTGGATGCGGACTGATTAAACCACGGGATGCTGGCTATTTCCGTTTCCACGCGGAAGAGGCGAGGCTGGTTGTCACCCGCTGCGAGCGGGGCCAGGAAACCGGCAGCGACTGCGAGGCCGCGGCCCAGGCCGTGGCCGAGCTCGATGCGGCTGCGCGCCGGCAACCTCCGGCCAGAGCCGGACGCCAGCGCGGACATGATGCTACACTGGAGAAGGAACGTGATGATCGGAATTAACGGCACGCTCGCGCTGATGGTCGCAACGGCCGCTGGACTGACGCCACCTGCTGCGAGCGCACAGCACGCTCAACACGGTACGAGCGTGACCCGGGGAGCTGATGCGGGAAAGCGGGCCGACACGCCCGCAACCAGAGCCTACCGGGCCGCGAACGCCAAGATGCATGGCGCTATGGACGTGGCCTTCACTGGTGATGCCGACGCCGACTTCATGCGCGCGATGATCCCCCATCATGAAGGCGCGATCGCGATGGCCGAGATAGAATTGAGGTACGGGCGCGATCCCGCTGTTCGCCGGCTTGCAGCCGAAGTAGTGGCGACGCAGCGGCGCGAGATCGCCGAGATGCGGGCGTGGCTTGCCCGGCGCGAAACCCGCAAGTAGCGGCCCGAAGCCTTACCGCCGTCAATGATGGCGGCGGTAATGCCTCGGACGGGAATGACGATCATAGTGCCGATCGCGCACGTAGTGGCGAGACTGGTATCGCGGAGAGTCGGCATAATAGCCGCCACCATAATAGGGCTGCGCATAGCCATAGCCGTGATTTGACACGACCACACGTCCATGTCCGCCGTAGCTACCATGACCTGTGGAATGACGGCCACCATGATGCTGCGCCATCGCAGTACCAGGGACCAACGAAGCCAGCAGCCCCGCTGCAATCCAAAATGTCTTACGCATGTCTACTCTCCTACCATCGGACGATAGGATCGAACGACGGCGTATTTGATATTAGGGCTTCTACTTGAACCGACACTGAACTTGATGCCGGTCAACGATACCAGAACGTGCGCATGTAGACTCAAATCTGGGCCTTTGTGGTGCCGACAGTCGAACCTTGTGCCTTTGAGCCTCTCAATCGCATGGACAACGCTGTGATGGCTGGCAGGACAAGAAGGGTCAGGATTGTCGATGTTATAAGCCCCCCGATGACGACCGTTGCGAGTGGGCGTTGCACTTCTGCTCCTGTGCCGGTCGCAAGCGCCATCGGCACGAAGCCAAGAGACGCGACCAGCGCGGTCATCAGCACCGGACGGACGCGCTCCATTGCGCCGCCCACGATCGCATCGTCGTCGGCCGCACCGTCTTCGCGATACTTTCCGATCGCACTCATCATCACGAGGCCGTTGAGGACGGCAACGCCCGATAGGGCTATGAACCCGACCGCTGCGGTGATCGAGAAGGGGATACCGCGCAGCAGCAGCGCAAACACGCCCCCTGCGAGCGCCATCGGCACCGCCGAGAACACGATCGCCGCCGACACGAAGCTGCCGAGCGCCATGTAGAGCAGGGCATAGATCGCGATAAAGCAGATCGGCACGACGATCAGCAGGCGCAACCGAGCCGATTGCAGGCTCTCGAAGGTGCCGCCCCACTCAGTATACATGCCGGCGGGAAGCTGCATCTGGCCGATCCTCGCCTGTGCTTCGTCGACGAACCCGCCAAGATCGCGCCCGCGGACGTTGATCTGCACGACCACCATCCGCTTGCCATTCTCGCGACTAACCTGGTTCAACCCCTGCGTGTAGTTGAACCGGGCGACCTGGCTGAGCGGGATCGAGCGCGCCACCTGACCCTCGGCAGTGGGCAGCATCACCGGGATCGACCCCAGTGTCTCAAGGTCATCCCGTTGCGCATCGGGGAGGCGGACCACGACGTCGAACCGCCGGTCTCCCTCGAACAACAACCCGGCCTCGCGCCCGCCAAGCGCAGCCGAGACCGTGTTCGCCACCTCCTCAACCGACAGGCCATAACGGCCCGCCGCTTGCCGATCGATCTGCACGTCGAAGGTCGGCGCGCCGGACGTCTGTTCGGCACTCACGTCACCAGCGCCCGGGATGGTGCGCATGACGGAAGCGATGCGCCGCGCCTGTTCGCTCATCGCGTCGAGGTCATCGCCGTAGAGTTTGATCGCGACGTCGGCGCGAACGCCGGCGATCAGCTCGTTGAAGCGCATCTGGATCGGTTGCTGAATCTCTGTTCGGTTGCCGATCAGCGGTTTCATCCGCTCCTCGATGCGGCGAAGGATGTCCTCCTTGCTCTTAACCTCCGCCGGCCACTCGTCCTCTGGCTTTGGAATCACATAGGTATCCGACGCATTGGGCGGCATCGGATCGGTGCCGAGATCGGCGTTGCCGTTCTTAGAGAAGACCAGCGCCACCTCCGGCAGCGTCTTCAATGCATTCTCGATCTGAAGCTGCATCTGTGTCGACTGATCGATCGACGCCGATGGCACGCGGAAGTTGGTGACGGTTATGTCCTTCTCGTCGAGCTGCGGCATGAACTCCTCGCCGAGCAAGCCAAAGCTCAGCACTGCCGCGACGAACACGCCGACACCGCCCAGAATGAAGGGCATCGGCCGAGCTACGGCCCTGCCCAGCACGGGGGCGTAGCGTTCCTTGAACCAGCGGATCGGCTTCACTTCCGTCTCGCTGACCCGGCCCTTGACGACGATCGCGATCATCGCGGGAACGAAGGTCAGCGACAGGACGAAAGCGGAGGCGAGCGCCACCATCAACGTGATCGCCATCGGCGCGAACGTCTTGCCCTCAACGCCCTGGAAGGTGAGCAGCGGCACGAAGACGAGGAAGATGATGAGCTGACCATAAACGGTCGGCCGCACCATCTCCTTGGCCGCGAGTGTCGTTTCCTCCATCCGCTCGTCGCGGGTGAGAAGCCGGCCTTCATGCTCCTGGCGCTCGGCGAGGCGGCGAAGCGCATTCTCGACGATGATGACGGCGCCGTCGACGATCAGCCCGAAGTCGAGCGCTCCAAGGCTCATCAGGTTGCCCGATACGCCCAGCCCGTTCATGCCGGCGGCCGTCATCAGCATAGTGATCGGGATGACCGCAGCGGTGATGAGCGCGGCGCGGATGTTGCCGAGCAGCAGGAACAGCACGACGATGACGAGCAGCGCGCCTTCTGTGAGGTTCTTTTCGACCGTCGCGATCGTCGCGTTGACCAGCTTGGACCGGTTGTAGACCGGCTCGGCGAACACGTCGGGCGGCAGCGCCTTGTTGATCTGCGTCAGCTTCTCGGCGGCATCGGTCGCGACGATGCGGCTGTTGTCGCCCACCAGCATCAGCACGGTCGAGATGACCGCTTCCGATCCCATGCGACTGCCGGATCCGGTGCGGACCGCACCGCCGATCACGACCTGGCCCACGTCCTTGACGCGGATGGGAACGCCGTTCCGGGTTGCCACGACGGCTTCCTGAATGTCATCGATCGATTTGAGGCGAGCATCGGCGCGGACAAGGAAGCTCTCGCCGGCACGGCGGACGTAATTGGAGCCGGCAGAGAGATTGGCCCGCTCCATCGCGTCCGCCAACTCCGTCACCGACAGCCCATAGCTAACGAGCGCGTTCAGGTTTGGCTCGATCAGATATTGCTTCACATAGCCGCCGTTGGAATCAACCCCGGCGACGCCGCGCACGGCGCGCATCTGTGGGCGGATGATCCAATCCTGCACCGTGCGGAGATATGCCGCCTTCGCCAGCTCGGTGGTCAGGCGTTCGCCCTCGGGCGTGAGATAGCTGCCGTCCGACTGCCAGCCCGGCTTCCCATCGACCGTCTTCAAGCCCTTGCCGTCGGGGTGACGGAAGGCGACCGAATAGAAGAAAATCTCGCCGAGCCCGGTGCTGAGCGGTGCTAGGATCGGCTGCGCGTTGGAAGGCAGGCTGTCGCGCGATTGTGCGAGCCGTTCCGTCACCTGCTGGCGCGCGAAGTAAATGTCGGTGCGGTCGGTGAAGACCGCCGTTACCTGGCTGAAGCCGTTGCGCGAGATGGAGCGGGTCATCTCAAGCCCTGGGATTCCGGCCAGCGCCGTTTCCACCGGGAACGTCACCTGCTTTTCGATGTCGACCGGCCCAAGCGTCGGGGCGAATGTGCTGATCTGGACCTGTCGGTTGGTGACGTCGGGCACAGCGTCAATCGGCAGCTTGGTGATCTGCCATAAACCAAAGCCAATGACGACGAGGGTCAGGACGGCGACAAGCCATCGCATCCGGACCGAAAGGGAGAGGATGCGGCCGATCATTCCGCCGACTCCTTCTCGATCTCCGCTTTGAGGAGAAAAGCGTTGGTGGTGGCGATCTGCGTGCCGGCGGCGAGGCCGCCGGTGATCGCCACCATCCCGCCTGATCGGCTGCCGACCTGAACCGGCTGTGCGCGGAAGCCTTGGCCGGTGCGGACGAACACTACGGTATCGCTGCCAAGCGTCTGCACCGCGTCTTGCGGCACCATCACGCCACTCTTGGCGGCCCCGCCGCTGGCGAGGATACGAGCCTGCACAAGCTGGCCCGGGGCGAGTGTGCTGCCGCCAGAGGTCGGCGTGATGACGACGGTCGCGGTCCGCGATTGCGGATCGACGACGCCGGTCGACGAACGTACGCGGCCGTCGATCTTGCGGCCATCGGTGGTGGTCAACTCCACCCTGTCACCTTCTCGGACCCGGCCTGCATCGGCGGGGGGAACGCTAGCCGTGATCTGAAGCCGGCGCGGGTCGGCGACGCGGAACAGCTCGGTTTCAGCCGCGACGAACTGGCCGAGATTGGCACCAGCATTGGTGACGCGCCCCGAGACGGGGCTGACGACCGCAACCGATCGGCCGTCACCTGATACGCGGGCAGCGCCTGCGGCGGCGCTAGCGCGCCGGGCATCGGCCTGGGCGACCGCCAGATTGGCTTGTGCGGCTTCATAGTCAGCGCGGGGGGTGACGCCCTGGGCAAGCAAACCGCGTTCGCGTTCGAGCTGGCGAGCGGCGAGAGTGACGCGCGCGGACGCGGCCGAGCGATCGGCTGCGATCTGCGAAGCATCGCGGCTCTCGACCAGAGCGAGCGTCTGGCCGGCTCGCACGGGATCGCCGATGCGGACCATGATACGGCTGACCGTGCCCGGTGCGCGCGCGGTCAGCACCGCCTCGGCGTCGGGCGTCGCCTCGACCGTAGCGGAGGCAAGGATCGCGGCGTCCAGCTCGCCGGAGGCCGCCGGGGCTACAGTGATCTGCGATGCCGAAAGTGCCTGCTGCGTCATCGCGACCGTGTTCGACGGCTTGGCTGGCGCTGCGGCCTCCGTAGGAGCAGGGGCAGGGGCGGGCGATTGGGTGAGGCGCGCAGCGCCGAATCCAAGCGCGGCGGCAGCGACCAGGCCAATGGCGGCGCCGGTGTAGAGGCGAGTTTTATCGGTCATTGCACCGCTTCTCCGGTGATGGTGAGGCCCTGCAGACGGGCGAGATTGGCGCGGGCGTCGAGGCGCGCTGCGGCGGCATCGAGGATGAGGCCGCGGGCGACTCCGAGATTTTGACGTGCGGCGAGCAGTTCGATCAGCGGGCTTTTACCTGCCTCGTAAGCGATGCGGGCGAGGCGGTAGCCTTCTTCGGCGGTTGTCAAAGTCCGCTGCGCGGCAGCGGCACGAGCGTCGGCTGCCTCGACCAGCGCTAGACCGGCGCGTGTCCCGGCCTCGGCTTCGAGCCGGGCCGCGGCGGCGCGCGCTTCTGCTCCTTGCAGCTCAGCGCGTGCCGCCGCGATGTTGCCCTGGTTGCGATCGAAGAAGGGGAGCGGGACCGATATGCCGGCGACTAGGGCAGGGCCGCTCGCGACGCGGAGTTGACGCACTCCAAGCTGCGCAGTGACGTTCGGAATGGCGAGGCGCTGTTGCACCGTCACCGCCCGCGCAGCGGCGTCTTGTTCGGCTTCCGCGACCCGCACCGTCGTCGCCTGCATCGCGTCAATGGGACCGAAAGCCGGCTTGGCATCGAGCCGATCGAGGAGTGACTCCGAAAGACCGGTGAA
Organism: Sphingomonas metalli; assembly: GCF_014641735.1. Classification (GTDB taxonomy): domain Bacteria; phylum Pseudomonadota; class Alphaproteobacteria; order Sphingomonadales; family Sphingomonadaceae; genus Sphingomonas; species Sphingomonas metalli. Next base: position 35,568 of record NZ_BMIH01000004.1, on the reverse strand, counting down.
GGGGGTGGTCATACCGGCGAGCGCCGAAAGACGTGCCAGCGCGACCGTCTTGAAAGCGCGCGCGTTTTCGAGGTCGGCCTGAAGCGTGTTCAGTTCGGTTTCGGCCTGCACTTGCCGGAGACGGGCTTCCTTGCCGGCGCCGACCAAAGCGCGGGCAACCCTCAAGACATCGGTCGCCTGTTTAACCTCTTCTTCGGCGATGGTGATGCGACGATCGGCGATTTCGGCACCAGCATAAGCGCGCGCCAGCTCAGTCGCAAAGACGAGACGGCCGTCACGATCGCGCGCCTTTGCCGCAACGATCCCGGCTTCACCGGCGGCGATCCGAGCGGATCGCTTGCCGCCCAGTTCGACAGGCTGATCGACCTGGAAAGTCGTCTGTTGTTGATTGCGCGCATTGCGATCGTGGTCGCCCACGAAATTCTCTGCATAGACATTGATCGAGGGGTTCGGTCGGGCGCGCGCTTGTAATGCCAAGCCGCGTGCTCGGGCGACGTCTGCTTCTAGCGCCAGGACGCGCGGCACATCACGCGTCTGATTTAGAAGCTGTGCAAAGGGGGGTGCGGTCTGCGACCACGCCGCACCTACGGGCGATAGCGCCGCAAAGGCGCCGGTCAGCGCAACGGTGCGCGACCGGCGAAAACTGCCGTTCATAGTGCATGATCCTCTAGGGTAGTCAGTCGACGCGCGCGGCGTCGGCGAAACTCAACCGCGAGGCGGACGCAGAAGCTTAGATGGGTCGATCCCGCTGGGGAGCGATGGAGTTAATATCGACCACACGCGAGCGGCGACGATGGCCGCAACCGGCGCAGCCCTCGCGCCATCGAAAGCAACCCAGTGGCCTGCGGCGTGGGCAAGAAGGTGAGCTGGCCCGTCGCCGTCGGCCTGCTTTGCCGGAGCCTGATCGTCATGATCGATCATAACCGCATGGTCGTGATCGTCATCAGAATGGGTATCGACCATGGCGACTTGAACCGGGCCGTGATCGTGAACCATGGCGCTATGCCATCCCGATACTGCGACAAGCCCGAGGACAGCGGCCAGCGCCAACACGACTCCTAGGATCGCAACAGAGGAACGCTGCACCGCCATCATTTGCAGCGTAAGCCGACGCAAAAAACGGGGCAAGGAAATCACTTGCCGGTCAATTCGAGCGTTCACGCTATTTCAGCCTGCTCGACATTATACCAGCGCCTTGGCGGCGAGACACGACATCAGGACGTGCCCCCCTTTGCGGAACGGTCGGTCAGCTTTGCCAAGCGGTGTGGCAGGTCGCTCATGACGCGGCGTGCATCACCAGGTCGCAGGTTACGCCAACGCCGGACCTCGTCGCGCGTGCGGCCACACCCCCGGCACCATCCGGTGCGGGCATCGAAACCACATAGATCGACGCAAGGCGATCGCATCAGATCGCGCCGATCCGACTGAGGCCTTGCAAGCCGGAATAGGCCATGTAGCCCGCGATCACGAGCATCAGGCCCGCCGACGCATAAGGCGCCTTGCGCGCGAAGTCGCCGAACCCTGACCAGCGCTTGCGGATGTGCGTGACGCTGAGCGATGCGATGACGCCGGCGCTGACCATCGTCACGGCAAGGCCGACGCTGAACGCGCTCACCAGCACGACACCGAGCGCGAGACGCTTGAGCTGGAGGCAGAGCAGGAGGACGGTGACGGCTGCGGGGCAGGGGATCAGCCCGCCCGTCAGGCCGAACAGCGCGATCTGGCCGGTCGTTACCTGACGATCGGCGAACCGGCGGCTGATATCGGCGGCGTGGGCGCGCTCATGCGCGTTCATGTAGGCATCGTCGCCCGTGACCTTCAGTCCATCATGCCCGTGGCCGTGATCGTGCCCGTGTTCGGCGAATGTGAGGTCGTAGTCATGGCTGTGGCCGCCGTGGCCCAGCGAGACGCGCGCGTTGAAGGCGTGCGGTTCCGGGATCTCCTCGACGCTTTCGATGTAATCGCCCCGATCGACGAAGCGGAATGTCTGCGAACGGCCTTCGCCGCGATCCGTTGTGAGGATAACATCCGCCGCTTTCCAGCCACCCTTGGCAAAGCTCGCCCGCCAGCGCGGCGGCACGCCATCCTCGAAAATCTCCAGACGCATCATGCCGTGGCCGGTGTCGATCGTGCGGATCTCGTCCTCGCCGTGATGGTGGTGGTGATCGTGCGCGGCTTCGGCCTTCTGATCGGCACGCGTGCGCCAAATCATCCATAGACCGATGCCAAGAACGATGACGGCCGAGCCGAGCAGGAGGTAAGGCTCGGTCGTTTCGGTGTTGATGCCGCGCCCGAGATATTGCCCGCCAAGCGCGATGCCCCACACGATCGCGGTGTGCGAAAGCGCCGCGCACAGGCCGAGCAGGACGGCTTGGCCAACAGTGCCACGCACTGCGATAATAAACGCAGCCATCATGGTCTTGGAATGGCCGGGCTCCAGCCCGTGCAGCGCACCGAGCAGCAGCGCGGTCGGGATGAACAGCCAGAGATTGGAGCTGCCCTGTTGAACGAGTTCGGCGAAAGAGGTCATGGTGCGTCCCGGCAAGCCCGGCGGTCGCGACCGATCGGACGTGAAGTTCGGGCAGGTCCATATCCCCCCATGGGGATAGAGTCTATCCCCCCGGGGGGTTGCTCGACAAAGTTCGTCCGTTTGTCTTATAGGGTGACATGGCCCATTACGATCATTCCAATCATCCCGCGATCATCAAGCGGCTCAACCGTGCGACCGGGCACCTGAAAAGCATCGTCGGGATGATCGAAGAGCAACGGCCGTGCGTCGATATCGCGCAGCAGCTTCAGGCGGTGGAGAACGCGATCGCCAGCGCCAAGCGCGCGCTCATCAACGATCATATCGATCACTGCTTGGTTCACGCCGAAGAGGGCGAGGGGACAAAGGTGGCGGTGGAGCAGTTCCGGGCGATATCCAAATACTGGTGATCGCCTAATCGGACAGGGTTGATCGGATTCGGCTTGTACATATGCCCCCCAGGGGATACGGGCGTCTCACTCTTGGGGAGTAGCTACCCGCTGTTGCGGGGCCATCGTCAACATCCTTGAACCTTCCGGTTCGTGGCGATGGCAGCAGATTTTGATCTGCCCGGCGAGACCAACGATGCGCTACCTCTCTCGTGGCCGGAGGTGGATTGCGTCGTTCGGTTGACGGCCCTTGGACGTATATCAATGACGGGTTTGCTAACGCTCGGCGCTCTTGGCGCCAGCTTGTCGGTCGACGCCTTCGCTGCGGCGGTGGGGAAGGGTGCGACCAATCAGCGCAATCGTTGGCGCGATGCCTTACGTGTCGGCGCCGTGTTCGGCTTCTTCGAGGCGATCACGCCGGCGATTGGCTGGGCGATCGGCCTGGCGCTGAGCACTTGGATCGCGGCAGTCGATCATTGGATAGCCTTCTTCCTGCTTTTCGGCGTCGGCGGGCATATGATCCATGCAGCGACGAAAAGCGACGTGGACGCGGGTCAGCGCGCTCAGACCGGCGTGTGGCGACTGGTCGTTACCGCGCTCGCCACCAGCATCGATGCAACGGCGGTGGGTGTCAGTCTCGCGGTCATGCAGGTCAATATCCTGACCGCGTGCCTCATCATTGGCGGGATCACCACGGTCGTCGCCACGATCGGCGTCATGCTCGGCAAGCACGCGGGACGGTATATCGGCCGCTATGCAGAGATGCTGGGCGGGCTGACGCTCATCCTCATCGGCGGCACGATCCTCTACCAGCACCTCACCGCCTGACCTCAAACCAGCGCGCCGCTTGCTCGCTTGGCGGGGAAGCGGCGCGCGATTTCGCAGCTAGTCCGCGATAAAGCTGCCGCGTCCTCCCCGGAACGCGCCGACGACATTGCCACGATCCCAATGGCCGGACAGGATGCCGCGCCGGGGGATGCTTCCGACCGGCTTGCGGCGCGCGGCGAGTAGCCGCGCGCGGCGTGTATCGCGATCGATGGGCAAGCCCGTCATGATGTCGATGGCGGTGCGCAGCGGGGTCATGCGGGCCGCCACTGCTCGACCAGCGCCGCCATCGCGTCGCGGTAGCCCCAGGCATCGGGATAGACGGACGGCTCGGCCGCCAGATGCGCCATGACGATGAGCATGTCTTCCGAGATGCCGGGATCGCAATTGCAGAGGTGAAGGACCGGAAAATGGCCCCATGCACTGCCGTCCCACCATGCCAACAGGAAGTCGGCCGCACGCGAGGCTTGGCCGGTATCGGACCCGGCGACGACGATCAGGCGGGCAATGGCCTCGCCAACGTCCTCGAAGCTGACAGCCCGGATTGCGGGGCGGCGTTGGGGTGGGCTCATGACTATTCGCTTCTGCTCCTTCAAGCGTGGAAGGGGACGGGGACCAACAGCGCATCATCGATCGGCTCGACGTCGCGCAGCTCCACCATCACGATCTTCTCTACCCGCTCGGCGCCGGTCGGATCGAGATAAACATAGGTGTGGCCTGCAAACACCGGGCTGCACAAGCGCCAGATCACGCCTTTCCGACCGATGCGGCGTTCCGCGCGCCCGTCATAGGATGCGAAAGCGCCCGCAATCCGGACCCGCTGCGCGATCCGCAGCCAATTGGCTGCGCCGTCGATGACGACGGCCAGTTCCTCCGGCGAAAGAGCCGGTCGGCCGATGCCGAACGTCGCTTGGGGATCGCGCGCGATCCGGGACAGCTTCTCCTCGACCGGTTCCGGTTTCCAGTCGCTGACTGGCCCGGGGGCGGCCTTGTACATATGCGTTACCGGCTTCCCGCCGAACAGGTCGGGTTGTACGCCGACAAGGCGGCGGTGGAACATCGCCTTGTGATAGTCGCGCCGCCATTGCGCTTCGGGGGTCAGCGGCTTCGCATTTGGGCCATCGCGCATGATCGCGACCAGCTCGTTAAACTCCTCCTCGCTCACCGTGGCGACGCTCGGGTCAAAGACCATGCGCGCCGCCACGCCCCGGCCCCCGTCGGGGCCGGGATCGTCGGCGGCGGTCACGCCGCCGCCTCCAGTTCGGGCGCTGTCTCGACCGCCATGCGGCTCAACAGCCAGTCGGACGCGTCCTGCGCGAGCCGTGCGGCGGTGAAGATGCACTTCTTGTCGTTGCGGAGCGCTTGAAGCCAGTTCGCCAGATAGGCGGCGTGGTCCTCGCGATCGTGGAGCTTGATGCCGATGGTGGCGCTGACGAACGCGGCCCCAAGCTCGGCGACCAGTTCCTCGCGAGCATAGTCCTCGCGCTTCGTGGAAATGAGGGAGGGGCGGGCAAGGCGGTCAACGTGCCCCGTCGCATGGCAAAGCTCGTGCGCTAGGGTCGAATAATAGTCGTCGCTGGTGTGGAAGTCGGCAAACTGCGGCATGACGACATGATCGCCGCTCGGCTGATAATAGGGCTGGGAACCGAAGTGCTTGAGGGTGACGGGCACGCGGGCAAAGAGCGTGTCCAGTTCGGCGTCGCGCTGGTCGGGATTGGTCGCGGTGATGACGGGCAAGGGGGCAGGATATTTCGCCTCGATGCCGTCGATCTGCTCGGCATTGAAGACGGTGTAGCGCTTGAGGAACGCCACCTGACGCTTGCCATCCTCGCCTCGCTCTGCGCCCTCCTGTGCCTTGCTGTCGGCGTTCACCTCGATCTTGTTGGCATAGACGACGGTTGAGCCCTTCTCGCCCTTGCGGACGCAGCCGCCGAGCGCGAGCGCCTGCTTGAAGGTCAGCCAATGCGGGGAAGCATAGCCCTTCGTCATGGCGGCAACCCAAAGGGTCAGGACGTTGATGCCGCGATAGGGAACCCCCGTCGAGCGCAGCGGGATGGTGGGTGCGGTGCTGCCGTTCCACGATTTCGACCAAGGCCGGGTGCCCGCCTCGATCATGGCGATCATCTGATCGGTGATTTCCTGATAGATGTCGGCCCGGTTGTCGGTGATCCGTCCCATGATTGTCTTCCTTTCCTCTGAGGCTGAAAGCCGGTCGCAACAGCAACCGGCTCTGCCTTTCCGGCGAGGAACGGGATGGGGAGGGAGGGCGAGAATCTACCGCTGGCGCGGGCGAGCCGCCCTAGCGTGGCCGACGCCCTGCAGGGCGTCGAGTGCCACGCTTGGCGGATTACACGGGCGGTCGATTGTCGTTCGGGAACGAAAGGGCAGCCGCCCTTGGTGTTCCCCGGCGCTGGATGGCCTCCGGGGGAGGGCAGCGGCGCGAACGGGCTTACGCCGCGCCCTAGGCGCTTCGATCAGGTGTGCCACGTGGCACACCTTTCACGCGAGGATCGTCACCCAATAGGGCCGAGACGGCGGTACGGCGGCTTGGTCGGCGCAGAGAGCGAAAGGAGCGGTGCTTGCAGGGTCGCACCCGGCTTCACGCTGATCCTAGACGTTAGCGTTCTGTAGCAACCCTGTTGAATAGAGCGCCATCTATAAGCTGGATCTCTGCCGTTTTGAGGGGCCGCACACCCTCTTTGGTGAGAACCCATGTCATGTCGTTGGATTGCCCCAGCGTGATACCTGACACCTGCTTTCCTTCGAGATGGTAAATCCACACCTCCCCTCGGGTGATGTTACCTATGCGGTCTTTCGCTCGGATCGTACCTGCAACATGGCCAGCGGCGACCAGAATGAGGATGACAATGGTCCCGCACCCCACCCGAGCCATAAACAATGTCAGAGGATCAAAAAACGGCGGCCTATGCGATGCAGCCCTGGCGCGGTCGAAGAGCTTGCCGGCAATCAAAGTAAGCGCCGTCACGATCAGCAGCGGCAGGATCGCTGTAAGCCACGCGCCGGTTGTGGTGATAATGGCACCGAGGCCCTCCACCGCAACTGCAATGTTCGAACCGCCAAGATTGGTCGGATCGATGGCAAAACGGCCGAAATAGGCCTGTCTGTAGGTCCACCCGGCAAAATAGATGGCCGCTAATATGGTGGCGATCACGAAGGCGGAGTCAAACGCCTTGGTGACGAGTTCACGCGCTGAGGAAGATGTTCCAGGGCCTGCGGGCATTTGTCCTCCTTACGGGAATGGCTTTGCGAAGCGGCGTATAGATCCCACGTACACGGGTGGCTGGATCGTCGAGCTGACGAACGCGGCCCCAGCTCGGGAACCAGTTCCTTGCTGGCGTAGCTGTGCCACGTGGCACACCCCTCTTCATCGCTGGAACGATGCGTCCGACCCGGCCGAGTGATATGCCGGCGGATTGACCCGCCGGAGTCAGGCCGGCGTGTCGTCGTTGCCCGGTGCAGGCTGTGCGAGACCTGTATCGACGACGGCGGGTAGGGCTTCCACCGTTTCGACCTCGGTAGCGGCCGTTTGCAGGCGGATCGAGCTTCGCACCGATGCCGCGTCGAGCCGGTCCTGAAAGTAGGTCTGCGACCAAGCCATGTCAGCCCATTCGTCGGGGCGCGCCTGATAGGCGCCGACGCGGCCGACCAGACCACATAGCCAGTCGGCGCACTGGCATGTCTGGTAGCGTTCGCTCTCGACTTGGAAGGGCGGCTCGATGATGCGACGCCGGGGGGAGGGGCCACCATACATGGCTTGGCTCGCGCGAGTCAGGATGGCGTCGCGATCCTGATGCTCGTCCATGACGATGACCATATCGGCGTCGTTCTGATCGGCATATTGGTTGAGGCGCTTCATCGCCTCGCCCAGGACCGTGAGGTAAAGCGCCTGCGCCTTAAACTCCGCGACGGGGCGGTTCTTCTCGAGGCCAACGTAGAAGACATGCCCTTGCGGAGAGCAAGCGGCCGTTGTCGGAGGATATGGCGGCGATCCTCGCCCGCTTGCTCGCTGTCACGGACGGGGCGGTGATCTCGGGCGGGGACTGGCCGCAATTCGAAAAGCAGGTCGCCTCGCGTCTTCCTGTCGGCGCCGCGCTTGACCGTCTCTGGTTGATGCCGACCACAGGCACGAAACTCTATCGGTTCATCAATGGCGCTTGGCGCGCGGTCTATGCCGAGCTGTTCGACGACGCGGAGAAGGCGACGATCCGCGCGGCCTTCGATCAGGCCCTGGCCGATGCCGGCCTGGCCGACGAAGGTATCTGGGGCGAACGGATCGAGGACCGGGGCAGCCAGATCACGTTTTCGGGGCTGGGGCAGGCAGCGCCGCTAAAGGAAAAGGAAGCGTGGGATCCTGACCGAAAGAAGAGGACCGCGTTGCAGGCCATGTTGCGCGCGACGCTGCCGGACCTCTCGATCAATCTCGGGGGCACGACCTCGATCGACGTGACCAGGGCGGGGGTGGACAAAGGCTATGGCCTGAAGCGCCTCAGTGCAGAGAGCGGTATCCCGTTCGACGGGATGCTGTTCATTGGCGATGCGATCTTCCCCGGTGGGAATGACTATCCCGCCGCTGAAATCGGCCTTGATACGGTGAGGGTGCGCGACGTTGCGGAGACCACCGCCGTCGTGACCGCCATCATCGCATGTCTGCATCGGTAGGATCGTCGGAGATCCATGCGACGTTAAACCTGGCTGTGTATGGTCTTCGATCCTTCCTCCAGGTCCAACTCCTCTTCGCCTGACGACGGGCGGCTGGCTACGGCTTCCGCACCGCGAGCCGGCGCGGAGGCGCCATTCACTCGTTGAAGGTACAGCTCGGAAAGCGCGTAATGTGCCGCCACAACCTCAGGGACTGTCGCGTCCATAGCTCGCTCGACTTCCTCCTCGGCTCGACGCTGAAAATACTCGCTATCTGTATCGTTCACCTCCGCCTCCATGCGCAGTTGCTCAAACTGGATACGCGCGGCCCGTAGCGAGCCCGCATCCCGCGGCATAAGCCGATAGTCCTCGCCTCAAACGATATACCGGTTCCAGCTGGCGTACTGATCGCTGCTGCGCTTGCCGCGTCTCAGGTTCAACGCAATCAGTGCGGCACCTACGGCGATGCCGTTCAGCGTCGCGGCGTGGCTGGGAGCGGTCAGGACAATCGGGGCGGCGGCAATCCAAAGGCCCGCCACGATGTTGAGGACCCGAAGTCCGCGCGCAACCTCGGCCGTTGCGATGATCGATATCGTGATGACCAGCGCGCCGGCAACGTGATCGCTGTTGGCCAGCGCTCCGCTCGTCTGGAAGGTGAGGCGGGTCAGCATCAACGACGCGCCCAGAGCCATGCTCGCCGCCAATTGCCACGGCAGCGTGATGCCGCGCGTGGTATCTTTCCAGAAAGCGGCAGGGCTGGCGAGGGCGTCGGAATCGTCAACTCCACCCTTCTCGACGGCATCGCCGTGTAGAAACGTCGCGAGGAGTGGCTTGCCCTGGCAGCGCGCCCAGACCAGGAACTGTCCCATTGCGATGACTTCATCGAGCGCAAAGGGGATCATCACCAGCATGGCAAGGCCGGCGATCAGTGCCGGCGTGCTCCACGTGCCGATGACGATCGGCTGGATGATAATGAAATAGATGGATACGACCCCAAGGGGAATGACCAGAATGCCGAAGAACGCGACCATCCAGGGCATTGTCCGCCAGCGATCGCGTGTGCCCATCACCGCCATCAGGATCTCCAACGTATAGCTGACCGCTCCTAGACCGGCGTCTGGGATCGGCCATGCCTTCGAGACGCTCGAGGTGATGATCTCTTCGGTGCCGTTGCGAGGGTCGGTGAGCGAACCTTGGAAGAAGGGTTCCCAAACGCTGTCGATATGGCCGAGCTGGTACGCGGTCAGCATACGCGAGATTAACAATCCGATAAGGCCGAGGATCGCGATCGGAAGCCGTTGCGCATCGGTTGAGGGGCCATAGGTCCATCCCGGCGGGACCGACTTGGGGTCCATCATACCGGCCATGCTCATCCCCGGCATCATCGGCACGAGGACGGAGAAAGCGATGGCGAGGGTGCCGACAAGCAGGTCGTTCTGGTACTGCGCCGCGCTCGGGCTCCAGAAAAGTAGCGGTGCGAACAGCAGCCAGATGCCGACAAGGCACGCCGCCCACTGCCCGAACCATGCAGTTCGCTTCGAGAGCGACAGCGCACCGAACAGCGCCAACAGCGTACCGCTTACGATGTCGCTCGCCGTGAGCACACCAACCCTCCAATCGATCGGCGCCAGGCCGCGGTCGACCGTCACCGCTCGTACCGAGGCTGCCACCGCCTCGCTCGTTACGGCGTCGTAAATGAGCGGGCTCGCCGCAAGCCAAGCGCCCAGCCCGATGTTCGCGTAGTGAGCCCATCGCGTCTTGCGGCGATCCGCTTCCATTGAAGCCATATGACCGTCGCCCATCGAGCCCGTGTCGCGCATCGCCGGCATGTCGTGATTGTGACGATCATGGCTGTCTGCCTCGCTCCGAGGCCGGTTCTCGCCATCGGCGTCGTGCCCGCCGCGTTCTTGTGCATCGCTTCGAGCCTCAGGTTCCGGCCGCTGGCCATACCAAGCCACCAGCGAAGGGTTGAGCTTGTTCGCCGCATACCAGGCTTCAGGGTCTCGTTTGAGCGCCGCCACCATCTTCGGAAGTGCCGTGCGGAGCCGGTGCGCGGGCGCCCAGTCGAGAAGCTGTTGCGCGCGGCTGATGTTCAAAACGTAGTGATCGTTGCTCGCTTCGACCATCCACGGCTTAATGCCGCCGTCGTCGCCAAGGAGCTTGTCCTGCATCCAAGCGCCTGCCCTGGCGATCGGCTGCGGGATGCGGAGCGTCTCCCAGCGCTCTCCGTGCAGCGCACGACCGATGATGTTCTGCACCTCGGCGTAACCCAGAGCTTCCGGCTCGCCGATCAGGAGCGGCAGCTCCGGCGGCAGCGCCCTTCTGCGGTCAACCAGCCGTTCGACGGCATCCGTCAAATCGTCGATATGGACGAAAGACTGCCCTGCGCACAACATGCCGGGGTAAAGGTGGGCGGTAAGCCGGTGCTCATAGATTCTGGCGATCTGCTGGGCGAGGAAGGGTTGGTGCCCTTCGTCCTCATAAACACCGGCGATCCTCAGGAAGACGACCGGTATGTCTCCGTGCCGCTCGCGCAGCATTCCTTCGGTTCGCACCTTGGACGCGGGATAGGGCCAGCTTGGCTCGATCGGCGAGTTTTCATCGATGCGTTCGTCAGGTCTGTCGGTCGCCCGGTGGACGAGCATCGTGCTCGCGAAGATGAATTGCCCGACCTCGAAACTCTGCAACCCATCGATCAGCCGGCGTGTGCCCTCGACGGTGACCTTATCGTAGAGGGGATTGGGTTCGCCTGTCACATCGTAATAGGCCGCGAGGTGAACGACCGAGGCGATCCGGTTGCCGAACTGCTCGCGGACCGCCGCGAGTGCTGCGTCCACACCGTCGTCGGAGGCAAGATCGATATCGACGGCGGTCGCCGACGGAGGTGGTTCCGGCGGGCCCGCACGATCCAAGCCCACCACCTGGAAGCGTTCGCTCAACCGCTCGACCACCGCGGCGCCGATAAAGCCGCTCGCGCCCGTTACAAGGATCACCCCGATCTCATCGGCGTCATCGAAATTATGCATGGCCGTCCCCGATGCCGTTGGCTGGCTCTATTTGTATACGCGCCGGAGAGATCGATCCCTCGCCAACATCGCTCCTTTGCACGTCGAACACACGCTTTCTCCGGCGCAGCAGCAGGTATGAAGCGGGCAGGACGAACATCGACAACAGGGGCGCGGAGATCATGCCGCCCACCATCGGTGCCGCGATCCGGCTCATCACCTCCGAGCCTGCGCCATGACCGATCAGGATCGGCACGAGCCCGACGATGATCACGGCCACCGTCATGGCCTTGGGCCGCACCCTCAACAGTGCGCCTTCGCGAATGGCGGCCAAAACCTGCTCGCCGGTTGGCGCCTCATGTTCAGCGAGCGCGCCGCGGAGATATATCAGCATCACCACGCCGAACTCAGCCGACACGCCGGCGAGCGCGATGAACCCGACCGCCGTCGCGATCGACTGATTGAATCCGAGCAGGTAGAGCAGCCAGACGCCGCCTGTCAGCGCGAAGGGCAGCGTTCCCATGATCAGCGTCGCTTCGTCAAGACGCCGGAAAATCGCGTAGAGCAGCGCGAAAATGATGATGAGCGTTGCCGGAACGACGATCTTCAGCCGCTCAGCTGCACGCTGCATATACTCGAACTGCCCGGCATAGGCGATCGACACGCCGGGTGGCGCCTTCACCTGGGCGGCGACCGCCTTGCGGAGATCGTCGACGACCGAACCGACCGCGCGCCCGCGCACGTCGATATAGACCCAGGTTGAAAGCCGGCCATTCTCGGATTTCAGCATTGGCGGGCCGTCGGCGATCGCCAGCCTGGCCACCGAGCCGAGCGTGATCTGCTGGCCCGACGGCGTGAGGACCGGCAGCGCTTGCAGGTCCTCGACGCTGCTTCTGATACCGCGTGGGTAGCGGACGTTGATCGGATAGCGCGCCAGTCCCTCGACGGTGGTTCCGATCGTCTCGCCGCCGATCGCGCCCGAAACCATCGACTGCACATCGGCGATGTTGAGCCCGTAGCGGGCCGCGGCGGCCCGATCGATCTCGACATTGATGTAGCGACCGCCGGTGAGCCTCTCCGCGAAGGAGGAAGAGACGCCAGTTACGGACTTTGCCACCGTCTCGATCTGCCGAGCAACCTGGTCGAGCGCCTTCAGGTCCGAGCCCGAGACTTTCACGCCGATCGGGCTCTTGATCCCGGTCGCCAACATGTCGAGCCGGTTGCGGATGGGCGGCACCCAGACGTTGGTCAGCCCCGGCACGCGAACAATGCGGTCGAGTTCCGCGGTTAGTTTATTCGGCGTCATGCCCTTGCGCCACTGATCGCGAGGCTTGAACTGGATCGTGGTCTCGAACATCTCGATCGGGGCGGGGTCCGTCGCGGACTCGGCGCGACCGGCTTTGCCGAACACGGTCGCGACCTCCGGCACGGTCTTGATTAGCCGGTCGGTGCGTTGCAGCAGCTTCGATGCTTCGTCGACCGAGAGCCCGGGCAGGGCCGACGGCATGTACAGGAGGTCGCCCTCGTCCATCGCCGGGATGAACTCGCTGCCCAACTGGCTTATCGGCCATGCGGCGCTCAGCAACACCAGCAGCGCGATCCCCAATGTGGCCTTGGGCCGCGATAGCACCCAATCGAGCGCCGGCCGGTAGGCTCGGGTCAGCGCACGGTTGATGAAGTTGTCCTGCTCGGCGGGGATGCGGCCCCGAATGAGCCAACCCATCAGCACCGGCACCAAGGTGATCGAGAGAATTGCCGCCGCCGCCATCGCATAGGTCTTGGTGAACGCAAGCGGCGCGAACAGCCGTCCCTCCTGCGCCTCGAGCGTGAAGACAGGCATGAACGACAGCGCGATGATGAGGAGGCTCAGGAACAGCGAAGGCCCGACCTCCACCGCGGCTTGGGTGATGACGTTCCACCGCTCGCGGCCAGTCAGGCGCTCGCCTTCATGGCCATGCTCCCACTGCTCGATGCGCTTGTGCGCGTTCTCGATCATCACGATCGCGGCGTCGACCATCGCGCCGATCGCGATCGCGATTCCGCCGAGCGACATGATGTTGGCGTTCAGCCCCTGCGCGCGCATCACGATGAGCGCGGCGAACACGCCCAGCGGCAATGTGAGGATCGCCACCAGCGCTGAGCGCACGTGCCAGAGGAAGAGGCCGCACACGAGCGCCACGACGATGAACTCCTCGACCAGCTTGCCGCTGACATTCTCGACGGCACGATCGATCAATTGCGACCGATCGTAGGTCGGCACGATCTCGACGCCCGGCGGCAGGCTTGCCCTCAAGTTGCGCAATTTCGCCTTGACCGCCTCGATTGTCGCTTGCGCGTTCTTGCCGGAGCGCAGGACGATGACGCCGCCCGCGACCTCTCCCTGGCCGTTGAGTTCGGCAACGCCGCGCCGGATCTCCGGCCCGAGCTGGATGGTGGCGACGTCGCCCAATGTCACCGGCACGCCGCCGGCGGCCGTTCTGAGCGGGATGGCGCGGAAATCGTCGAGCGAGCCGAGGTAGCCGCTCGCGCGAACCATGTATTCCGCGCCCGCCATTTCGACGACCGATCCACCCGCCTCCTGGTTGGCGCGCCGGATCGCCTCGACCGCCTGCTGGTAGGTTATGCCGAAGCCCGCAAGCCTGACGGGGTCGAGCTGGACCTGATACTGCTTGACCATGCCGCCGATGCTGGCGACCTCGGCGACGCCGGGAACGGTCTTCAGCTCGAAGCGGAGGAACCAGTCCTGGAGCGAGCGCAGTTCGGCAAGATCGTGCCGCCCCGTTCGATCGACGAGCGCATATTCGTAGATCCAGCCGACGCCGGTCGCGTCGGGTCCTAGGGCGCTCTTCGCACCGTCGGGCAAGCTCGCCTGCGCCTGGTTGAGATATTCGAGCACGCGCGAGCGCGCCCAGTAGAGATCGGTGCCGTCCTCGAACAGGATGTAGACATAGCTGTCGCCGAAGAAGGAATAGCCGCGCACGGTGCGTGCGCCCGGCACGGACAACATGGTCGTCGCGATCGGATAGGTGACCTGGTCCTCGACGATCTGCGGTGCCTGGCCCGGATAGGTGGTGCGGACGATCACCTGCACGTCGGATAAGTCAGGCAGCGCATCGACCGGGGTGGCCCGCATCGCGAACACCCCGGCGATGACGAGCAGCGCGGCCCCGATCAGTACGAGGAAGCGGTTGGCGACTGACCAGCGAATGATCCGCGCGATCATCGTTCGGAACTCCGCGTAATCGTGCGCAGCACCGGACCTTGCGCCTCCTGATCGAAGGAGAAGGTGACTTCGTCGCCTTTCTTGAACCCCCGCAGCATGGCGGGATAGGAGACGCGGAAGGTCATGGTCATCGCCGGCCATTTCAGCGCCGGCACCGCCTGGTGCTGAAGCGTTACGCTTCCGGCCGTGATCGTTTGGATCGTTCCGGTGGTCCGGTATCTGCCTTGCCGCCCGTCCGATTTGTCCGGGGTCATCGCGCTGGCTTGATCGATCGGTCTCGCTTCGACGCCGGCGAGGTTGGCCTCGGAGTCGATCAGGAACTGGCCCGATTCAACGACCTTCTCGCCGTCGGCGAGGCCGGCGAGAATCTCGGTCTGACCGCCGGCGCTGCGGCCGGCGCGCACTTCGGCGGGACGGTAACGACCGTTCGGAAGCGCCAGCATGACAAGCGTCCGGGTGCCGGTGCGGATGACCGCTTCGCTCGGCACGAGCAGCGCGGATTGCTGCTGTGCGTTGAAGGAGACGTTGGCGAACATGCCGGGCCGCAGCCTGCCGCCCCGGTTCGGGATTTCGATACGGGCCGTCAGCGTGCGGCTCGCGACGTCCGCCTGCGGCAGGATCGCGGTGACCTTGCCGGTCAGCGTTTCTCCCGGAAAGGCGGTCAGGGTCACCTCGGCCGCTGTGCCGAGCTTTATTTGACCGGCCATCGTCTCAGGAACGGCGGCGTTCACCCAGACGGTGCCGAGCCCGTTGACTTCGGCGAGCGTCTGTCCCGCCGCCAACGTCATGCCCTGTCGCACGTTCAACGTCTTCACCGCACCCCCGACGGGGGTCCGGATGGTCGTGACGTTGCGCACCCGTCCGCTCCGGCTTACCGCCGCGACCGCGCCCGGGTCCATGCCGAGAAGGACGAGCCGCTCGCGTGCGGCCCGCGCCAGTTCGGGGTTGCCGCTGCGCTGGAGCGCCAGCAGTTCCTGCTGGGCGCCGCCCCATTCGGGAACGAGCACGTCAGCGATCGGCGCGCCGGCGCGCACGATGTCATTGGGGGCCAGACCGTAGACGCGTTGGACGAAGCCGCCGGCGCGCGCCTGCACGATGGCGATGTTCCGTTCGTTGTAGTCGACGGTGCCGGTGGCGACGAGGCCACCCGGCAGGCTGCCGAGTTTCGCCTCGACGATCCGGGCGCCGAGATTCTGAACGGCGCCGGGGTCGATCGACACGCCGGGCGCAACAGCGCCGCCCTCGTCGGCATATTTGGGGATGAGCTTCATCCCCATCGACGACAGACCGGGGCCGTCGTGGTGCTCGGCCGGGACCATCGGATCATACCAGTAGAGGATCTTGCGCTCGCCCGTCGCCGAGGCGGACGCTTCGTCAGCGGGACGTGTCGCGAGATACCCGCCAGCGCCCGCGGCGAGCACGGCGGCGGCGATGCCGGCGCCGATGACGGCGCGGCGCTTCTTGTTCGGGGTCATTGCGGTGTGTTCCCGTAGGTCAGGTTGATCCGGATGCCGTCGCGCACGACCATGGCTTCGCGGTCGAGCTCGTCGATCTCGGCGTCGGCGACCGCGACGGTCATCCCCAGTGCGGTGCCGAGATCGACCCGGCCGGCGGCGTAGCTTGCCTGGTCTAGCTTGGCGCGTTCCACTGCGAGCGGCACGAGCACGTCCTTGGCGCGCTTGTATCGTTCATGGTGGGCACGATGCTCCGCGAGATCGCCCAGCAGCTTGGCGCGCAGCTCCCGCTCGGCGCCAGCTCGCGCGAGCCGCGCAGCGTTGGCCTGCTCGGCGCGCGCAGCAATGATGGGGTCTTGTCGGTGCTTGGCGAAGAGCGGCAGCCCGATCGACACCCCGACCGACACCATATCGGAGAAGCTCGGCTCGCGATTGCCGTAGCTCAAGCTCACCGAAAAGTCGGGCCGCTTTTCGGCGCGTGCGAGGCGGACGTCGGCGTCGGCCTGGGCCGTCGCGGCGTCCAGCGCTTGCAGCTCGGGCAGGCCGTCGATCTGCGCCACAAGACGATCGGGATCGATGGTCCACTCGGGCGGGGCGCCGGTCGCACTTGGATCCGGGTCCCCGGTCCACCGGCCAAGCTCGGCTTTCGCCCTTGCGATCTCGACGGCGAGCTCGTCGCGGCGATCGGCCACATTGGCTTTGAGCTGCTTGGGTTCGAGACCCTGCGAGGGCCTGGCGCTGCCGGAGGTCACCCGCGCCGCGACCGTTCCCGCTATGTCGTCGATGCTCCGGTCAAGCAGGTCCAGGATGGCAAGGCGTCGCTCCGCGAAATAGAGATCGACCCAGGCCAGCGCCGTCATCGTCCGGACGTCCTTGGCCGTCACCGCCGCGGCCGTCTGTGCGGCGGCGATGTCCGCCTGGGCTCTGCCAAGCCGCGCATGGCGCTTAGCGAGATTGGGGATATCCTGGGTGACCCCGACCGAGCGCATCGTCATGAAGTCGCGCGTGAGCGAGAAGGCCTCGTCGCGCGTGACCGGCACGTTCTGCAGCGCGAGATCGAGCTTGGGATCGGGCAGAGCATCGGCCGCGTCCGCGGCAGATCGCGCAGCGCGAAGCTGCGCATTGCGACCCGCCAGCCCGGGTTCGCTCGCCCTTGCCTTTTCAAGAGCTTGCTGGAGCGTCAAAGGCTGTGCCGTCGCCGGTTGTGCAACGAGGACTAACATGGCGCCTGTGGCGGCGTGGAGTCTCCCGATTCTCATGACGCGTAGTCGCATTCAGGTATTCCTGTTCTTGAGCCGCTGGCGCGCCCCGCGCTCGCTGTAGATGCGGCGATGCAACGACGTGAGGTCGTGCGGACGTGCGATCGGCTTGACCGGTTCGCGGAAGCAGGAGCCTTGATACCGGCGGGACAAGTCCCGCCGGTACGGTGCTACAATCCGCGCGCGCTCACGACCTGGGTGGGGGAGGGCACGGGCTAGCCGAATCGAGCGGTCTCGCTCCCGGCTGGCTGACGGTCGAGGGAGCGTTCGCCGATTCAACCCAAACGCGCCGGGGTGCCGTCAGCGGCGCACGGGGTCCAGGCTGTAGGGTCGAACGCCATTCGAAATGCCCGGGGGCAGCCTGCGCATTTGCGGCGGTCGAGGTAACGCTAGCGGCGACAATGGCGACAAGCGCGCCAACTACGTGACGAGAAAACATGATTCGTATCCTTGATCTGAGCGAGGCGTCTTCGGGCCTCGGACCGGGCACGAAAGACGGATTTCGGGCGTCAGATCAGGATGCTGGGTGGTTCCGGCAACGGCCCATAGGAGCGACCGTAAAGCCGGGCAGCCGAAGTCGGCGCATGAAGCGGTCGATACAGGCGGGGTTTGCCCGTAGTAATCAAATCGGGCTCGAGCGCCGCAGGAGGCATGCAGCCCATCTGTGCGATGCACTGAGGCGTCATGCCCTTGCAAGGCGCTTTTTCATGCGATCCCGCCTCAGGCATTTCCGAACAGTTCATCTCCGTCACGGCGGCCATGGGCGGAGCTGTAATGCTCAATGGCGCCATGGCCATCGCCGTCGATTGGCCCGAAAGGCCCAACGCCGCTAAAGCGATCAGGAAAAGGCTGAACAGTCGCACCACAAGGTGTAGTTTGCGGCCAACAATCCGAAAAGTCAAGTCGCGCCTTGCCCGATGCCTTTCGTTACCGCTGGGTTGACAAGCTCCACGGCGATCAAACCCAGACCCAACGAATGTAGGTCGTCAGGGCTGTACAAAGCAGCGGCAAGACAGCCATCGGGCGGCTCGTCAGTAGCCGTTTGGATGCTTTTTTGAACATCGCCCCTCGCGACCGCAAACCCGAACAGCGTCAGGGGAAAATGCCCTATATCGTGGCAATCACTGGGCCAAGCACCTCGGCCGCTGCGGAGGCGGACCCCGAACTGGTTCGGAGCAATAGGAGACGGACGAGTGTGATAGGATGCTATCAGGAGCGTGCGAGGATTGGTGGCGGCATGCATTCGAGGCTTTTGTTTGAGTGCATCTGTCAGCTTGTTCGCCGGCTCGCGGCGGATGCTGCGTATAAATAGGCAAATGAATCGCTCTTATCCGGGTGCACCATCCCGAACACCACTTTCTTAATGATATCGGTATGTTCAAGAGCGTACAGCTGCCACGTGTCCATGATATTCAGCGGTGGGCCTCATTCTATGGATTCGAATATTTATTAGCGCCCGGCTATTGCCGACCTCGCCGTCATTGGCGACTGACCTGATCCCGGGGATCGCGCCATTGCCGCTTAGCATGTCGTGCATGAACAGTGCCTGGACTTTGGGAAGGAAGAAACCGAAACCGTCGCGGCCGCGTAGTAGTAGGGACTGGCTCGCGCGATTGGGCCTTGACCCGGACACGGTGTCAGACCCCACATGCCTTCGGGGCGAAGGAGACATTGCGATGAATGACCCGCGCGCTCGCTCCCAAAGCACCGGTTGCGGCTGCTCCGGCAAGCGCACGCCCGATCCAGTCGCCGCCGATCGCGCCAGCTCGTTAGCGTCCTCATGCTGCTCGGGAAGGGCCAAGGCCGAACCGGTTCCGGTCGAGGATCACGCCGCGGCGCATGGCTGCTGCTCGGGAGGCAAGGCCGGGGACGCTGCGGTGACGGTCAAAGACCCGGTATGTGGGATGACGGTCGATCCGGCGAAAACGACGCACCACGCCGAGCATGACGGACACGCCTACCATTTTTGCAGCGCTGGATGCCGGACCAAGTTCACCGTCGATCCCGACGCCTATTTAGGCGGGCACGTCGGGCATCATCACGGCGACGCTGCGGCGCCGGTGACAGACCCGGTGTGCGGCATAACGGTCGACCCCGCGACGACGCCGCACCATGCCGAGTACGCGGGTAATTCCTATCATTTCTGTAGCGCGGGGTGCCGATCGAAGTTCATCGGCAATCCGGACGCCTATCTGAGCGATAAGCCGCGTCCCGAGCCGATGGCGACGCCAGGGGCGATGTGGACGTGCCCCATGCACCCGCAAATCCGCCAGGAAGGGCCGGGAACCTGCCCGATCTGCGGCATGGCGCTCGAACCGGAAGAACCGTCGCTCGATGATGCGCCCAACCCTGAGATGATCGATTTCACGCGCCGCCTGTGGGTGGCCGGCGTGCTCACGATCCCGCTGCTCGTCGTCTCGATGTTCGCTGAAATGCTGGGGCTCCACGTCGTCAGCCCCGCGGCTTCGCCCTGGGTCCAGCTCGCGCTCACCGCGCCGATCGTACTGTGGGCGGGATGGCCGTTCTTCGTCAGGGGGTGGAACTCGATCCGCACGCGCCACCTCAATATGTTCACGCTGATCGCGATCGGGGTGGGGGCGGCGTTCCTATACAGCCTGGTCGCGACGGTCGCGCCGGGGATCTTCCCCGCCACCTTCCGCGCGCATGGCGGAATGGTGCCGGTCTATTATGAGGCGGCCGGCGTCGTGGTGACGCTGGTGCTGCTCGGGCAAGTGCTGGAGCTGCGCGCGCGAGCCGCGACGGGGCGTGCAATCCGCGCGCTCATGGACCTCGCGCCGAAAACCGCGCGCCGGCTGAGGGCTGACGGCTCAGAGGAAGAGGTTTCGCTGGCCGATGTGGCCTTGGGCGATCGGCTGCGCGTCCGCCCTGGCGAAGCGCTGCCGGTCGACGGCGTGGTGGTCGAGGGCCGCTCCTCGGTCGATGAATCCATGCTCACCGGGGAGCCCGCGCCGGTCCTTAAGGAAGATGGCGCGTCGGTCACGGGGGGCACGGTGAACGGCACGGGAAGCTTGGTCATGGAAGCCCGCGCGGTCGGTTCCGACACGATGCTCGCGCGCATCGTCCGCATGGTCGCGGAAGCGCAGCGCAGCCGCGCGCCTATTCAAGCGGTCGCCGATCGCGTCTCGGGCTGGTTCGTGCCGCTGGTGGTGGTGATCTCGGCCGTCACCTTCGTTGTGTGGATGCTGGTCGGGCCGGAACCTCGCTTGGGCCATGCCCTCCTCAATGCAATCGCGGTGCTCGTGATCGCCTGCCCCTGCGCGCTCGGGCTCGCCACGCCCATGTCGATCATGGTGGGGACGGGCCGCGGCGCGCATGCCGGCGTGCTGGTCAAGAATGCGGAAGCTTTACAGGCTTTCGAGAAGGTCGATACGCTGGTCATCGACAAGACGGGCACGCTCACCGAAGGCAAGCCCAAGCTGGTCGCGGTCGAGGCGGTCAACGGCACCGATGAAAGCGAGCTGCTGGCCCTCGCAGCCGCGGTCGAGGCACAATCGGAACACCCGCTCGCGCACGCGATCGTCACCGGCGCGAGCGATAGGGGGGTGCAGCTCGGCCGGGTCGAGGACTTCGCCTCGCAAACCGGTCTGGGTGTCAGCGCCAGCGTGAACGGCCGCCAGATCGTGATCGGCAACGCCGCGCAGATGCGACGGGTCGGGGTCGATCCCGCGCCGATCGAAGCCTCGGCCGATCGTCGCCGGCGCGAAGGGGCCGGCGTCATGCTGGTGGCGGTCGACGGCACGCTCGCCGGTCTGCTCGCGGTAGCCGATCCGGTGCGGTCCACCGCGCGCGACGCCATTGCGACGCTCCGGCGCGAAAAGCTGCGCGTCGTCATGCTCACCGGCGACAACGCGACGACGGCTGATGCGGTCGCGCGCGCCGTGGGGGGCTTGGACGATGTTCGCGCCGATCTGCGGCCAGAGGACAAGGCCCGGATCGTGGCGGAGCTGAAAGCGAAGGGCGTCGGGGTCGCTATGGCCGGCGACGGGATCAACGATGCCCCGGCGCTCGCCGCTGCCGACGTGGGCCTGGCGATGGGCACGGGAACGGACGTGGCGATCGAAAGCGCTGGCATGACGCTCACCCGCGGCGACCTGTCGGCGATCGTTCGCGCTCGGAAGCTGACGCACGCGACCATGCGGAACATCCGTCAAAATCTGTTCTTCTCATTCCTGTTCAACGGCATCGGCGTCCCGGTCGCGGCCGGGGTGCTCTACCCGGTTGCGGGTATCCTGCTCTCACCGATGCTGGCGGGCGCGGCGATGGCGCTTTCGTCGTTCACCGTGGTCCTCAACGCGCTTCGGCTAAATGCGGTGAAGCTATGAACATCGGGGCGGTCTCGAACGCGAGCGGCGTATCGCAACGCATGATCCGACATTACGAGAAGATCGGGCTCGTGCCGCCGCCGGCCCGGCGCGGGAACTACCGCGATTATAGCGACACCGATGTTCACGGGCTGCATTTCATCGCCAACGCGCGCGACCTTGGGCTCCCGATCGAATGTACTCGCGCGTTGCTCGGTCTTTGATCGGATCGCGAGCGGTCGAGCGCCGAAGTGAAGGCGCTTGCGGAAACGCGGGCCGTCGAACTGGGCCGTAAGGTTCGCGCGCTCGATGCGGTGCGCCGCTCGCTGCTCGAGTTGGCGAGGGCCTGCCACGGCGACGATCGGCCCAATCGCTTGATTATCGAACGCTTGGAAGCCGATGGTGGCCGTCCGTATAATCATCTTCATAGTCGGTTCGACACCGCAAGCGACGAGAGCTGGCGCGAAAACGTTACGCTAAGCCCGGCGATCGGTCGATATGGTGCAAAGCGGCCTAAAACGTCCGAGCGGCTTCTCGCTCTTCCTCCAGAGAGAATCGCCGATCAGTTCAGCATGGTTCCAACGAAGAAGGGCCACGCGGGCAAGCAGCTCGTCGGGTAAAGCGACGTCCAGAGGCCGCAGGTGCCGGACGGCCCGGTGGAGATCAACGGTGTTACATAGCGCGACCGCTGCCGTGACCAGATCATCCCGGAGGTACCGCGCCTCAACGCGTGCAGCAGCTCGCGTCCGAACCGGCTTCTCGGGCGTCTTGTATCGGCGGGCAAGGAACGTCGGCGTAGGAACAAAATACGCAGCAGTCGCCAGTCAGCGGCCGCAGCACCGCCGCACAATGCCGGCAGTCATAGAAGAACTGGCAGGCGTTGGTGGGCATCGTCTCGGTCGCGACCCCGCCGCACTTGGGGCAGGTCAGAGTGGAGATGAGCAGCATTAGGAAAGCGCCTTTATCAGGGGCGCTTCGAGGCGGTCCCATACCAACGCGATCAGGGCTAGAGCCGTGCCGATCGAGAGCACGATCGCTGTTGTACTGGAGGGTAGCGGCAACGTGCAGGACCGGTCCGCAGCACAAGCCCTTCGGCGCCGTGCATAGGCCCACCATCCGGCACCCAGGCCGAGGAGCGAGAGCACCGTTAGCGGCCAGCGCAGCGGCATCAGCGCGGTGAAGCTGCTGGACAGGCCCGCTCCTACACCGAGCGCCGCGAGAGCGAGCGGCAGGATGCAGCAGGATGCGGCGGCTAGGACCGCGCCGAAACCTGCCAGCGCGCCGAAGGTAGACAACCCTGCATCGGCGCGACGTGGCGGCGGCGGTGCGTTCGAGGTCCCGTGCAGAATAATTCGTTCGTTCATCATTCGTCTCCGGCCGAATACCCGCTATGCCACCTGTAGCGGCTACAGGAGCAAGCGGAATATGGGCATTGCGATCGGCGAGCTATCGCGCCGGACCGGCGTGAACATCGAGACGATCCGCTACTTCGAGCGCGTCGGCGTTCTCGAAAAACCGCCCCGCACGAGCGGCGGGCGGCGGATTTACGGAGCCGACCACGTTCGCGCCCTTCAGTTTATCCGTCGCGCGCGCGAGCTTGGTTTCAACCCGGCCGAGGTGCGCGCGATCCTGTCACTTGGCGGGCCGGCGCAGGCGTCATGCAGTGATGTTCGCCAGATTGCGGCTTTCCACTTGGAGCGGGTTCGCGGCAAGATGGCGGACCTGGCGCAGCTCGAAAGCCTGCTTGCCATTACCATCGATCGTTGCGAGGGTGACGGAACGGTGAGTTGCGCCGTGATCGACTTGCTTGACCAACACGCGACTGCATAGGTTTCGAAATCGGCCGGGACTGTTGAAAAGCAGCCGACACGTCGGCCTCACCCCTGTGTCCCACTCCCGGACGTGAAGGAGCGGCGCCATGACGGGCACGGCCTGCGGGAGCGGCCGTACTGACCCTCCTGCTTTGGCGCCACCGGATCACGCTGCCTCGCGTTCGCTCCCGACAAATGCCGGTAGAAGGTAGAGCGCCTGACCTGCAGCAGATTCGCGACCTTGGCCGGACTGACTACGGCGACGAGCAGCTTGCGTGCGGTTTCGAGGATGTCTGGCGTCATTGCGATTTGACGGTCGCCACCGGGCCGCCCTTGGCGCAAGCCGCCTCGAGGCCGGTGCTGATCCGCTTATTGAACTTGCCCGCTGGACAGATCGGCGATGGCTTCGTCAGGAACGCGGTGTTGGAAGACCTTCACGGCCGGGGTGGGTGAAAACATGGCCTCATTTGCGGAGAGGGGCAAATTAGTCATCCTGACACGCTTGCGCCGCTCTCATCCGGCGATCCCACTTCCCGATCTAACGCGGCACGGGATTAGCGCCGACCGCCTTTTTCAACAGCCCCGATCCGTTTTGACCCTCTTGCAGGATAGCATCCCCTTCTCAATCTCGCCGTTTCTGGTATCGTGGAAACGAGGAAGCGAGTCGCGTTCTGCGCTCGTAGGTCAGGGGATACCGCAATGAAAAGCTGGATTGCCGCTGCGACGATCGTGCTGACTGCTGTGCCCGCGCTGGCGCAATGGACACCGACCGACGATGTGATGATCGTGGAAGCGAAGGGCGATGGTGCTTGGGCTGTCACCTGCCAACTCCAGGACCGCAAGGGCGCAACCGTCTCCAGGGAGGTGAGGGGCGGCAAGAAGGGATGGCAGCGCCTCACGCAACTCGACGCACGCGGCGGTCAATGTTCCTATCAGGCTGCGCCCGATCGTCCCCTGACGATCAGGATGCGCGGCGGGCTCTACGCTTGCCCTCTGCCGACCGTGAGCAAGGGCTGGTGCGAACAAGCCGTCGCGGCAGGCGGGTCGGGGCAGTTCGATATAAAGCGCCGCGATCTCTGATGCCCGCGATGTTCCTGCCGTTGGTCGGCTGCGACGTTTCCGCTACAGGCGAATGATGGAAATGAAGCAAGCCGTCACCGCCCTGTCCGCGCTCGCCCATGAGGGGCGGCTGTCGGTGTTTCGCATGCTGGTTCAGGCCGGCCGCGAGGGCATCGCAGCCGGGGAGATTGCGCGCCGCCTCGACACGCCGCCCAACACCCTGTCGGCCAACCTCACGATCCTTTCGCACGCCGGTCTGATCGAGAACCGGCGGGAAGGCCGCTCGGTGATCTACTCGGCCCGCTACGGACATATGACCGAGCTGCTCGAATATCTGATGAAGGACTGCTGCGGCGGCCATCCCGAGGTCTGCGCGGCGCTCGCCGACGTCGTGCTGCGGAGCCGCTGCGATCTGGAAGGCACCGCATGACTGGCCCGATCAACGTGCTGGTGCTCTGCACCGGCAACTCCGCCCGCTCGATCCTGGGCGAAGTGATCGTGAACCGATTGGGAGAGGGGCGCTTTCGCGGCTTCTCGGCCGGCTCGTTCCCCAAGGGCGAGGTCCATCCGGGCGCGCTGCGGCTGCTCGCGCGCTACCGCTATCCGACCGAGGGCTTGCGTTCCAAAAGCTGGGACGAGTTCGCCGGGCCGGACGCGCCGCAACTCGATGTGACGATCACCGTTTGCGACAATGCGGCTGGCGAGGTCTGCCCGGTGTGGCCCGGCCGTCCGGCGACGGCGCATTGGGGCTTGCCCGATCCGGCCGCTGTCACTGGCGACGACGCGGCCGTGGATCGCGCCTTCGAGGCGACCCACGACGCGCTTGAACGTCGGATCGCGCGCCTGGTCGAGCTGCCCGTGCGCGAGCTGGACGCGCCGGAGCTGCGCCGTCGCCTGCAAGCCATTCACGAAGAAGCGGACGCGCCGGCCTGATCCGTCGCGCGCAAAGAAAGGCTGGAACCGTGGACGCCGAAGTCGTCATCTACCACAACCCGGACTGCGGCACGTCGCGCAACACGCTGGGCCTGATCCGCAACGCCGGTATCGAGCCGGTCGTGATCGAGTATCTGAAAACGCCGCCCGCGCGAGAAAAGCTCGCGTCGCTGATCGCATCGGCGGGCCTCGCCCCGCGCGACGCGCTGCGCCGGAAAGGCACGATCTACGAGGGTCTGGCGGACGAAGACCCCGTGTTCGGCGACGACGCGCTTCTCGACGCGATGATGAAGCATTTGATCCTCATCAACTGGCCGTTCGTCGAAACCCCGCTGGGCGTGCGCCTCTGCCGCCCCTCGGAAGTCGTCCTAGACATTCTGCCGCGCCCCCAGCTCGGGGCGTTCGCCAAGGAAGATGGCGAGCGGGTCGTGGATGAACACGGCGCGCGCGTCGCCGACCGCGAAAGATAAGCCCATGTCCACCGTCGCCCCCGTCGCCGGCCCCGCGCCGGCGCGCCCCGGCATCGGCACGTTCGAGCGGTATCTGTCCGTTTGGGTGGCGCTCTGCATCGTCGCCGGCATCGGGCTGGGGTCGCTGATGCCCGGCGTGTTCGCCACGATCGCCGCGGCCGAGGTCGCGCGGGTCAACCTGGTCGTCGCCGTGCTGATCTGGCTGATGATTATCCCGATGCTGCTCAAGATCGACTTCGGCTCGCTCGGTAGCGTGCGCCAGCATTGGAAAGGGGTGGGCGTCACGCTGTTCATCAACTGGGCGGTCAAGCCGTTCTCGATGGCGGCGCTCGGCACCTTTTTCATCGGCTGGCTGTTCGCGCCGTTGCTGCCGGCCGGGCAAGGCCCGTCCTACATTGCCGGGCTGATCCTGCTCGCCGCCGCGCCCTGCACGGCGATGGTGTTCGTGTGGTCGAACCTTTGCGACGGCGAGCCTACCTATACTCTGTCGCAAGTCGCGCTGAACGACGTGCTGATGGTGTTCCTGTTCACGCCGCTCGTCGCGCTGCTGCTCGGCGTCGCGGCGATCACGGTGCCGTGGGACACGCTGCTGATCTCGGTCGCCCTCTACATCGTCGTGCCGGTGATCGTCGCGCAGGTGATCCGGCGCGGGCTGCTGGCGAGCGGGGGGCAACCCGCGCTCGACCGGCTGCTCGCACGCCTTGGGCCGGTGTCGTTGGTGGCGCTCTTGGCGACGCTGGTGCTGCTGTTCGGATTCCAGGGCGAACAGATACTGGCCCGCCCGCTGGTGATCGCGCTGCTCGCCGTGCCCATCCTCATCCAAGTCTATTTCAACGCCGGCCTCGCCTATTGGCTGTCGCGCCGGTTCGGGGTCGCATGGTGCGTCGCCGCCCCAGCCGCGCTGATCGGCGCGTCCAACTTCTTCGAGCTGGCGGTCGCCGCCGCGATCTCGCTGTTCGGCCTCAACTCGGGCGCGGCGCTGGCGACGGTGGTGGGCGTGCTGGTCGAGGTGCCGGTGATGCTCTCGGTCGTCTCGATCGTGAAGCGGTCGCGGGGGTGGTACGAGCGGGGTGCTGCCGCCTGATGCTGACGGCGCTGGTCTATGTGGGGGCCGCGCTCGCCGAGATAGCGGGCTGCTTCGCCTTCTGGGCGTGGCTGCGGCTCGGCAAGTCGCCAGTATGGCTGGGGCCGGGCATCGCGTCGCTGATCCTGTTCGCTTGGCTGCTCACGCGGGTCGATGCCGCTGCGGCCGGTCGCGCCTATGCCGCTTATGGCGGCATCTACATCTGCGCTTCGCTGCTGTGGCTGTGGGCGGTCGAGGGGGTACGGCCTGATCGTTGGGATTTGGGCGGTGCCGCACTCTGCCTTGTCGGCACCTGCGTCATTCTGCTCGGGCCGCGCGCCGCATGACGGGATTGCGCGTCCACCGGCTCGATGCAAACGACATGGGCGAGCTGCGCAACGCGCTCGCCGCCTCGGACCTGCCCGTCGCCGATCTGGCCGAACCCGGCCGCGCCTTCTTCCGGTTTGATGACGGCGCGGGCCTGGTCGGCTATGGCGGACTCGAAGGCGAAGGAGCCGATCGCCTGCTCCGCTCGGTCGTGGTCGTCGCCGATCGGCGCGGCGACGGGCTCGGCCGCGCCATGCTGACCGCGCTCGAAGCCCGCGCGCGGGAGCTGGGCGTTGCCCGCCTTAACCTCCTCACCAACACGGCCGCGCCGTTCTTCGCCGCCAATGGCTACGCCGCGGCCGACCGCGCCGCGGCTCCTGCGTCGGTCGCCAGCTCGCGCGAGTTCACCGCGCTCTGTCCCGCCTCGGCCGCCTATCTCGTGAAAGCCCTCTGATGCCGCTGCGCCAGCTTCCCGATCCCGACAGCCTGCCCGCGCTCGATCGGCGCTATGCGATCGACCGCCCCGCCCTCGGCCTGGGCGCGGGTGATCCCCCGCCTCGTATCCTGCTGCTCTACGGGAGCCTGCGCGAGCGGTCGTTCTCGCGGCTGTGTGTCGAGGAAGCGGCGCGGCTGTTGCAATTCTTCGGGTGCGAGACGCGCATCTATGATCCCTCGGCGCTGCCGCTGCCCGATCAGGTCGCCGGCGACGATCATCCCGCCGTCCACGAACTGCGTGAGCTGTCGATGTGGTCGGAAGGGCATGTGTGGTGTTCGCCGGAACGCCACGGGCAAGTCACCGGCATCATGAAAACGCAAATCGACCATCTGCCGCTCTCGATGGGCGGGATGTGCCCGACGCAAGGCCGCACGCTCGCCGTCATGCAGGTGTCGGCCGGGTCGCAGTCGTTCAACAGCGTCAACACGTTGCGCGTCCTCGGCCGCTGGATGCGAATGTTCACGATCCCGAACCAGTCGAGCGTCGCCAAGGCGTTCAACGAGTTCGATGAAGCCGGGCGCATGAAGCCGTCCAGCTATTACGATCGGATCGTGGACGTGATGGAGGAGCTGGTGCGGTTCACGGTGCTGCTGCGCCCCCATGCCGGCCAGCTCGTGGATCGCTATTCGGAGCGGAAGGAAGCGAACCGGCCTGTCGATCCCGCCGTTGATCTATCGGCCATTGCGCTGGGCCAAGGCTGCGCTCGCCAATAGGGCAGGCCGGTCATTGCCCCGCTCCCGGCTCTGCCGACATCGAGCCAGATCGAGCAAAACAGGCTCGTATTTTACATAATCTATGTTATCGGACCGGGAGCGCGTAAGCGCTAAGTACAAATGGCACCAGCCCGCTAGATAGAAATGGCACTCTGCGGTGCTCTCAGCGGGTCGCCGGTGTCATAGCCGTTCTCGGCAACGAGGACGCGCATTGTATGACGGTGCTGGCGATGAGTTCTGCTGAGATCACCCGGTTCGACACGCTGATGCGGCTCGACCGTGGCGAGATCCGGGTCGCGGACGCGATGGAGCTGCTCGGCCTTGCGAGGCGGCAGGTGTACCGGTTGCTGGGCCGCCTGCGACAGGACGGCGCTAGCGGCCTGGTGTCGCGCAAGCGAGGACGCCCGAGCAACCGACGCTACAGCGACGCCTTCCGCGCCGAGGTGGTCACGCTGGTGCGCGAGCACTACGCCGACTTCGGACCGACGCTGGCGCGCGAGTACCTCGCCGAGCGCCACGGCATCGGCCTGTCGTGCGAGACCCTGCGGCGCATCATGCTGGAGGCCGGGCTGTGGCAGGACCGTGCAGCAAAGCGCCCTCGCCCGTACCAGCCGCGCTACCGGCGCGACTGCCGCGGCGAGCTCGTCCAGGTTGACGGCTCCAAGCACTGGTGGTTCGAGGGCCGCGGTCCACAATGCACGCTGCTGGTGTTCATCGACGACGCTACGAGCGAATTGATGCACCTCGAGATGGTCGAGAGCGAGAGCACCTTCTCGTACATGCGCGCGACGAGGACCTATCTCGAGCGGCACGGCAAGCCGGTGGCCTTCTACACCGACAAGCACAGCGCCTTTCGCAACAACACGGCCTCGGCGAAGGGTGACGGCATGACCCACCTCGGGCGTGCGCTGGACCGGCTCAACATCGAGCTGATCTGCGCAAACTCGCCGCAGGCGAAGGGACGCGTCGAGCGGGTCAATGCGACGCTGCAGGACCGTCTGGTCAAGGCGATGCGGCTACAGCGCATCTCCACCATCGACCAAGCCAACGCCTTCCTCCCCTCCTACATGGCGCAGCACAATCGACGGTTCGCCAAGGCGCCGTTCGACCCGCGCGACCTTCACCGGCCGCTTGCCATCCATGAAGACCTGGAAGCGGAGCTGGTCTGGCGCGAGCAGCGCACCGTCACCGGTGCCCTCACCTTGCACTACAACAAGGCCATGTTCATCCTCGAGCCCTCCCCTGCGTCGCAGGCGCTCGCGCGGAAGAAGGTCGACGTGTGCGAGTACCCGGATGGCCGGCTCGAGATCCAGCACGAGGGCACGGTCCTGCCCTATCGCATGTTCGACAAGATGCGCCGGGTGAACCAGGCCGCCGTGGTCGACAACAAGCATCTCGACGCGGCGCTGGCGCTCGCCCGCGTGATACAGCAAGCTCAGCCACACCATGCCAAGCGCAACAACAACGAGCCGGCGCGCACCGCGCAGCCCGTCGGACCGTTCAAGGCGCCCTCCCCGGCTTCATCCGCCCAGAAGCTCGACCGTCGTACGCTCGGCAACGGCAGGCTCAAGCGTGGGCCGCGTCTCTCCAACGAGGACCTGGTTGCGCGGGGCCTTAGTGAGTACGCTCGCTAGCGTCCGGAACCGCCCAAATTTAGACGCTCAGGCAGGCAACCTGTTTTCCCGAAATCCGCCATTGGTTCAGCCCGACCATTCCCGTTTCCCCATCCTCGAATGCCAATTTCGGGAAAGAGCAATTGGGAACATATTTCGGGAAAGCCGATGCCTCTGACGCCTCTCGGCATGGTGAGAAAGGCTACTTTCCCGCTACGGGTTCGTTTTTGGGAAGCCATCTGGCTGGAGTTTCGCCATCTACGCAATGACGTTATGTCTCCTTGAGCCGACCCGTTTGATGAGGTCTTCGCCGAGCTCAGACGAAGATCAGTGCATCAGAAAGACACCATCACCGTGGCATATCCATAGTTCACGTCACGAGGGTCCGGTGCGTTCGGCGCATTGCGTAGGAAGCGCCCTTTGAACAGG
Organism: Sphingomonas metalli; assembly: GCF_014641735.1. Taxonomy (GTDB): domain Bacteria; phylum Pseudomonadota; class Alphaproteobacteria; order Sphingomonadales; family Sphingomonadaceae; genus Sphingomonas; species Sphingomonas metalli. Next base: position 4,991 of record NZ_BMIH01000004.1, on the reverse strand, counting down.
CGAGCATAGCCGAGATCGACTACGACCACGTCTGGTACCAGATCGTATTCGAACTGTATTTGCATTTGTTGCCCGGCGTCGCGCCCGGCGCGTCCGGTCGCGTCTCGAACATCGCTGTTACTGAAGCGGTCAACCGCGCTGGCGAGGCGGAGCAAGCGGTAGTCGCTCATTATCGACAGGCCGCCCGCCGGTGATGCATTCAGGCGGACGCCAGGAGAAAGCATGTTCGATCGATCAGCCGCGCCAAACAATTCGGTCGGGCCGAACTCGAACCGACGGGCGCCGTACAGCGTATCGAACCGACCGATCCGTCCTTCCCGCCGATTGCCCGTATAAAAATCGAAGAAGGCGGTCAGTTCGGGTTTCCACCCGCCCGCGAAGCGATAGCCGAGATCGCCGTGGAAGCCATAGGCTTCGACTGGAACAACCAGCTTGCCGCTGTCCGGACTGCCGTCGCGCCCGCGTCCGTACTGCGCCATTGCCTCGACCTCGAACGTCATGCCGTTATCGGGTCGGGCAAGCAACCGCACCCCTGGCGTGAACAGTCGTCGGTCGCTGCGATCCGCCTGACTCTCACCGCGTTCGATCAGGCCATAGGCATAGGTTTCGAGCCGCGTCGTGTCACCGATCGGCACGCGATTGAACACGCCGAACAGCTGAAGGTCGGTATTCTCGCGATCCCATTGCGGTCGGTTGCGCCGGATGGCGGTGGTCCCGGTCGGCAGCCGAACTGTCGGCATGGTCCAGAAGGCGACGAATTCGCGACCATCCTCACCTTCTCGCGTCAGCCGCACGCCGGTGAACGATGTTACCGAGGTACGGAATCCCTGTCGTGCGACGAGCCGTTCTGATCCCAGCTGCATCGTCATCCGACCGGCCTTCAGATAGCTGGTAGTGCCAGCTCCGAATGTCTCGCCAAGGTCGCCCTGCGCATAATATTGCGAAAACTCGAGAGCGTTGACCACGTCGGTGCCGACCGACGATCCACACCGTTGAAAATAAGCGCGCGCGTCGTGAAACTCGGCTCCGACGCGAACCGGACCACTGTCATATTCCGCGAACAAGGTTGTCCGTAGCGCCAGCACTTGGTCACGGTTCACGGCGTCTTCGCGAAACTGACCGTCGATCGCCTCGAAGCGGGCGCGGATACTGCCGGACAAATGCCAGTCGTCTGGCGCGCCCATCGCTTCGTGCAGCAGGCCGTCACTCGTGATCTGTGCAACGGCTATCGACGGCGTGAGCGCGGCTAGTCCAGCCAGTACCTGAAAAATAGTGTTGCCTGATACGGGCACGACTGCTCCCTTTGATCGTCAATGTGGAACCCGCGTTCGTGCAAAATCCCAACCTGCCGCTCTAGCTGAATTGTCGTATGCCTTGATCGATCCCGTCCACGGCCGACCAATGTCAGGGGCGACGTTGCTCCTCGTGATATTCCTGCAAGACCTCCTTCACGTCGCGGCGATCCTCGGGCGACACGGTTTCGGGACGCTTGCTGTCCGCTGGTCGTCCGGTGAGGCACAGACGGGCGTGGACCGGCAGGTGGTCGGAGCCGACATCCTCCAGCACCGCAAGGTCGCGGACGAGATAGACGAGAATGCGCATGGCAGGATTTTAGGGTGGCGCGGTCGATCGACGATCGGGCCGCAGCATCGTTCAGAACGGAAAGAAGACCGGGATTGCCATGATCGCAACGGCGAACGTGATGAGGTTCAGGGGCAAGCCGACCTTCACGAAATCCATGTATCGATACCCGCCCATCTGGTAGACGATGACGTTGGTCTGATAGCCGAACGGCGTCGCGAATGCGGCGCTGCCCGCCATCATCACCGCGACCAGGAACGGCCGCGGACTGACGCCGAGACTCTCCGCCAGCGCGACCGCGATCGGGGTGACCAGCACTGCGACCGTCGCGTTCGACAACAACTCGGTCAGCACCATCGTCACGCCGTACAGGACGATCAGCGCCGTCAGCGGTCCGAACTCCTGCATCGACCCCACCAGCGCCCCGGTAGCTGTCGCAGCCAGACCGCTTTGCTCCATCGCCAGCCCAATGACGACCATGCCTGCGATCAGGATCAGGATCTGCGGCCGCAACCCGCCATAAGCCTCGTCAGCGGTGATGACGCGCAGCAGGATCAGCAGCACGGCGCCGGCAAAGGCCGATGCGGCAATTGGCGCGATGCCGGCCGCAGCCACCGCGACAGTGCCGACGAACACAGCAAACGCGATTGCCGCCTTGGCCGGTTGGAAGACGCGCTGTTCGGCGAACAGCGTTGGATCGCCGACCTGCGCGTTCGGCACGTCGACGTCGCGGCGGTCCGGAACCGGACTGTCATCAGCGATGCTGCCGCGCATCAGCTTGCCGCTGAACAGGAACAGGTAGATTGCCCCCGCCAACGCGATCGGCAGACCTACGGGAGTGATCTCGAAAATGCCGAAGCGCGGTTGCCCGGCGTTGCGGGCCATGTCGTCGACCAGCAGGTTGGTCGAAGTTCCGATCAGGGTGCAGCAGCCGGTCAGCACCGTGATGTACGACAACGGCATCAGATAGCGTTTGGGTGGCAGTTTCAGAGCGGTCGCGACATCGCGGACGACCGGCGCGCCCAGCACGACGATCGGTGTGCTGTTCAGGAAACAGGAAGCGACCCCGATCGCGCCGAGCATCAGCCAGATGCCCGCGGATCCCAGTCGCTTGCACATCTTGACCGCGGCTTCGATTGCCCGGTCGAGCAGCCCTGATAGTTCGAGCGCGTAGGCGATCACGAACAGCGAGGCGAGCGCGATGATCGCCGGGCTGGCGAAAGCGCTCTGGACATCGATCGGCCGCACGACCCCGGCAATTAACAGGACGGCCGCACCGCTCAGCGCAACAACATCCGAGCGCATCTTATCCCAGATCAGTGCCGCAACCACTGCCACCAATACGAACAGGGTCAGGACCTGATCGAAGGTCACGCCGGTATTGTCCAAGAGGAAGGAACGCCGGGATCAACCGGCACTTCCAGGATTATGTCGGCGGAAGTCATGGCCTTGGGTAGGCGAATTTGGCTGTCTTTGCTATCGATGCCGTATGAACGAGCCAACCTTGCGGAAAAGTCGGCTCGCCCTGGCGGGCGGTTTGGTGATTGCCTTGGCAGTCGGCGGGACCGGGTTCCTGATTGGACGTGGCACATCACCACGGGAGGTCGAACCCTCCGCTGCTCCGGTCACAACCGCACCTGTCGCTGCTCAACCAACGCCATCGCTGCCCGACCCTCGCGATCTCGTCAAAACGCGCGCTGACCTGATCGCGCTGGCATCGCAGGCATCGGATGCGCTTGCATCGGGCCAGCCCCTGCCAGAGGGGGTCGCCGATCTGGCGGGACAACGGTTTGAATTGCGGCTCCCCTTCGGCTGTCGCGGACCGTCCGAGGCGGGCAGCGATAGCCCGATGCGCTGGCGATACGATGCAGACGCAAAGGCGCTGCGAGTGCATGTCTCTCCCGTCGTCTGGAGCAGCGACGGACTGCGTGCGTCGGAGGACGGATCGGCCAGCGATGTGGTAGCGGAGGGTTTCTGGATCCCCCGTCCGTGGACAGCCAGCGAAGCCTGTCCGCCTTCGCAGGACAGTGTCGCGCCTACGGGAGCCGATGCAGTTACCCCGCCCGGACAGGCCTTGGCGGTCGCCCAGTTTTCCGGTGGCGCAGGACAACGGCTGCGGGACGGAAAGCCATATGAAACTGTGGTACGCGCTGCCGCGGACGAGGTGCCTGACGGTCAGGGATTACGGCTTCGCTTGCGCGGGCGGATCGGCGAAACAGCGGACGGAACGCCCGTTTCGTGCCGACAGCCCGCCGGTCCCGAACAGCGCCCGATCTGCATTATCGCAGTTACGCTGAACGATGTGGCGATCGACAACCCGCGAACCGGCAAGTCGCTGGCGACTTGGACTGCCGATCGCGCGGGCCTGGCTGATCGATAGGCCGGCCTACACAGCGTAAAGGATTAGCGGCTAGTCGAGGCAATCACGGCCCGCGTCACGTTGCCCATAAGGCGCATCCGCACGGGGATAGGTTGGCGTGTACTCGCGATCATCACGGCGAGCGCATAACGGTGCCCGTCCGGCGCAACGAGCAGTCCGACGTCATTATAGCCGGTCGAGAGATTGCCGAGGTCCTGCCCGGTGCCGGTTTTATGGGCGAGCGTCCAACCGGGGCGAAGGCCGGACTTCAGGCGTAGCGGACCGGTCTTGCTGGATCGCATCAGCGTCAGCAGCGACGCGGTGGATTGCGGGCTCAACAGTTTGCCCTGTGCCAGCAACGATAGCCCGAGCGTCACGCCGTTTGCCGAAGCGCCGTCCAGCGGTGCCGCGAGGTATCGGCGCAGCGCCTTGTTGCGCGCTTCGGATGTCATCGCGGCTCGTGCTTGCAGGAAGCCCCATCCCCCGGCCCATTCGGGTCGCCACTCCAGTCCAGCGGTACGGGCCTGCAATTGCCGCTCGCCGGGACCGAAGCGGACACCGCCAATCCCCTTGTCGCCAAGCAGTCGATTGATGATGGCGGGACCGCCGATGCGCCACAAGAGTACGTCGCTGGCGGTGTTGTCGCTGCGCGCCATGGCACCATGGAGCAAGTCGGCGATGGTGGTCTTGTAGCCGGTCTTGCCGACCAGCGTCCGGATCGGTTGGTGGAAGACGGTCAGATCGGCGCGGGTGACTGTCACCGGATCGGTCAGCGACAATCGCTGTCGATCAACTGCATCCATGACCCCGATCGCGACCCATAATTTGCTGACGCTCTGTTGGGGGCGCGGGATGTCGCCTTCCCATGCGGCAACCCAACCTTCGTCGATGTCGCGGACGCTGATGCCCACTTGGCCGTTGAAGCCTGCTCCCAGCGCCTGGATGGTATTGAGCTGTCAACGGCGGAGCAAAATCCGGCCACGGTGGCGGTGTAAAAGTAGGCCAGCGGTCGAGGCGTGATGACGACATGGAAAGGGCCCCGATCGGGGCC
>NZ_BMIH01000003.1 GCF_014641735.1 Sphingomonas metalli | reverse complement strand
AGCGGCTGGGGCGCCTGGGGCCTGCGCGAATATGCCGGACAGCCCCTCGCCGAAACCCCCAAGCGCCGCGCCGCCCTCGAATTCGGACGGTAAGCGCTCCTGCGAGCGGACTGGTGAAACGCCAGTTTTGATGGCATGGGCCGATCGTCATGTCGCAAGGCGGACGGTCGGCCTAGCCGGTCGTCCGGTCGGCGTTCAGCTGCTCGAATGTTGATGCGGGGAAGACCAAGTGTTTGAAGTCAAAGCTTGGTTGTACGCCATTGTCTTCCTCGTCATTGGCCTGCTCGGGTTCCGCTACTGCGTGGACCGCAGGTTGAATACGGGTATCGGCAAGAATTTTCTGCCGCTCATGGCAATCACCCAGCTGGCGGCATTCGTTAGCCCGACGGTCCTCATCTATAATTCGATCGTCGCCATTGCGATGGTCGTGGGCTGCCAAAAGCGCGACCAGATCGCGCCGACCTATCTCTTCCTGCTGGTCACACTGCCGCTGCCGAGCAAGGTGATCTCGACAGGCTCCACCTATTTGATGGCCTATGACGCTTCGATCTCGCTGGCATTGGGCGGCATGGCGGCGCTGATGATGCATCCCGGCGGCCGGCCGCAGCGCTCTGTCGCCAATGACGTGCCGATCTACGCCTTCCTTCTGCTGCTCGCCTTCATTAACGCGCGATCGACCACCGCAACCAATCTGTTGCGGGTGCTGCTCGATCTTACCTCGACGATCCTGCTGCCCTATTTGCTCGTCAGCCGGGCCGTGCGCAGCGCCCAAGACTTCCGTTTCGCGATCTATGGCCTGGTAGCGGGGATGGCGGCATTGTCGACGCTGGCCATCTACGAAGCGCTCCATATGTGGCCGCTCTACCGCATCGTGGCGGATCATTACGGGATCTATCTCGGCGGCGACGCGAACGTGAAGGTCCGCGCCGGTCTTCTTCGATCGCCCGGGCCCTTCACTGAACCGACCTCATTCGGCTATTGTCTCGCGATTGGCATGATCGCGGCGATCCTGTCACGCAATCTCTTCCGTTCCTCCACGCTGTATCTCGGATTTCTGGGCGTCTTGTGCCTGGGCATTCTCGCCCCGCAATCGCGCGGCGCGTGGCTGGGGGTGATCGTCGGTATCGTCGGACGCGAAATCTATGACGGCCGCTGGGCGTCTCTTTCGAAGAAGGTCGCGATCGGGGCGATCGCCGGACTGGCAATCGTCACGGCGGGCAAGCTCGACAGCCGCATCGCATCCACCGCCGGTCTCAATGCCGAGGGACAGGGAACGGTCGAATATCGATCGAACCTGCTGACGCGCGGCCTGGAGGAGATCCGCGCCCATCCGGTGATCGGCCGGCCGCCGGACGTTGTCCGCGCGGCGCTGCGCGACATGACACAGGGTGAAGGCATCGTCGACTTCGTGAACACCTACCTCTTCATCGGCCTGACATCGGGCGTGATCGGCTTCGTCATCTTCGTGCTGATCTTCCTGACTCCCTGCGGTGCCCTGCTGAAGGCGCGGTCCACGCCGTTCTTGCGCCTCGCTTTCCGTCGAGGTCAGGATCCGACCGCGGGCCTTGTCTTTGGTACCCTGCTCGGGATCATGAGCATGATCGCAGTGACCTCCATGACGGGGCGCACCACGATCTTCGTGGCCATCGAGATCGGATTCGCCTCTGCGATCCTCAACTTCGTCTATAGCAGGCAGGCCATGCCGAGGCAGCGGGCGGCAGCCACTGTCGATACCCAGGCCTCGGCCGCCATGCCCGTCCCCGGCGCCTGAGCGGACACGGCGGCATGACCCGGCTTATCGCGGCCTCCCTCATCTGCGGGCTCCTTGCCGGCTGCGCGCCCTCATATGCGCCGGAGGTGCCGGCGAGCGACAGCGGTCTGCGCCGGACTCTCGGCATTCTGAGCGGTCGCGATCCGGCGCAGCCCAGGGTGCTGCGCATCCTCTTCTACGGCCAGTCGATCAGTACGCGCGCCTGGACCGACATGGCGGCCGCGGAACTGCAGCGCCGGTTCCCGAACACCGATCTGGTGGTCGAGAACCGGGCGATCGGCGGCTTTGCGGCCGATCTGCTGGAGCGGACCGTCGCGCGCGATGTGACCGAATTCTATCCCGATCTCATCGTCTTCCACGTCTATGGCAATCATCGCGCCTATGAGCGGATCATCCGCACCATGCGCGCGCGCACGGCCGCCGAGATCGTCGTCCAGACCGATCATGTCACGACACCCGTCGAGCCGGTCTGTGACGAGGGGCTGCATCTTGCCTGGAGCCCCCCTCCAGGATGCCACGGGCATGTCTGGTTTCGCCAGAATGTCTGGGAACAGCATATGTCGAGCGTCGTGATACCCGGCTATGCCCGGCGCTACGGTCTGGCCCTCGAGGATCGTCGTCCGATCTGGAACGCCTATCTGCGCCGCCACGATCTCGTTCCCAACGATCTGCTTGCCGATGGCCTGCACCCCAATGCCTTGGGCTGGCGGCTGATGGCCAAGCTATGGGTAACCTATATGCAGCGGCAGGTCTTCGCCTATCGGGGCGAGCGTTCGACGCTCGTCCGATCCTATCGGGTGGGCGATGCCGATGGAAGGCCGCTCGCGATTGTCGGCAATCGGGTTGAACTGATCGCGGACGCTCCGCTTGACGGCGGCGTTCAGGCGCTTGTCGACGGGCATTCGCCCACAGCAGCGAACGGATGCTGGCAGAATAGCCGCACCACCAGCGTGCCGGGTGTGCCCGAATGGCCGATGGTGAAGCAGGTCGACACTGCGGACGGAGTTCATCGCGCCGATCGCTGGACGGCGCGGATCACCGCGATCGGGCCCGACGGCAAGACGGGCACCTTCGCCCTGTCATCCGCGCGGGGTGGTCCCGACGGTACCGGCAGACTCGAACAGGATTTCACCTCGCCCTCCGGCGCAATCCGCATCGCCGCCAAGGACTGGGTAATTCCCATGGCCTATGAGGCGCACGGCGTGGCGCTTTCGATCGGGTTCCAAGTTCAGTGGGAACGGCGCTTCGTCTGTCGCGACCAGCCTGTCGTCGATCTCCAAGGGCGCCGGATCCAGACGCGCCACGTCGTCGCGACCGGCATGACCAATGGTCCCCACAGGATCGTGCTGCGCCTGACACCTGAGGCGCGAGCGCATATTCGCGAGATTCGCGTCTATCGGCCACCGTTGAAGGAGGCTGCCGCGTGACACTTGCCGCGAGCCGCATCACCGCGATCATCGTCAACTACCGTACGCCCGACCTGACGCTCGGCTGCCTTGCGGCTCTCGCCCGGGAGCGTGATGCGCTGCCGGGCCTGGATGCGATCGTCGTCGATGGCGGTTCGGGCGACGGATCGGCCGAACGGTTGGGGGAGGCGCTCGCCGCGTCGCCATGGGCAGCATGGGTCCGTTTCGTGCCGCTGGCGCTCAATGGCGGGTTCGGCTGGGCGAACAACCAGGCGATCCGCCGCGCACTCGCCCAAACCGATGCGCCCGAATTCGTCTACCTCGTCAACCCGGATGCCGAGATCGAGCCGGGCGCGCTCGTCCGCTTGGTCGAGGCGCTGCAGGCCGATCCGAAGGCGGCCGCCGCCGGCAGCCGGCTGATCGCGCCCGATGGCCGCCTGCTCGGATCGGCCTTTCGCTTTCCGACGATTCGGCGCGAGTTCCTGCGCGGCGCCAACACGCCCGCGCTCGAACGCCTGACGCGCACCCCGCCGCTCGTCGTCGATGCCGAGGCGGAGACGACCGCGGACTGGGTCACCGGCGCCAGCGTCCTGATGCGGGCCGAGGCTCTGCGCGAGTGCGGCCTCTTCGACGAGGGCTTCTTCCTCTATTTCGAAGAGGTCGAGCTGATGCACCGCTTCCACCGCCATGGCTGGCGCGCCCGCTTCGTGCCGGCCAGCCGGGTGCGCCATGTCGGTGGCGCCGCCACCGGGGTGAAGGACGGCGTCAGCGCGCAGCGGCGGCTGCCCGACTATTGGTTTCGCTCCCGCCGCCGTTTCTTCGCGCGCGCCTATGGCGTCGGCGCGGCGCGGCGCTCGGCGCTGGCCTGGATGGCCGGCTTCGCGATCTGGCGGCTGCGCGAGTTCGCCGGCTTCGGCCGCATGAGCGCGCATGCGCCGGGCGAGTTCGCCGATCTGAAACGCAATGGGATCGGTGCGGTCGATTTCGACCGGCAAGACGCCATCGGCCGCTGGGACGGTCCTCTGGATCGGCCCCCGGCCTGGGCGGAGCAGCAGGCATGAGCATCGCGGTGATCGCCATCGGCCGCAACGAGGGCGAGCGGCTCAAGACCTGCCTTCGCTCGCTTCCGACCGAGGCGCGTCGAGTCTATGTCGATTCGGGCTCCACCGATGGCAGCGTCGCCTTCGCGCAGGCCATGGGGGTCGAGGTGGTCACGCTGCCGCCCGGTACGCGGTTCACCGCGGCGCTCGCGCGCAATGCCGGGCTGGCGGCGATCGGAGCCGAGGAGGCGGACTTCGTTCAGGTCGTCGACGGCGATTGCGAGCTCGACCCGGACTGGATCGCCGCCGCGGTGGCGGCGTTGCGCGCTGAGCCCGATCTCGCGGTCGTTTTCGGTCGCCGGCGCGAACGCTTCCCGGATGCCAGCGTCTACAACCGCATGTGCGACGACGAATGGAACGTGCCGGTCGGCATCGCCATGTCGTGCGGCGGCGACGCGTTGTTCCGCCGCACCGCGCTCGACGCGGCAGGGGGCTACAATCCCGATCTCATCGCCGGCGAGGAACCGGACCTGTGCCAGCGCCTGCGCGAGGCGGGCTGGCGCATCCGTCGCATCGATGCCGAGATGACCCGCCACGACGCGGCCATGACCCGCATCGGCCAATGGTGGCGGCGCACCGAGCGTAGCGGCCACGCCTTCGCCGAACTGGCCTGGCGGCACGGCGCGAAGGGTGATCCGCACTGGCGGCGGGAGGTGAAGAGCATCGCCGTGTGGGCAGCAGCATTGCCGCTCGTGGCGCTAGTTGCGGGCGCGATACTCGGGGTCTGGGCGACCCTGCTCGTGCTCGCCCTCTATCCGGCCCAGATCGCGCGAATCGCGCAACGCATGCGGCGTGCTCGCAACCTGCCGCCGCGTTTCGCCTGGGCGCTCGGCTTTTTTCTCGTCGCCGGCAAGTTCGCCCAGGCCAAGGGCGCCGCGCGCTTCCACTGGCGGCGGCTGAGCGGCCGGCGCGGGGGTCTGATCGAATATAAGGGCGCGGGGCAGTGAGCGTCCTCGCGTTGCGGGCGCAAATCCGCGAGGATCTTGCTGTGCACGACGGCGACTGGACCCGCCCCGGCTTCCGCGCGATTGCCGCCTACCGCATCGGCGTGTGGCGGATGGGGGTAGGCCCCAAATGGCTGCGCGCACCGCTGACCCTGTTCTACAACTGGGCCTTCCGCCACTGCCGCAACGTCTATGGCATCGAGCTGCCCTATACCTGCACGATCGGGCGGCGGGTCCGTATCGAGCATCAGGGCGGCATCGTCGTCCATGGTGCGACCGTGATCGGGGACGACTGCATCATCCGGCAGAACTGCACGCTCGGCATCCGCCGGCTCGATCAACTCCACGATGCCCCGATCCTCGAGGACGGAGTGAATGTCGGCGCGGGTGCGGTCATCCTCGGCCGGGTGACGATCGGCACCGGAGCGGCGATCGGTGCCAATGCCGTGGTTCTGACCGACGTCCCGGCCGGCGCCTTGGCCACGGGCGTGCCCGCGACCGTGCGACTGCGGGGCTGAGCCGCCCGCGCGACATCGTCGCCGCGCCGTCTCCGACGTACTGGCGCAACTCTGTCTGGCGTCGATCCCGCCGTCGCGGTGTGCTGCGAAGGTTCTCAGTCCTGGCCGTCGATCGCCACGATCCGCGCCGGGATGCCCACCGCTGTCGCACCCGCGGGCACGTCGCTCACCACCACGGCGTTGGCACCGATCCTGGCGTGGTCGCCGATCATCACCGGTCCGAGGATCTTCGCGCCGGCACCGACATCGACATGACCGCCCAGCGTCGGCACACCCCGTTGCGTCGCCCCGATCGTCACCTGCTGGAAAAGCAGGCAGTTGGGGCCGATCCGGGCGGCGGGATGGATGACGATCCCGTTCGGGTGCGGCAGCAGCAGGCCGCCGCCAATCACGCTGTCGATCGGAATGTCCGCCCCGGTCACGATCGACCAGAAGCGATGTCGCTGCACCGCAAGCCTCTCCCGCAGATAGGCGAGCGGACCCCGCCGCGCCCGAGCCGCGTGCCAGGCCCGGATCGCCGCGAGCAGCGATCGGGAGGGATACCATTGGCCGAAACGCTTCGTCTCGCGCGACCAGTCGGGCACGGTCGCCAGCCGCATCGCCTCGTCCGCTTCGTCCATCGCCCGGTCCCGTTCCACGTTTCCGCCGCTAGCGCGTCTTTCGCTAAGCCGCCATTAAGAACGCGATGTCATAGCGCTGGCTGACATTGACCTGACCCGCGCGATGGTATTGGGCCGGCGCGATCGTCTATCGGGCGACGTCTTTGGGGGCCGTGCGACGATCCATGACCATCGCCTATCTCGTCAACCGCTACCCGACCGTCAGCCATACCTTCGTCCGGCGGGAGATCGCCGGGATCGAGGCGGCGGGCACGTCGGTGCTGCGCTTCTCGATCCGCGCCGCGCCGGGCGACCTGCCCGATCCTGCCGACCGGGCGGAACGCGACCGGACGCAGGTGGTGCTGCAGGGCGCTCCCGGCCTCGTGCTGGAGGCCGCCGTCTATCTGCTCGCCCGACCGGGCCGCGGCTGGCGGGCCTGGCGTGCGGCGCGGACAATGGTCGGCGGCGGTATGCGCGGCCTGGTGCAGCGCGTCGCCTATCTGGTCGAGGCGTGCCGGATCGGTCGCGCGATGGAGAAGGCGGGAGCCCGCCACCTCCACGCGCATTTCGGCACCAACCCGGCGGCCGTCGCACGGCTGGCGCACATCCTGACCGACATCCCGTACAGCTTCACCGTACATGGCCCCGATGAGTTCGACGCGCCCGTCGCGCTCGACCTTGCCGGCAAGATCGCCGACTCGGCCTTCGTCGTGGCGATCAGCCATTACGGCCGCAGTCAGCTGTGCCGCTGGGTCGACGTTCCGCTCTGGTCCCGCATCAAGGTGGTGCGGTGTGGCGTGGAGATCGCGGCGATCGACGCCGCCCGCGGCGAGGCTGCGCCCGGCTATGACTTCTGCGCCGTCGCCCGCCTCGCGCCGCAAAAGGGTCTGCCGTTGCTCATCGAGGCCCTGCTCCATATGCGCGACCGCGGTCTCCAGCCACGCATCGCGCTGGTCGGCGACGGTCCATTGCGCGAGACGCTGGCGACCGAGGCGGCGCGGCATGGCCTGTCCGACCAGATCGGGTTGCTCGGCAGCCGCGACGGCGCGGGCGTGGCCGCGCAGCTGCGCGCGGCCAGGGCCATGGTGCTACCCAGCTTCGCCGAGGGCCTGCCCGTCGTCATCATGGAGTCGCTCGCGGTCGGCACGCCCGTCGTCACGACCATGGTCGCCGGCATCCCGGAGCTGGTCGATCAGGAGTGTGGCTGGCTCGTTCCGGCCGGCGACGCGATGGCCCTTGCCGAGGCGATGGAACGGGCCCTCGGCGTTACGCCCGAGCGTCGCACCGCCATGGGGGCGGAGGGGCGCCGCCGGGTCGAGGCTGCGCACGATGCCGTCGCCAACGCCCGGCAGCTTCTCGGCTATATGAAGGTGTGATCGCGATGCCCGACCTTCTTTGCCTATTGCTGGCGCTGCCGCTGATCGTCGCTACCGGCATCTTCGCGACCGAGGCCTGGGGCGGCGTCGTGACCGCACGGGGCGACGGGCCGCCGCTGCCGCCCTTCGATCCCGCCGCGGTCGTGGTGCTCGTACCGGCGCATGACGAGGCGCGCGGCATCGGCGCGGTGCTCGCCCGGATGCGGGCGGGCATGCCGGCGGGCATGCGCCTGCTCGTGATCGCCGACAATTGCACCGACGACACCGCCGCAATCGCGCGTACGGCGGGCGCGGAGGTGGTCGAACGCTTCGACACAGCGAGACGGGGGAAGGGTTTCGCGCTCGATCACGGCCGCGCGACCCTCTCGGTCGCATCGCCCGCCTGTGTCATCGTCGTCGACGCGGACACGGTGCCCGAAGCCGGCGCGCTCGCCCGCCTCGCCGCCCGCGCCATCGCGAGCGGACAGCCGGTCCAGTCCGCCTATACGATCGATGCGCGCGACGAGAAGAGCAGCATCGCGCGATTCTCGGCGGCGGCCTTTTACGTGAAGAATGCCGTCCGCCAGCTCGGCGCCGCGCGAATCGGCGCGCCGGCGGTGTTGACGGGGTCCGGCATGGCCTTTCCCTGGCCGATCTTCGCGCGTCTGCCGCTGGCGACCGGCCATGTCGCGGAGGATCTGATGCTCGGCGTCGAATCGGCGCTCGCCGGTCGTCCGCCCCTGTTCGATCCTCGCGCCGTCGTGCTCGGGACGGCCAGTTCCGACAAGGGCACGGCCGTCCAGCGGCGGCGCTGGGAGTCCGGATTCTTCCAGGTCGCCTCCGACAGTGCGGGTGCGCTGCTCGCGCGTGGTATCGCGCGAGGGCGCTTCGGCTGTGTCTGGTTGGGACTGCATTTGCTGACGCCCCCGCTCATCCCGCTGATCGCGCTCGATACGCTGGCGGTGGCGGCGCTCGCGCTGGTCTGGCTGTTCACCGGGATTGGCGAAGCGGCCTTGGCGGTCCTCGCCGGACTGACCGCGGCCGCGGTCCTGGCGGTGCCCGTTGCGTTGGCATCACATAAGCGGCTGTTTCTGCTCGATGGGTGGCACGCGGTCCCGCGATATATGTTATGGAAGATCGGCCTCACCCTCGCTGCGCTGTTGCGCCGGGAGAAGGCCTGGATCCGCACCGACCGCGACTAGATTGGCGCTTTGTTAACCATGTGTGCCTAAACGGCACAGATCTGAAGCAGGGAGACAGGGGGAAGGTGAGCCCGTTGGTGGACTCAGGCAATGGCGGCAATACGGCCGCGCCGGCGCGTGACCGGCGCGCGAACCGTACCCCGGCCATGATGGAGCTGGCGGGTCTCGCGTCGCGGCTGCTGGAGGGCGGTGCGGTGCTGATCGTCGGCCTGATCGGCGTCTGGATCACCTTCGACGTCTTCGATCTGCGGCCGGTCGAGGACTATGTCCGCGTCGCCTGGCTCAGTGCGATCGCCTATGCCCTCGTGGGCGAATTGACCGGCTGTTACGATGTCGACGCGCGCTTCACCCTGCGCGTCGGCTGGACCCGCGTGCTGGTCGCCTGGGTGGGCGCGTGCGTGGTGATGCTAACCATGGCCTTCTTCATGAAGGCCTCGGACAGTTTCTCGCGCGGCTGGGCGATCTTCTGGTTCACCTCGGTCGCGACCGGGCTGATCCTCGCGCGCGGCGTCACGACGGTAGCGATGCGCGGGCTGAAGCGTCGTGGCGTCTTCAACCAGCGCGTCGCGATCCTGGGGTCGAGCGCGCAGGGACGGCGGCTGGCCAACTACATCTCGGGCAACAGCCTGTTCACCATCGATCTGGTCGGCTGCTACGACGATTACGCCCGGGGCGATGAGGGCGGCTGCAATCCCTGGCGCGGCGGGTTGCAGGCGCTGCTGTCCGACATTCGCGCCGGGCGGATCGATCAGGTGATCATCGCCATGCCCTACGCCAATGACGAGGAATTGCAGGGCGTAGTCGCGCAACTCTCGATGCTTCCCGTGCTGATCCGCCTCGCGCCGGACCTCTCGTCCTTCACCATGGCGGGGCAATCGATGGTGATGCTCGGCGACCTGCCGTTGATGACGCTGTTCGAGCGGCCCATCAACGGCATGGACCAGGTGATCAAGCGGGTGGAGGATCTGGTGCTCGGCACGCTCATCCTGATCGCGGCCGCGCCCTTCCTGCTGATCGTGGCGATCGCCATCAAGCTCGACAGCCCCGGCCCGGTCTTCTTCCGGCAGGAGCGTGAGGGATTCAACCAGCAGCGGTTTCACATCTGGAAGTTCCGCTCGATGCGCGTCGAGAAGCTGGAATACGACCAGATCCAACAGGCGAAGGTCGGCGATCCGCGCGTGACCCGGGTCGGCCGGATCATCCGCGCCACCAGCATCGACGAGATCCCACAGCTCTTCAACGTGGTCATCGGCGATATGTCGCTGGTCGGTCCGCGTCCGCATGCACCCTCGACCCGCGTCGCGGGCGTGTTGTTCAGCGAGGCGACTCAGACCTACGCCGCCCGCCATCGGGTCAAGCCCGGCATGACCGGCTGGGCGCAGGTCAACGGCTGGCGCGGTGAGACCGATACGGATGAAAAACTACTCAAACGAGTAGAATTCGACCTGTTCTACATCGATCACTGGTCGGTCGGCTTCGATCTTTACATCATGGTCCGCACGGTTGCGGCCGTGATGTTTCCCAAGTCGGCCTATTGATCGCAAAGCGGGTCTTCATTCGCCTGTCATCCCTGTGTCATTCTGACACGAATCATAAAATCATTTTGGTCTCGACTTGGAATCTGCCCTATTTTGGGGCGGCTATCCGCTTGCTCCGCTTTACTTTTGGATGAACGGCTGCTTTACCAAATGCGGTCGCCAAGCGGCTTGTCGGGTCTAGCGTCCATATGAGGCGCGGACCGGGTCTGAAGGTGTAACAGGGAGGTTTCCTCATGATGAAGAAGGTTTTGTTCATGGCTGCCGCGATCGGCGCCGTTGCCGCGGCTCCGGCCTCGGCGGTTACCGTAATCGCGGAGCAGGGTACGCTCGCGAATTTCTCGCGGAACTATCCGGGGCTCGCGTCGACCACGTTCGACTTCAATAGCGGCAACACCACCACCGAAGCGAACAAGATCACCGGCGCGGGCTTCACGTTCAACGGTTCGTCGGGCACTTTCGGCGTCCGCACCGGTTCGTCGCAGGGCCAGTGGCAGCAGCCGACTCCGGGCGACGCCTCGTCCTACGCGTCGGTCCAGAACAACAGCACGCTGAAGATCTTCACCAGCAACGCGGCGTCGCGCGGCTACGATCTCATCAGCCTCTATCTGGGCTCGGTCGACGACTACAACTCGATCTCGGTGCTCAACACCGCGGGCGTTGCGATCGCGACCTACACCGGCCAGCAGCTGCTGAACTTCGCGGTTCCGGCCGGCACGGCGAACGGCACGACCTCCTATCGCATCACCTTCACCCGCTCGGCTGGTGACGTGGCGTTCGGCGGTCTGTCGGTGACCTCAAACCGTGACAACGCGGCCGAGTTCGACAACCTCGTCTTCGCGGTGCCGGAGCCCTCGACCTGGGCTCTGATGCTGGCCGGCTTCGGCATGGTCGGCATGGCGATGCGCGCGCGTCGTCGTCGTACCAGCGTCGTGTTCGGCTGATCCCAGCCTGAACCGTTACGCAGCGGAGCGCCGCGGCCCAACCGGGTCGCGGCGCTTTTCTGTTTTCAAGCAACGATTTGCGCCAAGAAGCTGCAAGAGGTTTGCAGCGGCCGCATTCGTTACTCCGACGTTTTTTGCTGCACCTTCGGCAGGTTCCGGACTAGAGTCGGCGATCAGGAGTTTGCCCGATGTACCGTCTTCCGACCGGCCCTCTTCCGAAAGCGGATGTCTCCCGACGCGAAAGGTCGTGGGTGTTCACGGCCGGTTCGCGGCACTTCGCCTTCACGCGAATCGAATATCAGGCATCGACTCGTCATGACCTTGGCCATTCGGTGGTCGTGGCACGCGGTTGGCGGCCATCCGCAATCATCGGCGCGATGGTGGCCCTGCTAGGCGGCACGACGCTGATCGCGCTCGCGATCAATTCGACCCGGGCGAGTGCCGGCTATCGCTACGTCGTCAGCGTTCCGCTGCCACCTGTGCGGCACGCTCCCCGGCCCGAAGCGCCGCTGCTCAAACCCGTGGTTCGTGCGACTCGCCACGCAGCGGTGCCCGTTACTCCGCTTCCGGTCCGCGTCGATCCGCAGATTGCCGACTATACGGTCGGCGAGCTCGACTCTGCTGTGGAACCAGCGGGCGCCAATTCGATGAGCGCCGCGATCGGCGCGGCGATGACGACCGGTCGTCTGCAGCAATGGGCGACCAGCGACGGCGGCGAGCGCGGATTCGTCGTGGTCGGTCCGGCCGAGTCGGGCAGTAGCGGTTGCCGCGCAGTGTCGATCCTGATCCGGCGTGACGGCGACAATCAAGTGGAACGGCGTCGTCAATGTCCGAACGATCCCGTAACACCGTAGGGCCGGTGGTGACATCTTGCGCCGTTCGCGCGGTGCGGAATCGAGGCTTATCGAGTGTCGGGTGCGTCGACCTCGTTGAGGGCGAGCGGTCAGGATGAGGCAACCTCGTCCAACCTCCCGTCCGATCGATCAGCCTGCCGATCTCGAGCGGTGATCATCCCAGGCAGGCGAGACCTCTGCAAAAGTTTCCCGTCCACCCCGGCGAAGGCCGGGGTTCAGTGGGAAACGGCAGCAAGTTGATACGAAGCGTTACCCAGCTCGGCCCCGGCCTCCGCCGAGGTGGACGAGGGGGGTCGGTCACCGGGACTTTTGCAGTGGTGGCCTTCGCTTCCCGTCGGATGAAATCCTGCCGTAGCTGCGGCGCTTCACGTCAAAGGCTCGATGAACGCGATCCGGCCACCGCTAAGGTGATCCGGATCGCGCCGATGTCGTGAAACTCGAAGGAAGCGGACGGGCGGCGTTACGCCCCCTCGACCGCGTTCAGGATCGCCCGGCCATAGGCGGTCTTCTTCAGCGCCTCGCCGCGCGCCCGCGCCTGATCGGCGGAGATGAAGCCCTTCTCGAATGCGATCTCTTCCAGGCAGGCGACCTGAATCCCCTGTCGGTGCTGGATCGTGCGGACGAATTCCGATGCCTCGAGCAGCGAATCATGGGTGCCGGTATCCAGCCAGGCATAGCCACGCCCCATCTGCTCCACATAGAGGTCGCCCGCTTCCATGTAGATGCGATTGAGGTCGGTGATCTCCAGCTCGCCGCGCGGCGACGGCTTCAGGTCGCGGGCATATTGCACCACGCGATTGTCGTAGAAGTACAGGCCGGTCACTGCGCAATTCGACTTGGGCTGGCTCGGCTTCTCTTCCAGGCTCAACGCGCGCCCGTCGCTCGCCAGCTCGACCACGCCATAGCGTTCGGGATCCTCGACGCGGTAGCTGAACACCGTCGCGCCTTCGGTGCGCGCCACGGCGCTGGCCAGCAGGTCGGTCAGATGCGCGCCGAAGAAGATGTTGTCGCCTAGCACCAGCGCGACATGGTCGTCGCCGATGAAATCCGCACCGATGGTGAAGGCCTGGGCCAGCCCCTCGGGCTTGGGCTGCTCGGCATAGCTGATCGACAGGCCCCAATTGGAGCCGTCGTCGAACATCCGCCGGTAATTGTCGATGAACTCGGGCGACGAGATGATCAGGATGTCGCGGATCCCCGCCAGCATCAGTACCGACAGCGGATAATAGATCATCGGCTTGTCATAGACCGGCAGCAGCTGCTTGTTGATCGCCAGCGTCGCGGGGTGGAGGCGGGTGCCCGAGCCGCCCGCCAGAATGATGCCCTTCACGCCTTGTTCTCCTTTTGGGGTGCGCCCAGCAGTTCGTCGAGAATGTCGCCCAGCGCACTTTGCCAGGGCTGGGGATGGATGCCGTAGTCGCGCTCGATCGCGCGGTGGCTGAGCAGCGAATTGGCCGGCCGGCGTGCCGGCGTCGGATAGTCGGCCGTCGTGATCGGCTCGACCGCGGGGGAGGGGCCGCCGCGCGCCGCGGACTGGCGGAAGATCTCTTCGGCAAAGCCGTGCCAGTCGGTCGGCCCGGCATTGGAGAAGTGATAGGTGCCGGTCGGCGCGCTCTCATCCTCGGCCAGCCGTACCGCAATCGCCGCCAGCGCGGCTGCGAGGTCGGCGGCGCTCGTCGGGCTGCCATGCTGGTCGGCCACGACGCGAAGCGTCGGACGGTCCGCACCGACGCGCAGCATCGTCTTCACGAAGTTGTTGCCGTGGGCGCTCACCACCCAGGCGGTGCGGACGATGGCGTGGCGCGCACCGGAGGTGCGCACGGCCAGCTCGCCGCCCAGCTTCGATGCGCCGTAGACGCCGAGCGGCGCAACGGGATCGTCGACCTCCCATGCGCCCTCGCGGTCGCCCGGAAAGACATAGTCGGTCGAGACATGGACGATCGGAATGCCCTTGTCCTTCGCCGCCGCGGCCAGCGCGGCGGGGGCGAGGGCGTTGACCTGCCACGCCGTCACCACGTCGCTCTCCGCCTTGTCCACCGCGGTATAGGCCCCGGCGGAGATGATCGCCGCCCAGTCGCGCTCCGCCACCTTCGCCGCGATCGCCGCCGCGTCGGTCAGATCGAGATCGGCGCGGGTCAGCGCCACCGCTTCCCAGCCGTCCGGCCAGCGATGACGGGCGAGCTCGGTGCCGACCTGGCCCGACCCGCCCGTGATGAGAATCGGCTTCAAGCCGCCAGACCCCGGCGCTGCACCGCGCCGCGCTCTTCGACGATCCCGCGCCACCATGCCTCGTGGGCCAGGTACCATTTGACCGTCTTCTCGATGCCGGTCTCGAACGTCTCCTGCGGTTCCCAGCCCAGCTCGTCGCGGATGCGGCTGGCATCGATCGCGTAGCGCTTGTCGTGGCCGGGGCGGTCGGCGACATAGCCGATCTGCTCGGCATAGCTCTTGCCGTCGGCACGCGGGCGCTCCTGGTCGAGGATCGCGCAGACGGTCTTCACCACCTCCAGGTTCTGCTTCTCGTTATTGCCGCCGATATTGTAGGTGCGGCCGACCGCGCCCTGCTCGAACACGCGGTGCAGCGCGCGGGCATGGTCCTCGACGAACAGCCAGTCGCGCACCTGATCGCCCTTGCCATAGACCGGCAGCGTCTCGCCCGCGAGCGCCTTGACGATCATCAGCGGGATCAGCTTCTCGGGGAAGTGATAGGGCCCGTAATTGTTCGAGCAGTTGGTGATCAGCACCGGGAGGCCATAGGTGTGCCCCCAGGCGGAGACGAGATGATCGCTCGACGCTTTCGATGCGGAATAGGGCGACCGCGGGTCGTAGGGCGTCTCTTCGGTGAAGAAACCCGTCTCGCCCAGCGAGCCATAGACCTCGTCGGTGGAGATATGGTGGAAGCGGAAGGCGTCCTTGTCCGCGCCCTCCAGCGTCTGCCAGTAGCGGCGAGCCTCGCTCAGCATCACGAAGGTGCCGACGATGTTGGTCTGGATGAAGGCGTCGGGCCCGTCGATCGAGCGGTCGACATGGCTCTCGGCGGCAAGATGCGTGATGATCTGCGGCCGGAATTCCTCGATCGCAGCGCGCACCGCCGCAGCGTCGCAGATGTCGCCCTGCACGAAGCGATAGCGGTCGGACTGCGACACTTCCTCGACCGTCGTCAGCGTGCCCGCATAGGTCAGCTTGTCGAAGTTCAGGACTTCATGGTCGGTATTCTGGATTAGGTGCCGAACCAGGGCAGAGCCGATGAAGCCGGCGCCGCCGGTCAAGAGAATGCGCATCGTACTGTGGATCCTTCAGGCGAGCGGCGCCAGCGGGCGGCCGTCATAGGGAAAGGGGCTGTCGAATTCGGCCAGCGTCGGAAGCTTCTCGTCCTTGGGGCTCAATTCCGGCGCAGCGTCGGCGGGCATCGGCCAGTCGATCCCCGCCGAGTCCCAGCGGATGCCGCCATCGCTTTCGGGGGCGTAGAGCGACGTCACCTTGTACGTCACCTCGCAATTGTCCTCCAGGGTCAGGAAGCCGTGGGCAAAGCCGATCGGCACGAACAGCTGATGGCCGTTCTCCGCCGACAGCTCTGCGCCGACCCACTGGCCATAGGTCGGCGAGCCGCGCCGGACGTCGACGGCGACGTCGTAGATGCGCCCCCGGATGCAGCGGACCAGCTTGTCCTGCCCGTTGGGCGGCGTCTGGAAGTGCAGCCCGCGCAGCGTGTAGCGCGGAACCGAAAGGGAATGATTGTCCTGCACGAAACGCTGCGTGATCCCGCGGGCGTGGAAGGCCGCCTCGTTATACACCTCGGTGAACCATCCACGCGCGTCGCCGAAGCGGCGTGGCTCGATCAGGGTAGGCAGCGTTATCGTCATGGCCGGGTCATCCCCTAATCGGCTTTGCTAAACAAGTGGTGGATGAAGCACGATTGTTACGACGGCGCGACCCCGAAGTTGGAACGCTGACGTACCAGAATGTTGCACTGCAGCGGAACTCCTAAGCCGCCTTACGGTTCAACCGGATCATGGAATGGCTCGATTTCCTGCGCCTGCCGCGCGAATGGATGTGGGTGCAAAGCGTCGTCGCCGTCTCGGCGGCGATCCTGTTCGCGCTTGCGGCCCACTGGCTGACGGTGAGGCTCGTGCTGCGGGCCGGGCGACGTGACCGGCGCGACGCACGGCACTCGATCATCGCGCGAGTGCGGCGACCCCTGCAATGGCTGTACGTGACCGTGGCGGTCAGCTTCGTGTCGCGGGCACTGCCGATGAGCGGCGACGTGCGCGACATGTGGGAGCGGCTGCTGGGCTTCGCCTTCCCCGCGTTGATGGGCTGGTTCGCGGTCGGCGTGCTGGATGCGGTCCGCCTCGCCGTTGACCTCAATACCGACATCACGGTCGAGGACAATCTGGCGGCCCGCCGTCGTCGCACCCGCGTGGCGATCCTCGGGCGGATCGGCAGCTTCTTCATCGCCTTCCTCACCATATGCCTGATGCTGCTGTCGGTGCCCGGCATCCGCACGATCGGCGTCACGCTGATGGCGTCCGCCGGTATCGCCGGCCTGGTCGTCGGCGCGGCCGCCCAGCCGGCGCTGAAGAACCTGATCGCGGGTATCCAGATGGCCTTCACCGAGCCGATCCGGCTCGATGACGTCGTCATCATGGACGGGGAGTGGGGCCGGATCGAGGAGATCCGGCTGACCTTCGTGGTGATCAAGCTGTGGGACGAGCGCCGGTTGGTCGTACCCGTCTCCAAATTCCTCGAATCGAGCTTCCAGAACTGGACGCGGGAGACCAGCCAGCTTCTCGGCTCGGTGATCTGGTACTTCGATCCGGCTACCGACATCGCGCGGCTGCGCACGATCGTCGGCCGGGCGGTCGAGGCGAGTGCGCGCTGGGATCGGCGCTTCTGGAACTGTCAGGTCATCGATGTGGCGGCTGACGCGATCCAGGTGCGGGGGCTGATGACCGCGAAGGACGCCTCGACCGCCTTCGACCTGCGCTGCGAGGTGCGGGAGGCGGTGCTGGCCGCGGTTCGGGCGGAGATGCCGGAAGCGCTGCCGCGTCGCCGGGTGACGATGGCAGAGGAAGCGATGACCGCCGCGGCTCAGGCCGCCTGACGCTGGAGCGCCTTGGCCGCGCCGAGCAGTTCGCCATGTTCCACCGCGACGAGCATGCGCGGCATCGCCGCCACCAGGCGCGCATATTTGCCGGTGCCGGCGAGACACGCCTGCATGCGCGGCCCGCCCAGCGTATCGCGCAACGCCATCGCAAGGCCGCCGGTCACGATCACGCCGTCCCAGGCGCCGTAGCTCAGCACCAGATTGCCGATATGCGTCCAGAACGCCTCGCACAGCATCTCGCAGGCGGCGCGTGCGAGCGGATCGCTGGCGGCATGGCGGGTGATATCCTCCGGCCGCGTCATCCGCTTAGACGAATGCTGCTGGCCGGCGAGCGCATTGTAGATCGCGACCAGTCCGCCGGCCGAGATCAGATCCTCGGCCGCGATCGGATGGGTGTTCGGGAACATCGTCGCGACCAGCTCGGCCATCCGTCGCGATCCGGGCGCGAAGCCCGCATGTCCGGCCTCGGTTGCCAGCACATGGACGCCGCCCGCGCGATCACGGGTCATGACCGATACGCCAAGTCCCGAAGTGATCCCGGCGATGCAATAGGTCCCCGGCTCCCGCAGGTTGACCGGCGGCGCCCCGGCGATCGGCGTCTGCGCGCCGCCATGGCCGGTGAGCGCCCAGGCCTCCGCCTCGAAATCGTTGAGGATTAGCGGCGGGGCTCCAAGCATCGACTGGAGGCCCGAGCGCGAGACGAACCAGCGCGTCTGGGTGATCGAGATCGCGTCGCCCCGCGCGAGCCCGGCGACGGCGATCGCCAGCCGGCGCGGGAGATGGTCGAGGCCCGTATCGCGCCGAAAACTGGACAGGCTGCCCGAGACACTCGATCCGGCCTCGACGTCATAGTGGCGCATCGTGCCCGGCTTCACGCCGCCATGTCCGTCGGTCAGCGCGAAGCGCAACCCCTTGCGCCCGACATGGCCGACCACGCTGGTGCTGTCCGCGTCCTGCATCCCATCTCCCGTCACTCGCAGGGCGGGGCCATGCCCGCCTCTCTAAGTTGCTGCGGTAGCGGAAGAACCTTGATGTTCTGTTGACGCTAACAGGCCAGAAGTTGCGCCAGGTTACCTTTCGTCGCGCTGGTTCGAACGTCGCTTCAGCCGGTCACGGGCACCTTGACGGCGGCAAGCTCGCCCAGGAACAGGTCGCACCACCAGAACACGTCCTCGCGCCGGACGCCCGCGATCAGCGCCTGCCAACGCCGGCGGCGCTCGTCGCGCGGCATCGACAGCGCCTGGTCGATCGCATCCGCCAGCTCCTCGGCGCTATACGGGTTGACCAGCACCGCGTCGGTCATCTGCGCCGCCGCGCCCGCGAAGCTCGACAGGATCAGGACGCCGGGATCCTGAGGATCCTGCGCGGCGACATATTCCTTGGCCACCAGGTTCATGCCGTCGCGGAGCGGCGTGACCAGCGCCACCCGCGCCGCGCGATAGATCCCGGCCAGCTGCGGCCGCGGATAGCCCTGATTAACGTAGCGGATCGGCACCCAGTCCATGTCCGCATATTCGCCGTTGATCCGGCCGGACAGCGCGTCGAGGTCGGCGCGGATCTCCTGATAGGTATTCACCTTCTCCCGGCTGGGCGGGGCGACCTGCAGCAGATAGACAAGCCCGCGCCGGTCGGGATGGTTGTGGAGGAAGCGCTCATAGCCCAGGAACCGTTCGCGCAGCCCCTTGGAATAGTCGAGCCGGTCGACGCCGACCATCAGGCTGCGCCCGGTGGACGACATCTGCATCCGCTCCATCGTGAACCGCGCTTCCGGAGACACGGCCGCGGCCTCGAACTCGGCGGTGTCGATCCCGATCGGCGCGACGATCGCGCGGACACGGCGCGAGCCGACGACGACGCAACCGTCCTCGTCGAACGTCCCGCCCATCATGTCGACCACATAGCGGTGGAAGCTGTCGAGCCAGTCCTCCGTGTGGAAGCCGATCACGTCATAGGCGAACAGCGCCTCGACCAGACGCTTGTGACTCGGCAGCGACACCAGCAGCCGCGACGGCGGCCAGGGGGTGTGCAGGAAGAAGCCAAGCCGGTTCGTCACGCCGCGTTCGCGCAGCCGCGCGCCCAGCGGGATCAGATGATAGTCGTGCACCCAGACCAGATCGTCGTCGCCGATCAGCGGCCGCACCGTGTCCGCGAAGCGCGCATTGACGCGCTTGTACCCGCCCTCGAAATCGCGCTCGAACTCGGTCAGGTCGATACGATAGTGGAAGAGCGGCCACAGGGTGCGATTGGCGAAGCCGTTGTAATATTCATCGATGTCCTGCTCCTCGAGGTCGATCGTCGCCGTGGTGACGCCGTCGCCCTCGGCACGGTGGATCTCGCCGGTGAAATGCTCGGTAGTCTCGCCGGACCAGCCGAACCAGATCCCGCCACGCTCGCGCAGCGCAGACAGCAGCGCGACCGCCAGTCCGCCCTGATTGGCGCTGGCATCCTTGCTCGGCACCGCGACGCGGTTGGAGATGACGACGAGCCGGCTCATGCCAGGCGCTCCGTCGCGCGATCGCCGGAGCGCGCCAGCAGGGCGTCGATCCAGCCGCGCAGCGCCGCGACGTCGTCGAGCCTGTAGGTCGCGGCGGTATCGCGCGGCGGATCGATCAGCACGCCCGCACCGCTCAGTGCCGCCGCAGCGGCAAAGCCATCCTCGTCGGTCACGTCGTCGCCGAAGAACCAGGGCTTCGTCCCTGCCATTGCCGGATCCTGCATCATCGCGTGGACGGCGGCGCCCTTGTCGCCCGGCAGCCGCACTTCGACCATCATCTTGCCGGGGTGGGCGCTCAGTCCATAGGCGCCGGCGATGCGTGCCGCCCCCTCACGCGCCACGGCCTCCCGCTCGGGTACCGTCCGGTAGTGGAGCGAAACGCCGAGGGTCTTGGCTTCGAACACCAATCTCTCGGCCTCGGCGAAGGTCCGCAGCGCCTCGGTCGCCGCCTCCAGTTCCGGAGTGCGGGCAGGCAGCACATGGCCCTCCGCCGGCGTACGCCGCTCCGCACCATGGCTGCCGGCGATCGCCAGCCCCTCGGCGTGCCGGCCCATCAGCCGGTCGATCTGCGCGATCGATCGCCCGGTAACGATCGCCACCCGCCCACCGGTCGCCTCCGACAGCCGCGCCAGCCGCATGCCGAGCGCATCGTCGACGATGATGGCATCGGGCGTGGGAGCGAGCTCGACCAGCGTCCCGTCGAAGTCGAAGAACAGGCTGACGGTAGCCGGATCGGGAAGTGGCGGCGCTGAAAGGTCCCGCCCGCCGGGTACGCCGCGCGGGGGATTAGGCGAAGGGGAAGCGATCATGCCCCAAAAACCCGCCGGTGCCACCCGGCGTTCCCCGCCGCCGCGTCTCTCCGAAGGTCGCGACTCCGCCCCAATGCCGTGGCGGCCGCCTTGCGGCGACCGCCACGCACCGCAATCAGGCGCCGAAGGTCCGCTGCCACCAGCCGCGACGCGGCGATTCGGACGTCGTGACCTCCCTGGCGGTGTCATCCGCCGCCGGCTCGTCGGCAGGAGCGTCTTGTGTCGCCTCTTCCGCCGATTCTGCCGCCGGAGTCTCGGCGGCGGCCTTGGCCGGCGCCTTCCGGGTGCGGCGCGGCTTGGCGGGCTTGGCCGGCTCCGCGTCCGCTGCCGGAGCTGCCTCGGCCTCTGCCTCGACGACCGGCGCGGCCTTCTTGCGGCTACGGCGGGGCTTTGCAGGCGCCTCCTTGTCCGCCGGAGCGGCCTTGTCGGTTGCGGCCATCTCGGGTGCGGCCGGCGCCGCGGTCTCGATCACCGGTGCCTCGGCCGCCGGCTTGGCGGTGCGAGCCCGCGGACGGCGGCGCGTCTTGGGCGCCTCTGCGGCCGGTTCGACCTCGGCGGTGATCTCGGCCGGCGCCGGGACGGGGAGGGCGATGGGATCGATCACCGGGCCCGAATCGGCAGCGTCCGCCGCCTCTTCGACGGTCTCGGTCGCTGGCTCCGAAGCCTCGTCGACCGAGGCCTCGGTTTCGCCGCCGCCCTCGCGCCGACCGCCGCGCCGACCGCGACGCCCGCGGCGGCGACGCCGCGCACCCTCGCCCTGCTCGCCCTCGGCCGGCTCCGCGTCCGGCGTCGACGCGGACTCGACCGCGTCGCCCTCTTCGGCCTCGTCGCCTTCGTCCTCGCCGGCCGTGGGCTCGATCGCGCCCTCGGCTTCGCCGGCCTCACGGTCGCGACCGCGACGGCCGCGACGGCGACGGCGGCGGCGGCTGCGGCCCGCACCGTCGCCCTCCTCGTCGCGCGCACCGCCCGTGGTGGCTTCGACCGTCTCGGCCTCGTCCTCCTCGGCCTCGACCTCGTCGATATAGTCGTCTTCGTCCTCGTCGACGATCAGCTCGTCGATCCTGGGCGCATGGGCGGGCGGCGGGCCGCTGGCCTCGACCGACATGCGCGCGCCCTCCTCCTCGCGATCGGGCACGATCTCGACCGTGACGCCGTAGCGATCCTCGATCTCGGCGATGTCGCCGCGCTTCTTGTTGAGGACGTAGATCGTCGCCTCATGGCTCGCGCGCAGCGTGAGGATCGAGCCGCGGCCGCGCGCCGCCTCCTCCTCGATCAGCCGCAGCGCCGAGAGCCCCGCGGACGAGGCGGTGCGGACCAGCCCGGTCCCCTCGCAATGCGGGCAGGCGCGGGTCGACGCCTCGAGGACGCCGGTGCGCAGCCGCTGGCGGCTCATCTCCATCAGGCCGAAGCTGGAGATGCGGCCGACCTGGATGCGCGCACGGTCGTTCTTCAGCGCCTCCTTCATCGCCTTCTCGACCTTCCGGACATTGGACGAATGGTCCATGTCGATGAAGTCGATGACGACGAGGCCGGCCATGTCGCGCAGGCGCAACTGGCGGGCGATCTCCTGCGCCGCTTCCAGATTGGTGGCCGTCGCGGTCTGCTCGATATTGTGCTCGCGGGTGGAGCGGCCCGAGTTGATGTCGATCGACACCAGCGCCTCGGTCGGGTTGATGACCAGATAGCCGCCGGACTTCAGCTGGACGACGGGATTGTACATCGCCGCCAGCTGGTCCTCGACATGCGCGCGCTGGAACAGCGGCACCGCGTCGGCATATTGCTTCACCTTCTTCGCGTGGCTGGGCATCAGCAGCCGCATGAAGTCCTTGGCGTGGCGATAGCCTTCCTCGCCCTCGACGATCACCTCGTCGACGCCGTTGTTATAGATGTCGCGGATGGCGCGCTTGATCAGGTCGCTGTCGCCATAGATCAGCGCCGGCGCCGCCGAGGTCAGCGTCTTCTCGCGGATCTCGTCCCACAGCCGGGCGAGATAGTCGAAGTCGCGCTTGATCTCGGTCTTGGTGCGCTGAAGGCCGGCGGTGCGGACGATGCAGCCCATCGACGAGGGCAGCGACAGGTCGGCCATGATCGACTTCAGCCGCTTGCGGTCGGCGGCGTTGCTGATCTTCCGGCTGATCCCGCCGCCGTGCGACGTGTTGGGCATCAGCACGCAATAGCGGCCGGCGAGCGACAGATAGGTGGTCAGCGCCGCGCCCTTGTTGCCGCGCTCTTCCTTCACGACCTGGACCAGCAGCACCTGACGGCGGCGGATCACGTCCTGGATCTTGTAGCGGCGGCGCAGGTTCTGGCGGCGCTGACGGAGCGCCTCGACCTGATCGTCATTGCCGCCCGAGCGGCGACGCCGGCGGCGCGGGGCTTCGTCGCTGCCTTCCTCGCCGGCGTCATGATCGGCATCATGGTCGTGCTCGTCGGCGTCGAGCTCGTCATGGTCGCCCTCGGCGTCCATGTCCTCGTCGTCGAACTCCTCCTCGTCGGCGTCCTGCTCGGCGCGAAGCGCGGCTTCCTCCGCCGCATGCTCGGCCTCTTCGCGCAGCAGCGCGTCGCGATCCTCCTTGGGGATCTGATAATAGTCGGGATGGATCTCCGAGAAGGCGAGGAAGCCGTGACGGTTGCCGCCATATTCGACGAACGCGGCCTGCAGCGACGGCTCGACGCGCGTCACCTTGGCGAGATAGATATTGCCCTTGAGCTGCTTGCGCTCGGCGGACTCGAAGTCGAACTCCTCGATCCGGTTACCTTGTACTACCGCCACGCGGGTCTCTTCCCGGTGGCGTGCATCGATCAGCATGCGGGTGGTCATCAAATGGTCTCCACGCGCGCGTCGGGCCGGTCGTCGGACGAAGCCCTCGCGCGCGATGATGGTGGGCGCCCGGCCGGATGGCGGGCGCAGGGTGGCGGAAAATCGCGTCTGCGCGCAGGACGTGCCGGGGCAATGGGGCCCACGGCGCCCGGACGCCCGCGACGCCGCCGGCATCGGCCTGGCGGTGGAGCGGGAACGGGGAAAGCGTCATTGCGTGCGTCAACCTGGATTGGCCCGTCGCGACAGCAGGTGGCTGGCGGCGAGGGGCTGGCGGTCCCGGCGGCGTCCGCCGGATAGACGTCGACGCACGAGTGCATCCCCTCGCTAGCATTACCGGTCGCCCATCGCAACCGGCGCACCTCGACGGGTCGCGCAAGCTATATCCCCGAAAGATCAAGGGTGTGTTAACTATGCCGACATAGAAGCCGTTCACCAATCAGGGTCCAGCCGGGGCCCCGGGACAGTAGGGGGCGGGGTAGCGTGGATCAGGGCCGCGCCGCGCCGAGGGATGTGAAGCCGATGGCGAAGCCTATGATGTTCGCGAAAGTGTCAGGGCCGGTCGCCGCTGCCGCCGTCCTGCTGGCACTGCCCGCCACCGCCAGCGACGCCGCGCCCCCGGAGCGCGGGCCGGCGCGCGACTACAAGGTCTCGATCAAGGTGCCACCGGCCGCCAAGGCGCCGCCGCTTCCATCCGTGCGCGGCAATCTGGCGCGCCCGCTCGTGGTGATCGACGCCGGCCATGGCGGCGCCGATCCCGGTGCGATCAATTCCGAGACGGGGCTGCGCGAGAAGGACGTCACGCTGCGCCTCGCCCGCGCGATGCGCGACCGGCTGCTGGCGGGCGGGCGGGTGCGCGTCGCCCTGACCCGCAACGACGACCGCTTCCTCGTCCTGCGCGAGCGCTACGGCATCGCTCGGCGGCTCAAGGCCGACCTGTTCATCTCGGTCCATTGCGACAGCGCCACTGCGGATGCCGCGAGCGGCGCGACCGTCTACACCCTGTCGGAGGTCGCCTCCGACAAGGAAGCCGCCCGGCTCGCCGCGCGCGAGAACAAGGCCGACACGATCAACGGCGTCGATCTCGGCGACGCCGGCGCCGACATCTCGTCGATCCTGATCGATCTGACGCGGCGCGAGACGATGAACAGTTCGGCCAGCTTCGCGCGCCTCCTCGGGCGCGAGGCCAAGCCACTGATTCCCGTGAAGCCCAACTTCCATCGCATGGCCAGCCTGATGGTGCTGAAGGCGCCCGACATGCCCTCGATCCTGTTCGAGACCGGCTATATCTCCAACCCCGCCGACGCAGCCTTCCTCGACTCGAAGCCCGGTCGCGAGCGCATCGCGGAGACGGTCCGCCGCGCGGTCGAGGCGCATTTCGCGCGGCGGCTGGCGTCGCTCTAGGGCCGTCCCAGGATAGGGGCCACCGCAGCAACCGCCGAACCCACCTCACATCCGTCATCCCCGCCGGCGCGGCGATCACGCAGAAGGGCTTTGGCGAGCCTTCGCCTGCGCAAGCGCCAAGGCGAGGCGCCGCCGCCCTGGCCCGCCCCCAGCCAACCGGCTGGCGTACGGAAGCGAACCTGCTAAAAGCCGACGCCTTTCCATGACCGTGACGACCGCCACCCCATCCTCTGCCCCCGGTCGCCTCGGCGCGGCCTGGCGCGGCGCGTGGGGGCGGTGGTGGGTCAAGGCGCTGGCGGGCCTTGTCGCGCTCGGCCTTGTGACGCTCCTGCTCCTGTGGCTCCTCGTCGTCCGCGGCTTGCCTTCGGTCGACCAGCTGCGCAGCTACGAGCCGCCGCTGCCCACTCATGTCCGCGGCACGGACGGCAATCCCGTCCATACCTATGCGCGCGAACGGCGGGTGGAGCTGGCCTATGCCGAATATCCGCCGCTCCTGGTCAAGGCGTTCCTCGCCGCCGAGGACCGCACCTTTTTCGAGCATCACGGCCTCGACTATCCGGGCCTCGTCCGGGCCGCGTGGCAGGGACTGGTCAGCGGCAACACGCCGCGCGGCACCTCGACCATCACCCAGCAGGTCGCCAAGAACCTGCTCGTCGGCAACGAGGCGAGCTATGGCCGCAAGCTCAAGGAGGCGATCCTCGCCTGGAAGATCGAGGATACGCTTACCAAGGAGCAGATCCTCGAACTCTATCTCAACCAGATCGCGCTGGGGCGGAACGCCTTCGGGGTCGAGGCCGCCAGCCATGCCTATTTCGACAAGGAGCTGGGCGAGCTGAGCCTCGCGCAGATGGCCTATCTGGCGATCCTGCCCAAGGGGCCGTCCAACTACGATCCCTTCCGCCATACCGACCGCGCGCTGGAGCGGCGCGGCTATGTGCTGCGCGAGATGCTCCGCAACGACTTCATCACCCGCGCGCAATATGACGCGGCGATGGCGGAGCCGATCGGCGCGGTCCTCCGCCGCACCCCGCGGTTCGAGTCGGTCGGCGGCTATTTCGTCGAGGAGGTTCGCCGCGAGCTGATCGCCCGATTCGGCGAGACGGCGAAGGCGACGCCCAACAGCGTCTATGAGGGCGGCCTGTGGGTGCGCACCTCGCTCGACACGCGGCTTCAGGGGCTGGCGGCCGAGGCGCTGCGCGCCGGGCTGATCCGCTACGAGAGCGGGCGGGGCTGGGCCGGGCCGATCCGCCATCTCGACTTCGATGAGGGACGCTGGCAGCAGGCGCTCCTCAACACCAATATCGGCCTCGACTATGCCGACTGGCGTGCTGCCGTGGCGATCGCGCGCGAGGGCGATGGCTGGACGATCGGGTTCGCCGACGGACGCACCGGCACACTGCCGCGCGGCAATGCGCTGGTCCCGCGCCGCGGAACCGACACGCCCGCCTTCTCGACGATCAGGGCAGGAGACCTCATCGCCGTCGCGCCCGCGGGCAGCCAATGGGCGCTGCGCTCGGTGCCGCGCATCTCGGGCGGCTTCGTCGTCGAGGAGCCGGGCACCGGCCGCGTCCTCGCCATGCAGGGCGGATTCGACGCGCGCCTCCAGGCGTTCAACCGCGCGACCCAGGCGCAGCGCCAGCCGGGCTCGACGATCAAGCCGATCGTCTATTCCGCCGCGCTGGAAAGCGGCATGACGCCGGCCTCGATCATCGTCGACGGGCCCTTCTGCGTCTACCAGGGTGCGCGACTGGGGCAGAAATGCTTCCGCAACTTCGCCAATATGCGTTCCGCCGGCCCGCGCACGATGCGCTGGGGCATCGAACAGTCGCGCAACCTGATGACCGTGCGCACCGCCGCGCAGATCGGCATGGGCCGTGTGGTCGACGTGATGAAGCGGATGAACGTCGGCACCTACTCGCCCTATCTCGCCATCGCGCTCGGCGCGGGCGAGACGACGGTCAGCCGCATGGTCAACGCCTATGCGATGCTGGCCAATCAGGGGCGGGGCCTGGCCGAGGCGAGCCTGATCGATTTCGTGCAGGACCGTCACGGCAAGGTGATCTGGCCGGAGGGGTGGCGCGCCTGCGACGGCTGCAACGCGCCTGCCTGGAATGGCGGCCCGATGCCGCGCCCCGCGATCCGCATGCGCCAGGCGATCGACCCGCAGACCGCCTATCAGATGGTCCACATCACCGAAGGCGTCATCCAGCGCGGCACCGCGACGACGCTGCGCGATCTGGACCGGCCGATGTTCGGCAAGACCGGTACCACCACCGGCCCGACCGATGTCTGGTTCATCGGTGGCACGCCGCAGTTCATCGGCGGCCTCTATATCGGCTATGACAATCCCCGCCGTCTCGGCGCGGCGGAAGGCGGCACCGTCGCCGCGCCGATCTTCAAGCAGTTCGCGGTGAAGGCCTATGAGGGGCTGGACAAGCTCCCCTTCCGCGCGCCGGCCGGCATCCGCATGGTGCGGATCGACCGGATGAGCGGCAAGCCCGTCTTCGGCACCTTCCCCGACGACAACGACCCCAAGCCCGAGGTGATCTGGGAGGCGTTCAAGCCGGAAACGGAGCCGCGCCGAGCCGCCCGTCGCGCGGGCCCCGCAGCCGAGCCCACCGCCGCCGCGAGCGCTACGCCTACCGCACCGCGAGACAGCGATTTCTTGCAAAGGGAAGGCGGAATCTACTAGCCGCCCTATATCGTCATCCCGGCGAAGGCCGGGATCTCGTGCCGCAGGGACGGGTGATGCGGCGAACGATGCCAGCCTGCGCTGGCATGACGGACGAGTTTTGGAGAAGAGTGATGCGCGCCGAAGCGCAGGCCCATGTCGATACGATCAACGATGCCCTGGCGCTGCTGCGCCGCTTCCTCGACTGGGACCGTGCGCTCCGCCGGCTGGACGAGCTGAATGCGCGTGTTGAGGACCAGGCGCTCTGGAACGATCCCAAGGCTGCGCAGGAGGTGATGCGCGAGCGCCGGCGGCTGGACGAGGCGATCACCGCCACGCGCGCGATCGAGAGCGAGCTGTCCGGCACGGTCGAGCTGATCGAGCTGGCCGAGGCGGAGGGCGATAACGAGCTGGCGGAGGAGGGGACGCAGAGCCTCGCCGAGCTGGCCGAGCGGGCGCAGCAGGACAAGGTGAAGGCGCTGCTCGCCGGCGAGGCGGACGCCAACGATACCTATCTTGAGATCAACGCCGGCGCCGGCGGCACCGAGAGCAACGACTGGGCGGAGATGCTCCAGCGCATGTACACGCGCTGGGCGGAGCGGCACGGCATGAAGGTCGAGCTGGTCGACTACCACGCCGGCGAACAGGCGGGCATCAAGTCGGCGACGCTGCTGATGAAGGGCGAAAACGCCTATGGCTATGCCAAGACGGAGAGCGGCGTCCACCGCCTCGTCCGCATCAGCCCGTTCGATTCGAACGCGCGCCGCCAGACCAGCTTCGCCAGCGTCTGGGTCTATCCGGTGATCGACGACAATATCGAGGTCGAGATCAACGACAGCGAATTGCGAATCGACACCTATCGCGCCAGCGGTGCCGGCGGTCAGCACATCAACACCACCGACTCGGCGGTGCGCATCACCCACCTGCCCACCGGCATCGTCGTCCAGTGCCAGAACCAGCGTTCGCAGCACAAGAACAAGGCGGAGGCCTATAACCAGCTGCGTGCCCGTCTCTACGAGCGCGAACTCGCCGAGCGCGAGGCGGCGGCGAACGCGCAGAACGCCACCAAGACCGATATCGGCTGGGGCCACCAGATCCGGTCCTATGTGCTCCAGCCATATCAGATGGTGAAGGACCTGCGCACCGGCGTGACCTCGACCGCGCCCGGCGACGTGCTCGACGGCGACCTCGACCCCTTCATGGCCGCCGCCCTGTCGCAGCGCGTGACCGGCGAAGCGGTGTCGGTGGAGGACGTCGACTAAGGTGCCGACGATCGCGCCATTCTCGCCTGATTCGTCATCCCCGCGCAGGCGGGGATCCCGACGCGCTGACGGCGCGGATCTTGCGCGGATCTCTCCGCGTCTGGAGCCCCGGTTGCGCGGAGCGAGCAGAATGAGTCAGGTCGCCGCATTCCTCCTGCTCACCCTCGCCGCCTGCGACGGCACCAAGCCGCTGATCAAGCACGAGCCCGAGCGCCCCGGCCCGTTCCCTGCCGCCGACCGCCCGGTCGCGCAGATCGTCTCGTCGCGCTGGTCGAACGAGGACGCCCGCGACCGGTTGCGCGAGGCGGAGACGGTGATGGATCGTGCCGCGATCCGCCCCGGCATGACCGTCGCCGATATCGGCGCTGGCGAGGGCTATTATACCGTCCGCCTCGCCACCCGCGTCGGCAAGGAGGGCAGGGTGCTGGCGGAGGACATCGTCGCCGGCGTCCGCGACCAACTCGCCGAGCGCGTCTCGCGCGAGCGGCTGGAGAATGTCAGCGTCCGGCTGGGCGAGGCGGCCGATCCCAAGCTGCCCGACGCCAGCTTCGACCGCGTCCTCATGGTCCATATGTATCACGAGATCGCGCAGCCCTACGAATTCCTCTGGCGGATGCGCCCCGCGCTCAGGCCCGACGGGCTGGTGATCGTGGTCGACGCCGACCGCCGTACCCAGGACCACGGCACCCCGCCCGAGCTGCTCCAGTGCGAGTTCGCCGCGGTCGGCTATCGGCAGGTGTGGCGCCAGCCCATGCCCTCCGCGGGCGGCTATATGGCCGCCTTCCGCGTCGAGGGCGCCCGGCCGGAGCCGGAAGCGATCAAGCCCTGCCGGATGCAGTCCTGAGCCCATGCGCCAATATCTCGACCTGATGGATCGCGTCCTGAACCACGGGGCGCAGCAGACCGACCGGACGGGCACCGGCACGCTGTCGGTCTTCGGCCACCAGATGCGCTTCGACCTGGCCCAAGGCTTTCCGGTGCTCACCACCAAGAAGCTCCACCTGCGTTCGATCATCGTCGAGCTGCTCTGGTTCCTGCGCGGCGACACCAATGTGCGCTGGCTGCAGGAGCAGCGGGTCAGCATCTGGGACGAATGGGCCGATGCGAACGGCGATCTCGGCCCCGTCTATGGCAAGCAGTGGCGCGACTGGGTGTCGACGGACGGTCGCCATATCGACCAGATCGCCGATCTGATCGCCACCATCCGCCGCGATCCCGGCTCGCGCCGCCAGATCGTCACGGCGTGGAATCCGGGCGAGTTGCAGGCGATGGCGCTGTCGCCCTGCCATTGCCTGTTCCAGACGCATGTCGCCAATGGCCGCCTGTCCCTCCAGCTCTACCAGCGCTCGGCCGACATCTTCCTCGGCGTGCCGTTCAACATCGCCAGCTACGCGCTCCTCACGCATATGCTCGCGCAGCAATGCGATTTGGAGGTGGGCGAATTCATCTGGACCGGCGGCGACTGCCACCTCTACCTCAACCATCTGGAGCAGGCGCGCACCCAGCTGGTGCGCCAGCCCGGCCCGCTGCCGCGGCTGGAGATCCTGCGCCGCCCGGACGCGCTCGACGGCTATGCGCTCGAGGACTTCGTGCTGCACGACTATGCGGCGCAACCGCATATCAAGGCGCCGGTGGCGGTGTGATCACCTTCATCCTCGCCCGCGCGCGCAACGGCGTGATCGGCCGCGACGGCCAGCTGCCCTGGCACATTCCCGCCGATCTCAAGCGCTTCAAGGCCCTCACCATGGGGCGGCCGATGGTGATGGGTCGCAGGACCTTCGACAGCTTCCCCGCGCCGCTTCCCGGCCGCCGGCATATCGTCCTGACTCGTGACACCGGCTGGTCCGCCGCTGGTGCCGAAGTGGCGCATGGCCCCGGCGAGGCACTGGCTCTGGCGGGGGAGGAGGCGATGGTGATCGGCGGCGTAGAGGTCTTCGCGCTCTTCACTCCCGACCGCGTCGAGCTGACCGAGATCCATGCCGAACCCGAAGGTGACGCAGTCGTCCCCGCCTTTGATGGCCTGCGGGAAGTCGCGCGCGAGGATCACGACGGCTACAGCTTCGTCACGCTCGTGCGGCTCTGAACGTCATCGGGATCACGGTGCGAAGGTGCGGCTCCGCAAGGATTGGAAGACCAGCGCCAACGTCAAGCCCATGCAGGCCTAGAGACTGCAAGGCCCCGGCGGAAGCTCGCCAGCGCAGCAGCGACGGGGACAGCCGCGGGTCCGCGTTCACACTAGCAACGCCCCGCCACCCTCTCTAAAGCGCCCCCATGCAGCGGCTTGACGGCGGCGAGGCGGTTCCGGCGCATCTGGCCGGGGGGATCGTCGCGCTCGGCAATTTCGACGGGTTTCATCTCGGCCACCAGGCGGTGGTGGCGGCGGCCGTGGCGCGGGCCCGGGCCGAGGGACGGCCGGCGCTGGTCGCCACCTTCGATCCGCATCCGGTGCGGCACTTCCAACCCGATGCGCCGCCCTTTCGCCTGACCACGCTCGACCAGCGCGAACGCCTGTTCGCCGGCGCCGGCGCCGATGCGATGGTCGTCTTCCGCTTCGATGGCGATCTCGCCGCGCTGTCGGCCGAGCAGTTTATCGCAGAGCGCCTCCTCGGTCACCTTGCGGTCGCCGGCGTGGTGACGGGCGAGGACTTCACCTTCGGCCATCGCAAATCGGGCAATGTCGAAGTGCTCCGGGCGGCGGGCGAGCGCCATGGCTTCGCGGCGCAGGCGGTCGGTCCCGTCTGCCTCGATGGCGAGCCCGTCTCCTCCAGCCGCATCCGCGCCCATCTGCGCCTCGGCGAGATGCGGGAAGCCGCGCGGCTGCTGACCCGCCCCTTCGCGATCGAGGGAATGGTGGAACATGGCGACAAGGTCGGACGCACCATCGGTTACCCCACCGCCAATCTGTCGCTCGGCAATTATCTGCGTCCCGCCTACGGCATCTATGCCGTGCGCGGACGGCTGGCGGACGGGCGGGTGCTGAACGGCGCCGCCAATCTGGGGATACGCCCGCAGTTCGAACCGCTGAAGGAACTGCTGGAGCCGCACTTCTTCGACTTTGCCGGCGATCTCTACGGCGAGCGGCTGGAGGTGGAGCTGATCGAGTATCTCCGCCTGGAGGCGATGTTCGACGGGCTGCCCGCCCTCATCGCACAGATGGACGCCGATTGTGCCCGGGCGCGGGACATTCTAAGCGCGGGCGAATGACCGACACCGCCGCTCAGGGCAGGGACTGGCGCGACACCGTCTTCCTGCCGACGACCGATTTCCCGATGAAGGCGGGCCTCGCCGCCAAGGAGCCTGCGATCCTCGACCGCTGGGCGCGGATCGGGCTGTACCAGCGCCTGCGCCGGGAGCGTGCCGGGCGCGAGCTGTTCATCCTCCACGATGGCCCGCCCTACGCCAATGGCGACATCCATATGGGCCATGCGATGAACAAGGTGCTTAAGGACATCATCGTCCGCAGCCAGTCGCTGATGGGCAAGGATGCACCCTATGTCCCGGGATGGGACTGTCATGGCCTGCCGATCGAGTGGAAGGTCGAGGAGGCCTATCGCGCGAAGAAGCAGAACAAGGACGACGTGCCGGTCGACCAGTTCCGCGCCGAGTGCCGCGCCTATGCCGAGAAGTGGGTCGCGGTGCAGCGGGGCCAGTTCGAGCGGCTGGGCATCATGGGCGACTGGGACGATCCCTATCTCACCATGAAGTTCGACGCGGAGGCGGCGATCGTCGGCGAGCTGTTGAAGTTCGCCGAATCGGGCCAGCTCTATCGCGGTGCCAAGCCCGTCATGTGGTCGCCGGTCGAAAAGACCGCGCTGGCCGAGGCGGAGGTGGAGTATGAGGACATCGTATCCACCCAGATCGATGTCGGGTTCGAGATCGCATCGGCCGATTGGCCCGAACTGGTCGGCGCAACCGCGGTCATCTGGACGACGACGCCCTGGACGATCCCGGTCAACCAGGCGCTCGCCTATGGCCGCTCGCACGACTACGTCCTGTTCAAGAGCGGCGGCCGCAAGTTCGTCGTCGCCGAGCCGCTGCTCCCCGCCTTCAGCAAGCGCACCGGCCTCCAGATGGAGGAGCTGGTGGCGCTGGTGAAGGGCACGGAATTCGACGGCGCGACCGCTAAGCATCCGATGCACGCCCTGGGCGGCTTCTTCGCCACCCCGCGCCCCTTCCTGCCCGGCGACTTCGTGACGACCGATGCCGGCACCGGCCTCGTCCACATGGCCCCGGATCATGGCGAGGACGATTTCCTCCTCTGCCGCCAGTACGGGATCGAGCCCGTCTTCGCGGTCGACGCCGCCGGCCTCTACCGCGCCGACTGGCCGTGGCTGGGCGGGCAGGGCAGCGTCATCAACAAGAAGTTCGTCGCCGCCGACGGCCCGATCTGCGCCGACCTGCGCGAAGTGGGCGCGCTGCTTTCCGCCAGCGACGACTTCGCGCACAGCTATCCGCACAGCTGGCGGTCCAAGGCCAAGGTCATCTTCCGCGCGACCCCGCAATGGTTCATTCCGATGGACCGCGCTTCCATTCTCCCCTCCCCTTCAGGGGAGGGGTCAGGGGTGGGGCGTCGCAGTCTCACCGAGGCCGACGCGCTTGGGGAAGCGCTCCACCCCAACCCCTCCCCTGAAGGGGAGGGGCTTGGTTCCGGCAACGGCGCCACCCTGCGCGAACTCGCACTCGACGCGATCGCCCGCACCCGCTGGGTGCCGGCCCGCGCGGAGAACCGCATCACCGCGATGGTGGAGGGCCGGCCCGACTGGGTGATCAGCCGCCAGCGCGCCTGGGGCGTGCCGATCGCGCTCTACGTCCACCGCGCCACCGGCGACTATCTGCGCGACCCGGCGGTCAACGCCCGCATCGTCGAGGCCTTCCGGGCCGGCGGCGCGGATGCCTGGTTCACCGGCGACCATCAGGCGCTGCTCGGCGATGGCTATACGCTCGCCGATTACGAGCCGGTGCAGGACATTCTCGACGTGTGGTTCGATTCGGGCTGCACCCATGTCTTCACCGTCGAGGCGCGCTATGGCGAAGGCGTCCGCGCCAACCTCTATCTCGAAGGGTCGGACCAGCATCGCGGCTGGTTCCAGTCCTCGCTGCTCGAGAGCTGCGGTACCCGCGGCCGTGCGCCCTATGACGCGGTGCTCACCCACGGGTTCGCGCTCGACGGCCAGGGCCGCAAGATGTCCAAGAGCCTCGGCAATGTCGTCGATCCGCTCAAGGTGATCGGCGAGAGCGGCGCGGACATCCTGCGCATGTGGGTCGCCTCGACCGACTATTTCGACGATGTCCGCATCGGCAAGGAAGTGCTGGCGACCGCGTCGGACGCCTATCGCAAGCTGCGCAACACGTTCCGCTATCTGCTCGGCGCGCTCGACGGCTTCAGCGAGGCGGAGAAGGTCGCGCCGGCCGACATGCCGGAGCTCGAACGCTACATCCTCCATCGCCTCCACATGCTCGACACCGAGCTGCGCGAGGCGGCGACGGGCTATGAGTTCAACCGCTATCTGCGCCTGCTGACCGACTTCGCGAACGAGGACCTGTCCGCCTTCTTCTTCGACGTGCGCAAGGACAGCCTCTATTGCGACGCGGCGGACAGCGTGAAGCGCCGCAGCTATCGCACCGTCCTCGACATCCTCTTCCACGCGCTCGTCCGCTACGCGGCGCCGGTGATCTGCTTCACCGCCGAAGAGGTGTGGCAGGCACGCTACCCTTCGGAGGACGGCTCAGTCCATCTGCTCGAATGGCCGCAGCTGCCGGCTCCTGCGTCCGATGACGCCGCGCTCGGCACCCGCTGGCAGGCGGTGCGCGCGCTGCGCGAGACGGTGACCGAAGCGATCGAGCCGCTCCGCCGCGAAAAGACGATCCGGTCGAGCAACGAGGCGATGGTGACCGTTTCCGATCAGCCGCTGCCCGCCGCGCTGCTCGCCGAACTGTTCATCGTCGCCGACGTGTCGCCGGGTGACGGCAGCGTGACGGTCGCCCGGACCGACTATCACAAGTGCGGCCGCTGCTGGCGCCATCTTCCCGAAGTGACGGAGGACGGGCTGCTCTGCAACCGCTGTACCGCCGTCACGGCCGTGACGGGTCAGGGAGAGGCGGCATGACGCTGCCTGTCCGCGGCCTGGTCGCCGCCGCCCTGCTGTTCGCCGCCGACCAGCTCAGCAAATGGGCGGTCACCGGACCGCTCGGGATCGACCATCTCGGCGCCGCGCGC
Organism: Sphingomonas metalli; assembly: GCF_014641735.1. Lineage (GTDB taxonomy): Bacteria > Pseudomonadota > Alphaproteobacteria > Sphingomonadales > Sphingomonadaceae > Sphingomonas > Sphingomonas metalli. Next base: position 783,181 of record NZ_BMIH01000003.1, on the reverse strand, counting down.
GAGGTGACCGGCTTCTTCGCGCTTCGCTTCGTGCCCAATATCGGCGTTTCTCTAGGCCTGTTGCCGGCGGACGGCGACGGCACGCGCTGGGCGCTCGTCGCGATGACCGGCGCGATCGCGCTCGGGGTCGCGATCTGGATGACGCGCGAGAAGAAGCCGGCCGACCAGATCGCGCTCGGCCTCGTCCTCGGCGGCGCGCTCGGCAACATCCTGGACCGGGTACGCTTCGGCTACGTGGTCGATTTCGCCGACCTCCACTTCGGGGAGTGGCGGCCCTTTTTGGTCTTCAATGTCGCCGATGCCGCGATTACCATCGGCGTCGTGCTCTTGCTGCTGCGCGCGCTGCTCGTCCGCGACACGCAATCGACAGCCGGTCAGCCTTCTTCTTCTGCGGAGAGTCCCCATGCGTAACGTCGTCATCCTCGCGGCAGGGCTGTCGCTCCTCGCCGGCTGCGCCAGCAATCCCCTCAACCGCAAGCGTCCCGACGAGTTCGCCGTCGCCCGCCAGGCGCCGCTGGTGATCCCGCCCGACTATGCGCTGGTCCCGCCCAAGCCCGGCGCGGCGCGTGCGCAGGACAATGTCGGCCAGCAGCAGACGCTGGAGGCGATCTTCGGCGCCCCGCGCCGCAGCGCCGCCGAGACCGCGACGCTCAACCAGGCCGGCGCCGATGCGACCGATCCGGGCATCCGGTCGCAGGTCGGCGATCCCGACACCAATGTCGTCGACAAGGGCACCACCACCCGCGACATCGTCGCCGCCCCGCAGGGCGACGGCCAGGACGCACGGGTGACGCCGCAGGCCAGCACGCCGCAGCCCGCTACGCCGCAGAATTGAGGGGGAAGAGCGGCGAATCGCTGGAGTTGGATGACGCGAGATCGGCCGACCTCTGACCGCTCGCCCTGAGCGCAGTCGAAGTGCCTGAGGCTAGACGGTGCTTCGACTTCGCTCAGCACGAACGGTTACCCGACCACGTCAACCTAGCGAAGAACTACGTCATCCCAGCGAAGGCTGGGATCTGCCGCGATCGAAGCACGCCAGTCGCAAAAGGCCCCAGCCTGCGCTGGGGCGACGTCAATTATCAGATGGTCATCGAAGCAGGCGCGCGTCGCGCTCGGCGCACGGCTCTGCGTCCTCCGCGCCTCTGCGCAAACCAATATGCAATCTTCGCACGAGACCACCGGGCGGCACCCTTTAGAGCGCCGCCCGGCGCGCGCAATCAGAAGGCCGCGGTGATTGAGAAGACCACGGTGGGATCGGTGATCGACGCCCCGCCATCGACCTGCCCCTTGGAAAGGTTCGGCCGCAGATAGGCCGACTCGCTGTCGCCGATGTCGGTGTCGACATAGGAGACGTTGAAGGTCAGGTTCTTGTAGAAGGCGACGTCCGCACCCAGCGACCAGTCCCAATATTTGCCGGTCGGGGCCAGGCTGGTGCCGTTGGGACCGAGTCCCTTGTTGCCCTTCGAATAGCCGATATGCGCCTTGGCCGTGATCGGCGTGCCGGGAATGCCCACCGTGCCGTCGCCGGTCAGGTAGAGATTGTCGCGCCGGGTGCCGTCACCCGCGACGAACGGCGTTGCCGAGGCGGTGAAATAGCCCAGCGACGTCTGCTTGGGAGCATAATAGACGCCGGCGGTCAGCGTCGCCGGCCCGGCGGTGCCCGAGAGGCGGCCGAAGAACTCGACCACATCCGATTCAGAGGCGCCGCCCGGATAGGTGTACCACGTCACGCCGACGTCGGTCGTCGCGCTGCCGAAGGTCTTCTTCCAGCCGCCGATCGCATCCAGCTCCATATTGGCGCCGCCGAACGTGCCCCAGCCCGCAAGGTTGGAGGCGAAGGTGCCGATATAGATGCCGCTTTCATGCGCGATCGTCAGCGCGCCCTGCACCGCCGCGTTCTTGTTGGTCTGGGAGATGCCGCGCAGGCGATAGTCGGTAAGCACGGAAACGCTGCCGCTGACGGTGATCGGCGAGGGCGGTGCCGTTTCCTCCTGCGCAAGAGCAGGAGCGGCCGCGGCAAGACACAGGCCGCCGGCCAGAAGGTGCGAGAAGCGCATCGATTGTCCCTTTCATGGGATGGATCCGATGTCCCCGCCTGCATGTCCCGACGATGCCGCGTCTGTATGATCGGGGCTCAAAGCCCCCGCGCGATCGCTCTGCCGGTCGCGCTGGAATGCCAGCGCCTTCGCACCTGCACAAGTCGGTTTCGTACAACGGGGCACGGAACAGCCATATTATGTTGCGCAGACGTCACATTCACGCGGAAGTTATTCTAACCAGTGCGATTTCATCTACGTGTCTGCGGCCGGGGTGGTGCGCATCTCAAAATCATGTACTTGTCAGCCGCGCACCGCGCTAAAGCGGTCCAGCCCGGCGGCCAGATCTGCGATCAGGTCGTCGACATCTTCCAGCCCGATCTGCAGCCGCACCATCGGTCCTGCCGCCTGGCGACGGGTCACGCTGCGATAGCGGTGAGGGTCGATCGGCACGACCAGGCTTTCATAACCACCCCAGCTATAGCCGATCCCGAAATGCTCCAGCCCGTCGATCAGGGCAGTCCGCGCCGCATCGTCGCCGCCCGCAAGCTCGAAGGCGAACAGCCCCGCCGGTCCGCGGAAATCGCGCAGAAAGGTCTCATGGCCGGGGCAGTCGGGCAGGGCGGGGTGAAGCACCCGGGCTACCTCTGGCCGCGTCGCCAGCCATCGCGCCACCGCCAACGCGCTCTCGCCATGCCGGTCGAGCCGCAGCTTCATCGTTCGCAATCCCCGGCTGCCGAGCCACGCATCGTCGGGGCTGACATGCTGGCCCAGCTGGAAGCTCGTCTCACGCAGCCGCTTGAACCAGGCGGGATTGGCGGTGACCGATCCCAGCATCACGTCCGAATGGCCGACGATATATTTGGTGCAGGCGAGAATCGCCATGTCGACCCCGAGCCCGATCGTCGGGAAGAGGAGGGGGGTCGCCCAGGTATTGTCGATGAGTGTCGCGACCCCTCGCGCGCGGGCCGCAGCGACGATCGCAGGCACGTCCTGCACCTCGAAGGTCAGGCTGCCCGGGCTTTCCATGAAGATCGCGCGCGTCTGCGGCCCGATCAGCTCTGCGATACCGGCGCCGATCATGGGGTCGTAGAAGCGGGTGGCGATCCCCATCCGCGCCAGCAGGCCCGTCGCCAGCGAGCGGGTCGGGTCATAGGCGCTGTCGACCAGCAACAGTTCGTCGCCCGGCGACAGCACGGTCAGCAGCGCCGCCGCCACCGCCGCCACGCCGGATGGATAGAGGAAGGTCGCCTCCGCCCCCGGCTCCAGTTCGGTGAGCGCATCGGCCAGCGACCATTGGGTCGGCGTGCCCCGCCGTCCGTAGAACAGCGTGTGGTGCGTGTCCTTCGCGCCCGTGGCCCGCAGATGCGCGACCGAATCGTAGAGGATCGTGGAGGCGCGCCAGACCGGCGGGTTGACGATCCCGCCCGTCCATTCGGGCCGCCGCCCGGCCTGCACCACCTGCGTGGCGGGCTTGTCGGATTTGCCGCCGCTCACAGGCCGAGCGCCTTGGGGCTGGCCGGATCGCTGCCCCATTCGGACCAGCTGCCGTCATAGATCGCCGCCTCGCGACCCAGCAGATGCGCGGCGAAGGCGATTACTGCCGCGGTGACCCCGGATCCACAGGTCGCGACCAGCGGTGCGTCCAGATCGACGTCGGCGAACACAGCCTTCAGCGCGTCTCCCCGCTTCCACGTCCCGTCGCCTTCGAAGAAGCGGGGATAGGGGATGCACTGCGCCCCCGGGATATGGCCGGGCGCCGCGCCGTGCGGGTCCGGCTCCTCGCCGGTGAAGCGCGGCCGCGAGCGGGCGTCGAGCAGCTGCTCGGCCCCCGTCGCCAGATTGCCGCGCACCTGCTCGCGGGTCCGCAGCCGCGCTTCGTTGAAGTGTGGGGTGACGGGGCGGGGCGGCGCCACCTCGTCCCCGGTGGATAGCGGCCGTCCCTCCGCACGCCATTTGGCGAGGCCGCCATCGAGGATCGCGACGTCGCCGATCCCGAAGCTGCGCAGCAGCCACCAGGCCCGGGCCGCCGAGCGCCATGGCGAGTCGTCGTAGAGCACGATCCGTGCGCCGTCGCCCAGGCCCAGCGGCTCGAGGTGCCGCGCCATCGTCGCCGCATCGGGCAGCGTGTTCGGAAGCGGCGAAGTCGTGTCGCGCAGCGACGCCAGATCGAGGAACACCGCACCGGGAATATGGCCGCCGCGATATTCGGCGCGGGCGTCGCGCCCCAGTTCGCCCGCGAGCAGGGTCGCGTCGGCCACCACGAGATCGGGGGCGCCGAGCGCGCCTGCGAGCCAATCGGTCGATACAAGCGATTCCATGCGCCGGCTCCCTAATCTTCCGGCCCGGCGGCGTCGAGGGAGTGCAAAGAGGCACTTTGCGCTCATTCGGGTGCACGAGCGCGCGCAAACTTTGCTTCCGGTCACCGCGCCCCTACATGCGCGGCCATGACCCCCAAGCATCTCGGCCAGTCCAGCGCGCTGCCCGCCTCGCCCGAGGCGGCGGAGCTCGACTATGTTCCCAATCCCCGCCCCGGCAGCCTGTATCTCGTGCGCTTCGCCGTACCGGAATTCACCTCGCTCTGCCCGGTGACCGGCCAACCCGACTTCGCCCATCTCGTCCTCGACTATGCGCCGGGCGAGACGATCGTCGAATCCAAGTCGCTCAAGCTGTTCCTCGGCGCGTTCCGCAATCATGCCGCGTTTCACGAGGATTGCACCGTTGGGATCGGACAGCGTCTGTTCGACGAGATGAAGCCGCTCTGGTTGCGAATCGGCGGATTTTGGTATCCGCGCGGCGGTATCCCGATCGACGTCTTCTGGCAGTCCGGCGCGCCGCCCGAGGGACTGTGGCTGCCCGATCAGGGCGTCGCGCCCTATCGCGGTCGAGGCTGAAATTTCTTCGTCTTTGCAACGCGCTGCGTGGTCAACGAACTGATCAGCCGTTCGCGCTTACGGAACAGCATCATCTACCCTAGCGATGTATCGTGACATTTTCGTGTTGCGCTGCGGCAATCCATGCAACCTTCGGCCCGATGAACGGTTCGTTCAGCCATGACGGGGCGAGTCCCTGTCCTGTTATGGGGCATGAGGAAGGCGATGGTGGAGCGCGTGGGTGCGGGTACGATCAATCATCTGGCGCTGATCGGTAACTTCCTGCCGCGTCAGTGCGGCCTCGCCACCTTCACCACCGACGTCTACAAGGCGGTGCGCGATCGCTTTCCCGACGTTCGCGTCGATGTATGGGCGATGGACGACCACCCGGGACGCTACGCCTATCCGCCGGCCGTCACCGGCGCGATCGCCCAGCATGACCTCTCCGCCTATCTCGCCGCGGCGCGTGCGATCGAGGCATCCGGCGCCCAGGCCATCTGGCTCCAGCACGAATATGGCATCTATGGCGGCCCGGCCGGCGAGCATATCCTGTCGCTTCTCGACCGCACGACGCTGCCGCTGATCGTCACCCTCCACACGGTGCTCGAAAAGCCGAGTGCCGACGAGCGCCGGGTGCTGGAGGGCCTGCTCCAGCGCGCGGCGCGGATCGTGGTGATGGCGGAGAAGGGGCGCGAGATTCTCCAGCGCGTCTATGGCGCCAACCCACGCCAGATCGTCATGATCCCCCATGGCGTTCCCGATCGGCCGCTGCTCGATCCCAACCAGCTCAAGCCACGCTTCGGCTGGGAAGGCCGTCCGGTCGTCCTGACCTTTGGTCTCCTCGCGCCCAACAAGGGGATCGAGACGATCATCTCTGCACTACCGGCCGCGGTCGCCCGCCACCCGGACCTGCTCTACGTCGTTCTCGGGGCCACCCACCCCAATCTCGTTGCGCATGAGGGCGAGCGGTACCGCGACCATCTCAAGGCGCTCGCCGCCGAGAAGGGCGTCGCCGCCAATGTGGAGTTCGTCGACGCCTTTCTCGAGCATGACGAGCTGCTCGAATATCTCCAGGCGGCCGATATCTACGCGACGCCCTACACCAATCCGGCGCAGATCACTTCCGGCACGCTGTCCTACGCGATCGGCGTCGGCAAGCCGGTGATCTCGACCCCCTATGTGCACGCCACCGAAATTCTGGCGGACGGCCATGGCGTGCTGGTCGACTTCGGCGACGCGCAGGCGTTCGCACGCGATATCGACCGGCTGCTGTCCAACGATCGCGATCGGCTGGCCCTGTCGCGGCGGGCCTATGCGCGGGGCCGCACGATGATCTGGCCGCGACTGGCGGAGGCGGCGATGGCGGAGACCGAAGCAGCAGTGGCGGCGCGACCGCGGCGGATCGTGGCGTCCGCGCCGGCGCTTCGCCCGCTCGCGCCCGACTTTTCCGCTGTCGAGCGGATGAGCGATGCGACCGGCATGCTCCAGCACTCGATCTACTCGGTGCCCGACCGCCGTCACGGCTATTGCATCGACGACAATGCCCGCGCGCTGATGCTGATGAGCGCGATGCCCGAACTCGACGACGAGCGGTGCGACAAGTGGACAACCGTCTACGCGTCCTTCGTCCAATATGCCTGGAACCCGGACAAGCGTCGCTTCCGCAACTTCATGCACTTCGATCGCAGCTGGTGCGAGGATGTCGGGTCGGAGGATTCGAACGGCCGCACCATCTGGGCGCTCGGCGTCACCGCGCGCGATGCCCGCGCCGCCAAGCACCGCGACTGGGCGAGCGTGATGTTCGACGCGACCGCCGCGGTGGCGCTCGACCTCCATTCGCCGCGCGCCCAGGCCTTTGCGATGCTCGGCGCCGCGGCGATGCTCGAGGCCAAGCCCGGGCACGAACTGGCGCGTACCATCCTGCAGCGCTTTCCGGACACCCATCTCGAACTGCTCGCCGAAACGCGGCGCCCGGAATGGCAGTGGTTCGAGATCGTGCTGGCCTATGACAATGCCCGTCTGCCGGAGGCGCTGATCCGCGCCGGCATGGCGCTTAATCGTCAGGACCTGATCGACTGCGGTCTCCACACGCTCGAATGGATCTGCAGCAAGCAGATATCGCCCGAGGGCCGGTTCCGCGCGGTCGGCACCGAGAGCTTCGGCCGACCCTATGCCGAACCGCTTCAGTTCGATCAGCAGCCGCTGGAGGCGCAGGCGACCGTCGATGCCTGCCTTGCCGCGCACGCGGCGACCGGGGAGCAGCGCTGGGTGGACGAGGCTATGCGCGCCTATGGCTGGTTCCTCGGCGCCAACGACCTCGACCTGCCGCTGGCCAGCGTCGCCGATGGCGGATGCTTCGACGGACTGATGCCCAACGGGCTCAACCGCAACCAGGGCGCCGAGTCGATCCTCGCGCTGCAACTGGCGAATTGTGCGATTTCGGGGCTGGCGCGCAAGGCTATCCCCGTGGCAGGAGCGTCGCGCGCCGTCGCGTAGCCACGCTCGTGTCGCCGCGCCAGTGACGACCAGTATCGGGGCCGCCAGACGCGATGAAGCTCTTCAACCACGAATTGCGGCTGCACGCCGATCCCTCGCGCGTGGTGGTTCGCCCGTTCCACATCGCGTTCGGCGGCCACGGCGCCCCGCCCAGCCGCACCGAGCGGCTGGTGGGCGAGGTGCTGGCCATGACCACGGCGCAGGCGCGCGCCGAGCTGGAGACCGTGCTCAAGGATTTCGAGGCGCGGCACTGGCAGACGCGGCGCGTCTTCATGACCCGCTATGACGAGATCGAGGACCTGCTCGGCCTCGACGGTGCGCGCATCGACGACGAGAAGCGGCAGCTGATCGGCGCCTATTTCTGCCACGAATACAGCTATGCCGCCGCGGCGCTGATGAATCCGTCGGCGGTCCCGCATTTCGACCAGTCGGGCATGCCCCCGGGGTCGCTGCGCATCCTCATGTCGATGCGGTCGGTGGGCGAGGGGCACATTTCCTCCGTCGCGTTCCGGGAAGGCATCATCACCGATCGCGACGAGATGAGGCTCGCGCCCGAACCGCCCTTCGCCACCGCGACCGACGCGGTCGGGCAGGATCGCGAGTCGGTGCTCGAAGGGCCGATCACCGTCTATCGCCATCGCGACTCCACCCTGTCGGGCACCGTCATCTTCCCGATGACCGGTGCCCAGTCCAAGGGGCTGGAGGACATGCGCATCGTCCGCTTCCAGCATGAGGACGGCAGCTTCGAATGGATCGGCACCTATACCGCCTATAACGGCTCGTCGATCCAGTCTGAGCTGATGCGCACCCGCGACTTCCGCGCCTTCGATCTCGTGCCGATGAGCGGCACCGCCAGCCACAACAAGGGCATGGCGCTGTTTCCGCGCGCGGTCGACGGCCAGTATATGATGATCGGCCGATCGGACGGCGAGAACCTGTTCCTGCTCAAGTCGAACGATCTGACCCATTGGGACAATGGCGAGAAGATCCTCACCCCCGTCTATCCGTGGGAGCTCGTGCAGATCGGCAATTGCGGTCCGCCCATCGAGCTGGACGAGGGCTGGCTGCTGCTGACCCACGGGGTCGGCGCGATGCGCAAATATTCGATCGGCGCCGTGCTGCTCGACAAGCATGATCCGTCCAAGGTGATCGGCCGGACGCGCGAGCCGATCCTCGCCGCCAAGGATCAGGACCGCGAGGGATATGTGCCCAACGTCGTCTATTCGTGCGGCGCGATCCTGCACGGCGACCGTCTGTTCCTGCCCTATGGCATCGCCGACAGCTCGATCGGCTTCGCCTTTGTCGGCGTGGACGAGCTCCTCGCCGCCATGGCCTGACGAAAACTCCGATGTACCCGCCGCGCCAGTTCCGCGAGGAGCGGCCGGCGGTGCTCGCCGCGGCGATGCGCGACATCGCCTTCGCGTCGCTGGTCGCGGCCGATCCGGACGGCCGGATCGAGGCGGTGCACTTGCCGCTGCTCGCCGATCACGGCGCGACGCGGCTGGAAGGGCATGTCGCGCTCGCAAACCCCTTCTGGCGGATCGCGGAGCGGGGCGGGACCGCGCTCGCCATCTTCCAGGGTCCGCACGCCTATCTGCATCCCGGCTGGTACCCGTCCAAACGGGTCGACGGCCGTGCCGTCCCGACCTGGAACTATGTCGTGGTCAAAGCGCGTGGCGACCTCTCGGTCGAGCGCGATCCCGATTGGCTCCGCGCCCATGTCGCCGCGCTGACCGACCGGCACGAGGCGGAGCGCGACGAACCCTGGCGCGTGGAAGACGCGCCCGCCGATTATCGTGATCGCCTGCTCCGCGGGATCGTGGGCATGCGCTTGTCGATCACGGCCCTCTCCGGAACCTGGAAGATGGCGCAGCACCATCCGGACGCCAACCGACAGTGTGATCGATGGCCTCGCCGCTACCGGTCGCCCTCAGGACGCCGCCGTAGCCAGGATCATGCAGGCAGCGCGGGATTAGATCGGTTCGCAAGCGTGGAGGGGCCGCTCTCCGCAGCCCCCAGGCACGGAGTCACCCCCGTACCTGCACGCGCGCATAGCGGTAGAGCATGGCCACAAGCGCCAGGAACAGCAGCGTGCCCCCTATCAGGGCTGCGGTTTCAAAGGGCGGACCGACGATCGCGAGCGGCGCATCCGAGCCTGTCGCGTAGACGATCCCGGCAAATGCCACGCCCCACAGGCTCTCGCCCACGATCATGCCCGTCGCGGCGAGCACGCCCATCCGCTCGGCGCCCTCGGCATCGGGCTGTCGTCGCGCCCAGCGGTCGTAGATCGCGCCGATCACCGCACCCAGCACCACCGGCAGCGTCACCGCCATCGGCAGATACACGCCGAGGCCGACGCCCAGCGGCGGCAGGCGGAGCTTGCCCGCCCGGCCCAGCGCCTCGTCGATCACGATGATGACCGCACTGGCGAGTGCGCCCCAGCCGATCATCGCCCAGTTCAGGTCCCCGCCGAGCACGCCCTTGGCGAGCGCGGAGATCAGCGCAGCCTGCGGCGCGGCCAGCGCGTTCGGCCCCGCGCCCGGCGTGCCGACGAAGCCCAGCGTCGAGCCGAGCAGGTTGAGCACCGGCGGCACCACGATCGAGCCGAAGATCACGCCGAAGACCAGCGCCACCTGCTGCTTCCACGGCGTCGCGCCGACCAGCTGGCCGGTCTTCAGATCCTGAAGATTGTCGTTGGAGATGGTCGCCACGCCGAACACGATCCCGGTCACGATCAACGCATAGGCGACCAGTGCCTGCGTGACGTCGGGCGAGGTGCCGCGGCCGAAGAACCCGACGAGCATCAGGCTGGCCGCCAGCACCGACAGGATGCCGATTCCCGATACCGGCGAATTCGAGGCACCGATCAGCCCGGCCATGTATCCGCACACCGCCGCGATCACGAGCCCGATGACGAGGATGAACAGGAGCGCGCCGCCGATCAGCGCGACTTCCGATCCGGCCAGCGGCCCGCCGCGGATCACCGTCCAGAGAAGAAGTGCGATCGGCACCAGCATCGCCAGCGTCACGCCCGCGACGATGCCGATCGGCAGGTCGCGCTCGCCCAGTTCCACGGTGGCGCCGTCGCGCTTGGCGGCGGAGGCGGCGATCGCCGACTGGATGCCACGGACGACCGGCCCGATGATCTTGAGCAGCGTCCAGATCGCCGCCACTCCGATCACGCCCGCGCCGAAGAAGCGCACGTCGCTGCGGAACACGCCGCCCGCCCAGGCGGCGACGTCGCCGCCCGCCGCGATCGGCGCCGCGGCGGTCAGGATCGGCAGCACGATCCACCAGCCCACGACGATCCCGACGAACATGGCGAGGCCGACCGACAGGCCGACCAGATGCCCAGCGCCGATCAGCGCGAAGGACAGGCCGCCCGCGATCCCCGTCGCGCCGCTCCCCGCGCGAAACCACAGCGCCGCCTCCGCCGTCGCAAGCCGGGTCTGGGTCAGGATGGCGAAGGCGGCGGAGGTCACCGCGCTCCACACGATCATCATCAGCCCCCGCGCGCTTTCCGCCGCGCCTTCGCGGCTGCCGGCGCCGACCTTCAGTACCTCGGCGGCGGCGCGGCCTTCGGGATAGGGCAGGGGCGTGTCGACCACGAGCGCGCGGCGCAGCGGGACCGAGAACATCACGCCCAAGATGCCGCCGAACGCGGTGATCGCGGCGGTCGTCAGATAGGGAAAGCCCTGCCACCAGCCGATCATGACGAGACCCGGCAGCACGAAGATGATCGCCGCCAGCGTGCCGGCGGCCGAGGCGACCGTCTGGACGATATTGTTTTCCAGGATCGTCGCGCCGGGCAGATAGCGCAGGATCGCCATGGAGATCACTGCCGCCGGGATTGAAGTGGCGAAGGTCAGCCCGACCTTCAGGCCCAGATAGACGTTTGCGGCGGTGAACAGCAGCGTGATGAGCCCGCCGAGCAGGACGCCGCGTACGGTCAGCTCGGCCATCGGCCGGACGGAGGAGGTGGTCATGTCGCCAGCATGGCCGATGCCAGCCGCTTTGCAAAGCGCCGGACAAGACCGCGCCGTCACCCCGGACTTGTTCCGGAGGCCACTGTTCCGCATAGGCAACGGCCGTTGGCCATGCGCAACGGTCGATGCCGGGACAAGCCCGGCATGACGATGAGTATGACAACACGATAGCGGGGACAGGACGGATGGCGGACGCGTTGCGGGTGGCATTGGCAGGGCTGGGCACGGTAGGCGGCGGCGTCATCCGGCTGCTCGACGCAAACCGCGACCTGATTACCCGCCGCGCGGGGCGCCCGATCGAGGTCGTCGCCATTTCCGCCCGCGATCGTACGCGAGACCGCGGCATCGACCTGTCGCGCTTCGCCTGGGTGGACGACACCAGCGCGCTCGCCGCGCAGGACGATGTGGACGTGGTGGCCGAGATGATCGGCGGTTCGGACGGGCCCGCGCTGACCCTCGCCCGGGCGACTCTCGCCGCGGGCCGGGGTTTCGTCACCGCGAACAAGGCAATGCTGGCGCACCATGGCCTCGAGCTGGCTGAGCTGGCCGAGCGTGGCAACGCACCGCTCAAGTTCGAGGCGGCGGTCGCCGGCGGCATCCCGGTCATCAAGGGCTTGCGCGAAGGCGCGGCGGCGAATGCGATCGGCCGCGTCTATGGCATCCTCAACGGCACCTGCAATTTCATCCTGTCGAAGATGGAGGCGGAGGGCCGCGACTTCGCCGAGGTGCTCGCCGAGGCGCAGGCGCTGGGTTACGCGGAAGCCGATCCCACCTTCGACATCGACGGGATCGATGCGGCACACAAGCTGTCGATCCTCGCCAGCATCGCCTTCGGCACACGGCCGGCCTTCGCCGCGGTGCAGGCGCAGGGGATTCGCCATGTGCTGGGCGCCGACATCGCCGAGGCGGCGGCGCTGGGCCATCGGGTCCGGCTGGTCGGTCTGGCCGAGGCGGGGCCGCACGGGCTGTTCCAGCGGGTCCATCCGCACCTCGTGCCGTTCGATCATCCGCTCGCGCATGTCACCGGCTCGACCAACGCGGTGGTGGCGGAGGGCGATCATGTCGGCCGCCTCTTCTTCCAGGGCGCCGGGGCGGGCGAGGGGCCGACCGCGAGTGCGGTGGTCGCCGACCTGATCGACATCGCCCGCGGGGTCGCCGGGCCGCCCTTCGCCATGCCCGCCGCGCTTCTCGCCGCGCCGACGGCCGCCGACAGCGGCGAGCGCCGCGGCCGCGCCTATCTGCGCTTCACCGTCGAGGACCGGGTCGGCGTGCTCGCCGAGATCGCCGCGGCGATGCGCGATGCGGGCGTGTCGATCGAAAGCCTGATCCAGCGCGGCGTGACGGTGGAGGGCCATGTCCTCGTCGCGATCGTGACGCATGAAGGGCCGGAACGCTGCGTGGCGCAGGCGCTGGAACGGCTGCGCGGGTCGCAGAGCCTGGCGGGCCAACCCTTGTGGATGCCGATCCTGGGATAGGCTTGTTTCCGCAGGACGCCATTCGCCCTGAGGAGCCGTTGAGCGAAGTCGAAACGGCGTCTCGAAGGGCCAGTATGGCCTGTGCGGCAGGTGCTTCGAGACGGGGCTTCGGCTGCGCTCAGCCTCTCCTCAGCACGAACGGGTTGTTGCCGAAGGTCCCCAGCTCAAACCGTCGCCCCAGCGAAGGCTGGGGCCTCCCGCGGCTCCTTCCCGGCGCGATCACCGGAAGTTCGCAGGGAGACCTTTGCGAAAGTCCGGGCGCTCAACATTTCGCGTCCACCCCGGCGCAGGCCGGGGTCCAGCTGGGTGAAGCTTTGCAGTAACTTACGGACGTCCCCCAACTGGGCCCCAGCCTTCGCCGGGGTGGGCCGAAGACTTTTCAAAGGTCTCGCCTTTGCTGGGACGGCGTCGGGTGGGTTAAGAGGCAGCCTAAGGTGTTAGCCTCCCCGCGGTGGACGGCGGGGGCGCGTCCAGATCGATCGCGACCCGCTGCGACTTGTCGGGCTTCTTCCGAAAGGCCTTGGCAACGTCGCCGACCAGCTTGCCGACACTGGTCGCTTCGCCCGGCTGGTCGCAGCAGCTGTCGGGATCGATCAGCTTGCCCACCAGCCGCACCGCCGCGGTGCCCATACCCAACAGGTTGACGCCGCTCGCGCACCCGCCCTGTCGCGCTCCGCAGACGGGCGCTGCCGCCGCCAGCGCACCGATGCCGGTCATATCCGGGTTCGACGCCCGCGGCCGGTCCTTCGACCCGCGTTCCTCCGGCGGCAGCGCGTCGGTTGATTCGCCGCACACCACCACCTCGTCGCCCGTACTCTTCGGGCAATTGAGCAGCACGATCCGTTCCGGCGGGCCCGGCGGCGGCAGCCGCACCGCGGGCGTTGCGGCTTGCAGTGTCAGCAGCACCGCGGCGATCACGGCGCCAGCTTCCGTGCGCCGGTCACGCTGGTGCCGCGGGCGCTGGTCGTCATATGCGCGCCGACGAAGCCGCAACCGACGAGGATTGCGCGACGCTCCTGACAATTATCGGTCTTCGCCAGCAGCCGGTTCCGCTCGCCCGATACGCTCTCCGCGCGTGGATCGCCGGGGTCATAGCCGACGAAGGGCACCCGGAACCGGTCGGCGTTGCGCAGCCCGCACACGGTGATGTCGGTGCTGTCGGCACTCTTCCGGCAACCGGGATCTGCGGCGGTCAGGCGGCGGGCGGTATCGACCATCGCCTCCGGTTCGGTCGCCAGCATCAGCATCAGCAACGGCAGCATCGGCGGTCCTCCGGGGAGGTCGCCGATCTACCGTACCACCGGCGTAACGTAAAGGCGATCAGCCGGCGACCGGCGCCACGCCCAGCCGCGGGATCTCGATCGCGGGGCACCTATTCATCACCACTTTCAGTCCAGCCGCCTCGGCGCGCGCCGTGGCCTCTTCGTTGACGACGCCGAGCTGCATCCACACCGCCTTCGCCCCCGCCGCGATCGCCTGATCGACCGCTTCGCCGGCGGCGGCGGAGTTGCGGAAGATGTCGACGATGTCGATCCGATCACCCAGCTGCGACAGGTCGCGGAACACGAATTCGCCATGGACATGCTCGCCGGTGATCTGCGGATTGACCGGGATCACGCGATAGCCGTGCCGCTGGAGCATCGCCATCACGCCAAAGGAGGGGCGGTTCGGCCGGTCGGACGCGCCGATCATCGCGATCGTTCGCGCATTCTCCAGCAACTCGCGCAGATCGGCATCGTCGGTGAGCGGCATGGCGGCACGTCCTTTCCTGTCGGTCAGGGCAGAACGCCACGCGCGCCTCGCGGTTCAGCGCGCCGCCAGCCAGTCCGCCACCCGCGCGGCGATCGGCGCGAACACGCGGTCGTCACCGTGCGCCGCCGGCGGCGCACCGGCGTCGGAGGCGCGGCGGATCGCCAGCTCGAGCGGCACCCGGCCGAGAAAGGGGATTCCCAGCTCGGCCGCCGCCGCCTCTGCGCCGCCCTGCCCGAAGGGGTCGGACGCCTCGCCGCAATGCGGGCAGACATAGCCGGCCATATTCTCGACCAGCCCGATGATCGGGATACCCGCCTTGGTGAACAGGTCGATCGCGCGCGTTGCGTCGATCAGCGCCAGATCCTGCGGAGTCGAGACGATCACCGCGCCGGCCGGGCGATATTTCTGGACCATCGTCAACTGCACGTCACCCGTGCCGGGCGGCAGGTCGAGCAGCAGCGTGTCCGCCGCGCCCCACGCCCCCTCGACCAGCTGGCCGAGCGCCCCCGCCGCCATCGGCCCGCGCCACGCGATCGCCTGACCGGGCGCGACGAGCTGGCCCATCGACAGGATCGGCACGCCCCAGGGCGTGGCGACCGGGATCAATTGCTTCTCCAGCGCCTCGGGCCTGCTCCCTTCCACACCCATCAGCCGCGGCTGCGACGGACCATAGATATCGGCATCGACCAGCCCGACCTGCCGCCCGCCGCGCGCAAGCGCGATGGCGAGGTTGGCGGCGAGCGTCGATTTGCCGACCCCGCCCTTGCCACTGGCGACTGCGACCAGGGCGCGCTGCGCCCGCTCGGCGGTGACGATGACGCGCGCCTCGGGCGCGGCGGCCTTCACCGCGGCCTCCAGCGCGTCGCGGGCGGCGGGGGCGAGGCCCGTCGCGTCCAGCACCACGCCGATCCTGTCGCCCGTCCGGCGTACCGTCGCGCGTGTGCCCGCCACCGCGGCGATCGCCGCCTTCACCGATCCCGTATCTGCCATGCGCGGCAGATAGGGCGACGGCGCACGCTTGCCACTGTTTTTCGGTGGCCGCCCTTCCTATAGAAGGAGGATGACCATCCTGCCGCGCTGGGGGAAGCGCCGAATTATCCTCGCTTCGGACAATGCCAAGGGCCCCTGGGGCCAGGGCGACGGCGACGGGGAGGGCCCGCGCAATCCCTGGTCGCTCCCGCCTGGCGGCCGGCGCGGCCCCGCCAAGCCGACGGCGCTCGACGAGTTCCTCAAAAAGGCTCGCGGGTCGGGCGGCGGTGGCGGCAATGGCGGTTTTCCGGGCCTGCCCTCCGGCGCCAGCCCGCGGCTGCTCTGGGCGATCGGCACCGCGTTGCTCGTCGGCGCTTGGCTGGTCTTCACCTCGATCCACCAGATCGGCGCCCAGCAACGCGGCGTCGTTACCTATTTCGGTCGCTATGCCGGCACGCTCGCACCCGGGCTTCAGCTCACCCCGCCCGCGCCGATCGCGCGGGTCGAGACGGTCGACGTGCAGCGCGTCCGCATCGAGAATTTTCCGCGCGGCGACGGGGTCAACCTGACCCTGACGGGCGACCAGAAC
This sequence comes from Sphingomonas metalli, assembly GCF_014641735.1. Classification (GTDB taxonomy): domain Bacteria; phylum Pseudomonadota; class Alphaproteobacteria; order Sphingomonadales; family Sphingomonadaceae; genus Sphingomonas; species Sphingomonas metalli. Next base: position 767,005 of record NZ_BMIH01000003.1, on the reverse strand, counting down.
ATCGTCGACCTGACCTATTCGGTGCGCTGGAACGTCGCCGATCCGCGCGACTTCGTCTTCCAGCTCGCCGAGCCGGAGGAGACGGTGCGCGCGGCGGCGGAGAGCGCGATGCGGGCGGTCGTGGCGACGACCACGCTCGATCAGGCACTCGGCGCCGGCCGCACTACGATCGAGCAGCGTGTCGCCGAGACGATGCAGGCGATCCTCAACTCCTATCGCTCCGGCGTCAGGATCCAGGACGTGTCGATCAACCGTGCCGCCGCACCCCAGCAGATCGTCGACGACTTCAACAAGGTGACTGCCGCCCAGCAGGAGGCGGTGGGCGCGGTCAACAAGGCGCGCTCCTACGCCCAGCAGGTGATTGCCTCCGCGCAGGGTGAGGCCGCCGCCTTCGACCGGGTGTACGAACAGTATCGCCTCTCGCCGGAGGTCACCCGCCGGCGCATGTATTACGAGACCATGGAGGCCGTGCTGGCCAAGTCGAACAAGACGATCGTCGAGCCGCAGGGCGTCGTTCCCTATCTGCCCGTGCCCAATGCGCGCCAGGTGGCCGAGCCGACGCCCGCGCCCCAGCAGGGAGGCGCGCAGTGAACCCCGCCCTCTGGCGCAATCCCGTCGCGCTCGGCATCGCCGCGCTGCTGGTCGTCATCCTGGCGGCGGCGACCTTCTCCATCGTGCCGGAAACCAAGCAGGCGGTGATCTATCGCCTGGCCCAGCCGATCCGCGTCGTGAACCGCTACGAGGCGGGGCAGACGATCGGCAGCTCGGGCGCGGGGCTGATCGTGCGCGTGCCCTTTCTCGATAGGATTGTGTGGGTCGACAAGCGCGTGCTTGACCTTGATCTCGAGAATACGCAGGTCCTCTCCAACGACCAGCTGCGGCTCAACGTCGGCGCCTTCGCGCGCTTTCGGGTCGTCGATCCGCGGCTGATGATCGCGACCGCCGGCAATGAAGAGAATGTCGCCAACCAGCTGCGTCCGCTGTTCGGCTCGACGCTCCGCAACGAACTGGGCAAGGTGCCGTTCACCGCGCTGCTCAGCCCGGAACGGGGAGAGGTGATGGACGCGATCCAGGACAGCCTCGACCGGCGTGCGCACCGCTATGGTGTCGAGATCGTCGACGTGCGCATCAAGGAGGCCGAGCTTCCGGAGGGCACGCCGCTCGAAAGCGCGCTGCGCCGGATGCAGACCGCGCGCCAGCAGGAGGCGATCACCATCGCCGCCGAGGGACAGCGCCAGGCCCGTATCGTCCAGGCCGATGCGGATGCGACGGCCGCCCGCATCTATGCTCAAAGCTTTGGCAAGGATGCCGATTTCTACGACTTCTATCGTGCGATGCAGTCCTACCGCCGAACCTTCGCGGCCGATGGCAATACAGATGGCCATGGAGCGACGCAGATCATCTTGTCTCCGAACAATTCGTATCTACGTGAGTTCGAGGGACGGGGACGCTGACCGTCCGTTCATATTCAACCATCGTTCAGCCGATTTCGGCGACAAGCCGCCGGGTTCGAACGACGAACGAGAGGAACTGAATACAGTGCGCTACGCATACGCCATTACCGGTGCCCTATTGCTCGGCGGCGCGACCGCGACCCTCGCCCTCCAGCCGGGTACCGCACAGACCGCGCAGAACGAGCCCGGCGCCATCCAGGCGGCCGCACCCCGTGCCGGTGCGCCGGGGAGCTTCGCCGACATGGTTGCGCGGCTTCAGCCTGCGGTGGTCAACATCTCGACCAAGCAGAGCATCCAGGTTCCGCAGCAGCAGACCAATCCGTTCGCCGGCACGCCGTTCGAGCAGTTCTTCGGCCAGCAGCAGGGGCAGAACGGCCGCCCGCAGAAGCGGGAGGGCCAGTCGCTCGGATCGGGCTTCATCATCTCGGCCGATGGCTATGTCGTGACCAACAATCACGTCGTCGCGCCGGCGCAGGGCGCCACCGTCGAGTCGATCACCGTCACGCTGCCCGACCGCAAGGAATATACCGCCCGGCTGATCGGCCGCGACGAGGCTTCCGACCTCGCGCTGCTCAAGATCGACGCGGCGAACCTGCCCTATGTGAAGTTCGGCGACTCGGCGCGGGCGCGTCCGGGTGACTGGGTGGTCGCGATCGGCAATCCGTTCGGCCTCGGCGGTTCGGTGACCGCAGGCATCGTCTCGGCGGTGCATCGCGTGACCGGGCAGGGCGGCGCCTATGACCGGTTCATCCAGACCGACGCCTCGATCAACCAGGGCAATTCCGGCGGCCCGATGTTCAACCTGAACGGCGACGTGATCGGCATCAACAGCCAGATCTTCTCGCAGTCGGGCGGTAATATCGGCATCGGCTTCGCCATCCCGGCCGAAGAGGCCAAGCCGATCATCGACAAGCTGATGAAGGGCGTGAAGATCCAGCGCGGCTATCTGGGCGTGACGCTGGGCGGCGGGGTGGACGACGATGCCGCCGCGGCGCTGGGCATCCCCAAGAACCAGGGCGAGCTGATCGCCGGCGTGACGGCAGACGGTCCGGCTGGCAAGGCGGGGCTGCGCCCGGGCGACGTCGTGACCAAGGTCAACGGCCAGACCGTGACGCCGGATACGACGCTGTCCTATCTCGTCGCCAACGTCCAGCCGGGGCAGACCGCCCGTCTCGACGTGCTGCGCAACGGCCGTCCGCAGACGGTGAACGTCACCGTCGCGGCGCGGCCTTCCAACCAGGAACTGGCGGCGCTGACCGGGCAGGGTGACGACTTCTCGGGCGGGGATGATGCGCCGACCCAGGCCGTGCCGGCGTCGAGCGCGCTCGGGCTCGTCGTGCAGCCGCTCACCCCGGCGATCGCGCGACAGATCGGCGTCGACTCGACCGTGCAGGGCGTCGTCGTCGCGCAGGTCGATCCGTCGAGCGACGCGGCCGGCAAGCTGCGCCGCGGCGACGTGATCTCCGCAATCAACGGAGTGCCGGTACGCAGCTCGGGCGACATGACGCAGGTCGTGGCGCAGGCCAAGGCGGCCAACCGTCCGCAGGTCCTTGCCCTCGTCCAGCGCGGACGCGGCAATCCAGCCTTCGTGCCGCTGCGCCTGAAGAGCTGAGGCCGCGCGCGTCGTCGTTCGTCCCGAGGGGGGGCTGAGCGAAGTCGAAGCCTCGTCGAAGGGCAGCTGCCCTTCGAGACGGCATTTCGGCAAGCTCGATGCCTCCTCAGCGCGAACGGTGAGCATAGGACCGGGGCCGCCCTCCGAAACCCGGATGGCGGCCCTTTTCTTTTGACCGGTCCGCGCAGTAGAGTTCGCGTCGATGACCGACGCTATCTTCATCGGCCTGGGCGGCGGCAAGCCGCAGGCCATCGAGCTTCGCCGCGCCAACCGTCACGGGCTGATCGCGGGCGCGACCGGCACCGGCAAGACGGTGACGCTCCAGGGCATCGTCGAGGGCTTCTCGGCGGCGGGGGTTCCCTGCTTCGTCGCCGATGTGAAGGGCGATCTGTCCGGCCTCGCCATGGCGGGATCGCCGACCGGCAAGATGCACGCGACCTTCGCCGCCCGTGCGCAAGAGGTCGGAGAGGCCGACTGGGCCTATCGGGACAATCCCGTGCAATTCTGGGATCTGTTCGGCGAGCAGGGCCATCCCGTCCGCGCCACGGTCAGCGAAATGGGTCCGCTGCTCCTCGCCCGGCTCATGGCGCTCAACGAGGTGCAGGAAGGCGTCCTCACCATCGCCTTCCACCTCGCCGACAAGGAGGGGCTGCTGCTCCTCGACCTCGACGATCTCCAGGCACTGCTCGCCCATTGCGCCGAGCGCGCGGAGGAGCTGACCACCACCTACGGCAACGTCTCCAAACAATCGGTCGGCGCGATCCAGCGCGCGCTGCTCCAGCTGCGGTCGCAGGGTGGCGAACATTTCTTCGGCGAGCCGGCGCTGGAGTTGACGGACATGATCCGCCTCGACGACAGCGGGCGCGGCGTGGTCAACATCCTCGCCGCCGACAAGCTGATGGCGAGCCCGAAGCTTTACGCCACCTTCCTCCTCTGGCTGCTCAGCGAGCTGTTCGAGCAGCTGCCCGAGGTGGGCGATCCCGACAAGCCGGTCATGGCCTTCTTCTTCGACGAAGCCCATCTGCTGTTCGACGAGGCGCCCGACGCGCTGCTCGACAAAATCGAACAGGTCGTGCGGCTGATCCGCTCCAAGGGTGTCGGCATCTACTTCATCACCCAGAACCCGCTCGATATCCCCGACAAGGTGGCCGGCCAGCTCGGCAACCGCGTCCAGCATGCCCTGCGCGCCTTCACCCCGCGCGATCAGGCGGCGGTGCGCGCGGCAGCGGAGACGTTCCGCGCCAATCCCGGCGTCGACGTCGCGACCGCCATCACCGAGCTCAAGGTGGGCGAAGCGCTGGTGTCGCTGCTCCAGCCCGATGGATCTCCCTCGCCGGTCGAGCGGACGCTGATCAAGCCGCCGCAGAGCCGGGTCGGTCCCGTCACGCCCGACGAGCGTAAGGTGCTAGTCCAGACCGACGCGATCGGCGACAAATACGACCACGCCATCGACCGGGAGTCGGCCGAGGAGATCCTTGCCGCCAAGACCAACGAGGCCGCCGCCGCCGCGGCTGCCGCCAAGGCGGCGGACCAGGCGGAGAAGGATGCCGCGCTGAAGGCCAAGGACGACGCCCGCGCCGCCAAGGACGCTGAGCGGGCCCGTTTGGCCGCGCAGCGAGACGCGGATCGACAGGCCCGGCTCGACGCGCAGGCTCAGCGTCAGGCCGAGCGCGAGGTGGCGAACAATCCCTGGACCAAGATGGCCAGTTCCGCCGCGCGCTCCGCCAGTTCCTCGATCGGGCGGCAGGTGGCCAACGAGATCGGCAAGCAGGTGTTCGGCACCAGCTCGCGGGGGCGGGGCGGGTCGTCGGGCGGCGGTCTGATCGGCCAGATCGCGCGTGGCGTGCTCGGCAACCTCTTCCGCGGCTGAAGGAAGCGACTCCATGTCCCTCGACTATACCGACACCGTGGCAGACTGGACCGACAGCGCCGAAGCGCTGCTCGGCGAGACCGTGGCGCTGCGCCGCGCGATCCATGCCGAGCCGGAGATCGGCCTCCACTGTCCGATGACCACCGCCAAGATCAAGGCGGCGCTCGCCGGACTGCCGCTGGAGTTTCGGGAAGGTCCCTCCACCACCGGGCTGATCGCGATCCTGCGGCCGAAGGGCCGGGCAGGCGACAATGGCCGTACCGTGCTGCTGCGGGGCGACATGGACGCGCTGCCGATGCAGGAGGAAACCGGGCTGACCTTCGCCAGCACGATTCCCGGCCGCATGCACGCCTGCGGCCACGATTCGCACACCGCGATGCTGGTCGGCGCGGCCAAGGCGCTGTGCGCGCGGGCGGACAGCCTTCCCGGCACGGTCGTCTTCATGTTCCAGCCGGGCGAGGAAGGCTATCACGGCGCCAAGCACATGCTCGACGACGGGCTGCTCGCCGATCCCGCACCCGATGCCGCCTTTGCGCTCCATATCTCGCCCAACATGCCGATGGGCGCGGTGGTGACCCGCAACGGCCCGCTTCTCGCCTCGGCGGAGACGGTCCACGCCCGCATCACCGGGCGTGGCGGCCATGCGGCGATGCCGCACGAGAATATCGATCCGACCCCGATCGCCTGCGAGATCGTGCTGGCGCTCCAGACCTTCATCGCGCGCCGCATCGCGGTCCACGACCCCGCCGTCCTCTCGATCACCTCGATCAAGGCGGGCTCGGGTGCGCACAACATCATCCCCGACACGGTCGAACTGCTCGGCACGCTCCGCACCCTGTCGGAGGATACGCGCGCGATCATGCATCAGGCGTTCCACCGTATCGTCGAGGGGATCGCCGCAGCGCATGGCGCGAGCGCGGAAGCGTGGATCGATACCGGCTACCCCGTGACGCAGAACGATCCGCGCGCGGTCGAGCTCTTCCGCCGCGCGACGGTGGCGCTCGATGGCGAAGACGCATGGCAGCCGATGCGCGCGCCGATGATGGGGGGCGAGGATTTCGCCTTCGTCCTGCGAGAGATGCCGGGCGCGATGGCCTTTATCGGCGCGGCGCCGGAAGGGACCGATCCGGCGACGAACCCGCCCCTGCACAACACGCATATGACGATCGACGAGCGTATCATGGCGAAGGGGATCGCGCTGCATTGCGCGATGGCCACTGGCTTCCTGGAGCGCGGCTTCGATTGATTGGTGGGCGCTCCGTTGCGAGCGCCTGTCCCCGCCGATCCCGTTCGCCCTGAGCGTAGTCGAAGGGCCGGTCCGTTATGTCTGAGCGGCTTGCTCGGGGCCGGGAAGATCAGTGCGCCGACAAGCCCAGCACGAACGGGTAGAGAGGGCGCGACCGCTCCGAGCCCTCCGCGCCTCCCCGTCAAAATCTCAGCCGCTCACCGACCGCGGCTGAGATTATCCACGTCGCTCATGATCGAATCCAGCGCCGTCTTGTTCGGGTCGACCTCGTGCTCCCGCCGTGAGGGCAGCGCGCCCTGCGTCAGGAGCGCGTCCAGCGCCACGCGGCCGCGGGCGACGCGACTCTTGATCGTGCCGACCGCGACGTTGCAGATTTCGGCCGCCTCCTCATAGGCGAAGCCGCCCGCGCCGACCAGGATCAGCGCCTCGCGCTGCGGTTGCGGCAGGTGCATCAGGGCACGCTGCATGTCGCCCAGTTCGACATGACGGTCCTGGCTCGCCGGAGCGGCGAGGATCCGGTCCGCCACCAGATCGTCCCACTCGCCCTTGAAGCGCGCGCGGCGCATCTGGGAAAGATAGAGATTGCGCAGGATGATGAACGTCCAGGCGCGCATGTTGGTGCCTGCCTGGAAGCGCTTGCGTGCCGCCCAAGCCTTCAGCAGCGTTTCCTGGACGAGATCGTCGGCCAGATCGCGACTGCCCGACAGCGAGCGGCCGAAGGCGCGCAGATGCGGGATCACCTGCGCCAGCTGCGTCTTGAACTCCGGATCGGAGAGCGAGACGTGCTCCACCGGCGCCACTTCGCCACCCGCATTCTCGTCGGCTGCGTCGTCGCGCAACTGGGACTCAGTCATTCTTGTCCGATCATGTGGCTCGGGCTAGCACGCCGCCCGGCCAAAATAGGGAGCGGGGCGGGGCTTTCCAACCCGCCCGCCGGCTCGATCGCCCTCACCGGAAGACCATCACCGCGAAAATGATGATGATCAGCGCCAGCGAGATCGGCAGGATGTAGCGCGTCATATGCGGGGTCGACCCCGCCCGGGCCTCCTGGCCCGAGATATGAACGCCTTCGTCATTGTCAGCCATGGGCGTACAACCTTCCGCGATCGTTTTGGGTCCGCAACTTTTTGCCGGTCACTCCGCCGCGGCGACCGGCGCGGTGGACTGGTCGAAGAACAGCGCCTGGCTGATCGCCGCCTTGACGGTCGAGCGCTGGAACGGCTTGGTGATGAGGAAGGTCGGCTCCGGGCGCTCGCCGGTCAGCAGGCGCTCGGGGAAGGCGGTGATGAAGATCACCGGCACCTCGAATTCGGCCAGGATGTCCTTGACGGCGTCGATGCCCGAGCTGTCGTCGGCGAGCTGGATGTCGGCGAGGACGAGGCCGGGGCGATCCTCCATCGCCAGCCCGACCGCTTCGTCGCGGGTCACGGCGACGCCGGTCACGTCATGGCCGAGATCGCGGACGATCGACTCGATGTCCATCGCGATGATCGGCTCGTCCTCGATGATCAGGACGCGCGCCCGGGTCTGCTTTTCGATCTCGGCCAGCGCCTCGGCGACGAGGGCATCGACCTCGCTCGGCTCGACGTCGATCAGATAGGCGGCGTCTTCCGGCGTGAAGCCCTCCATCGCCGTCAGCAGCAGCGCCTGGCGCGACAACGGGGTCATCCGGGCGAGACGTGCACGGGTCACCGCCTCGGCGCCCTGCAATTCGCTGCCGAGATGATCCTCCATCTCGTCGTAATTGGCCGAGTTCCAGATGCCCTGGAACATGCGGTAGAGGCCGAGCCGCGGATCGACGTCGCGGGGGAACTGGTCGGGTGCGGCGACGATCGCCTCGAGCGTGGCGCGAACATAGCGGTCGCCGTGGCTCTGGCTGCCGGTCAAAGCGCGTCCGTAGCGCCGCAGGAATGGAAGATGCGGTGCGAGTTGCTGACCAAGCGACATGAGCGATGGATACTCCCTGAGTGACGACCACCCCCGATTAACGCTGGGGACGGGACGCAATGCAACGCGAAAACACAGCCGCCGGCTCCCCGCGAGCCGCGCCTAAAAATCGCATCTGACCGGGGAACCATCGAGACCATATTTGGTTTCATCGGACATATTCGCGTCGCACCTGCGCAAGCAGCGGGTTGTGCGGTTGCGTCCATCATGTAGGCGCCGTCCGCGCATTCTGGACGCGGCTCCAAGGGGGAAGACGGGTAGATTGGGTCAGGACACGAACAGGAAGGCCGCCACCACCAAGCGCTCGCCCGGCAAGGGCGAGACCGGAAAGGAAGGCGATGTCGGCAATGCGCTCCGCTCGGTCTATCAGAAAGCCGTCGACGAGGCGGTGCCTGACGATCTTCTCGATCTTCTCGGCAAGTTGAAATAGACGGCGGGCCATGCCCGCTTCCGAAGACGCCTCGCCCAAAGCTGCCGACACGCCGACCGACCGCGCGGCGACCTCGCGCTTTTCCGCTTTGGGCAGGCTGCCGACCGGCGCCAAGCTGTTCCTAATCCTCAGCGGCGCGCTGTTGCCGCTCGCGCTCATCGCCGTCATCGCGACGCTTCAGACGACGCGCCTCGCCGATGCCGAGGCGCGCTCCCGGCTGCGCATCGCCGCCAACGAGAGCGCGCGGGCTATCCGTACCGAGCTGTCCGGCGACACCACCGCGCTGCGCGTCGCGCTCGATGCGCTCGGCAGCGACCCTGCGGATCTGCCCAGCTGCGCGCGGGCACAAGGCGTCTTCGCCCAGCAATCGTCCGCCGGGGCCCGCTTCGAGATCGCCGACCGGCAGGGACGCCTGCTCTGCGGCGAGGAGCTGCCGCCGGGTCCGCGCGCCCAGCCGGGTGAGGGCGTACGCGCCGCGATCGTCGAGGGGCAGGGGGTGCTGCTGACCCTGGCCGGCGATCGTTCGAAGGTCAGTGCGACGGCCTTCTTCCCGCAAAGCTTCCTGCGCGAGCTGGGGCGCCCCGCCAGTCGCGCCACGCCGTTTTCCTCCTCGCTCATCCTGGAGGACGAGGCGTTGCCGCTGGAGCCGGCGCCGGAGGGCGGAGTTCCCGTGCGGCGTGAGATGGTGGAGACGGATCTCGGCATCGCCGGGCTGGGCCTGCGTACCACGGTGAGCAGCGCGCCGGTCACCTCGTCGCTGGTCGTCGCGTTGCTGCTGCCGATGGTGATGTGGGCGGCCGCCGCGGGGATCGCCTGGTTCGTCGTCGACCGGCTGCTGCTGCGCCCGCTGCGCCAGCTGCGCACCAGCGTCGCGGCCTTCACGCCCGGCGAGGTGATCGATTCGCGCACCACCAGCCTGCCGTCGCAGGAGATCCGGGCACTCGGCGAGACCTTCCGCGCGATCAGCGAGACGGTGGCGACGCACGAGGCGGGGCTGGCGGAGGGACTCCGCCGCCAGACCAAGCTCACCCGGGAGGTGCACCACCGGGTCAAGAACAACCTTCAGGTCATCTCCAGCCTGATCGCCTTCCATGCCCGCGGCGCACAAAGCCCGGACGCGACCGCGGCCTATGCCTCGATCCAGCGACGGGTGGACGCGCTGGCGGTCGTCCACCGCCACCATTTCGCCGAGATGGAGGAGCATCGCGGATTGAACCTACGCACGATGATCGGCGAACTGTCATCGAACATCCGCGCGACCGCGTCCGACCAGCGCCAGTCGATCGGCCTCACGCTGGATGTCGACGCCTTCCTGGTCAACCAGGACGTCGCCGTCGCGCTCGCCTTCCTCGTCACCGAGACGATCGAGCTGGCGGCGAGCTGCGATCCGGCGGCGCAGATCCGGGTCTCGGTCAAGCCCGGGGCCGACGAGGGCAGGGCGGTGCTGCGCGTCGTGTCGCGGGCGCTGACCGACGGCGATGCGCTCCAGACCTTGTCCAGCACTCGCTATGGCCGGGTCATGGAAGGGCTGTCGCGACAGCTCCGCTCGAAGCTCCATCACGACCCGCTCACCGGCGCCTACGAGATCGCCTTCGCCGTAACCGGCCGCGACTGAAAAAATCTGCTTCGAGTGGAGAAAAGTTGGGAACTCCGGATCGGGAGGGTGGTTATGCAATGCGGATCGCGACCTTATGCCCCCCCGCTCTCGCGATCCACGACATAGGCCCGAAGGCGTCCACCCCCTCCCCCCCCCGGTGACGTTTTCGGGCCTTAATCGTGTCCGGCGCAGATTGCCGTCGAGGCGGTGCCGATCGTGCGGCTAGCGGAACGATTATTCCCCCGGATCATTGCGATGGGCGGCAGTTCCGCCGTCAGGAGAATAGCAATGCGTAAGTTGGTTGGACTGGCGCTCGTCGCCGGCGTCATGCTGGTCTCGGCCTGCAACACCGTCGAGGGCGTGGGCCGCGACGTGAGTTCGGCCGGCAATACCGTCGCCAAGACCGCCGACGACGCCAAGTAAGCGCCGGAGATATTCGCAACGGGCTTCCGCACGGCCGCTGCGGGAGCCCGTTCGTGCATCCCGCGCCGTCCATTGCGGCCGACCGGCGGGCCATCTACAAGCCGGGCTACGCGGTAGACGGGAGTGAACACGGGCGTGCAGGAGATCGAGGGCGCGCCCGCCGCACCGACCCCACGCAGCTTCCGCCCTAAGCGCCGCTACATCGCGCTGATGGTGGCGGTGTCGATCGGAGCCCTGGCCTGGATCGAACGGCGGCCGATCGCGACCCGGGTGATCGATGCGCGCGTCCTGCCCGCGGACCTGCCGATCCGCTACACGCTGACCGAACTGGAGCCGGGTCACCAGCGGCTGGAAAATGTCGTGATCGGCGATCCCGCGGCGCCCGACCTGGTCGCCGACTGGATCGAGACCCGCACCGGCCTGGGCCTGACCGGACCCTGGCTGAAATCGCTCGAAGTGGGTCGCGTCAAGATCAGCGGCCGCATCGTGGACGGACGTCTGTCGCTCGGCACGCTCGACCGGCTGATCCCGAGGGGCGGGGGCGGGGGGCCGGTGCTGCCGTCGCTGGACCTGACACTGGCGCGCGGCGAGCTGCGACTGACGACCCCCTGGGGTCCGGTGCTGCTCGCGGCGGCAGGGCAGGGTCGCCTCGATGACGGCTTTGCCGGGCCGCTCGCACTGGTTGCACCGCGCCTCTCCGTGCCGGGCTGCGATCTGGCCGGCGTGCGCGCAGCGCTGCGGGTGACCAGCCAAGGACGGGATCGGGTGGCGCTGACCGGGCCGACCCGGGTCGGGACCCTGGCGTGCGGTGAGGCCCGCATCGCGGCGCTGCGCGCGGACATCGCCTCGCAACTGCTGCTCGGCCAAGACCGTGGATCCACTCTGGCGGCGCGGCTGGCAAGCGGCCCGGTCCAGATCCCGGGCCTGCGCGCAGATGGGGCGGATGGCGTGGTGCAGCTCGATCATGGCGGCGGCACCGCCTTTGCCGGTCCGGTCGATCTCACCGCCACCGGCGTGAGCGCGCAGGGCGTCAGCGCCCGGCGCGCGCGTCTCGACGGGCGGCTACGCGTCACGCCGGACGGCACCGGCTTCGATGGGCGTGTCGCGGTCGGCGGTGCCGACCTGCGCGCGCGTCTGCCGCGATGGCCGGTTGTCGCGGGGACGCCGGTGGCGCCGCTCCTCGCCAGGCTCGACCGCGCGCTCGGCGCTGCGGCGGGCGACCTGTCGGGAGAGGCGAGGGTCTCGGTAAAATCCGGTCCGCAAACTATGCTGCGCATCCAGTCCGCCGCGCTCTTCGCGTCCAGCGGCGCGCGTTTGGCGGTCGACGGCCGACCGGCCGTGACCTGGCGTGACGGAGCGGTGCGCAACCTCGCCGCGACGGTCAGCGCCGGTGGGGGAGGGCTGCCGGACCTTTCCGCCTCGCTGACCCGTCGCGGCGGGACGATCGAGGGATCGGTGGCCGTCGGGCCTTACGCCGCCGGCGATGCAAGGCTCGCGCTATCGCCGGTGACGGTGTCGTGGCGACCCTCGGGCGCGCTGCGGCTGGCGACACGGGTCTCGCTCGATGGCCCGATCGGCGATGGACGGATCGAGGGTCTCGCCATGCCGCTGGTCGTGACCCGGAGCGCGGATGGCGGTTTCGCGATCGATCCCGGCTGCACGCCCGTCGCGTTTCGGCGGCTGGCGATCAGCGGCCTGACGCTCGACCCCGCACGCCTGCGCCTGTGCGCGACCGGCTCCGCGCTGGTCGCCAGCGGCCCCGGCGGCGTGAGCGGCGGCGCCCGACTGGCCGCCACCCGCCTGACCGGCAGGCTCGGCGCGACGCCGCTCGACGTCGCGATGCGCGGCGGCCTGGTTCGGCTCGGAGATCGAGGCTTCGCCCTGGAGGACGTCGCGGCCACTCTTGGCACCGGTGCGGCCGCCACCCGCCTCGCCGCGGCGCAGATCGACGGACGGCTCGCCGACGGAGCCGTCGCCGGGCGGTTCGCCGGCGCGGGCGGGCGTATCGGCACGGTCCCGCTGCTCCTGTCCGCCGCCGCCGGAGACTGGCGGTTCGATCGCGGCGCGCTGTCGCTGCAAGGCCGCGCTACCGTTGCCGATGCAGACCCCACCCCGCGCTTCCGCGCGCTCGACGCGCGGGATATCGCTTTCACCCTCAAGGGCAGCCGGATCGCGGTGGCGGGCGCGCTCTACGAGCCGACCACCGCAACGCGCGTCGCCGCCGTCACGATCGGCCATGATCTGCCCTCGGGGTCAGGGCGTGCCGATATCGCCGTGCCCGCGATCACCTTCCTCGACGGATTCCAGCCCGAGCTGCTGACCCCGCTCACCTTCGGAGTCGTCGCCGATGTGCGCGGAACGATCGACGGCGCCGGCAGGATCGACTGGAGTCCGGCGGGCGTCACCAGCCGCGGCGAGTTCGGGACGAAGGGGATCGACCTCGCCGCCGCCTTCGGCCCAGCCACCGGCATCGCGGGCCGCGTGCGGTTCGACGACCTGCTTGGTCTCCACACCCCGCCGCACCAGGTCGCGCGCGTCGCCAGCGTCAACCCCGGCATCGCGGTGGAGAACGGCACCGTCCGCTACCAGCTGCTCGGCGGCACCCAGGTGCAGGTGGAGGGGGCCGCATGGCCCTTTGCCGGCGGCGCGCTGACGCTCGATCCGTCGCTGCTCGACTTCGACGCGCAGCGGGCGCGGCGGCTGACCTTCCATGTCGCGGGCGCGCGGGCGGACCAGTTCCTCCAGCAGTTCGACTTCGACAATCTCAACGCCACCGGCACGTTCGACGGAACGCTGCCGATGATCTTCGACCAGGCCGGCGGACGGATCGAGAATGGCAGCCTCGTCGTGCGGCCGGGCGGGGGCACGATCGCCTATGTCGGCGCGCTCGGGCAGGAGCAGCTGGGCATCTGGGGCAATCTCGCCTTCCAGGCGCTGCGCTCGCTGCGCTATCGCAGCCTCGCCCTCACCCTCAACGGGCCGCTGGCGGGCGAGATGGTGACCGATGTGCGCTTCGCCGGGGTCAGCCAGGGGCAGGGGGCGAAGAGCAATTTCCTCATCCGCCGCCTCCAGCGGCTGCCGTTCGTCTTCAACGTGCGCATCCGTGCGCCGTTTCGCGGCCTGATCGATTCGGCTGCCAGTTTCTACGATCCGCGGCGCCTCATCCAGCGCAACCTGCCCGCGCTGCTCGAGGAGCAGAACCGCCGCACCGCTCCGCCTGACCAGCCCGCACCCGCCACCCCCATTCAGCCCCCCGCAAGCGAGACCGTGCGATGAACCGTTCCATGTTGACGACGATGCGAAGGATGACGATCTGTTCGGCGGGCCTGCTGGCCGGTGGCTGCGTCAACATCACCGCGCCGGACAAACCCATCGAGATCAACCTGAACATCAATGTCACGCAGGAAGTGGTGTACCGCCTCGACAGTGAGGCCAAGTCGCTGATCCAGCAGAACCCGGGGATTTTCTGATGAACCGCAAGGCCCTTATCCTGACCGCCGCCGCGTTCGGCCTCGCCGGCCTGTCGGTCGCCGCCTGGGCGCAGCGCGACCCGGCCTATGCCGCGGCGCGCTCTGCGGGGCAGGTGGGCGAGCAGCCGGACGGCTATCTCGGCATCGTCGGCACCGCCACGCCCGAGCTGCGGGCGCTGGTCAACAACATCAACATCCAGCGCAAGGCCGCCTATACGCAAAAGGCGGCCGCGAGCGGCGCGACGGTGGAGCAGCTCGCCTTCACCAGCGGCTGCAACCTGATCGCGCAGACCCAGGCGGGCGAGAAGTATCGCGACCCGTCGGGCAACTGGCAGACCCGCGGCGGCGGTGCCCCCACCCGCGACCCGCGCTGCGTGTAGCCGATCTTTCCCTGAGCGGGGATGGAGCGTCTTCATGCCCTACACTCCGCATTAACACAGCTGTCACAAGGCGCGGTTGACTTGGCCGGCCCCCCTTTCTAAAGCGACGGCGCCTTGGCGGGGTCGCTCGCCGCACTTGCGTGTTTCCCCCGCTTCAACATGGTTTTGGCAGGGGATGGCGCGTGGCGGATGACGGTTCCGGGCAGGACTTCCACGACGCGGAGGATCCGCGGCTGGCCGCGCTCGATGAGCGCTTGCGCCAGGCGCGGGCGGCCGAAGCGGCGCGGAGCGGGGTGAAACAGGACGGGGGCCGGGGCTATGCCCAGGGCAACCGCGTGATCGCCGCCCTGATCGGAAGTCTTGTTGGCAGCGCGCTGATCGGCTGGCTTATCGACCGCTGGTTCGGCACGACGCCCTGGGGATTGATCGTGATGCTGTTCCTCGGAATAGCCGTCGCGTTCAGGCAGATCATTCGTATCGGAAACGAGCGCCCGGAGTGATCCGAGCGCTTTTTCGTAATCTGGAGCGTGACACAGTGGCGGCAGCGGAAGGCGGCAAGATCGACCCGATGCACCAATTCCTGATCGAGCCGGTGGGCGGCTCGCATTGGGTGGTGGGCGGATACGACCTGTCCTTCACGAACTCGGCGCTGTGGATGGTCGTGACGCTGGTCGCGCTGTGGCTGTTCATGCTGGGCGGCATGAAGCGCGAACTGGTGCCGGGACGCTGGCAGGCGGCGGTGGAGGGCTTCACCGGCTTCGTCTCGTCGATGCTGACCTCGAACGTCGGGCCCGCGGGCAAGCGGTTCGTGCCCTATGTCTTCTCGCTCTTCATGTTCATCCTGTTCGCCAACATCCTGGGATTGCTGCCCTTCGGCGTCGTGCCGGGTGTCCATCCCTTTACCGTGACCAGCCATCTGACGGTCACCGGCGTGCTGGCGATCATCTCCTTCGCGATCGTGCTGATCGTCGGCTTCGGCAAGCACGGCTTCCACTTCTTCTCGCTCTTCGTGCCGCACGGCACCCCGCCGCTGATGATCCCGCTGATCTTCGTGGTCGAGCTGATGAGCTTCCTCGTGCGCCCCTTCAGCCTCGGCCTGCGTCTGTTCGTCGCGATGACCGCCGGGCATATCCTGCTGAAGGTGTTGGCCGCGTTCGTGATCAACGGCATCAACATGGGTCCGGGCTATGCCGCGCTCATCACGCTGCCCAGCTTCCTGCTGATGATCGGCATCACGCTCCTCGAGCTGCTCGTCGCCGCCATCCAGGCCTATGTGTTCGCGCTGCTGACGTCGGTCTATCTGAACGACGCCGTGAACCTGCACTGAGTTTTCGCAACCAACCTTGTTTCTGAACTGGAGTGATTGAAATGGACGCAGAAGCCGCAAAGCTGATCGGTGCCGGCCTCGCCGCGATCGGCATGGGCATCGCCTCGCTCGGCGTGGGCAACGTGTTCGCCAAGTTCCTCGAGGGCGCGCTGCGCAATCCGGGTGCGGCGGACAGCCAGCAGGGCCGCCTGTTCATCGGTTTCGCGGGCGCCGAGCTGCTCGGCCTGCTCGCCTTCGTGACGATGATCATCCTGGTCTTCGTCGCCTGATCCCTGTCGGCGCCGGCCCGGGCAGCACCCGCTGTCCGATCGGCGCCCTAGGGTTCCCCAGAGGACTCTGATGCCCCAGATATCCCAGATCGCCGCCACCTATGCGTCGCAGATCTTCTGGCTGCTGATCACCTTCGGCCTGCTCTACTTCGTGGTGGGCCGCGGGATGGTGCCGAAGATCGTGGCCACCGTCGATGCGCGCGAGGCGCGGGTCGAGGGTGATCTCGCCGCGGCCGAAGCGGCGCGTCTCGAGGCCGACCGCACCGAAGAGGCGTGGCGGGCCGACATGGACGCGGCGCGGACTGCGGCGCTGGCCGAGACCAACGCGGCCAAGGCGCAGGCAGCCCAGTCCGCCGAGGCGCAGGTCAAGGCGGCCGATGCCGAACTGGCCGAGCGTCTGGGGCATCACGATCTGGCCATCGCCAATGCCAAGGCAGAGGCGCTGGCGAGCCTGGAGACGGTCGCCGCCGAGGCGGCGCGCGATCTGGTCGCCAAGCTGTCCGGCGTCGACGTGACGGTCGATCAGGCCGCCCATGCGGTCCGGGAGGTGCGCGCTCATGGCTAACCCGACCGTGCAGGCCGATGCGGCTGTCGCCGACAATCTGGCCGACGCGGCCTCCGCCACCCCGATGACCGAGCGCGACATGCGCGGCGGTGACGGGCTGGAGGGACATGTGACCGCGCCGGGCGGGACGGAGCATGTCGCCGAGGCGAAGGCGTTGGGCTTCGACACCACCGGTTGGGTCGCGATCGCGGCGTTGGTCGTGCTGATCCTGATGCTGGTCAAGCGCGTGCCCGCGACGATCGGCGCGATGCTCGACACCCGCATCGCCGCGATCCGCAGCCAGCTCGACGAGGCCGCCAAGCTGCGCGCCGAGGCGGAGACGCTGCGCGCCGAATATGCCGCCAAGGCCAAGTCGGCCGAAGCCGAGGCCGCCACCATCCGCGCCCATGCGCATCAGGAAGCGCACGCGATCGTCGTCAAGGCGAAGGCGGATGCCGAGGCGCTGATGGACCGTCGTGCGCGGATGGCGGAGGACAAGATCGCCGCCGCCGAGCGCGCCGCTCTGGCCGAGGTCCGCGCCCGCGCTGCCGAGGCGGCGGCCAAGGCTGCCGGGCTGCTGATCGCGGAGCATCACAATGCCGATGCCGACCGTCGCATGGTCGATTCGGCGATCGCGGGACTCGGCCGCCCCAATTAATCTCTTCCGGCCGGTCCGCCTCTTTCCGGGTTTCCGGCGGCCCCGCCTCTGACAGTCCGAGCCCGTGGGAGTTTCGCCCATGTCGTGGCTCGTCCTCGCCATCGCCGTCGTCACCGAGATCTGCTGGGCGCTCAGCCTGAAATGGGCGGCCACGGCCGCGACATGGCAGGCATCGACGGTACCGATCGTCCTCAGCTTCGTGAACATGGGCCTGCTCGCGCTCGCCATGCGCGGCATCCCGGCGGGGACCGCCTATGCGGTGTGGACCGGGCTGGGCGCGGTGGGCGTGATCATCGGCAGCGTCATCGTCTTCGGCGACCGCGTTCCGCCGGCGCAGGCGGCGTTCATGGCGCTGACCGTGGTGGGGGTGGTGGGGACGAAGCTCTTCGCGACGGGGTGACGCTGTGGGACATGGGAGGTGACTTTCCGTTCTCGTCATCCCCGCGAAGGCGGGGATCCATATTCTCTGACCTTTGCGAGTAATGCGGAACACTCCCGCGCGTCTGGATCCCCGCCTTCGCGGGGATGACGGGGGAGAGAGGTCCTAAGTCTGCCGGCCAGACCGCCCGCCCGGCATCAAACTCCCCCCGCAAACCCTAGCCGTCCCCCCCGCGACTCCCTAAATTCTCCGCACGATGCCGCCATCCACCACCGACCGTTTCAACGAAGAGCACGCGACCTACACGATCCGCGGCACCGACACGCCCGATCTGGAGGCGGGGGTCGCCGCGATCCGTAATGTGCTGAAGACGCTGCCCCAGCGTTCCGGTGTCTATCGGATGCAGGATGCGCGGGGCGAGGTGCTGTATGTCGGCAAGGCGCGCTCGCTGCGCCAGCGGGTCGCCAATTACACGCAGATCAAGGCGCTGCCCAAGCGGCTCCAGCGCATGGTCGCGCAGACCCGGTCGATGACCATCGTCACCACCAACAACGAGGCGGAGGCGCTGCTGCTCGAGGCGCAGCTGATCAAGCGCTACCGCCCGGCGTACAACGTGCTGCTGCGCGACGACAAAAGCTTCCCCTTCATCCTGCTGCGCGCCGATACCGATTTCCCGCGCGTCCAGAAGCATCGCGGCGCCCGTCGTGCGCCGGGCAACTATTACGGCCCCTTCGCCAGTGCCGGCAACGTCAACAACACGCTGAACGCGCTCCAGAAGCTGTTCCTGCTTCGCTCCTGCACCGACGGCTTCTTCAAGACGCGCGACCGGCCTTGCCTGCTCTACCAGATCAAGCGCTGCTCGGCCCCGTGCGTCGGGCGGATCGACAAGACGGGCTATGCCGAACTCGTCGAGGACGCCAAGACCTTCCTCGCCGGCAAGTCCACGCAGGTGCAGGCGAAGCTGGGCGCACAGATGCAGGCCGCCGCGGAGGCGATGGACTTCGAGCTGGCCGCGCTGCTGCGTGACCGGCTGCGCGCGCTCACCTTCGTGCAGGGGACGCAGGCGATCAATGCGGAGGGGGTTGGGGACGCCGACGTCTTCGCGCTCGCCTGCAAGGACGGGGTGATCGGCATCCAGGCCTTCTTCATTCGCGGCGGCCAGAACTGGGGCCATCGCAGCTTCTTCCCCGCGCACACCGCCGATGTGCCGGAGGACGAGGTGATGACGAGCTTCCTCACCCAGTTCTACGAGGAGGTGCCGCCCGCCCGGCAGATCCTGCTCGACCGCGACCTGCCGGAGGGCGAGTTGCTGGGCCAGGCGCTGGGCGAGGCGGCGGGCTACAAGGTCGCGCTGTCGGTGCCGCAGCGGGGCGACCGGCGGCGGCTGATGGAGCAGGCCAAGCGCAACGCGGTCGAGGCGCTCGAGCGCCGTCTGGCGGAGTCGACCACGCAGGCGAAGCTGCTGCGCGAGGTCGCCGACCTGTTCGAGCTGCCCGAGCCGCCCGACCGGATCGAGGTCTATGACAACAGCCATATTCAAGGCACCAACGCGCTCGGTGCGCTGATCGTCGCCGGGCCGGAGGGCTTCCGCAAGGGACAGTATCGCAAGTTCAACATCAAGGGGAACGAGGCGGCGACCAACGACGATTTCGGCATGATGCGCGAGGTGTTCCGCCGCCGCTTCGCCCGCCAGCTGGAGGAAGCGCCGGACCGCGACGACGGCACCTGGCCCGATCTGGTGCTGATCGACGGCGGCCGCGGCCAGCTCAATGCAGCCAAGGCGGTGCTGGAGGATCTGGGGATCGAGGATGTCTGCTTGGTCGGCGTCGCCAAGGGGCCGCATCACGGCCGCGAGGGGCGCGAGGTGTTTCACCTGATGGACGGGCGCGAGTTCCAGCTGCCGGTCAATGCGCCGGTGCTCTTCTACCTCCAGCGGCTGCGCGACGAGGTCCACCGTTTCGTGATCGGCGCGCATCGTGAGAAGCGGGCCAAGGCGATCGGTGCCAGTCCGCTGGACGAGGTGCCCGGCATCGGCCCGGCTCGCAAGAAGGCGCTGCTGATGCACTTCGGCACTGCGCGGGCGGTACGGAATGCGAGCCTCGACGATCTCAAGAAGGCGCCGGGCGTGTCGGCGGGCGTCGCCCAGCAGGTCTACGACTTCTACCACGCACGCTGACCGGGGCGTGCAGGGGCGCCGGGATGCCCTGTATCTGCACCGCATCATCACGGTTTCGCCGTTGCGGCTGCACCGGCCCTCGCTACACTGTTCGGCGTAACGAGGGGGAAGAGATGATCAGAGGGGCAATCGCGGCGACCGTCGCGATCGTGGTGGCGGGCGCGGCGCAGGCGAGCGAGGCCCCGCTCTACAAGCCGACGCCCGACTGGGTGAAGCCCGCGCCTCCCTTCACCCCGGCGCAGCTCGCCCCCTCAGCGCCGCTCACCGTCCTCTACGACATGCAGCAGCGGCTGCAGGACGGGGAGGTGTGGAGCTATTTCGACAGTGCCACCCGAATGGCGAACGCGGATGTCGTCACACGCAACGGCACGCTGACACTGCCCTGGCAACCCGACCATGGCGACCTCGTCATCCACCGCGTCGAGATCGTCCGCGGCGGCGAGCGGATCGACCTGCTGGCGGGCGGCAAGCGCTTCAACGTCCTGCGGCGCGAGCAGCAGCTCGAGCAGCTCGAAGTCAACGGCGTGCTGTCGGCGACGATGGCGATCGAAGGGTTGCGGATCGGCGACGTGCTCCATGTCGCCTTCTCGACCACCAACCGCGACACGGCGCTGGGGGGGCGGATGCAGGCGCTGATGCCGCTGCCGACCGCGCCCGCCCGGTTCGGCTTCCTGCGAGCGCGGATGATCTGGCCCGTGGCGGAACCCGTGCAGTGGAAGATCTATGCCGACGGGGCCAAGCCGGTGGTCACCACCGCGAACGGCTATCGCGAGGTGCTGATCGAAAGCCCGCTGCCCAAGCTGCCGGACATGCCCCAGGACATGCCGGTCCGCTTCGCCAAACCGACCTTGCTGGAGGCGACCAGCTTCGCCGACTGGCCGGCCGTGTCGCGGACCATGGCGCCGCTCTACGATACGAAGGGGCTGATAGCGCCCGGCAGCCCGCTCGCCGCAGAGGTCGCGCGGATCAAGGCGGCGGAAAGCGACCCGCGCAAGCGGGCGGCGCTGGCGCTCGACCTGGTGCAGGACAAGGTCCGCTACCTGTTCAACGGCATGAATGGTGGCAACTATCTGCCGCAGCCGCCGGCCGAGACCTGGTCGCTGCGCTATGGCGACTGCAAGGCGAAGACGCTGCTGCTGCTCGCGCTGCTTCGCGGCCTCGATATCGAGGCGGAGGCCGTCGTCGCGCCGGCGCAGGCGGGCGATGTCATCGACGGACGGCTGCCGATCCCCGGCGCCTTCGACCACGTCATCGTCCGTGCGACGATCGGCGGCGAGAGCGTGTGGCTGGACGGGACGATGAGCGGCACGCGGCTGGCCGACCTCGACGACGTGCCGACCTTCCGCACCGTCCTGCCGCTGCGGCCGGCGGGGGCTGGGCTGATGCCGGTTCCCTTCCGGGCACCCGCCCGCCCGGTCGGCGAGGTCGTGATGGACGTCGACCAGCGCGCCGGCGTCACCATGCCCGTGCTGATGAAGACGACCCTCCGGATGCGCGGGCCACAGGCGGCGATGGTCGGTCTGGTCGCCACCCAGGCCGCGCCGGAACAGCAGCGCGACATGGTGCAGCAGGTGATGAACGAGCTGATGAGCGGCGCCCGCCTGACCGAACAGTCGGTGGCCTATGACGCGGCGACCGGCATCGCGACGATCAGCGCGTCGGGGCTCGCTTCGTCGGGCTGGCAATGGGATCGCGGGCGGCACCGCATCGCGCTCGACGGCGGTATGAGCGAGCTGAACTTCCAGCCCGACCGGGCCCGCCCGGCCTGGCGGTCCATCCCGGTCCAGATCGGCGAGCCGCGACGGACGCGCTATCACGAAACGCTGCGCCTGCCGCAGAACGGCCGTGGCTATACGCTCGCCGGCGACCAGACGCTGGCCGAGACGATGGCGGCCCGCACGATCAACCGCCGCGTGGCGCTCGATGGTGGTACCGTGACCCTCGACGACGAGGTGGTGACCGTCGCGCCGGACGTCCCCGCCGACGCGGTGGCCGCAACGCGCGCACGGGTTGCCTTGGTCAAGGCGCGAAAGCTGGAGGTGGTGGGGCCCGCCGTCCGACAATCCCATGTCGCCGACGTCGCCGAGGCCCGGCGCAACGGCACGCTCCAGCCGCTGCTTGCCGCCTATGCGAAGGCGATCGCCAACGACCCCGAGGATCGCGAAAACTACCTCAACCGGGCGCGATTCCTGGCGGGCATCTACGACTATAAGGGCGCGATCCCCGACGTGACCCGTGCCATCGAGATTGAACCTACGGTGGACGACTATGTCTGGCGGGCCTCGCTCTACGAGATTGCCGGCGACGCCAAGCGCCAGCGCGCCGATCTGGATGAAGCGATCGCGCTCGATCCCGGCGCGGCTGCGGCCGCGATCGGACTGGCCAGCTACCAGGCGAAACATGGTGAGCGCGACGCGGGGCTCGCCCTGATGCAGGAACGGATCGACGCGGGCGGCAAGGAGGTGCTGACCTACCAGATGGCCAAGGCCGACATGCTTGCCGACCTCGGCGAGCGCGACGGTGCACTGGCGGTGCTGGACGAGCTGGTGGTCGCGAACCCGACCGATGCGCAGCTCCTCAACGCGCGGTGCTGGATGAAGGCCACGCTCTCGGTCCAGCTCGATACGGCGCTCAAGGACTGCAATCGATCGATCGAACTCACCGATACGGGCGTGCAGGCGCTCGATAGCCGCGCCATGGTCCATTATCGTCTGGGGCAGATGGATGCGGCACTGGCCGATCTCGGCGCCGCGCTGGAGACGGCACCCGATCTGCCCGCCAGCCTCTATCTGCGCGGCATCGTACTCCAGAAGCAGGGCAAGTCCGCCGAAGCCACCGCGGCACTTGCCACCGCCCGGACGATCGCGCCGCTGATCGATGCCCAATATGCACGCTGGGGGATCAAGCCTTAGGGTCGATCGGGAAGCGGCGATCCGGCACGCGGTTGGCCGATCCCCATTGCCCTCAGGGCCTGCGCAGCCGACAATCCGGCGATGCAGATCGTCGCCGACGCCGTCATTCTCGCCGTTCGCGCACATGGCGAGCATGGCGGCGTGGTGCGGGCGCTGACCCGCGAGCATGGCGTCCAGCCGGGCTATGTCCGCGGTGCCCGCTCGCGCCAGTGGCGGCCGGTGCTGCAACCCGGAAACACGATCCGCGGCAGCTGGCGGGGGCGCACCGCCGAGCAGTTGCCGGCGCTGACGGTGGAGCCGGTCCGCAGCCGCGCCGCGCTTCATGGCGAGCCGCTCGCCGCCGCGGCGATCGAGTGGCTGACCGCGCTCGTCGCCGCCGCCCTGCCCGAAGCCCAGCCCTATCCGCGGCTTTACGACGCGCTCGACGGCATGCTGAGCGCGATCGAGGCGGCGTCGGCGGCGCGCGGCTGGGCCGGTGGGCTGGTGCGGTTCGAGCTGGTGCTTCTCGCCGAACTGGGCTTCGGCCTCGACCTCGAAGCCTGTGTGGTGACCGGCGCCGTCGAGGACCTGGGCTTTGTCAGCCCGCGCAGCGCCGCCGCGGTCAGTCGCAGCGCCGCTGCCGGCTATGAGCACGCACTGCTGCCGCTGCCTGACTTCCTGACCGGCGGCGGCCCGCCCGACGGCGCGGCGTTGATCGAGGGCCTGCGCCTGACCGGCCATTTCCTCGCCCGCGATATCCTGACCGACCGGCTGGCGGTGGCCCTTGCCGCGCGCGAGCGGCTGGTCGACCGGCTGAAGAGAGCGGTTGCGTGACGGGGTCCGCCCCGGCAAGGGCGGGCGCGGGAGTTATTGGCCATGACCTTGATCGCAGTGCTCGCCGGCGACGGCATCGGACCCGAAGTGACGGCGCAGGCGCGACGGGTCCTGGAGGTCGTCGCGCCCGACCTCACCTATGAAGAGGGACTGGTCGGCGGTGCGGCCTATCGTCAGACCGGGCACCCCCTGCCGGAGGCGACGCTGGCGCTGGCAGAGCGCGCCGACGCGATCCTGTTCGGCGCGGTGGGCGACCCCGAGTTCGACGGGCTGGAGCGTGCCCTCCGCCCCGAACAGGCGATATTGGGGCTGCGCAAGTCGCTCGGCCTGTTCGCCAATCTGCGGCCGGCGCGATTGTTCGAGGGTCTTGAGGACGCGTCGGCGTTGAAGCCGGAGATCGCGCGCACCATCGACCTCGTCATCGTGCGCGAGCTGACCGGCGACGTCTACTTCGGCGACAAGGGACGCGATCTCACCCCGGCCGGGCTGCGCGTCGGCCACGATCTGATGCGCTATGACGAGGAAGAGGTGGCGCGCATCGCCCATGTCGGCTTTGGCACCGCGCGCACCCGGCGCGGCCGGCTGCTGTCGGTCGACAAGGCCAATGTGCTCGAAACCTCCCAGCTGTGGCGCGACGTGGTGGTGGAGGTCGCGCGCGACTATCCCGACGTGCAGCTGGCGCACATGTATGTCGACAATGCCGCAATGCAGCTGGTCCGCGATCCCGGCCAGTTCGACACGATCGTCACCGGCAATCTGTTCGGCGACATCCTGTCCGATCAGGCATCGATGTGCGCAGGTTCGATCGGAATGCTCGCCTCCGCGGCGCTCGGCGAGACGGGCAAGGGGTTGTACGAGCCGATCCATGGCTCGGCGCCCGACATCGCCGGTCAGGGCAGGGCGAATCCATGCGCCACCATCCTGTCCGCGGCGATGATGCTGCGCCATTCGCTCGGCCGCGGCGATGACGCCGACCGGATCGAGGCGGCGGTCGCCCGCGCGATTTCGGAAGGCGCGCGCACCGCCGATCTGGGCGGCTCGCTGTCGACGGAGGCGATGGCGGAGCGCGTCCTGGCGGGGCTCTGAGAGCTTTTCGGACCGAACGGCTATACCGGTCCGTCACGGCCAGCTCGAGAACCACATCCACCGCTCGAAGCTGCGGGGTCCTGCCAGCGGGGCTGCGGAGAGAATGGGGTAGAAGTGGATGAACAGCCCCGCCGCGAGCATCAGGAACGCCTCGTCCCAATAGCGCAGCCGCACCCGCCAGTGATCGAAGGCGACGGCGATCGCGATCCCCAGCCAGATGCTCGGCAGATAATAGTAGTAGAAGAAGCCGAGCGATTTGGGGATCGCCGGCCAGATGCCGAAGCCCGCGATCCACAAACCCGCCGCGCAGCCGAGGCGCACGTCGCGGATGCGAAGCCAGCCGATCAGGCATGCCGCCACCGCGACCAACCCGCCCCACAGCACGACGGGATTGCCGACCAGCAGGATGCCGCGCTGCGCGCCGTCGACGGGCTCGTAAAGATACCAGATCGGGCGGATGTCGAGCGGCCAGCTCCACCAGCTCGACTGATAGGTATGCGGCGGCAAGACCTGGGTCTGCTGCTGGAACATCGTCAGCTGGAAGGGGACCAGCCGCCCGATGGTCAGCGGATCATTCGTGTAGAAGAAGGCGGGGGCGAATGTGAGGAAGTAGGTGAGGATGCTGGTCGCGCCGAGCAGCGCCAGCCCCTCCGCCACGCTCAGGCCGCTCCAGCGGTCGGGCCGGCGCCGCTTCAGAAGGATCAGCGCGACACCGGCAAAGGCGACATAGGGCGCCGCGGTCCATTTGCAGGCGGTCGCGAGTCCCAGCAGGATCGCGCCCGCGATCCAGCGGCGGACCACCTGCGCGCCCGTACCCCGCATCGCCCAGAGCAGGCTGGCCGCGCCCGCGACGACGAACGCCGCCATGAAGCCGTCGAGCATGGCGATCCGCGCCTGGACGAAGACGGTGAAGCCCAGCAGCGTCGTGATCGCGCCGATCGCCGCCGGACGCAGCCGGCGCAGCCCGAGCCACAGGATCGCGAACACGCCCGTCACCACTGCGGTCGCCGCCAGCGTAGAGAGGAACCGCCAGCCGAACGGATTGTCGCCGAACAACGCGATTCCGGCCGCGATCAGCGTCTTGGCGAGCAGCGGATGCTCGATGTTCGTCGGCCCCGCCAGCGCCAGCAGCTTGCGCGCGGCGGGAACATAGTGCGTCTCATCGAACACCAGGATGTGCGGCACGCTCAGCCGCCACAGGAACAGCGCCTCCGCGACCAGCGCGATCAGCAGGGCGAGCGGCAGGGGGCGGCGGAGGATGTCGGGCACGGCGCTGCCTTGTTCCTGACTCGCGCCTCGCTTGCAAGGGCGGGGCGGAGGGGGCAAAGCGCACCGTCATGAAGCGCAAGACCGGCCAGGACCGCAGCATCACCAGCCAATGGCGCCCGGCGACCCAGGCCGTTCGCGGCGGCACCGCACGCTCCGAATGGGGCGAGACGTCGGAGGCGTTGTTCCTCACCTCGGGCTATAGCTACGACCGGGCGGCCGACGCGGCGGCGCGGTTCGCCGGCGAGCAGGAGGGTATGACCTATTCCCGCCTCCAGAATCCGACGGTCGAGATGCTGGAGCAGCGCATCGCCCTGCTCGAAGGGGCCGAGTCCTGCCGGACCATGGCGAGCGGCATGGCGGCGATGACCGCGGCGCTGCTCTGTCAGTTGCAGGCGGGCGACCATCTGGTCGGCGGCCGCGCGGCCTTCGGCTCCTGCCGCTGGCTGACGGATACGCTGCTGCCGAAGTTCGGTATCGCCACAACCGTGGTCGACGCGCGCGATCCGCAGGCCTTTCTCGACGCCGTGCGGCCGGAGACCAAGGTCTTCTTCTTCGAGACGCCGGCCAACCCGACGATGGACGTGGTCGATCTGGCCGCGGTCTGTGCGATCGCGCGCGAGCGCGGCATCACCACCGTCGTCGACAATGCCTTCGCCACGCCCGCGCTCCAGCGGCCGATGGAATATGGTGCGGACGTGGTCGCCTATTCGGCGACCAAGATGATGGACGGACAGGGTCGCGTGCTTGCCGGCGCCGTGTGCGGAACGCGCGACTGGATCGACAACACGCTGCTGCCCTTCACCCGCAACACGGGGCCGACCCTGTCGCCGTTCAACGCCTGGGTGGTGCTGAAGGGCCTCGAGACGCTCGACCTGCGCATCCGCCGCCAGTCGGAAAGCTCGGTCGCGGTCGGCCGCTTCCTCGAAGGTCGCGTGCCGCATATCCTGCATCCGGGCCTGCCCAGCCATCCGCAGCACGCGTTGGCCATGCGCCAGATGGCGGCGGCGGGGCCGATCTTCGCGCTCGCGGTCGATGGCGGGCGGGAGCAGGCGCATGCGTTGCTCGACGCGCTCGAGCTGATCGACATCTCGAACAACATCGGCGACTCGCGGTCGCTCATGACCCATCCCGCGTCGACCACCCATGCCGGCGTCACCGCCGAGAAGCGCGAGGAAATGGGGATCGGCGAGGGCATGCTGCGCCTCAACGTCGGGCTGGAGGATCCGCAGGACCTGATCGAGGATCTCGACCAGGCGCTGACGCGGGCGGGACTGTAGGCGCAGAGGCGATGCGCGCGCTCTTCGCCCATGCCCAGACGACGCGCGGGGTGACCGTGCGCGTCGCGGTCAGCTATCTGGCCGAACAGTCCGAGCCGGCGCGGGGGCGCTGGTTCTGGGCCTATCATATCCGGCTGGAGAATGAGGGGGCCGGCGCGGTCCAGCTCATCAGCCGGCACTGGATCATCACCGACGGGCGCGGTGCGCGCCATTCGGTCGAGGGCGAGGGGGTCGTGGGGGAACAGCCGTTGATCGAACCGGGTGCGAGCTTCGACTATGTCTCCGGCTGCCCGCTGGCGACCTCGTCGGGCGCGATGCAGGGCAGCTACCGGATGGTCGCCGAGGACGGCAGCAGCTTCGATGTCGTCATTCCGCGCTTCACGCTCAGCGCACCGGCGGTGGCGCAATGAAGCGCACCCATCTGCCGCTCAACGGCCTGCGCGTGCTCGACGCGGCGGCGCGGCATCTGTCTTTCACCCGCGCCGCGGACGAACTGGCGGTGACGCCCGCTGCGGTGGGACAGCAGATCCGCGCGCTGGAGGATACGCTGGGCGTCGTCCTGTTCCGGCGCACCACGCGCGGGCTGGAACTGACCCCCGAAGGGGAGGCGGGGCTGGCGCCGCTGCGCGAAGGCTTCCTGCAGTTCGAGGAGTCGGTTCGCGCGATGCAGGCCGGCCAGTCCTCCAAGTCGCTGACCATCGCCGCGCCGCGCGACCTGACCGAGAAGTGGCTGATGCCGCGCCTCGCCGGGATCGCGGCGCGGGATGCCGATCTTCGCTTCGTCCTGCTGGCGGCGGACACGCATGGCGATCAGGGGATCGACTTCACCCAGGCCAATCTCGACCTCGCGATCCGCTGGGGCGAGGGGCCGGGCGAGCATGAGGGCGAGGCGATCGAGTCCGAGGGGCTCGTGACCGTCGCTGCGACCGGCGGTGGCGCCGACGGCGCGATCGGCTGGCCGGGCGGCCTCGACGACGTCAATGCCGCGGTCCGCGTCGCCGATGCCGGCCTAGCGATCGATGCGGCGGCGGCGGGGCTGGGCCGTGCGACCGTGCCCGAACTCCTCGCGGCGCGCGACATCGCCGCCGGCCGCGTCGTGGTCATCGGCGAGCCGCGTCCCTCGCGGCTCGGCTATTGGCTGGTCGCGCCGACGCCGCAATGGCGCCAGAAGAAGGTGCGTGCGCTGGTGGAGGCGTTGGCAGCCGACTGAATACGGACCCTAGTTCTTCAGCCGCCAGCCGCGCCGCAACAGGGCGTAGCAGGCGACACCCAGGACAATGTCGATCCCGAGCACCACGACGCTGCCCAGCAGCACCGGCGAGTCGGCGACGCCGAGAAAGCCGTAGCGGAAGCCCGAAATGACGTAGAAGATCGGGTTGAAGTGGCTCACCGCGCGGAAGGCGGGAGCGAGCCGGTCGACCGAGTAGAAGGTGCCTGACAACAGCGCGAGCGGCGTCACCACGAAATTGGTGACCGCCGCGGCATGGTCGAACTTCTCCGCCCAGATGGAGGTGAGAACGCCCAGAAAGGCGAGGAATACCGACCCGAGCAACCCGAACCACAGGATCGCCAGCGGGTTGACCGGCGTCACATGCACGCCCGGCCACAGTAGCATCGCCAGCCACACGGTCGCGCCGACCAGGAAGGCCCGTGTCACCGCGCCGCCGACCAGTGCCGCCAGCAACTCCATGGTCGACAAGGGCGGCATCAGATAGTCGACGATCGTCCCCTGGATCTTGCCGACCAGCAGCGAGAAGCTGGCATTGGCGAAGGCGTTGTTCAGCATGCCCATGACGATCAGGCCGGGGGCGATGAAGTCGCCGAACGGGATCGCCTGCCCGCCCAGCGGCACGGCGCCATGCGCGCCCAGCGCGGTGGTGAAGACGATCAGGAGCAGCAGCTGCGAACTGGCGGGCGCCCAGATCGTCTGGAGCTGCACCTTGAAGAAACGACGCACCTCCTTGATATAGAGCGTGCGAAGGCCGCCCCAGTTGATGTTCCGGATCACGGGCACACCGGGTTCGCGGTCGAAGGTGCGAATTTCGCCGATAGGGGGCTGGCTGCTCATCGCCACAGCGCGTAACCGCTGTCGGCGCCGCCCGCAATCGGCGAGCTGTTTGAGGAAGATTATGTCCTGGACCGACGAGCGGATCGAGACGCTCAAGACGATGTGGGAAGCCGGCCAGACCGCCAGCCAGATTGCCGAGGCGCTGGGTGACGGGGTCAGCCGCAATGCCGTGATCGGCAAGGCGCATCGGCTGGGGCTGCAGGCGCGTCCCTCGCCGGTCAAGCCGAATGAGGTCGAGGTGCCCGCGGCGGCGCCGGCCGCCGCCCCGGCGCCGGTCGCACCGGTGACGGCTGCCGCGCCGCCACCGCCCCCCGTCGTGTCGGAGCCGCGGGCTGCCGCCGAGCCGGCGGTCGCCGCTCCCGCGCCGGCGCAGCAGCCGATCCTCCGCTCGGTCGGACCGGGTGGCTTCTTGCGTCAGGCACCCGGCGAGCAGCAGCCGCCGATCGCTCCCGCGCCGCCGCGCCGGCTGGTGCCGGCCAAGCCGTCGCCGGAGATCGCGGGCAAGACTAGCCTGCTCGACCTCAACGATCGCATCTGCAAATGGCCGATCGGCCATCCGGGCGAGCCCGATTTCCACTTCTGCGGCGACAAGGTGAATCCGGGCTTCCCCTATTGCGTCGAGCATTGCGGCCACGCCTATCAGGCGCAGCTGCCGCGCCGCGACCGCCGTCCGCCGCCGCCGTTGCCCTTCGGCGGCCCGCGCGTCCGCTAGGCGCAGGGCGCTAGCGGATCCGGAAGGGCCGCCCGCTCGGCGCTGCCTCAACAGCGTCCGACGGCATTGGCTTTGGCCAAAACCGGCGATGATCGGGAGCTGGCTTGCGGTGCGCCCGATTTTCGAT
Organism: Sphingomonas metalli; assembly: GCF_014641735.1. Classification (GTDB taxonomy): domain Bacteria; phylum Pseudomonadota; class Alphaproteobacteria; order Sphingomonadales; family Sphingomonadaceae; genus Sphingomonas; species Sphingomonas metalli. The sequence goes on along the minus strand of NZ_BMIH01000003.1, from coordinate 736,959 downwards.
GGCTGTCACCCCGGCGAAGGCCGTGGCTCAGTTGGGGGACGGTCGTAAGTAAGCAGGCAGGTCCGCCCAACTGGATCCCGGCCTTCGCCGGGATGACGGCTGGGGGATTGTTTGCCCGTATCCCGACAACTAGGGCCCAGCCCCGCCGCGGCAAAGCCGCGTCGTCAGACGCAGCGTGCGCTGCGCTGGCCGGGCTTGGGCGAGTCCTGTGCCATGCCTTGCATGACACAGGCCGCCCTGCGCCTCAGAACCGGAACGCTGCCGTCGCGCGCAGGCTGTGCCAGCGGAACTTGTCGTCCGAGCGGCGGAAATCGGTGCCGCTGGCGGTGCCGCCGTTCAGCGCATTGGTGAAGGGCGTGCCCGCCGGCCCGGTCACCCGTACGCGATAGTCGTTGTCGCGATACTGGTGGTACATATATTCCATGCCGATCGAGAAGTTGCGGCCGAGCTTCTGCTCGACGCCGCCGCCGCCCAGGATGCCCCACTGGTTGCGCTTGCCGCTGCCGGTGAAGGTGTTGACGGTGTTGGTCGTCGCGAACTGGCGGTCGATGCGCGCATAGCCCGCGCCGAAGGTGCCGTAGAACAGCGTCGTGTTGGCGGCATAGCCGGCGCGACCCCGGACCGAGCCCTCCCAGTCGATGTTGCGGCTCATCACGTAGCTGGCGGGCGTGCCCGAAAAGGCGGTCACGCTGTCGCGGATCTCGCTCTTGCCGAACTCGCCGACGAAGCCGACGACGATGTTGCCGGTCTGCGCATCGGCACCGGCGCGGCCATAATAGGCCCAGCCGTCCTTGTCGTTGCGGCACGATCCACCGTTGCCCGGGGCCAGCTGGGTACGCGCCGACCCGTTGCAGAAGCCGGGGCCGAAGGCATTGCCGCCGGCGCCCGTCAGCACGGTGTCGCCGAAACGGCCGTCGAGATTGCGGTCGAACAGGATGCGCGAACCGACGTCGTTGGGCTGGACATCATAGCCGCCCGCACCGCCGACATAGACGCCCGAAAAGGGCGTGTCGCTGTCCTGCGCCATGGCGGGGGCGGCGAGGGTGGCGGCGGCGATCGCGGCGCCGGCGAAGCTGATGAAACGCATGATGTCTCCCGATCCTGACCCGCGATGCTGGCGCGGTCGCGCGAAGGAACGGATCGGCCTTCCCGAAATATCCTGGCCTGATCCATGTTTATGGACGGCTGTGGCCGACGCGCCACACCAAGCTGGTCTTTGACGCCGTTTTGTTCCATAAGCGGCGCCATGTCCTCTGACCTGTTCGCGGCCGCCACGCCGCAGGCCGCTGCCTATGACGCTTCGTCGATCGAGGTGCTGGAGGGGCTGGAGCCCGTCCGCCGGCGCCCGGGCATGTATATCGGCGGCACCGACGAGCGGGCGCTCCACCATCTCGCCGCCGAGGTGCTCGACAATGCGATGGACGAGGCGGTGGCAGGCCACGCCACCCGCATCGAGATCACGCTGGAGCCGGGCAACCGGCTCACCATCGTCGACAATGGGCGCGGCATGCCGGTCGATCCGCATCCGAAGTTTCCCGACAAGTCGGCGCTGGAGGTGATCCTCTCCATGCTCCATTCGGGCGGCAAGTTCACCGGCAAGGCGTACGCGACCAGCGGCGGCCTGCACGGCGTTGGCGTATCGGTGGTCAACGCGCTGTCCACCGACACGGTGGTCGAGGTGGCGCGCGACCGGCAACTCTATCGCCAGCGTTTCTCGCGCGGAGCGACGCTGGGGCCGCTGGAGCATGTCGGTGCCGCGCCCAACCGCCGCGGCACCTCCGTCGCCTTCACGCCCGATCCCGAGATCTTCGGACCGGAACTGGGCTTCAAGCCGGCGCGCCTCTACCGGCTGGCGCGCTCCAAGGCCTATCTCTTCGCGGGCGTGGAGATCCGGTGGCGCTGCGACCCGGCGCTGCTCGACGGCAGCGATATTCCGGCAGAGGCGGTGTTTCAGTTCCCCGGTGGTCTCGCCGATCATCTGAAGGAGCAGATCGGCGGGCGCGAATGCGCCACGGCCGATTTCTTCGCCGGAACGCAGGAGTTTCCGAACGGGCAGGGGCGGGTCGAATGGGCGGTCGCCTGGCCCTTGTGGAGCGACGGCAGCTATAGCTGGTATTGCAACACCATCCCGACCCCCGATGGTGGCACCCATGAGCAGGGCCTGCGCCAGGCGCTGGTGCGCGGCCTGCGCCAGTTCGGCGAGCTGGTGAACAACAAGCGCGCCAAGGACATCAGCGCCGACGATGTGTCGATGGGCAGCGAGCTGATGCTGTCGGTCTTCATCCGCGAGCCGCAATTCCAGAGCCAGACCAAGGACCGGCTGACCAGCCCGGAGGCGGCGGGGCTGGTCGAGAAGGCGATGCGCGACCATTTCGACCACTGGCTCAGCCAGAATATGGAACGGGGCCGGGCGTTGCTCGGCTATGTGCTCGACCGGATGGACGAGCGGCTGCGCCGCAAGGCCGAGCGCGAGGTCAAGCGCAAGACCGCGACCAGCGCGCGCAAGCTGCGTCTGCCCGGCAAGCTGACCGACTGCGCCGCCGATGCGCCGGCCGGGACGGAGCTGTTCATCGTCGAGGGCGACTCGGCCGGCGGCAGCGCCAAGCAGGCGCGCGACCGCAAGACGCAGGCGATCCTGCCGATCCGCGGCAAGATCCTGAACGTCGCCTCAGCAACGTCTGCCAAGATACTGGCAAATCAAGAAATTGCCGATCTGATCCAGGCCTTGGGCTGTGGCACGCGCAAGGACTGCCAGCCCGACAATCTGCGCTACGAGCGGATCGTCATCATGACCGACGCCGATGTGGACGGTGCCCACATCGCCACGCTGCTGATGACCTTCTTCTTCCAGGAGATGCCTGAGCTGGTGCGGCGCGGGCACCTCTATCTGGCCCAGCCGCCCCTCTACCGGCTGACGGCGGGGACGAAGAGCCTCTATGCCCGCGACGACGCGCACCGTGCCGAGCTGGAGCGGACCGCCTTCAAGGGCAAGAAGGTCGAGGTCGCGCGCTTCAAGGGGCTGGGCGAGATGAACCCGCAGCAGCTGCGCGAGACGACGATGGATCCCGCCAGGCGCGCGATGATCCGCATCACCCTGCCGCAGGAATATGAGGAGCGGGCAGGGGTGAAGGACCTGGTCGACCGGCTGATGGGGACCAATCCCGCCCACCGCTTCGCCTTCATCCAGGAGAATGCGGCCCGGCTGGACGAGGAAGCGCTGGACGCATGACCGAGGCGGGCGGCGTGGCGCCCGGCTATGGTCCGCGCCATTGGCTGCTCGCCACGCTGCTCGCGCTGCTGGCGGGCTATGTGGATGCGATCGGCTATCTGACCGCCGGCGGCTATTTCGTTTCGTTCATGAGCGGCAATTCGACGCGCATGGCGGTGGCCGCGGCGGGGATCGAGGCCTCGCCCTGGCCGCCGGCGGCGCTGATCGCGGCCTTTCTGGCCGGCGTGGTCGCCGCGACGCTGCTGGCGTCGCACGCCGGCCGGAACCGCAAGGCCGCGGTGCTGATCCTCGTCTCGCTGCTGCTCGCCGCGGCGGCGGCGCTGCGCGGCGAGGGCCCGGCGCTCTTTGTCGCGCTTTGCCTCGCCGCGGCCATGGGCGCCGAGAACGGCGTCTTCCAGCAACAGGGCGAGGTCAGTATCGGCGTTACCTATATGACCGGCGCGCTGGTCAGGCTGGGCCAGCGGATCGCGGCCGCGCTGACGGGTGGGCCGCGCTGGGCGTGGATTCCGCTGTTGCTGCTCTGGTGCGGGCTGGTCGCGGGCGCGGTGCTCGGCGCCGGTCTTTACTCGCAGGGCTGGAGCCTGTGGGCGGCCGCCGGCGCGGCGGCGCTGCTGGCGCTTGCCGCCCGCCGGATCGTGCCCCTGCCGGTCTGACCGGTCACCGGCGGACCGGCAGAAGCGACGTGACCCGCCCGTCGCGTAGCCACAGCCCCAGCCAGGCGAGGACGCCCAGCAGAAGGCAGATGACCTGCTCGGGCACCACGCCCGGATCGACCCGGAGGTGGGTCGCGATCGCTCCGCCTGCATAGCCGGTGACGAGGATCGCACCGACCGCCGCAGTCTGCGGCACCGCATAGACGAGCGCAGCGATGAGGGCGAGGATGCTGATGACGGGCAGTTTGTCGGCGCCATAGCCGGTTGCGGCCATCGGCTCGGCCAGGACCGCGGGATTGAACAGCCCGGTCAGCCCGTCGGCCACGAGGAACAGCACCACCAGCGCGCTGATTACCTGCCCGGCCCGTACCGCCAGGCGCGATTGCTCCAGTCCCATGATCGACTCTCCCCCCAATTGCCCCGAAATGGGAAGAATGTTGCCGATCGCGAACGGACCGGCAAGCGGACTCCGCGCCGCGATGTTGACGCTGCCCCCGCACCGCCGGTATTTGAGCGCTCCGGGCGGCCTCACGACGGGGCCGCCCTTTCTCGTCTGGAGGAGGCTTACCCGTGACCATCACGCCGCTCATGCCCGTCTACCCACGGTGCGGGGTGCGTCCGGTCCGAGGCGAGGGCGTCTATCTCTATGGCGAGGACGGGCAGCAATATCTGGATTTCGCCAGCGGCATCGCGGTGAACGCACTCGGCCACGGCCATCCGCATCTGGTCAAGGCAATTGCGGATCAGGCGGCGACGCTGATGCACATGTCCAACCTCTATGGCAGCCCGCAGGGCGAGCATCTGGCGCAGCGGCTGGTCGATGCGACCTTTGCCGACACGGTGTTCTTCACCAATTCGGGTGCCGAGGCCGTCGAGTGCGCGATCAAGACGGCGCGCCGCTATCACTGTGCCGAGGGCCGACCGGAGCGGAACACGCTCATCACCTTCAACAACGCCTTCCATGGCCGGACGCTCGGCACCATTTCGGCGACCAACCAGCCCAAGATGCGCGACGGATTCGAGCCGCTGCTCCCCGGCTTCCGCTATGCGCCGTTCAACGATCTCGACGCGGCGCTGGCGCTGATCGACGAGACGACGGCGGGCTTCCTGGTCGAGCCGATCCAGGGCGAGGGCGGGCTGATGGCCGGCACGGATGCCTTCTTGCAGGGCTTGCGCAAGGTCTGTGACGAGCAGGGCCTGCTGCTGGTGCTGGACGAGGTGCAGTGCGGATACGGCCGCACCGGCAAGTTCTTCGCGCACGAATTGTACGGCATCACGCCCGACATCATGGCGGTGGCCAAGGGCATCGGTGCGGGCTTCCCGCTCGGAGCGTGCCTCGCCACCGAACGTGCGGCCAAGGGCATGGTCGCGGGCACGCATGGCTCCACCTATGGCGGCAATCCGCTGGCGATGGCGGCGGGCGAGGCGGTGCTCGACGTACTGATGGGCGACGGCTTTCTCGACCATGTCACCGCGATGGGCGAGCGGCTGCGCGCCAGCCTGGAGCAGATGATCCCCAATCACGACCACCTCTTCCAGGAGGTGCGCGGGCGCGGGCTGATGCTGGGGCTGAAGCTGAAGAGCGACAGTCGCCGCTTCGTCGCGCATTGCCGCGATCATCACGGGCTGCTGACGGTGGCGGCGGGCGACAATGTCGTCCGCATCCTGCCGCCACTCGTCATCGACGAGAGCCATGTGGCCGAGTTCACGCAGAAACTGTCCGAGGCGGCGCGGGTCTACGTGCCCGTCGCGGACGATTGACCTGAAGATCCTCCCCGCTGTGCGGGGAGGGGGACCAGCCGCAGGCTGGTGGAGGGGGAGAGCCACAGGCGGCACGTGCGTGGAGGCGCCCCTCCACCACCGGCTCCGCCGGCGGTCCCCCTCCCCGCACAGCGGGGAGGAGCTGATATCATGCGCCATTTCCTGAACCTGTCGGATGCCGGAGCGGACGGGATCGCCGCGATGCTGGCCGATGCGATCGACCGCAAGGCGGCCCGCGCCGGCTGGACCAAGGGGCGGCCAGATGCCGACGCGCCGCTCGCCGGCCATGTTCTCGCCTGTGTGTTCGAGAAGAACTCGACCCGCACCCGCGTGTCGTTCGACATGGCGATCCGCCAGCTCGGCGGTACCTCGATCGTGATGGATGCCGGGTCGATGCAGCTCGGCCGGGGCGAGAGCATCGCCGACACCGCGCGCGTCCTGTCCGGCTATGTCGACGCGATCATGATCCGCACCGACGATCATGCCAAGGTCGAGGAGATGGCGCGCCATGCCACCGTGCCGGTCATCAACGGACTGACCGACGCCTCGCACCCCTGCCAGATCATGGCGGACCTGCTGACCATCATCGAGAGCGGCCGCAGCCTGCCGGGCCTCAAGGTCGCCTGGCTGGGCGACGGCAACAACGTGCTGGCCTCGATCGTCGAGGCCGCGGCGCTGATGCAGTTCGACGTCGTCGCCGCCTGCCCGCAAGGCTTTGCGCCGGAGGAGGAGGCGATCACCGCCGCCTCCGGCCGCGCCCGCGTCGTCGCCGATCCGCGGGAGGCGGTAGAGGGCGCCGACATCGTCGTCACCGACACCTGGATCTCGATGGGACAGGCCCATGCCGAGACCAAGCTCGCCGCCCTGGCCCCCTATCAGGTGGATAGTGCGCTGATGGCGCTGGCCAAGCCCGACGCCAAGTTCCTCCACTGCCTGCCCGCCCATCGCGGCGAGGAAGTGACCGAGGAGGTGATCGACGGCCCTCAGTCGCTGATCTGGCCCGAGGCGGAGAACCGCCTTCATGCCCAGAAGAGCATCCTGCGCTGGTGCTTCGGGCAGCTGGGCTAGGCGGGGTCCTTCCTTTCCATCGCCGGCAGAGGCGAAGCGCGCGCACCTCAACCTCTTCCGTCCTCCCGGCGAAGGCCGGGATCCATGTGGCCTGATGAGCCGACGGGTCTGTTCTCGCGGAGAGATGGATTCCGGCCCGCGCCGGGATGACGGGGGATGAGTGGCGCGCGCTTCGTTCTGATGGGTCGACCGGTACCCGATGCGAGCAAGACCACCAACCACAGCCGCGCCCGGTTGATCGAACCCCCCCGACCGCCCATCTTGGCGCAAACACCGAAACTCGTCCGCCTGGCGCGTCGCCGGGCTGGTCCTCCACCGTGTCGGCGGCGGGGAGGGGCAGGGCTTCGTCCGGTTCAGCCCGAATGGTTTGCGATGAACGATCTTCCCATGGCCGATCTTGATCGGGTGCTCGGTTTCACCATTCCGGGACGCCATGCGCGCGGCCGCATGGTACGGCTCGGCCCGGCGATGCAGGCGATCCTCGCCGCGCACGACTATCCCCCCGCGATCGAGGCGCTGCTGGCCGAGGCGCTGACGCTGTGCGCGCTGATGGGGGCGACGCTGAAGGACGAGAAGGGCCAGCTGACGATGCAGAGCCGCAGCGAGACGGGCGTGGTGACGCTGCTCGTCTGCGACTATCGCGGCGGCGAGCTGCGCGGCTATATCGAATATGATGCCGAGCGGCTGGCCGAAATGCCGGAGGCGCCGACCCTGTTCGCGCTGTTCGGCCAAGGCTATCTCGCCATCACCTTCGATCTCGCGACCACCGGCGAGCGCTATCAGGGTATCGTGCCGCTCGACGGCGATACGCTGGCGGCGGCGGCGCAAAGCTATTTCGCCCAGTCCGAACAGATCCCGACACTGGTGCGCGTCGGCGTGAACCGGGATGCGGCCGGGCAACGAATTGCCGGCGGGCTGCTGCTCCAGCATCTTCCCGAGGGCGAGGAAGGGCGCGAGCGGCTGCACACGCGGCTCGACCATCCCGAATGGGAGCATGTCGCCGCGCTTGGCCAGACCATGGGCGCAGACGAGCTGGCCGATGCCGCGCTGCCGCTCGAGACGCTGGTCTGGCGCCTGTTCAACGAGGAGGAGGAGGTCCGCGTGCTCGCGTCCACCCCGATCGGGCGCGGCTGCCGGTGCACTGCCGAGCATATCCGCGGCGTCCTCGCCAAGTTCGGCGTGGCCGAGCGGCGCGAGATGGCCGACGAGCGCGGCGTGATCGAGGTCGATTGCGCCTTCTGCGCGGTCAAGTTCCCGGTTTTCGCGGAGGATCTGACGATGGCGGACGGAGCACAGGCCGATCGCCATCCTGCTATAACGCGTCGTTAACCTTTTGCGGGTTAAGGAGAACGGGTGCTTAGCGGCACGCTTATCTCCCTTGATGGGCCCTCCCGGCCCTTCGGATTGCCTTCAGGCCGCGGGGCGTCGCCTCCGCGGCCTTTCTTTTTGGGCGGCGAAGGACTAGCTCCCGGCGCATCATGACACTTCAGTCTCCTGCGGTGGCGCTGGTTTCCGGCGGCCTCGATTCGATGGTTTCCGCCGCGCTCGCGCGCGAGGCGGGCTACCGGCTGCTCGCCCTGTCGGTCGATTACAACCAGCGGCACCACGTCGAGCTCGCGGCGGCGCGGCGCATCGCGCATGCGCTCGGCGCGGAGCGTCATGTCGTGCTGCCGCTCGACCTGTCGGCCTTTGGCGGATCGGCGCTGACCGCCGACATTGCGGTGCCGAAGGAGGGCGTGCAGCCTGGGATTCCCGTCACCTATGTCCCTGCGCGCAATACCATCTTCCTGTCGCTCGCGCTCGGCTGGGCAGAGGCGGCCGGCGGCCGCGACCTGTTCATCGGGGTCAATGCGCTCGACTATTCGGGCTATCCCGATTGCCGGCCCGAATTCATCGAGGCCTTCACGCAACTGGCGGAGATCGCCACCAAGGCGGGCGTGGAGGGCGAGCCCTTCCGTATCCATGCTCCGCTCCAGGCGATGACCAAGGCCGATATCGTGCGCGAGGGCGCGCGGCTCGGGCTCGACATGGGGCTCAGCTGGTCCTGCTACGACCCGGCGCCGGGCGGGCTGCATTGCGGCCTCTGCGACAGCTGCCGGCTCCGCGCCAAGGGCTTCGACGAGGCCGGCATCGCCGACCCGACCGACTATGCCGTGCGGCCCGGCGACGCCTGACGATGAGCTACGCCGTCAAGGAGATGTTCCTGACGCTGCAGGGCGAGGGGGTGCATGCCGGCCGCCGCGCCGTGTTCGTGCGCTTCGCCGGATGCAATCTCTGGTCGGGGCGCGAGGAGGATCGGGCCGGCGCGATCTGCCGCTTCTGCGATACGGACTTCGTCGGGATGGACGGGGCGGGCGGCGGACGCTTCGCCGATGCGTCCACGCTGGTCGCCGCGGTCGAGGGTCATTGGGGTCCCGATTGCGAGCGCCGCTTCGTCGTGCTGACCGGGGGCGAGCCGATGCTCCAGGTCGACGACCCGCTGATCGATCGGTTGCACGATGCCGGGTTCGTCGTCGCGATCGAGACCAATGGTACGCTGGCGGCGCATCCGGGGCTCGACTGGGTGTGCGTCAGCCCCAAGGCGGGAAGCGAGGTCGTTCAGCGGCGCGGCGACGAGCTCAAGCTCGTCTGGCCGCAGGCGGGGATCGATCCGGTCGCGCTGGAGACCTGGGACTTCGCCAACCGCCTCGTCCAGCCGCTCGACGATGCCCGCGCCGCGGAGAACCATCAGGCGTGCATCGCGCTGGTCATGGATCGGCCGCTGTGGCGGCTGTCACTCCAGACGCACAAGCTTCTGGGGCTGCGCTGAGGCGGGCAGGCCAGAAGTGCCGCCCCGGCCCTCGCCGGGGTGACACTTGGATCGGGGGGCGAAGGCGTCGCGCCTGCCTACGCGACGGCCCCGCCTGTCAGTTGGCTGACGCGATCTGCGCGGCAGCCGGCCCCCAGGCGATCGCACCGCACTTCTTCACCACCCACTCGCCCTTCTTGCTCCAGCAGACGGGATCGAGGCGGGGCAGCGATACGGGCACGGCGTTGATGTAGCGCGAGAAGCGCTGCTCGCCATAAGGCACCAGGCTGTTGCGCAGCTCGCGCATCCGCGCGACCGCGATGTCGCCGAAGCTGCCGCGCGGCGCGAACAGCACGTCCCGGCCGATCGAGCCAGCGGTGCGGCAGAAGCCATATTGCGACGCCACGGTCGCGAAGCTCGAATAGGTCTTGGTGCCGTAGCTATCGAGTGCCATCTGGCCGTCGCGCTTCGTCTTGGCAGTCCGCGCGAAATACTTGCCCAGCGTGTCCCAGGCCGTCTTCAATTCGTCCTTATGGTCGAGCAGCGCGGCATTATAGTTGCCGACGGTCAGCAGCATCGGCTCGAACTGGCATTGCAGCGCCGCGACGTTGAGCGCCGAACGCATCGTCCAGATCAGCCCCGCGCGTCGTTCCTCGGGCGTGGCGCCGGGCAGGATCTGCGCGATGCCCGGCTCCTCCCCGGTGACCGGCTCGCCCGTGTAGACATGATGCTGGAGGAAGAACTGCGCCGCTGCCGGACCTGACGGCATCGCCATCATCGCCAGCATCGTCCCGACCCCCGTTACGCTCCTCACCCAACTCGTCACCTGAACCCGCCTCCGCATCGACATTGCGCGGCGGAATCTAGAGCATTTGCGCCCGCGTTGCAGCCCATTTCGGCACAAGGGCGGCCCGCCTGTTCATCGCATGCGCCGAACCGTCCGTCGCAAACGTAACGATCGCGCTTCGGGGCGGCGCCTCTACGCAGAAGGGCCGCCCGGTCGCCCGGACGGCCCCTCATCCTGACATAAATCCCGAGCGGGAGATTACATCATGTTGTTCGACATGGTGCTGTCGTTCGACATCATGGTGTCGTTCGCCATCATCGTGTCGTTGGCCATCATGCCACCGTTCGCGGTGCTGTCGACCGCGGTCATGTTGTCGGTCATGGTGTCCATGCCCTCGGTGGTGTTCATGTCGGTGACCATCGTGTTGTCGGTCGTGGTCTCGGTCTTCGGACCGCAGGCCGAGACGGCCAGCGCGGCGCCGGCGATCATCGAGCCGGTCAGAACCTTGGTGATGAGTGCACGCATTGGAAGCTCCCTAGTGTCGAGATTTGGCAGGCTATCGATGTGCCCTTCACACCCAAATCGTCATGGACGTTAACCGGATAACGCAGGCCCCTCAAGTCTCGTTTTGTTGCCCACAAGAAAGAGTTTGCAGGAAGCCTGGCAGGGTCAACGCAAGTGCGTGGTCAACGGTTTCCAGTGGCGTGGGATTTCCTAGCGCGGCGAGGCTGGTGACCGGAAAGTCGGGCAGCCCGCAGGGCACGATACCGCCGAAATGGGACAGGTCCGGCGCGACGTTGATCGCAAATCCGTGCAGCGTGACCCAGCGGCGGACCCGCACGCCGATCGCGCCGACCTTGGCTTCCCGCCCGTCGCGATCGTGGGTCCAGATGCCGACGCGCCCGGGCGCGCGGAATGCCTCAATGCCGAGCGTCGCGAGCGCCGCGATCACCCAGCCCTCGACGCCGTGGACGAAGCAGCGCACGTCGCGGCCACGCTTGCCGAGATCGAGCATCAGATAGCCGACCCGCTGCCCCGGACCATGATAGGTATAGCGGCCGCCGCGTCCTGCCGGCACCACCGGAAAGCGTGGCGAGACCAGCTCGGCGGGATCGGCGCTGGTACCTGCGGTATAGACGGGGGGATGTTCGAGCAGCCAGATCTGCTCGGTCGCGGTGCCGGCGGCGATCGCCTCCACCCGCGCCTCCATCGCGGCGAGGGCATCGGCATAGGGCGTCAGCCCGGCGGTCACGCGCCATTCGGGTGCGGGGATCGTCGCAGGGGTGTCGAGGGGTGTGTCGGTCACGCATCTCATCTGGCGCGGCGGGCCGGCCGGCGCAACCGGTGCGCCATTGGCGGAATCGCCGCCAACCTGTATCGACGGTCGCTCGAACAGGGCAGGGAGGCACGAAGCGATGGTCAGAATGGGCACGGTGTGGGACCGCACGACCGACGTGCTGCGCGGGCGCGCCGGCATCCTGGCGCCGATCGCGGCGGTCGCGATCTTCCTGCCGTCGCTGGTCAATACCGCCCTGTCGCTCGGCCTGAAAAAGGGTACGCCGACGGCTGCCGTCCTGGCGATGGTGGTCGCCCTTGCCGTGCTGTTCGCCAATGTCTGGGGGCAATTGGCCATGCTGGCGATCGCCACCCATCCCGCCACGACGCGGGCCGATGCCGGCCATGCGGCGACCCGCCGCGTCCTGCCTGCTGTCGGAGTACTGCTGCTGCTCGGCCTTCTCTTCTTCCTGCTGGTCGTGCCGCCGATCGTGATGATGGCGCGGGCGGGCGTCGACCTGACGAGCCAGACGGCGATGCAGTCGATGCCGGCGCAGCTGTCGACCTTTGTCGGGCTCTACTCGCTGATCCTGCTGATCGTGCTGCTGTTCGTCGGCGCGCGGATGCTGCTGCTCAATGCCGTGGTGCTCAACGAGCGGCGCGGGGTGGGCGCGATCGCCCGCTCGTGGCGGCTGACGCGGGGCATGACCTTCCGCCTCGTGGCGCTGCTGGTGCTGTTCGGGGTCGTCGTCCTGATCCCGACGCTGGCGGTTCAGTCGGTGGTGGGGCTGGTCTTCCGCCTGATCCTGGGACAGGGCGGGCAAGTGGTCACCGCGTTCGTCGCGGCGGCGGCCGGGGCGGCGGTGACGACCGCCTTCACCGTGGTCGCGGCGGCCTTCACCGCGCAGCTCTACGTCGCGGCCGTTGCGGAGGAAGACCCCGCCTATTGAGCCCGTGGCTGCGCCAGCAGAGGGATCTGCGGCGCGGCGTCTGCGGGCAGGATGCCGAGCACGCGCGGATCGGGGAAGGTCTCGATCGCGCGGCCGATCGCGACGAAGCCATGGCGGCGATAGAAGCCGAGCGCGGCGGGATGGTCGAGCGTGCAGGTGTGCACCCACACGCGCTCGACCCCCTTGCGCCACGCCCGCATCAGCGCTTCCGCCATCAGCCATGCGCCATGGCCCTTGCCTGCCAGCTCGGGCACGAACCCGACATAGCCGAGCTCGCACGCCCCGGCGTGGCGGAAGTCGAGCTCCAGCATGCCGACCTCGATCCCCGCCGGGTCCGTGATCGCGAATACCTGCACCGCGGGATCGTGGACGATCGCGACGAGCGCCGCGTCGTCCATCACCAGCCGGGAGAACCAGAGCCACGGCGCGCCGACCCGCTCGAACAATGCACGGTAGCGCGCCGGCGCCGGGGCCTCCCAGCGGACCAGGCGGAAGGGGGAGGGCGGCACCGGGCGAAGCGGCGGGCGCCGCCGCATCTCCAGAGTCGTGACGATCGTCGCGACCTGATCGCCGGACAGGGTGGTCAGGCAGGCGGAGCGCATCACCGTCACGCCCAGGTCGCGACCGGGGGCAGGCTCATCAGGATCGCGTCCACATTGCCCCCGGTCTTCAGCCCGAACAGCGTGCCGCGGTCGTAGACGAGGTTGAATTCGGCATAGCGCCCGCGCCAGGCGCGCTGCACCTCCAATTCCTCGGGCGTGAAGGGCGTATCCATCCGCCGACGCACGATGCGGGGGTAGATGTCCAGAAACGCCTCGCCCACTGCGCGGGTGAAGGCGAAGCCGGCGTCGAACGGCCCCTCCAGATGGTCGTAGAAGATGCCGCCGACCCCGCGATGGACCCCGCGATGGGGGATGAAGAAATAATCGTCCGCCCATTGCCGGAAGCGCGGATAGTCGCCGGTGCCCGGATGCGCCTCGCAGGCCGATCGCAAGGCCGCGTGGAAGTCCGCCGTATCCTCGGCGAACGGCAGCGGCGGGTTGAGGTCGGCCCCGCCGCCGAACCAGCGCCGCGTCGTGGCGAGGAAGCGCGTATTCATGTGCACCGCGGGCACGTGCGGATTGGCCATATGCGCGACCAGGCTGATGCCGGTGGCGAAGAAGCGCGGATCGTCCGCAGCGCCATAGATGGTCTTGCCGAACTCGCCGTCGAAGGTGCCCCCGACCGTCGAGACGTTGACCCCGACCTTCTCGAAGACCCGGCCCTTCATCACCCCGCGCACGCCGCCGCCGCCCGGCGCACCGGACGGGTCGGCGCGGTCCCAGGCGATATAGTCGAAGCGCGCGTCCGAACCGGCGTCCGCCTCGATCGCCTCGAAGGCGGCGCAGATACGATCGCGCAGTGCCTCGAACCATTGGCGGGCGGCGGTCTGTTCCTCGTCCAGTATCATGGCGCCCGGCTAGCGCATTGCGGGGCAAGGGGGGAAGGGGGTCAGTCCGGCCAGCCGGTCTGGCGCAATGCCTCGGCCAGGACGATGCCGGCCGCGACCGCGACGTTCAGCGAGCGGAAGCCGGGGCGCATCGGAATGCGGACGCGCAGATCGGCGCGGGCATGGACATGGGGTGGCACGCCGGCGCCCTCGGACCCGAGCAGCAGGATGTCGTCGGGCGCGAAGGTCGCGGCGGGCAGCGGGATCGCGCCGGTGGCGGTGAGCAGCACGATCCGTCCGGTCGTACGTTCGGCGAAGGTGTCCCAGTCGGCATGGCGCACGACGGCGGCCTTGGCGGCATAGTCCATTCCCGCGCGGGCGAGCGCGCGATCGCCGAACGGGAAGCCCATCGGCTCGATCAGGTCGACCGCCACCCCCAGACAGGCGGCGGTGCGCAGGATGGTGCCGACGTTGCCGGCGATGTCGGGCTGGTGGAGCGCGATCCGCATGGCCACCGCCTTAGCGAAGGGTGGCGGAGACCAGAAGCGACATGAAAATGCTGTTGGCAAAGCGCGACGCGCGCGGCTAACAGAAGCCGCAGGCCTGCCATGGGGATGGCATCCGGCCGGTGGGCGAACGCATCAAGAGCGCGTCGGGAAACCCGCGATCAGGTGAGGGTATTGGTGAATGGCGACTGTCGACGATCAGCTTCCTCCGGGCGAAAACCCGGCGCTTCTCGATGAGGAAACCCATGATCCGCGCCGTCGCGACTTCCTGAACGTCGCCGCCGTCGCCTTTGCCGGGGTGGGCGGGATCGCCATCGTCCTGCCGCTCGTCAATCAGATGAATCCGTCCGCCGACGTGCTCGCCCAGTCCTCGACCGAGATCGACATCTCGAAGATCGCGCCGGGCCAGGCGATCAAGTCCAGCTTCCGCAAGCAGCCCCTGTTCGTGCGCAACCTGACCCCGGCCGAAATCGCCGCGGCGGATGCCGTACCCGTCAACACGCTGCGCGATCCCCAGTCGCTGGAAGAGCGCACCAAGCCGGGCAAGAAGAACTGGCTGATCACGCTGGGGGTCTGCACCCATCTGGGCTGCGTGCCGCTGGGCGCGGGCGAGGGCGAGAACAAGGGGCCGTTCGGCGGCTATTTCTGCCCGTGCCACGGCTCGGCCTATGACACCGCCGGGCGCATCCGGCAGGGACCTGCGCCGCAGAACCTGCACGTGCCCGACTATAACTTCAATTCCGACACCGTCGTCACGGTCGGCTGAGGGAGACTGTCGAGATGAGCTTTCCCTGGGCCAAGCATTATGAGCCGAAGCAGCCGCTGATGCGGTGGCTGGACGAGAAGCTGCCGCTGCCGCGCCTCGTCTACAATGCGGTCGGTGCCGGCTATCCCGTGCCGCGCAACCTCAACTATTTCTGGAACTTCGGCGTGCTCGCGGGCGCGGCGCTCGGCATCCAGATCATCACCGGCATCGTCTTGGCGATGCATTATGCCGCGAATGCCGGGGTCGCCTTCGGCTCGGTCGAGAGCATCATGCGCGACGTCAATGCCGGCTGGTTCCTGCGCTATGCGCACGCCAACGGCGCGTCGATGTTCCTGCTGGTCGTCTACATCCACATTTCCCGCGGCCTCTATTACGGCTCCTACAAGGCCCCGCGCGAGATGGTGTGGCTGCTCGGCGTCGTGATCTTCCTCCTGATGATGGCCACCGCCTTCATGGGCTATGTGCTCCCCTGGGGGCAGATGAGCTTCTGGGGCGCGCAGGTGATCACCGGTTTCTTCTCGGCGATCCCGCTGGTGGGCGAGACGATCCGCGTCTGGCTGCTGGGCGGCTATGCGCCGGACAATGCCGCGCTCAACCGCTTCTTCTCGCTCCACTATCTGCTGCCGTTCGTGACTGCGGGGGTGATCATCCTGCACATCTGGGCGCTCCACATCCCCGGCTCGAACAACCCGACCGGCGTCGATGTGAAGGGCGAGCAGGACACGGTGCCCTTCCACCCCTATTACACCGCCAAGGATGCGGTGGGGCTGGGCGTGTTCTTCCTGGTCTTCGCGCTGCTGCTGTTCTTCAGCCCGAACCTGCTCGGCCATCCGGACAATTATATCGAGGCGAACCCGCTCTCGACGCCCGCGCACATCGTGCCCGAATGGTATTTCCTGCCCTTCTACGCGATCCTGAAGAGCTTCACCGCCGACTTCATCCTGCCGGCCAAGCTGTGGGGCGTGCTGGCGATGTTCGGCTCGATCCTGCTGCTGTTCTTCCTGCCCTGGCTGGACAGCTCGCCGGTCCGTTCGGCCAACTTCCGGCCGAAGTATCGCACCTTTCTGATTGTGCTGCTGGTCGACGTGCTGGTGCTCGGCTATGTCGGCGGCGCCGAGGCGAATGCGCGCAACGTGATGCTGGGGCAGCTCGCCACGGCCTATTACTTCGCGCACTTCCTCATCATCCTGCCCTGGGTTTCGCGCTCGGAGCGGCCGCGGCCGCTGCCCGGCTCGATCACCGAGGCGGTGCTGACCAAGCATGGCGGCACCAGCCCGGCCAAGACCGCTCTGGCGTCGAACTGAGAAGGACAGGCACCACACCATGGTTCGCGCAATTTCGACCCTGATCGGCTTCGCCTTTGTCGGCGTGCTGGCGATCGCCCTGTTCTTCACCGCGAAGGATGCCATCCAGAACCCCGCGCCCGAGACCGCCGAGCATGAGTTCCACCTGCATCCCAAGGATGCGCGGCTGCAGTCGGCGGGCTATTTCGGCACGTTCGACCGCCAGCAGGTGCAGCGCGGCTTCCAGGTCTACAAGGAAGTCTGCGCGGCCTGCCACAGCCTGAAATATGTCTCGTTCCGCGACCTGGAAGAGATCGGCTATTCCGAGGCCGAGGTGAAGGCGATCGCCACCCAATGGGTGATCGAGCAGCCCAGCGTGAACCCGGAGACGGGCGAGGCGGCGACGCGCAAGAACGTGCCGTCCGATCGCTTCCCGTCGCCCTTCGCGAACGAGGTCGCCGCCCGCGCCGCGAACAACAACGCGCTGCCGCCCGACCTGTCGCTGATGACCAAGGCGCGGCATGACGGTTCCAACTATGTCTATTCGCTGGTCGGCCCCGATGCCTATCGCCCGCAGCCGGCGGAGCTGCTGAAGAAGTTCCCGGACGCCAAGACCCCGAACGGGCTGCACTACAACCCGTATTTCGCGAACCTCAACATCGCGATGCCGCCGCCGCTGACGGCGGACGGTCAGGTCACCTATGCCGACGGCACCAAGGCGACGCGCGAGCAGATGGCGCGCGACGTCTCCGCCTTCCTGACCTGGACCGCCGAGCCCAAGCTGGAGAAGCGCCACGCGGCAGGCTTCGCCTCGGTGATCTTCATTGCGATCTTCTGCTTCCTCGCCTGGGGCGCGTACCAGAATGTGTGGCGCGACGTGAAACATTGATGGTTTCACGGTCCAACAGTCGCATCGGCGAGATCGCCGGCGGCTGGACGGATGCGAGAGGGGGGCGGCACCGCGGGTGTCGCCCCTTTCGCGTTGGAAGGGGCTGCGTCAGGCGCCGCCGGGCGGCCTCAGGAACTCGCAAGCCACGGCACTCGTTTGCAGTTCATCCGCGGCGCGTATCGGCCGCGAGCCTCGAGTTGGGAGAGGTTGGATGAACCTTCATCGCATCGGATGGATCGGTATCGCGGCGGGTTTGCTGTTCGGCGTGTCCGCCTGCACCGACGGCTATGGCTATTCGGGCCTGGGCGTCGGGATCAGCAGCGGCGCAGGCTATTACGATCCCTATTATGACAGCTATGGCTACGGCTATGGCACACGCGGCTATGGCTGGGCGCCGGCCGGCTATGGCTGGTACGGCGACTATTATTACCCGGGCAACGGCGTCTATGTGTACGACCGCAACCGCCAGCGCTATCGCTGGAACGACGCGCAGCGCCGCTATTGGTCGGGCCGGCGCGGCAGCGGCCAGGTCCGCGAGAACTGGGGCGACTTCCGCCGCGACTATCGGGCCGAGCGGCGGGACTATCGGGGTGATCTGACCGCCAATCGCGAGGCGTTACGCAACGGCACGATCGACCGGCAGCAGTTCCGCGACGGCCGCCGCGACGCACGGCGCGAGTTCCGTGGGGACGTGCGGCGCGACTATCGCCAGACGCTGCGGGAGAACAGGGCGTCCCGCGGTGGCGGCGACGGTCGCGTGGGACGACGCGGGCCGTCGCGGCAGTGAAGTGGCTCGGGGAGGCAGACCGCCACCCCGCGCCTCCACGGGATCGACACCTCACTCAACCGGCCGGGTCGCCAGCATCGAGGTCGCGATGAAGCGGAGCACCGGCTGGGCGTCCTGGTTGGAAACAGTGATCCGCGTCTTGATGAAGCCCATTTCGGGCCGGCTGGCGGAGGCGCGCGTGTCGATCACTTCGGTGTGACAGGTCAGCGTGTCGCCGGGATAGACCGGCTTCAACCAGCGGAGTTCGTCGATGCCCGGCGAGCCGAGGCTGGCTTCCTGCCGCTCCTTGATCCCCTCGACCACCATCGCCATCGTCATCGCGCAGGTGTGCCAGCCGCTCGCCGACAATCGGCCGAAATGGGTCTGCGCCGCAGCCTCGTCGGACAGGTGGAAGGGCTGGGGGTCGTAGCGCCGGGCGAAGTCGATCGCCTCGTCGCGATCGACGCGGTAGTGACCGAAGCTGGCCGTATCGCCGACGGCGACATCCTCGAAATAGCGCATTGTTCTCGCATCCTCCCGCTAATCGACCTCAGGCTAGGCCGATTTGCGGGACACGCAAATGGGCGTCGCGGATCAGGGCAGCGTGTCGATCCAACCGGGCAGTTCGCCGAGGCTGCCGAGCTCGCGGAAGCGCGGATGGTCGCTCGGCCGTTCGCCCCGTTCGTGGCTCCACGCCAGCGGCTGCGGGATAAAGGCGGCATAGGCGCCGGCGGCGAGCGCGGGCAGCACGTCCGAGCGCATCGAATCGCCCGCCATCACCGCCTCGTCCGGGCGGACGCCATAGCGTTCGAACAGGCGGGTGAAGGTGGCAGCCGTCTTGTCGCTGACGATCTCGACGCCAGAGAAACGTTCGCCGAGGCCGGAGGCGGCAAGCTTCGCCTCCTGATGGAACAGGTCGCCCTTGGTCACCAGCACCAGCCGTGCGCGCGCGGCGAGCGCATCGAGCGTCGCCTCGATCCCGCCGAGCAGTTCGACGGGATGCGCCAGCAGCCGGCGGCCGGCGGCGAGGATCTCTGAAACGACGCGGGCGGGGAGGGCGTCGCCGCCGAGTTCGAGCGCGGTCTCGATCATCGAGAGGGTGAAGCTCTTCGCGCCATAGCCGTAATGCGGCAGGTTGCGGATCTCGCATGCCTGCAACGCCGCACGCGCGGCGGGCTCCTCGGCGAAGGGCGCGAGCATGGCCGTCAACGCCCGCTCGGTCTCCTCGAAGAAGCGCATGTTATGCCAGAGCGTATCGTCCGCATCGAGGCAGATAAGGCTGACGGGCATGGTTCGCGCCCGATCGCTCAGACGTTGAAGCGGAAGAGCAGGACGTCGCCATCCTGCACGACATATTCCTTGCCCTCGGCGCGCAGCTTGCCCGCGTCGCGCGCGCCCGCCTCGCCCTTGCACGCGACATAGTCGTCGAAGGCGATCGTCTCGGCGCGGATGAACCCGCGTTCGAAGTCGGAGTGGATCGCGCCCGCCGCCTGAGGCGCCTTGGCGCCGACATGGACGGTCCAGGCCCGGGCTTCCTTTGGCCCGACGGTGAAGAAGGTGAGGAGGTGGAGCAATTTGTAGCCGGCGCGGATGACGCGGGCGAGGCCGGTCTCGGCCAGCCCTAGCTCGGACAGGAACTCGCCGCGATCCTCTGCGGGCATGGTCGCGATCTCCGCCTCGATCGCGGCGGAAACGACGACGGCCTCGGCCCCCTCGGCCTTGGCCTTCTCGAAGACGCGGGCGCTATGGGCGTTGCCGTTGGCGGCGTTCGCCTCCTCGACGTTGCAGACATAGAGCACCGGCTTGGCGGTGAGCAGCTGCGCCTGGCGGAACAGCCGGTCTTCCTCGGGATCGGCAGGCACGGTCAGGCGCGCGGGCTTGCCGTTGCGCAGCAGATCGAGCGCTCGGCCAAGCACCGTCGCGGCGGCCTTGGCCTCCTTGTCGCCCTGCTGCCCCTTCTTGGCGAGGTTGGGAACGCGCTTTTCGAGGCTTTCGAGATCGGCCAGCATCAGCTCGGTCTCGACCGTCTCGGCGTCGGCGATCGGATCGACCTTGCCCTCGACATGGGTGACGTCGCCATCCTCGAAGCAGCGCAGAACGTGGACGATCGCGTCGACCTCCCGAATATTGCCGAGGAACTGGTTGCCCAGCCCTTCGCCCTTGGACGCGCCGCGCACCAGCCCGGCGATGTCGACAAAGGCGAGCTGCGTCTCGATGATCTTGGCCGAGCCCGCGATCGCGGCGAGCTGATCCAGCCGCGGATCCGGCACGGCGACGTTGCCGACGTTCGGCTCGATCGTGCAGAAGGGATAGTTGGCCGCCTGCGCCGCGGCGGTCTCGGTCAGTGCATTGAAGAGGGTGGACTTGCCCACATTGGGCAGGCCCACGATGCCGCAGCGGAAACCCATGGTCGTTCCTGGAAGAGGGAGGTTGCCGTCCCTCTAGCCAGCATCGCGCGGCTTCTCAACCAAGCCGGTCAGATATAGCCCAGGTGGCTCGCCACGGCCCAGAGCGGCAGGCCGATTGCGGACGCCGTCGAGACCGCGCACAGGCCGAAGGCGGTATATTCGAGCATCGGCGGGTTGGGCTTGCCGCCGCGCTTGTTGCGCGCCGCCCCCGACAGCACGAAGCTGGTCAGCATTCCATAGGTCGCCACGGCCACTTCCAGCACTCGTCCGGTCCTTTGCTCCAGTGGCGCGGAGCCCCCCGGCTCCGGCGCCTCATGCCCCGATCGCGTTAACCATCGGGCTTATCGGTATCAATCCGGTTAATGCCGCAACTGCGAAAGGATGCGATGAGGCGACGCCGCGGCGAGGTGAACGTCAGTCGATGGCGGAACCCGTCGATGCGGCATCAGCGATAGTTGAAGCTCACGCTGATCCGCTCGCCGCCGGCACCCGACTTACCGGTGTGCGGCACCACCTCGTGGCGCAGCCAGCTTTCCCAGAGCAGCAGCGTCCCCGCCTCGGGCTGCACGGTCTCGAACGTGCGCATGCCGTCCGGGGCGTCGGCGCGACGGGTCGGCGCGGCCATTAGCATCGGAAGGCGGGGATCCTCCAGCTTCAGCCCCCCGGCGCCGGGCGGCACCGCGACATAGACGGTGCCCGATACGACTGAATGCGGGTGGATATGCGCGCCGTGATGGCCGCCGGCGCGCAGCACGTTGACCCAGAGGCTGTCCAGCTTGAGCCGCCGCCCGCCGAGATCGAAGGCCGCCGCCTCCGCGAAGCGCGCGACATGGCGGTCGAGCTGGCGACGCAGGTCGTCGAACACGGGATCGCGACGCGGCAGGTCGTTCAGCGACGCATAGGATGTGTAGCCGCGATAGCCATGGTCCCGCGACCATCGCCGACCCGCGCCATCCTCTTCGGACAGGGCGCGGCAGCTATGGTCGAGCTCCGCCACGAGGGCCGGATCGATCGCTTCCTGATAGAGGAGCGTGGGAAAGAGTTGGCGGATCGTCACCCCGCCCGGTTGCCGGGGCGGGGCAGGGGCTGTCAATCGGAGAGCGTCGCGACGGCGCGGATCATCGTGCCGACGAACGGCCGGACCGACGCCGTATCGACGAGGCCCGATGCCGCGGCGAAGGCTGCGCCCAGGCGATCGTCACGCACTAGCTGCCACAGGCCGAGTACGACAGCCTCGGTCTCCTCGACGGTCGAATGGCAGGGGCGCTGGAACACGAGCGTGTCGGTCGACGCCCGATCGAGCAGCCGCATCGCCGAGTCGAAGGCGCCGTCCGTCTCCACGGGCGCAGGGGCGGCGCCGGCCAAGGTCAGTGCATGGACCCAGCGGCGCATGCGATCGAGCATCGCGCGCTCAAAGGGCGGCAGTTCGGCAACGGGACGATCGATCAGCTCGTACATCCAGGCAACTCATGCTAATGAGAATGCCTCTCACTACGCTCTGGCCGCGCTCCGGTCAACCAAGACCCGGTATGCGTGGCGTTTTTGCGACGAGACGAGTGCGGCGTAAATGCCGACGTAACCATTGTGCGACCACATTTCGGGTCATGACGATACCCGCCCGCGATGCGCTCTACGCGTTCCAACACCAGGCTCACGCGATCCTCTCCGAAGGCAGTACGGTGCTGGAAGGCAAGGGCGACGACGCGCTGGCGGTCCTTCCGCAGATGCGCGCGCGACTGGGCGAGGTGCTCGGCGCCTATCAGGTGTTCAAGCATGAGCGGGTCTTCGACCCCGCGGTGGCGACGGGCGACCCCGAATGCACCAAGCTCGGCCGGTCGATGAAGGTCGAATGCATCGCCGCCGGGGAAGCCTTTCGCAGCCACGGCCAGCAGTGGAAGCCAGAACGGATCGCGGAGGACTGGCCGAACTACCGCGTCGCGGCCCGGCTGACGCTCAATGCCCTGCGGCGGCATCTCGACAATGAGCGCGAGGGGATCGAGCGGCTGATCGACATGCTGGAGGCGCGGGCCGCGCGGACGACGCCCCATCGCTGATCCGGCGGGTCAGAGGCGCGGCAACGTCACCCCGCGCTGCCCCATATATTTGCCGACGCGATCGGCATAGCTGACCTCGCACGGTTCGTTCCCGGCGAGGAACAGGAACTGGCATGCGCCCTCATTGGCATAGATCTTCGCGGGCAGCGGCGTGGTGTTGGAGAATTCGAGGGTGACGTGCCCCTCCCAGCCTGGCTCCAGCGGCGTGACGTTCACGATGATCCCGCAGCGCGCATAGGTCGACTTGCCGAGGCAGATCACCAGTACGTCCCGCGGCACGCGGAAATATTCCACCGTCCGGGCCAGCGCGAAGCTGTTGGGCGGGATGATGCAGACGTCGGTGCGACGGTCGACGAAGCTGTTGGCGGCAAAGTCCTTGGGGTCGACGATGGCGTTGTCGACGTTGGTGAAGATCTTGAACTCGTCCGCCACCCGCGCGTCATAGCCGTAGGAGGACAGGCCGTAGCTGATACAGCCGTCGCGCCGCTGCGACTCGACGAAGGGCTCGATCATCCCGTCGGCGAGCGCGCGCTCGCGGATCCAGCGGTCGGACAGGATGGACATGCGGCGAACCCCCAAATGATGCGGGGAGCCATGGCGGCGGCGGCGGGGGGACGCAAGCGCTTGTGACCGACCCCCGCGCCGCCTGGACCGCAGGTATACGAAAGCGCCGAAAGCCCCGTTGACGCCGGTCGGGCGGCGTGGATAGTGTCTTGCATCACCATGACACGTCCGCTTCGGACGTAGCGTGGCAGGGAGGGCGGCAAGCCGCAAAGGCGCCGTCCATTGGGGAGACAAGGTCTTGCTGAGACGAGAATTCCTGACCGCCAGCGGTCTGGCGCTGGGTGGCGGGCTGCTGCCGGGCCTGATGGGTCGCGCGATCGCCGCCGAAGAGCTGCAATCGACCATGGACGTAGCGCTGAAGAAGCGGCTGGCGGACGCGGCGCTCAATGCCGCGAAGAGCGGCGGCTCGAGCTATTGCGACGTGCGCGTCGGCCGCTACCTGCGCCAGTTCGTCGTCACGCGCGAGGCGAATGTCGAGAATGTCGTGAACACCGAATCGACCGGTGTCGGCATTCGCGTGATCGCCGACGGCGCCTGGGGCTTCGCAGCGACCAACGAACTGACGCCCGAGGCGGTCGCCGCCGCTGCGCGCCAGGCGACCGCGATCGCCAAGGCCAATGCCAAGACCCAGACCGCGCCGGTCCGCCTCGCGCCCACGCCGGGGGTGGGCGAGGTGTCTTGGCGCACCCCGATCGTGAAGAATGCGATGGCGGTGCCGATCAAGGACAAGGTCGACCTGCTGCTCGGCGTCAACGCCGCGGCGCTCGGCGCCGGGGCGAACTTCGTCAACTCGATCCTGTTCATCGTCAACGAGCAGAAATACTTCGCCTCAACCGACGGGTCGTACATCGACCAGGACGTCCATCGCATCTGGGCGCCGCTGACGGTCACCGCGATCGACAAGGCGAGCGGCAAGTTCCGTACCCGCGAGGGGCTGTCGGCGCCGATGGGGCTGGGCTTCGAGTATCTCGACGGCAACGCCAAGGACAAGTTCACCTCGCCCAACGGCGTGGTCAACTACGGCATGTCGTACGACATGCGCGAGGACGCCATCGCCGCGGCCAAGCAGGCGCGCGCCAAGCTGACCGCACCGTCGGTGAAGCCGGGGCGCTACGACCTCGTGCTCGACCCGTCGCATACCTGGCTGACGATCCACGAATCGGTCGGCCATCCGCTCGAGCTCGACCGCGTGCTGGGCTATGAGGCCAATTACGCCGGCACCAGCTTCGCCACGCTCGACAAGCAGAAGGCGCGCTTCCCCTATGGCAGCGACAAGGTGACGATCACCGCCGACAAGGTGGAGCGCGGCACGCTGGGCGCGGTGGGCTATGACGACGAGGGCGTGAAGACCAAGAAGTGGCCGTTGATCCAGGACGGCAAGCTGGTCGACTATCAGGCTATCCGGGACCAGGCGCATATCCTGGGCAAGGCGGCGTCGGACGGCTGCTGCTATGCCGACAACTGGGCGAGCGTGCAGTTCCAGCGCATGGCCAATGTCTCGCTCCAGCCGGGCAAGGCCAAACAGTCGGTCGCGGACATGATCGGCGGGGTCGAGAACGGCATCTACATCATCGGCGACGGCAGCTTCTCGATCGACCAGCAGCGCTACAATGCGCAGTTCGGCGGGCAGCTGTTCTACGAGATCAAAAACGGCAAGATCACCCAGCAGATCGAGGATGTGGCCTATCAGATCCGCACCCCGGAATTCTGGAATGCCTGTGTCGGCGTCTGCGATGCCAGCGACTTCCGCTATGGCGGCTCCTTCTTCGACGGCAAGGGGCAGCCGAGCCAGTCGTCCGCGGTGAGCCATGGCTCGTCCACCGCGCGCTTCAACGGCATCAACGTCATCAACACCGCGCGCTCGCTCGGCTGATCCGGAGACCTGACCCATGAGCATCATGACAGAAGAGCAGGCCCGCGCCATCCTGACCAAGGTGGTCGGCATGTCGAAGGCCGACGAGTGCACCGCGCAGCTGACCGGCTCGATCGACGGCAACGTCCGCTTCGCGCTGAACAACGTATCGACCAGCGGCATCGTCTCGAACACCGAGCTGGGCGTGCAGGTCGCCTATGGCAAGCGGGTCGGCACCGCGACGATCAACCAGTTCGACGACGCCTCGTTGGAGCGGGTCGTGCGCCGGGCCGAGGATCTCGCCAAGCTGGCGCCCGAGAACCCCGAATTCGTGCCTGCCGTGCCCAAGCAGACCTACCGCCCCAGCGACACGTTCAGCGCGGCGACCGCGGCGATCACGCCCGAATATCGGGCCAAGGTGGCAGCCGATTCGATCGGCGCCTGCAAGTCCGAGAAGCTCGTCGCGGCCGGCTTCCTGCAGGACGGGCAGAGCTTCGTCGCCTTCGCCAATTCCAACGGCAATTTCGGCTATCAGCGCGGCACGCAGCTCGACTACACCTGCACGGTGCGGACCGAGGACGGGCGCGGATCGGGCTGGGTCGGGCGAAACTTGCAGGATTCGGCGGCGTTCAGCGCCGGCACCGATGTCCGCACCGGGATGCGCAAGGCCGCGGCCAGCGCCGATGCCCGCGCGCTGGAGCCGGGCAAGTACACCGTGATCCTGGAGCCGGCCGCGGCGGCCGGGCTGATCGGCTTCATGATGTACTTCTTCGGCGCGCGCGAGGCGGACGAGGGGCGCAGCTTCCTGTCGAAGAAGGGCGGCGGCAACAAGCTGGGCGAGCAGGTCTATGATCCGCGCGTCAACCTCTATGCCGATCCCTGGGCGGCGGGCGCGGCGGTGATGCCGTGGGACGGCGACGGCCTGCCGCGCGAGCGGATGGACATCATCAAGGACGGCAAGGTCGCGAACCTCAACTACACCCGCTACTGGGCGCAGAAGCAGGGCAAGAAGGCGGTCGGCACGCCCGGCAACCTGCTGATGACCGGCGGCACCAAGTCGACCGCCGACCTGATCCGCGGGACGGAGAAGGGCATCCTCGTCACTCGCACCTGGTATATCCGCATGGTCGATCCGCAGACCGTGCTGCTGACCGGCCTGACCCGCGACGGCACCTTCTATATCGAGAACGGTCAGATCAAATATCCGGTCAAGAACTTCCGGTTCAACGAGTCGCCGGTGATCATGCTCAACAACATCGACGAGCTGGGCAAGCCGGTGCGCGTGAAGGGCGACGAGGCCGACTTCGTGATGATGCTGCCGCCGATGAAGCTGCGCGACTTCACCTTCACCTCGCTGTCGGACGCGGTGTGATCGGTTGCTCGTCCTTCTCCCCTCCCCTTCAGGGGAGGGGGCGGGGGTGGGGCGTATCCACGGTCGTTGCGTTTGCGGAGGCACCCCACCCCAACCCCTCCCCTGAAGGGGAGGGGCTTGATCGCGAACTCCTCAGTCTGTCCCGTCACCCCGGCGGAGGCCGGGGTCCAGTTGCGGAACGGCTGAGATGAGGCGCTGCGTGAGTCAATCAAAGCCTTCCCAACTGGACCCCGGCCTTCGCCGGGGTGACGGGAAGGTGGTTGGCGACGGCAAGCTTGTGGATGGACGCCCGTACTGGTGGTTGGGTTGATGGAGCGCCGATCGTTCCTCCGTGCGGCCCTCGCGGCGGCAGCGATCGGCGCTGCCCCCCGCGCCCTCGCGGCCCCCGCCTACGATTTCTGGTTCACCCGCCTGCGCTATGATTCCGGCGATTGGGACGTCGACCAGCGCATGCCGTCGAACCTGCTGACCGCGCTGATCGACTATACCAACATGCGCGTCGATCCGAAGGAGCGGGTGGTGCCGCTGGCGGATCCGAAGATGCTGGCGGCGCCCTTCTGCTATATGGCCGGGCACAAGCTGGTGGAGTTCTCGCCCGTCGAGCGGCGCAACTTCGAACGCTATGTCCGCAACGGCGGCTTCGTGCTGGTCGACGACTGCAACCACGATATCGACGGGCTGTTCGCCACCTCGTTCGAGCGGCAGATGGCGGCGATCTTCGGGCCGCGCGCCTTGCAGAAGCTGCCGGCCAGGCATCCGCTCTATACCAGCTTCTTCAAGTTTCCGGGGCCGCCGGCCACGACGTTCGAGCTCAACGGCTGGGGCGACGATCTCGTCCACGACTATCTGCGCGGCATCTCCATCAACGGCCGTCTGGGCGTGCTCTACAGCAACAAGGATTACGGGTGCGAATGGGACTACGACTGGCGCAACAAGCGCTTCCTGGCGGAGGACAATACCCGCTTCGGCGTGAACATCGTCATGTATGCGCTGAACGCATGAAGGCGGCGCGATGACCGAGGCGGAGGTCGAGACCACGCTGGCGAAGCTGAGCGGCCTGCGCGCGGCGATCGGACAGGCGATCGTCGGGCAGGAAACGGTGGTCGAGCAGCTGCTGGTCGGGCTGATCGCGGGCGGGCACTGCCTGGTGGAGGGGGTGCCGGGACTGGGAAAGACGCTGCTGGTGCGTTCGCTCGGCCAGGCGCTCGATCTCGGGTTCCGGCGCGTGCAGTTCACCCCGGACCTGATGCCCAGCGACATTCTCGGCACCGAGTTGCTGGAGGAGGACCATGGCACCGGCAAGCGGCATTTCCGCTTCCAGCCGGGCCCGGTCTTCACCAACCTGCTGCTCGCCGACGAGCTCAACCGGACGCCGCCCAAGACCCAGGCGGCGCTGCTGGAGGCGATGCAGGAGCGGACGGTGAGCTATGGCGGGGTCACCCACCAGCTGCCCGCGCCCTTCTTCGTGCTGGCGACGCAGAACCCGCTCGAACAGGCGGGCACCTATCCGCTGCCCGAGGCGCAGCTCGACCGGTTCCTGCTCCACGTCCGGGTCGATTACCCGACCGCCGCGGAGGAGCTGGCGATCCTGTCGCAGACTACCGGCAGCCACAGCGCGGAGGTGCCGCGGGTGATGGCGGGCGAGGAGATCCTGGCGGTGCAGGCGCTGGTGCGCGAGGTGCATCTGTCGGGCGATCTGATCGACTGGATCAACCGGCTGGTGCGCGCGAGCCGGCCCGGCGACGCGGCGATGCCGCAGGGGATCGCAAGCTATGTCCGGTGGGGCGCGGGGCCGCGCGCCGGCCAGTCGCTCGTGCTGGCGGCCAAGGCCCGGGCGCTGCTGCATGGCCGGCTGGCCGCGACGCGCGAGGATGTGGCGGCGCTCGCCGGGCCGGTGATCCGCCATCGTCTGCTCCTCGCCTTCGCCGCCGAGGCGGAAGGGGTGAGCGCCGATAGGGTGGTCGAGCGGCTGGTGGCGGGGGTGCGCGGCCCCGGTGCCTGAGCTGATCCCGGCCGATGTTCGCCATCGCCTGCGCGACCTGACGCTCTCGACGCGCCGGGCGGTGGGGGACCGCGGGCTGGGCGCGCATCGCAGCGCCAGCCGCGGCGCCGGCCTCGAATTCGCGCAGTATCGGCCCTACGAACAGGGCGACGAGCCGCGCCAGATCGACTGGAAGCTCTACGGCCGGTCGGACCGCTTCTTCGTGCGCGAGGCGGAGCGCGAGAGCCCGGTCGCGCTGTGGATCCTGCTCGATGCCAGTGGCTCGATGACGACGGGCGGCCGGTTCGATGCCGCCCGCGGGCTGACGGCGGCGCTGGCCGAACTGGCGCTGTTGCAGGGCGACCGCTTCGCGCTGGCGGTGCTGGGCGACGGGCGGCTGCAGGTGATGCCGGCGGGAGGCGGCGCACGGCAGCGGGACCGGCTGCACCTGATGCTCCATTCCTTGAGCGCGGCCGGCGGGTCGACCGACGAGGCCGGTCTTGCGCCCCTGTGGGAGCGGATCGGCCCGCGCGACCTGATCGCGGTGATCAGCGACTTCTTCGATCCCGCGATTGCCGCGCTGGCGGTGCGGATGGCGGCGGCGGGGCGCGAAGTGCTCGCGATCCAGGTCCTGACGGTGGAGGAACGCGATTTCTCCTTCGAAGGCGGGCACCGCTTCCGCGATCCGGAGACGGGCGAGGAACTGGTCGGCGATGCCGCGGCACTGCGCGACGAGTTCCTCGCCCGGTTCGGCGCGGCGCAGGCGGCGCTGCATGCCGAGCTGGACGCGGGCGGCATCCGCCACGCCGAATTGGTGACCGACCAGCCGCTCGACACCCCGCTCCGCCAGCTGTTCGGGCGGCGCGGCTGATGCCGGTGCTGTTGTTCCCGGTGGCGCTGGCCGCACTGGCGACGCTGCTGGTGCCGCTCGCCATCCATCTTGCTCGCCGCACCGAGACCCGGCCGATCGACTTCGCCGCGCTGCGCTGGCTGCGGCAGAAGCCGCGGCCGCGGCATCGGCCGCGCTTCGACGAGCCCTGGCTGCTCGCGTTGCGCCTGCTGCTGCTCGCGCTGATCGCGCTGTGGCTGGCGAAACCTGCGCTCCCTGGCAGCGCGGATCGCCGGGCCGTGATCGCCTATGCGCCGGGCCTGACGATCGCGGCGCGCACCAACGTCCGGCAGGTCTGGCTCGCACCCGGCTTTCCCGCGGTCGAGGCCGGGACCGAGCCGCCGGCCTTTGTACCGCTCGCCAGCCTCATCCGGGAGCTCGATGCGGACCTGCCGGCCGGCGTATCGCTGACGCTGGTCGTGCCCGCGCGGCTCGACGGGCTCGATGCCGAGCGGCCAAGGCTGTCGCGCCGGGCGGCATGGCGGATCGTCGCGGGCGGAGAGGCTTCTGCCGTGCGCAGGGTGCCGCCTCCCGAGCTATCCGTCCGCTACGCGCCGGAACGGGCGGGCCAATTGCGCTATTGGCGCGCGCTGGCCGCGGCATGGCAGGTCCAGCGACCCGATGTCGCGACGCTGGACGCGCCGCCTGGCACCGCGCGCATGGTGATCTGGTGGGCCGGTGGCGTGGTGCCGAAGAGGGTGTTCGACCGCGTCGCCACCGGCACCACGGTGCTGGTGCCCAAGGACGCGCAGGCCGACGCGCGCTTCGTGCCCGTCTGGTGGGACTCGCTGGGCGCTCCGCTGGCGGAGGCGGCGCGGATCGGGCGGGGGCGTCTGATCCGGTTGAACCGAGACCTCACCCCGGCGGCGATGCCGATTCTGGTCGAGCCCGGCTTTGCGGCGGCGATGCAGGACCTGCTGTCACCGTCGCCACCGCCCGGCCGTGCCTTCGCCGTCGATTATGCGCCGCTGACCGGCGGGCCGGCGCCGGATGAGCCGGTACGCGATCTTGCCCCCTGGCTGGCCTTGGTCATCGCGCTGGTCTGGCTCGCCGAACGCTGGCTCGCGACGCGTCGCCGCCGCGGGGTGAGCCCGTGAGCGCGATGGAGGATGTGGGCCGCTGGGCGGCATCGGCCCGGCGCCGGGCGCGACTCGCCGATGTCGCCACGGGCGCTCCGCTGGTGCTGGTCGCGGCGCTGGGCACGGCACGGCTGCTGAGCTGGATGGCGGGTGCGATCGTCGGGCTGGGTCTCGCGCTCGGGCTGGCATGGCTGGCGATGCACCGGGCGCAGCGGTTCGGGCGGGCGTGGCTCGTTCGCGCGCTGGACGCGGCGCGCGGCGATCTGGAGGACAGCAGCGACCTGCTGTTCGCGGAGGACGCGAAGCTGGGGCCGCTCCAACGGCTGCAACGGGCGCGGGTCGGCGCACGACTGGCCGCAGCGCCCGTGCCCGATCTCGGCCCCGCATGGCCGACGCGCCCGATCGTGGCGGCCTGGATCCTGGCGGCGATCGCCCTCATGGCCCTGTTGCTCTGGCCCGCGCCGCGTCCCGGTGTGGCGCTGGCGCCGGCGCAGGAGGGCGGACCGGCAAGGCCGGGCGTGCCGCGGCTGGTCGGGCAGCGGCTGACGGTGGTTCCGCCCGCCTATACCGGATTGCCTCCACGCCCGCTCGATCTACTCGACGCGCGGGTGCCGCAGGGGTCGCGGCTGCGCTGGGAGCTGCAATTCTCGCCCGAGCCGGAGGCCGCGCGGATCGTCGCGCCGGGTGGCGGCGACCTGCCGCTGCGCCGCGCCGGCGATCGGTGGACGGGGGAGAAGGCGGCGGACCGGTCCTTCCTCTATCGGGTGACGGCGGCGGGAATGGACGCGCGGGCGGCGCCGCCACTGCATCGGATCGACGTGGTGGCCGACCAGCCGCCGCGCATCCGCGTCGTCGCACCGTCGCGCACGCTGAGCATGGTGACGCGGGGACAGCGCAGCTGGGCGCTGCGGTTCGACGTGAGCGACGATTATGGCGTCGCGCCGGTCGCCCGGCTGCGGCTCGTCCTGGCGCAGGGCGAGGGCGAGAATGTCGCCTTTCGCGAGCGGATGCTGACCCTCACCGGCAGCGGCCCGGCAAGCCGGCGGTCGTTCGCGACGCAGATCGATCTGGCCGCGGCCGGCTTTTCCGAAGCCGGCGATCTGGTCGCGCAGCTGATCGTCGCGGACAATCGCGCACCGCAGCCACAGATCGTGCGCGGCGCCAGCCTGATCCTGCGCCGGCCGCCGGCCGCCTTGGCGGAGAGCGGAGTCGAGGCGTCGGTGCGGCGGGTGATGCCGGCCTATTTCCGCAGCCAGCGCCAGATCATCATCGATGCCGAGGCGCTCATCCGCGAGCGGCCGCGGCTGGCGGCGGATCGGTTCCTGTCGCGCTCCGACGGGATCGGCGCGGACCAGCGGCTGCTCCGACTGCGCTACGGGCAGTTCATGGGCGAGGAGACCGGCGGCGGCGCGACCAATGCGATGCCGACCAACGACGAGGAGGATGCCGCGGCCAAGCCCGCCGCCCCGGGCGACGAGCATGCGGGCGAGGCCCCTGCACCTCCCGCCGCCTTCGGCGCGGCGGGGGACGTGACTGCCGAATACGGCCATAC
Organism: Sphingomonas metalli; assembly: GCF_014641735.1. Classification (GTDB taxonomy): domain Bacteria; phylum Pseudomonadota; class Alphaproteobacteria; order Sphingomonadales; family Sphingomonadaceae; genus Sphingomonas; species Sphingomonas metalli. Next base: position 705,058 of record NZ_BMIH01000003.1, on the reverse strand, counting down.
CCATGACGAGTCGGAGGCGGCGACGCTGCTTGATCCCGGCACGCGTGCGACGCTGCGCCAGGCGCTCGACGCCATGTGGCAGTCCGAACTCGCGTTGCGGCAGGGCGACCCGAAGCAGGCGCTCGTTCCGGCCTATCGTGCGCTGCGCTTCATCAAGCAGGTACAGCAGGCGACGCGCATCTTTCTGGCGCGCACGGGCACGCAGCTGCCGCCGATCGACGAGGGGCGGCGGCTGACCGGAAAGCGGGACGGTATCGAGCGACCGGCGCTGCCGCCGCTCGCGCCCGGCCTGACTCCCGATGCCGCTCCGGTCGCAAGCTGGCAGGCGCTGGCGGGCGGCGGCGACGCCCGGCTGGGAGCGCTGTCGCAATGGCTGGCAGGGCGGGGCGGGCGGATCCGCGATCCGCTCGCCATCGCGGCGGCGGTCGACGCGGTCCGGCGCGATCCGGGCTGCGGCGCCTGCCGCCAGCGTCTGCGCGGGCTGCTCTGGAGCGTGCTGGTGCGGCCGGCGCCGGGCGTCCAGCGGCGTGATGCGGGCGACGCGATGGCGCGCCGCTACGCCGAGGCGCTGCGATGACGGCCGAGCGGGGCGTCGCGCTGATCCTGGTCCTCGCGGTCGTCCTGGCGTGGGGGCGGCTGGGCTGGTGGCACGCACGCTCGGGCGTGCGCGCCCGGTGGTGGCGAGTGGCGGCCCTGGCGGGAGCGCAGCCGGTTTGCGCGGCCCTGCTCTTCCTCGCCCTCTTTCCGCCGCCGGCCGCGCGTGGCGACGCCGGGCTGGTCGTTGCAACCGAGGGCGCGCCGCGGATCGTGGTGCTCCGTCCTGGCGAGCAGCTGGTCGCCCTGCCCGAGGCGGGACCGATCGCGGGCGCGGAGCGCGCGCCGGATCTCGCCACGGCGCTGCGCCGCCACGGCGAGGCAAGCCGGTTGCGGATCGTGGGCGGGGGCCTCGCAGCGCGGGACCGGGAAGTCGCCGCGGACGTGGCGCTGCACTACGAGCCCGGCCCGGAACCGAGGGGGCTGGTCGGCCTCTATCCCCCTGCGCCGGTGGTGCCGGGTGCCGCCTTCACGGTCGGCGCGCGCGTGGCGGGCGGAGCCGCCGCACGCGTCGACCTGCTCGACCCGGCCGGCCGGGTCGTGGATACCGCCAGGCCCGCCGCGGACGGCTCGGTGCTTCTGGGCGGCACGGCCAGAACGCCCGGCGCGGCCCTCTTCACCCTCCGCGTGCGCGGGACCGGACTGGAGGAAGACGCCGGCGTGCCGGTCGTGACCGAGGCGCCGCCCGCGACACGGTTGCTGATCCTCGCGGGCGCGCCAGGTCCCGAGGTCAAATTCCTGCGGCGCTGGGCGACCGATGCCGGGATCGTCACCGGGCTGCGCATCGCCGCGGGAGGCGGGGTGCGGCTCGGCGAAGCGAGCCTCGATCCCGGCACGCTGGCCCGCACCGATGTCGCGATCTTCGATATGCGCGCATGGTCGGCGCTCTCCTCGGCCGAGCGGCAGGCTGTGGCGGCGGCGGTACGCGGCGGCATGGGGGCAGTGTTGCGGGTCGACGGCGCAGTGACCGGATCGGTGCGCGCGGACTGGCGCGCTTTGAGTCTCGACCTCGCAGGCGGTGAGGCTGTCGCGCCGGTTGCGCTCGCGCCGGCCGCACCAGGCGGTGCGGCGCTGGAGGCCCGGCGCGGGCCCGGCATCGCGGAAAGCTCAATGGCTTCGGCCGGCGAGCGCGGCGAGTTGCCGGCGCTCACGCGGCGGATCGTGGTGGCGGGCAACGCTACCCCGCTCGTGCGCGACGGCCGCGGCGCGGCGCTCGCCCTGTGGCGTCAGTCCGGTCGCGGGCGCGCGGGCGCGTGGCTGGTCGAGGACAGCTTCGCCCTGGTCACTGCGGGACATGGGGATCGCTATGGCGAGCTGTGGAGCGCGCTGCTGTCGACCGTCGCGCGCCCGGTCGATCGGCGGACGGCGCGCCTGCCGTCCCTGCCACGGGCCGGCGAGCGTCTGACGGCCTGTGCGGTGACCGGGCGCGACGCCGTCGTCGATCCGGCCGGTCGTACGACGGCGCTGCTCGTCGATACCGGGGGATGCGCGGGAATATGGCCGGAGCGGGCGGGCTGGTACCGGCTGACGGGCGCCGGCGGGCTCGATCAGCTCTTCTATGTCCAGCCGCGACAGGCATTGACTCGGCTGCGGGCGGAGGAGCGGCGACGGGCGACGATGGCGCTGGCGGGGGGCGAAGCGTCACGCACGATAGGTCGCGCCGGGGTGGTGGCGAAGACGTCGTCCTGGCCGTGGATCGCGCTGTGGTTGGCGGCGGCGGCGCTGCTCTGGTGGTTCGAGCGGAGTCGCCTGGGCCGGCGATCGACCTGACGCGCCGATACCGCCGATTTCGCCATGCGGGCGATTGACGAGCATCACGCAATTCGGGCTGGCGATCCGTCGCAAAACGATGCATCCAGAATACGCTGCGTACTTGACGCCTGCTCGGGCTTGACCGATACCGCTAACACGAACGGAGGGGTGTGCGTGGCAGAGAATGGGCCCGGCGTGACCGGCGCAATGCCGGCGGATTGGCGGCAGGGATTGTTCGTGGGGCGGATCGATCGGGGCGAGGGCCCCGTTCCCGTCGTTCTGCGCGACGGCGTGTTGCACGACATGACTTTCGTCGCGCCGACCGTGTCGGCCCTGGTCGCGGGCGGCGACTTCACCGGCGGTACGCCGATCGGGCCGCTCGAGGAGCTCGATCCGGCGCAGCTTCTGTCGCCCATCGATCTGCAATGCGTGAAGGCGGCGGGCGTGACCTTTGCCGTGTCCGCGCTCGAGCGGGTGATCGAGGAACGCGCGCGCGGCGATCACAACAAGGCGAATGAGCTGCGCGGCCGGCTGGAAGCGGCGCTGGGCGGCGGCATCCGCTCGGTGGTGCCCGGCTCCGCCGAGGCTGCGGCGCTCAAGGACGCGCTGATCGCGGACGGCATGTGGTCGCAATATCTGGAGGTCGCGATCGGCCCGGATGCGGAGATCTTCACCAAGTCGCCGGTCCTCTCGACCGTGGGCTGGAACGCGCCGATCGGCGTCCGCTCGGATTCGACCTGGAACAATCCCGAGCCGGAGATCGTGCTGCTGGCCGATGCGCACGGCCGCGCGGTCGGCGCGACGCTGGGCAACGACGTCAACCTGCGCGATTTCGAAGGTCGCTCGGCCCTGCTGCTCGGCAAGGCGAAGGACAACAACGCCTCCTGTTCGCTGGGGCCGTTCGTGCGGCTGTTCGACGCGGGCTACACGATCGAGGACGTGCGGCAGGCGGACGTTGCCATGACCATCGAGGGAACCGATGGCTATGTGCTCGACGGGCATAGCACGATGCGCGAGATCAGCCGCGATCCCGAGGATCTGCTGCGCCAGGCGCTGAGCGAGCATCACTATCCCGATGGCCTGGTGCTGTTCTGCGGCACGCTGTTCGCGCCGACCAAGGATCGTGACGAGCCGGGCCGCGGCTTCACCCACAAGGTCGGCGACCGGGTCACCATCGCCAGCTCGCGGCTGGGGACACTGGTCAACACCGTCACCACCTCTCGCGATGCGCCCGCCTGGCAGTTCGGGATCGGCGCGCTGATGCGTAATCTCGCCCGGCGCGGGTTGCTGGCAGAATGAGCATTTCGGACACTATGATGCTGCAACAGACGAGCGGACACGGCACCCGGGCGATATATCCCAGCCTGGAGGATCGCGCGGTGATCATCACCGGCGGTGCTTCGGGTATCGGTGCGGGGCTGGTCGAGGCGTTCGTCGCGCAGGGCGCGCGGGTCGGTTTCGTCGACATCGCCGATGCGGACGGCGCGGCGCTGGCGGACACATTGTCGCGCACGGCGAAGCATGCGCCGATCTATCGCCGCTGCGACCTGACCGACCTGTCGAACATCGGGCCGGTGTTCGGCGAACTGGAGGCGATGCTCGGCGGCGTCGATATCCTGCTGAACAACGCGGCGAACGACGATCGGCACAGCGTGGCGGAGGTGACGCCCCAGTTCTGGGACGATCGCATGAACGTCAACCTGCGGCACCAGTTCTTCGCGGCGCAGGCCGTGGCGCCCGCGATGGAGCGCGCAGGTCGCGGCGTGATCCTCAATTTCGGGTCGATCAGCTGGCACCTCGGCCTGCCCGACCTCGTCCTCTACCAGACCGCGAAGGCGGCGATCGAGGGCATGACGCGGGCGATGGCGCGCGATCTCGGCCGGGCGGGCATTCGCGTCAACACGATCGTGCCGGGCAACGTCCAGACCCCGCGGCAGGAACGCTGGTACACGCCCGAAGGCGAGGCGGAGATCGTCGCCGCCCAGTGCATCGACGGCCGCATCCAGCCCGCCGACGTCGCGGCGCTGGCGCTGTTCCTGGCGTCCGACGACGCGCGGATGTGCACCGGCCACGACTATTTCGTGGATGCCGGCTGGCGCTGACGGGCGCCGGCCGATCGACCGGCCTCTCATCCACCAAGAGGCGGTTGGCGCCACACCGACCCGTTCGTGCTGAGCGAAGGCGAAGCGCGGTTGCGCCTCAGCCTCGTCGACTATGCCTGGGACTGACGAAGAGTGGTCGGCCGGCCGAACGTCATCCGGCTCTACCGCGCCCGCGCCGGGGGACGGCGGCGGGGAGCGGCGTCGGACTGGCGGCGGATCAGCGTATAGTCGAGCGTCTCGTGCCGCACTTCCGCCGGACCGCCGCGCTTGCGCAACATGCCTGCCAGCAGTTCGACCGAGGCACGCGACATGTCGGCGATCGGCTGGTGAATCGTCGTCAGTTCGGGCCAGATCGTCGTGGCGATCGCGCTATCGTCGAAACCGCAGACGGTGAGATCGCCCGGCACGTCCAGCCCGCGGCGATGGGCGACCGCGACCGTGGCCGCCGCCATGTCGTCGTTGCTCGCGAAGATCGCGGAGGGCGGATCGGCAAGGTCGAGCAACTCGTCCGCCGCGTCGAGTCCCGAGCGGTAGGTGAACAGGCCCTGGGCGACCAGCGCCTCGTCATAGGTCATGCCGGCCTCGGCCAGCGCCGCGCGATAGCCTTCCAGCCGCTCGCCGCTCGCGGTGAGATTGGGGTTGCCGGTGATGAAACCGATCCGGTTATGGCCCAGATCGATCAGGTGCCGGGTCATCGCCTGGGCGGCGGCGCGGTCGTCGATCGAGATCGCCCCGGCTTCCGCCGGCGGGCAGCCGGTCGCGACGACCACGGTCGGGATATGGGCGGCCAGCAGTACGTCGAGCACCGGCCGCGCGTCGCATAGCGGCGGCGGCAGGATGACGCCGTCGATGCCGCTGCCCACCAGCCGCTCGGCGACGGTACGCGCCTCCTCGCCGACCTCGCACTTCTGGACGACGAGCTGGATGTCGGATCGCCCGGCCTGATCGAGGCTGCCGACCAGGAATTCGCTGAGATAGGCGGCCGATGGGTTGGAGTAGAGCAGCGCCATCCGCAGCTGCGCCGCACCGGCCAGACTTCGCGCCGCCGGATTGGGCGCGTAGTTGAGTTGCGCGATGGCGGCGTTGACGACCTCGCGCGTCGCGTCGCGGACGTTCCCCTCAGCATTGATGACGCGCGAGACGGTCATGGTGGAAACGCCGGCGAGCGCGGCGACGTCGGCGATCGTCGGAGCTCCTCCCTGGCGTCCATGCGCGGTGCGGGGCTTGCGGGGAGGTCGGGTCATGCCCGTTTGTAGCAGGTGCGCTCCTAACGGAAAGTCCATGCGATACAGAAAATGCCGAACCGGCCGCATGCCATCCAAACGCATCCTTTTGCGACGGGCGGGCGTTGCGGCGTTGGCAGCTTCCCGCCGCTTTCACCGATCCGAACACCCCAGAGGACATCATGACCAGCACCGCACACGGCTATGCCGCGCAGGCGTCGGATACGCCGCTCGCCCCCTTCAGCTTCGAACGCCGCGATCCCCTGCCGGGCGACGTCGTGATCGACATCCTCTTTTGCGGCGTGTGCCACTCGGACCTGCACACCGCGCGCGGCGAGTGGGCCGGCACGCTCTATCCCTGCGTGCCGGGGCACGAGATCGTCGGCCGCGTCGCGGCGACCGGCAGCGCGGTCGAGCGGTTCAAGGTCGGCGACGTGGTGGGCGTGGGCTGTATGGTCGACAGTTGCGGCCATTGCCCGTCGTGCCGCGACGGCGAGGAGCAATATTGCGAGACCACCGGCTTTACCGGCACCTATAACGGTCCGGATCCGGTGCTGGGCGGCCATACCTTTGGCGGCTATTCGAACCGGATCGTGGTCCGGCAGGAATTCGTCCTGCGGGTCGGCCATGGCGAGAAGGACTGGGCCGGCGTCGCCCCTCTGCTCTGCGCCGGGATCACCACCTATTCGCCGCTCAAGCACTGGAAGGTCGGGCCCGGGCAGAAGGTGGGGATCGTCGGGCTGGGCGGCCTTGGCCATATGGGCGTGAAGATCGCCGCGGCGATGGGGGCGGACGTCTATGTCTTCTCGACCTCGCCGAGCAAGCGCGACGATGCCATGCGGCTCGGGGCCAAGGACCTGATCGTCTCGCGCGACGCGGAGGCGATGGCCGCGCATGCGGGCAGCTTCGACTTCATCCTGAATACGGTGGCGGCGAGCCACGATCTCGATCCGCTGCTCGCGGCGCTCAAGCGCGACGGGACGATGACGCTGGTCGGGGTGCCCGAGCATCCGCATCCCTCGCCGTCGGTCGGCAACCTCGTCTTCCGCCGCCGCGCGCTGGCCGGCTCGCTGATCGGCGGCATCGCCGAGACGCAGGAGATGCTGGACTTCTGCCAGGAGCATGGCCTGACCGCGGACATCGAGATGATCGATATCGCTGACATCAACGAGGCTTACGAGCGAATGGTGAGAAGCGACGTCAAGTATCGCTTCGTCATCGACATGGCCTCGCTGAACGCCGCCGCCTGATCGCAGCGGTGGGTGCAGGAAAGGCTGAGGGGATCACTCCGCCGGCTCGTGGATCGGGCAGCCATTGGCCCGGGCGCGGAAGTCGGCGGAGTGGCGGTAGGTCTCGCGGCGCGCCCGATTGATGTTGCCGAGCGGCTGGTGGGCGGCGAGGCCGGTCCAGATGCTGAACCGCAGCGCCTCATTCACTGTCTGCACCAGGCGCGGATCCCAACTGTCCTGCGCCCGGGCCCGTAAGGTCGCGACGCGGATGAAGGGCGCCTCGGCCTCGTCCCACAGCGTGGTCGGATCCTCGACCGGCTGCCGTTCCAGATCGCGGCAGAGCTGGACCCGGAATTCCCATTCCGCGTCAATCTGGCGCATCTCCGTGCGCACGTCCTCACGCACCGCGTCGGCGCGCCCGTCGACGTCGATCTCCTTGCCCGACAGCGCGGTCATGGCCGGGGCGATGGGCCGCACGCTGAACTTCGCGATGTAATCGCCATAGCGGAAGGGCGTGGCGGAGAAATAGGTCTCGCCCAGCGGTTCGGCATTGGGAGCGCCGCCGAGCGTATTGACCGTCGGGCTCTCGACGCCGACCACTTCGAGCACGTGGCGCACGCCGCGCAGGGCCGCAGACATCGCCTTTTTGGTGCCCTCGATCCGGTCGGTGGTGCGCGCGAGCAACTTCAGATTGCCGAGAAACTTCGCGGCGGTCTTCGCCTGGAAGATCGGGGCGTTGACCAGAACGAAGTCCTGCGTCCTGCCCTCCGCGCCCGGAAGCCGCTCGCCGTCGACATCGAGCACCTTGATCGCCATGCCGCGCGGCAGGCTGATCGCGTCGGGCAGGATGTCGCCGGCATTGGTCGACAGGCGGATGAAGACCTTGTGCGTTCCGGCGTGAGCGAACAGGCCTTGCGCCAGTTCAGGCGGCAGGTCGGCATCGACGATCAACTCGCCCGACAGCACGCCATGGGACTTGGCATGGACCGCGCGGACCGCGTGACCGTAATCCTCCGCCGTCCGCTCCATGATGGTGTCGAAGCTCTGGTTGAGTTCCTCTATCGTCTCGGTTTCATCCGATTGAGCCTGCTCGACTTCGGGGACATAGCGGACCGGGGCGGAGATCATGATCAATACTCATGCGGCGGGCGAACCCTGATCAACAAGGAACACCACGTAATCGAGCGAAGTTTCAGTACGGAACCGGGCAGAATGCGCTTCGGACCCGCGGCATCTCTTTTCCAAGACCGTCAGTCCCCATAGTCACGGCGTGGCGATTGCAGTTTTTGCGTATTGAGTAGCGAGAGGGGAACGATGACGGTCGGCGGCACGGATCGGGGGATCGGCTTGGAGCAGGCTGGCAATGTCTTGCTGCGCGCGCTGCCGCCATCGGCGTTCGCGCTCCTGTCCCCCCATCTCGAACGCGCCGCCTTCTCCGTCGATGATGTGCTTGCCGAAGCGGGGGAGCCGATCACGACGATCTTCTTTCCCGAAGGCGGCATCGCGGCCTTGCTCGACCCGGTGGAAGAGGGGCCGCGCCGGCTCGCGGTAGGGTTGGTCGGACGCGAAGGGTTTGTCGGCTGGCCGGCGCTGATGGGCGACGACCGGTGGCCGCATGACGTGATGCTGCGGGCCGAGGCCGGAACGCTGCTTCGGATCGACGCCGCCAGGCTGTCCGCCCTGGCGGAGGAGAATGAGGTGCTGCGCACGGCGCTGCTTCGCTTCGTCCATGTCGCGACCATCCAGATGGGGCGGACGATCGTCTCGTCGCTCATCCACCCGGTCGAACGGCGAATGGCGCGGTGGATCCTTCTCTATCACGATCGCCTCAGCAGCGACGAGATCTGCCTGACCCATGAGGAGTTCCGGCTGATGCTGGGGGTCAGGCGATCGAGCGTGACCGAGGCGCTGCACCGGCTCGAGGCGGACCATGCGGTGCGGGCGCTCCGCGGCAGGGTGATCGTGCGCGATCGCGACAAGCTGGCGGCGCTGGCCGGCGACACCTACGGGCATGCCGAGCGCGAATATCGGCGGCTAATCGCCGATCTCAACGAGCCGGATGCCAGGCGGCGGGCCTAGCGAGGTCAGGTTTCTCCTTTGCGAGGGACCAGGACGACCGGGCGAACGATAGGGGCTCCCGACTAGAGCGCCCAGTCGAATTGCAGCCAGAGCTTGCGGGTATCCGTCGCGAAGCGATCCGCGTCATAGTCCGCGTAGCGCAGGCTGGCGACGGTGCGGCCGATCTTCGCCTGGGCGAGGAGGTCGATCTCGTTGCCGTAATGGCGTACGAGCCGATCGCTCTTGAACCGGTGATAAACCGCTGAGAGCGAGATATTCTTGAGCGTTCCTAACTGCTTCCAGTTCCAACCTGTTGAAGCGTAGAGATCGCGGACGCCATCGGGCGGGGTGGTCGTGAACTTGTCGGCCCAACCCTGGAACTTGAAGACCGCCGCGAGGGGTGTCTGGAAGCTCGTCAGCGCGACGCCGCGATCCGCGCCGAGCACCTCATAGCCCGCGCCGAGCCGCGGCCCCGCGAGGTCGACGGCCACATCGGCCAGCCAATAGTCGGCACGATAGTCATTGGGATTGCGGTGCCAGTCGGACTGCCGAGCGTGGCTGGCCTGCCACGACAGGGTCGACCGCCCGACAGGGCGGCTTCCGGCCAGACGGACGCCATAGCTCTGGCTCGACAGCCGAAAGCCCTGCACGGCCGCTTCGTCCTGGTCGACCAGATAGGCGAAACCCGACAGCGTTCCGATCGGCGTCGTCCAGCCGAGGATCGCGAACACATTGTCGCCCGATACGGCAGGCTGCCGGGCACCGTTGCCGTCGATTCCCCAGACGGTGTGGACCTTCCAGGATTAGGTGATGTCGGCCTTCACGCCCTTGATCGGGGCCACTTCCGCGCGGACGGCATCGAAGCTCTGGCCGTTGTTGCGGATCGCCGCGGCGCCGACGAAGCGCTCATCCTCGAGGATCAGGCGCTGCCGGCCGCCGGTGAGCGTGATGCCCGGCGCACGATACTGAACCTGCGCGCGATAGAGGCCGATGCTCTGCGGATCGCCGATCAACGGTCGGCGAGCGTCCGGATGCACGCCGTCGAAATAGTCGCCGACGATCGCGAGATTGCCCTGCGCCTCGGCCAGCGCCGACCACCGTCCCGCTTCCAGCGAAAGACCGGTGCGCAGCCGGACGGTGACCGCATCCGCAGCGTCGGGCAGCCCGCCCTGATCGACATGCTCCCAGCGGAGCCGCGCTTCGGCGAGCGGCTTGAGCGTCTGCCCGACCGCCGGCGTCGCGGCGCATGCGACCGCCAAGGTGATGAGCGCCGCGCGCTTCATAGTTGCGAATCCCCCCAAGATCGTCGCCGCCGGCTTATCGCAGAGCCTGTGCAGGTCGCCAATTCTTTCGATGCCTTACCGTCTCGATCGACGAAATGTGCTTCCTAATCAACAGGAAGGAGCAGGCTCATTCCTCGACCTGCGAGGAGTGCGAACGTTGTCGCAGCACATAAAGAGCGCAGAGTCCGATCGGTATGGCCGCCGCGAGGCTGGGCCACAGCAGCGGCCAGGTCCGCCAGGCGATCAGGCCCAGTCCGGCCGCCATTCCCCCGCACGCCATCGCCTTCGCTCTTGGCGGGATGACGCGCTCGCGCCGCCAGCCGAGGATCAGCGGGCCGAACCGCCGGTGGGCGAGCAGCCAGCGTTCGAGCCGCGGCGACGAGCGCGAGAAGCAGCCCGCCGCGAGGATCAGGAAGATCGTCGTCGGCATCAGCGGCAGGAGCGCGCCGATAATCGCCAGCCCGACACAGGCCCAACCTGCCGCGGCCCACAGCAGGCGGCGCCAGACGCGTCCCTCAGCCAAGTTCCCGCTCGGCGAGGGCCCGGAAGCGGGCGAAGGCGTCGCGGGCGGCCTCGATCATCCTGTCGTCGTCCGCCATGGCGAGCGGCGCGGCGTCCAGCGCGGCGGTGAAGCTCCGCCAGTGCGCGCTGCGTCCCGCTTCGTGGCCGGCGAGGTGACGCGCGCCGAAATCCGGTCGCAGTTTCAGGGCGGCGGCATGGCGCAGCAGGATCGCCGCCCCGAGCGAGGAGCCTTCGGCGACATAGAGCCATCCCAGCGCCGCCGCTGGGCCCAGGTCGAGGGCCGCAGCCGGCGGCGGCAGCGGTCGATCGAGGTCGGCGAGGTCCGCCTCGATCGCATCGAGCCGGCTCCGCCGGGTAAGATCGGGGATCAGCAGGCCCAGCTCATGGTCGGCATAGAGCGGCGCCAGTGCCGTGTGGAAGCCGTGCTGGACTTGCACAAAGGCAGCGTAGCGAAGGCGCGAGGCGAAAGGATCGAGCTCCATGATGCGACGGTCGAGCCGCTCGTGCGCATCGGTCGTCGCAGCCTTCAGCCGGGCGGCCCGACCGGGGCGGAGAGTGGGGGCCATGCGGCGCTTTCATCGTAGGGAAGGATGAGAGATAGTAGGTCGGATCGATCCGCCTGCCTATCCCCGGTTGCGGACCATTGCCACGGATGCCGCGGCCGCACCGTAGTGGACCCGGAATGGTTATAGGTGCAAACGTATTCACCATAGCGGCGGGTGGTCAGAGCGGGTCTGCACGCCTAATTTCCGTGCATGACCTTCATACGCTATGCGGGCCCGGCGGAGCCGCGGCCATGACGCGCCGATCGCTGCTGGCGCGGGTCGACCGATTCAGCCTGATGCTGCTGGCGACGGTGGGCGTCGCGAGCGTGCTGCCCTGCCGGGGTGTCGCCGCTACCCTGTTCCATCTCGTCACCACCGCCGCGATCGCGTTGCTGTTCTTCCTCCACGGTGCGCGGCTTTCGCGGGAAGCCATTGTGCAGGGAATGACCAACTGGCGGCTGCACCTGACGGTCCTCGCCATCACCTTCCTGCTGTTCCCGCTGCTCGGCCTCGTCGCGCGGGCAGGAGGGGCGGCGATCCTGGCGCCCCCGCTGGCGGCGGGGCTGCTGTTCCTGACGCTGCTCCCCTCGACGGTGCAGTCGTCGATCGCCTTCACCGCGATCGCCCGCGGCAACGTCCCCGCGGCGGTATGCAGCGCGTCCGCCTCCAACCTGATCGGGATCGCGCTGACGCCGCTTCTGGTCGCGTTGCTGATGGGGGGCGCCGCGAAGGTTTCGGGCGAGGAGGTGTGGACGATCGTGTTCCAGCTGCTCGTCCCCTTCGTGGCGGGGCACCTCTCGCGGCCGCTCACCGCCGCGTTCGTCGAGCGTCACCGCGCCATGCTGGGCGTCGTCGATCGCGGTTCGATCCTGCTCGTCGTCTACACGGCCTTCAGCGCGGCCGTCGTGGAGGGGCTGTGGAGCCGGATCCCCGCCGTGCAGCTGTTCCTGATCTGCCTGATCTGCGCGATGCTGCTGGGCTTGGTGATGGCGATGACCGCCTGGACGGCGCGGCGCCTCCGCTTCTCGCGGGAGGACGCGATCGCCATCCAGTTCTGCGGTTCGAAGAAGAGCCTCGCCTCGGGCGTGCCGATGGCGGGCGTGCTGTTCCCGGCGGCAATGGTCGGGCCGATCATCCTGCCGCTGATGGTGTTCCACCAGATCCAGCTCCTCGTCTGCGCCGCCCTGGCGCAGCGCTACGCCAGCCGCCCCGTCGAGCCGGGTCTCGCGCGCGATGCGGTGTTGGGAAGCTGACGGACAGTCGTCTTCACCACGGTCGCCGTCCGGCGCGCGAGCGAGATCGCTGTGCGCGATTGTCAATGATCGCGCACGAAGGTAAACGATTGCGCGAACGATAAGAGGGGATCGGCGATGCGGGCGATACTGGCGGGTACTGCAATGGGCTCGGCCGTCTTCGCGCTTTCGTCGGTGGTTGGTGACGGAGCGGCGGCGACGGCCGTACCGGCCGATCAGCCGGCCTTTGCCGGGCAGTGCGCTGCCCTGACGCTGCGAGGGGCGCGTCTGACGGCGCGGCGCTATCATGCGGGGGGCGAGCGGGTGGCGCTGGCGACCCAGCCGGGGGCGCCTCCGGCCAGTGCCGCGCTGCCGGCGCATTGCGAGGTAGAGGGCACGCTCCACGAACGAACGGGCGTGGACGGCCAGCGCTATGCGATCCGCTTCCGCCTGCGGCTGCCGCAACAGTGGAACGGCCGTTTCCTGTTCCAGGGCGGCGGCGGCACCAACGGCGTGGTGGGCGATGCGACCGGCAATACCGGCGGCTCCGGTCCCGGGCCGCTGGCGCAGGGCTTTGCGGTGCTCGCGCAGGATTCGGGGCACGACAATGCCACCAACAGCGATCCGGCACGCGGGGGCGATGGCGCCTTCGCCTATGATCCGCAGGCGCGAGCCGATTATGGCGGCGCCTCGCTGCGACCGGTCACGCTGGCGGCGCGGGGGCTGGTGCGGTCGCTCTACGGCAAGGATCCGGCGCACAGCTATTTCGTCGGCTGCTCCAAGGGCGGGCAGGAAGGAATGGTGCTGGCGCAGCGCGAGCCCGATCTTTACGACGGCATCGTCGCCGCGGCGCCGGGCTTCTCCTTACCGCGCGCGGCGCTGGCCGAGGCATGGAATGTCCAGGCCTTTGCCGGTGCGATCCGCGCCGCGGGACAGCCGGTGACGATCGCCGCCTTGGCCGCCGCCATTCCCCCCGCGCTCGGTGCGCGGGTGCGGACCGCGGTGCTAGAGGCCTGCGACGCGCTCGATGGGCAGGCGGACGGCATCGTCGGCGATCTGGCGCGCTGCACCTCCACCCGCGTCGTGCCGCGGCTGAGAGCGGCGCAGTGCAAGCCGGGCGCCCAGGGCAACTGCCTCAGCGGCGCGCAGATCGACGCTCTGCTCAAGGTGCATGACGGCGTGCGCGACCCGGCGGGACGGTCGATCTATCCCGGCTTTCCCTGGGACGCCGGATGGTTCGACGATGGCTGGCGGATCTGGATGACCGGTCTGGCCACCGTACCGGCGCTCAACGTGGTGCTTGGCGGACCGTCGCGCGCGACGATCTTCAGCACGCCACCGCAGCCGATCGGTCCGACGCCGGATGCGATGCTGGCCTATCAACTCGCCTTCTCGCCCGCGCGCGATGCAGCGGCGATCGATGCCCGCGGCAGCGGTTATGCGCGCTCCGCCTGGGAGGATATCGGCGCGCGCTCGTCCGATCTGTCACGATTCCGAGCCCGGGGCGGACGGTTGATCGTGCCGCATGGCGGCTCCGACCCGGTCTTCTCGCTCAACGACACGATCGCGTGGTGGCAGGAGGTCGATCGCCGCAACGGCGGCCAGGCCGCCGGTTTCGCGCGCGTCTTTCCGGTGCCGGGCATGGGGCATTGCGCCGGCGGCCCGGCGACCGACCGCTACGATGTCCTGACGGCGCTGACCGCCTGGGTCGAGCAGGGGCGGGCCCCCGACGCCTTGCCCGCCCGGGCGGGGCCGGGCAGCCCCTGGCCCGGCCGCGAGCGGCCACTCTGCCGCTATCCTCTCGTCGCGCGCGGGAGGGGCGGGGCGATCCGCTGCAGCTGACCGACGGCTAGCGGGCCGCCGGGACCGCGCGATAGATGCGGATATGGACGGAGGGATGCGCCTGGTCGGTGCCCGGCGCGATCGTCCCGACATAGGCGCCGCCGTTCAGCCATGCATAGCGACCCAGCGGCGCCTCGAAGGCCGGCGTCGAGAGGAGCGCGGCGGGCTTTCCGGCCGCGTCCGGGCACAATCGCGCGTCGTTGACGATGTTGATCGTCACCCCGTCATCGGTGCGCAGCATATAGTCGGCGTGAAGACGCGTGCACCCGCCCTCCGCATGCAACTGCCAGTCCCAACCGCCGGGCAGCACGGCGCCGCGGATACGCGCGCCTTCGAACCGGCCGCCGGTGATGCGGATCAGGCTGCGCCCGCCCAGCGGCGTCCTGCCCGCATCGATCGACTCGCCCAGCAGCACCTCGGCGGCGAACACCGGCTCGAGCGAGGGTGCCGGCTCGGTCGGCGGCACCGCTCCGGCGAGCAGCATGGCGGCGATCGATGCGGTGACGGCGGCAGGCATGTCTCTCTCCCTTGACTTTGTCTGCGTAATCGTTTGCCTTTGTGTCAGGCTTGTCAATGAGAGGATGCCATGGTCGAGATCGCGCGCCGCGAGCTGATGCGCATGGGCGGCGCTTTGTCGCTCGCCCTTGGTGTTGACGGGGTGGCGGTCGCGGCGGGGGCGTCCCCGGACCCGCTGGCACATGTCGCGCCCGAGCTCCGCGAGGCTGCGCGGACCGTGCTCGCAATGGGCGCGGCGATCAGTCCCATGACCGATGCGAAGATCCCGACGCTGCGCAGCGTCGGCGAAAAGATGGCGCCACCGCCGCTGCCCGGCGTGCCCGTCGCGACCTATCGCGTGCCGGTCTCCGCCGCGATCCCGGACGTCACCGTCTATGCGATCAATGCCCGCCCCGGAACGCAGCGACCGGCGATCCTGCACACCCATGGCGGCGGCTTCGTCGGCGGATCGGCGCGGGCGGAACGGCGCTACTTGCAGGGGATCGCGCAGGCGCTCGACTGCGTGATCGTGTCGGTGGAATACAGCCTCGCTCCCGAGGCGCGCTGGAGCCGCTCGGTGGAGGAGAATTATGCCGGGCTGCGCTGGCTGCACGCGCAGGCCGCGACGCTGGGGGTCGATCGATCGCGCATCGCGGTGATGGGAGAAAGCGCGGGTGGCGGCCATGCCGCGCTGCTCGCGATTCGGGCGCGCGATCACGGCGAGTTGCCGCTGGTCCTGCAGGTGCTGATCTATCCGATGCTCGACGACCGTACCGGCAGCACCGTCACGCCGCCCCCGTTCGTCGGTGCGGTCGGCTGGGACGCGCAGGCGAACCGCTTCGGGTGGCAGGCCTTGCTGGGCCTGCCGCCCGGCACCGCGCGCGTGCCTGCGGCTGCGGTGCCCGCGCGGCTCGCCGACCCGGCCGGGCTGGCCCCGGCCTTCATCGCCGTGGGCGGGGTCGACCTCTTCGTCGGCGAGGATATCGACTATGCGCGCCGCCTGACGCTGGCGGGCGTGCCGACCGAATTGCTGGTCGTGCCGGGTGCCTTCCACGCCTTCGACCGGGTGGCGGAGCAGGCGCCGCAGTCGATCGCGTTCACCCGGGCGAAGATGGACGCGCTGCGCCGCGCCTTCGGCCTGGCGTCGACCACGGCCTGAAACATCTTGTCGGCCGGGCCGGGGCGGATAAGCAGGCAGGCGGAGACAGCGGAGCCGATGTGCGCGTCAAGAACCTGAAGGAATTCGCGGCGCTGGCGGGCGTCTCGACCGCGACCGCGTCGCGCGCGCTGACCGGCACCGGCCGCGTCAGCGACGAGACCCGTGCACGGATCGCAGCACTGGCGGAGCGGCTGGGCTATCAGCCGAACATCATCGCCCGCAACCTGCGCACGCAGCGGACCAATGCGATCGGCGTGCTGGTGCCGCTGGGACATGACGCGCTCCAGCATCTCTCCGATCCGTTCTTCAGCACGATGACGGGCTTTCTGGCCGATGCTCTGGCCGATCGCGACTATGACCTGATGCTGTCGCGCGTCCTGCCGCACGACGACCGCTGGCTCGACCAGTATATCGGGCGCGGGCGGGTCGACGGGATCATCATCATCGGCCAGTCGGACCAGCGGCACGTGATCGACATGGTGTCGCGCAGATACATGCCGATGGTGGTGTGGGGCGCACATATGCCCGAGCAGCATTACTGCGCCGTCGGATCGAACAATGTCGCGGGCGGCGCGCTGGCGGCCGGGCATCTGGCCGATCGCGGCTGTCGCCGTATCGCCTTCGCCGGACCGAGCGACAGCCCCGAATTCGCGCAGCGGCTCGACGGCGTGCGGCAGGCGCTGGCGGGCAGGGGTCTGGACCCGCCGATCGTGCTCGCCGCCCATCACGAGCCCAACGCCGCCTATGCCGACCTCTCCGCATTGTTCGACCGGCTGGAGGCCTTGCCCGACGGGATCGTCGGCGGCTCCGACGTCACGGCGACCGCGGTGCTGCGCCTGCTCGCCGAGCGTGGCCATCCGGTGCCGCAGGCGGTGCGCGTCGTCGGCTATGACGGCCTGCCGCTCGGCGAGCACGTCACTCCGCCGCTGACGACGGTCGACCAGCAGTTGCGGCACGGCGCCGAACTGATGGTGACCTTGCTGCTCGACCGGATCGCCGGGGTGGCGGCACCGTCGCAGCGGATCGAACCCCGACTCATCGTACGCGCCTCCAGCTAGCGCGGCTCTGGCGTCGCGGCGGCGACCATAAGGTCGAAGACGGGCGTAAGAACCGCCGCAGCGCGCCCGGCTTCTAGGCGCCCATCTGACCAGCGGGTTCGTCTAACGGCACTCGACGCGGTGTTTGCCGATCCCGCAATCGACCTGCTGATCCGATCGGGAAGCGCGAGCACGGCTTTTTGCTGGATTTCCGAACCCGGCATCAATATGCAAGCGCAAACGATTGCGCAAAAGCTGCTGAAGCCGTCGCCCGAGAGCGGCAAATTGGGAGAGTGAAGGATGACGTCGCGAATCACGCTGCTGGCCTCGACGGCCCTGTTCGGGCTTGCCGCCCCTGCCGCCGCCCAGACTGATCCCGCCGGCCCGGCCGCCCAGCCCGTCACCACCGTGCCACCGACCACCGACGCCGCGGACCAGTCCGCCGATATCGTCGTCACTGCGCAGAAGAGCAGCGAGACCCTGTCGCGCGCGCCGATCGCGGTCAGCGTCGTCTCGCAGGCCTTGCTCGACCGGCAGGGACTGACCACCGGCGAGCAGCTCGCCACCACGGTGCCGACGCTCAAGCTGTCGCAGAACGGCTTCGCGATCCGCGGCATCGGCAGCAACAACGGCTTCAGCGGCTATTCGACCGTCGCGACCCAGTTCGACGGGATCTACAACCCGTCGTCTGCGGCGCTGACGCTGGGCTTGTTCGATCTCGGCTCGATCGAGGTCCTGCGCGGGCCGCAGGGCACAGTCTATGGCCGCAACGCGACGGCGGGCGTCGTCAACGTCAACACCGCCGATCCCGGCCGGACCTATGGCGGCAGCGCCAGCGTGCAATATGGCCGCTTCGACGATGTCCGCCTGCAGGCCGCGGTCGACCTGCCGGTGAGCGACACGCTGGCGGTCCGCGTCGCGGGGTTCCGGCAGGTCAATGACGGCTATGGCCCGCGCTACCGCACCCGCCGCTTCGACCAGGCCGACCTGCTCGGCGCGCGGGTCACGGCGCTGTGGCGCATCGCGCCCAGCCTCACCTGGCGGCTGTCGGGCAGCTATGGCGAGAATCGCGGGACCGCGGCCGGCGTTTTCCTGCGCAACTACAACTATTATCCGCAGGCCAATCTGGTCGCAGGCACCTTCGGACCGGTGACGATCATCCCGTCCGACGCGATCAACCCCGGGCTCGATACCGTCACCGAGAACCGCCAGAACCTCCGCAGCTACGATGTGCGCTCCCGCCTGACGTGGGACGCGGCGGCTGGGCTCAGCTTCACCTATCTCGCCGGCTATCTGAAGCTCAAGAACGACGGCGTCACCGCGGCCAGCGGAGTGTTCTCGCAGGAATATATCGGCCAGGCGACGGAGAGCTGGTCGCACGAGCTCGACGTCAACTACCAGACCGGGCCGCTCAAGCTCGTGGCCGGTGCCTATCTCTACAAGGACAGCCAGAATGACGGGCAGCGGCTGCTCCATGCCGGCAACACGGCGCCGGCGCCCTTCAACACCGTCTACAATCTGTTCGGCGCCAAGGTGGCGGGAACCGGCAACCAGATTTCGACCATCGATGCGGTCGACGTGGTCAATACCTATTCGGATGTCGGCAGCCGCTCGCGCGCGGTGTTCGGCCAGGCGACGTTGTCGCCGATCGAGGGCATCCGGCTGATCGGCGGCGTTCGCGCCACCTGGGATCGCGCGATCGACCGCGAGCAGCAGCTGGTCTGTCCGGGCAACAGCTTCACCCGCCGGACGGTGAGCGCCGCGACCTGCCCCACCTTCACCATCGCCTATACCGACGATCGCACCCGGCCGGAGGCGAAGTTCAGCAAGGTCAACTGGCGGCTGGGCATCGATGCCGACGTGACGCGCAACGTGCTCGCCTATGCCACCGTCTCGACCGGCTATCGCGCCGGCGGTCTCCAGCCGAGCAGCAATCCGGCCGGCTATCGCCAGTATGCGCCGGAGAACGTGACCAACTACGAGGCGGGGCTGCGCGCCAATCTGCTCGACCGACGGCTGTTCATCGGGCTCACCGCCTATCAGATGGACTATGACGGCTTGCAGGTGTCGACGATCATCGTCGATCCGGTGCAGGGACCGATCCCGGTGACGACCAACGCCGCCAAGGCGCGGATCCGGGGCATCGAGCTGGAAACGACCCTGCGTCCGACCCCGGCCGACCGTCTGTCTGGCTATCTGTCGGTGCTCGACACCCGCTTCCAGGACTTCCGCAACGCCCCGGACAATCTCCGCTCCGCCGACACGGTGTACAACATCTTCGCGCCGATCCTGGGCTTCGCCGCCATCCCCTCCGCGATCGGCGACTTTTCGGGCAACCGGTTGCCCAATGCCCCGAAGCTGAGCGGCCGCATCAGCTATGGCCACGATTTCGCAACCGCCTCGGGCTGGAAGATCACGCCGACCATCGACTTCTATGCCCAGACGCGCACCTTCGCGACTGCCGACAACGTCGCGCAAGGCCGGCTGCCCGGCTATACCAAGACCGACCTCAACCTGCAGCTCGCCGCGCCCGGCGATGCCGTGTACCTCAATGTCTTCGTCTACAACGTCGAGGACCGCCGCATCCCCGTGAACGTCGTCCCCGTCTGGAGTTCGACGACCGCCAGCTATGCCCCGCCGCGCACCTATGGCGTCCGCTTCGGCTTCCGCTATTGAGGGCCTTGTGAAGCAAGGGAGAATGGCGTGGGAGAGGCGATGGGGGTCGATCGGCGGACGCTGCTCGTCGGGGCCGGGGTGGTGGGCGTGGGCGCCGTGAGCCTTTCGGAGGCCGCCGCCGCGGCGCCGCCGCTCCACATCCCCACCGGCGGCGGCGACGTGCCGGACGTGTGGCGCAAGGCCGAACAGATCGCGCTCTGGCCGGGCACGCCGCCCGGCGGACCGTTCACGCCGCTGCCCCGGCCCGCCGGCATGGCGCCGACCTTCGTCAGCAATGTCGACGCGCCGGTCCTGCGCGTCTTCCGTCCGGCCCGTAGCAACGGCCGTGCGCTGCTGGTCATGCCGGGCGGCGCCTATACCTTCGTGTCGATCCGCAACGAGGGGGTCGATGTCGCCCGGGTCTTCAATGCCCGCGGCTACACCGTCTTCGTCCTTACCTATCGCCTGCCCGGCGAGGGATGGCAGCCGCGTGCCGATGTTCCGCTGCAGGACGCGCAGCGTGCGATGCGGCTGATCCGTTCGCGCGCGGCACGCTATGGCATCGATCCGTCCAGGGTGGCGATGCTCGGCTTCTCGGCCGGCGGGCATCTCGGCGCGTCGCTGCTGACCGGTTACGACGAGCGGGTCTATGCGCCGGTCGACGCGGCGGATCGGGAAACCGCGCGGCCTGCCTGTGGGGGTCTGATCTATCCGGTCATCGCGGCCGATGCCCCCTATACCCATGGCCAGTCGGCGCGCATGCTGCTCGGCCCGAATCCTGCTCCGGCCCTGATCGAGCGCCGCTCTCCGGCGCGGCACGTGACGCCGCAGACGCCGCCGACCTTCCTCGTCCACTCGATCGACGACGACGCGGTGCCGTGGCAGAACGCCAGGATGTTCCTCGATGCGCTCCGCGCCGCGAAGGTTCGAGCCGAGGCGCATTTCTTCGAGGAGGGCGGCCACGGCTATGGCATCGGTCCCGACAATGCGCCCGCCGGTCTGTGGCCGCATCTCTTCGCCCTCTGGCTGGAGCGGACGCTGGGCTGATCGGACCGACATGGCCGGGTGACGGGCCGGCCGGCTTGCGGTAGGAAACGCCGACGACGTCATCCGGGAGTGCGCCATGGCCACCGGCCAGGCCGATTTGTTTCGCGAAAGCCTCGCCGCGGGCGGCGAATGCGGCCGCCTGATCGCTGCGACCGACTGGTCGGCGACCGCGCTCGGCCCGATCGAATGCTGGCCCGTCAGCCTGCGCACCGCGACATCGCTGCTCCTGCGTTCGCCCGTTCCGATCGTGATGTTGTGGGGCGTCGACGGGATCATGCTCTACAATGACAGCTATTCGGTCTTCGCCGGCGGCCGTCATCCGCAACTGCTGGGATCGAAGGTGCGCGAGGGCTGGGTCGAGGTCGCCGACTTCAACGACCATGTCATGAAGGTCGGGCTGGCCGGCGGCACGCTGCAATATCGCGATCAGGAGCTGACGCTCCACCGCCACGGCCGGCCCGAGCAGGTCTGGATGAACCTCGACTATTCGCCGGTGCTCGACGAGAACGGCGTGCCCGCGGGGGTCTTCGCCATTGTCGTCGAGACCAGCGAACGGGTGCGGGCCGAGCGCCGCACGCGCGAGGCGAACGACCGGTTTCGCGCATTCCTGACCGCCAGCAACAACTCGATGTACCGGATGAACCCAGATTGGAGCGAGCTGCGCCAGCTCGACGGCCAGGGCTTCCTGCTGGATACGGACGTGCCGACCGGCGACTGGATCGGCACCTATATCGAACCCGAGGACCGACCGCAGCTGGTCGCCGCCGTCGAGCGGGCGGTAGCGACCGGCGAGGTCTTCGACCTCGAGCATCGCGTGCGCCAGGCCGACGGATCGATCGGCTGGGCGCACTCGCGCGCGGTGCCGATCCGGGGGGCGGACGGCCGGATCGTCGAATGGTTCGGCGCCGCCCATGACGTCACCGCGCGCCGCGCCGCGGAGGAGGAGGTGCGCCGCAGCGAGGCGCGCTTCCGGCTGATGGCCGACGCCGTGCCGCAGATCGTGTGGATCACCGATGCGGCCGGCCGCATGGAGTTCCTCAACCGGCAGTTCACGCTGTACACTGGCGCCGACTATGACGCCTTCACCCCTGCCGAAATGGCCGCGAGCTTCATTCCGCCCGAGGATGGCGGGCACGTCGTCGCCGCCTTCGAAACGGCGCTGCGGACGGGCGAGCCGTTTGATGTTGAACATCGCATCCGCTCCGCCGCAGGCGAACATCGCTGGTTCGTCGCACGGGCCGAGCCCTACCGCGACCCGGAGACCGGCGAGATCGTCCGCTGGTTCGGCGTGTCGGTGGACATTCACGATCGCAAGCTCGCTGAGGCGCAGCTGCGCGAGCTGAACGAGACGCTGGAACAGCGGGTGGCGAGCGCGCTGGCGGAGCGGAAGGTCTTTTCCGACGTGCTCGAAAGCTCGACCGCCTCGGTGACCGCGCTCGATCTCGACTATCGGACCCTGGCGATCAACCGCACCAATCTGGATGCGTTCGAGATCGCCTATGGCTGTCGGCCGAACGTCGGCGACAGGCTGCTCGACACGCTGGCGGACCTGCCCGAGGATCGCGAGCAGCTGCGCCGGAACTGGTCCCGGGCGCTGGCGGGAGAGGAGTTCGTCGTCACCCAGGCCTTCGGGTCGGCGGGACGGGAGAGGCGGCACTACGAGGTGCGCTTCGGTACGATCCGCGATGCGGACGGCAACCGCATCGGCGCGGCGAGCACCGCCTATGACGTCAGCGATCGTGTCGATGCCGAACGCCAGCTCGCCGCGGCGCAGGAGCAGCTGCGGCAATCGCAGAAGATGGAGGCAATGGGTCAGCTGACCGGCGGCGTCGCCCATGATTTCAACAATCTGCTGACCCCGATCGTCGGCTCGCTGGACATGCTGCAACACCAGCGGCTGGGCGGTCCGCGCGAGCAGCGGCTGATCGCCGGGGCGATCCAGTCGGCGGAGCGCGCGCGAACCCTGGTGCAGCGCCTGCTCGCCTTCGCCCGCCGTCAGCCGCTCCAACCCGTGCCCGTCGATATCGAGCAGCTGGTCACCGGCATGGGCGAGTTGATCGCCAGCACTACCGGGCCGCAGATCAAGGTCGTGGTGGATGCCGCGGCGTCCCTGCCGCCGGCCAGAGCCGATCCCAACCAGCTCGAGATGGCGCTCCTCAATCTGGCGGTGAACGCGCGCGATGCGATGCCCGAGGGGGGCAGGCTCCGCATCACGGCGCGCGTCGAGCAGGTCGCCAACGATCATCCGGCGCGGCTGAGTCCCGGCCGCTATGTCGTGCTGTCGGTCGCGGATACCGGCAGCGGCATGGACGAGGCGACGATCCGCCGCGCGATCGAACCCTTTTTCTCGACCAAGGGCATCGGCAAGGGCACCGGCCTGGGCCTGTCGATGGTGCACGGGCTCGCCTCCCAACTGGGTGGCGCGCTGACGATCCAGAGCCGGATCGGCATCGGTACCAATGTCGAGCTGTGGCTACCGGAAAGCGCTACGTCGGTCGCGCGCGTCGAGGATGATCGCGCCGCCGCGGCGCAGCCCGACGTGCGCGGTGTCGCGCTCATCGTCGACGACGAGGATCTCGTGCGAATGACCACCGCCGACATGCTCGCCGATCTCGGCTATTCGGTGGTCGAGGCGGCATCGGCCGAGGAGGCGATGCGGCTGATGGTCGCGGGTCGACACGTCGACATTCTGGTGACCGACCATCTGATGCCGGGGATCACCGGCGCGGACCTGATTCGCTGGGCACGGAACGATCGTCCCGAGATCCAGGCGCTGCTCGTTTCCGGCTATGCGGAGCAGGAGGCGATCGGCTCCGACATCCCGCGGCTGGCCAAGCCGTTCCGCAAGGCGGATCTGGCCGGCGCGCTGAGCCGGGCATAGAACCGGCTGACATCATGATGACCTGGTCGTGCCGAGCCGGGTCGAGGCGCGGAGAAGTGACACTTCCTTCGACCGCGCTCGGAGCCAAAGCCTAGCCTTTGATCCACTCGATCTGAAGCAATCGTCATCGCAGCGGAGGCTGTGATCTTCCTCTGGTTGGCGCGCGCCATCAACCGCTCAAGGCCCCAGCCTGGGCTGGAGCGCCGATTCGGGATGAGTGGTTAAGACCCATACGGCATCGCGCTATTGAACCTGCCCCCTGCCACGAGGCTGCTGCAAGATCGGCGCTCTATCGGAAACGCTCCGGCGTCACCCTGACAAGTGCGGGTCCTGGCGCTCGACCGACCGCATTCTCAGGCGCGGCACGCAATCCGACTGGCGGCGGATCAGCGTACAGGCGACCGTGACGTGGTGCGGCTCGCCCTCTTGCGGCGGCTGGTAGAGCATTCGTACGGCCAGCCGGGCCATCTCCGCCAGTGGCTGCCGCACGGTGGTGAGGCGAGGCCAGACCACGGTCGCTATGGCTGCGTCGCCAAAGCCACAAACGGTCAGGTCGGCCGGCACGTCGATACCGCGGCCGTGCGCGATGGCGATCGCGGCGGCCGCCGCCTCGTCGCTGCACGCGAACAGGGCGGTCGGGGGCCGGGCAAGATCGAGCAGCGTCTCGGCCGCGCGCAGTCCCGCGCGATAGCTCGCGCAGCCGGGGGCGATCAGTGCAGCATCGGCCGCCACGCCTGCGGCCTCGAGCGCCTGCCGATAACCCGCGATCCGTGCGGCATCCACCGGGTTCGCCGGATCGCCTGCGATCAACCCTATCCGACGATGGCCCAGGCGCAGGAGATGCTCGGTCACCATCGTCGAGGCGGCTGCGTCGTCGATGCCGATCGACGGGAGGCCCGATCGCTCCTCGCTCGTGCCGAGCGCCACCGCGGGGACGCCCAGGCGGGCGATCAAGGCGCGCAGGTCGCGATCCTCATGCAGCGGCGGCGCGAGGATCAGGCCGTTGACGCCGGCGGCGACCAGCCGCTCGGCCGTCCGGATGCCGTCACCCTCCGGCGCATAGCGTTCGGCGACGACGTGCGAGCCACAGCTGCGGCCCTCGTCGGCGCTGCCCGCCAGCACCTCGTCGAGCCAGGACCCGCCGGCCTCACCGTAAAGCAAAGCCACGCGCATCCGGCGGGTGGAGGCGAGATAGCGGGCCTCGGCATTCGGGGCATAGCCCAGCTGGCGGATCGCGCGATCGACGACCTGCTGGGTCGAGGCGCTGACACGTGCGCCGCCGTTGATGACCCGCGACACGGTCATCATCGAAACGCCGGCCGCCTTCGCGACATCCGCCATGGTCGGCCGGGTATGCCGCCGCCCTTGCGGCAGCGCCCCGACGTCCGCGGACGACGATCCGGCCGGCGCGATGCCGGTCATTTGGGCAGGACTTGGCTGCCGGTCACCCGCACCTCGGCGGCGACGCCGGGTGCGCCGCTCCCCTCCTGTCCGCCGCCTACCCAGAGCCGGTAGCGGCCGGGCGTGACCCGCATCACGCCCTTGTCGTCGGCAAAGGCGAGGTCGCGCGGCGACAGGCTGAAGGTCAGCTGACGCGCCTCGCCGGGCGCCAGCTTCACCCGCTCGAACCCCTTGAGCGAGCGGATCGGCAGCTCGGGCCGACCGACCGGCTGGATATAGAGCTGCGCCACCTCGTCTCCGGCGACGGCGCCTTCGTTCTTCACGGTCACGCCCACGCTTGCGCCCTTGCCGGCGCTCAGCGTCGGCCGCACCGCCAGCCCCGCATAGCCGAAGCGGGTATAGCTCAGGCCGTGACCGAAGGCATATTCGGGCTTGCCGGTGAAATAGCGATAGGTGCGGTTCCGCATGCCATATTCCGCGAAGGGCGGCAGATCGTCGAGCGAGCGGTAGAAGGTGACCGGCAGGCGACCGGACGGGTTGACGGTCCCCGCCAGAACCTCCCCGATCGCCTGGCCGCCGAGCTCGCCGCCATACCAGGCCTGCAAAATCGCCTTGGCCTTGTCACCTGCCTCGCCGAAGCTGACCGCAGAGCCGGTCACTCCGACGATCGCCACCGGCTTGCCAGTCGCGACGAGGGCGTCGAGCAGCCTCTGCTGGACCGGGGGCAGGGCGATGGAGGTTCGATCGCCACTGGCGAAGCCCGGGATCTTGATCGGCATTTCTTCGCCTTCCAGCCCTGCGGTCAGGCCGACAAAGGCGACGATCAGGTCCGCATCGGCCGCCGCCCGCACCGCTTCCTGGCGCAATCCCTCGACCTGCGGCTTCCAGGTCAGTGTCAGTCCGGCGCCGAGGCGCGGCGAGTGATGGGTGAAGGCCAGGCGGAAAGCGCGCGGCTTGCCCGCCTCCATGCGGATCGCGGGCGTCTTCAGCGGCACCCCGGCGAAGCATTTGGATGTGGCGCGCACGTCCGGCTCGCCTTCGATGCTCAGCACATAGGTCTGCTGGTCTTCCGACCAGTCGCAGCGGCGGTCACCGACCTCGAACACATAGTCGCCGGTCGCGGGTACGGTCAGCGTGCCGGCATATTCGGCCGAGAAGGCGGTGCGATCGACGCCGGGAGCGGGCGCGATGCCGTTCCAGTCATTGTCGATCTCCTTCTCGATCCGCGTCGCGACGACCGGACCGGCGAAGCCGGTGCCGTTCCAGAAGCGGGCGGTGACACCCTGCGGCCCGAACACGGTCCGCGGCACGGTCAGCGCGACCTGTTCGGTGAAGGGGGCGCCCTGCGCGAAGCTGACGCGTTCCTTGCCCAGCGCCGTCTCGATACCGTCGAGGGGGAGGGGCTGGCCCACGGGCGTGCCCTTGTAGTTGCCGTTCAGCGCCTCGCGGCTGGCGGCGGCGGGCCCGACCACGAGGATCCGGCGGGCGGTGGCGGCGATCGGCAGCGCACCATCGTTCTTGAGGAGCACGATGCCTTCGCGCGCGGCGCGCAGGGCCACTTCGCGATGGGCCTGGCTGTGGTTCTCCGAATAGGGGATCGAGGCATAGGCGACGCGATCGGCGGGATCGAGCATCCCCAGCCGGATGCGTGCGGCCATCAGCCGCTTGACCGCGGTATCCACGTCGCGCTCGGCCAGCAGTCCCTGTCGCACGGCATTGGGGATCGCGAGATATTCGTCCCTGAAGTTGCAGCCGGTATCCGTCCCCGCCTTCACCGAGACGGCAGAGGCCTGCTCGTAGGTCTTGACGGTCTTGTGGCCGTTGACGAAGTCGTCGATCGCGCCGCAATCGGACGTGACGAAGCCCTGGAAACCCCAGGCTCCGCGCAGATAGTCCTTGAGCAGCAGCGTGCTGCCGCAGGCGGGAGCGCCGTTGATGGCGTTGTAGGCGCACATCAGCGACTGGGCCTTGGCGTCGACGATCGCGCGCCGGAATGCGGGAAGATAGGTCTCGGTCAGGTCACGTGGCGCGACGTCGACGTTGAACTCGTGCCGCAGCGGCTCGGGACCGCTGTGCACCGCGAAATGCTTGGGCGTGGCGACCGCGAGCAGGTACTTCGGATCGTCCCCCTGCATGCCCTTGATGAATTCGGCGCCGAGCACGCCGGTGAGATAGGGGTCCTCGCCCAGGGTTTCCTGCCCGCGACCCCAGCGCGGGTCGCGGAAGATGTTGATGTTGGGCGACCAGATGGTCAGTCCGAAATAGCGGTCGACATTGCCCTCGCGCTGCGCCTGGTTGTAGCGGGCCCGCGCCTCGGTGCCGATCACCCGGCCTTCCGCCTTCAGAAGGTCCTTGTCCCAGGTCGCTGCCATCCCGATCGCCTGGGGGAAGACGGTCGCCTCGCCGGCGCGCGCCAGGCCGTGCAGTCCCTCGTTCCACCAGTCATAGGCCGGCAGGTCCAGCCGCGGGATCGCCGGCGCGCTGTTCTGCATCTGCCGCGCCTTCTCCTCCAGCGTCATGCGCGCGACCAGATCCTCGGCCCGTTTCTCGACCGGCGCCGTCGGATCCTTGTAGACCTGCGCCACCGCCGACGTGCCGATCAGACAGGCGGCACCCGCCAGCCAGAACCGCCGCGTCCTGATCGAACGAAGAGTGAAGGCGCTTTGGGGGGTCGATGTCACGGCAGAATCCTCATCCTGAAAGCCGATGCTTAGCAGCCGATCGGGGGCCGCTGTCGACCGATACGCGCCCATAGCCTCCCCCGATGGCCAACTTGCTCTTCTAGGATCTATGGTACCGGTAACCAACCGCCGGCGCAACCGCTTGTTTGTTACCGGTCCGGTTGACCCGCGCGAGCGGACAGGTCATCGCTGTCGTGACATGACCGGATCGACCCGACGTCCCAAAACGCACAGCGCCAAGCAGAGGGGCGCCGCGACGATCGGCGACATCGCCGCCGCCGCGGGCGTTTCCAAGATGACGGTATCGCGCGTGCTGAGTTCGCCATGGAGCGTGCGGCCCGATACGCGCGAGCGGATCATGCAGCTTGTCGCCGACCTGCACTATGTGCCCAATCGGTCGGCGCGGATGTTGTCCGGGGCCGAACTGCTGCGACTCGGTTTGCTCTACAACTCTCCGCGCAGCTCCTACATCGTCGACTTCCTGATGGGCGCGATCGATCAGGCGTCGATCATGGACATCCAACTCCTGTCGCGCCCCGTCGAGCTCGAGGTCGATGCGCTCGGCGTGCTGAAGGGCATGGTGGCGAGCGGCGTGGACGGGATCATCCTCACCCCGCCGCTCAGCGACGTCGATGCGCTGCTCGCGGTCGCGCGCGCGGCGGCGATGCCGGTGCTGCTCGTCGGCGCCGATCACCCCGAGGACATGCTGTCGAGCATCTCGATCGACGAGGGCGCCGCCGCGCGCGAGATCACCCAGCATCTGATCGCGCGCGGCCACCGCCGGATCGGCTTCATCATGGGCGAGCCGGTCCTCGCCGCGAGCCATACCCGGCTGGAGGGTTTTCGGGCGGCGATGAGCGAGGCGGGTCTGACCGTTGAGCCGGACCTGATCGCACAGGGCTATTTCACCTATCGTTCCGGTCTGGTGGCGGCCGAGCAGCTTCTCGATCGCGACGATCCGCCCACCGCGATCTTCGCCAGCAACGACGACATGGCCGCGGCGACGGTGATGGTGGCGCATCGTCGCGGGCTCGACGTGCCGGACCGGCTGACCGTATGCGGCTTCGACGACAGCTGGATCGCCACCAATATCTATCCCGAGCTCACCACCATCCGCCAGCCGATCCGCGACATGGCGGTCGACAGCATCGTGCTGATGGCGGAAGCCGTCCGAACGGCGCGGCAAGGCAAGCCCTTCGTCCGCCGCCAGGTTGCCGACCACGCGCTGATCGTCCGCCAGTCGGTCGGCGCGCCGAACGAAGCCGTGCCGGCGGGGCGCGAGGACGCGTAGACGCGCGCCCCGTCAGGGCGCGTAGACCCGCAGCCTCGGGAACACCTCTTCCAGCGGCTTGCTGTCCGGCAGCACATAGACATAGCCGCCCTTGCCGCGGAACAGCGGACGCAGGCTGCGGCTGTAAAAGGCCTTGGGCACGTTGATGCAGCCGAAGGTGATGCGATTGTCGCCCGGGTCCGGCGAGAGCATCCGCGCACGCCGCTGCTCGCCCGCTGCGGCGTCCCGCGGAATCGGATGCAGCGCCACGGAGGTCGCGTAGTCGACCCAGAGCACCCGCTCACCGCCGACCGGCAGGCCGAACTTGGCGAGGAAGCGACCGGCCGGCGTGGTCTTCTCCGCCGGGCCGAGATCGGCGAGCTTCTTGTTGCCGACTCCGGGACTCGCCTCGTCGCCGCTAGCGATCCCGATCAGCACGGGCACGGCGGCCAGTGGCTGGCCCTTGCCGTCGAAGAGGAACAGGGCGGCCTGGCTCTTGTCCACGACCGCCCAGGGCAGCGCGCGATTGTCCTTGGCCGATGTCACCCATCGCACGACCCGCATGACCGCCTCGTAAGGGACCAGCGTCGGTTCGGACGGCAGCGGCGCAGCCTCGACGGGAGCTGCAACAGGCGGAGGAGGGACCTTGGCCGGGCCGACAATGGTCAGCCCGGCCAGCCCTGCGAGAATCGCGATCATCCGGCGTGGTTACGCGCCATCTGCCGATATCGCCGCGATCAGTGCCGCGGCCGCTTGGCGCGCTTCTGCTCCTGCACGGTCAGGCGCTGGTCGACGCCATCGACCCGGCCCGACAGCTGCTCGAGCCGCTGGCCGTTGTTCTGCGCCTGACCCGAGGCGGCCTGCGCTTCGGCGAGCGCCGACTTGGCGGTCGTGTCGGTCTCCTGCAGCCGCGCTTCCAGCGTGTCGACGCGCTGACTGACCGGCGCGATCTGCTCGCGCACGAACGACTTGGTGGCGCAGCCACTGACCCCAAAGGCGCCGACCAGCGTCACGACCGCAACCAGCGACTTCGTTGAAATTGTACGCATCATTGTCTTCCACTCGTTTACCAACTGTAACAAACAAGCGGACGCGGCATTGTTCCACAATCGGACATAGGATCGGACGTGCCGCTTCTCCGTCGAGCCGAAACGGAGCATCGGCGTGCCGTGGAATCGGGTCGACTGGTCGTTCGCCCCGCCGCCTAGCGCCGCGCCCGGCGCGGTTTCGACACCGATTCGGCAAAGGGGTCGCGCGGGATCCCGGTGCCGGCGCCCGCGGCCTTCGTCGCGTCGGCGCCCGTTCGACCCAGGGCGGCGACGCAGCGGCGCAACGTGGCAACCGCATCGCCGCTTCCCTCCAGGCTCAGCCGCTCGACCGGGATCCTGCCGCGATCGATATGGAGGAACGCGGACGTCGCAAAATAGGCGGGGAAGCGCCATTCGAAGCTGGTAGCGAAACCCTGCTGGCCATCGGCAGCGATGCCGACCACGAAATGCCTGTCGTAGCGCCCCTTGGAGAGCCGGAAATCGAGCGCCTGCCGGTCACGCGGTTGGATCGTCCAATTGGCATTGAGCACCGAGAGATGGTTCGTCCCGTCGCGATCGAGGCCGAGCAGCAGCGTCGTCGCGCCGAGACGATCGTAGCGCCGCGACAGGAAGCAGCCATCGCCATCCTTGCCGATCGCGACCGTCCATTCGCCGACCGTCTGCGGCCATCCGGATCTCTCGGCGGCTGCGCCCGCGGGCATGGACGTCGTCAGAGCCGTCAGACACAGGGCAGCCCGCGCCAACAGCAGCGCGCGGCAATGCGGCGCGGCGGCGCGCCGCGGCGAGAGGGATTCGGACGGGCTATATCGGATCATCGGCATCATCTCCGCCGACGAACCTAGTGGCGGGCGCCGCCTTTGACCACGGGCGAACATCGCAGAGCCGGAAGGGCGTCTCGAGCGCAGCGGCGTTCAGGCGGGTATGAGGAAGCGTCCCTGCCGCAAGGCGCTCAAGCGGCGCGATGCTGGTGACCCCTACGGGACTCGAACCCGTGTTTTCGCCGTGAGAGGGCGACGTCCTAGACCGCTAGACGAAGGGGCCGTGTGCGGTGGAGGCGCGCGTCTATCCGGGGGTGGGGGCGGCGTCAAGCGCTTGTTGCGCCGCCCCGGCGATTGCCGCTCAGGCCGCGGCCTGGCGGCGCTCGGCCATCTCGGCGTTGAGCATCTCGGCGAGCAGAAAGGCGAGCTCGAGGCTCTGCCCCGCGTTCAGGCGCGGGTCGCAATGCGTGTGGTAGCGATCCGCCAGAGACTGTTCGGTCACGTCAATCGCGCCGCCGGTGCATTCGGTCACGTTCTGCCCGGTCATC
The DNA here is from genome assembly GCF_014641735.1 of Sphingomonas metalli. GTDB lineage: Bacteria > Pseudomonadota > Alphaproteobacteria > Sphingomonadales > Sphingomonadaceae > Sphingomonas > Sphingomonas metalli. The sequence goes on along the minus strand of NZ_BMIH01000003.1, from coordinate 673,695 downwards.
TCGGCATGGATGCCGCCGGCATGCGTGCCCTCCGCGCGGTGGACGGCGAAGAAGCCGCGCACCTCGGCCAGGATGCGGTCGAACGGCCGGGTCTTGTAGCCGGTCGCCGCCTTCACCGTGTTGCCGTGCATCGGATCGCAGCTCCACACCACCGGATGGCCCTCGCGCGTCACGGCGCGGACCAGGCGCGGCAGGTGCGCCTCGATCTTGTCATAGCCGTAGCGGGTGATGAGCGTCATGCGGCCGGGGACGCGCCCGGGATTGAGCGTGTCGAGCATCCGCAGCAGCGCGTCGGGCTCGAGGCTGGGGCCGCACTTGACGCCGATCGGGTTGCCGATGCCGCGCAGGAACTCGACATGCGCGCTGCCTTCGAACCGCGTGCGGTCGCCGATCCACAGGAAGTGGGCCGAGGTGTCGTACCAGTCGCCGGTCAGCGAATCCTGCCGCGTCATCGCCTGCTCGAACGGCAGCAGCAGCGCCTCGTGGCTGGTGTAGAAGTCGGTCTGGGCGAGTTGCGGCACGGTCTCGGGATCGATGCCGCAGGCGGCCATGAATTCCAGCGCCTCGCCGATGCGGTCCGCCGTCTCGCGATATTTGGCGGCCCAGGGGCTGCGGCCCATGAAGTCGTGGGTCCAGCGATGCACCTGATGCAGGTTCGCATAGCCGCCCTGCGCGAAGGCGCGCAGCAGGTTGAGCGTCGCCGCACCCTGCGAATAGGCGCGGATCAGCCGCTGCGGATCGGGCTGGCGTGCCGCTTCGGTGAAGGCGATGTCGTTGACATTGTCGCCGCGATAGCTGGGCAGTTCGACCCCGTCGATCGTCTCGGTCGGGGTGGAGCGCGGCTTGGCGAACTGGCCGGCCATGCGGCCGAGCTTCACCACCGGCAACTTCGAGGCCCAGGTCAGCACAACCGCCATCTGGAGGATGACGCGGAAGGTATCGCGGATGTTGTTGGCGCTGTGCTCGGCAAAGCTCTCGGCGCAGTCGCCGCCCTGGAGCAGGAAGCCGCGTCCCGCCGCCACTTCCCCCAGCTGCTGGGTCAAGGCGCGCGCCTCGCCGGCGAAGACCAGCGGCGGATAGGTGGCGAGCGTGTCGGTCGCCGCCTTCAGCGCGGCGCCATCGGGATAGTCGGGCATCTGGCGCGCCTCGGCGGCGGTCCAGCTATCGGGGGCCCAGTTGGCGGCCATATCGTCCTCGCTTGTCCAGGCGCGCCCCATGCGCCGTTTGCGCCGATTCCGCAATGTTCGGCGTGTTTGCGCCTGAGAAGCGAGGCTTTATTGCCGTGTGGGTCAGTAACCGGCGGCGAGATCCACCATATTCGTCATCGGCCGACCCGCTTGCCAAGCGGCCAGATTGTCGAGGAAGAGGGCGGCGGCGCGGCGGAACATGCTCGACTGGCTGCGTCCGGACAGGTGCATCGACAGGATCACGTCGGGTGCGGACCAGAGCGGGTGGTCGGCGGGCAGGGGTTCGGGATCGGTCGGATCGAGAAAGGCGCCCGCAAGCCGCCCCTTGCCAAGCGCCGCGACGAGCGCCGCCTGATCGATCATGTCGCCGCGCGCGATATTGACGAGCCAGGACCCCGGCTTCATCGCCGCCAGCTCCGCGGCCCCGATCATCGCGCGGGTGTCCGCGGTCGAGGGCGCAGCGAGGATGACCCAGTCGAACCCGCTTAATTGTGCGCGCCAGGCATCGGGGGTCAGCGTCCCGTCGCGACCCGATCGGGTGACGCCGGTCACCGCGACCTCGAACCCCGCCAGCCGCCCACCGATCGCGCGACCGATCGTGCCATGACCGATGATCAGCGCGCGGCTGCCTGCCAGTTCTATCTTGCCCGGTGCGTCCCACGGCCATTCGCGCGCATCGGCGGCGCGGACCACCCGGTCGAAGCGCTTGGCGGCGACCAGCATGCCCATCACCGCATATTCGGCGACCGCGACCGCGTTGATACCGCTGCCGTTGGTGACGGTGACGCCGCGCTCGCGCAGCCGGTCGAGCGGGAAGGCGTCGAGCCCGGCATAGAGCGTCGAGACCCAGCGCAGCTGCTGCCCCGCCGCCGAGAGCACCTCGGCGACGAGACTGGTCGGCTGCAGGTCGACCCAGGCGATCGCCGCATCGGCGATGCCGGCCTTCGCCTCCTCGACGCTGGCGAACCAGCGCACGTCGAGGTCCGCCGGAAGATGCGGCTCGAGGAGCGGCCGCGCGATCGCCGGCAGGACCGCGATCGTCAACGGCCCACGGCCGTGTAGCTGAAGCCCGCCGCCTCCACCGCCTCGCGGCGATAGACGTTGCGCAGGTCGACCATTACCGGCGTCGCCATCGCGGACTTGAGCCGGTGGAGGTCGAGCGCGCGGAAGGCGTCCCACTCGGTCACGATCACCACCGCGTCCGCACCCTGCACCGCCTCATAGGGATCGGCGCAATAGGTCAGGTCGGGCATCATTGTCTTGGCCTGCTTGGTCCCCTCCGGATCGTGCGCGCGCACCGTCACCCCGGCATCCGCCAGCGCCTGGGCGATCGCGATCGAGGGAGCGTCGCGCATATCGTCGGTATTGGGCTTGAAGGTGAGGCCGAGCAGCGCGACCGTCTTGCCGCGCGCGTCGCTACCGTCACCCTGGGCGCCGAGTGCATGGAGCACCTTGCGCCCCATCTTGCGCTTCCTCGCCTCGTTCACCTTCACCACCGCATCGACGATGTGGATCGGGCTCTCATAATCGTCCGCGGTCTTGAGCAGCGCCAGCGTGTCCTTGGGGAAGCACGAGCCGCCATAGCCGGGACCGGCATGGAGGAACTTGCGCCCGATCCGGTTGTCGAGCCCGATGCCGCGGGAGACGTCCTTCACGTCCGCGCCCACCACCTCGCACAGGTCGGCGATCTCGTTGATGAAGGTGATCTTGGTCGCGAGGAAGGCGTTGGCGGCATATTTGATCAGCTCGCTCGTCCGCCGGCCGGTGAACAGGATCGGGTTTTCGTTGAGATAGAGCGGGCGATACACCTCCTGCATCACGCCGCGCGCGCGCGCATCGTCGGTGCCGATCACCACCCGGTCGGGCCGCTTGAAGTCGGCGATCGCCGCGCCCTCGCGCAGGAATTCGGGGTTGGAGACGACTGCGACGTCCAGCTCCGGCCGCGCCTCGCGGATGATCCGCTCGACTTCGTCGCCGGTGCCGACCGGGACGGTCGACTTGGTCACGATCACCGTCGGGCCGGACAACGCCGCGGCGATCTCGTGCGTCGCCCCAAAGACATAGGAGAGATCGGCATGCCCGTCGCCGCGCCGCGCCGGGGTGCCGACCGCGATGAAGATCGCCTCCGCCCCCGCGACCGAGGCGGCGAGGTCGGTGGTGAAGGTCAGCCGCCCGGCCGCGACATTCGCGGCGACGAGCTGGTCCAGCCCCGGCTCGTAGATCGGCATCCGCCCGGCATGGAGCGCCGCGATCTTCCCCTCGTCCTTATCGACGCACACCACGTCATGCCCGAAATCGGCGAAACACGCTCCTGACACCAGACCCACATAGCCGGAACCGATCATCACGATGCGCATCAGGGAAACGTCCATTGCTCGTTTGCAGTGGACGAGCCTCTAGGCGCGCTTCGGCGACCGGGCAATGACACTGGTCGGGTAGGGGGCTAGGGGAGGGGCATGGTGTCCCGTCTGCTCGCCCTTGCCGCCGCGCTTCTCCTTCTCGGCGGTGCGGCTCCGCCTGCAAACGACGACGATGCGGCGGTGGCGCGGGCGGACGCGGCGCTGGCGCGGATCGGTTGGCGCCTGGTGACGGCCAATGCGACCCTGTGCGACCGCCTCGCTCCTGCGCCGGGGTGGCTGATCCACGCGGTCGACCAGTATCTTCCCCAGCCCCTGCCGGCGGGTACGACGGTGAAGGGCTTCGCCGCGCCGGTCGCCATCGCGCTGACCGTGCCGGGCGCGCCGGCCGCCGCGGCAGGGGTGCGCGCGGACGACGGTCTGGTCGCGGTGTCCGGTCACGCCGTGCCCGCACCCTCCAAAGGGCCACCCTCCGCCCGCACCCGCGACGCCGCGCTCGCGCTGGTGATGGCGGAGCCTGCTGACCGGCCGCTGACCGTCACGCTGCTGCGCGACGCGCGCCGCTTCGACGCGACGATCGCCGCCTCGCCCGGCTGCCGCGCATCGTTCGAAGTCGTGCCCGGCCGCGCGCTGATCGCGGACTCGGACGGATCGGTCGTGCGGATCGGTCAGCCCTTCCTCGAACGCTATGGCGAGGCGGAGGCCGCGGCGGTCGTGGCGCATGAGCTGGCGCATATCGTCCTGCGCCACCGTGCCCGGCTGGAGGCGGCGGGCGTCAAATGGGGCCTCTTTTCCGAGTTCGGTCGCAACGGCCGGTTGTTCCGCCGGACCGAAAGCGAGGCGGACCTGCTCGGCGCGGCGCTGCTCCGCAATGCCGGCTGGGACGCCGCCGCCGCGCCGCGCTTCTGGCGGGAGCATGGCGGCGAGGTCGATGGCGGCCTGTTCCGCAGCCGCACCCACCCAGCCTCCGGCGCGCGGGCGGATGCGATCGAGGCGGCGCTGAAGACCGCGCCTGCGACCGGCCTGTGGCGACCGGCGCTGCTCGCAACCCGCGATCAGCCGCTCAGCTGATCCGCCAATCCCAGCCGAGCGGGTCGCCGTCCATCACCTCGACGCCCGCCGCCGCCAGTGCATCGCGGATCGCGTCCGAGCGGGCGAAGTCCTTCCCAACCCGCGCCTCCCGCCGTTCCGCGAGCCGCGCGGCGATCGCCGCCTCGTCCAGCGTCGCATCGGCGGGTCGGACGCGCAGTTCGGCGCGGGTCAGCGCCGTCAGCTTCAGCCCCAGCATCGCATCGAACTTCTCCAGCGCCGCCAGCCGGTCGGCCGGCGACACGCGCTTGTCGGCGAGCAGTTCGTCGAGCACCGGCAGCGCGCGCGGGGTGTTGAGATCGTCCGACACCGCCTGATCCAGCCGCTCCAGATAGGGCGCGGCCGCCGCGTTGGAGGGGGAGGCGGGGCGGGCGCGTAGAGCCTCGACCGCCTGCACCAGCCGCTTCAGCCGCGTCTGCGCCGCGGCCAGTCCTTCCCAGGAGAATTCCATCTCCGACCGGTAGTGCGCCTGCAGGCACATCAGCCGGTAGGAGAGGGGATGATAGCCCCGGTCGACCAGCGTCTGCAGCCGCGTGAATTGGCCCGACGACTTCGACATCTTGGCGTCACGTTCGACCAGGAAGTTGTTGTGCAGCCAGTAGTTCGCGCCCGTATCGGCGGTGCCGCTCATCGCCTGGTTCTGCGCGATCTCGTTGGGATGGTGGATCTCGCGATGGTCGATCCCGCCGGTATGGATGTCGAACCGGTCGCCCAGATAGGCGCGGCTCATCACCGAGCATTCCAGATGCCAGCCCGGCGCGCCGCGGCCCCAAGGCGAGTCCCACTCCATCTGCCGGTTCTCGCCGGGGGCGGAGGTGCGCCAGATCGCGAAGTCGGCGGCATGGCGCTTGCCCGCCACCTCCTCGATCCGGCCCTCGCCCTCTTCGGCGCCATGGCGGGCGAGGCGGCCGTAATCAGGCACGGTCGAGACGTCGAAATACAGGCCATCGGGCAGGCGGTAGCAATGCTTCGCCTCGATCGCCTGTCCCCATGCGATCATCTCGGCGACATGATCGGTGGCGAGCGGGAAGCGCGCGGGCTCGCGGATGTTGAGATCGCTCAGATTCTGCTTGAACGCCTCGGTATAATGCCGCGCGATCGCCCAGATATCCTGACCCGCGCGCTTCGCCGCAGCCTCCATCTTGTCGTCGCCGGCATCGGCGTCAGAGGTCAGGTGGCCGACATCGGTGATGTTGATGATATGGGTCAGCGCGCCCCAACCCATCGCCGCCGCCTTCCACCTCAGCACCCGCGACAGCGTGTCGGTGAAGACATAGGCGCGAAGGTTGCCGATATGCGCATAATTGTAGACGGTCGGCCCGCAGGAATAGACCCGCAGGTTCGCAGGATCGATCGGCGCGAACGTCTCGGTCTGGCGCGTCAGGCTGTTGAAGAGGGTGAGCGGCTGCATGGCACGCGCCTTACCCGCGCCCGCGCCGCTTCGCCAAGGGGCCCCGGCCGGGGGCGACGCCGGCCGGGGCTGCGCGGACGGCACAGGGGGAGCCGCCGCGCATCTCGTGATACCGTCTAGCGCGCGATGCCGATCAACGCGGTCGCCGCATAGCCGCCGCTCGCATTCGCGGTGAAGGCGGGCGTCTGCTGCGCCAGCTGCGCCGCGCTATTGTCGCCGAACACATTGTCGCGCGGCAGCGAGATCGCGGCGAAGTTGGACGCGCTGCTCGGATAGGTGGCGCTGTCGGCATAGACGATGCCGCATACCGAAGCGGGCATCGCGAATTGCGAGGTCAGCACGGCATAGCGCCCGCTGGTCGCATTGGTCAGGCTGGAGAAGATCTCGAAATGCATGTGCGGCCAGCGGCCGTCGTAGCAGCCGGGAAAGATGGTGGTGAAGGTCACCTGGCCATAGGCGTCGGTCACCTGCACGCCGCGCAGATAGCTCTCCGCCGCGGCGGTGTAGAGCGAGTAATGCCCCTGCCGGTCGCAATGCCACAGATAGACGGCAAAATTGGCGAGCGGCGCGCAGGCTGCGTTCACATCGACCAGCGTCAGGGTGAGCGTCATCGCTACGCCGGTCGCCACCGTCGTGCTGGCGATGAAGCTGGGGCGGATGTCGGAGCGTACGATGCCGGAGGCGGTGAGGACGTTGGAGGTCGATCCGCTCGCCGTGTTCGTCCCGTCGCCCGGATAGGGGCCGGCGGTCTCGCTGGGATCGACGATGCAGCCGCTGGTGGCGGTCGCCGTCGCTGTTGGGGTCGGCGTCGCACTGGCCGAGGCGGTGGGCGTCGGCGTGGCGGTGCCGGTCGTCACGCTGACCGTCGAGGCATCGCCGTCGCTGCCGCCGCAGCCCGCGACCAATGCGGCGGTGCCGGCACCAGCGAACCATTTCAGCGCCCGCCGCCGGGCGAGCAGCGCCTCGATCCGCGGCCAGTCCTCGGCCAGGCCGTGGCCGTGATCGGCGTCGTGTCGGTGGGTCAACTTTGGCCTCCCTGTCGTTGCAGGAAGGTCTCTGGGGTCGGCGCTTTGCCGGCTTATGTCGTCATGCTTCGGCGATGTTTCGCCTCATGTCAGCGCGTTGCGCCGCCATTATAGTCCTTGATCCCGCGCAGCCGCCGCCGCCGCGCCGCCCGCTTCCGGCCATAGACCAGCGCGAACCCCATGCCGCCCAAAACGAGCAGGGCGATCAGGCCGTAGGCGATGAGGTGGCGAGTTTCCAACGACGGCATCCGGCAAGCTGGTGATCGCGGGCCTGTATAAACTCGGCGTCATCTTCGCAATCGCGATCAGCGCGTCGCCAGCGGCAGCGTCACCCGCGCGCGCGCGCCGGTCGTCCCGTTCTCGAGCACGGCATCGCCGCCGTGCCGCGCCACGATCGAACGCACGATGGCGAGACCCAGGCCGGCGCCGCCGGTCGCCCGGTTGCGGGATGGGTCGCCGCGGACGAATGGCTCGAACAGTCGCTCGACCGTCGCCGGGTCGATGCCGGGCCCGTGATCGTCGACCCAGATCTCGACCCGGTCCCCCGTTGTCCGCCAGCCCAGCTCGGCACGATCGCCATAGCGGACGGCATTGCCGATCAGATTGTCGAACAGCCGGCGCAACGCGCCGCTGTCGCCGCGCACCACCGCACGCGGGCCCGGCTGCAGCGTCACCGCCGCGCCCCCCTCGCGTCGGTCCTGCACAAGGCTGTCGAGCAGGCTGCCCAGATCGATCCGCGCCTCCGCCTCGACCCGCTCGTCGCGCGCGAAGGACAGTGCGTCGGCGATCATCGCGCGCATCTCGGCGATGTCGGCCTCGGCCCGCTCGCGCGCCGCATCGGGCAGCTGCTGGACGCGAAAGGCCAGCCGCGCCAGCGGGGTGCCCATGTCGTGCGCGATCGCCGCCAGCATGGTCGTGCGCCCTTCCGCATGCGCGGCGAGGCGGGCGTGCATCGCCCCGACCGCGCGCGACAGGTCGCGGACCTCGCGCGGGCCCCCGACGGGCAGCGGCGGCAGCGAGGCGCCCGCGCGCGCATCCTGCGCGGCGCGCGCCACCGCGCGCACCGGGCGGGAGATCAGTTGCGCGACCACCCAGCCCAGTCCGCCGAAGACCGCGACCACGATCAACATCACCATCAGGGTCTGGACATGCCATGGCGCGAGCAGCGGACGCTCCGTCTCGACGACCCGCCAGCCCCCGTCGCGGCGCACCGCCAGCACGAAGTCGCGCCCGAACTCCTCGCCGGGGCCGCGCGGCGGACGCATCGAATAGGCCCGCACGTCGGACGCCCGGACGTCGAGCACTCCCGCGATCCGGGCCTGTGCCTCGGCATCGGGGTGGAAGGGGCGGCCCGGATTGGGCGGCGCAGTGCGTTGCTCGGCGCGCAGTCGCCCCGCGCCTTCGCCACCGCGCAGCGCGGCCACGATCAATCGCGTATCGATACCGGCGCGGCGGGGCGGGGGGCCGCTGAAGGTGACGAGGAAGATTGCGGTGACCGCGACCACGACCGACGCGAGCACCAGCGCGAAGATCGGCCAGGCGATCGAGCGCACGTCAGCGCGTCTCGACATCGGCCGCGAACATATAGCCCTCGTTGCGCACCGTCCGGATCAGCTCGTCGCCGCCCCGCCCGTCGGGTCGGGCCAGCTTGCGTCGCAGCCGGCTGACCTGCACGTCGATCGCCCGGTCGAAATGTTCGGCCTGCACGCCGCGCGAATGATCGAGCAGGAAGTCGCGGGTCAGCACGCGCCGGGGATGGTCGACCAAAGTCATCAGCAGCCGGAACTCGCCATCCGACAGGTTGATGACGACATCGTCGGGATCGGTGAGCAACCGCGCCTGCGGGTCGAGCCGCCAGCCGGCGAAATGCTGTTGCGGGCGGAGCGGCACGACGGCGCCGGTACGTCGCGCCGGCCGCTCCTCGTGACGGCGCAGGACCGAGCGAATGCGCGCGAGCAGCTCGCGCGGGTTGGCCGGCTTGGCGATATAGTCGTCCGCGCCCATTTCGAGCCCGACGATCCGGTCGACTTCCTCGCCGATGACCGAGAGGATGATCACTGCCGGCGCGGTCGCGGGTTCGAGCGAGCGCAGGATCGACAGTCCGTCTTCGCCGGGCATCATCACGTCCAGAACCACCAGCGCATAGCTGTGCCGCGCCAGCGCGGCGCGCATCGCCGCGCCGTCTTCCGCCACGTCGACGATATAGCCGTGGTGCGACAGGAAGGCGGCGGACAGCTCGCGGATGTCCGGATCGTCGTCGACGATGAGCAGGCGGGTCTCCAGGTCCATGGTCTCGCGGGGCTGTGGCATGGCGCCGGACTGATGTCCCTGCGTATCGCCCGCATTGCAGAGCTGCAACATGACGCCGAATGCCACGCCGCTGTGGCGATCCGGCCACAGCTCTCCGCGGCGCGCCGGCCCGCAAAGACTTGCCTTTGCCGCGCCCGGCTGGTAGGCGGACCCATCCACGGTGCGGTTCGTTCCGCGCCGCTATCGTCTTTTGTTCGGAGCTTACCGGGTTTTATGCAGATCATCGTTCGCGACAACAACGTCGACCAGGCCCTTCGCGCGCTCAAGAAGAAGCTGCAGCGTGAGGGCGTGTATCGCGAGATGAAGCTGCGCCGTCACTACGAGAAGCCGTCGGAGAAGCGTGCGCGCGAGCGTGCCGCTGCCGTGCGCCGCGCCCGCAAGCTGGAGCGCAAGCGCGCCGAGCGCGACGGCGCGCGGTAAGCGCCCGGTCCGGCGGGCGATCGCTTCGCCTGCCGGACGGATCGGCCCGATCGGCGGCCGGTCTCCTTGATCTACTTCCGGTGGCGGCGACCGGGCCGGCATCTCCAGCACGGATGTGTTCCCCATGTCGACCGTCACCGCCGTTCCGCTCCAGCCGGTCAAGCGCAGCTATCTGGTCTATCTCTGGATCGGGCTCGCGCTGGCGGTGATCGCCGCGGTGGCGCTGGCCCGGCAGGGCGACGACGTTCTCACCCGCAACGCCCGGGCCCGGGGCGTGCAGGTCACCGCCTCCGGCCTCCAGTACAAGGTGCTCGAGCCGGGCAAGCCGGGCGCGGCCAAGCCGACCGATGCCGACATCGCGCTCATCAACTATGAGGGCAAGCTGCTCGACGGCAAGGTGTTCGACAAGTCGCAGCAGCCGACGCCCATGCCCGTCGCGGGTGTCGTGCCGGGCTTCTCCGAGGCGCTGAAGCTGATGCCGAAGGGCGCCAAGTACCGCGTCTGGCTCAAGCCTTCGCTCGGCTATGGCGCCGAGGCCAAGGGTCCGATCCCGGCGAATTCGACGCTCGTCTTCGATATCGAGCTCGTCGACTTTCTGCCCGAGGAGCAGGTCCGCCAGATGCAGATGCAGCAGCAGATGATGATGGGCGGCGCCGGCGGCGCAGGCGGCATGCCCCCGGGCGCCGGGCGCTGATTGCTAAGGCTGCGCCCGCGTCGGCGGACGTGGTTGGTCGATTGGACGGCGGGTCGGTTGGCCGGCGGTAGGTATGGCTCGATCAACCGCGCGAACCCGATGATCCCGATGCCGCCACACGCCCGTTGGCGCTGGGCCTGTCGAAGCGTTGCTCCGAATCGGGAGCCAGCCAAAATTGGGCCCAACGTCATCGCCGTGATGGCAAGACACCTGCGAAAGCGAGCGCGTCATGCCGGACTTGTTCCGGCATCCACTGCGCCGCGAGCGTACAAGCCAGAAATTTCGCGGAACGGTGGATCCCGGAACACGTCCGGGATGACGATTGTAGGATGCAGCCGCCGCGCCTTTTGCGAAGGTTCCGCGGAGGCCTGGATCTTTCGCTCTCTGACGGCCGCTGCGCAAGTCGGCTGATGCCGCCGGCTCTCCTCGCCAAGGCGCGACGGGTAAGAACAGCGCCTCGACAGGCTCAGCGCGAACGAAGGGGGTAGAGGCTGTTTCAGCTGGTAAACCCCATCCTGCGACCGCCGGCCACGCTTACCACCCATATAAAAAGGGCGCCCTGGCTCTCCGGAGCGCCCTCTTCTTCAGCCGCGCCGCCGCATCACGCGGCGGGCATCAGCCGGTTACTTGCCGCCGCGCTGGCGACACTTGTCATACTGGCCCTTCTTGCAGATCGGGTAGTTCTGCAGCGGCGCCGGCGGCGGGAAGGCCTGCGACGGGCTCTGCGACGGCGCGACCGTCACCGGGGCGCCGGCGGCCGGGGCCGTGGTCGGCGTGGTCGGCTGATAGCCGCCGACCGGGTCGCCCGTCGTCATGCCGCCGGGCGCCGCGCCCGTCGCGCCGCCGGCGGGCGCCTGGGTGGTCATGCCCGAATCGGTCGCCGGGGCGGTGTCGGTCGTGGGCGCGGTGGTGGTGTCCGTGGTCGACGAGGGCATCGCGGGATCGCCGGCCGGCGGCTGCGCCGTGGCGGTATCGGGCGTGGTCGTCGAGTTCGGGGTGCCCTGCGTCGTCATATCCTGGGCGACGACCGGCGCTGCGATCAGCGCGGTGGCGGCAAGAAGCACGAACTTCATGGAGGTTTCTCCTCGGAATATCGGTGCGGGATCGTTCATCCAGCGGCGGGCCAACGCCCCAGCGCGCGTATGTGTCCTTCGCGCAACGATCCCCCTGCGCTCAGCCCTCCGCGTCGAGCGCGTATCCGGCCGAGCGAACGGTGCGGATGATATCCGACCGGCCGCCGACATTGATCGCCTTGCGCAGCCGCCGGATATGCACGTCCACCGTCCGGCTCTCGATGTCGCTGTCATGGCCCCACACGCTGTCGAGCAGCCGCTCGCGTGAGAAGACATGGCCGGGATGTTCGAGGAAGTGCTTCAACAGGCGGAACTCGGTCGGCCCCAGCGCCACCGTCTCGCCGCCGCGCTTCACCTTGTGGCCGACCGTGTCCATCTCGATATCGGCATAGGTCAGCGCCTCGCCGGCAAGGGCCGGGCGGACGCGGCGTAGCACCGCGCCGACCCGCGCCACCAGCTCACGCGGGGAGAAGGGCTTGGTGACGTAATCGTCCGCACCCGTCTCCAGCCCGCGTACCCGGTCCTCTTCCTCGCCGCGGGCGGTCAGCATGATGATCGGCACGTTCTGCGTCTCGGGCGCCCGACGCAGCCGGCGGCAGACCTCGAGACCCGAGATCACCCCCTCCACCATCCAGTCGAGCAGCACGATGTCCGGCGCGCGCTCGCGGGCGAGCAGCAGCGCCTCCTCGCCGTCGGGCGTGTGGACCACCTCGAAATCCTCGCGCCGGAAGTGGAAGGTCAGCAGCTCGGCGAGCGCCGCATCGTCCTCGACCAGCAGCATGGTGACACGGGCCATGGGCTTACTCCCTTTCCAGGCCGCCGCGTTCGCGGTCGGCCAGATGCTCGCCGGTGGCGGCGAAATAGACCATTTCGGCGACATTGGTCGCATGGTCCCCGATCCGCTCCAGATTCTTGGCGATGAACAGCAGGTGCGCGACCTGGCTGATCGTCGTCGGATTCTCGACCATGAAGGTGACGAGGGTGCGGAAGATCGAGTCGTAGAAATCGTCGAGCGGGGCGTCGCTGTCCCACACCCGCGCCGCCTCCGCGGCATCGCGTGCGGCGAAGGCATCGAGCGCGCTGCGCACCATCTCGGCCGCCATGCGGCCCATGGCGGGCAGGATCGACACCGGCTCGATCCGATGCTCGCTCTCGATCAGCGGCACGCGCTTGGCGATGTTCTTGGCATAGTCGGCGATCCGCTCGACCACGCTGGCGATCTTCATCGCCGCCACCACCTCGCGCAGGTCGACCGCCAGGGGCGCGCGCAGGGCGATGATCCGCACCGCCTGCCGTTCCACCTCGGCTTCCAGTTCGTCGATCCGCCGGTCGTTCTCGCGCACTGCGGCGGCGAGCGCGAGGTCGCTGCGGGTCAGCGCCTGCATCGCCTTGGCGATGGCGTCCTCGGCCAGGCCGCCCATCTCGCTGATCAGGCCGCGCAGCTGACCGATGTCGCTGTCGAAGGCCTTGACGGTATGCTCGTTCATACGTCCCCCACTCAGCCGTAGCGGCCGGTGATGTAATCCTTCGTCCGTTCCTGACGCGGATTGGTGAAGATGTCCGACGTCGCGCCGTACTCGACCAGCGTTCCCAGGTGGAAGAAGGCCGTCCGCTGGCTGACGCGCGCCGCCTGCTGCATGTTGTGGGTGACGATCGCGATGGCGTAGCGGCCGCGCAATTCGTGGATCAGTTCCTCGATCTTGGCGGTGGCGATCGGGTCGAGCGCGCTGCACGGCTCGTCCATCAGGATGACCTCGGGATCGACCGCGATCGCGCGCGCGATGCACAGCCGCTGCTGCTGGCCGCCCGACAGCGCAGTGCCGCTGTCCGACAGCCGGTCCTTCACCTCGTTCCACAGGCCGGCCCGGGTCAGCGAGCGCTCGACCACGGCGTCCAGATCCGCTTTGCTCGCGGCCAGGCCGTGGATGCGCGGGCCATAGGCGACATTCTCGTAGATCGACTTGGGGAAGGGGTTGGGCTTCTGGAACACCATGCCCACCCGCGCGCGGAGCTGCACCACGTCCATCTCGGGCGCATAGATATCCTGCCCGTCGAGGCGGATGTCTCCCTCGACCCGCGCGCTCGGCACCGTGTCGTTCATCCGGTTGAGCGTGCGCAGGAAGGTGCTCTTCCCGCAGCCCGACGGACCGATAAAGGCGACGACGCGATCCTGCTCGATATCGATCGAGACGTCGGCGATCGCCTGTTTCGGGCCGTAATGCACATTGACGTGCCGGGCCGTCATCTTGGGGCTGTCGGTCATTACCAGCGGGTCTCGAAGCGGTTGCGGAGGTAGATGGCGAGCCCGTTCATCGCGAGCAGGAAGACCAGGAGCACGATGATCGCGGTCGAGGTCTTCTCGACGAAGCCGCGATCGACCTGATCGGACCAGAGGAAGATCTGGACCGGCAGCGCCGTCGCCGGGCTCGTTACCCCGGTCGGCGGCGCGGCGATGAAGGCACGCATGCCGATCATCAGGAGCGGCGCGGTCTCGCCCAGGGCGCGGGCCATGCCGATGATCGTGCCGGTCAGGATGCCGGGCAGGGCGAGCGGCAGCACATGGTGGAAGACGACCTGCACCGGCGACGCGCCGACGCCGAGCGCCGCGTCGCGGATCGAGGGCGGCACCGCCTTGATCGCGTTGCGCCCGGCGATGACGATCACCGGCATGGTCATCAGCGCCAGCGTCAGCCCGCCGACGATCGGCGCGGAGCGGGGCAGGCCGAACGTGCCGAGAAACACCGCCAGACCCAGCAGGCCGAAGATGATCGAGGGCACCGCCGCCAGATTGTTGATCGACACCTCGATCAGGTCGGTCCACCGGTTCTTGGGAGCATATTCCTCGAGATACAGGGCCGACAGCACGCCGATCGGAAAGGCGAGGGCGAGCGTGACGAACATCGTCAGCAACGAGCCTTTCAGCGCGCCCCAGATGCCGACCCGCGTCGGGTCGGTCGCGTCGGCGCCGACGAGGAAGTCTCGGTTCAGCCCGCGCGACAGGGCGCCCGCGCTAGCCAGACGGCGCACGGTCCGCTCGGCGTCCGGCGCGCCTTCGCCCTTCACCGCCATGTCGATCGCGCTCGCCGCGGGCAGGTCGAAGCTGGCACTGCGCCGCAGCAGCGAGGGGTCCGCCTTGATCGCGTCGCGCACGCGCAGCCAAGCGCCGCCCGAGAGGAGCGCGGGATCGCCCCAGGCCCGTGCCGCCGCGGCGCCGACCGCTCCCTCCAGCCCAGCACCCGCCAGCGCCAGATCGGCGCCACGGCCATCGAGCTGGCGCGCGGTGACGGGCAGCTTCGCCGCTGCGAGGTCGATCGGCACCCGAACCCGCGTCTCGGTGAAGCCGGCCAGACCCTGCACCAGCATGGTCGCGATCAGAAAGGCAAGGAACCCCGCCGACAGCACCACCGCGCCGAGACCCATCAGCCGGAAGCGGCACTCGGCGGCATAGCGGCGGCGGATGCGGCGCTGCATCGACGCGGTCGTCCAGTCGGTCGGTACGCGCGCCGGGGACTCGCCCGGCGTGGCGGCCAGCGTCGGCGCGCCGGCGACGAGCGAGCTATTCATAGGCCTCCCGGTAGCGCTTCACCACGGTCAGCGCGACGATGTTGAGGAGCAGGGTGACGATGAACAGCGTCAGGCCGAGGGCGAAGGCGGCCAGCGTCTTGGGACTGTCGAACTCCGCCTCGCCGGTCAGCAGGTCGACGATCTGGCGGGTCACGGTCGTCGCGCTGGCGAAGGGATTGGCGGTCAGGGTCGCGACCCCGCTCGCGGCCATCACCACGATCATCGTCTCGCCGATCGCGCGGCTGATCGCGAGCAGCACCCCGCCGACCACGCCCGGCAGCGCCGCGGGGATCATCACCTTGCGGATCGTCTCCGAACTCGTCGCACCCATGGCGAGGCTGCCGTCGCGCATCGCGCTCGGCACGGCATTGAGGCTGTCGTCGGCCATCGAGGAGACGAAGGGGATGATCATCACCCCCATCACCAGCCCCGCCGCCAGCGCGCTTTCGGACGATGCCCAGGTCACGCCGAGCGAGACCGCGACGTCGCGTACAGCCGGCGCCACGGTCAGCGCGGCGAAATAGCCATAGACCACGGTCGGCACGCCGGCGAGCACCTCCAGGATCGGCTTCATCCAGCGCCGCACCGACGGGGCGGCATATTGCGTCAGATACACCGCGCTCATCAGCCCGAAGGGGATGGCCACCGCCATCGCGATCACCGCGCCGATGAAGAAGGTGCCCCAGAACAGCGGCACCGCGCCCAGATTCGCGCCCGGATCGCGCGCGTCGAGCACCTGCGGCGACCAGTGGGTGCCGAACAGGAAATCGCCGATCGGCACCATCCGGAAGAAGCGCGCCGCCTCGTAGAGCAGCGAGGCGACGATGCCGATCGTCGTCAGGATCGCGATCAGCGAGGCGGCGAGGAGCAGCCCCATCACGATCCGCTCCACCCTGGTGCGGGCGCGGAAGTCCGGGCGCACATGGGTGAAGGCGAACCCACCGCCGGCAAAGGCGAGGAGCAGCGCGGCCGCCGTCGCGATCCAGTCGTAGCGCGCCTGCGCCACGGCGTAGAAGGGTGCGAGCCGCGCCGACAGGTCGTTGAACGCGCCATAGGCCCGGCCTTCGGCGAGCGCCCGCGCCTCCGACAGGATCGAGGCGCGGTCGAAGCCGGGCGGCGGCAATGCGGCGGCGGCCGGTTGCGCGACCACCGCCTCGGTCACCAGCGCGGGCGAGACGGCGGACCAGATGGCGAGGAAGGCGAGCGGCGGTACGATCACCCACAGTGCGACGTACCAGCCATGATGGCCCGGCAGCGAGCTGAACCGCTGGCTGCCGTTACGGAACGCGGCCGCACGCGCTCGCGCGACCAGCCAGCCGATCAGCGCGAGGCCCGCGACGATCAGGGCCAGTGCCAGCGCGCTCATGGCAGCACCGCCGGGTCGAGCGGCGTCTGGCCGGCGACGATCGCGGCTGAGCGCGCCCGGATCGCATCGGGAGCCGCGATCAGTCCGCGGCGCACGAGCGGACCGTCCGGACCCCAGCTCGCCGCGTAGAGCTTCAGGAAGTCGGCCAGATGCGGGATCGCCGAGAGATGGGCCTTCTTGACGTAGAGGTAGAGGGGCCGGCTGCCCGGATAGCGGCCGTCCGCGATCGTCTGGTAGGTCGGGGCCACGCCCGCGATCCGCACGCCGTTCACCGTCGCGGCATTCTCCTCCAGATAGGAATAGCCGAAGACGCCGATCGCATTGGGGTTCGACTGCAGCTTCTGGACGATCAGATTGTCGTTCTCGCCGGCATCGATATAGGCGCCGTCCTCGCGCACGCGGGTGCACAGGGCCTTGTGCGCCTCGGGATCGGTGTGCGCCAGCGCCCTGGCGGCAGGATCGAGATCCTCGCAGCCGCGGGTCAGGATCAGTTCGGCCATCGCGTCGCGCGTCCCGCTGGTCGCGGGCGGCCCATAGACCTGGATCGGGATCGGCGGCAGCGCGGCGTCGACGTCGCGCCAGGTTCGCGCGGTGTTCGGCTTGCCGCCCGGCGCCGCCGCCAGCGCGCGATAGAGCTGCGCCGGCGTCAGGTCCATCTTCGGCCCATTCTTCGCCTCGGCGAAGGCGATGCCGTCGATTCCGACCTGCACCTCGATGATGTCGCGTACGCCATGGGCGACGCAGTCGCGATACTCGCTCGCCTTCATCCGGCGCGAGGCATCCTCGATATCGGGATGCGCCGCGCCGATGCCGGCGCAGAACAGCTTCATGCCCGCGCCCGTCCCGGTCGATTCGATCACGGGCGCCTTGACGTCGGGATCGGAGGCGACGAGCTGTTCGGCGATCATCGTGGTGAAGGGGTAGACGGTCGACGACCCGACGACGCTGATCTGGTCGCGCGCGCCCGCCCCGCCGCCATTGGCCTGATCGCGGCAGCCGACCAGCGCGCAGGCGGCGATCGGCACCAGCATCAGCCGGGCGGTGAGAGGGTGGCGGCGCATCGGAATCCCCGTCGCGAAGGGCAGCCCGCCCTCCGGTCGGCCGCCCTATGTGACCGTCCGGTTACGCCTTTATGACACCGCTTCAGGGCGTTGGCGAAGCAGGATTTGCCGGGGGCAGGGTGACCGTCACCGTCGTCCCGACCCCCACCTTGCTGGCGATGTCGAGCCTTCCGCGATGCCGTTCGGCGATGTGCTTGACGATCGCGAGGCCAAGGCCCGTGCCGCCCAGAGCCCGGCTGCGCCCGGCATCGACACGATAGAAGCGCTCGGTCAGTCGCGGCAGATGCTCGGGCGCGATGCCCTCGCCCTCGTCGGCGACGGAGAAGGCGATGTTGTTCGCGGCCCGCCGCAGCGTGACCGTCACCGGCGTGCCCGGGCGGCCATATTTCAGTGCGTTGCCGATCAGATTGTGGATCAGCTGAGAGATCTGAGCGCGATCCCCGACGATCGGCGGCAATCCGTCGTGCATCTCCGCCACCAGATCCGCCGCACGCGGATTGCCGCCGTCGCGCAGCTCGGCGCAGACGTCGTCGAGCAGTTCGCCGAGGTCCAGCGTGCGATCGGGCACGCGATATTTGTCCGCCTCGATCCGCGACAGCGACAGCAGGTCCTCGACCAGCCGCTGCATCCGCCGGGCCTCGTCCATCATGATCTTCAGGAAGCGCTGGCGCAGCACCGGCTCCTCGCCAGCCTCCTCGCCCAGCGTCTCGATATAGCCCATGATCGAGGCGAGGGGGGTGCGCAGCTCGTGGCTGGCATTGGCGACGAAATCGACCCGCATCCGCTCGGCCGCGGCGTGCTGGGTGCGATCGACGAGGTTCATCACCACGATGCCCGGAGCAACCGGGGCGACGCGCATCTCCCAGCGCCGATCGGGACTGCCGATGCCGTAGAGCTCGACGGGATTGCCGTCCGCCGCGGCGAGCGCCTGCGCCGCGGCGGGATGGCGCACCGCGACCCGCACGTCCTCGCCCACTACATGCGCGCCGAGCACCGCGCGCGCGGCGGCGTTGGCGATGACGACCCGGCCGTTCTCGACCAGCACCACCGGATCCGCCACCGCGTCGAGCACCGCCCCCAGCGACGGGTCGGCGGGGGGCGGCGGCGGCGGCGCGGCGACGCGCGGCTCGCGGCGGCGGGCGAGCAGCGCCACCGCGACCGAGCCGACCAGAGCGAGTGCGCCGCCCTCCCAGTTGCCGCCCAGCAGCAGCACCGACACCGCCGTGACGAGCGCCAGGCCGAGCGCGGGCAGCGGGCTGTTCATCGCGCCGCGCCCAGCCGCTCCAGCGTCGGGACCAGTTCGGCGAACCCGTCGATCACCGCGTCCGCTCCCAAATCCGCCACCGGTCGATCGAGAAAGCCGAAGCTGCATCCCACCACCGGCACCCCCGCCGCCTGCGCCGCGCGGACATCGTAGATCGAATCGCCGACAAAGGCTGCGCGGTGCGCTCCGGCGCGTGCGATCATCTCTTGGATCGGGCGGGGGGAGGGCTTGCCGTTGCCCGGTCCCAGCGTATCGCCCCCGATCACCGTCACGAACCGGTCGGTGAGGCCAAGCGCGGCGAGGACGCGGGTCGCATAGGCCTCGAGCTTGTTGGTCACCACCGCCAGCCTCACGCCGCGCGCCGCGAGGCTGTCGAGCGCCTCCACCGCCTGCGGATAGGGCGCGGTGTGGACCACCATATGCGCTTCGTAATAGTCGAGCAGCACGCGATGCAGCCTGTCGAGCATGGCCGGGTCGCAGCCGCCGGTCCGGTCCAGACCCTGCGCCAGCATGTGGCGCGCGCCGCCGCCGATCATCGGCCGCACCTCCGCCACGTCCAGCGCCGGCCGGCCGGCCTGGGACAGCGCATGGTTCACCGCCGCGGCGAGGTCGGCGCTGGTGTCCAGCAGCGTGCCGTCCATGTCGAATCCGACCAGGTCGAAGGGAAAATCGGTCATGGATGCGCGGGGTGCCAGCACCCCTATGGCGTTGGCAAGCCATTCGTGCCAACCCGCCCGGCCATGAGCGCTGCCGACACCGTTTCCGCCGCCCCGATCGCCGCCGTCATCCTCGCCGCTGGCAAGGGCACGCGGATGAAGTCCGATCTTCACAAGGTGCTGCACCCGATCGCCGGGCGCCCCATGCTGCTCCATCTGCTCGACAGTCTGGGCCGCGCGAACGTGACGCAAAGGGTCGTCGTCGTCGGCGCATCCGGCGAACAGGTCGAGGCCGCCGTCGCGGGGCAGGGTGTCGCGATCGCCTGGCAGCAGGAGCAGCTCGGCACCGCTCATGCCGCGCTGCAGGCGGAGCCGGCGCTGGCCGCGTTCGACGGCATCGTGCTGGTCTGCTTCGGCGATACGCCCCTGTTGGCGGCGGAGACGGTCGCACGGCTGACCGCACGGCTCGCCGCGCCGGACGCGCCCGCCGTCGCGGTGCTCGGCTTCCGCCCGCGCGATCCCGCCGCCTATGGCCGGATCCTCGCCGATGCCGACGGCACCATCGAGAAGATGGTGGAATACAAGGATGCGACTACCGAGGAACGGGCTGTAACGCTCTGTAACTCCGGCGTTACGGCTGTGCACTCCCGCGATCTGTGGCGCCTGCTCCATCGCGTCGGCAATGCCAATGCCGCGGGTGAATATTATCTTCCCGACATCGTCATGCTCGCGCTCGCCGAGGGCGGCCGCGCCGTGTGCGTCGAGACGGGCGAAGACGAGGTCGCCGGCGTCAACAGCCGCGCCGAACTCGCTGCGGTCGAGGCCGGCTGGCAGGCCCGGCGCCGCGACGAGGCGATGGCCGCCGGCGTGACGCTGCTCGCGCCGGACACGGTGTGGTTCGCGCACGACACCGTGATCGGGTGGGACGTGAGCATCGGCCAGAACGTCGTGTTCGGCCCCGGCGTGACGGTCGCCGATGGCGTCACCATCCACGCCTTCTGCCATATCGAGGGCGCGCAGGTCGCGAGCGGTGCGGAGATCGGGCCCTATGCGCGCCTTCGCCCCGGTGCGGTGATGGAGGCGGGAGCGAAGATCGGCAATTTCGTCGAGATGAAGAAGGCGGTGCTCGGGGCGGGCGCGAAGGCGAACCACCTGGCCTATCTGGGCGATGCGGAGATCGGCGCGGGCGCGAATATCGGCGCGGGCACGATCACCTGCAATTACGACGGCTTCCGTAAGTCCCGTACCCGCATCGGCGCCGGTGCCTTCGTCGGGTCCAACAGCGCGCTCGTCGCGCCGGTGACGATCGGCGACGGCGCGATCGTCGGTGCGGGATCGGTGATCACCGCCGACGTTCCTGCAGACGCGCTGGCGCTCGCGCGCGGCCGGCAGGAACAGCGCCCCGGCTGGGCGGCGCGGTTCCGCGACATGATGCGCGCCAAGAAGGGATCCGGGGCATGAGCGACGAGGCGCCGCTGATCGCGGGAATCGAGCTGGGCGGCACCAAGTGCATCTGCATTCTCGCGCGCGGTCCCGATTCGATCGAGGACCGGGTACAGCTGCCGACCACGCGTCCGGAGGAGACGCTCGCGGGGATCGAGGCGGTGCTCGACCGCTGGTCCGGCTTTGTCGGGCTCGGCATCGCCAGCTTCGGTCCCGTGTCGATCGACCCGCACGCCGCCGATTACGGCCACATTACCTCGACGCCCAAGCCCGGCTGGGCGGGGCAGGACGTCGCCCAGCGTCTCCGCCGCCATGCCCGGGTGCCCACCGGCTTCCATACCGATGTCGTCGGCGCGGCACTGGCGGAGGCGCGCTGGGGCGCGGCGGCGGGGCTGGCCGATATCGCCTATGCGACGGTCGGCACCGGCATCGGCGTCGGTCTGATCGCGGGCGGGCGGCCGGTCGGCGGGCTGACCCATTCGGAATTCGGCCATATCCGGCCGGTCCGCGTCGCCGGCGACGACTGGATCGGCAACTGCCCTTATCACGGTGCCTGCTGCGAAGGGCTGGCGGCGGGCCCCGCGATCAAGGCGCGCACGGGCATCCCCGGCCCGGACCTGCCCGCCGACCACCGCGCCTGGGACCTCGTCGCCGATGCGCTCGGGCAGCTGCTCCACACGCTGGTCCTGACCGGCGTGCCGCGGCGGATCGTGATGGGCGGCGGCGTGATGGTCGGGACCGACCACCTCTTTCCCCGCGTCCGCGCGGCGATGACCCGCAGCCTCGCCGGCTATGTCGCGCTGGCGGAGGTGGCGGACGCCGACACCTTCGTCGTCCCGCCCGCCCTGGGCGGCAATGCCGGCCCGCTCGGCGCGATCGTCCTCGGCGCGCAGGCGGTGCAGGCGGAAATGGGGCGGGTGTTCCGGGGGTAGGGCGGCCCCTTCTGATCCTGACCCCGTTCGTGCCGAGCTTGTAGAAGCTCAGGGTGGACGGAAGGAGCACAAGGTAAGCCGCAGAAAGTCTGTCAAAAGGGCAAGCCCGGCTGCACCTCCTCCACCTCCGCCGCCTCGCCCAGCGCCGACAGCGTCAGCCCCAGCAGTCGTATCCCGCCCGGCACCGGCAGTTCCGCCGCCAGCAGAGCCCGGCCGGTCTCCAGAAACGCGGCCTTGCTCGTCAGCGGCTGGGCGAAGGACCGCGCGCGCGTGATCGTGGAGAAATCGTGCCGCCGCAGCTTCAGCGTCACCGTCCGGCCCCCGATTCCCGCACGCTCCACCCGGTCCCACGCCGCGTCCGCCACCAGGACGAGCTTCTCGTCGAGCGCCGCCGGCTCGGTCAGGTCGCGCTCGAAGGTGCGCTCCGCCCCGATCGACTTCGCGATCCGGTGGGAGCGCACCGGCCGGTGGTCCTGCCCCCGCGCGGCGCCGTGAAGATAGTGCGCGAAGCTGCCGAAATGCGCCTGCAGCCAGGGCAGGGGACGGTCGCGCAGGTCGGCGCCGGTCAGGATGCCCAACGCCTCCATGCGTCGCGCGGTGACCGGGCCGACCCCGTGGAAGCGCGCGACGGGCAGGCTGGCGACGAAGTCCGGTCCCTTGGCGGGCGGGATCACGCACAGCCCGTCGGGCTTGTTCTGGTCTGAGGCGAGCTTGGCGATGAACTTGTTGTAGCTGACCCCGGCGGAGGCGGTCAGCCCCGTCGTCTCGCGGATCCGGGTGCGGATCGCCTCGGCGATCGCCCTGGCCGAGCCGAGGGCGTGGCGATCCTCCGACACGTCGAGATAGGCCTCGTCGAGCGACAGCGGCTCGACGAGGTCGGTATAGTCGCGGAAGATTTCGCGGATCTGGTGCGAGACCGAGCGGTAGACCTCGAACCGGGGCTTCACGAAGACGAGGTCGGGGCAGCGCCGTACCGCGGTCGATGAGGGCATGGCCGAGCGCACGCCGAATACCCGCGCTTCGTAGCTTGCCGCCGCCACCACGCCGCGCGCCCGGCTGCCGCCGACCGCCACCGGCCGCCCGCGCAGCGTCGGGTCGTCGCGCTGCTCCACCGAGGCGAAGAAGGCGTCCATGTCGACATGGATGATCTTGCGGACGGGCGCGTCGGCCATGTTGGTGGAGATAATATGGATTTGCGCCGTTTGCAGCATCAGGGCATGCGCGACGTCGCAGCAAGGGGCAGGGAGACAGGGATGGAGCCGGGCGAGGCGCTGTGGCGGGTCGAGCGGGCCGACCGGATGACCGTGATCGTCGACGCCGACGATTATTTCCGCACCGCGCGGCAGGCGATGCTTCAGGCAAGGAAGCGCATCCTGCTGATCGGCTGGGATTTCGACGCGCGGATCATCCTGGATCATCGCGTCGCCCCGCGCGAGCCCGTCGGCCGCTTCATCTACGATCTCGTGCGCCGCAATCCGGAGCTGGAAGTGTTCCTGCTCCGCTGGGACCTCGGCGCGCTCAAGACGCTCGGTCGCGGAACGACGATCTTCACCGTCCTCAAATGGATGGCGCACCCGCGCATCCACACGCTGCTCGACGGGCATCATCCGACCGGCGCGTCGCACCACCAGAAGATCGTGATCATCGACGACTGCCTCGCCTTTTGCGGCGGCATCGACATGACCGGCGACCGGTGGGACACGCGCGAGCATCTCGACGACCAGCCGCTCCGTCGCCGTCCGCTCGGCCAGCACTACAAGCCGTGGCACGACGCGATCAGTGCGGTCTCCGGCCCGATCGCGGTCGCACTCGCCGAGCTCTTCCGCGAGCGATGGCGCGCCGCCGGCGGCAGCCACCGGCATCTGCCGCCGCCCGAACCGCTCGGCACCTGCTGGCCAGACGGTCTGGCGGTCGACTTCACCGATATCGACGTCGGCATCGCCCGCACCCTGCCCGACATGCCCGACCAGTCCGGCGTGCACGAGAGCGAGGCCTTGTTCCTCCGCCAGATCGCGGGGGCGCGCCACAGCCTCTATATCGAGAGCCAGTATTTCGCCTCCCGACGCATCGCCGAGGCGATCGCGCGGCGGCTGGACGAGCCCGATGGCCCGGAGGTCGTGGTCATCAATCCCGTCGCCGCGCAGGGGTGGCTCGAACCCCTGGCGATGGACACGGCCAGGGCGCGGCTCGTCACTGCCCTGCGACGGCGCGACCGGCACGGGCGGCTGCGGCTCTACCACCCCTTCACCGCGGGCGGCGTGCCGATCTACTGCCACGCCAAGATCCTGATCGCCGACGGCCGGGTGCTGCGGCTGGGCTCGAGCAACGTCAACAACCGCTCCATGCGGCTCGATTCCGAGTGCGACCTGGTGATCGAGGCCGAAGACCAGGCCCGGGCCGCGTGCGTCACCGCCATTCGCGACGGCCTGATCGCGGAGCATCTCGGCGTCGAGCGCGCGGTCGTCGCCGAGGCGATCGGCCGGACCGGGTCGCTGATCGGCGCGATCGAGAGCCTGCGCGGCGGCGGCAAGACGCTGCGCCCCTATGAGGTGCCCGATCTCAGCAGCGTCGAGGAGTGGCTCGCCGACAACGAGGTGCTCGATCCCGAGGGGCCGGACGAGATGTTCGAGCCGCTGTCGCGCCGGGGGCTGTTCCGCCGTCTGCGCCGCCCGGCTGCCTGATTTGCGGACATATCGTCTGCGCTAATCGGAATTATTGCTATCACAGGCCACCGGCCCCATCCTCGTAAACGATGATCCGGCAAGTTGGCGCTCTTCCCTATCGAATCGACGAGGACGGCGCGGCGGAGGTCATGCTGGTGACCTCGCGCGACACGCGTCGCTGGGTCGTGCCCAAGGGCAATGCCGAGCTGGGCCTGTCGCCGCACGAATCGGCGGCGCTGGAGGCGTGGGAAGAGGCGGGGGTGCGCGGCTTTCCCTGCGCGCACCCGCTCGGCGACTATGTCTACGACAAGCGGCGGCGAAGTGGTGTGCGGGCGGCGCGGGTCACGCTGTTCCCGCTCGCCGTCACCCAGCAGGCTGACGAATTTCCCGAGCGACACGAACGCGTAACCCGCTGGTTTCCGGTCGCGGAGGCCGCCGCCGCGGTCGACGAGCCCGATCTGTCCGCTTTGATCGCTGGATTTCGCGCGCCGGCTGGGCCATCGGGCGGTGAGAGCGATCCCGCCATTCCGGCCGGATCCGGGAGTCGATGGTCGATGCTGGGCTGGTTCCAGTCGCTGCTGCCCAAACAGGGGCGCTTCTTCGAACAGTTCGAGGCGCATGCCGCCACGCTGACCCGCGGCGCCGATGCGCTCGCCCGACTGCTTCACGCAGGGGACGGGAGCGATACCGCGACCGCGATCGACCAGATCGTCGCGCTGGAGCATGAGGCGGATGATATCACCCGCGACGTGCTGCACGAGGTACGCCGCGTCTTCGTCACCCCGTTCGACCGCAGCGCGATCATCGAACTGATCGGTGCGATGGACGACGCGATCGACCAGATGAACCAGACGGCGGGGTCGATCGCGCTCTACGGCGTCGCCCGCTTCGAGCCGCAGATGCGCGACATGGCCGGCATCATCGTCGAGGCGGCACGGATCACGGCGGAGGCGATCCCGCTGCTGCGCTCGCTCAACCGCAACGGGGAACGCCTCAACGAGCTGACGGGGCGGATGATCGCGATCGAGGGCAAGGCGGACGACATCCACGAAAGCGGCCTGCGCGCGCTGTTCGCCAGTCATCGCGACGATCCGATGGGCTTCATCGTCGGGCGCGAGATCTACGGCCATCTGGAGCGCGTGGTCGACCGGTTCGAGGATGTCGCCAACGAGATCCAGGGTCTCGTCATCGATCACGCCTGACCCGGAAGGTTCCGCGATGATCTCCATGACCCTGCTCGTCGCGCTGGTGGCGTTCGCGCTGCTGTTCGACTTCCTCAACGGCATGCACGACGCGGCCAATTCCATCGCGACCGTCGTGTCGACGCGCGTGCTCAAGCCCCAATATGCCGTCCTCTGGGCGGCCTCGTTCAACTTCCTCGCGCTGTTCGTCTTCGGCGAGCATGTCGCCAACACGGTCGGCAAGGGCATCGTCGACGCGAACGTCATCGATGCGACGGTGATCTGGGCGGCGCTGTTCGGCGCGGTGTCGTGGAACATCGCGACCTGGCTGCTCGGCATCCCGTCCTCGTCCAGCCATGCGCTGATCGGCGGTCTGCTCGGCGCCGGTCTCAGCAAGGCGGGGCTCGGGGGGATCGTCTGGAGCGGGATCTTCAAGACCGTCGCGGGCATCTTCGTCGCCCCCGCGCTCGGCTCGATCCTCGCGCTCGCGCTGGTGCTGATCGTCGCCTGGACCAGTATCCGGCTGACCCCGCTGGCGGTCGACAAGCGCTATCGCCGGCTCCAGCTCGTCTCCGCCGCGCTCTACAGCCTCGGCCATGGCGGCAACGACGCGCAGAAGACGATGGGGATCATCGCGGTGCTGCTGTACAGCCAGGGCCTGCTCGGCGACACCTTCTACGTCCCGCTCTGGGTCGTTCTATCCTGCTATGCCGCGATCGCGCTCGGCACCATGTCGGGCGGCTGGCGGATCGTCCACACCATGGGATCGAAGATCACCCGGCTGACCCCGGCCCAGGGCTTCTGCGCGGAGACGGGCGGGGCGATCACGCTCGCCATCGCCAATATCGGCGGGATCCCGATCTCGACGACCCATACGATCACCGGCTCGATCGTCGGCGTCGGCGCGGCGCGGCGGCTCTCGGCGGTGCGCTGGAACGTCGCCTCGAACATCGTCATCGCCTGGTTCGTGACCCTGCCCGCCGCAGGCGCGATCGGCGCGGCGGTCTATTGGGGGACGGTGCTGGTCGGGCGGGCTATGGGCTGAGTTCGGACACGGAGATCGCCGTTTCATGCCGCATCCATCCCGGGCCCGCTGGCCGTTAGGGGATCGTTGCATGGAAGGTGTGCGGGTGGCGACCGCCACCTGGACGCTACTCGTGCAGACGGAGAAAGTCTCCCTTCCTGCGTAGGCGAGGCCTTTGCATTGATGCCGTCATCCCCGCGAAGGCGGGGATCCATAATCTCTGATGTTTGCGAGTAATCCGGCACTCTCCCGCGCGTCTGGATCCCCGCCTTCGCGGGGATGACGGAAGAAAGGCTTTCCCAAGGTCCCGTTAAGGCTCGGATTTTGTGGTGATAGCGCGACGCTATAGACGCTCAAGGTAACCGCCTATGCTCGGGCGACGATTGGACCCATCGGGACCGAGCTTCGGCGATCGACGACGGGCGCGGTCAGCCGCCACGCCCTCTCAATCGTAATAGTCGTTCCAGCCCACCCGGCGACGGCGGTTGCGGCTCTTGAAGGCCCAGCCGGAGAGGACCGCGCCAACCGTGAGAAGCAGTGCCACGACCGAAAGCGGCCTGATGCTCGCTTCGGTCACCACCAGCAGACCCAGCGTCGCGATCATCGCCAGAACATGCGCCAGGCAGGCATAGAGTACGCGGCGTCGCGCCGGCCGGTCCATCGCCTCGAAGGGGGCGACGATCGCCAGCGCCGCACCGCCGATGCCCATGGCCACGATGACCGACAGATGCACCTCCGGCACCATCAGGAAGATCGCGGCCACGATCATCGTCGCGATGGACAGCATCGCCACACACGTTCTCAGCCTGTTCATGCCTGCGGCTGTACCTGTCTTACCTGAATGAATTCAATACTCGGAGTCCCCAGCCGCACGGCGGTGAGGGCCCCGGTACGATACGCGCCAGTGTCGATTCCGATCCGCCACGGCGTCAGGACGGGCGAGGCGGAGGTCCAGCTGTGGCCATGAACCACCACCTTTTCCAGAAGCTGGCCGTTTTCGAGGAAATCGTCGCGGATCCACAGATAATCGCGCTCGTCCTGGCGCGAGAGCGGCAGGCCCGGCCGCACCCCGGCATGGACGAACAGATAGTCGCCGCGCATCACTTTGGTCGGCATGGCGCGCAGCAGGTCGAGATGGGAGGCGGGCAGCCGGTCCATCAGCTCGTCGCGGATCGCCTCGCACCGGTCGGCGACCGCCTGCTCCCCCTCGGGCAGCGCGACCCCATAGGCCGCCAGCGTCGCCGCGCCGCCGACGCGCAGCCAGCCGCGGGCGTGGAACGGCCGCTCGATGAAGTCGAGCAGCATCGCCTCGTGATTGCCCTTGAGGAAGACGAGTTCGAGCGGCGAGCGGCGCGACAGCCACACCAGCGTCGACAGCACCTTGTCCGAATGCGGCCCGCGATCGACATAGTCGCCGGCGAACAGCAGGAGCGGCCGCGGCCCGCCGGCGGGAAGCGCCGCAGCGTCCTCGCGGATCGCGCCCAGCAGGGCGATCAGCAGGTCGTAACAGCCATGCACGTCGCCGATCGCATAGACCACCTGCCCGTCGGTCGCGCCCGAGGGCGTGTCGCGGGAGACATCGGCACGGCGCACCACCTCGATCGGCGTAGCGGCCACGGTGAGCGGATCGAGGACGGCCTGGTGCATGGCGCTACTGTTGCTCGCTCCGGAGCAGATCGTCCAGTTGCTCCGTCAGCTCGTCATAGCGGCGGATCGTCTCGTCCGGCGCATCGAGCGAGATGCCGCGGGCGCGATTCCAGCGGCGGCGGATCGCGACCAGCGAATCGGTTTCCACCCCGGCCCGGGTCGCCGCATCATAGGCTCGCCGCAGGCGCCGGTCCGCAGCGAGGACATCGCCATAGATGCACGCATCGTCGCGGCTGCCGGGCGCACAGCCGTCCCGCCGCGTGCGCGGCGCGGGTGGTTCGCGGTCGGTCTCGACGCTCCGTTCGGTACGGACCGCCGCCGGGCGGGGCGGGGCAGGGGGAGGGGTCTCGATCGGCGCGGGGCCGAAATCGTCCGGCGCCAGCGTGTCTTCGGTGACCGTCTCGGTCACCGGGCGCGGCGGCGAGGCCTGGGCGCTATAGGCGGCGGGGCTCGCCCGGGGCGCGGGCGGCACCGGCCGCGCTGCGGCGACGCTGTTCTCCGGCACCAGCGTCAGCGCGAAGCGGACCGCCAGCACCAGCACGAACAGGGCGACCAGCAGCGGCGCGGCGAGCAGCAGCCAGCGGCGCGGATGCCGTGATCCGCGGGACCCGTTTGCGCCGTCGACCACAGTCGTGACGAGGGAGTCCCGCCGCGACCGCGCGTCCGACGCGGCGCCCGGTTCGGCGGAGGGGCCGAACAGCCGCTCCATATCCGTGGAGACGCTGCGGTTGCGCTCGAAATCCGTTGCCATGTCCGTGCCCTGCCTAGCCTGGCCAGCTAGCGGCGAGGGTGTGAACCCTTCGTTTATAAGGCACGACAAATGCGATCATGTCACCGGCATAGCCGATCGTGACGGGATTGACAGGCGGGGGCGATGCGATGCCCCCGCCGCGGATCGAACGACCCTTACGCCATCCGGCGAGCGAGTTCCTTGTTGAGGCCCAGCGCCAGCAGCGTCGCGATCGCGCCCGACAGCAGATAGCCCCCGGCCGCGATCAGCCCGAGATGCTGCGCGAGCAGCAGCGCCGCAAGCGGTGCGAAGCCGGCGCCGAACAGCCAGGCGAGATCGCTGGTCAGCGCCGCGCCGGTGTAGCGCGCGCGCTTCGGGAAATTGTTGGTCACCGCGCCCGAGGACTGGCCGAAGGACAGGCCGAGCAGGATGAAGCCCATGAACATGAACGCCGTCTCGCCCACCGGCCCGGCCGCGAGCAGCTGCGGCGCGAAGCCGGAGAAGACCGCGATCGCCGCGGCGGTATAGCCGAGCAGCGACCGGCGCCCGACCCGGTCCGCGACGAGGCCGGAGGCGATGATCGCCAGCACCCCCAGCACCGCGCCCGCCATCTCGATCAGCAGGAACCGGGTGATGTCTTCCCTGGTGAACAGCGCCACCCAGGACAGCGGGAACACCGTGACCATGTGGAAGAGCGCGAAGCTGGCCAGCGGGGCGAGCGCGCCGATCAGGATGTTGCGCCACTGCGCCTTCAGCGTCGCGGTGACCCGCGACGGAGTCAGCTCGCGGCTCTGGAACAGCTCGGTATATTCGGGAGTCACCACGATCCGCAGCCGCGCGAACAGCGCGACCACGTTGACCGCGAAGGCGACGAAGAACGGATAGCGCCAGCCCCAGGACAGGAAGTCCTCCGGCGACAGCGTGCCCAGGAAGAAGGCGAACAGGCCCGATGCGATGATCAGGCCGAGCGGCGCACCCAGCTGGGGCACCATCGCCCACCAGCCGCGCCGTTCCTGCGGGGCGTTGAGGGCGAGGAGCGAAGGCAGCCCGTCCCACGCGCCGCCCAGCGCCAGCCCCTGGCCGATGCGCAGGATCGCGAGCAGCACCGCCGACCAGCCGCCGACCTCCGCATAGCCGGGAAGGAAGGCGACGGTGCAGGTCGCGGTGCCGAGCAGGAACAGGGCGATCGTCAGCTTGGTGCCGCGCCCGTGCCGCCGGTCGATCGCCATGAAGATCTGCGTACCGATCGGTCGCGCGATGAACGCGAGCGGAAACAGCGCGAACGACCAGAGCGTGCCGGTCAGCCGGTCGAGATAGGGGAAGACCAGTGCGGGAAAGACGAGCACCGAGGCGATCGCATAGACGAAGAAGTCGAAGAATTCCGACGTGCGGCCGATGATCACCCCGATCGCGATCTCGCCAGGATGCACCTGGTGGTCGCCACGGGTGTTCACCACACGGGCATCGCGCTCCAGCGGCGCGGAATGGGCAGCGGCCTCGGCCATGTTCTCGCTTTCGGTAGAAACGAACGTTCGACAGGCGCCTTTAGACCCCCGCGCGGGGCGGGGGGATAGGGCAAATTGTCCTATTTCGCATCTGCACAATGAGGCGTAGCGCGCGGATCGTGATGGCACGCTTCCCTTCCTTCCCCGTCCGGCTGGCGCCGCTGGCGGGCCTGTCGCTGCTCGGCGGCTGCAACATGGTCGTGATGAACCCCGCAGGCGACGTCGCACGCCAGCAGGCGGATCTCGTCCTGTGGTCGACGGCGCTGATGCTCCTCATCATCGTTCCCGTGATGGTGCTGACGGTGGTGTTCGCCTGGAAGTATCGCGCCACCAACAAGGAGGCCGACTACCGGCCGGACTGGGACCATTCGACCGGGCTCGAACTCGTCATCTGGTCCGCGCCGCTGCTGATCATCGTCGCCTTGGGTGCGCTGACCTGGGTCGCGACACACACGCTCGATCCCTATCGGCCGATCGGCCGGCTCGCGGCGGGGCGGCCGCTTCCCGCCGGGCAGGCGCCGCTGGAGGTGCAGGTCGTCGCGCTCGACTGGAAATGGCTGTTCATCTATCCCGAGCAGGGGATCGCGACGGTGAACGAGCTGGTGCTGCCGGTCGACCGGCAGGTGCGCTTCCGCCTGACCTCCTCGTCGGTGATGAACACCTTCTACGTCCCCGCCATGGCCGGGATGATCTACACCATGCCCGGCATGGAGACGAAGCTGCACGCGGTGCTGAACCGCGCCGGCCGGTTCGACGGCATGTCCGCCAACTATTCGGGCGCGGGCTTTTCCGAGATGCGCTTCCCGACCCTGGCCATGGACGACACCGGCTTCGACCGCTGGGTGGCGACGGTGAAGGGCGGGCAGGGCGCGCTGTCGCAGGCGCGCTATCTGCAGCTGGAGAAGCCGAGCGAGAAGGTGCCGGCCATGCGCTTCGCCGCGGTCCAGCAGGGCCTGTTCGATCGCATCGTCAAGATGTGCGTCCGCCCCGGCGAGCCGTGCGTGACCATGCATGGCGAGGGGCATCACGGCATGCAGCCGCCCGTCAACAATCGTCCGGCCGAAGGTTCGGAAGGCGCGCTGATGAAGGCGCCCGAGGAGAAGGGCACCAGCCCGCACCTCACCGCCCCGCGCGGCCCTGCCTCCGGCAGCGGCAAGCCCGGCGATCAGACCAACCGTAACATGACCCGCCTCGAGCGGCCGGCACTGCCCGGCGCGATCCAGAGCGCGCGGAGCTGAGACCCATGTCCGACACCCTCATCAAGACGATCTTCGGGCGCCTCTCCTGGGAGAGTTTTCCGATCCACGAGCCGATCCTGGTCGGCACCTTCGCGGTGGTCGCGATCGGCGGCGGCGCGGTGCTCGCGGCGCTGACCTATTTCAAGCTCTGGGGCTATCTCTGGAAGGAGTGGTTCACCAGCGTCGACCACAAGAAGATCGGCATCATGTACATGGTGCTCGGCATCGTCATGCTGCTGCGCGGCTTCGCCGACGCGCTGATGATGCGCGCACAGCAGTCGATGGCGTTCGGTGCCAATGAAGGCTTCCTGCCCGCGCACCATTACGACCAGGTCTTCACCGCCCACGGCGTGATCATGATCTTCTTCGTGGCGATGCCGTTCGTGACGGGGCTGATGAACTATGTCGTACCGCTCCAGATCGGTGCGCGCGACGTCAGCTTCCCCTTCCTCAACAATTTCAGCTTCTGGATGACGACCGCGGGCGCGATGATCGTCATGGCCAGCCTGTTCGTCGGCGAGTTCGCGCGCACCGGCTGGCTGGCGATGGCGCCGCTGTCGGGGCTCGACTATTCGCCCGATGTGGGCGTCGACTATTATGTCTGGGCGCTCCAGGTGGCGGGCGTCGGCACCTTGCTGTCGGGCGTCAACCTGATCGCGACCATCGTCAAGATGCGCGCGCCGGGCATGACGCTGATGAAGATGCCGGTCTTCACCTGGACCGCGCTGGCGACCAACATCCTGATCGTCGCCGCCTTCCCGGTGCTGACCGCGGTGCTCGCGATGCTCAGCCTCGACCGCTATGTCGGCACGCACTTCTTCACGAACACCGGCGGGGGCAACCCGATGATGTACGTGAACATGATCTGGATCTGGGGCCATCCGGAAGTCTACATCCTGATCCTGCCGGCCTTCGGCGTCTTCTCGGAAGTCACCTCGACCTTCTCGAGCAAGCGGCTGTTCGGCTATACGTCGATGGTCTACGCGATCCTCGTCATCACCATCCTCGCCTATCTGGTCTGGCTCCACCACTTCTTCACCATGGGGTCGGGCGCGAGCGTCAACAGCTTCTTCGGCATCACCACGATGATCATCTCGATCCCGACGGGCGCGAAGATCTTCAACTGGCTGTTCACCATGTATCGCGGCCGGGTGCGCTTCGAGCTGCCGATGATGTGGACGGTGGCGTTCATGCTCACCTTCGTCATCGGCGGGATGACGGGCGTGCTGCTGGCGGTGCCGCCGGCGGACTTCGTCCTCCACAACTCGCTGTTCCTTGTCGCCCACTTCCACAACGTCATCATCGGCGGCGTGCTGTTCGGGATGTTCGCGGGGATCAACTACTGGTGGCCCAAGGCCTTCGGCTTCAAGCTCGATCCCTTCTGGGGCAAGATCAGCTTCTGGAGCTGGGTCATCGGCTTCTGGGTCGCCTTCACCCCGCTCTACATCCTGGGCCTGATGGGCGTGACGCGCCGGCTGCGCCACTTCGACGATCCCAGCCTGCAGATCTGGTTCGTCGTCGCGGCGGTCGGGGCGGTGATCGTGGCGATCGGCATCGCGGCCTTCCTGATGCAGATCTTCGTCAGCATCCGCGACCGCAACAGCGACCGGCTGCGCGACTTCACCGGCGATCCCTGGGGTGGGCGGACGCTCGAATGGGCGACCTCCTCGCCGCCCCCGGCCTACAACTTCGCCTTCACCCCGGTGATCCACGACCTCGATGCCTGGTACGACATGAAGAACCGCAAGGCCGACCGGCCGACCAGCGGCTTCCGCGACATCCACATGCCGCGCAACACCGGGGCGGGGGTGGTGCTCGCCGGCCTGTCGATGGTCTTCGCGCTGGCGATGATCTGGTACATCTGGTGGCTGGCCGGGCTGGCCTTTGTCGGCCTGCTGGGCGCGGCGATCGTCCACACCTTCAACTACGACCGCGACTATCACATTCCGGCCGAGGAGGTGACGGCGGTCGAGGACCAGCGGACCGCGGCGCTCGCCGCCCATCCGCAGCTGGCGGGAGCCTGAACCATGGCGACTGATACCCTGACCCTGCCGCCCGGCGCCGACGCCCCGGCCTTCTGGGACACCGATCCGCACGAGCACCCGTCGGGCGGCAGCACGATGCTGGGCTTCTGGCTCTACCTGATGAGCGACTGCCTCATCTTCGCGATGCTGTTCGCGGCCTGGGGTGTCTATGGCAGCAGCTATGCCGGCGGCCCCGATCCGAAGGAGCTGTTCGACCTGAAGCTGGTCGCGGTGAACACCGCGATGCTGCTCTTCTCCTCGCTCACCTACGGCTTCGCGATGATCGCGACCGACGAAGGGAAGAAGGCGCAGGCGCAAGGCTGGCTCGCCGCGACCGGCCTGTTCGGCCTCTGCTTCCTCGCGATCGAGCTCTACGAATTCTCGCACCTGATCCATGAAGGGGCGGGGCCGTGGCGCTCGGCCTTCCTCTCGTCCTTCTTCACGCTGGTCGGCACCCACGGCCTCCACGTCACCTTCGGCCTGATCTGGCTGGTCGTGCTGATGGTCCAGGTCGCGCAGCGCGGGCTGGTGCCGGAGAATGTCCGCCGTCTCCAGTGCCTGTCGCTGTTCTGGCACTTTCTCGACGTCATCTGGATCGGCGTCTTCACCTTCGTCTATCTTCTGGGAGTGCTGCGATGAGCGCCGATCCCCACGCCGCCGCGCCTCACGGCCACGGTCATGACGGCCATCACGACGGCGCGCCGCATGGCAGCCGCAAGGGCTATCTGGTCGGCTTCGCCCTGTCGGTGCTGCTCACCGCCGTGCCCTTCGCGGTGGTGATGCTGAACGGCCTCGCCACCCCCAATACCGCGGCGGCGATCTGCATGAGCTTCGCGATCGTCCAGATCGTCGTCCATATGGTCTTCTTCCTCCATATGAATACGCGTTCCGAAGGGGGCTGGACGATGATGGCCTTGATCTTCACGATCATCATCGTCGTCATCGCGCTGACGGGGTCGCTGTGGGTCATGTACCACATGAACGCGAACATGATGCCGGACATGGGAATGTCCGGCGGGATGTAAGCTTGGGCGCGGTCGCCGGCCGCCGGCCGCTCGGGCTCGTCGCCCTGGCGCTGGCGGCGATCGCGCTGCTCCTCGCGCTCGGCGTCTGGCAGGTCGAGCGGCTCGCCTGGAAGCGCGCGCTGATCGCGCAGGTCGACCGCCGTCTGTCGGCCGCACCGGTCGCCGCCCCGGGGCCGGACCGCTGGTCCGCCATCGGCCGCGACGACGCCTATACCCGCATCGCCGTCACCGGCCGCTTCCTTCCCGGCCAGGACGTGCGGGTGCAGGCGGTGACGGATCTGGGCGGCGGATCCTGGATCCTCACCCCGTTCCAGACGGCGCAGGGCTGGCGTGTCCTCGTTAATCGCGGCTTCGTCCCCACCGATGCCAGCCCCGCGGCCCCCGCCGCCGGGCCACGACGAGTCACCGGCCTGCTCCGCGTGACCGAGCCCGGCGGCGCCTTTCTCCGCCACAACGATCCCGCCGCGAACCGCTGGTTCTCGCGCGACGTCGGTGCGATCGCCGCGAGCCGCCGGCTGGGCCCGATCGCCCCCTATTTCGTCGACGCCGACGGGGCCGGACTGCGCGGCACCGGATGGCCGCGCGGGGGTTTGACCACCGTGCGCTTTCCCAACAATCATCTCGTCTATGCGATCACCTGGTTCGCGCTAGCCGCGCTGGTCGCGGTCATGACGGTCCGCGCGCTCCGCCGCCCCGGCGCCCCTGCATGAGCCGCCGCACCGCGCGCGACGAGGCGGCGAGGAGCAATCTCCTCCTCCTCATCCAGCTGCGCTGGCTGGCGGTGGCCGGGCAGCTGGCGACGATCCTTGCGGTCAAGCGCCTGCTCAAGGTCGACCTGCCGATGGAGCCGATGCTGGCGACGCTGGGCGTGCTGGTGCTGGTCAACCTGGTCGCGCTGCGCAGCCGCCGCTGGCCGGTATCGGACGTGACCCTGCTCCTCACCGTGCTGGTCGATGTCGGCTGCCTGACGATGCAGCTCTATCTCAGCGGGGGCGCGACCAATCCCTTCATCTCGCTCTACCTGCTCCAGGTCGGGCTGGGTGCGGTGCTGCTCGAGGCCTGGGCGAGCTGGGCGCTGGTCGCCATCACCAGCGTCGCCTTTGCCGGCCTCGCCATGGTCGCGCCGCCGCTGCCGCTGCCGCCGGCCATCGCCAGTTCGCTGTCGCCGCCCTTCGTCTTCGCCTCCTGGTTCAACTACACGCTCGCGGCGGTGCTGCTCGTCGCCTTCGCTACCCAGGTGTCGCGCAACCTGCGGGCGCGCGACGCCGGCCTCGCCGCGCTTCAGCAGCGCGCCGCCGAGGAGGAGCAGATCGTCCGCATGGGCCTTCTGGCCAGCGGTGCCGCCCATGAGCTGGGAACGCCGCTCGCCTCGCTCTCGGTCGCGTTGGGCGACTGGCGTGCCGACCCCGCGGTCCGCGCCTCGGCGACCCTGCGCGAAGAGGTGGCGGACATGCAGGCGGAGGTGAAGCGCTGCAAGGAGATCGTCGCCGGCATCCTCTTCGCCGCGGGTGCCGTCACAGGAGAGGCGCCCGAGCGCACCACGCTCCGCAAATTCATCGCCGACATCGTCGCCACCGCCGCCGCCCGCGATCGGATCATCGTCGAGGACCGCACCGGCCGCGACCGCCCGATCGTCGCCGATCGCGCGCTCGGCCAGGCATTGCTCAACCTGCTCGACAATGCCGCGGAGGCCGAGGCGAACCGCATCAGCGTCACCGTATCGCTGGAGGGGGAACTGACTATCATCGTCCGCGACGACGGCCGCGGCTTTCCGCCCGACATGCTAGACCGGATCGGCGCGCCCTACAGCTCGACCAAGACGAAGCGCGGCGCGGGGCTCGGCCTGTTCCTGTCGAGCAACGTGCTGCGCACGCTCGGCGGCTCGCTGGAGGCGGAAAACCGCGCAGTCGGCGGTGCCCGCGTCACGCTGCGCCTCCCCATCGAGGCCTTGGCGCTGGCGGAGGCGCGGGCATGACCGGGCGGCGGCTGCTGATCGTCGAGGACGACGCGGTCTTCGCGCGCACCTTGTCGCGCTCCTTCGAGCGGCGCGGCTACCAGGTCGAGGTGATGAACGGCCCCGACGGGCTCGACGAAACCGCCGCGCGCTTTCGCCCCACCCATGCGGTGATCGACCTTCGGCTCGGCGGCGCGTCGGGACTGGCCTGTATCGAGCGGCTCCATACGCGCGATTCGGCGACGCTGATCGTCGTCCTGACCGGCTTCGCCAGCATCGCCACCGCGGTCGAGGCGATCAAGCTCGGTGCGACCAACTACCTGACCAAGCCCGCCAATACCGACGATATCGAGGTCGCCTTCGCCGCCGGCCGCGGCAATGCCGAGATCGCCATCGCCCAGCGCCCCACCACCATCCGCACGCTGGAGTGGGAGCATATCCACCAGGTGCTGGTCGACACCGACTTCAACATTTCCGAAGCCGCGCGGCGGCTGGGAATGCACCGGCGCACCCTCGCGCGGAAGCTGGAGAAGCGGCATCTTTGAAATGACGGCTGCTGAACCTTCTACCGTCATCCCTGCGCAAGCAGGGATCTTTGGCGATCGGTGTACACGCCTCGCCAAAGGCCCCAGCCTCCGCTGGGGCGACGTTCATGAGGTCCCACTTTCCCCGTGACGCCGCCGCGCGATCGGCTAGGTTCCCCGCATCCAAAGGGGAACCCTGACACCGTGATCCATCGCAGCCTGACCGCCCTTGCCCTTGTCCTCTCCGCCGCCGAGCTGTCGGCGCAGGCCGTGCCGCCGCCCGCCGAAAACCCCGTCCAGCAAAGCCAGGCCCCCGAGGACAAGGCGACCGCGCCCCTTCCGGAACAGGCCGGCCCGCTGCCGCCGCCGACCCCCGCCGCCGCGACGCCGGCCGCTGCCTCGGCCAAGGCGGACGCCAAACCCGCCAAATGGGACGTCAACGCCCCGCGCGGCCTGCGCACGCGTGAGGTGCGGATCGATGTCGACGAGGGCAGCTGGATGAACGTCGACGTGTCGCCCGATGGGCTCACGGTCGCCTTCGACCTGCTCGGCGACATCTACACCATGCCGATCGCGGGCGGCACCCCGACGCGGGTCGCGTCCGGCCTCGCCTTCGAGCATCAGCCGCGCTTCTCGCCCGACGGCCGCCGCATCGCCTTCACCTCGGACCGGGGCGGTGGCGACAATATCTGGGTGATGAACGTCGACGGCTCCGACAAGCGGCAGGTCACCAAGGAGGACTTCCGCCTCCTCAACCAGCCGACCTGGAGCCCGGACGGCCGCTTCATCGCCGCCAAGAAGCATTTCACCACCGGCCGCTCGCTCGGCACCGGCGAGGTGTGGCTCTACCATGTCTCGGGCGGCGGCGGCGTCCAGCTGGTGAAGCGCGCGAGCGAGCAGCTGCAGAAGGAGCTGGGCGAGCCGATCTACGCGCCCGACGGCAAGAGCATCTATTACACCCGCAACGTCTCGCCCGGCCCGATCTTCGAATATGCGCAGAACTCGCGAACCGACCTGTTCGATATCGAGCGCTATGACGTTGACACCGGCGAGGTGACGACCGTCGTCTCCGGTGCGGGCGGCTCGGTACGCCCGACGCCCTCGCGCGACGGCAAGCGCATCGCCTTCGTCCGGCGCGAGAACAACGTTACCAAGCTGTGGGTCAAGGACTTCGCGACCGGCGTCGAGCGCGTCGTCTACGGCCCGCTCGACCGCGACGTGCAGGAGACCTGGGCGGTCACCGGCGTCTATCCCAACATGGCCTGGACGGGCGACGACAAGGGCCTCGTCTTCTGGGCCGGCGGCAAGCTGCACCGGGTGGCGGCGGACGGCAGCGGCAGCAGCGTCATTCCGTTCCGCGTCGCCGATACGCGCGTGGTGGTGGAGCCGCTCCACCCGCAGATCGCCGTCGCCCCGGACCGTTTCCAGACGAAGATGCCCCGCTGGGCCAGCGCCTCGCCGGACGGCCGCACCATCCTGTTTGAGACACTCGGCAAGATCTGGGTCAAGCCCGCCGCCGGTGGCGCGCCCCGCCGCCTGACCCGCGGCGACGAGGGGATGGAGGCCTATCCCAGCTGGTCGCGCGACGGGCGACAGGTCGTCTTCGTCCAGTGGACCGATGCCGGCCTCGGCCAGATCCGCACCGTCGCGTCGGGCGGCGGCGCGGCGCGCACCGTCACCACCGTGCCCGGCCATTACAGCCGGCCGCGCTTCTCGCCCGACGGCAAGACGATCGTCTTCGAGCAGGGGGAGGGGGGCGGCCTCGTCTCGTCGCGCGGCAATCCCGGCAGCGGCGCCTATCGGGTCGCCGCGACCGGCGGCGCGCCGGTCCGCATCGCCCGCGATGTCGCCGAGCCGCAATTCGGCGCGGCGAACGACCGGATCTTCCTGATCGCCAACGAGAAGGGCAAGCGGCAGCTGATCAGCACCGATCTGAATGGCGAGGATCGCCGCGTCCATGCCGCGGGCGAGCTGGTCAACGACTATCAGGTCTCGCCCGCCGGCGACTTCGTCGCCTTCCGCCAGAGCTACGAGGCGTTCGTCGTGCCGCTGATGCCGGGCAAGCAGGCGGTCGAGCTCGACGCCAAGTCGGGCGCGCTGCCCGTCACCCGCGTCAGCGCCGACGGGGCGGACTTCATCAACTGGTCGAACGACGGCAAACAGATCCACTGGAGCGCCGGCCCGACCTTCTACACCGCCGAAACCGCCGCGCTGTTCCGCTCCGCGCCCGCCGGCGAGGATGCCGCGAAGTTCCAGATGCCGCGCTCGGGCGTGTCGCTGTCGATGGAGGTCGCCGCCGCCAAGCCCACGGCCACCGTCGCGCTCACCGGCGCGCGCGTGGTGACGATGGCGAAGGAGGATGGCGGCATCATCGACGACGCCACCGTCCTGATCCGCGGCGACCGTATCGTCGCGGTCGGCCCGCGCGCCGCGGTGCAGGTGCCCGCCGGCGCGATCACCGTCGACGTCACCGGCAAGACGATCATCCCCGGCCTGGTCGACGCCCACGCCCATGGGCCGCAGGGCGAGGAAGAGCTGACCCCGCAGCAGAACTGGTCGGCCATGGCCAATCTCGCGCTCGGCACCACCACCGTCCACGATCCCTCGTCGCGCTCGGCGGAAATCTTCCCGGCCGCCGAGATGCAGCGTGCCGGCATGATCCTGGCGCCCCGCACCTTCTCGGTCGGCGAGATCGTCTATGGAGCCAAGGCGCCGGACGTCTACGCCCAGATCGACAGCTATGACGATGCGCTGGCGGTGATCCGCCGGCTCAAGGCACAGGGCGCGAACAGCGTCAAGAACTACAACCAGCCCCGTCGGGAACAGCGCCAGATGGTCGTCGCCGCCGCGCAGGCCGAGAATATGGAGGTGGTGCCCGAGGGCGGCTCGCTCTTCACCCTCGACATGACGCTGGTGCAGGACGGCAATGCCACGATCGAGCACAACGTCCCGCTCGAACGCTTCTACGCCGATGTGCTGGGGATGTGGGCCCAGACCAGCGTCGGCTACACGCCCACGCTCGTCGTCGCCTATGGCGGCCCGGCCGGCGATCCCTATTGGCGTGCGCATATGGACGTCTGGCGGCATCCGCTGCTGAGCCGCCACGCGCCGCCCGCGCTCCTCGCCGCGCAGAACGCCCGGCGCGAGATCGCGCCCGAGGAGGATTATGTCGACGGCGTCACCGCGCGCGAGGCGCGCAAGCTCGCCGACCGCGGCATTCCCGTGGCGATCGGCGCGCACGGTCAGCAGCCGGGCTTGGGCGCGCACTGGGAGTTGTGGAGCTTCGTGCGCGGCGGTTGGACGCCGATCCAGGCGCTGCGGGCCGGCACGATCGCCGCGGCGACCTCGCTCGGCTATGCGAAGGATGTCGGCTCGCTGGAGCCGGGCAAGCTCGCCGATCTCGTCGTGCTCGATGCCGATCCCACCCGGGACATCCGCAACAGCGACAAGGTCAGCCGCGTGATGCTCGGCGGCCGCCTCTACGACGCTGCCACCCTCAACGAGGTCGCCACCGGCACCCGCAAGCGCCAACCCTATTGGTGGGAGAATGGCGGCGACAGGACCGGCACCGGAGCGCGGGCGACCGTCGGTCATGGCCATGGGGATCTGGATTGAGGTCTTACAATTAGCCCCTCCCCTTCAGGGGAGGGGTTGGGGTGGGGCGCTTCAACAAATGATTCAAGCGCGGACACGCCCCACCCCCGACCCCTCCCCTGAAGGGGAGGGGAGTAGGCCTCACACAAACCCCACATTCCAGCTCGACGCATTGTAATTCCCGATGTTCGGGAGAACGGTGCGCAGGTCGGTATCCGACACCCCGAACCAGCGCGCCAGCGTCGCGGCATATTGGTCGACCGACATGGTCGGCAGCAGCCGGCCCTGACCCACATCGTCGGCGGTGTTGTTCCCGATCGCGGGGGGCGAGCCGTAGAAACGCTGGCCCTTCACCGCGCCGCCCAGCACGAAGTGCATCGAACCCCAGCCATGGTCCGACCCGTCATCGTTCGACTGGAGCGTCCGCCCGAAATCGGAAGCGGTGAAGCTCGTCACCCTGTCCGCCACGCCGAGCTGGACCGTGGTGTCGTAGAAGGCGCGCAGCGCATCGGCGACCTTCCCCATCAGCGGGCCGTGCTGCGCCACCAGATTGTCGTGCAGGTCGAACCCGCCGATCGACACGAAGAACACCTGCCGCTTCGCCCCCAGCTCCGACGAGACGGAGATCAGCCGCGCCACCATCTTCAGCTGGTCGGCCAGATAGTTGCTGCCGGGAAACAGGGTGAAATTTGCGGCCGGCGCGGCATTCAGCGCACCCGCGACCTGCGCATAGGTGTCCAGCGACCGCTTCGAGACCCTGGCATATTCGTCCGCCAGCAGCCCGCCGGTGTTGCCGGTCATCAGCGTGCGCAGCGTCGTCGCCGCGGTCGTCGAGCCGTAGAGGGTGCGGCTGTTGTTGATCAGCGCGACCGGGCCGCCGGTGCCGACCGAATATTGCACCGCGTCGCGCCCGGTCAGGTATACCGCATTGCCGCTGGTGCTGATGCAGGTCAGCGTCGCGCTGCCATTGCCGTTCTGGAAGATGTCGCCGATCCGCCCGCCCCAGCCCGACGGCGCGCCCTCGGGCTTGGAAGCCTGGAAGTAGCTTTGCTGGTCGTTGTGGCTGAACAGCTTGGGCGGCAGCTTTACCGACTGCTGCTGGTACTTGGTCTTCGTCGTCGGCTGGACGAGCGTGCCGAGGTTCAGCGCCACCGCCATCTTGCCCTGATTGAACAGCGGCAGCAGCGATGCCATCGTCGGCGCGAGCGCATATTGCCGTCCGCCGTCCAGCGCCGCGGCCGGGTTCAGCAGCGTCGCCGCCAGCGAGTCGCGGTTCAGGGCGATGTTGCTGCGCGCTGCCTGATACAGGTTGTAGCTCGCCTGATCATAGGGCGTCAGCGTGTTGGCATAGTCCATCCCGCCATAGAGGAAGACGCAGACCATCGCCTTGTAGTCTGTCGCGGTCGCCGCCGCCGCCTCGCCGATCGCGCCCAGGGTCGTGGCGAAGGGCGCGCCCACCCCGGCCAGGCCGAGCGCACCCGCCCGCTTGAGGAAGGCGCGGCGCGACTGGTCGTGTTCGAAGCAGCTCATCACTTCACCGTCAGATATTCAGGGGCGGCGAGCGTCAGCATGATCGCGATGCCGACGCGGTTCGTATTGGCGTTGGTCGCGGTCGTCGCGACGCTGTCCACCGCCGCGCGGATCGCGGCGACGGTGGCGGTCGAAAGCTGACCGGCGGCGAGGACCAGGTTCACCTCGTCGACCAGCGCGGCGCTGTCCGCCGCCTTGGTCAGGATGTCGGTATAATCGGCCTTGGTGTCGCCGGTGCCGTTGG
This sequence comes from Sphingomonas metalli, assembly GCF_014641735.1. Classification (GTDB taxonomy): domain Bacteria; phylum Pseudomonadota; class Alphaproteobacteria; order Sphingomonadales; family Sphingomonadaceae; genus Sphingomonas; species Sphingomonas metalli. The sequence continues at coordinate 630,960 of NZ_BMIH01000003.1, read as the reverse complement.
CCACCAAGGCGTACATATAGTTGACGTAGCCGACGACCGTCTGCTCGTTGGTGATCTGGAACTCCGGCGCGACCAGCCCGGCAGTGGCGATCCCGGTCGCGGGCGGCGTGTAGCCCGGCCGGTAGAAGTTGAAGACGGAGGGGCTGCGGCCCTTCGCCTGCCCCAGCCGGTTGAACTGGCTGGTCGTGTCGCCGAAGCCCCAGGCGTTCGACGGCGAGTTGACCTTGTAGGCGCGCGCCCAGCCGGTCAGCCGCATCACCGGCTCGCGCAGCTTGCCCGCATTGGCGGCCGTCAGCGCCGCATCGCTGCGCGCCTCGGTGTCGAGCAGGATCGCCGCGATCACCGCCTTCATGTCGCCCCGCACGCCCTGGCCGTTATCGGCGAACTTCGCCGCGACCCGTCCGACATAGGCGGGGGAGGGGTTGGAGGTGACCAGCCGCTGGATCAGCTGCTTCGAGACGAAGGGCGCGATGTTGGGATGCGCGAAGATCGCGTCGAGCGCCGCCTTCACCGCCGCCATCCCGCCGCCGGTCACGGTGGTGCCGAGGAAGCTCGCCGACCCGGTCTCGTTGATCCCGGCATTCATCACCAGCGGCTGGCGATAGCGATCGGGCGTCGTATAGGTGTTGTTGACGAGGCTGAGGCCGGTGAACACCCGTGCCAGCCCGCTCACATCGGCCTGGCTATAGGTCTCGAGCGGCGTGCCCCCGCTGGTCTTCACCGTCCCGTCCATGTTGAGCTGGTAGAGGCCGAGCGTGAAGAGCTGCATCAGCTCGCGCGCGTAATTCTCGTCGGGCTGCGCGCCGGTATTCGGGTTCGCCTTGCGGTTGCCGAGAAAGGTGAGGAACGAGCTCATCGCCGCGTTCAGCGTCACCGCCTCCATGATCTGGCGGTAATTGCCGAAGGCGTTGTCGAGCAGGATGTCGACATAGGCGGCCATGGCGAACTGCCGCCAGTTGAGGTTGACCGCATCGATTCCGACGACGAGCAGGTCGAGCAGCGCCATGCCGACCCGCTGGCGCAGCTGGTCCGGCTCGACGATCAGCTGCCGCCACATGGTGACGTCGAAGCCGGTCTGGTTGTTGATGTTCGCGTCGACATTATAGCCGTTGGCGACCAGCCAGTCCCAATGCGTGGTCGCCCGGGGCAGGGCGAACTGGGCGGTGATCCACCCCTCATAGCCCTTGGCCACGACATCGGCGATGCTCTCGCGCGTCGCGCCCATCGTCGTCTGCGACAGGAAACGGCTGGCCTGCACGTCGGTCGGCGGTACCTTGGCGACCGCCACCGGCGCACTCACCGCCGCGGTGCCGTCGCTCCCCGAGCCACTCCCGCCGCCGCCACAGGCCGCCAGCAACAGCGCGGGCGCCAGCACGGCAGGGGTCATCAACGCCGGGGCCGCCTCCACCCCGCCCGTATCCGCCGCGACCCGGGGCCGCTCCTCTTCGATGATGGTCCGCTGCACGCCACGCCCCCGCGAAGGCGCGCCCGCCGCGCCGATGCAGGATCATGGATTAGTATATGGGAGTTAACGGATTGGATCTCCGGTCACGCGCTTCGTCGTGTTTTCGTGACCTTTGGTCTGGCGGGAAAGTTGGAATTCGCGCGACACGCGGAGATTGGTTTTCGCGCAGAGGCGCCGAGGACGCAGAGGGAGGGGAGCGCTGTTTCATCGTGCTCTCCCTCGATCTTCGTCCTGACGAGCCTCACCCGTCATTCTGGTGAAGCCGAAATCTCGGCGAAAGTTCTCGGTCCACCCCGGCGAAGGCCGGGGTCCAGTCGGGAGACGGGAGTAAGCTATTGCAAAGCTTCGCCCAGCTGGACCCAGCCGTCTGCCGGGGTGGACGCTGATTACGGATTGCTCGGGCTATTGCAGAGGTCTCCCCGTCGGTGGAATGCACGGATCAGTTCGGATGGATCCCGGTCTGAACCGCGATCGCGCTCCGGAGAATGGATCAAGGCGATCGAAATCGAGCTTTCGCTTGTGTGCGATCGAGAGCTCGCCGCATGCAAGGCTCCCGCGGCATTAGGTTCCAACCAATACCACTCCTTCGCGCCCTCAGCGCTTCTGCGCGAATGCAAATCTCCGCCCCTCTGCGAACACCCCCCGGGATGCTCTCCAAGCACCACGCACGAAAAAGGCGGCGCCGTCGCCGGCACCGCCTCTTGTCCGATCCACCCGCGATGCCGCGGGCGAGCATCCAGTCTTAGCGCTTCGAGAACTGGAAGCTGCGACGCGCCTTGGCGCGGCCGTACTTCTTGCGCTCGACGGTGCGGCTGTCGCGGGTCAGGAAGCCCGCAGCCTTCACCGGGGCGCGCAGCGCCGGCTCGTACTTGGTGATCGCCTGGCTGATGCCGTGCTTCACCGCGCCGGCCTGGCCCGACAGGCCACCGCCCTTGACGGTGCAGATCACGTCATACTGGCCCTCGCGCTCGGTGATGCCGAACACCTGGTTGATGACGAGGCGCAGCGTCGGACGCGCGAAATAGACTTCCTGATCGCGACCGTTAATCGTGATCTTGCCCGAGCCCGGCTTCAGCCAGACGCGCGCGACGGCGTCCTTGCGGCGGCCGGTGGCATAGGCGCGGCCGAACTTGTCGAGCTCCTGCGCCCGCAGCGGCGCGGTCTGGACCGGCGCGTCGATCTGGCCGGCCATATAGGCCTCGGCCTGCGCGTCGGACGAAGTCTCGGCAGCGGCGCGCTGCTGGCCGAGCGCGGCGGCCAGATCGGAAAGCGACTGACGGTTGTCGGACATTATGCGCCCACCTTGTTCTTGCGGCTCATGCCGGCGATGTCGAGGACTTCGGGGTTCTGGGCTTCGTGCGGATGCTCCGCGCCCTTGAAGATGCGCAGGTTGCGCATCTGCTGGCGGCCGAGCGGCCCGCGCGGGATCATGCGCTCCACGGCCTTCTCCAGCACGCGCTCGGGGAAGCGACCCTCCAGCACCTTGGCGGCAGTCACGCCCTTGATGCCGCCGGCATAGCCGGTGTGCTTGTAATAGACCTTCTGCGCGGCCTTGTTGCCGGTGAAGCGGATCTTGTCGGCATTGATGACGATGACGTTGTCACCGCAGTCGACATGCGGGGTGAACGACGTCTTGTGCTTGCCGCGCAGGACGTTGGCGATCACCACCGCAGCGCGGCCGACGACCAGGTCGGTGGCGTCGACGATGTGCCACTTCTTCTCCACCTCGTGCGGCTTGGCCGACTTGGTGGTCTTCATGAGCGCCTTCATGGGCGTGAGACCTTTCCGAAAACGAAATCACGCCGCCCCATCGGGGCAGCGCGGATGGCGGGCGTTTGGCGCAGGACCGTCAGGAAGTCAAGATTTCCGGCGCATTGCTGACGGGTACTATCATACCCGATGACGTGTCCCGACCCGGTGGGCGGCGACGACCGCGGCGATCAGCAGCAGCGCGGCATTGGCCTGGTGCGCCACCGCCACCTCGATCTGCACGCCCGTCATCAGCGTCGCGACGCCCAGGAAGATCTGCAGCGTCACCAGTCCCACCACGGCGAAGCCGATGCGCGATCCGGTCCGGGTCGCCTGCACCGCCAGCCAGACCAGCCCGGCTGCGGCGAGAAAGGCGAGCCAGCGGTGGATGAACTGCACCACTACCGGATTGTCGACCGCATTGGTCCAGGCCGGGCTGAGCAGCGGCACGCCGGCGGGGAAGAAGGTGTCGCCCATCCGCGGCCAGGTGTTGAAGGCATAGCCCGCATCGAGACCGGCCGTGAACGCCCCCCAGACGATCTGGACGTAGAGGGCGACGAGCGCCGCGCCGGTGCCGATCGACAGGCGTGCGGGGATCGAGGCGGTGCCGGTGCGGTTGAGGTTCAGCAGGTCGAGCGCGGTCCAGACCGTCCCCGCCAGGATGACGAGCGCGGTGACGAGATGCACCGCGAGGCGAAGGTGGCTGACATCGGTCCGCTCGGTCAGGCCGGAGGCGACCATCCACCAGCCGATCGCGCCCTGCAGCGCGCCCAGCATCAGGATCGCGGTCAGCCGCCAGCCATAGCCGGCCGGGATCTGCCGCTTCGCCGCGAACCACAGCAGCGGCAGGGCGAAGGCGACGCCGATCACCCGGCCGAGCAGGCGGTGCAGATATTCCCAGAAGAAGATCGCCTTGAACCCGCCCAGCGTCATGCCTTGGTTGAACGCCGCATATTCCGGGATCTGCTTGTACCGGTCGAACTCCGCCTGCCACGCCGCCTCGGTCAGCGGGGGGAGGGTGCCGCTGATCGGCTTCCACTGGGTGATCGACAGGCCCGACTCGGTCAGCCGGGTGATCCCGCCTACCACGACCATCAGCACGATCAGGCCGGCGACGACGAACAGCCAGCGTGCGATCTGGCGCGGGCGGGCGGAGGACATGAACGCGGCGCTGGGTTGGAGCATGTCTCCATCTAGGCCCTGCCGGCACCAGGGGCAACGCCGGCTTGCCAGCCCCCGGCGCGCGACCTACCTGCATCGCATGGCCCATTCGCACGTCCATGCCGAACCGCACGGCGAGGAACTGACCAGCGCGGCGCGCGCCGCGATGAAAAGGGCGGGCGAGCAATGGACGCCGATGCGCGCCGCCGTCTATGCCGCGCTCGCCGCGAACGAGCGACCGGCCAGCGCCTATGACATCGCCGAGGCGGTGTCGCGGGCGGAGGGGCGTCGGGTGGTCGCCAACAGCGTCTATCGTATCCTCGACCTGTTCGTCGCGGCGAACCTCGCCCAGCGGGTCGAGAGCGCCAACGCCTATATCGTCAACGCGCATCCCGGCTGCCTGCACGACTGCATCTTCCTGATCTGCGACCGGTGCGGGCGGACCGACCATATTGACGATGACCGCATCTCGCAGGACCTGCGTGGCGCGGCCTCGGCGGCGGGGTTCGCGCCGGTGCGCCCGGTGGTCGAGGTGCGCGGCTTGTGCGCGGCCTGCACGGAAAGCTGACCGAAGTTACACGCGGAAGGCCAATCGACACCCGTTCCGGGCTCGGCTAAACCCCGTTGATGGTTGATCTACCTCTAACGCCGTTGCTCGACGCCGTTCACACCCCCACCGAGCTGCGCGCCCTCCAGCCCGATCAGCTGCGCCAGCTGGCTGACGAGCTGCGCGCGGAAACGATCTCTGCAGTGGGCACGACCGGCGGGCATCTGGGCTCGGGCCTCGGCGTGGTGGAGCTGACCGTCGCGATCCACTATGTGTTCGATACCCCGCGCGACCGGCTGGTGTGGGACGTCGGCCACCAATGCTATCCGCACAAGATCCTGACCGGCCGGCGCGAGCGCATCCGTACGCTGCGCCAGGGCGGCGGACTGTCCGGCTTCACCAAGCGGTCGGAAAGCGAGTACGACCCGTTCGGCGCGGCGCACAGCTCCACCTCCATCTCGGCGGCGCTGGGCTTCGCCGTCGCCAACAAGCTCGCCGGCACGCCGGGCAAGGCGATCGCGGTGATCGGCGACGGCGCCATGTCCGCCGGCATGGCCTATGAGGCGATGAACAATGCCGAGCAGGCGGGCAACCGGCTGGTCGTGATCCTCAACGACAACGACATGTCGATCGCGCCCCCGGTCGGCGGCTTGTCCGCCTATCTGTCGCGCATTGTCTCGAGCCGCGAGTTCCTGGGCCTGCGCGACCTGATGCGGAAGTTCGCTCGCCGCCTGCCGCGCCCGATCCACGCCGCCGCGCGCAAGACCGACGAGTTCGCCCGCGGCATGACCATGGGTGGCACGTTGTTCGAGGAACTGGGCTTTTACTATGTCGGCCCGATCGACGGCCATAATCTCGACCATCTCATTCCGGTGCTGGAGAATGTCCGCGACGCCGAGGAAGGGCCGATCCTGATCCATGTCGTCACCAAGAAGGGCAAGGGCTATGCCCCGGCCGAGGCGGCGGCGGACAAATATCACGGCGTCCAGAAGTTCGACGTCATCACCGGCGCGCAGGCCAAGGCGCCGCCGGGACCACCGCAATATCAGAACGTCTTCGGCGCGCAGCTGACCAAGGAAGCCGGCCGCGATCCGACGATCTGCGCGATCACCGCGGCGATGCCGTCTGGCACCGGCCTCGACACCTTCGCCGCCGCGCATCCCGACCGGTTCTTCGACGTCGGCATCGCCGAGCAGCACGCCGTCACCTTCGCCGCCGGCCTTGCGGCGCAGGGAATGCGGCCCTTCTGCGCGATCTACTCCACCTTCCTTCAGCGCGCCTATGACCAGGTGGTGCATGACGTCGCGATCCAGAACCTGCCGGTCCGTTTCGCGATCGACCGCGCCGGGCTGGTCGGTGCGGACGGCGCCACCCATGCCGGCAGCTTCGACGTCACCTATCTGGCGACCCTGCCCAATTTCGTCGTGATGGCCGCCGCCGATGAGGCGGAGCTGGTCCATATGACGCATACCTGCGCGCTCCACGACAGCGGTCCGATCGCCGTCCGCTATCCGCGCGGCAACGGCACCGGCGTCGCCTTGCCCGAAACGCCCGAGCGGCTGGAGATCGGCAAGGGCCGGCTGGTGCGCGAGGGCAAGACGGTCGCAATCCTGTCGCTCGGCACCCGCCTGGCGGAGGCGATCAAGGCCGCCGACCAGCTCGAGGCCAAGGGCCTCTCGACCACCATCGCAGACCTGCGCTTCGCCAAGCCGCTCGACGAGGCGCTGATCCGCCGGCTGCTCGCCACGCACGAGGTCGCGGTGACGATCGAGGAGAATGCGATCGGCGGCCTCGGCGCGCATGTGCTGACGCTGGCGTCCGATGCCGGGCTGATCGATGGCGGGCTGAAGCTGCGCACCATGCGCCTGCCCGACATCTTCCAGGATCAGGACTCGCCCCAGGCGCAATATGCCGCGGCCGGGCTGGACGCGGACCATATCGTCGCGACCGTCCTGGGCGCGCTCCGGCACAATTCGGGCGGGGTGGCGGAGGCGCGCGCCTGACGCGCCGGAAACACCGGTTTTCGGGCAACTCTGCGCCGTCTCGATCATTCATTCTGTACGCTACCGACCAATAATGGGGCGGAGCGACCGCAAGGAGACGATGATGAAGACGACCCTCTGGGCCGCCCTGATAACCGGCACGATCGCTGCCGCCGCGCCCGCGGCGGCGACCGAGCATCGGGTGCGGATCGAACATCATGGCGGCGCGGTGGACGCGGTCTATCGCGCCGATGTCGCCGTGAGCCACCGGCAGGTCGGCGCCGCGACCCCGGGCGGCCGCGCCTCGACGCTGCGCTGCCTGTGGAGCGCCGGCCTGACGGTGGAGCGCCAGGCGCAGCATCCCGGCGGCAGCATCATGACCCGCTCGATCAGCCGCGACGCGGTGGTCGAGGGCAGCCGCGCCGGCTGGTGCAGCGGCCAGCGCGCCCAGATCGCACGCGAGGTCGCGTTGCGCACCGATCGGGTACGGCAGGAGATGATGGCGATCGCGGAGGAGGACCATTCGGTCCTGCGCGCCGAACTCGACCAGATGCACGCGAATCGCGCTGCCGGATGAGACTGTCGCGAGGGATGAGGGTCGTGGCGGGGGGATGCGCCCTCGCCGCGGCGGTTCCGGCCGTGGCCCAGTCGACGCTGGGTGCGGGCGTCGAGGCGACCACCGACGAGCGGCGGCGCGGGCTGAGCTGGAGCGGCGGGGATCCGTCGCTGTCGGCCGATGCCTATGGCAGCTTCGGGGCCATCGACGCGGGCGCGCGGATCGCGGCGACGCGCGGCTCGCCCCGTCATGCGGGCGCGGATGCGGTGGCGGACCTGTCGCTCGGCACCGGCTGGGATGTGAGCGGCCTGCGTCTCGGCGTCGGCGCCACCGCCCATCTCTTCACCGGGGCGGACCGGCGGATGGACTATGGCGAGCTGACGGCGGAGGCGCGCTATACGCTGGGCCCCGCGCAGCTGACCCTGGGGGCCGACTACGCGCCCGACCAGGCCGCGATCGGCGGCGACAATCTCTATCTGAGGGCCGGCGCGACGCTGGGCATCCCGTCGACGCCTTTCACGCTGCTGGCGGACGTCGGCCGGTCCTCGGGCAGCGTCGACGACCCCGATCGCGCTGCGCGGCTGCGACCGGCCGGCCGCTACACCGACTGGCGCGTCGGCGTGGAGCATGTCACCGGTCCGCTGACGCTGGCGGTCGAATATGTCGGCTCCGACATCGCGCGCGATGCGGTAACGTCCTCCTATGGGGACGGCCGACACAGCGGCGACCGCCTGGTCGCGCGGGCGCGCTTCGGCTTCTAGAGCACGATGACGCCAGCTCGATCGGGTCGCGCCGGGCGAAAGCCCGGCGCAGTGGGTCCCGGTGATCCCTTGATAGTCTGTTCCCCAATTGTTCCACGTGGAACAATTTCCGACCGGGCATTCCCGTCGGACGGCTTGCGACGGAACACTCGGCATTTCAGGTTGTTCTACGTTAAACCGGGATCGCGTCGATCCGGCCGCAACAGGGAGCAACGGCTTGGCGACGGCAGGGCAGATCGATCATGTCAGGTTGAAGCGGCGGATCGACCAGTGCCTGACGCCCGAGCAGAGAGCGACGCTCGACGCCTCGGTCGATCAGATTCGCGAGCTTCCGGCCCGACACATGCTGGTGAGGGCGGGCGAACTCGTTATGGCCAGCACCCTGCTGCTGGAAGGCACGATCTGCCGCTATATCGACGATCGCAACGGCGCGCGGCAGCTGGTCGCACTCCACGTGCCCGGCGATTTCGTCGATCTCCACGGCTATCCGCTGAAGCGGCTCGAACACGATGTGATGGCGCTCGGCCCCGTCCGTGTCGCGGTATGGCAGCACGAGACGCTCCATCGGCTGACCGGGGAACGCCCCGATCTCACGCGAATGCTCTGGTATGCGACGCTGCTGGACGCCGCGATGCACCGCATGTGGATCTTCCGGGTCGGGCGGCTCGGCGCGGAGGGCCGCATTGCGCATTTCGTCGCCGAGCTTCATGCCCGATTGCAGGCGGTCGGCCTCGCCGGCGACGGCAGCTTCGCCCTGCCGCTCAAGCAGATCGATCTGGCCGACGCCTGCGGCCTTACCAATGTCCACGTCAATCGCGTACTGCGATCGTTGCGCGAGCAGGACATCATGACCTGGCGCTCGGGCGAGGTGACCATCCACGATCCGGTACGCTTGCGTCGGATCGGCGAGTTCGACCCCGCCTATCTCTATATCGACGCCGACTGCCCCGACTGATCGCGGCGCAGCAGCGTCAGCCGGGCCTTGCCGTGGACGCGGCTCGCGTCGACGGTGAAGCCCGCGACCTGGATCTCCTCCGCCTTGTCGGTCTCGATGCTGACCCAGGTCGCCGGCCCGATCCAGCCCAGCCGCGCCAGCTTGTCGAGCGCGACAGAGCCCGCGCCGGTGCCATAGGGCGGGTCCATCATGACGAGGTCCATCGGCTTCGCCGCCGGACCGAGGGCCAGCACGGATGCGGCGCGCACATCGCCGCGCGTGTCGAGCTTCGCCAGATTGGCCTTCAGGGCATCGAGCGCCGTGCGATCCTGCTCGACGAACAGGCAAGACGCCGCGCCGCGCGACAGCGCCTCGATACCCAGCGCGCCCGAGCCGGCAAACAGGTCGGCGACCGCCAGGCCGTCGAACGTGCCCAGCCGGCTCGCGAGCATCGAGAACAGCGCCTCGCGCGTGCGGTCGGCGGTGGGGCGGGTCGCGTCGCCCTTTGGGGCGACGAGCGGGCGACCCCGCCACTGGCCGGCGATAACCCGCATCGCTCAGCGACCCCGCCGCGGCGTGCCGCCGCCGGGCTTGCGCGGGGCCGGGCGGCGGGCGTTGCGCTCGCCATCGCCCGTCCGGCCCGGCCGCGTCGGTCGAGGCGCCGCCGTGTCGCGCGCGGCTGGCGAGCCGCCTGAAGATGGGCCGGCGCGCCGCCGTTCGCCATCGGGCGCCCGCGCGGGACGGGCCGGCCGGGTGGCATTCGGGCCGGGCTGCTGCGGCGACCGCGGTCGTGACGTGGCGTGGGGCTGGCCGGCGCCACCCGCCGGCGCGTGCGGGCGGGCGGGGGCCCGTGCCGCGGGCGCGGCGGCCGGTGGCGCGATGGCTTCCGGCCGGGGGCGGGGGGCGACCGCGACGGTCTCGCCCAGGTCCGCGCCGCGCGGCCGGCGTCCGGTCAGCGTCTGGCGGAAGGCGACGAGCTCGTGCTGGCGCACCTCGCCGATCTCTCCAACCGGAAGGTCGCCGAGGATGAAGGGGCCGTAGCGGGTGCGGATCAGCCGGCTGACCTGCAGTCCCAGATATTCGAGGACGCGGCGGACCTCGCGGTTCTTGCCTTCGGTCAGGGTCAGCTCGATCCAGACGTTCGCGCCCGTGCGCCGCTCGAGATTGGCGTCGATCGAGCCGTAGCGGACGCCGTCGATCTCGATCCCCTCGATCAGCGATTCGAGCATCGCCTGCGTCACCTCGCCATAGGCGCGGGCGCGATAGGTGCGCTCGACTCCGGTCGCGGGCAGCTCCAGCTGGCGTTTCAACCCGCCATCGGTGGTCAGCAGCAACAGCCCCTCGGTGGCGAGATCGAGTCGGCCGACCGGCACGAGCCGGGGCAGGTCGCGGGGTAGGCGATCGTAGATCGTCGGGCGTCCGCGCGGATCGCGTTCGGTGACCAGCAGGCCGGGCGGCTTGTGGAAGACGAACAGGCGCGCAGGCGGCGGCGCGGCGACGGGATTGCCGTCCACGGTGATGCCGTGGAGCGAGCGCAGCACGGTCGCCGGCGTATCGATCGTCACGCCGTCGCGCGCGATCCGGCCCTCGGCGATCATCCGCTCGATCTCGCGGCGCGAGGCGATGCCGGCCCGCGCCAGCAGCTTGGCGATACGGTCGCCCTCCGGACGGGAAGTGTCGGTCGTCATCCCCAGCGCGATACAGGTGTTTTTATGTGCCGGGGCGAAAAAACTTTTGCGACCGCGCGCGAACACGATGCGTTACAAGGATCAAGCGTAACGAACGGAACCAAAGATGCTGTTCGGGAGGAAGAAAAGGAATATCGAGCGCCTGCTCGTCGTCGAGGACGAACCGCTGGTCGCGTTCGAGAACGAGCATGTCCTGTCCGACGCCGGCTATGTCGTGGTGGCGACGGTCGATCGCGTCGCGGACGCGCTGTCGGTGCTCGGCGAGGATCAGGTCGATCTCGTCGTCGTCGACGTGAACCTGGCCGACGGCTCCGGGCTCGACGTCGCCCGGGCGGCGCGGGGGCAGGGGGTGCCGGTGCTGTTCGTGACCGGCGCCTTTCCGCCGGAGGCGACCCCGCTCGCCGCCGGCGTTCTCGCCAAGCCCTATGCCCAGCGGGATCTGGTCGGCGCGATCGACGCGGTCGAGGCGGGCATCGCCGGCAAGACCCCCCGCCGCCTACCGCCGGGCTTCCAGCTCTTCCAGTCGGCGGCCTGACGCGGAGCCTCTGGCGCGGGCGTTGCGGCGCGCTATGGTTCGCGGCAGTTGCGCGCGGGGTAAGTTGGAATGACAGTAGCGGTCGGTCGCTCGGGATTGCGCCCTTATGTCGAGAAGGAGCCGATCGCGGCCTTCCTGCTCGGCATCTCCTCCGGCTTCCCCTATGCTATGATCGGCGCGACGCTGACCACGCGACTGGCGCAGGACGGAATCGACAAGAAGACGATCACCGCCTTCACCCTCGCTTTCTTTGTCTACAATCTTAAACCGCTCTGGGCCTGGGCCGTCGACGGCGTGCGACTACCGGTGCTTGGCGCGCTGGGGCAGCGCGTATCTTGGATGCTGCTTGCCGGCCTTCTCACCATGGCGGCTGTCGCCAATCTGGCACTGGTCGATCCGGCAGCCAATCTGGGCGCCACGGTGACCGCGGCTCTCCTTGTCGGTCTGGCAGGCGCAACGTTTGACATCGTCATCGACGCCTATCGGATCGAAACGCTCAAGCCCTATCAACTCGGTGTCGGGTCGGGGATGACCCAATATGGCTGGCGGATCGGTTCGGTCGCGGCCGGCGGGCTGGCGCTGGTGCTGGCGGCGCGGGTCGGTTGGTCGGTGGCTTATCTCGCCTGTGCCAGCTTCGCGCTGCCCGCAATGGCGGTCGCGCTGGTCATGGGTGAACCGACACGGCATCGCGAGCCTGTCGCGCGGCGCGGGGCTGCGGAGCTATGGGCCTCGATCGCCGGTCCGTTCATCGAATTCTTTCGCAGGCCGGGCGCGATCATCGTGCTGGCCTTCATCCTGCTGCACAAGATTGGCGACACGCTGGGGCAGCTCGTGGTCCGCCTGTTGTTCGACGATCTCGGCTACTCGAATGACGAGATTGCGCTGTACGATGTGGGCGTCGGCTTCTGGGCCTATCTGCTCGGCATCTTTATCGGCGGCGCGCTCTATGCCCGGCTCGGATTGCGGCGTTCCGTCCTCATCAGCCTAATCCTCATGGCGATTTCCAATGCCAGCTTCGCGGCGCTCGCCGCGGCAGGGCACAGCAACTGGGGCATGGCCGGCGCGATCGGATTCGAGAATATCGCAAGTGGGATCGGAGGCGTGACCGTGATCGCCTATTTCTCCGCGCTGTGCGATCTGCGCTTCACGGCGGCGCAATATGCACTGATCTCGGCTGCGGCGAGCGCGGTCGGTCGCTTGCTGACCGGAACGAGCGCCGGGTGGCTGGTCGAGCAGATGGGCTATGTGAATTTTTATCTGCTCACGACGATCGCAGCGTTGCCGGGGGTTCTGCTGTTCTGGTGGATGGCGCGCACCGGCCTGGTGGACGAGTCGATCGGCAGCGCAGGCACTGCCGGGCCGGGAGACGTGCGCAAAGATTAACGCACCGGCTTCAATAGCACCGTCAGCCCACCACCGGCCGCCCCTCATCGGCGAAGGCTGCGGCGAGGGCGGCGGCGGACATCAGCGTTCCTTCCACGCGGCGCGTGCCGAGCAGGTCGGCCATCAGGAAGCGCGCGCTGTCCGGCGCGGTCTCGATGCGGGCGAGGATGGTGATGAGCGCGGCCTCTGCCGGCGTCATCCGCGCGCAGCAGCAGGGCGCGATCGCGATCGTCCCCTCCGCGGAATGGGCCAGATCACTCATCAGCGCGCGCATCAGGACGAGCGGGCGACGGAAGCTTTGACCGAAGTCGGTGAAGATCGCGTGCGCCGCCCGGGCGTCCGCCAGGCCGTGGGCGCCCATCCGCCGCATCGCGAACAGCACCAGCCGCGCATTCGGGCAGGTGGGCAGGGCATGGGGGAGGAGGGTGATCGTCGGGGTCATGACTGGCCTCTCTCTGGAACAGGCCATCATCCTCGCTTGCACGTTATTGCAAGTCAATAGCAATAAATGTGTCGTTCACTGGGGCGGTTCGTCGTTCCCGGCGAGCGCCGTTCCGGCGAGATAGAGCGAGCCCGCCACGAGACACAAAGCGGGCTCGGTCACGAGGTCGAGCGCGGCGGCGATGCCGTCGGCCGTATCGGCCGATATGCCGAGGGCGCCGGCGATCTGCACCAGCGCCTCGGGCGAATGATGCTCGTGTCCGGGCACCGGTACGGCGAGCACGCGGTCGACGACTGGCGCGAGCAGGCGCAGCACGCCGGCGGCATCCTTGTTGGCGAGCATGCCCAGGACCAGCACGACCGGCTTGCCCCGGCCGAGGCGCCGCAGCGCGCGTGCGACCGGCGCGGCGGCGGACGGGTTATGGGCGCCATCGAGCCAGAGTTCCGATCCCGCGGGCAGGCGATCGAAGAGCGGCCCGGGCGACAGGCGCTGCATCCGCGCGGGCCAGCTCGCCCAGTCCGCCGCGGCGCGCATCGCAGCCTCGGGCACCGCCACCGCGCCCTGATGCCGGAGCATCGCGATGGCGAGGGCGAGGTTGCGCGACTGGTGCGCGCCGACCAGCCGCGGGCGGCGGGTGACGACGGCAAAGCCGGGATCGGTATAGCGCAGGGTGCTGCGCGCGGTGGCGCTCTGCCAGTCGCGGCCGCGGGCGAGGACGGGCGCCCCCGCCGCCTCCGCCACCGCTGCGATCCGTGCGCGGGCAGCGGCGGCATAGTCCATGGTGACCAACGGGACGCCGCGCTTGGCGATTCCCGCCTTTTCCGCGGCGATCGCCGGCACCGACTCGCCCAGGAAGGCCTGATGGTCGAGCCCGAGCGCGGCGATGCCGGTGACTGCGGGCCGGGCGACGACGTTCGTGGCATCGAGCCGCCCGCCGAGCCCGACCTCGACGATCGTGGCGGCGGCAGGCGCGCGCGCGAAGGCGAGGAAGGCGGCGGCGGTCGTCACCTCGAAGAAGCTGGGCGCGATCCCGTCCGCGACGTCGAGTACCTCGGCCAGCAGTCCGGCGAGCTGCGCGTCGCTGACCAGCTCGCCGGCAATGCGGATACGCTCGTTGAAGCGGACGAGGTGCGGGCTGGAGAAGACATGGACCGAATGGCCCGCCGCCTCGATCGCGGCCCGGAGGAACGCGCAGGTCGAGCCTTTGCCGTTGGTGCCGGCGACGTGGAACACGGGCGGCAGCGCGAGATGGGGGTCGCCGAGACGTGCGAGCAGCCGCGTGATCCGCTCCAGTCCCAGCATGTCCGCCCCCGGCGAGAGGAGGGCGAGCCGGTCGAGCTGCGCCTGCACTGCGGGTGAGGAGGAGACGGCGTGGTCGGGCATGGGCGGGGCCTTTCCGGGATGCGGTCTGCGCAGGAGTGTAGCATGGGCGCGGTGGAGATGCGCGGGGGAAGCCGAAGGATGGGGGGGTGAGAAAAGGTTGGCCTGGGGACTGCCCGCTTCCTGCCGTTCGCCCTGAGCGCAGTCGAAGGGCTTGGAAGCTGCCTGTGCTTCGACTTCGCTCAGCACGAACGGTCAACCTCGTGTCATCCGCCTCCAGCGGCCTCTTATCCTCCCCCTGGCGGGGGAGGATTGGGATCAGGCCGCGCGGCGGTGGCAGAGATAGCCGATCACTTGCGCCAGTCGCGCGCGCAGGTCGCGGCGGTGGACGACCATGTCGAGCATCCCGTGCTCCAGCAGATATTCGGCGCGCTGGAACCCCTCGGGCAGCTTCTCGCGGATCGTGCTTTCGATCACCCGCTGGCCGGCAAAGCCGATCAGCGCGCCCGGCTCGGCGATCTGGATATCGCCCAGCATCGCATAGCTGGCGGTGACGCCGCCGGTAGTGGGGTCGGTCAGCACGACGATATAGGGCAGGCCCGCGTCGTGGAGCATCTGCATCGCGACGGTGCTGCGCGGCATCTGCATCAGGCTGAGGATGCCTTCCTGCATCCGCGCGCCGCCGGCCGCGGTGAAGATCAGATAGGGGCAGCGATCGGCGATCGCCGCCTCCACGCCGCGGACGAACGCCTCGCCGACCGCAAGGCCCATCGAGCCGCCCATGAAGGCGAAGTCCTGCACGCCCATGACGACGCGATGCCCCTCGATCGTGCCGCGCGCATTGAGCAGCGCGTCCGGCTCCGCGGTGGCGGTGCGGGCGGCCTTGATCCGGTCGACATATTTCTTCGAGTCGCGGAATTTCAGCGGGTCTTCGGGCACCCTGGGTGCGGGAAGCGCCTGGCAGCTGCCCTCGTCCAGCACCTGGGCGAAGCGCATCTTGGGGCCGATCCGCTCATGGTGCTCGCATTTGGGGCAGACGTAGAGATTCTCTTCCAGCTCGCGCGTGAAGATCATCTGCCCGCAACCCTTGCACTTGTGCCAGAGATTGTCGGGCGTTTCCTTCTTGGTGCGGAAGGCGAGCGCGTTGCGGACGCTGTTGAGCCAGGTCATGGCGTTACTCCTTGCGGGCCGCGGCGATGGCGTCGGCCAGGCTGCGGACGAATGCGGCGACGGGCGCGGGTGCGGCCGCGCCATGCTGCGCCACCAGATCGACGATCGCCGAGCCGACCACGACGCCGTCGGCGACGCGCGCGACGGCCGCGGCCTGTTCGGGGGTGCGGATGCCGAAGCCGACCGCGACGGGCAGGTCGGTCGCGGCCTTCAGCCGGGCGGTCGCCTCTTCGATCGAGCCGGTGGCGGCCTGTTGCAGGCCGGTGATGCCGGCGACCGAGACGTAGTAGAGAAAGCCCTCTGCGCCCGCCAGCACCTCGCCGATGCGCGCCGCATCGGTGGTGGGCGTGGCGAGGCGGATCGGGGCGATGGCCGCAGCGCGAAGCGCGGGGCCGAGCGCATCGTCTTCCTCGGGCGGGATGTCGACGCAGATCACGCCATCGACGCCGGCTGTCGCCGCCTCGGCGGCGAACCATTCCGAGCCGCGGCGGAGCATCGGGTTGGCATAGCCCATGAGCACCAGCGGCACGTCCGGGTGGCGTGCGCGGAAGCCCTTGGCGATGGCCAGCACATCGGCGGTGCGGGTGCCGGCGGCGAGACTGCGGATGTTC
Organism: Sphingomonas metalli; assembly: GCF_014641735.1. Taxonomy (GTDB): domain Bacteria; phylum Pseudomonadota; class Alphaproteobacteria; order Sphingomonadales; family Sphingomonadaceae; genus Sphingomonas; species Sphingomonas metalli. Next base: position 614,656 of record NZ_BMIH01000003.1, on the reverse strand, counting down.
GCCGACTGGATGGCGGGGCCGTCCGCCATCGGGTCGGTAAAGGGCATGCCCAGCTCGACCACGTCCGCTCCGCCCGCAACGATCGCGTCGAGGATCGCCGGAGTCGCGGCGGGGGTCGGGTCGCCGGCGGTGACGAAGGCGACGAGGGCGGGGTGGCCCTTGGCGAAGGCGGCGCTGAGGCGGGTGGTCATGCGGCGGACTTTGAGCTGGGTGATGGGCAGGTGTTGCGCGCCGTCACAAACAGCGTCCGGTCGGCGCTGAGCTGGCCGATGCGGCACGGCCGAGCGACACCAGCTTCGGGCGTCATCCCAGCGAAGGCTGGGATCTTTTTGAGGCGAGCGCCGCGCTCAACAACCGAAAGATCCCAGCCTGCGCTGGGATGACCCGATACGAGAACCATCGCCGGAACTTGCGTCATATCGCCACCCCCAGCGCGTTCGCGACGGTGAAGATGTCCTTGTCGCCCCGGCCGCACAGATTGGCGAGGATGATCGCGTCCTGCGGCATCGTCCGCGCGCGGCGGGCGACGGCGGCGATGGCGTGGCTGGGTTCGAGGGCGGGGATGATGCCCTCGGTCCGGCAGAGGAGCTGGAAGGCGTCGAGCGCCTCGGCATCGGTGGCGCTGTCATATTCCACGCGGCCGATGTCGCGCAGCCAGGCATGTTCGGGCCCGATGCCGGGATAGTCGAGACCCGCCGAGATCGAATGACCCTCGGCGATCTGGCCGTCCTCGTCCTGCAGCAGATAGGTCTTGTTGCCGTGGAGCACGCCGGGAAAGCCGCCCGCGAGGCTGGCGGCATGTTCGCTGCCCTCGAGCCCATGGCCTGCCGCCTCGACGCCGAGCATCCCGACCGAGGGATCGTCGAGGAACGGGTGGAACAGCCCGATCGCGTTGGAGCCGCCGCCGATCGCCGCGACCAGCAGGTCGGGCAGGCGGCCGGTGCGCGCCATCATCTGCTCGCGCGCCTCGCGACCGATCACGCTCTGGAAGTCGCGGACGAGCTCGGGATAGGGGTGCGGGCCGGCGGCGGTGCCGATGATGTAGAAGGTGTCGTGGACGTTCGCGACCCAGTCGCGCAGCCCCTCGTTCATGGCATCCGACAGGGTCTGCGCGCCGCTGGTGACGGGGCGGACCTCCGCGCCGAGGAGCTTCATGCGGAAGACGTTCGGTTGCTGCCGCTCGACGTCCTTGGCGCCCATGTAGATGACGCAAGGGAGGCCGAAGCGCGCGCAGACCGCGGCGGTGGCGACGCCATGCTGGCCGGCGCCCGTCTCCGCGATGATGCGGGTCTTGCCCATGCGGATCGCGAGCAGGATCTGGCCGAGGCAGTTGTTGATCTTGTGCGCGCCGGTGTGGTTCAGCTCGTCGCGCTTGAACCAGACCTGCGCGCCCATCCCCTCCGGCGCGCCGTCACGCAGCGCCGCGGAGAGCCGCTCGGCATGGTAGAGTGGGCTGGGGCGGCCGACATAATGTTCGAGCAGGTCGTCGAACTCGGCGCGGAAGGCGGGATCGACCTTGGCCGCGCGATATTCGCGGTCGAGGTCGAGGATCAGCGGCATCAGCGTCTCGGCGACGAAGCGGCCGCCGAACTGGCCGAAATGCCCCCGCTCGTCGGGCTGGGTGCGGAAGGAGTTGGGCGCGTTCATGACCGCGTCGCCTTAAGGAACGCCGCGATCTTGTCCACATCCTTGACGCCGGGCGCGCTCTCGACGCCCGAGGAGACGTCGACCAGCGGCGCGGTGGTGCGCCGGATCGCCTCTGCGACATTGGCGGGATCGAGCCCGCCGGACAGCGCCCAGGGCAGGGGGTGGCGGAAGTTGTCGAGCAACGTCCAGTCGAAGCGCAGCCCCATGCCGCCGGGCAGGGCCGCGCCGGGCGGGGTCTTGGCGTCGTAGAGGATGCGGTCGGCGGCGCCGGCATAGTGGCGGGCCTGGTCGAGGTCGGCGCGGGTCTTCACCGCGACCGCCGCCCAGGTCTCGCGGCCGGTGCGCGCGCGGATGATGGCGGTGCGCTCGGGCGCGGTCTTGTGGAGCTGGACGGCGTCGAGCCGCGCGGCGCGCACCGCCTCGTCGAGCAGCGCGTCGTCGGGGTCGACGAACACGCCGACGCGGGCGACATGGCCCGGCACGCGAGCGGCGAGGCCCGAGGCGCGGTCGTAGCCGAGATGGCGGGGCGAGGGCGGGAAGAAGACGAAGCCGACATGGCTGGCACCGCCCGCGACGGCGGCGTCGAGCGTGTCGGCCGTGGCGAGGCCGCAGATCTTGGCGAGGACGGGCATGGCGGGCGACATCGCCCTGCCGCCCCGGCTTTGCAAGGCATGTTGCGGGTCGCCCGAGGCAGACCCTGCTTCATCCGTTCTGCAACAGGCGTCATCCCAGCGGAGGCTGGGATCTCACGGTGATGGCGCGAGGATGGGGTCGCAGAAGGCCCCAGCCTGCGCTGGGGCGACGATCTTGGCCAAGTGGATCGAGCTTCAGAAGCCATCGAACGTGGCAGCGTAGGGAGAGGTTTTCGCGCGGAGGCGCGGAGGCGCGGAGGGCGCGGAGGTGTTTCACTCGTCGCTTCTGAGCCTCTCTTCCCCCAGCCATCGAGGAAATAGAGGCACGTTGCCGATCGCGAAACGCCTCTGCGTTCTCCGCGCCTCCGCGCGCTACGCTTCTGCGTCCGACGCACAGCGTCCCGGGATAAACTCGATCCTACAGCGTACCCGCGATCGCCCGCGCGGCGGCGTCTGGGTCCTCGGCCTGGGTGATCGGGCGGCCGATGACGAGGATCGAGGCGCCGGCATCGATCGCGGCGCGCGGCGTGACGACGCGCTTCTGGTCGCCGACCGAGCCGCCCGCGGGGCGGACGCCGGGGACGACAAAGCATCCCTTGGGCCAGCGGGCATGGGCCGCGCCGACTTCCTCGCCCGAACAGACGATGCCGTCGATCCCCGCCTCGCAGGCGAGATCGGTGAGACGCAGCACCTGGTCGTGGGCACTGCCGGCAATGCCGGTCGCGCCGAGGTCGCTGGCATCGAGGCTGGTCAGCATCGTCACCGCGACCACTTTGGTTCCGGTCGGCGCGGCGGCCTTGGCATCCTCCAGCATCGCCCGGCCGCCTGCGCCGTGCACCGTAAGGATGGCGGGGGCGAGGGGGGAGAGCGCCTGCACCGCCTTGGCGACGGTGTTGGGGATGTCGTGGAGCTTCAGGTCGAGGAAGATCGGCAGGCCGAGCGCCGCCATCTCGCGATAGCCCGGGGCGCCATGCGCGCAGAAGAATTCGAGGCCGAGCTTCAGCCCGCCGACATGGGTGCGCACGCGGGTGGCGATCGCCTTGGCGCGGGCGAGATCGGGCGTGTCGATCGCGACATAGATCCGGTTGCTCATGCGCCGATCGCCGGCGGCGCCGAGGGATCGGCGATGGGCGGCGCGAGGGGCGTGATCGGAGCGGCCGCGCCGGTCTGCTGCGCGGCGCGGGTCTCGGCGAGGACGCGCTCGCAGGTCATTAGCCGCTGCTTGAGCCGCCAGCGCCGCGCCGCCTGCCAGCCGAGCGTCGGCAGCAGCCCGGCGAGGAAGGTCACCGCGAGCAGCACGGGCAGGTTGACGTCGGCGACGAGGCCGCCGGGCAGCCGGATGGGAACGGCGACCCAGTTGCCGATCGTGAACGCCGCCGCCAGGAAGGCGAGAAGGCACCAGAAAAGGATCTTGAGGAACTGCATCGATCGCCTCCTGCCGCCGGTGCTACAAGAGGGGGGCGCGATTGACCAGCGGGGAGGGGATTGGTGTTCGTCCTCTCCTACTTCGTCATCCCCGCGACGGCGGGGATCCAGACGCGCGGGAGCGTGCCGCATCATTCGCAAACGTCAGAGGTTGTGGATCCCCGCCTTCGCGGGGATGACGGAAGAAGGGAGCGCGGGGCGGCGGGGCGATTGCGCGATAGCCGCTACCCGATCTCCCGCCTGAGCGACGCGAACAGCGGCGCGATGGTGGTCAGCCGCGGTTCCTCCTCGTCGAGGATCGTGCGGAAGGCGCGACGGCGGATGGCGGCGACGCGGCCGGGGCGGAGGCGTACCGCGCCGGGCAGCGTCGAGACGACGATGTCGATCAGCCGCTCCGCGCCGTGCAGCCGGCCCCAGAGATAGTCGTTCTCGCGATAGGCGCGGCTGAAGAAGGCGCCGAAATTCTCGAATTGCGCACCCTTCAGCGTCGCCTCCGCGCCGCCGGCGCGGATCGCCACGGCGTCGTCGGGGCAGATGCGATCGACCCGGATCGCATCGAATTCGTCGACGCCTTCCTCGCGCAGCAGGGGCAGCGTCGCGGCATCGAAGAAGGGGAAGCCGAGATAGGTGAGGAGGAGCGTGCGCCGGCTGTCGCGATCGAGCGCGGCGAGCGCGCCGGCCAGGTTCCGGTCGGTCGCATCGTCGAGGTCGGTCAGCGCCAGCGTGTCCGACAAGGCGTCGAGGAACTCGGCAGGCGCGGCCCGAAGGCGGCGGGCGAGGGGTTGCAGCGCCTGATGTGTATCGGTGCGCTGCGCATCGAGATAGGCGGAGAGCGACTCGTAGATGGCATCCCGCACCGGCCCCAGCGTGCGGTTGCCGTCATCCTCCATCTCGCCCAGCCGCCGGGCGAGAAGGCGGAGGCGGCGGATGCGGTAGCCGATGTCGAAGCGGCGCAGAAAGTCGATCCCCGCCGCATCGCCCGGGTCGGCCGGCGCGATCGCGGCGATGGCGGAACGGGCCCGCCGGTTGGCGCCCGCGCCCTCGCCCAGCTTGGCGATCGAATCGATCACGCCGGCCAATTTCAGATGGCCGTAGGCGGCGAAGGCATAGCCCGCCTGCCGCGCTGCCGCCTGCTGCGCGCGGCTGCGCCAGGCCGACAGGCGAGAGGGCGTCGGTCGGTCGAGGAAGAGGACGCGGCCGAACGCGGCCTCGACCTCGGCCTCCACCGCCGGCCGGATCGCGTCGAGGATGGCGCGGGTGCGCTCGATCGCCCGGCTGCGGGTGGCGAGCGCATCGAGATTGTCGCGGATCGGCTGGTGGCGCGGCAACTCGCTGATCGCGCCGAGGATCGTCTGGAAGAAGCCCGGCGTCGCGCTGCTGCCGCCCAGCCGGAACTTCAGACCCGGCGACGGATCGATATAGACGAAGCGGCGGTCGACCTGGCGGCGGGCGGGGCGGTTGCGCAGCGCCTCCATGGCCGGGCGGAACGGCGCGTTAGCCAGCACTGAGCCGTCGATCAGCACCGCTTTCTCGGCGCCCTTGGCGGCATGATGACGGGGCAGCGCACGGGCGAGGAAGGCGTCGCGTCCCGGCCAGTCCTCGCCGCGTTCCGCGAGCACCGCGTCGAGCTCGGCGACGCGGAAGGGCGGGAAGGCGCCGGGGAAGCTCGAGGTGGCACGGGCCGCGAAGGCGAGCTCGGGGGCGGCGGCGAGCGCCTCGGTCGGGCGCCCCTCGTCGGAAAAGGCGAGGACGAGACGATGTTCCGTCTCGATGACTTCGGCAGGAGAGTTGAGCGGCAGCCGCTCCGGATGGCCGCCGAAATCGGTGACGGTGATGAACAGGTCGAGCGGCTGGCCGGGGGGCAGGAGGCGCGGACCGATCTCCCCCTTCGCCATCACCGCCAGCGCATCAAGGACGAGCCGGGTGAGGATCGCGCCGCCAAAGGGTGGCTCGAACCAGCGCGAGCGGACGAAGCGCGACAGCTTGGCGCGTACCTCCTCCCGCGTGGACGGATCGTCCAGCGCATCGACTGCCTCGGCGCTGCGCCCCGCCGCCATCCAGGCGAGGGGCAGCGCCCACATTTTCGAGAAGCGCGACGATGGGGCGGCATCAGGATCGGTGAGCGCATCGACATCGGCCGATTCGAGCCACAGGTCGGTCAGCGGATCGAGGCTTTGCCCAGTGGTGATCGCCTGGGCGAGGAAGATGCCATTGATCCCGCCGGCAGAGGCGCCGGCGATGATGTCCGCCAGCACCCGCAGGCGCAGGTCCGCCCGCTCGCCGATCTCGGCGAGAAGCGCGTGATAGACCGCGTCGGTGCCACCGAGCGGCGCCTCGCCGGCATGCATCGCCCGGCTGGCGCGGACGAGGCGCCAGATCTCCTTGGTGATGCCGTGCATGTAGACGGCGAGGCTGATGCCGCCATAGCAGACCAGGGCGAGGCGCAGTTCCTTCTCGCGCATCAGGCGGCGGCGATCCTCGCCCAGATCGGCAGATGGTCCGACGCGCGCCGCGCGGTTGCGCTGAGATGGACCCCGCAGTCCTCGATCGCGAGGTCTGACGACACCATGATCCGGTCGAGGCGACCGACCGGACGGCGCGCGTGGAAGGAAGGGCCGGTCGCCGCGAATCGGAAATCGCGCCCGAAATCACGCAGGCACCCGGCTGCGGCCGTCCACTCGTTGAGGTCGCCCATCATCACCGTGGGGCAGCGGGGCCGGGTGCCGCCGACATGGGCGAGGATCGCCGCCGCCTGCTTGCGACGCCATAGGCCGGACAGGTCCAGATGCATTCCGACCACCCGGATCAGCGCGCCGCCTATCGCGATGTCGGCCGAGACCGCGCCGCGCGGCTCCAGCGCCGGGAGGTGGAGGGCATGGCACCCGACGACCTGGGCGGACTTGCGGACCAGCAACGCGTTGCCGTGCCAGCCCATCGACGCCGCGCGCTTGCCGACCGCGACGGGCTTCCAGTCGGTATGCTCGTCGAGCAGATGAAGCGGGATCACGCCCTCGCGCGCGCCGAATCGCCGATCCGCTTCCTGCAGGGCGACAATGTCCGCGTCGATCTCGCGCAGCACCTCGATAATCCTCTCCGGGTTGCGGCGCCGGTCGGTGCCGATCCCCTTGCGCATATTGTAGCTGGCGACCTTGAGGACGGGAAGCGGCGCAGTGTCGGTCATCCTGGCGAAAACATCCGCGACCCCCTGTCGGTTTCCATAACGGAAGCGAAATGGCCGAATGGTTGAATTAACCTTGATTCGTCCCAAGCCGGGAGGTCCCGAATCAGGACCGTCGTTCATCTGGCAGACAGGAATTTCCGGCGGCATTTGAGGTGCATCGAACGGCCGCACCGATTTCCCTCCCCGCGGCGAACACCAGGAAGGACCTGCCATGAAGACGATCGCTCTCGCCGCCGCCGCCCTCGCCGCCACCGTCGCCGCCGTGCCGGCCGGCGCCGTCACCTACACGGCCACCAACGGCTCCACCGACGTGTTCAACGCCTCGGCGGCCGGCGCGCAGTACACCTTCGAGACCGCCGCCAACGCGGCCGGCTTCGTCCGCACCGGCGGCACGATCATGACCGGCAACGTCAGCGGCATGGGCGCCAATCCCTATCCCGCGCCGGCCGACAACCACTATCTGGCGGTCAAGTCCAACGAGGTCGCGACGATCGCCTCGATCGCGGGCGGGATCACCGGCTATCAGTCGATCTCGATCTACATGGGCTCGATCGACGCGGGCAACACCGTCCAGCTGCTCGGCGCCGGTGGCAAGGTGCTGATGAGCTACACCGGCTCGCAGCTCGCCGATCCCGCCGCCGCCAACGGCTCGCAGACGCTGCCGGCCACGAACCGCGCCTTCACCTTCACCGCCGGACAGGGTGAAGTGCTGACCGGCCTGCGCCTGACCTCGTCGGTCAACTCGCTCGAGATCGACAATGTCCGCTTCACCGGCGCGGTGCCCGAGCCGACGACCTGGGCGATGATGCTGGTCGGCTTCGGCCTGGTCGGCGCGGGCATGCGCTATCGCAGCCGCCAGACCTCGGTCCGCGCCACGCTCGCCTGATCGCGGCACGACGAACGGTTACAAGGGGGGACGCCCGGCATCCGCGGAGGATGCCGGGCGTTTCCGCGCATCCGCCGGCCCGCTCGCGCGTTTGGACGGCATGACCGACAACCGCGACAGTCGCGACCATGCGTCGCCCGAGACCGAGCCCGCCATCGAGATCCACGGCAACCGCCGCGGCGAGAAGGGTGGCTATTACGGCATCGAATACGACACGCAGGAGCACCGCCAGCCGCAGCGCGTCGGCGTCGGCCAGCGCGATGCCGGCATGGCGGTGGACCCGGTTGCGACAGGCGAGCATCCCGAATTGCCCGAGGATGCAGGGCAACGCGCGCATGTCGACCAGCGGACGGGGGCGGTCCATGGCAGTGGCGCCAGCGCCGGCGGCGGCACCGAGGGCGACGATCTCGACCAGGACCGGGCGGGCGGCAGCGGATCGTAGGGTCGGATCATGTCATGCTGACCCGTTCAGACCGAGCGCAGTCGAAGTACTGTGAGCCTCAGGCTCTTCGACTCTACTCAGGCGGAGGGTCAGGTCGGCTCTAGATGCCGTTATGGAGCAATGGCCTTGGTGCCGGTTGCAGGAATCGAACCCGCGACCTTCGGTTTACAAAACCGCTGCTCTACCAGCTGAGCTAAACCGGCCTGGCGCTTCCCATGCGTCAGGTGACGCCGAAGGTCCAGCCCTCCGTCATGGCGACGCGGTCGAGATCGGCGGGGTGCCAGAGCGCCGGGTCGTCGGCGACGTGGCGCAGCCAGGCGGCGGTCAGGGCCGCATCGGCGCGATGATCGTCGTGCCGCGGCATTGCCAAGGGGGCGGCTTCGAAGCGGATCAGGGCAGCGTTCAGGGCGGCGGGGGTGCGCAGCTTGCTGCGCCCCGGTGCGAGCCCGGCGGCGCGGGCGGCGAGGCTGGTGTAGATTTCGACCAGCAGCGGGCCTGTCTCCGGAACGGCATCGAAAGGCCAGATCGGGATCGCGCCGCCGAGCTTGTGGAGAAGGCGCATGCCGGTGAGGCTCGACTTGCCGACCTGCGCCGCGCCGACGCAGTTGAACGTGCTGGAGGGCGAGAGGCGCAGGGCTTTTGCCCGCTCTTCGGTCAGGCGGAGGCGGCCACCGCCGCGGGAGCCGAAGCGGTCGCCCTGCCGGCCGCCATGCTGGCGAAAATAGCGGGCGATTTCCGGATGGGCGAAGAGGGTGGAAACCGACAGATGCAGGTCGCCGGCCGTGAGGTCATCGACCAGCGCCCATAAGGCGCGCGCATCGGCGGGGCTGTCGGACCAGCCGGGGAAATAGGCGCCGCTGTCGGCGAAGGGCAGGGCGGGCGAGAAATCGATGCCGATCAGCATGTCCTCGCCCGCCGCCGCCGCCTCGCGCAGCCAGTCGAGCGCGCCCATGCGCGACCAGCCGCCGGGCGGCTCGATCATGCGGGGCGGGCCGGCGCGATCGATGATCGCCAGCGCGATGCCGGGCGGGCGGAGGACGGCGGCGCCGGACCAGTCGAAACAGGCGAAACGCGCGAACCGCCTCATCCGCGGCGTTGGGCGCGCTGCTCGTCCCACCAGGCCAGCCGCTCGGCGATCCGTTTCTCGAACCCGCGGCCGGAGGGTTCGTAGAAGCGCTGCGGCGCCAGTTCCTCGGGCCAGTAATCGGCGCCGGAGAATGCCCCCTCGGCGTCATGGTCATACTCGTACCCCGCGCCATAGCCGAGATCGCGCATCAGCCGGGTCGGCGCGCCGAGGATCGACTTGGGCGGGCTGATCGAGCCGCTTTCCTTGGCAGTGCGCCACGCGGCTTTCTGCGCGAGATATTGCGCGTTCGATTTGGGGGCGGTGGCGAGATAGAGACAGGCCTGCACGATCGCCAGCTCACCCTCCGGGCTGCCGAGGAAATCATAGGCGTCCTTGGCGGCGAGGCACTGGATGAGCGCCTGCGGATCGGCGAGGCCGATATCCTCGACCGCAGCACGGGTCAGGCGGCGCAGCACGTAGAGCGGTTCTTCGCCCGCCACCAGCATCCGGGCGAGATAGTAGAGCGCGGCCTGGGGATCGGAGCCGCGGATCGATTTGTGGAGCGCGGAGATCAGCCCGTAATGGCCCTCGCGATCCTTGTCGTACATGGCGACGCGGCGCTGCAGCAGTTGCGACAGGCCGGCAGGATTGAGCGGTTCGGCGAGATCGATCGCGAACAGCGTCTCCGCCTGATTGAGCAGGAAACGGCCGTCGCCATCGGCGCTCGCCACCAGCGCCTCGCGCGCGGCGTCGGTGAGGGGGAGGGGGCGCCCCTCGATCGCCTCGGCGCGGGCGAGCAGCTGGTCGAGCGCGGCGGGGCCGAGACGGTGCAGGACCAGCACCTGCGCGCGGGAAAGGAGCGCGGCGTTGAGCTCGAAGGAAGGGTTTTCGGTCGTGGCGCCGACCAGCACTACGGTGCCGTCCTCGACAAAGGGGAGGAAGCCGTCCTGCTGCGCGCGGTTGAAGCGGTGGATCTCGTCCACGAACAACAGGGTACGGCGGCCGGCGCGGGCGGCGTCCCTGGCCTCGGCGAACGCCTTTTTCAGGTCGGCGACGCCGGAGAAGACGGCGGAGATGCTGGCGAAGCGCAGGCCGACCGCATCGGCGAGCAGGCGCGCGATCGTCGTCTTGCCGGTACCGGGCGGGCCCCAGAGGATCGTCGAGGACAGCCGCCCGGCCGCGACCATCCGGCCGATCGCGCCGTCGGGGCCGGTGAGATGCTCCTGCCCGACCACCTCAGCCAGGTCACGCGGGCGCAGCCGGTCGGCAAGCGGCGCGTCGGCGGCGGGCGTCCCAGCGGGGGCGGGTGGAGGTTCGATACCGGCGAACAGGTCGGCCATGCCCTTCCATGTAGGCCGGGGCAGGGGGCTCGTCACCCTGTCGCGACAATCCGAACAAAGGGGCTTGTCAGATGCTATCTAAGATATATCTCGTGCGCATCGAAGAAAGGACGATCGACCATGCACTTTCATATGCACGGCCGCGGGTGCGGCCCTCGCGGGCGGGACTTCGCCCGGGGTTTTGGCGGCGGACGAGGCGGCTGGGAACGCTTCGCCGGCGAGGTCGCGGCGCGCTGGGACGAGGCGCAGCGCAGCGGCGGCGGGCGGCGGCGGATGTTCGACGGGGGCGAGCTCAGGCTCGTATTGCTCCGGCTGATCGCCGATGCGCCGCGCCACGGCTATGAGCTGATCAAGGCGATCGAGGAGCTGACCGGCGGCGCCTATGCGCCCAGCCCGGGCGTGGTCTATCCGTCGCTGACGATGCTCGGCGAGATGGAGCTGATCGCCGAACAGGCGAGCGAGGGCGCGCGCAAGCGCTTCGCGGTGACGCCCTCGGGCGAAGCGCATCTGGCCGAGCGGGCCGAGGAGGTGGCGGCACTGATCGCGCGGCTGACCGGGCTGGGCCAGGAGCGGCATCGCGGCGACCACGCACCGGTGCGCCGCGCGATCGCCAATCTGCGCCATGCGGTGCAGAACCGGCTGCATGGCGAGATGGATGCCGAAACCGCCCACGCGATCGCCGCGGTGATCGACGAGGCCGTCCAGAAGATCGAGAGGCTGTGATGACGACCAGCATTGCCCGCGTGCCGACCCTGTCGGCCAGTCGCTATCTCCAGCAGCTCGCCAAGCACTGGAGCCACAAGATGACCGTCGCCTTCACGCCCGAGGAGGGGACGATCGACTTTCCCAACGGATCGCGGCTGGCGATGCGGGCGGACAGCGAGTCGCTCGACGTCGTGCTGACCGTGCCGGCGGGCGAGGACGCGGCCCGGATGCGCGACGTGGTGGCAAGCCATCTCGACCGGTTCGCGTTTCGCGAGGCACCGCTGACCTTCGACTGGCGCGAGGGGGATTGAAGGCGGAGGTTTCATATCCTCCCTCTCCGACCGGCTGAAGCCGGCCACCGCCCCCTGGCGGGGGAAGCTCAGTGTCCGTTCTTCAACTCCAGATAGCCGTCCAGCACCGCCTGGTTGGCGGTGTCCCAGCGATAGGCGTCGGCGCGGCGGTAGCCGGCTTCGCCCATGGCGGCGCGGAGGCTCGGATCGGCGATGATCGCGGCGATCGCGTCGGCATAGGCGGCGATGTCGCGTGGGGGAACGAGGAAGCCCGTCTCGCCGTCGACCACCAGATCGACCGCGCCGGTCGCCCGTGCCGCGACGACCGGGACGCCGGCCGCCATCGCCTCGGTGGTGACGTTGCCGAAGGTCTCGGTGACGGAGGGATTGAAGAAGACGTCCATCGACGCGACCGCGCGGCCGAGATCGTCGCCACTCTGATAGCCGGCGAGGATCGCCCCCGGCACCTCGCGCGCGAACCAGTCCTCCGCCGGGCCCTTGCCGATCGCCAGCACCCGGTGCGGCACGCCGCGACGGGCGAGTTCCTGGGCGACGGCGGCGAAGACGTCGAGCCCCTTCTCCTTCACCAGCCGCCCGAGAAAGCCGATCGCGACCTCGTCGTCGCCGATGCCGAGGTCGCGCCGCCACGCCAGGCTGCGGCGGTCGGGGCGGAACCGGTCGTGGTCGATGCCGCGCGACCAGATCGCCATGTCGGCGCTGACGCCCCATTGCCGGAGCAGCGCGATCATGCTCGGCGAAGGCACGAAGACACGGTCGAAGCGGTTGTAGAAGCGCCGCATCATCGCGATCAGCAACGGCTCGACGAAGCCGATGCCATAGTAGCTGGCATAGGTCTCGAACCGGGTGTGGAACGAGGCCGTGCGGGTGACGCCATGCCGCTCCGCCCAGCGCAGCGCCGCGTGGCCGAGCAGTTCGGGCGCGGAGACATGGACGATATTGGGCGCGAACGCCTCGAGATCGCGGCGGACGGCGGCAGGCAGGCCGCGGGCGAGCCGGTATTCGCTGCGACCCGCCGGCAGCGGGATCGCCGGGACCGGTACGAGGTCGCCGGTCGGCGCGAAGGCCGGGCGCGCCGTGGTCGGCGAATAGACCCGGACCGCGACGCCATGGCGCAGCAGATGCCCGACCAGCAGGTTCAGCGACATGTTGGCGCCGTCGCGCGTATAATTGTAATTGCCGCTGAAGAGCGCGACGCGAAGGTCGGATGCCTGCATGAGGCGGGGGCGATAGCGCCGCTGCGGCCGGAACGCCACCCGCCAGCCGGCGAGATCGGCCACGGACCAATTGCGTTCCCGTATCGTTCCGCTACATGACAGGCATGGCAAAGTCGCAGAAACGCTATGTGTGCCAGGCCTGCGGGTCGGTGGCGTCGCGCTGGCAGGGGCAATGCGCCGACTGCGCGGAGTGGAACACGCTGGTCGAGGAGGCGGGGGCGGTCGTCACCCCCTTTGCCGCCAAGCATAATCTGCAAGGCGGCGGGCGATCGATCGTGCTGACCAGCCTGGACGCGGAGGTCGCCTTGCCGGCGCGGCTGGCGACCGGGATCGCGGAGTTCGACCGGGCGCTCGGCGGCGGGTTCGTGGAAGGGTCGGCGACGCTGATCGGCGGCGATCCGGGAATCGGCAAGTCGACCCTGCTGCTCCAGGCCGCGGCGCGAATGGCACTGGATGGCCACCGCGTCGCCTATGTGTCGGGCGAGGAGGCGGCCGATCAGGTGCGACTGCGGGCACGCCGGCTGGGGCTGGGGAAGGCGCCGGTGCAGCTGGCCGCGGCAACCTCGACCCGCGACATCCTGACCACGCTGTCGTCCGGCGCTGCGCCGACGCTGCTGGTGATCGATTCGATCCAGACCATGCACTCGGACCTGATCGAGGGCGCGCCGGGCACGGTGAGCCAGGTCCGTGCCTCTGCGCAGGAGCTGATCCGGTTTGCCAAGGAGCGCGGCACCGCGCTGGTCATGGTCGGCCATGTCACCAAGGACGGCAGCATCGCGGGGCCGCGGGTTCTGGAGCATATGGTCGATACCGTCCTCGCCTTCGAAGGCGAGCGGAGCCATCAGTATCGCATCCTCCGCTCGATCAAGAATCGCTTCGGCGGCACCGACGAGATCGGCGTGTTCGCGATGCAGACCGAGGGGCTGGCGGAGGTGGCGAACCCCTCGGCCCTGTTCCTGACCCAGCGCGAGGAAGGGATGACGGGCGCGACCGTGTTCCCGGCGCTGGAGGGGACGCGGCCGGTGCTGGTCGAGATCCAGGCGCTGGTGGTGCGGCTGGCGAGCGGAGCGACGCCGCGGCGATCCGTGGTGGGCTGGGACTCGGGCCGGCTGGCGATGATCCTGGCGGTGCTGGAGGCGCGCTGTGGCCTCTCCTTCTCCGCGGCCGAGGTCTATCTCAATATCGCCGGCGGCTACCGGGTGCAGGATCCGGCGGCGGACCTGGCGGTGGCGGCAGCGTTGGTGTCGGCCCTGTCCGAACGGCCCGTGCCGGCGGAGGCGGTGGCGTTCGGCGAGGTGGCGCTGTCGGGCGAGATCCGGCCGGTCGCGCACGCGCCGCTACGGCTGAAGGAGGCCGCGAAGCTGGGCTTCGAGCGCGGGCTGGTGCCGGGCGCGATCGCAGCCGAGGGCGGGCCGCTGCGGCTGGCGGGGTTCCGGACGCTCGGGCAGTTCGTGGATCATATGCTCGGGCGGTGAGGGTGCGCATGACCCCCCACTCGTTCGTACTGGCGTGTCGAAGTGCTGCTTGTCTTCCGCACCGGCATCGATGGGGTCGGGAGATGAAGAACAGTGCTTCGACAAGCTCAGCACGAACGGGGGGCCGTACGAACAGGCAGGTGCGGCTCGGCACCAACGGCATCGGAGTCTGACTCACCTGTCCATGATCGTCGCCCCAGCGCAGGCTGGGGCCTCACGCGACTCCTGACCCGCGCTATCACCGGAAGATCCCAGCCTTCGCTGGGATGACGGCTGGTTGAGTCTGAGCGGAGCGCGGTTCGATGCCCCTCACCGCAGCGGCGGCAGCGTCGCGAGATAGGCCTTGCCGGGAATGCCGAGCGCGATCACCTTGCCGGTGTTGGCAGCGGCGACGGCCTTGAGGAAGGAGCGGGGCTTTTTCATGAGCGCCGGCTGATCCAGTCCGGTCAGACCGATGCGGCGCGCGGCCTCGCGGACGAAATGGACGCAGTTGCGATGGTTGAGGTTGTAGCTGCTGTCGCCGCCTTCCTCGCTCCAGGCGCGCGCCAGCGCGAGCAGGCTGGCATATTGGGCATCGCTGAGCACAACTGCGAACTGCGCGTCGCTGCCTCGGATATAGGCCGGTTTCGCGCTTTCGAGCCGGCCCTTCACCGTTCCCATCAGGATCGCCGGTGACAGGCTGCGCGCGGTGAAGCCATAGGCGATGTCGACCGGCGGGCCGCCGGCGTCGGGCGTTCCCCTGAGGGTGAAGAAGGCATGGGGAAAGCTGTTGCCCAGCTCGTGGCTCCAGAACGTCGCGGTCACCGCGGCTTGCGCCGGTAAGGCGACGAGCCAGAGGGCGAGAAGGGCGAGCGTGCGGGCGAGAGCGTTCACACACCGATGCTAGACGTGGCGGTCGTCAGGCGCCAGCGTCGGTCAATCGCTCCAGCTGGTCTTTCGACAGCTCCAGCGTCATCGCCGGCAGCAGGTCACGCAGCTGTTCGACGCTGGTGGCGCTGGCGATCGGTGCCGTGACACCCGGCTGCGCGATCAGCCAGGCGAGTGCGACCTGCGCATGGGTAGCGCCGGTCTCGCCGACGACCCCGTCCATCGCGTCGAGCACCGCCTTGCCGCGCCCCTCCAGCAGGGAGGCCAGTCCGCCGCCGCGCGCGCTCTTCGACAGATCCTCGCGGGTCCGGTACTTGCCGGTCAGAAAGCCGGAGGCGAGGCCATAATAGGGCAGGACCGCGATATTCTCGGTCACGCAGAAATCCTGCAGCTCGCCCTCGAACTTGTGCCGGCTGACCAGATTATATTCCGGTTGCAGAGCATGGTAGCGCGGCAAGCTGCCGTCGCGTGACAGGTCGACCGCCGATTTCAGCCGGGCGGCGGAGAAGTTGGAGGCGCCCAGCACGCGGATCTTGCCGTCGTCGAGCAGCCGGCCGAATGCGGCGAGCACGTCCTGCTGCGGCACGGCATCGTCGTCCTGATGCGCGTAATAGAGGTCGATCCGATCGGTGCCGAGGCGCTTGAGCGACGCCTCGCATGCTGCGGCGATCCGCGCGGGCGCCAGCTTCTCGCCGCCCTCGCCGGGCAGCATGCCGACCTTGGTCGCGATCAGGACCTGGTCGCGCTTGCCCGAAGCCCGCAGCCACTCCCCGATCATCGTCTCCGATTCGCCGCCCCGATGGCCGTCGACCCAGGCCGAATAGACGTCGGCGGTATCGATCATCGTCCCGCCGCCCTCGACAAAGGCGTCGAGCACCGCGAAGCTGGCGGCGCGATCGGCGGTCCAGCCGAAAACATTGCCGCCGAGAACCAGCGGCGCGATTTTGAGGTCGGTCGAACCGAGCCGGCGAAGGGTCATGCGGGCGCTCCTGCTGCACCGGGAAACCGCCCCCTCGCGCGGCGGCGAGGGGGCGCGATCGCGTCAGTCGCGCAGCTTCTGGCCGGCATTCTCCAGCGCCGCGCCGGTGGTGTCGGCGGCGCGGTCCGCGGCATTGCCGATCGCATCGCCCGCGCGGTCGGCGCTGCGGTCGATCGCGGTGCCGGCATTGTCGAGGCTGCGCTCGGCGCCGTTCAGGGCGCGATCGGTCGCGGCGTCGACGTCGCCGGTCGCGTTGCGGGTCGTCGCCTCGACATCCGCCCCCACCGCGCCGGCCGCTTCCGAGGTCTCGTTGCGGGCGTTCTGGCTGCAGGCCGACAGCGCTGCGGCGGCGACAAGGGCGGGGACGATCAGCTTCTTCATCTCTATGGCTCCCGAATAGGTCCGGAACGAGCCCGGACGTGCGGGTCGTAACGCGAGCGATCCCTTTCGGCTCCCGCGCCGGGATCGATTGACCTCATATAAAGATATCTTTATATGTTGATGCCTATGGTCGACCCGCTCCCCATCTTCAGTGCGTTAGGCGACGCGACGCGGCTGCGCATCCTGGCGCTGCTGCGGCGCATGGAGCTGTCGGTCGGCGAGCTGGCGCAGGTGCTGGGGCAAAGCCAGCCGCGCGTGTCGCGCCACGTGAAGATCCTCTGCGATGCCGGCCTGGCCGAGCGACGCAAGGAGGGCAGCTGGGTCTTCGTCGCGCTGGGTTCGGCCGAGGTGGTGGCGCCGATCGCCGCCGCGCTCGATGGCTGGGCGCATGGACAGGCGGACCATTGGGCCGTCGCCGACATCGCCCGGCTGGCAGCCGTGCGTGCCGACCGTGCGGCGGCCGCCACCGCCTGGTTCGAGACCCATGCCGGCGAATGGGACGCGATCCGCTCGCTGCATGTCGCGGAGGCGCAGGTGGAGGCCGCGATGGCGGAGGTGCTCGGCCCGGCGCCGATCGGCACGCTGATCGATATCGGCACGGGCACCGGGCGGATGCTCGAGCTCTTCGCCGGCCGCGCCGATGCGGCTCTAGGCATCGACCGCTCGTCGGAGATGCTGCGGCTCGCCCGGGCGAAGCTGGCGGGATCGGCCAATACCGAACTGCGCCAGGCGGACCTCTATGCGCTGCCGATGACGGACGGGGCGGCCGATCTGGCGATTATCCATCACGTCCTCCATTTCGCGGCGGCACCCGGCGCGGCGATCGCCGAGGCGGCGCGGGTGCTGGCCCCCGGCGGGCGCCTGCTGATCGTCGATTTCGCGCCGCACGACCGCGAGGAACTGCGCGCGCGCGACGCCCATGTCCGCCTCGGTTTCGCCGATGCGCAGATCGAGGGCTGGGCCGAGGCGGCGGGTCTTAGGATGATGCGGGTCGAGACCCTGGGCGGGGGCGAACTGACGGTGAAATTATGGCTCGCCCGCAAGGGTGCGGCCGGGCTGCATGAGGTGAAGGCGGCATGACGATCTCGGTCAACCAGCTCGAAGAGGCGCGGCGTGCGCTCGATGCGCCCCTCTATGCGGATGTGCGCGGCGACCTGGCGGTCAGCTTCGAATTCTTCCCGCCCAAGAACGAGAAGATGGAAGAGCAGCTGTGGGATGCGGTGCGGACGCTGGAGCCGCTGGGCCCGGAGTTCGTCTCGGTGACCTATGGCGCCGGGGGGACGACGCGCGAGCGGACCCATGGCACGGTGGCGCGCATCCAGCGCGAGACCAGCCTGTCGGCGGCGGCGCACCTGACCTGTGTCGAGGCGACGCGCGAGGAGATCGATCAGGTCGCCGAAGGCTATTGGGCGGCGGGCGTGCGCCACATCGTCGCGCTGCGCGGCGATCCGCCCGAACAGGGCGCGCGCTTCTCCAGCCCGGCGGGCGGGTATGAGAATGCGGCGGCGCTGGTTGCGGGGCTGCGGCGGCTGCATCCGTTCGAGATCTCGGTCGCCGCCTATCCGGAGAGCCATCCGGACTCGGCGAGCACCGCAGCGGACCTCGACAATCTGAAGCGCAAGCTCGACGCGGGCGCGAACCGCGCGATCACCCAGTTCTTCTTCGAGGCCGAGACCTTCTTCCGCTTTCGCGACGCGGCGGCGGCGGCGGGGATCGATGCGGAGATCGTGCCCGGCATCATGCCGGTGTGCAATTTCGCCTCGGTCCAGCGGATGAGCGCGATGTGCGGGACGGCGGTGCCGGCCTGGATGGGGCGCCTGTTCGAGGGGCTCGACGCCCATCCCGCCGCGCGGCAGCTGGTCGCGGCGACGGTGGCGGCGGAGCTGTCGCGCCGGCTCTATGCGGGCGGGGTGAAGGCGCTCCACTTCTACACGCTCAATCGGGCCGAGCTGGCCTTCGCCATCTGCCACCTGCTGGGGGTGCGGGCGAAGGCGCCGGTGGCGGTCGAGGCGGCGGCTTAGAAATCACAGCCCCTCCCCTTCAGGGGAGGGGTAAGGGGTGGGGCGGTTCCACGGGCGCCGGTGTCTCGATGAGACTGCTACGCCCCACCCCAACCCCTCCCCTGAAGGGGAGGGGCCTAGAGGGACGAATGATGACCACACGCGACATATTCCTGGCAGAGGCGGCCAAGCGCATCCTGATCACCGACGGCGCGTTCGGGACCGAAATCCAGAACTGGAAGCTGTCCGAGGCGGATTATGCCGGGTCGCTGGGGCTGTCCCATGACCAGAAGGGCAACAACGACATTCTCGCGCTGACCAAGCCCGAGGTGCCGGCCGCGATCCACCGCGCCTATTTCGAGGCGGGAGCGGATATCGCCGAGACCAACACCTTCTCGGCCAACAGCATCAGCCAGGCCGACTACGGCGCAGAGCATCTGGTGCGCGAGATCAACTTCGAGAGCGCCAGGATGGCGCGGACGATCGCCGACGAGTTTGCGGATCGCGACGGTCGCCCTCGCTTCGTCGCCGGGGCGATCGGGCCGACCAACAAGACGCTGTCGCTGTCGCCCGACGTCAACGATCCCGGCTATCGCGAGATCGACTTCGACTATCTGACCGGCGTCTATCGCGAGCAGACGGATGCGCTGCTCGACGGCGGCGCCGACTTCATCCTGATCGAGACGGTGTTCGACACGCTCAATGCCAAGGCGGGGATCATGGCCGCGCTCGATGCCGGGCGGGATCGCGGGCGCGACGTGCCGATCATGCTGTCGATGACGCTGACCGATCTGTCGGGGCGCAATCTGTCGGGGCATACCGTCGAGGCGTTCTGGCATGCGGTGCGCCATGCGAAGCCGCTGACGATCGGGCTCAACTGCTCGTTCGGGGCGGAGCAGCTGCGCCCGCATGTGAAGACGCTGTCGGAGATCTGCGACACGCTGATCATGGTCTATCCCAATGCCGGCCTGCCGAACGAGCTGGGCGCCTATGACGAGGCGCCGGAGACGACCGCCGGCCTGGTCCATGAATGGGCGGGGGCGGGCCAGGTCAATGTGCTCGGCGGCTGTTGCGGCTCGACGCCCGACCATATCCGCGCGATCGCCGAGCGGGTGCGGGGCGTGCCGCCGCGCGCGATCCCGAGGCCGCCGGTGCGGACGCGGCTCGCCGGGCTGGAGCCGTTCACCATGGCGGCCTAGTCAGATCCTCTCCGCCAGCGGGGAGGGGGACCATGCGAAGCATGGTGGAGGGGGTTCTCCACGACGGTAATCGCTGGTGGAGAACCCCCTCCACCCCTCGGCTGCGCCGAGCGGTCCCCCTCCCCGCGAGCGGGGAGGATCTGAAGAAAGAACCATGACCACCACTTCCTCCACCCAGTTCGTCAATATCGGCGAGCGGACCAACGTCACCGGCTCCGCGGCGTTCAAGAAGATGATCATGGCGGGTGACTATGCCCGCGCGGTCGAGGTCGCGCGCCAGCAGGTGGAGAACGGCGCGCAGGTGGTCGACGTCAACATGGACGAAGGGCTGCTCGACGCCGAATTCGCCATGACGACCTTCCTCAAGCTGATCGCGGCCGAACCCGATATCGCGCGCGTGCCGATCATGATCGACAGTTCGAAGTGGAGCGTGATCGAGGCGGGGCTGAAGTGCGTGTCGGGCAAGCCGATCGTCAATTCGATCAGCATGAAGGAGGGCGAGGCGCCCTTCCTCGAGCAGGCGCGCAAGTGCATGGCCTATGGCGCGGCCGTGGTGGTGATGGCGTTCGACGAGGCCGGACAGGCGGACACCCAGGCCCGCAAGGTCGAAATCTGCGAGCGCGCCTACGGGCTGCTGACCGGAATCGGCTTCCCGCCCGAGGACATCATCTTCGACCCCAATATCTTCGCGGTGGCCACGGGGATCGAGGAGCACAACAATTACGGCGTCGACTTCATCGAGGCGTGCCGCGAGATCAAGGCGCGGTGCCCGCACGTCCACATCTCGGGCGGCCTGTCGAACCTGTCCTTCAGCTTCCGCGGCAACGAGCCGGTACGGCGCGCGATGCACTCGGTGTTCCTCTACCATACCATTCCGGCGGGGATGGACATGGGGATCGTCAATGCCGGCCAGCTCGACGTCTACGACACGATCGATCCCGAGCTTCGCACCGCCTGCGAGGATGTCGTCCTCAACCGCGATCCCGAGGCCGGCGACCGGCTGGTCGCGCTGGCCGAGAAGTTTCGCGGCACCGATGCGGCGGCGGAGAAGCAGGCGGCGGAATGGCGCGGGCTCGATGTCGTCAAGCGGCTCGAATATGCGCTGGTCAAGGGCATCGACGCGCATGTCGTGGAGGATACCGAAGAGGCGCGACAGGACATCGCCGCGCGCGGCGGCCGGCCGATCGAGGTGATCGAGGGTCCGCTGATGCAGGGCATGAACGTAGTCGGCGACCTGTTCGGTTCGGGCAAGATGTTCCTGCCGCAGGTGGTCAAGTCCGCGCGCGTGATGAAGAAGGCGGTGGCGCACCTCCTCCCCTTCATCGAGGCGGAGAAGGCGGCGGGCGCCCGGGCCAAGGGCC
Source organism: Sphingomonas metalli (assembly GCF_014641735.1). Taxonomy (GTDB): domain Bacteria; phylum Pseudomonadota; class Alphaproteobacteria; order Sphingomonadales; family Sphingomonadaceae; genus Sphingomonas; species Sphingomonas metalli. Next base: position 593,545 of record NZ_BMIH01000003.1, on the reverse strand, counting down.
GGGTCATCATGGCGACCGTCAAGGGCGACGTGCACGATATCGGCAAGAACATCGTCGGGGTCGTCCTTCAGTGCAACGGCTTCGAGGTCGTGGACTTGGGCGTGATGGTGCCCTGGGCGAAGATCCTCGAAGCGGCGAACGAGAACGACGCCGACATGATCGGCCTGTCGGGCCTCATCACCCCCTCGCTCGACGAGATGGTGACGGTGGCGGAGGAGATGCAGCGCGCGCAGATGCGCATGCCGCTGCTGATCGGCGGCGCGACGACGTCGAAGGTGCATACGGCGCTGCGCATCGCCCCGGCCTATCAGGGGCCGGTGGTGCATGTGCTCGACGCCAGCCGCGCGGTGGGCGTTGCGACGACCCTGGTGTCGGACACCCAGCGCGACCCCTATGTCGCGGACGTCGCCGCGGAATATCAGAAGGTGCGCGATGCGCGGGCGGGCAAGGGGCAGAACGACCTGCTGCCGCTCGCCGAGGCGCGCGCGCGTGGCTTCGTCGCGGACATGATGCTCAAGGCCCCCGTGCCGCGCGCGCCGGGCGTGCATGTATTCGACGACTGGTCGCTCGAGGAGCTGCGCCATTATATCGACTGGACGCCCTTCTTTCGCGCCTGGGAGCTGGCGGGGAATTTCCCGGCGATCCTCGACGATCACGTGGTCGGCGAGAGCGCGCGGTCGCTCTACGGCGATGCGCAGGCAATGCTCGACCGGATCGTGTCGGAGAAGTGGCTGACCGCGAGGGGCGTGGCGGCGCTGTGGCCGTGCCGGCGTGATGGGGACGATGTGGTGCTTCAGGCTCCCCTCCCCTTCAGGGGAGGGGCTGGGGGTGGGGAGTCTCCGCGAACCTCATCGCCTTTGGAAGCGCCCCACCCCAACCCCTCCCCTGAAGGGGAGGGGCTTGAAGAGATCAGGCTGCCCTTCCTGCGCCAGCAGATCGCCAAGCGGGAGGGGCGGGCGAATATGTGCCTCGCCGATTTCATCGACCCTGCCGGCGACTGGATCGGCGGCTTCGCGGTCGGCATCCACGGTATCGAGCCGCATCTGGAGCGGTTCAAGGCCGGTCACGACGATTACAACGACATCCTGCTCAAGGCGCTCGCCGATCGCCTGGCGGAGGCGTTCGCCGAGCGGCTGCACGCGCATGTCCGCACGGATTTGTGGGGCTATGCCGCGGGCGAACAGCTGACCAACGACGCGCTGATCCGCGAACAGTATCGCGGCATCCGGCCGGCGCCCGGCTATCCGGCCTGCCCGGAGCATAGCCTGAAGCGAACGCTGTTCGATCTGCTCGGTGCGGAGGCGGCGGTCGGGATCGAGCTGACCGAGAGCTTCGCCATGCTGCCCACCGCCGCGGTGAGCGGCTTCTATTTCGGCCATGCGCAGGCGGAATATTTCGGCGTCGCGCGGATCGGCGAGGATCAGGTCGCGGACTATGCCGCGCGGCGCGGGGTGGACGTGGCGCAGGCGACCCGGTGGTTGCGCCCGAATCTGGATTAGGTTTCCGCTTCTCTCTGTCGTCATCCCAGCGAAGGCTGGGATCTTCCGGTGAGAGTACGAGGCAAGAGCCGCAGAAGGCCCCAGCCTGCGCTGGGGCGACGATTTTGGCCGAATGAATCAGGCTCTAGCCCCTCAGCTCCCGCCCGCCCTTCCACACGCGCAGCACCTTGCCTTGCACCGGCAGGCCGTCGAACGGTGTGTTGCCGGCCGAGGCGAAGCGGTCGCCTTCGATCCGCCACGGGGCTTCGGGGTCGAAGAGGATGAGGTCGGCGGGGGCGCCCACCGTCAGCGTTCCGGCGTCGAGGCCCAGCACCTGCGCCGGATGGGTCGCCAGCAGCCGGAACAGCGTGGCCATGTCGCACAGCCCGTCGCGAACCAGCATCAGCGCCAGCGGCAGCAGCGTCTCAGCGCCGGCCATGCCGGGAGCGGAGTCGGCGAAGGGAAGCCGCTTGGCCTCCGGTCCCTGCGGGTCGTGGCCCGAGGCGATCACGTCGATCGTGCCGTCCGCGATCGCGGCGCGGCACGCCTGACGATCCGCCTCGCTGCGCAGCGGCGGGGAGAGATGGGCGAAGGTGCGGAAATCGCTCATCGCGATATCCGACAGGTGCAGATGCGCCGGGGTGATGCCGCAGGTGACCGCTACGCCACGCCGCTTGGCCGCGCGAACCAGATCGAGGGCGGCCGCGGTGCTGACTTGCCGGATATGAAGTCGCGCGCCCGTTGCCTCGGCCAGCATCAGGTCGCGCGCCACCGCGAGGGCCTCGGCGACGGCGGGAGCCGCGGGCAGGCCGAGCCGGGTCGCCGTCTCGCCTGCCGTCGCCACCGCACCGGCGACGAGCGCGCCATCCTCAGCATGGGTGACGACGGCAAGGTCGAGGTCGCGGGCATAGGACAGGACGCGCTCCATCACCGCCGTGTCGGCAATCCAGCCGCGCCCGGTCGCGACGGCACGTGCGCCCGCCTGCTGGCAGAAGGCGATCTCGGCGAGATCGTGCCCGGCCAGGGCGCGGGTGGCCGCGACCAGCGGGTGAATCCACAGGTCCGGCCGGCCGACCAGCGCGGCGCGCTGGACCATGCCGGGATCGTCGAGCACCGGCGACTGGTCGGGCATCAGCGCGACCCGCACGATCCCGCCGCGGCGGCACGCCTCGCGGTCGATCGCGAAGACGCCGAGATCGACGATGGCGGGGGCGAGCCAGCGACCGCGCGCATCGACGGTCTCGACCCCGTCTGGCACCTCGACCGCGCCGATCGCGACGATCCGCTCCCCTTCGACCAGCAGCGTGCCGCGGGTCTCACCGTCGGGACCGACGATGCGCGCATTGGTGATCGCCAGCGTCATGCCCAGCCCTCCACGCCGCGCGCCCGGCGGGTCAGCACGTCGAGGCAGGCCATCCGCACCGCGACCCCCATCGCCACCTGCTCGGTAATCGCCGACTGGATGCCGTCCGCGACGGACGAATCGATCTCGACCCCGCGGTTCATCGGGCCGGGATGCATGACCAGCGCTCCGGGCTTGGCGCGGGCCAGCCGCTCGGGCGTCAGGCCGTAGCGGAGCCGGTATTCGCGCGGGGAGGGGATCAGCGCGCCTTCCATCCGCTCGTTCTGCAGGCGCAGCATCATCACCACGTCCGCGCCCTCCAGGGCCGCGTCGAAGTCGGTATAGGGGGTGACGAACATGCGTTCGATTGCGGGCGGCATCAGCGTGGAGGGGGCGCAGACCCGCACCTCCGCGGCCAGCGCAGTGAGCGCGAGGATGTTGGACCGGGCGACGCGGCTGTGCAGCAGGTCGCCGCAGATCACCACCCGCTGCCCCGCCACTGCGCCGCGCCGGCGGCGGATGGTGAGCGCGTCGAGCAGCGCCTGGGTGGGATGTTCGTGGCGACCGTCGCCGGCGTTGAGAACGGGGCAGTCGACCTTGTCGGCGATCAGCTTGACCGCGCCCGAACTCATATGGCGGATCACCAGCACGTCCGCCCGCATCGCGTTGAGCGTTTGGGCGGTGTCGATCAGCGTCTCGCCCTTCTTCACGCTCGACTGGGCCGCATGCATGTTGACGACGTCGGCGCCGAGCCGCTTGCCGGCGATCTCGAAGGACAGGAGCGTCCGCGTCGAGTTCTCGAAGAAGGCGTTGATCTGCGTCAGCCCGGCGAGCCGTCCGTCGCCCTTGGCATGCGAGCGGTTCGCCTCCACCCATTGCTCCGCCTCGTCGAGAAGGAAGGTGATCTCATGGGGCTGAAGCCCCTCGATCCCGGTGAGGTGACGATGCGGAAAGACGGCGCCGCCATGGATGAGCGTGCCGGGGCGGTGGTCCGAGTGAGACATCGAAGCTGCCGGGTAACGACCCCGGCGGGGCGGCGCAAGGCGATCAGGCGGCGACCAGCGCGTCGAGCGCCGCTTGCAGGATATGCGCGGCGGCGAGGTTGTCGATCCGCTCGGCGCGCTTCGCGCGGCTCATATCCTGTTCGATCATCACCCGCTCGACCGCCACGGTCGACCAGCGCTCGTCCCATAGCAGCACCGGGCCGAGATCGGCGACGAGCCGGGCGAAGGCGCGCGACGACTGGCTGCGCGGGCTTTCGCTGCCGTCGAGATTGAGGGGCAGGCCGATGACGAGACCCTTCACTCCCTGCGCGCGCATCAGCGCGACGAGCTGCTCGCGGTCCTTGGTGAACTTGGAGCGACGGATCAGGGTGGCGGGGCTGGCGAAGCTCCAGCCGGCATCGCACAAGGCGGTGCCGATCGTCTTGGTGCCGACATCGAGCCCGATCAGGCGACCGCCTTCGGGCAGGGCCTCGCGAAACTCGGCCGCGCGGGCGGTGATCATCGCGGCCGCGCCTTCCAGGCCGCCATCCGGCGCGCCGCATCGGCGCGGACATTGGCCCAGAACAGGCTGTAGTCGTAGACATGGTAGTTGTTGCCCGGCAGCACATAGGGCCCGACATCGGGCCCGGTACCGATCAGTAGGAAGCCGCGATCGGCGCAGCGGGCGGGGACACGGCCGGCGATCATATCGGCGGTGCTGAGGTCCCTGGCGGGGAAGAGCGTGCCGAGATTGGCGGTGGCCGGCGCCGCGGCGTTCGGCGTGCCGGTCAGCGGGTTGGTGCAGACCATCGGCGTGCCGCGCCGCGGCCGGCCATCGAAGCCGGTCGTGCGGTCATAGGTGTCCACGATCAGGGCGGGATCGGCCGGCTCGGCGAAGCTTTGCCACGACAGGATGCAGCCCGCGGCCTCGGCCCCGGCGCATTCAGGCAGGCCCATCGACGGCAGGTCGGTCGCGCGCGAGACCGGCCAGCCGACGACATAGGCCGCGACGATCCTGCGCGCGAGCCGAGGGTCCTTCGCCACCCGGTCGCGGAGCAGCCAGGTGAGGTGCAGTGCGCCCTGGCTGTGACCCGCCAGGATGATCGGACGGCGTCGGTCGATCTGGGTCAGGAAGCTGTCGAACGCCGCCGACACGTCGCGATAGGCGGCCTGGAGCGCGCGGTCCGCATCGGCGGCGCTGGTGAGGAAGGCCCCGAAGGTCGCCTGGCGGTAGCGCGGCGCCCAAACCTCGCCCACCGCGTTGAAGGCGCTGGCTTGGCCGCGCAGGAACAGCGCGGCGCGGTCGTTGGTCTCCGGATCGTCGATCGGCGCGTTCCAGTGGTCGCGGCTGACATAGGAGGTGGGATGGATGAAGAAGACGGCCGCGCCCTTGCCGGCCGGCCCCGGCGTCTCGCCCGCCGGCGTCCAGAGCGCCGGATTGCCGGGGATGTCGGGCCGCGCGAGCCACAGGATGCGGCGGTCGTAGACATGCGACTGGGCGACGGGCTGCGCGCGATAGGACTCGCCCGGCACCAGCGCCATGCGGATCAGGTCGTTGCCGAAATAGCGATAGGCGACGGCGCCGGCCAGCACCAGGACGACGAGCGCCGCGATCACGTACAGGAACTTGCGCGCCAAGACTTTACTCCGCTGCCGCCCGTCCGTGCCGCAAAACCGTTGCGCGGCGGGGAAGGGGGGTGCTAGCCGCGCGGCATGTCCGTTGACACCAGCACCGTCAAGAAGATCGCGAGCCTCGCCCGGATCGCGATCACCGAGGAGGACGCCGCCCGGCTCGCGCCCGAGCTCGGCAACATCCTCCACTGGATCGAGCAGCTCGGCGAGGTCGATACCGCGGGCGTCGAGCCGATGACCGCCGTGATCCCCAACAGCCTGAGGCTGCGCGACGATGTGGTGAACGCCGATCCGCTGACCGGGGGCGGCATCCGCGATGCGCTGATGACGAATGCACCGCAGGCGGAGCACGGGTTCTTCACCGTGCCCAAGGTGATCGAGTGATGGCGGCGATGTCCGTTACCCCGGCGCAGGCCGGGATCTCCCGCGGCTCCTGCCGGGCCAATCACGACAAGATCCCGGCCTTCGCCGGGATGACGAACAAGGGCGGCGCATGACCGAACTCACTGACCTCGGCATCGCCGCGATCCGCGACGGCGTCCGTGCCGGCGATTTCTCCGCGCGCGAGGTGGCCGAGGCCTTCAACGCGCGGGTCGCGGGGGCCAAGGCCCTCAACGCCTTTCTCGTGGAGACGCCGGACCATGCGCTGGCGGCGGCCGATGCCGCCGACCGCGCCCGCGCCGCGGGAGAGGCGCCCAAGCCGCTGGCCGGCGTGCCGATCGGCATGAAGGACCTGTTCTGCACCGCCGGGGTGCCGACCACCGCCGCGAGCCATATCCTCGAGGGCTTCACCCCGACTTACGAATCGACCGTCTCGCAGAATCTGTGGGATGCCGGCGCGGGGATGCTCGGCAAGCTCAACATGGACCAGTTCGCGATGGGCTCGTCCAACGAGACCAGCGCCTTCGGCAACGTCATTTCGCCCTGGCGGCGGAGCGACGGCGGCAATGCGCCGCTGGCGCCGGGCGGCTCCTCTGGCGGCTCGTCTTCGGCCGTCTCCGCTCGGCTCTGCCCCGGCGCGACCGGCACCGATACGGGCGGCTCGATCCGCCAGCCGGCAGCGTTCACCGGGATCAGCGGCATCAAGCCCACCTATGGCCGCTGCTCGCGCTGGGGAACGATCGCCTTCGCCTCCAGCCTCGACCAGGCGGGGCCGATGGCGCGCGACGTGCGCGACTGCGCCATCATGCTCGAGGCGATGGCCGGCTTCGATCCCAAGGACGCGACCTCGCTGCAGCTCGACGTGCCGCGTTGGGAGGCGGGCTTGTCGAGCGATCTCAAGGGGAAGCGCGTCGGTATTCCCAAGGAATATCGGGTCGACGGCATGCCCGCCGCAATCGAGACGCTGTGGCAGCAGGGTGTCGACTGGCTGCGCGACGCCGGGGCGGAGATCGTCGAGGTCTCGTTGCCTCACACCAAATACGCGCTGCCGGCCTATTATATCATCGCACCGGCCGAGGCGTCGTCCAACCTCGCCCGCTATGACGGGGTCCGCTACGGCCAGCGCGACCTGCCCGAGGGGGCGGGGCTCCAGGACATGTACGCGGCGACGCGGGCCGACGGCTTCGGCGCCGAGGTGAAGCGCCGCATCATGATCGGCACCTATGTGCTCTCCGCCGGCTTCTACGATGCCTACTACACCCAGGCGCAAAAGGTGCGGGCGCTGATCGCGCGCGACTTCGAACAGGCGTTCGAACGCTGCGACGTGCTGCTCGCGCCGACCGCGCCCTCGGCGGCGTTCGCGCTGGGCGAAAAGTCGGCCGATCCGATCGCCATGTATCTCAACGACGTGTTCACCGTGCCCTCGTCGCTCGCCGGACTGCCGGCGATGAGCGTGCCCGGCGGCCTGGACGCGGCGGGCCTGCCGCTGGGCCTCCAGATCATCGGCCGGCCGCTCGACGAGCAAGGCGTGCTCGATGCCGGGCTGGCCATTGAGGAGCGGGCAGGATTCGCGGCGCGGCCGGAGGCCTGGTGGTGAACCGGATGCGCGGCGAGAACTCCGCGCCGCGCGTCTTCGTCCATTTGCCTTACGGTGCCGACGCCGAAGCTTATCGCAGGCGGTTCGAGGACGGCCGCGAGCCCGATGCGAGTCCCTATGGCTTTCACCGGGCCGCGGAATGGGGCTTCGACGTGAGCTTCGCCGAGGATCGGCTGGGGCGGGTGGGCCGGTGGCTGTCCACCAAGTGCCGGCGCTTCCTTCATTTTGATATAGCTCACAGCCTTGCCAATCGGCGTGCGATGCGGCGGGCCGACATCATCTGGACGATGAACGAGTGGGACGCGATCGGCGCGCGTCTGCTGATGGCGCTGCGTATCGTGCCGCGTCGGCCGGTGATCGGCACCGCCATCTGGGTGGTAAATTGGTGGCCGACTCTGGCCGGCTGGCAGCGCGCGATCTACCGACCGCTTCTCGAACGGCTCGACTGGCTGCTGGTCCATACCCGGCCCTGCCTGGACGCGTGCCGCGAGCGACTGCCCGGCGTTCGCAGCCGGCTGATGCATTTCGGAATCGCCTCGGAGACCTTTCCGCCGGCGCAGCCCGGGCCCGATGGGGGACCGATCGCGATCGTCGCCGCGGGCAACGATCCGACCCGCGACTGGGACGTGCTGCTCGACGCGTTCGGCAACGATCCGGCGGTGGATCTGGTCTTCGTCAATCGCGAGTTGCCGGACTCGCTGATGGAGCGCTACGCGAACCTCCGCATTCCGCGCAGCCCGTCCATGGCGGAGTTCCGGCGGCTCTACGCCTCGGCCACCTATATCGCAGTGCCGATGCGCGAGAACATCTATTCCGGGATCACCGTTGCGCTCGAAGCCATGGCCATGGGCGTGCCTCTGATCGCGACCCGTACCGGCGGGGTACCGACCTATGTCGGCGACGGGGAGGCGCTGTTCGTGCCGCCGGGCGATGCCGCGGCCTGGCGCGAGGCGGTGCGCGCGCAGTCGGCGGAGGCGCGGCGAGCGATGGCGGCGCGGGGTCACGACCGCTTCCGGCGCGAGGATTATTCGACACGTGGCATGATGCAGCAGTTCGCGGACTTGACCCGCGCACTGCTGTCGCAGGATGGACCGAAGCATGACTGAGCAGACGTACAGGATCCAGGGCGCCACCGGGGAGTGGGAGGTCGTGATCGGGCTTGAGGTGCACGCCCAGGTCACCTCGAACGCCAAGCTCTTTTCGGGCGCGGCGACGGCGTTCGGCGCGGAACCCAATACGCAGGTGTCGCTGGTCGATGCGGCGATGCCGGGGATGCTGCCCGTGCCGAACCGCGAGTGCATCCGCCAAGCGGTGCGCACCGGCATGGCGATCGATGCGCAGATCAATCGCTGGTCTCGGTTCGACCGCAAGAACTATTTTTACGCCGATCTGCCGCAGGGCTATCAGATCAGCCAGCTCTACCACCCGCTGGTGGGCGAGGGGCATCTGGACGTCAGCCCGGACGAGAAGAATCCGGATGCCGTGAAGCGGATCGGGATCGAGCGGATCCATGTCGAGCAGGATGCCGGCAAGCTGATGCACGACCAGCATCCCACCCGCTCCTATGTCGACCTCAACCGCTCCGGCGTGGCGCTGATGGAAATCGTCAGCCGGCCTGACATGCGTTCTCCCGCCGAAGCAGGCGCCTATCTGACGAAGCTGCGTTCGATCCTGCGCTATGTCGGGTCGTGCGACGGCAATATGGACCAGGGCTCGATGCGCGCCGACGTCAACGTCTCGGTGCGCAAGCCGGGCGCGCCGTTCGGCACGCGGACCGAAACCAAGAACGTCAATTCGGTGCGCTTCGTCATGCAGGCGATCGAGCACGAGGCGAAGCGACAGGTCGCGGTGCTCGAGGATGGCGGCGCGATCGTGCAGGAGACGCGGCTGTTCAATCCCGACACGGGTCAGACCCGGTCGATGCGCTCGAAGGAAGATGCGCACGATTATCGCTACTTCCCCGATCCCGATCTGCTGCCGCTCGAACTCGACGAGGGATTTCTGGAGGAGTGCCGCGCCTCGTTGCCGGAGCTTCCCGACGCAAAGCGGCAGCGCTACGAGGCGGCAGGCGTCTCCGCCTATCAGGCGGGCGTGCTGACCGCGGAGGTCGAGGCGGCGCGCTGGTTCGATGCGCTGCTGGAGGCCGGGGCGCCGCCGGTGCAAGCCGCCAACTGGGTGACCTCGGAGCTGTTCGGCGCGCTCAACCGGCTTGGCAAGGCGATCGAGGAATCGCCGGTAAGCCCCTCGCAGGGCGCCGAACTGCTGAAGCTGGTGGCGGATGGTACGCTGTCGGGCAGCCTCGCCAAGCAGGTGTTCGAGATCATGCTGGACACGGGACAGTCTCCGGCTGAGGTCGTCGCGGAGCACGGGCTGAAGCAGACGAGCGACACCGGCGCGATCGATGCGGTGATCGCCGAGGTGCTCGCCAAGAATCCGGGCCAGCTGGAACAGTATCGGGGCGGCAAGGAGGCGCTGTTCGGCTTCTTCGTCGGTCAGACGATGAAGGCGATGGCGGGCAAGGCCAACCCGGCGATCGTCAACGAACGGCTGAAGGCAATGCTCGCCCAAAGCTGAGAAAGGCAACGAACCATGGCTGCTAAGCTGCTGCTTTCGCTAGTGATGATCGGATTATCCTCATCCTTGCCTGCGCAGACGCCGGTGCCGTCCGCCGCCCCTCCCGCAGATTTGCCGCGGGTGGCGATCGAAACCTCGGCCGGGCGTTTCGTCGTCGAGGCGGATACCAAGCATGCACCGGTCAGCGCGGGCAATTTCCTGCGCTATGTCGACCAGAAGCGGCTGGACGGCGTGCACGTCTATCGCGTGGTCAAGGTCGCCGACCACTTCGGCTTCGTGCAGTTCGGATCGAACGGCGACCCGAAGCGCTCGCTCCCGCCGATCCGCCACGAGCCGACCAGCGAGACCGGGCTGAAGCATCTCGACGGCACGCTGTCGACCGCGCGACTGGCGCCCGGGACGGCGCGCGGCGAATTCACCATCTCCGTGGGCGATCAGCCCTCGTTCGACGCGGACCCGGCGCGGCCCGGCGACAATCTCGGCTATGCGGCGTTCGGCCGTGTGGTCGAGGGGATGGACGTGGTGCTCAAGCTCTTCAACGCGCCCGTCTCGCCGGATGCGACGGTTCGCGGCGCGTTCAAGGGGGAAGTGCCCGTGGCTCCCCCGACCCTCATCTCGGCGCGCCGGATCACCAGGTAGCGCCGTCCATCAAGCCGCCCGAAGGGCTGTCGCCGCGCGGCATCCACCACCGTCGTCGGTGGTATGACGCGCAGGGTGCCCCGCTTCGGGGCTGAGGAGCGACACGATCAGGCTGGCCGGCCCGTTCGTGTCGCCTCAAGGCCTCACTGCTGCGTAAGGTCTTGGTTCTTCACCTCGCCGCCCGTGCCGCTATTGCCGTCGAAGTCGCCGGCGCGGGTGAAGGTCTCGGGCTCGGGTCCGCCTTCGCCGCGCTCGACCGCGTCGGAGCGAGCGGATACGACCTGTTCGAGGTCGCTGCGCGCATCCTCGTCCCGGCGCTCGATCGGAGTCTCCGGATCGGTGCCTACATGGTTCTCCGGCATGCCGGCATCCTCGCGATCGGCCATCGTCAGATCTCCGCCGGCTGGCTGGTGCCGGGGTTGCCGATCGGGGTCCCTGGCGAGGGCTGGTCGAAGTCCGGTCCCGGCGGCGTGATCTCGGGCGGCGGGCTGTCCGGCTGGACGGGCTGCGGCGAGGGTGCCGGGGTTTCGGGGGGCGGCTGGGTGGCCATGGGTCGGGTCTCCTTTGGACCGGCAAAACGCGCCGTTCGCGCCGGAGGTTGCCTCTCCGCTTGCTCCTTGGCTCCGGGCTGGTATAGACGCGCGCCCAACGGCGGGTCCTGTATGCGGGCGTGGCGGAACTGGTAGACGCGCCGGATTTAGGTTCCGGTATCGCAAGATGTGGGGGTTCGAGTCCCTTCGCCCGCACCAGTCCCGCCCGAGGCAAGGCGGGACGCAGCCCGAAATTCTCTCTCTTTCAAAGGCCAGCAATGCAGACTGTCGAGACGCTGAACGAGGGGCTGAAGCGCGCCTACACCCTCACCATCACCGCGAAGGACATCGACGCGAAGGTCGAGGCCGAGGTGAAGCGCGTCGCCCCGCAGGTGCGCATGCCCGGCTTCCGCCCCGGCAAGGTGCCTGCCAATCTCGTCCGCAAGATGCATGGCGAGGCGCTGGCCCAGGACGCGCTGAATAGCGCGATCCAGCAGGGCATCCAGAGCCTGATCGCCGACAAGAAGCTGCGTCCCGCGATCCAGCCTTCGGTCGAGCTGGGCGAGGGCTATGAGCCCGGCATGGACGCCGAGGTGAAGGTGACGCTCGAGGTGCTGCCCGAGGTTCCGGCGCCGGCGATCGACGGCCTGACGCTGGAGCGGCTGACCATCCCCGTGTCCGACAGCGCGATCGACGAGCAGGTCGCGAAGTTCGCCGAGGGCGCCAAGAGCTGGGACGATGCCGGCGACAAGGCGGCCGAGCAGGGCGACCTCGTCACGGTCGACTTTGTCGGCAAGACCGCCGACGGCGTCGCCTTCGAAGGCGGCACCGGCACCGACATGGGCGTGGAGATCGGCGCGGGCCGCCTGATCCCCGGCTTCGAGGACCAGCTGGTCGGCGCCAAGGCGGGCGAGGAGAAGCAGATCGCGGTCACCTTCCCGCAGGATTATCCCGCCAAGGAGCTGGCAGGCCAGCCGGCGACGTTCGACCTCGTCATCAAGTCGGTAAAGACCGCGGGCGAGACCAGGATCGACGACGAGCTCGCGAAGAATCTCGGCCTTGAGTCGCTCGATCAGCTGAAGGGCCTGATCCGCGGCCAGATCGAGCAGGAGCACAATCAGCTCACCCGCACGCACATGAAGCGCAAGCTGCTCGACCAGCTCGCCGCAGGCCATGATTTCGAAGTGCCGCCGTCGATGGTCGAGGCCGAATTCGGCCAGATCTGGGCGCAGCTGGAGCATGAGGCGACGCACGAGGCCGATCCGGAAAAGGCCAAGGCCGAGATGGAGTCGGAGCGCGACGACTATCGCCAGATCGCGGAGCGTCGCGTGCGGCTGGGCCTGCTCCTGTCCGAGATTGGCCAGGCGAACGGCGTCGAGGTGACCCAGGCCGAGATGAACCGGCTGATCGCGCAGGCCGCGCAGCAGTACGGCCCCGAGGATCGCCAGCGCTTCATCCAATATGTCCAGCAGGAGCCGATGGCCGCAGCCCAGCTGCGCGCGCCGCTCTACGAGGACAAGGTCGTCGATTTCCTGTTCGATAAGGCCGCGATCACCGACCGCGAGACGACGCGCGAGGAGCTGGAAGCGGCGATCGAGAGCGAGGACGGCTTCGCGACCGGCACGCACGTCCACAACCATGACCATGACCATGACCATGACCATGACCATGACCATGACCACGGTCATGATCACGGCCACGCGCATGGCGACGACCATGCGGCGGTCGCCGAGACCGAGGTGACGGGCACGGCCGAGGACGCGCCGAAGCCCAAGGCATCGCGCAAGAAGCCGGTCGCGGCCGGGGACGCCAATGCCGCCGCGGCACCCGAAGCGGCCCCGGCCAAGAAGCCGCGCGCCAAGAAGGCCGCAGCCACTGACGATGCCGCCGAACAGCCGGCCGCCGCCGACCCGGCCGAAGAGGCGCCGGCCAAGAAGCCGCGCGCCAAGAAGGCCAAGCCCGCCGAGGCGTGATGCCGGGGGAAGCCCGTTCTGGTCTGAACGGGCTTTTCTCCTTCAAGACAGCGGACGCGAACGAGGTTTGCTTGTATGGACAGGCGCTGGTGGCGAACCAATCTACAGTTGATAGTGACAATCGGCTTGCTGATTGTCGCCGGCATAGCGTGGTTCGTCCTGCGCCAATATGAATCCAAGGCGATCGCGACCGAAGACGCCAGTCTGTGCTGGACGGCAAGCTGCCGCGACGTTGTCTTTCAGCGTCATCTCGATCGAACCGAGGGTCGGCTGAAGACGCCGAAGGCTGGTGACTAAACTGTCGCTCACCAGCGGCGAGACTGCCTTGCGCGTCGCCGTTCTGCTGCCCTGCTACAACGAGGAAGCGGCGATCGGCCGGACGGTGGCGGAATTCCGTGCCGCGCTGCCCGACGCCGTCATCTATGTCTACGACAACAATAGCCGCGACCGGACCATGGAGGTCGCCAGCGCCGCGGGGGCGGTCGTGCGGCGCGAGCGGATCCAGGGCAAGGGCGCCGTGGTGCGGCGGATGTTCGCCGACATCGATGCCGACGTCTATGTGATGGCCGATGGCGACGCCACCTACGATGCCGCCTCCGCGCCGCGGCTGGTGGCCGAGCTGGTGGCCGAGCAGCTCGACATGATCGTGGGCAGCCGGGTCAGCGAGGCGGAGCTGGCCTATCGGCGGGGCCACCGCTTCGGCAACGCGCTGCTCACTGGCATGCTGGCCCGGCTGTTCGGGCGCAGCTTCACCGACATCCTGTCGGGCTATCGCGTGTTCTCGCGCCGCTTCGTCAAGAGCTTCCCGTCGCTGTCGGCAGGCTTCGAGATCGAGACCGAGATCAGCGTGCACGCACTCGAGCTCAAGATGCCGTGCGCCGAGATCGAGACGCCCTATTATGCGCGGCCCGAAGGCTCGACCTCGAAGCTCAACACCTATGCCGATGGCTGGCGCATCCTCAACACGATCCTGACGCTCTATCGGTTCGAGCGGCCGCTCTGGTTCTTCGGCGCGGTCGCGCTGGTGCTGGCGCTGATCGGGGTGGTGCTGGGTATCCCGCTGCTGCTGACCTATGTGCAGACGGGACTGGTACCCCGGATGCCGACCGCCATCCTGATCACCGGGCTCGAGATCCTCGCCGCACTCAGCTTCTTCGCCGGGCTGATCCTCGATACGGTGGTGCGGGGCCGGCGCGAGGTGCGGCGGCTCGCCTATCTCTCCTATCCGGCGCCCTGAAGGGTCGCGGCGAGGATCGGGGCTTGAAGTCCGCCTGCGAACCTTCGATCTACGCGGCCGAGGCATAAGGAACGATCACATGCACAATCCATTCGAGACCGGTGATTTCGCAGGCGCGCTGGCGGGCGCAGGGGTGGGGCTTCGCCAGACCCAGGCCGGTCTCGTGCCCATCGTCATCGAGCAGTCGAACCGCGGCGAGCGGTCGTTCGACATCTTCAGCCGCCTGCTGCGCGAGCGCATCGTCTTCGTGACGGGCGGCGTCGAGGACGGCATGGCGAGCCTGATCACCGCGCAGCTGCTGTTCCTCGAATCGGAAAACCCGAAGAAGGACATCTTCATGTACATCAACTCGCCGGGCGGGGTCGTCACGGCGGGCATGGCGATCCACGACACGATGCAGTATATCCGCCCGCGCGTCGGCACGGTCTGCATCGGGCAGGCCGCGTCGATGGGCAGCTTCCTTCTCGCCAGCGGCGAGCCCGGCATGCGCGTGGCGCTGACCAATGCGCGGATCATGATCCACCAGCCCTCGGGAGGCGCGCAGGGCATGGCGTCGGACATCGAGATCCAGGCCAAGGAGATTCTGCGCATCCGCCAGCGGATGAACGAGCTCTACGCCAAATATACCGGCCAGCCGATCGAGGAGATCGAGCGCCGCATGGATCGCGATACGTTCCTCTCGTCGGACGAGGCGAAGAATTTCGGCTTGATCGACGAGGTGTTCGACAAGCGTCCCGTGCCCTCGGACGAGGTTGCCGCGGCGGCTTAATCGATGGTGCCGCAAGGACCGGCCTCCGGAAGAGCACTCCGCCGGCTGTCCTTGCCGCGATCGGTGAGTGGCGTCGCCCGACGGGCCGGCTGTCGGGACCGGCGATGCGGCGCCGCCCTCGTATCGCGCGGGGCGGCGAACACCTTGGGGTCTGCGTGGCGTCCGCCGACGGGGCTATGATCGGGGGGGCGATCTTGAGCGAATCTAGCGCGCGGCTGGTCCCTTCCCTGGCGGTATCATCGGGTCACGACGCTGTACCAGCGGCTTTGCCGGCCGAGCTGACCATCGTCGTCCCGACCTTCAACGAGATCGAGAACGTTCCGCTGCTCGTGGCCGCGACCGAGCAAGCGCTGGCGGGGGTGCGATGGGAGATCATCTTCGTCGACGACAATTCGCCCGACGGCACCGCCGCCGCGGTGCGCGCGGTGGCGCAGCTGGATGCGCGCGTTCGGATCGTGCAGCGGTTTGGTCGGCGCGGTCTGTCGAGCGCTTGCGTGGAGGGTATCCTGGCCAGCGCGGCGCCGATCGTCGCGGTCATGGACGCGGATCTTCAGCATGACGAAAGCCTGCTCGCCCGGATGCTGACGCGGATGCGCCAGGGCGGCGTCGATCTCGTCGTCGGCAGCCGCTATGCCGAAGGCGGCAGCATGGGCGAGTGGACCCGTGGTCGCGTCGCGGCGAGCCGGCTCGCGACCCGCATGGCGACCAGCCTGACGCGGACGCCGATCAGCGATCCCATGAGCGGCTTCTTCATGTTGACCCGCGAGGCGTTCGAGCGATCCCTGCCGCGTCTCTCGACGGTCGGCTTCAAGATCCTGCTCGACATCACGGCGAGCGCTCCGGCACCGCTGCGCATCGCGGAGATGCCCTATACCTTTCGCACGCGGCAGCACGGCGAGAGCAAGTTGGACTCGCTGGTGCTGTGGGAATATTTTCAGCTGATCCTCGATAAGGCGTTCGGCCGCATTGTGCCCGTGCGCTTCGTGAGCTTTGCGCTGGTGGGAGGCTTCGGCCTTGCCGTGCACTTCCTGATCTTGTCCGCTTTCTATCTGGGCCTTCAAACGGGTTTCGGACTGGCGCAGACGGCGGCGACGATCGTTGCCATCACCAACAACTTCGTTCTCAACAATTTGCTTACCTATCGCGATCAAAGATTGCGGGGCCCGGCACTTCTGCGCGGCTGGGTGACCTTCAACCTCGTGTGCGCGACGGGCGCGGTCGCGAACATCGGGGTGGCGGAGTGGCTGTTCGGTCGCGAGACCTATTGGGTTCTGTCCGCCGTGGCGGGTGTGTTGGTCAGCGTGGTGTGGAACTACGCCATGTCCTCGCTTTTCACCTGGCGCCGCAGGTGAGGAGCCGCATCGTGCGACTGCGGGACGGGCGGGACCCGACCGACATCGCGGCCGCCGCGCAGCGTCTTGTAGTACGCCGTCCGGAGGGGCATATCTGGCCGGGGGTCGCTGCCCGACCCCGGCGACAAGGGCCGTTCCACTGGCGGACGGTAAAGAAGGTTATCTGAATGACGAAGCTGTCCGGTGGCGATTCGAAGAGCACGCTCTACTGCTCGTTCTGCGGCAAGTCGCAGCACGAGGTGCGCAAGCTGATCGCCGGTCCGACCGTCTTCATCTGCGACGAGTGCGTCGACCTGTGCAACGACATCATCCGCGAGGAAACGAAGTCGGCATTGGTATCGAAGAAGGACGGCGGCGTGCCGACGCCGCAGGAGATCTGCAACGTCCTGGACGATTATGTCATCGGTCAGAAGCAGGCCAAGCGCGTCCTGTCGGTCGCGGTGCACAATCACTACAAGCGGCTCAATCATGGCGCCAAGGGCGCGGATGTCGAGCTGGCCAAGTCGAACATCCTGTTGGTCGGCCCGACGGGTTGCGGCAAGACGCTGCTGGCGCAGACGCTGGCGCGCATCCTCGACGTGCCCTTCACCATGGCGGATGCGACCACGCTGACCGAGGCCGGCTATGTCGGTGAAGACGTCGAGAACATCATCCTCAAGCTGCTCCAGGCGTCGGACTATAATGTCGAGCGGGCGCAGCGCGGGATCGTCTATATCGACGAGATCGACAAGATCAGCCGCAAGGCGGAGAACCCCTCGATCACGCGCGACGTGTCGGGCGAGGGCGTGCAGCAGGCGCTGCTGAAGCTGATGGAGGGCACCACCGCCAGCGTCCCGCCGCAGGGCGGGCGCAAGCATCCGCAGCAGGAGTTCCTCCAGGTCGATACGACCAACATCCTGTTCATCTGCGGCGGTGCCTTTGCGGGGCTGGAGAAGATCATCGGCGACCGCCTGCAGGGCAAGTCGATCGGCTTCGGCGCCTATGTCGCCGCGCCCGAAGAAAAGCGGACGGGCGAGGTGCTGCGCCAGACCGAGCCGGAGGATCTGCTGAAGTTCGGGCTGATCCCCGAATTCGTCGGCCGCCTGCCGGTGATCGCGACGCTGGAGGATCTGGACGTTCCGGCGCTGGTGAAGATCCTGTCCGAGCCGAAGAACGCGCTGGTCAAACAGTATCAGAAGCTGTTCGACATGGAGCAGGTCGAGCTGGGCTTCACCGACGACGCGCTGGTCACGGTCGCCAAGAAGGCGATCGAGCGCAAGACGGGCGCTCGCGGCCTTCGCTCGATCCTGGAGGGCATCCTGCTCGACACGATGTTCGACCTGCCGGGCATGGACGGGGTGGACGAGGTGATGATCGACAAGGACGTGGTGGAGGGCCGCAAGGAGCCGATCCGCGTCTATGCCGAGAAGAAGAAGGCCGGCGACGCGGCGTAAGTCGCTGACTCGCCTAGTCGATCGAAGCAGGTTAATCTGCATCGACCGTGCCCTCGGGCTCGTGCAACGGGGATACTAAGGCATGATAACCGACCGGCCGCCCGTCGATGTGGTGATGGCGACCTACAACGGCGCCAAATACTTGCCTGAGATGCTTGAATCGCTGGTGGCGCAGGACTGGACGGGCCTGCGCCTCGTCGTATGCGATGACGGCTCGACAGACGGAACGGTCGAATTGCTGGAGCGGTTCGATCGGCTTCCGGTGCATCTCGTGCGGAATCCGGTCAATCTTGGGGCAAAGGATAACTTCTCAAAGGCCCTTCACCTGGCCGAGGCTCCATACGCAGCGCTGGCGGATCAGGATGACGTATGGATGCCGGGTAAGATCGCGCAGATGGTGGAGCGGTTGCGGACGGTCGAGGCCGGGGCGCCGGACTCTCCAGCACTAGTTTACAGCGATCTTCAGATCGTCGACGGAAATCTCAATCTGATATCCAGCTCCTTTTACGACGGTACCTTCAAATCGCGCGAAGCGAATGCGATCGCTGACTTCACTATCAGCAACCACGTCCCTGGTTGCGCAGTGATGGTGAACCGTGCGCTCCTAAGGGCGGCGTTGCCGGTCCCGGCAGACGCACACATGCACGACTGGTGGTTGTGCATCGTCGCGGCGGCTATTGGGCGTATCGGCCATGTTGAAGCTCCTCTGATTCAATTTAGGCGGCACGGGGCCAACGAGACCGGATCCGGTCGACCCAAAGATCGACGGGGCTGGCTCGCCACGGCTTTGAAGCGGGCCAGCCGACCCCGCGATTATTTCCGCGAGCGGATGATCGACACGGCCAAACTTGCGAAAGGCGCCAATCACCGCCTTGCAGCTATTGAGGCGCGGTTCGGCGGCGAATTGGCAGCCCCCAAGCGGCAGGCCCTTGATGCGTTGACCAATCGACGTTGGTGGCGACGTTATGGCGCGATATGTGCCGCACACAGCGGCGAGTCGCCGGTTACCGATCTGCTCGTGGCACTTCAGATGGGCGTGCCATCCAACCGTCATGCGCTGCGGCCCTCGCGATGATCGATCAGGGGTCTGCGAAAAGATCACTGCTGGTTTGCACCTATGAGGATCGGCCATCGGCCGTGCCCGGCCTTGAGCTTTTGGCGAGATCATTGGCTGACAAGGCTCCCAACCTCCATCTACTAATCTATTCACCTCTTCCCGCGGCTTCCGCACTTGTGACTGAACTCCCCAATGTCGCCGTCCGCGACACAAGGAGCTTCAATGGCAGCGGATGGAGCGTGAAACCCGAAGTGCTGCTGCGCACGCTGGGCGAAGCAGAAAAGGCTCTCTGGCTCGACACCGATGTCATTGTCTCAGGCGATCTTGAGCGGCTGATCGCGTCCTGGCCGCGGGACGCGATCGTCGTCGGCGAGGAATTTCGCTATCGCCAGCCGGGGGGATGCTCAAGCCGGGCGCGAGCCTGGGGCCTGACAGTTGCTCGCGAGCTGGACTGGATGACAAATTCCGGTTCGCTGCGAGTGACCCAAGCGCATCGTACGCTGTTGGAGGCGTGGCGCGCCATGATGGCGGACCCGCGCTTCAAGACCGCACAGGAGCAGCCGATCGCGCGGCGAGAAACGCATCTCGTTGGCGATCAGGATGTGCTGGCCGCGTTGCTTGTGTCGGAGCGATTTCATGACGTTCCGGTTCACTATATTCGCAATGGGCCTGACATGGTGCAGCATTGCGGCGCGAATGGTTTTCACGTGATCGATCGCTTGCGGACAATGTTCGCGCCGCCGCCAGCGTTCGTCCATATGTTGGGTCGGTACAAGCCCTGGTTGTTCACAAAGGTGCCCGAGCGCAGCCAGCAGCGTGTAGACTATTTCAACATGGTCTGTTTTGAATTGTCCCCCTTCCACGCCGCGGCGCAACCTTACGCTCGCGCACTGGGCGATCCGCCCTGGTTAGCGCGGCGGACGGCTCTTGCTCGATTCTTACACGCTGCGAGTTTGGGTAACGTCCCGCTACGTGGGCTGCCTCTTGCTCTTGCGGCATGGATTGCGGAGTGGCGCCGCGGCGGGCCGCCACAACTTCCCGGTGCGTGAGGATATCATCTTGGTGGCAGAAAAGCCCTTTGTGTCAGTCGCGCTGGCAACTTACAACGGTGAGCGTTGGCTCCGCGAGCAGTTGGAAAGCATCTATGCGCAACAGGACGTCGATGTGGAGATCATCGCATCCGACGATGCATCAACCGACGGAACTCGGTCGATCCTGGAGGAATATCGGGATCGATGCGGCCTGATCCTCCTCCCGGCAGTCCCGAATCTGGGGTACAAGAACAATTTCGCGCGCGCGATCGCCGCATGCACGGCGCCGCTCATCGCTTTGGCAGATCAGGATGACATCTGGGACGCCGACAAGCTACGATCCCTTGTGCGGGAATTGGGCAATGACCTGCTCGTCCATGCAGATGTCGCGATGATGGATGAGAACGGCCTGATCGTTGCTCCTTCCGTCAGGCGTCGCAATTTCGGGGGGGTCCACGACAGAGTTTTTCTAGATCGAGACTATCACATAGCCTCGCTGTTGACGCGCAAGAGCCTGTGTCAGGGCTGCACGGCACTGTTTCGGCGGGAACTGCTCGACACTGCTTTTCCTGTACCGGCGAACGAGCAGGCGCACGACATATGGCTGGCGTTCGTCGCAGCCGCGCACACTCGGGTGCACTATATCGACCGCTCCTGGGTTCGATGGCGGGTTCATGGTGCGAACACCTCGCAGGCGCCGATGCGCTCCCCGTCCCGCAGCTTTTTCAAGGGTACTTTCGTCAACGGCCTCGCGCGAAGAGTGTTCTACTACCGCCGCGCGGCGATCCTGAGAAAGCGGGGCGTCCGTTTGGGCCTCTATCCCTTGCGTCTGCGGGACGAACTCTTCTGACCGGCGGTCGCTGGGGACGGACGATTGTCGTTCCCGATTGATGCCCCGGCAACGCTCCCCATATAGGAAGACAAGAAGCGGGCCCGCGGCCGTCTGCGGGCACCCGACGGAGTGTGCATGAACCAGACCTATCCCGTGTTGCCGCTGCGCGACATCGTCGTTTTCCCCCATATGATCGTGCCCCTGTTCGTCGGGCGCGAGAAGTCCGTGGCCGCGCTGGAGGCGGCGATGGCGGCGGACAAGGAGATCTTCCTGACCGCCCAGCTCGACAAGGATCTCGACGATCCGTCGCGCGAGGATCTGTACGAGCTGGGAGTCACCGCCACGGTGCTCCAGCTGCTGAAGCTGCCCGACGGCACCGTACGCGTGCTGGTCGAGGGCAAGGAACGCGGCCGCCTGGGCGAGATGCGGGAAGCCGATGGCTATCTGGAGGCGGCGGTGGAGCCGGTCGAGGCCGCCGGTGCCGAGAGCGGCGAGACGGAGGCGCTGATGCGCTCGGTCGTCAGCCAGTTCGAGAACTACGCCAAGCTCAACAAGAAGCTGCCGCAGGAAACCGTCTCGCAGATGGGCGAGATCGAGGACGCGTCGCGCCTCGCCGATGCGGTGGCGGCGAACATCGCGGTCAAGGTGGCGGACAAGCAGGCGCTGCTCGTCGAGCTCGATCCGGCCAAGCGGCTCGAAATGGCCTATGCGCTGATGGAGGGCGAGCTCGGCGTTCTGCAGGTCGAGAAGAAGATCAAGAGCCGCGTCAAGCGTCAGATGGAGAAGTCGCAGCGCGAATATTACCTCAACGAGCAGCTGAAGGCGATCCAGCGCGAACTGGGCAATGGCGACGATGACGGCGACGGCGACGAAGTCGCCGAGCTGACGCAGAAGATCGCGACACTGAAGCTCTCCAAGGAGGCGCGCGCCAAGGCGACGTCGGAGCTGAAGAAGCTGAAGACCATGGCGCCGATGAGCGCCGAGGCGACGGTGGTGCGCAACTATCTCGACGTGTTGCTGGGCCTACCCTGGGGCAAGAAGTCGAAGGTCAAGAAGGACATCGCCGCCGCGCAGGCGATCCTCGACCAGGATCATTATGCGCTGGAGAAGGTGAAGGACCGGATCGTCGAATATCTCGGCGTGCAGGCGCGCACCAACAAGCTTAAGGGGCCGATCCTGTGCCTCGTCGGCCCGCCGGGCGTGGGCAAGACCAGCCTCGGCCAGTCGATCGCCAAGGCGACCGGGCGCGAATTCATCCGCCAGTCGCTGGGCGGCGTGCGGGACGAGGCCGAGATCCGGGGCCACCGGCGGACCTATATCGGCTCGCTGCCGGGCAAGATCGTCACCAACCTCAAAAAGGCGGGTGCGTCCAATCCCCTGTTCCTGCTCGATGAGATCGACAAGCTCGGTCAGGACTTCCGCGGCGATCCGGCCTCGGCCCTGCTCGAGGTGCTCGATCCGGAGCAGAATGCGAAGTTCAACGACCATTATCTCGAGATCGACATCGATCTGTCGGACGTGATGTTCGTCTGCACGGCGAACACGCTGAACCTGCCGCAGCCGCTGCTCGACCGCATGGAGATCATCCGGCTGGAGGGCTATACCGAGGACGAGAAGGTCGAGATCGCCGAGCGGCACCTCGTCGCCAAGCAGATCGAGGCGCACGGTCTGAAGCCCGGCGAGTTCGTGCTGACGCAGGAGGGGCTCCGCGCCCTCATCCAGCGCTACACCCGCGAGGCGGGCGTGCGCACGCTGGAGCGCGAGATCGCCAAGCTGGCGCGCAAGGCATTGCGTCGTATCCTCGAGGGCAAGGCGGAGAGCGTCACGGTCACGCCCGAGAATCTTCACGAGTTCGCGGGCGTCCAGAAGTTCCGCCACGGCCTGTCGGAGACCGAGCATCAGATTGGTGCGGTCACCGGCCTCGCCTGGACCGAGGTTGGCGGCGAGCTGCTGACCATCGAATCGGTGACGGTCGGCGGCAAGGGTGCGATCAAGACGACCGGCAAGCTCGGCGACGTGATGAAGGAGTCGGTCGAGGCGGCGTGGAGCTATGTGAAGGCGCGCGCGCCCAGCTATGGCATCAAGCCGTCGCTCTTCCACCGCAAGGACGTCCACATCCATCTGCCCGAAGGGGCGGTGCCCAAGGACGGGCCGTCGGCCGGCATCGGCATCGTGACTTCGATCGTCTCGACGCTGACCGGCGTACCGGTGCGGCGCGAGGTGGCGATGACCGGAGAGGTGACGCTGCGCGGCCGCGTGCTGCCGATCGGCGGGCTGAAGGAGAAGCTGCTGGCGGCGCTGCGCGGCGGCATCACCACGGTGCTGATCCCGCAGGAGAATGAGAAGGACTTGGCCGACATCCCCGCCAATGTGAAGGAGGGGCTGAAGATCGTGCCGGTGGCCCATGTCGACGAGGTGCTGCGGCTGGCGCTGACCGAGCCGCTCGAGTCGATCGACTGGAGCGATGCCGACGAGCTTGCCGCGTTGCCGCCGGCGGGGGTTGCTCCGGCCGGAGGCGAACTGCACCACTGAGCGGACGGACGGCCGGCGGCCGTCATTCCGGTGCCACGCGATCGGGGCAAGACCCGGCGCGTGGCACGGTTCTACCATTTCTACCCCTATGTCGGAGTTGACTTGGAGGGCAGCCCCGCTCTTTAGTGGGCGCTTGCGCGCGCCGTGCCCGGTTATCGCGCATAATCGATTCGCTTGAATTTTGGGGGACGATTCAATGAATAAGCAGGAGCTGATTGCGACGGTCGCCGATACGTCGGGACTGGCGCGCAGCGACGCCGCACGTGCGGTCGAGGCCGTGTTCGACGCCATTTCGGCCAGCCTGAAGAAGGGCGACGAGGTCCGCCTGGTCGGATTCGGCACCTTTTCGGTCTCGCGCCGCAAGGCGTCGACCGGCCGCAATCCGCGCACCGGCGAGCCGATGTCGATCAAGGCCTCGACCCAGCCCAAGTTCAAGGCCGGCAAGATCCTGAAGGATTCGGTCAACTAGGGGCTGGACAGGCGGGGCACGCCTCGCCTAGGAGGCCGCCTCCCGCCGGGATGGGCGCGTAGCTCAGCGGTAGAGCACACCCTTCACACGGGTGGGGTCACAGGTTCAATCCCTGTCGCGCCCACCATCCCGATCGGTCATGAACGGCCCGCGGCTCGGCGACGAGCGCGGGTCTTTTCATATGCGGGGGGCAAGGCGGAGACTGTTCGGGTGGACATTGCCCGCGGGCCGCCCGTCTGAGGCGACGGCGGTAACCTACCGTACGGCATCGTCCAGTTGGATCCCGACCTCCAGCCCTTCGCCCTGAGTGCAATTAAAGGGCGGGTGTCGCAGCCCGTGCTTCGAGGTCGCTCAAAACGAACGGGTCAAGAAGCTTGGTGCCGCGTTGGCACCAGATGCAGCACGGTCGCGATGATGCCGCCGACGACCAGCCCGACCATGCCTGAGCCGATAGCGGTCACGGTCCAGGCGATCGCGCCATGCGCCGCCGGCGCGAGCTCCGCCATGTGTTCGGCGGCTGCATGAATGACGTGTTCGGGCGCCGTCACTCCGAAGCCGGCAAGCCCGTGCACGATGATGCCGCCGCCGACCCAGATCATCGCCGCCGTGCCGATCGCGGCGAGGGCGGACATGATGACCGGCATGGCCTTGACCATGCCCCGACCGATCGCCTGCACCGCGGACGAGGAACGGCGCGCGAGGTGGAGGCCTATATCGTCGAGCTTCACGATCAGCCCGACCGCGCCATAGACGCCGGCGGTGATCGCCAGCGCGACGATCGCGAGCGCCGCAGCCTGCTGGACGATGCCGGTACCGGACACTTCGGCCAATGCGATCGCCATGATCTCCGCGGAGAGGATGAAATCGGTGCGGATCGCGCCCGCGATCGTCTTCTTCTCCAGCGCTTCGGCACTCTCCGCGCCGGCATCGCCGGCGCCCGCCTCCTCATGGTGGCCGCTGACCGCCTCCCACAGCTTTTCCGCCCCCTCGAAGCAGAGATAGGCGCCGCCCAGCATCAGCAGGGGCGTCAGCAGCCAGGGCGCGAAGGCGCTGAGCAGCAACGCGACCGGTAGCAGGATCAGGAGCTTGTTGCGGATCGAGCCCAGCGCGATCCGCCAGATGATCGGCAGCTCGCGCGCCGGCGAGAGGCCGGTGACGTAGCGCGGTGTGACCGCGGCATCGTCGATCACCACGCCGGCCGCCTTCGCGCCCGCGCGTCCGGCGGCGGCGCCGACATCGTCGATCGACGCGGCGGCGAGGCGGGTGATCGCGGCGACGTCGTCGAGCAGCGCAGCCAGACCCGATGGCATGATCGTCTTCCCCCAGAAATGAGCATTGGCTGTGTCGCCAAATGCTTGGACGCGCAATCCCGCGCGGTTGCTCCATAATGGAGGTAATCGGCCCGCAAACAGGCCCGGGAACCCCTACGTGGCGGTCATGCCCGACCCCCGCCACGATCGGCTCAAGGCGCTCAGCCCCCGACAGCGCGAATGCCTGCGCCTGGTGGCACAGGGGCTGGAGGGGAAGGAGATCGGCCGCGCGCTCGGCATCTCCGACCTGACGGTGAAGAACCATCTGAGTGCCGCGCGCACCGCGCTGGGCGTTGCGCGGAGTATCGATGCGGCGCGGATGGTGGCGGCGGACGAGGCTGGTGCTTCGGGTACTAGTGCCCCGCCGGGGATAGCGGACCGGTCCTATTACGACGTTGAAGCGGCGGGCCAGTCGGACCGGGAGCGGGACGACGAGACGGAGACGACGACGCGCGGGCTGGCGGATGCCAGTGGCCTCGCGCCGCCGCCGACCGGTTTCGTCCTACCGTTGCCCTATCCGGCGCGAAGGGGGCAGCGGAACGCACTCTCCATTCCCGCCAGGCTCGCCATCGTCGTGCTGCTGACCGTGCTGCTGATCGCGGCGGTCGGCTTCTTCGTCGAGGCGAGCCGGGGATTGCGCTTCTGATGCTCCGGCGACCGACCTCGCCCGTGCTCTTCGCCGCGGGTCGCCCGGAGACCCGTGACCATGACCAAGATCGCGCCCGCCGCCGCCCACAAGATCGCGACCCGTCTGACGACGCTGGAGCAGGAGATCGACCTTGCTGCCCGTTCGAGCGCAAGGCTGCCGGCCGACTTGCTCGAGGAGCTCGCGCGCTCGGGCGCCTCGCCGATCGAGGCGCAGCGCGTGCTGGGGGCCGTTGCCGAGACCTTCACCGCACTGGTCGAGGCGCGCGGCAGGGTCGCGCGTGCTCATGGCCTGCTGCTCGCCTATGCGAAGGAACAGGGGCTGACCACCGCGTTCGGCGATCAATTCCCCTGCGAGGACTTCGTCCGGAGCCTGGCGGACGCGGCCGACCGCGAGGCCAGCATCGTCCGCATCGCGGCCTGAACGCCCGTTTCGGATCGCGGCGCTTCGGCGAGGCGCCGCGATCCGAGCCATGATCCATGTCCTTCTGTTCTATGTCCTTCTTGTCGGGGCGTGCGGCTATGCGCTGCGCTGCGGCGGGGCGCCCGAACGCTGGGTCGCGGTGCTGCTGCCACTCGCCGCCCTATCGACCTTCCTGGTCGCAATCTTGGGGCGCGGTTATCATGGCGGACAGTTCCGCCATGTGGAATATGGCATCCTGGCGGTCGACGCCGTTCTCCTCCTCGCGCTGGTCGCGGTCGCCGCGCTGGCGGACAGGTTCTGGCCGCTGTGCCTGAGCGCTCTGCACGCCTTTGGTTTGGTGGCGCATCTGGCGAGGATGATCGCGCCGGACATTCTCCCCGACGTCTACAAGGCGGCGCACGCCATCGCCTCCTATCCGATCCTCCTGACGCTGGTCGTGGCGACGTATCGCCACCGGCAGCGGGTGCACGCGCACGGGCGCGACAGGTCCTGGTCGATCTCCTGGCCGGCCTTGATGCCGACCGCGCCGGTTCGCACGCCGACCGGCTGATCGAGGTGTTCGGCGCCGTCGGGCCCGCATTGGCAGCCGGCCCGGATCGGCTGGCGGACGTCCTGGCGGATCGCGACGCCGCACGGATGCTGAAGGCGCACCATCGCGCGATGCTGTGGACACTGCGCGAGGCGGCGGTCCGCGGCCCGATCCTGGCCACCCGGCACGCGCTGATCCACTATCTCCATCACGCCCATGCCTTCGCCCCGGTCGAGACGCTGCACGCCTTCTTCCTCAACACACGGCGCGAGCTGATCGCCGAGGAGGCGATCGCGCAGGGGACGCCCTCGGCGCTGTCGGTCGAGCCGCGACAGGTGCTGGAGCGCGCGCTGCTGCTCGGCGCGACGGGGCTGGTGCTGGTCCACAACCATCCCAGCGGCGATCCGACGCCGAGTGCGGCGGACCGGCTGTTCACGCGTCGGCTGGCGACCGCGGCGGAGTGTCTCGATATCCGGCTGCACGATCACCTCGTCATCGCGCGCGACGGCCATGCCGCCATCGCCGTGCATGCGATCGTGCCGGAATGACGTCATCGAGGACCGCACGAAAACGCCGGATCTCGAATCCGCGCGTCACATAACCGTAACGGTGGCGTCATGGTTTCGAAACGCGAATCCCATCTAGCCGTCATTTAACATGCCTAATCGGACTGCCGTGATCGGCAGGGGGACCCGAGTCGATCCCGGGCGAATGGCCCGCAATCCAATGATCGACCGGGAGTCTTCCGATGTCCACCTTCTCGCGCACCACCCGCCTCCTGATGGCGGGTACCGCCTCCATGCTTCTGGCCTCCTGCGATGGCGCGGACAGCGTCGCCTCGCCCGGCGAAGGCGTGATCGTGGCACCGGGCGGCGGCAGCACGCCGACGCCGACCCCCACCGGCACCCCGACCCCCACCGCGGGCACGCCGGCCGCCTCGTGCCCGACCGGCTTCGCCGATGCGGGCGTGGTCGGCAACTTCCGCGGCTGTCGCATCCCGACGGTCGTCACCAGCAGCCTGACCCTGCAGAAGCTGCCGGGCGTCGCCTATGAGATCAACGGCCAGGTCGATGTCGGCGTCGACATCGGCGGCGACGGCACCAAGTCGGGCGGCACCCGCGTCGACCTGACCGTCCAGCCGGGCGTCATCGTCTACGCCAACACCACCAACGCCAATAACGACTTCCTGGTCGTGAACCGCGGCTCGCGCCTGCTCGCCGAGGGCACAGCGGCCAGCCCGATCATCTTCACCGCGCAGCAGAACCTGACCGGCGGCGTCAGCGACGACAGCCAGGGCCTGTGGGGCGGCATCATCATGGCCGGCCGTGCGCCGATCTCGAACTGCAACACCACCGTCGCGGGCGGTTCGGCGACCTGCGAGAACATCGTCGAGGGCACCACGACGGCGCTCTACGGCGGCGCCAACGCGACCGACGATTCGGGCACCGTCCGCTACGTCCAGATCCGCTATTCGGGCACCGTCATCAGCCCCAACAACGAGCTGCAGGGACTGACGCTGGGCGGCACCGGTTCGGGCACGACGATCGATCACGTCCAGGTCCACAACTCCTCGGACGACGGCATCGAGGTGTTCGGCGGCCGGACCAACATGAAGTATCTGGCGATCACCGGCGCCGATGACGACGGCCTGGACACCGATGTGGGCTGGCAGGGCTTCGTGCAGTTCGTGCTGGCGGTGCAGAAGCCGAACAACACCCAGACCGACAATTACTCGACCGAGATCGACTCGAACGGCAACGAGGATGCGCTGCCCCGCCAGCGGTACAACCTCGCCAACTTCACCTTCGTCTCGACCTCGACGGCGACCAACGCCGCGATCCGCCTGCGCGGCGGCGCGGATGCCCGCTTCATCAACGGCATCGTCACCGGCCCGAACGCCTGCCTAAACATCGTCGCGGGCCTCGACTCGAACGGCAAGTCGACGATCCGTCCGGCCAACACCACGCTCGACGACCTCGGGCCGCCGGTGTTCAGCTCGGTCGTGTTCGGCTGCGCCAGCTCCTATGCGGAAACCGCCGTCAACGGCGTGACGGTGACCGCGGCCGAGCAGGCGGCGGTGTTCACCGCGGGGACCAACAACACGGCGAGCGCGACGGGCATCCTGACCGGCACCTACCTGCCGGCCGGCGTCGCCAGCACGACGACCCCGTTCAACGCGTCGACGATCAACTCCTTCTTCGTCAACACCAGCTTCATCGGCGCGGTGAGCGGACCGAACGACACCTCCTTCGCAGGCTGGACGTGCAACTCCAACCGGGCGAGCTTCGGCTCGACCAGCGGCAGCTGCACCGCGCTGCCCACCGGCTGATCCGGACGGGGCGCATATCGAAGCGGGCGGTCCGGGGGGCCGCCCGCCAATTCCTTTTTCTGCCGGGGCAGCCATGACCAAGACCTTCACCACCCTTCTGCTGGGCACGTCCATGTTGATGCCCGCGGCCGCGATCGCGCAGGGGACAGCCGGCAGCGCGCCGGCCGGTTCGCCGCCTTCGGGCAGCGTCGTCGCGCCGCAGGCGGGAACGCCGGTCGACAATGACGATCTGCGCACCGCCACCCCGGGTGGGGCAGGGCAGACCGACCAGGTGGAGGTCTCGGCGCCCGGCTCGGCCGGCAACGAGGACATCGTCGTCGTCGGCCGCAACATCCCCAACATCGTGCGCTCGACCCCCGAGGTGGTGAACGTGCTGTCGACCGCCGACATCGCGCGGACGGGCGAGGGCGACATCGCCGGCGCGCTGACCCGCGTCACCGGCCTGTCGGTGGTCGGCAACGGCTTCGTCTATGTCCGTGGCCTCGGCGACCGCTATTCCTCGTCGCTGCTCAACGGCTCGCCGCTGCCCTCGCCCGAGCCGCTGCGCCGCGTCGTGCCGCTCGACATCTTCCCGACCAACGTCATCGCCTCTGCGCTGGTGCAGAAGAGCTATTCGGTTAACTATCCTGCGGAGTTCGGCGGCGGCGTCATCAACCTGACCACCCGTGCGGTGCCCAAGGAGACCTTCTTCCAGCTCGGCGGCTCGCTGGCCGCCGATACGGTGACCACGTCGGAGCTCGGCTATGTCTATGACGGTGGCCGGTACGACTGGACCGGCTTCGACAGCGGCGAGCGCAAGGTCCCGGGCGTCATCCGCGCCGCCGGGGTCAACGGCACGTCGCTGACCCCGCAGCAGATCACCGGGCTGACCAATGCCGAGACGACGCTCCTCCAGCAGAACAACCAGCTCCCCGCCAACTGGTCGGGCGAGATGAGCTTCGGCACCTCGGCCGATTTCGGCAGCGTCCGCGTCGGCGTGATCGCGGCGGCGGGGATCAGCAACAGCTGGCGCACCCGCGACAACCGCCAGCAGCTGACCAACGACCCGACCGGGATCCTGATCAGCGACTTCCAGACCGTGCTGACCGACAATCGCGCGATCGTAAACGGCCTGCTCGGCGTCGGCGCCGAGTGGGACGAGCACAAGATCCGGCTGACCAACCTCTACATTCACGACACGGTCAAGCAGGGCCGGCTGAGCCGCGGCAACACCGCCAATGTCGGCATCCTGCCCGGCGGCATCCAGCCCTTCATCGTCCAGAACACCAGCTGGTTCGAGCGCGAGCTGATGGACACCCAGGCCGTCGGCGAGTTCAAATGGACCGACATCGCGCTCGACGTGCGCGGCTCCTTCGCCAAGACGCAGCGCAACAGCCCCTACGAGCGTGGCTTCACCTATCAGTACAGCAATCAGGCGCGCGACTATCGCAACAGCCTCAGCGGGCTGGAAGGCGCGTCGATCGCCTTTTCCGAGCTGGACGAGCGGCAATGGTCCGGTCAGGCGAACCTGACCTGGAACGTCTCGTCGTTCGACCGGCCCTTCTCGGTCTCGGTCGGCTATGCCTATACCGACACCAGCCGCGATTCGAGCCGCTACACCTTCCAGTACCAGGCGCCGAACAACGCCACGCTGCCGGTCGCGGTGGCGCAGCTGCGCCCAGACTATCTGCTGTCCGACTATACGGTGCTGACCTACGGCATCAGCCTGCGCAACACCTCGACCGCGCAGGGCGCGGCGGCCTATGACGCCAGCCTGCGCGTCCATGGCGGCTATGCCCAGGTGGAGGGCGAGATCACCGACGGGCTGCGCGCGACCAGCGGCATCCGCTACGAGCAGGCGGTCGAGTGGGTCAACCCGATCGGCACCGCCACCGGCACCCGGCTGGACAACAGCTACTGGCTGCCTGCGGTCACCATCACCTGGAACTTCGCGCCCGACATGCAGCTGCGCGGCCATCTGTCGAAGACGCTGGCCCGTCCGCAGTTCCGCGAACTCGCGCCGCAGCTCTACCAGGATTTCGAGAGCGACCGCCTGTTCTTCGGCAACACCTTCCTGAAGGACTCGCAGCTCTACAATGCCGAGCTGCGCTACGAATGGTATTTTGCGCGCGACCAGCGCTTCAACCTGGCGGGCTTCTTCAAGCGGATCGACGATCCGATCGAGGCAGTGGCCTTCTTCCCGGCCGGCTCGTCGACCCTCCAGACCGGCTTCGCCAACGCGCCGCGCGCCAAGCTCTACGGCGGCGAGGTCGAGTTCCAGAAGTATATCCCGCTCGATGCGCTGGGCGACGGCTTCTTCGCGACGCGCCGCCTCGTCGCGATCGTCAACTACACCTACACCCATTCGAAGGTGGAGGCGGGCAACCAGCTGATCGCCAGCCCGCTGTCCTCGGGCGCGATCGCCGACCTGCGGCCGGCGAACGTGCTGTTCCGCGACGGCGCCCCGCTGGTCGGCCAGTCGGACCATCTGGTCAATCTCCAGCTCGGCATCGAGGACAAGGAGTCGCTCAGCCAGCTGACCTTCCTGTTCAACTATGCCTCGGACCGGCTGACCAATCGCGGCCCGGTCGGCGACGGCGGCGTGCGCCTGCCCGATCTGATCGAGCGCCCCGGCATCCGCCTCGACATCGTCGGGCGGCAGGGCATCCGGATCGCGGGCAAGGAGGTCGAGATCAAGGCGGAGGCGCGCAACCTGACGGGTACCGGCTATCGCGAGTTCCAGACCTTCGAGAATGCGCGGGTCGACATCAACCGGTACCGGCTCGGCCGGGTCTTCAGCCTCGGGGCCAGCATCCAGTTCTGACGCCGGGCGCGGGCGGCGGCTAAAGCTCGGTCCAGCCGACCTGAATCGTCGCCCCAGCGCAGGCTGGGGCCTCGAGCGGTTCATGCCTCGTGCTTTTACCGGGAGATCCCAGCCTTTGCCGGGATGACGATCGTTTCAGCTTCAACGGATCAAGGTCTATCCCCAGGGCCGCTCGCGATACCATTTGGTGATGACGTACTTGACCCCGCTGCGCACCTTCATGCCCTGATGGAGCGTGGCGGGGTTGAGGCTGCCGTCCGGGCGGCGATTGTTCCAGCAGACCAGCTTGCCCCGTTCGGGCTGGATGATCTTGTCGGCCGCCTTGAACCGCGTCGCGCCGCCCGCTTCGGGAGAGTTGAGATAGACCATCGCCGTCCAGGTCCGGTTGCCGGCAACGGAGCAGTAGCGGTCATAGTCGATGCCCTGCGGCTCGAAATAGTCGGTATGCCCCTTGAACTCCTGCCCGACCGCGTAGCGCTGCCCCTGCAGGGGCTCGCCATGCGTCGGATCGAGGCCGGTAAAGGCCAGCAACCGCGCCTCGGTGTCGATCACCACCGGATCGTCCGCCGCGAGGTCGCCCGTCTCGCTGGTCCGGTAGGCGGCATCGCCATTGGCGTCCGCAATGGTCGAGGGGCGGCGGACCGCATCGATCCGCGCGATCAGGGCGGTGCAAAGCTCCGGCGGCAGGAAGTCGCGCTGGACGAAGAGGGTGAGTTTGGGACTGGGGATGCGCTGGACGCCGTGATGCGACAGGATGCGCTCGGCGATCGGCGCGCCGTCGAGCCCGGAGCCGAGAGAAAGGGAGCTTGGCATGGCCGGCAGAGTGGCAGCGCGCGCAGCGCGCGTCCAAGCGTCTTTTTTGTCGGCAGCGCGGCCGTTCGCTGTTAGATGCAGGGTCGATGGTATGCGATCGGGCGGCGGGATGATCTGGCGATGCGATTGAGGCTCGATCCGCGCGCGCGGCGGCTGCTGGAGCGGCTGCCGGTCGTCAACGTCTATTCGGTGGCCGAACTCGCGCTCATGGCGGGGCTCGCCGTGCAGCTCGCCCGGCTGATCTGGGTCGTCGCGACCCCGGTCGGGCCGGTCGGCGACTGGCGGCCGGCAGGCGTCGCGGTTCCGGGATCGGCGCTCGAGCTGCTGACCGATTTCGACCCGTTCTTCCGTCTGCAACAGGCGCAGACCGCGCCCACGACGGTGACCAACCTGCAATTGACCGTATTCGGCATCCGGCTCGACGAGGCGACCGGCCGCGGTTCGGCGATCGTCGCGGGCCCGGACGGCGTCCAGCAGAGCGTCGCGGTCGGCGAGGAGATCCAGCCGGGCGTCCGGCTGAAGGGCGTCGCCTTCGACCATATCACGCTCGACCGCGGCGGCGTGACCGAGGACCTGTTCCTCGACCAGTCCGGCGCGACGCCGCCGCCGCCGGGTACGGGCGGACCGCCGGGCGCGCCGCCGCTGCCGGCGGGAGTCGGCCCGATCACCCCCGCCGCGTCCGGCGGCTCGGCGGTGCCCGGCGGCGGCCTGCCCGCCAGCCAGCTGCGGCAGGACATCGGCTTCATCCCCCGCCTCGACAACGGCCGGATCAGCGGGCTCGTCGTCCGGCCGCAGGGCGGCGGCGAGGCATTTCGCCGGGCCGGCCTTCGCGAGGGCGACGTGGTCACCTCGATCGGCGGGCGGCCGGTCACCGGCCCCGGCGACATCGACCGTATCGCCGCCGAATTCGCCGGCGGCGGCAACATTCCCATCACCGTCGAGCGCGGACAGGACACGCTGCCGCTCGCCATCACGATAGCGGCCCCCAAGAAATGATCCGTTCCTCGCTTTCCCTGCCTGTTCTCGCCGCCGCGCTGGCGGTGGCAGCGCCCGTCGCCGCGCAGCTGACGCTCAACGTCCGCGATGCCGACATCCGGGCCTTCATCGCCGATGCGGCCCGGGTGACGGGCCGCACCTTCATCGTCGATGCGCGGGTGGCGGGGAAGGTGACGGTGGTCACCGACCGGCCGCTGTCGCGATCGGAATATTTCGAGGTGTTCCTGTCGACGCTGCGCGCCAACGGGCTGGTCGCGGTGCCGACCGGCAACGGCGTGCTGCGCGTCCAGCCGCTCGACAATGCCGCCGCGCAGCCGAGCCGCATCGGCAGCGCCGGGGCCCAGCGCAACAGCTTCGTCACCGAGATCGTCCGCCTGCGCTCGATCGACGCGCAGAGCGCGGTGGAGACGGTGCGCCCACTGGTCAGCGCGCAAGGGTCGGTCACCGCCAATCGCGGCGGCAACAGCATCGTCGTGGTCGACTTCGCCGACAATATCCGCCGCATCCGCGAGGTGCTGCGGCGGGTGGATACGGATGGTGCCGCGACCCGCGTCGTCACGCTGCGCAACGCGTCCGCGCGCGAGATCGCCACGGCGCTTCAGGCGCTGGCCGGGGGCGGCTCGAGCACCGGCGGCGGCGGTGCCTCGGTGGCACCGGGTAGCGTATCCGTCGTGCCGATCGAAAGCTCTAACTCGATCGGTCTTCGCGGCGACCCGTCGAGCGTCACGCGGCTGGCGCAGATCGCGGTCGATCTCGACCGCAAGGCGCAGAGCGGGACCGAGATCAAGGTCGTCTTCCTCGAAAACGCCGATGCCGAGCAGCTGCTGCCGGTACTTCAGCGCCTGGTGGGGCAGACGCCCGATCCGGTGCAGGAGACCACGCTGTCGCGCGGCAGCTTCCAGACCACCAATGGAACGACGGGCACGAGCAGCGGCCAGATCACGCCGCAGATCATCCAGCCGTCCAATCCGGTGCCGACCAGTGGCGGGGGCGGCGGTACGACGCTGGCCAACGGCCAGCAGGCGCCGATCTCGTCGGTGGGCAGCCGCACGCAGGCGGTCGTGACGCGCTTCACCGGCGCGAACGCAATCGTCATCGCGGCGCCCGCCGACATCCAGCGGCAGCTCGCCGAGGTCACGCGCCAGCTCGACACCCGGCGCGAGCAGGTGCTGATCGAGGCGATCATCGCCGAGGTCTCGGATTCCACGGTCAAGCGGCTCGGCGCGCAGTTCCTGCTGGGCAACCTGTCGGGTGGCGCCTTCGCGGCGTCCACCTATACCAACACCGCGCCCAACATCCTCCAGATCGCAGGTGCCGTCGGCGCGCGCTATATCGGCGGTCAGACCACGACCGTGATCGGCACCGACGGTACGCGGACGACGACCACCACGCCCAATGCGGCGACCGATCAGCTGACCCAGTCGGCGATCAGCTCGATCCTGGGCACCAGCGGCGGCTTCGCCGGCTGGGGCGGCAGGGTGGGCGACACGATCTTCGGTGCGATCATCAACGCGGTGAAGAGCGACAACACCTCCAACCTGCTGCAGGTGCCGCACATCATCACGCTCGACAACCAGCAGGCGCATAGCCTGGTCGGGCAGGAGATCCCGGTGACGACGGGACAGGCGCTGTCGAACAATTTCGACAACAGCTTCCGCACGGTGCAGCGGCAGAATGTCGGTATCCAGCTCGACGTGAAGCCGCAGGTCAATGCAGGCGGATCGCTGAAGCTCCACGTCCGGCTCGAGGTTAGCTCGATCGCCGGGCCGGTCTCGGCGAGCAACCAGGAGCTGATCCTCAACAAGCGCGCGTTCGAAAACGTCTTCACGCCCGACGACGGGCAGATCACCGTGATCGGCGGGCTGCTCGACGATGCGGAGCGGCGGACGATCGAGAAGATCCCGCTGCTCGGCGACATTCCCGTGCTCGGCAACCTCTTCAAGTCCAAGGCGCGTAGCCGGACCAAGACCAACCTTATGGTCTTCATCCGGCCGACCATCCTGCGCACGCCCGAGGACAGCCGGCGGGTGACCGAGCAACGCTACGGTTATCTGCGCGCCACGCAGGGCTATGCGCAGCCGGGCGTGGAGCCGTCGATCGACCAGCTGGTCCGCGACTATATGAATGCCGCGCCGCCGATCCCGTCGGCGCCGCTGCCGGGCAATATCGAGGATCCGAACATCGCCGTGCCCCGCCAGGGGCAGCCGAGCATGTCGATCCGGCCGGACCGCAAATGACCCCGGCGACCGACGACCCAATCGTTCCGCCCGCCGCGGACGGCGAGCGCGCGGTCGTGCCGCAGCTCGTCCTGCCCTATGGCTTCGCGCGCAAATATGGTGTGGCGGTGCGGCCCGGCGAGCCGGAGGGACCGCTGACCGTGGCATTGCGCGAAGGCGCCGATCCGCGCGTGCTGATCGAGGTGCGCCGCTTCCTGGCACAGCCCTTCGCGATCGAGCCCGTCGACCAGCCGGGCTTCGACCGGCTGCTCTCCGACGCCTATGCGATGGACGGGCAGGCGCGCGCGCTCGCGGCCGTGGGCATGGGCAACGAGCTGGACGAGCTGGCGGAAGGGATCCCGACCGCGGAGGATCTGCTCGACACGGCGGACGATGCGCCCGCCATCCGGCTGATCAACGGGATCATCGCCGATGCCGCGCGCAACGGCGTGTCGGATATCCATATCGAGCCCTATGAGACGGGTCTCGTCGTACGAATGCGGATCGATGGCGTGCTGCGCGAGACGCTGCGCATGCCGCCGCACGTCGCGCCTGTCGTGGTCAGCCGCATCAAGGTGATGGCACGGCTGGATATCGCCGAGCGGCGCGTGCCGCAGGACGGACGCATGGGCCTGACGCTGGGCGGCAAGCTGCTCGACGTGCGCGTCTCGACCCTGCCGAGCCGCGCCGGCGAGCGGGTGGTGCTGCGTATCCTCGACAAGGAGAATGCCGGCATCGACCTCGACGCGCTCGGCATGACCCCGGCGATGTATGCGCTGCTGAAGGGCGCGCTGGCCGAGCCGAACGGGATCATCCTCGTCACCGGCCCGACCGGTTCGGGCAAGACGACGAGTCTCTACGCCGCGCTGCGCCTGCTCAACGACGGCAGCCGCAACATCCTGACGGTCGAGGATCCGGTCGAATATGCGGTGGAGGGAGTCGGCCAGACCCAGGTCAATGCCAAGGTCGGGCTGACCTTCGCCGCCGGGTTGCGTGCGATCCTGCGCCAGGATCCCGACGTGGTGATGGTCGGCGAGATCCGCGATCGCGAGACGGCCGAGATCGCCGTGCAGGCCTCGCTGACCGGTCACCTCGTCCTGTCGACGGTGCATACCAACGACGCGGTCGGCGCGATCACCCGGATGCGCGACATGAAGGTCGAGCCGTTCCTGCTCGCCTCCACGCTCCGCGCGGTGATCGCCCAGCGGCTGGTGCGCCGGCTGTGCCCGAACTGCCGTCGCGCCGTGCCAGCGGCGGGGCGGAGCGCGACGCGCGGCCGCGCACGCACCGGCGACACGCCCGCGACCCTGCTGGGCGTTCCCGCCAGCGCCACCATCTACGAACCCGTCGGCTGCGAGCAGTGCAACCATACCGGCTTCAAGGGGCGGGTGGGCGTGTTCGAGGCGGTACGGGTCGACGATACGATCCGCCGCCTGATCAACGAGGGCGGCGACGAGGCGGCGATCGCGGCCCATGCCTTTGCCCGCACGCCCAACCTCGCCGCGGCGGCACGCGATCTGGTGGTCGCCGGGCTGACCACGCCGGAAGAGGCGATCCGCGTCTCCCGGCGCGATGCCGCCGATGTCGAGCCGGTCATCGATCCGCCGGCGCCCGCGGCGGAAGGGACGCCGCCGGCGACCAGCTTCGTCCAGCCGGCCGATGGCTGATTTCGACTATCTGGCGATCGACACCCGCGGCAACGAGCGCCGCGGCCATGTCGCCGCCGCCGATATCGATGCGGCGCGCAGCACGCTCGATCGCCAGCGCCTCTATGTCGTGCGGCTGGAGCCCGGCGCGCCTCCGGTGGCGCGGGCGCGGCCGCTGTTCGGGCTGCAGCTGGGCCGCGCGCGCATGTCGGGCAAGCAGCTGACTCTGTTCACCCGCCAGCTGGCGACGCTCAACCGCGTCTCGCCGCTCGAGGAGAGCCTGCGCACCATCACCCGCCAGACCGAGCAGGAGCGGGTGCAGGGCATCGTGCGCGCCGTCCATTCGGGGGTGGTCGAGGGGCGGCGGCTGGCCGATGCGATGGCGCGCGAGCCCAAGAGCTTCCCGCCGCTCTACCGCGCGATGGTGGCGGCGGGCGAGAGCTCGGGCACGCTGCCGACGATCCTCGACCGGCTGGCGGCGCTGCTCGAACGCCAGGCGGAGATCCGCGGCAAGCTGGTGACCGCACTCGCCTATCCCGCGATCCTCGCTGTCGTGGCGATGGGGGTGGTGACCGCGCTGATGATGTTCGTGGTGCCGCAGGTCGTCGAGCAGTTCGACACGGTCGGACAGGAGCTGCCGTTGCTGACGCGTCTGGTCATCGCCCTGTCCGACTTCCTCGTCGGCTGGTGGTGGGTGTTGATCCTCGGCCTCGTCCTGCTGGGACTGGCGGGCTGGCGGCTGCTCAAGGATCCGGCGATCCGCCTCTCCTTCGACAGCTGGCTGCTGCGCCTGCCGCTCGCGGGGCGGCTGCTGCGCGACCTGCACGCGGCGCGGATGGCGCGGACGCTCGGCACGATGGTGGCGAGCCGCCTCCCGCTGCTCGAAGGCCTGACGTTGACCGCGGGCACGATCCACAACCGCCGGCTGCGCGCCGCCTCCGACGAGATCGTCGAGGCGATCCGCGGCGGAGGCAGCCTGTCGGCCGCGATGCGGCGCGCGGCGGTCTTCCCGCCGCTCCTGACCTATCTTGCCGCCAGCGGCGAGGCGGCGGGGCGGCTGGACGAGATGCTCGAGCGCGCCGCCGACTATCTGGAGCGTGAGTTCGACCGGTTCACCGCGACCGCGCTGTCGCTGCTGGAGCCGGCGATCATCGTGGTGATGGGCGGGATCGTCGCCACCATCGTGCTCGCCATCCTGTTGCCGATCCTCCAGCTCAATACGCTGGCCGGAGGATGATGAGGAAACCCATGGTCCACGAAACGAAGAAGAAGCGCCGTCGCCAAGCCGGCTTCACCCTGGTCGAGCTGATGGTGGTGATCGTCATCATCGGCCTGCTGGCGACGATCGTCGCGCTCAACGTGCTGCCCTCCGGCGACACCGCGCGCATCCAGAAGGCGAAGGCGGATATCGCCCAGATCGAGGGCGCGCTGGAGCTCTACAAGCTGCAGAACGTCAACTATCCGACCACGACGCAGGGCCTGCAGGCGCTGGTCAGCGCGCCCGAAGGGCTGGCCGATCCTTCCCGCTACCAGCGCGGCGGCTATCTGAAGCGACTGCCCGACGATCCCTGGGGCAGGCCGTATCTCTACGCCGCGCCCGGCCAGCATGGCGAGGCCGATGTCTGGACCTATGGCGCCGACGGCAAGGAAGGCGGCGAGGGCATCAACGCCGATATCGGCAGCTGGCAATAAGGTGACGCGGCGCGCGCCTCGCCTCCATGCGCCTGCGAGGCGGGGCCGGGATGCGCGCGCCGGGCAGGGCGGCTTCACGCTGATCGAGCTGATGGTGGTGATCACGATCATCGGCCTGGCCGCGGCGGTCGCCGCCTTCGCCATGCCCGATCCGCGCGGACGCGTCCTCGACGAAGGCCTGCGCTTCGCGGCGCGGGCGCGGGCCGCGCGCGACATGGCGGTTGTCGAGGGGCGCCCGGTCAGCCTGTGGGTGACATCGGGCGGCTATGGGTTCGACCGGCGGCTCGCCGGCGCCTGGACGCCCGTCGTCGACAAGCCGCTGCGCGTCGCGACCTGGGCGGACGAGACGCGGGCGCAGATCGCCGATCCGAGCGGACGCGTCCGCGTGACCTTCGACCCGACCGGCGGGACCGACCGGCCGCTCGAGTTGCGGCTGACCCGCGGCAGCGCCGCCGCGCTCGTCTGGATCGGCGCCGATGGCGAGGCGCGCGCCGATGCCCAATAGGAACGGCTTCACCCTGATCGAAGTGATGGTGGCGCTGGCGGTATTCAGCCTCGCCGTCCTGGCACTCGTCCGCCTGGAGGGAGCGACGGCGCGCGGCGCCGGGCTGGTCGAGGAGACGACGGTCGCCGGGCTGGTCGCGCGCAACGTCGCGCTCGACGCGTTGACCGGGGCCGAGCCTCCGCCGGCAGGACTGGTGACCGGCAGCGAGGCGAATGGCGGGCGCAACTGGAACTGGACGCGGCGCGTGTCGCCCGCGGGAGATCCCCGGGTGGTGCGGATCGACGTGGCGGTCCAGGATCTGCGCGGCCAGACCCGGGGCAGCGTCACGATGATCCGGCCGCCGACCCCGCCTGCCGCCCTGCCGCAGCCGCCGGGCGCGACCCCGACGCCGAATGCCACGTCGACCCCGCCTGGAGGCCGGCGATGACCCGGGCGCGTCGTTCGGCCGAGGCAGGCTTCACCCTGGTCGAGGTCATGGTCGCGCTGATGATCTTCGGCCTGATCGCGGCCGCCGGCGTCGCCATCCTGTCGTTCAGCATCCGTGCCCAGGCCGCGACGGGTGAGCGACTGGACGACGGCGCGGCGCTGGCGCGGACGTTGTCGGTGCTGTCCGCCGACCTCGCGCAGGCGCTGCCGCGCCAGACCCGTGACGAGGCCGGCACGCCGCGGCCTGCCTTTGTCGGCGAGACGACGCAGCTGACGCTGGTCCGGGGCGGCTGGAGCAATATCGATGCGGCGCCGCGCGCCAGTGCTCAGAAGATCCTGTGGGCCATCAACAACGGCAATCTGGTGCGCATCGCCTGGCCACGGCTGGACGGAGCGCAGCCCCTGCCGGCTACCCCGATGCTGTCCGAAGTGCGGGCGATGACGCTGCGCTATCGTTTCGCGGGCGCGTGGAGCGACCGGTGGGACGGTGCGCTGGGCGTCGCGCTGCCGCAGGCGCTCGAACTGCGGTTGGCGCGCGCCGACGGGCGGCAGTACCGGGCGATGCTGCTGGTCGGCACCGGCTATGCCGCCGATGCCCCGTTGCAGGCCGGCAATGCGAACTGAGCCGCCCGGCCATGAGCGCGGCGCGGCCCTGCTGACGGTGCTGATGCTCGTCGCGGTGATCGCGGTGATGGCGGGCACCGCGCTGGAGAAGCTGCGTCTCTCGACCCGCCTGTCGGGGAATGCCGCCGCGATGGAGCAGGCGCGCGCGTTCGCCGTCGCGACCGAGGCGCTGGCGACGATCCGGGTCGGTGACCTGCTGCAGAATGCAGGCCAGCGCGTGACCCTGCTCGGCAACTGGAGCGACGCGCCGTTCGGCATGCCGCTCGAAGGCGGCGGGCTTGCGACGGCGCGGGTGACCGATGGGGGCAACTGCTTCAATCTCAACGGCCTGGTCAATCAGGTGGCACCCGGTGTCTATGCGAGCAATCCGGGGGCGCGGGTGCAGTTCACCCGGCTGATGCGGCTCGTCGGCGTGCCCGGCCAGGTCGCCGACCAGATCGCCGCGGGCGCGGCCGACTGGATCGACACCGATTCGGACCAGCAGGCCGGCGGGGCGGAGGATGCGCGCTATACCGGCCAGCAGCTCGCCTATCGCACGGCCGGCACGCTGATGGCCGACCCCAGCGAGATGCGCGCCGTGATCGGCATGACGCCGCGGGTCTACGAGCAGCTGCGGCCCTGGATCTGCACCTTGCCCCAAGCGAGCCCGGCGCAGATCAACATCAATACGCTGCTGCCCGAACAGGCGCCGCTGCTGGCGATGCTGGCGCCGGACACGCTGTCGGTCGAGGCCGCCCGCCAGCTGCTGCTGCGCCGGCCGCTGGCGGGTTGGTCGACGCCGTCGGCGATCTGGACCGGGACCGCAGCGCCGGTCGAGGCGGGTTCGCAGACCGCCATCACCACGCGCTGGTTCGCGCTGCGCATCGACGTGGCGCTGCCGGGCGCGCAAATCCAGGAACATGCGCTGATCGACGCGACAAGGCTTCCCGTCCGGCTCGTGTCGCGGCAATGGGGGGAGGAACCATGACGACCTTGCTGTTCCTCCCTGCCGGCGACGCCGGCCTACGCTGGCTCCGCTTCGGCGATACCGGGCTGATGGCACGCGGCGAGGGCGTGCCGCCCGGCGGCGATCCGGTCGTCGCGGTGGCGCCGGCCGAGGCGGTGACTCTGCATTGGGCGGAGCTGCCCGCCCGGTCGCAGGCGCAGGCGACGGCGGCGGCGCGCATCCTCGCCGCCGAGGCGAGCGCCGCGCCTCCCGCCGAGCTGCACGTCGCGGTCGGTAGCGAGGGCGACGCCGCCGGCGAGCGGCCGATCGCGGTGGTCGGCGCGAGCGCGATGCGCGGCTGGCTCGACATGCTCGCCGCCGCCAATGTCGATCCCGTCGCGCTGGTGCCCGCGCCGATGCTGCTGCCCCGGCCCGACGAAGGCTATGTCCGCGCGACGCTGGCGGGCTCGGGGGTGATCCGCGGGCGCAACAGCGGCTTCGCCGACGAGGAGGGGCTGACCGAACTGGTCACCCAGGGTCATCCGGTAACGCCGCTCGTCCGCGAACCGTTGGAGGAGGCGCTGATCGCCGCCGCCGCGGCGCCGGCGCTCGACCTGCGGCAGGGGCCCTTCGCGCGCCGCCGCCGGCGCTTCGCGATCGACTGGCGGCTGATCCGCCGGCTGGCGGTGCTGGGCGGACTGATCCTGCTGACCTCCTTCGCCATCTCGCTCGTCCGTCTCGCCAAGTACGAGTTTGCCGCGAGCGCGCTCGAGGAACGGGCCGATGCGCTCGCCGCCACCGGCCTGCCGCGCGGCGAGACGGTCAATGATCCCGACCGCCAGCTCGGCGAACGCCAGCGCCGGCTGATCGGGCCGGGGCTGGGCTTCACCACCACCACCGCCGCGGCCTTTGCCGCGGTGCGCAGCGTACCGGGGACCGAGGTGACCGCGATCGACTTCACCGATCTGGGCAATCTGCGCCTGACCGTGGCCGCGGAGCGGGAGGCGCTGGCGACCGATCTGAAGCGCGCGCTGGAGCGCGCCGGGTTCGACGTGAAGGCCAGCGTCTTCCAGTCGGCCGGCGGCCGGGTGACGGGCGAGCTGACGGTGAGCCGGCGATGAGCGGCTTGCGGCGCTGGTTCGAGGGGCGCTCGCGCCGGGAGCAGCGGATGCTGCTCGCGATGCTCGCGCTGCTGTTCGTCACGATTGTCTGGGGACTGATCCTGCGCCCGCTCGGCGATGCGCTGTCGAGCGCGCGCGAGCGGCATGCCGCGGCGGTGATACGGCTGGGCGAGACCGCCGATCGCATCGATGCGCTCCGCATCGCCCGGGGCCGACGCGTGCAGCCCCTGTCGGGGACGCTGGCCGACACGGTGCGGCTGCGTGCCGAGGAAGCCGGCTTCCCCCTCGCCAGCCTCGACCCGGACGCCAATGGCGCGGTCCGCGTCGCGATCCAGTCGGCGCGGGGCGCGGCGCTGACGGCCTGGCTCGCCCGGCTGGAGCGAAACGGCATCCTCGTCGAATCGGCCACCTTGACCGACAATGGCGACCGCACCGTCGCGGCGCGCCTCGTCCTGAGAAGCCGCGCGGCATGAGGCGTATCCGCCTGTCCACCGGTCCCGCCGCGCTGTTCGGCGTGATGCTGCTCGTCGCGCTGATCGTCTTTCTGCCGATGCGCCTGGTGCTGGGTTGGGCCGGCGCCGGCGAGGAAGGGCTGCGGGCCCGTGCCGTGACCGGCACGATCTGGGGCGCGACGCTGAGCGAGGCGCAGTTCGGCGATCTGGCGGTCGGCGACCTGCGCGCGAGCCTGCTGCCGCTGCCCCTGGTGACCGGCCGCGCCGCCCTCTCGCTGGAGGGACCCGGCGCGGCGGGCGCGCCTCCCTTGTCGGGGACGGCGTTCGTCAGCCGCCATGGCTTCGGCGTGGGGAAGATGACGGGGCGCATCGCGACCGGCCACGCCTTCGATCCGCTGCCGGTGACGGGGCTCGACCTCGACACGCTGAGCGTCCGCTTCCAGGACGATCAATGCGTTGCCGCCGAGGGGCAGGTGAGGGCGGCACTGGCGGGCGAATTCGCGGGGATCGGCGTGCCACCGTCGGTCAGCGGAACGGCGCGCTGCGATGCGGGTGCGCTGTTGCTGCCGCTGACCAGTCCCTCCGGCGCCGAGGCGGTGACGCTGCGGATCGAGGGAGCCGGCCGCTATCGCGCCGAATTGTCGTTGCGTCCGGCGGACCCGGTCGCGGCGCAACGGCTGGAGGCGGCGGGCTTCAACCGCACCAATGGCGGTTACGGGCTTTCGATCGAGGGTCGCTTCTGATAGCTTGACGGCAGCCGCATCCCGACGCTAGGGGCGCGGCTCTTCGCGGCGACCGTAGTTCAATTGGTTAGAGCGCCGGCTTGTGATGCCGGAAGTTGCGGGTTCAAGTCCCGTCGGTCGCCCCACCTTTCTTCGCCGCCAACGCTTTCTTTCTGGTCAAGTCGATCGGAAAATAATATTTCGCGTCGCGGCAACGAAATTGCGGCGATGGAGACGATGATGGCGGCGGTGTGGGAATTCCCGGATTTCGACCAGCATGAAGGGGTCCATTTCTTCACCGAC
This sequence comes from Sphingomonas metalli, assembly GCF_014641735.1. Taxonomy (GTDB): domain Bacteria; phylum Pseudomonadota; class Alphaproteobacteria; order Sphingomonadales; family Sphingomonadaceae; genus Sphingomonas; species Sphingomonas metalli. The sequence goes on along the minus strand of NZ_BMIH01000003.1, from coordinate 549,223 downwards.
CCCGAATCGGGGCTGCGGGCGGTCGTCGCCATCCATTCGACCAAGCTGGGGCCGGCGGCGGGCGGTGTCCGCTTCTGGCACTATGCGACCGACGAACGCGCGCTGACCGACGCGCTGCGCCTGTCGCGGGGCATGAGCTTCAAGAACGCGATGGCCGGGCTGGAACTGGGCGGCGGCAAGGGCGTCGTGCTCGCGCCGGAGCCGGGCGCGGTGATCAGCGAGGCGCAGCTCAAGGCGTTCGGACGCGCGGTCGAGTCGCTGGGTGGCCGCTATGTGACCGCCGAGGATGTCGGCATGTCCGAGGCGCGGATGAAGGTGATCGCGGGAGAGACGCGCTACGTCTCCGGCCTGCCGGTCGCGAGCGGCGCGGCGGGCGGCGATCCCGGACCCTATACCGCGCATGGCGTGTGGCTGGGTGTCAAGGCCGCTGCGGCCCGGGGCCTGGGTGCGACCGACATGAAGGGCGTGCGCGTTGCGATCCAGGGCGTGGGTTCGGTCGGCGGCGGGCTTGCCCGGCTACTCGCCCGGGACGGCGCGATCCTGACGCTGGCCGACGTCGATGCGGGACGGGCACAGGCGCTCGCGGCCGAGCTGGGTGGCACGGCGGTGCCGGCCGACCAGATCCTGACCCAGGGCGTCGATCTGGTCAGCCCGAACGCGCTCGGCGCGATCCTGACGGCCGAGACGATCCCGACGCTGAAGGCGAAGGTGGTCGCGGGCGGCGCCAACAACCAGCTGGCGACCCCGGCGGACGGGCAGCGCATCCACGATGCCGGCATCGTCTACGCGCCCGACTATGTGATCAACGCGGGCGGCATCATCAATGTCGGCCTCGAATATCTCGGCCATGGCGACGAGGCCGAGGTGATGGAGCGCATCGCGCGCATCCCCGGCCGTCTCGACGAGGTGTGGGACGAGAGCGCCCGCACCGGCGAGTCCGCCGCCACGGTCGCGGACCGGATGGCGCAGCGGCTGATCGGACGGGGCTGAGGGCAGAGGCTCGACTCCCGCGCGGACTCTTAAATGGGGGGGCGCGCGACCAACGGTCGCGCCGTCCCCTACGGCGACAGGTGACGAAGCGTTCGACATGACCTATGGCTGCGCCATCGTGCCGAGCCTTCATGCCCTAGCCAACCCACAGCGTTTCCTGAAGATCGCCCGGCCGCTGACCCCCGGGCTGTTCTGGCTGGGCGCGGCGCTGGTGCTGGTGGGCTGCTGGGCGGGACTGACCCGGACGCCGCCCGACTATCTGCAGGGCGAGACCGTGCGTATCCTCTATATCCACGTCCCCGCGGCCTGGCTCGCTATGGGTGGGTGGAGCGGCATCGCCATCGCGTCGATCGCGCTGCTGGTGTGGCGCCATCCGCTGGCGGCGATCGCGGCGCGCGCCATCGCGCTGCCGGGGGCGACCTTCGCGGCGCTGTGCCTCGTCACCGGATCGATCTGGGGGCGGCCGACCTGGGGGACATGGTGGCAGTGGGACGGTCGGCTGACCTCGATGCTGCTCCTCTTCTTCGTCTATTGCGCCTTCATCGCGCTGGCGCGGGCCGATGCGGAGCGGGGCGGGGACGGACGCATTCCGGCGGTGTTCGGCATCGCGGGAACCGTACTGCTGCCGATCATCCGCTATTCGGTGGTCTGGTGGAACACGCTGCATCAGGGGCCGAGCATCGGCCTGACCCGGTCGACGATCGATCCGGCGATCCTCTGGCCACTCCCCATCATGCTGGCCGGCTTCTCGCTGCTGTTCGCGGCGATCGTGCTGATGCGGATGCGCGCCATGCTGGCGCTCGCCAAGGCCGAGGCGCGGATGCGCCGAATGGCGCGCGCATGAACCCCTGGCCCTTCGTCCTGGCCGCCTATGGCGTGACCCTGGCCGGCTTCGGGGTGCTGGCCCTTCTCAGCTGGCGCGCGATGCGCCGGGCGGAGCGGCCGTGACCGCCAAGCGGCAGCGGCTGGTCCTCGTCCTGCTCGCCCTCGCGGCGGTCGCTGCGGCGGCGCTGCTCGCGCTGTCGGCGCTCAAGGACCAGGCCGCGTTCTTCTATGCGCCGTCCGACGTCGCGCGCGAGGGCCTGCCGCTCGGGCGCGCGGTGCGGCTCGGCGGGATGGTCGCGGCGGGATCGGTGCGCCGCGCCGCCGACGGCGTGACGGTGCGCTTCACCGTCACGGACGGCCGCGCCACGACGCCCGTCACCTTTGCCGGCATCGTCCCGGACCTGTTCCGCGAGCGGTCGGGCGTGGTCGCGGAGGGGCAGTTCCAGCCCTCGGGCCTGTTCGTCGCCACCAACCTGCTCGCCAAGCACGACGAGAAATACATGCCGCCCGAAGTCGCCGGGGCCATGCACGAGACGAAGTCGCTCGAACAGTGATCGCCGAGGCGGGTCTTGCCGCGCTGTGGATCGCCGCCGCCCTGGCGCTGCTCCAGATCGCCCTTGCCGCGCTCGGCCTGCGGCGGCTGGGCGTCGCGGCGGTCGGCGGCTCGGTCCGCGCGGTCGCGATCGTCCAGGGCGTGACCGCGCTGCTGGCGATGGCGGCACTGATCCTCCTGTTCCAGCAGTCCGACATGTCGGTGAAGCTGGTCGCGGAGAACAGCCATTCGGCCAAGCCCTGGCTCTACAAGGTCACCGGCGCCTGGGGAAACCATGAAGGCTCGATGCTGCTCTGGGTCACCATCCTGGGGCTGGCGGGCGGGGCGGTGGCGCTGGCCGAGCGCCGGCTGGCGGAGCCGACGCTGGTCGCGACGCTGGGTGCGCAGGCGGGGATCGCGCTGGGATTCTACGCCTTCCTCCTCTTCGCGTCCAATCCCTTCGCACGGCTGGCCGAGCCGCCGGCGGACGGGGCGGGGCTCAACCCGCTGCTGCAGGATCCCGGCCTCGCCTTCCATCCGCCGACCCTCTATGCCGGCTATGTCGGCCTGTCGGTCGCCTTCTCCTTCGCGGTCGGGGCGCTGGTGACGCGCGACGTCGGCCGCGATTTCGCCAGTGCGATGCGGCCCTGGGTGCTGGGCGCCTGGATCTTCCTGACGCTGGGCATCACCGCCGGCAGCTACTGGGCCTATTACGAACTCGGCTGGGGCGGCTGGTGGTTCTGGGATCCGGTGGAGAACGCCTCGCTGATGCCATGGCTGGCGGCGACGGCGCTGCTCCATTCGGTGACGGTGCTGGCGACGCGCGACGGGCTGCGCGCCTGGACGGTGATGCTGGCGGTGGTCGCCTTTTCCATGTCGATGCTGGGCACCTTCCTGGTCCGCTCGGGCATCCTCACCAGCGTGCACGCCTTCGCCGTCGATCCCAGACGAGGGGCATTCATCCTCGTCCTGCTCGCGCTCTATATCGGCGGCGCGCTGGCGCTGTTCGGGCTGCGCATCGGCACGGTGCGCCAAGGGCGGATCTTCGATCCGGTCAGTCGCGAGGGCGGGCTGGTCGCGAACAACCTGCTCCTGTCGGTGATCCTGGGCGTCGTGCTGATCGGCACGCTCTACCCGATCGTGGCGGCGGGTTTCGGCGTGCAGCTGTCGGTCGGGCCGCCCTTCTTCAACAAGGCCGCGGGGCCGATCGCCCTCGCGCTGATCGTGCTGATGGCCATAGGGCCGCTGTTGCGCTGGCGGCGTGACGAGGCCGGCCTGCTGCCCGAGCGGCTGATGGTGCCCGTGGCGGTGAGCGGAGGCGCCTTCGCGCTGCTCGTCGTGTTCGCCATGCCCATCGGAGTGCTGCCGTTGCTCGGGCTCAGCCTGGCGGCGGGGCTGGCGGTCGCAAGCGTGCTGCCGCTGGTCCGGCGCAACCTGCGCCGTACGCCGCTGTTCGTCTGGGGCATGGTCGTCGCGCATCTGGGGATCGGGGTCTCGCTCGCCGGCATGGCGTGCGATGCCGCCTTCACGTCTGAACGGCTGGTGGCGCTGTTGCCCGGCGAGGCGACGCGGGTAGGCCCCTTCCGCGTGACGCTGGACGGGATCGCTCCGGTCGTCGACGAGAACTGGTCTGCCTTGCAGGCGCAGCTGACTGCGGAACGCGATGGCGCGGTGCTTCGCCTTCGACCCCAGTCGCGGACCTTCACCGATCCGCCGACCACGACGAGCGAGTCCGCGATCGCGACCCGGCTCGACGGCCAGCTCTATACCGTGCTCGGCAAGCCGGACGGGCAGGGGCGCTGGCAGCTGAGGCTGTGGTGGAAGCCGTTCGTGACCCTCATCTGGCTCGGCGGGGCGCTGGTCGCTTTGGGCGGAGCCCTGGCTCTGGCCGGGCGGCTGGTCCGCCGACGCCGAGAGGCGATGGCATGACGCGACCTCGTCTCTGGATGCCGCTCGCCGGCTTCGCCCTGCTGTTCGCGATCGTGGCGGTGGCGTTGTTTCGCCCGGCCGACCGCACGGTGCGATCGCAGCTGGTCGGCCAGCCGCTGCCGGCGTTCACGCTGCCGGCGCTCGTGCCGGGCAAACCCGGCCTGTCGCGCGAGGACATGACCGGGCAGGGGCCGCGGCTGCTCAACATCTTCGGCAGCTGGTGCCTGCCCTGCATCGCCGAGGCGCCGCAACTGATGCGCCTCAGGGCGGCAGGCGTGCCCATCGACGCCATCGCGATCCGCGATACCGGGCCGGCCGTGGCCGCGTTCCTCGCGCGCAACGGCGATCCCTATCGACGGATCGGCGACGATCAGCGCAGCGCGGTGCAGCTGGCGCTCGGGTCCTCGGGTGTGCCCGAGACCTTCCTGATCGATGCGCAGGGCCGCATCGTGCGCCAATATGTCGGCGACATCCGCGCCGATCAGGTCGACTCGGTCATCGCCGACTGGCGGGCGGCGCAATGATGCGACGCTGGCTCCCCTTCGCGTTGCTGCTGACCGCGCAGGTCGACGCGCCCGCGCCGCTGGCGGACGCCCAGCTGTCCGATCCGCGGCAGGAAGCGCAGGCCAAGGCGCTGATGGAGACGCTGCGCTGCGTCGTCTGTCAGGGCCAGTCGATCGCCGACAGCGACGCGACGATGGCGGGCGACATGCGCGCGCTGGTCCGCAGCCGCATCCGTGCCGGCGAACCGCCCGCCGCGATCCGGCAATGGCTGATCTCGCGCTATGGCGATTATATCAGCTACGATCCGCCGCTCGGCGCGGTGACCTGGCCGCTCTGGCTCGCGCCGCTGGCGCTGCTGGCGGTCGGCGCGTGGCTGGCCCGCGGCAGCTTCCGACGGCGGCGCTGATGGGCTGGATCGTCCTGCTCCTGCTGGCGGTCTGCGCCTTTGCAGCGCTGGTGCTGCTGAAGGTACCCCGGGCCTTGTGGTCGATGGTCGGTGCGGCGCTGATGCTCGCGGCCGCCGGCTATGCATGGCAAGGCAGCCCCGGCCAGCCCGCCAGCCTCGCGCAGCCGGGGCGTGACGCGCTCGTCGCCGACGAGGGGCTGATCGACCTGCGTGCGCGGATGTTCGGGCGGTTCGGCATCGACGGTGCCTATCTGACCGCGGCGGATGCACTCGCCCGGTCCGGCTCGTCGCGCTACGAGGTCCAGGCGATCCTCGGGGGGATCCGCCGGGACGGCCGCAGCGTCCAGCTTTGGACCGCGTTGGGCGATGCCCTGGCGCGGCACGACCGCCAATTGTCGCCGGCGGCGCAGCTCGCCTTCGACCGGGCCGCTCAGCTCGATCCCCGCAACCCCGGACCGCCCTTCTTCCGCGGTCTGGCGCTCGTCCGGATGAACGACTTCGCCGGCGCCGAGCAGGCCTGGCAGCGCGCGCTGGCGCTGACGCCGGTCGACGCCGCCTATCGCGACGACATCGCACGCCGGCTGTTCATGCTGCGCCAGCTTCGCGCCACGCTGGACCGGTAGTCTGCGATGCCAGGCCAAGTGGATCATGCTTGATCGTCAGATCCACCCGAGCTGACTGTCTCCCGGCGTCGATCACGACCGTCGCCGGAACGGAGTGCGATCGCAATTGAACGGATCAGGCCCTGTCGGTCAGGCGCCGCGTCCGGTCTTGGCCTGAAGCGCATCGATCCGTTTGGATGCGTCCGCTTTGCTCAGACTGTCGTCGAACGGCTCATGCGCCTCTTCGCTCAGCGTCTTGAGGTAGCTGGCCTGCGCACCGGTCATTGGCTCGTCGCCGGTCGTCCAGTCGTCCGGGTCCTTCTCGGCATTGGAAAAGGGTTCGGTCTTCGGATTGTCGGTCATCATGGTTTCCTCGAAGGGTCTTGCGGGACAACCCCTGCGTTCCCATTGTGTTCCATGCCGATGCGCCTGCGCCACGCCTGTCCTGATACCGCATGCGGAGCCCGCCAAGGCCCGTTGCGCGCGCCGCGCGGCGGGTGTACGGGCCGCGTCATGACGGACAGGGGCGTGAGCGGGCGGCTGTGCCCCTATCGTGCTGAGATCACGTGGTCGTGAGCACGGAACGGGCATCGTCGATGCCCGAGGCGACCGGTTCCGACGACCCGGCGCTCCCCCATCATCCCAAACAGGGGCTCGCGCGATTGGCGCTGGGCGCGATCGGCGTCGTCTATGGCGATATCGGCACCAGCCCGCTCTACGCGATGAAGGAGGTGTTCGTCGGACACCACAAGCTGGTGGTCGACCAGCTCCACATATTCGGCGTGGTCAGCCTGATCTTCTGGTCGCTGCTCCTGATCGTGACGTTCAAATACGTCCTGCTGGTGCTGCGGGCGGACAATAACGGCGAGGGCGGCAGCCTGGCGCTGCTGGCCCTGATCCAGCGCCGCACGGGGGGCGCCAAGGGGCGCTGGGGCCCGAGCCTCGTCATCCTGGGCGTGCTCGCGACGGCGCTGTTCTTCGGCGACTGCATGATCACGCCCGCCGTGTCGGTATTGTCCGCGGTCGAGGGGCTGGCGACGGTCGAACAGGGCTTCGGCGCGTTCGTCATCCCGATCTCGGTCGCGATCCTGGTGGCGCTCTTCTACCTGCAGGCGCGCGGCACCGGCGGGATCGGCAAGCTGTTCGGCCCGATCATGCTGGTCTATTTCTTGGTGCTGACGGTGCTCGGTGCGATCAACATCGCCGACCGGCCCGACATCCTGCAGGCGATCGATCCGCGCTGGGCCTTCCGCTTCGCCGCGGCCGACGGCACGCTGGCCTTTCTTGCGCTGGGATCGGTCGTGCTGGCCGTGACCGGGGCGGAAGCGCTCTATGCCGACATGGGCCATTTCGGCCGCCGCCCGATCGAGGTGGCGTGGCTCTATCTCGTCTTCCCGGCGCTGATGGTGAACTATCTGGGGCAGGGCGCGCTGCTGCTCGATCAGCCGGAGGCGGCGCAGAATCCCTTCTTCCTCATGGCGTCGGAGGACTGGCGCCTGCCGCTGGTGATCCTGGCGACGATGGCGACGGTGATCGCCAGCCAGGCGGTGATCACCGGCGCGTTCAGCGTGGTGCAGCAGGCGGTGCAGCTCGGCCTGATGCCGCGGCTGCGCATCGAGCATACCAGCGCGGCCGAGGCGGGGCAGATCTATATCCCCGTCGTCAACTGGGCGCTGATGACGATGGTGCTGCTGCTCATCTTCGGGTTCAAGGAATCGTCCAACCTGGCCGCGGCCTATGGCATCGCGGTGACCGGTACGATGTTCATCAGCACCTTGATGGTCGGCGTCCTGATCCGCCGCGTCTGGCAATGGTCGTGGTGGGCGGTCGGGCTGTTCGAGGGCAGCTTCCTGTTGATCGACGGCGCCTATTTCTTCTCGAACGTCACCAAGATCCCCGATGGCGGCTGGTTCCCGCTGCTGGTCGGCGCGATCGTCTTCACCGTGCTGACCACCTGGTCGAAGGGGCGCAAGCTGATGATCGACCGGCTGCGCGAGGCGGCGATGCCGATCAAGGTGTTCATCGCCAGCGCCGCCACCTCGGCCAGCCGGGTACCCGGCACCGCGGTGTTCATGACCTCGACCGCCGAAGGCGTGCCGCATGCCCTGCTGCACAACCTCAAGCACAACAAGGTGCTGCACGAGCGGATCGTGCTGTTGACGGTGGCGATCGCCGACCAGCCCTTTTGGCCCGAGAGCAATCGCGTGAAGCGCGAGGATCTCGGCCATGGCTTCTACCGCGTCGTGCTGCGCTTCGGGTTTATGGAGGAGCCGAACGTGCCCGCCGCGCTGAAGCTCGCCCAGGGATCCGGGCCCGCCTACAAGATGATGGACACCAGCTTCTTCCTGTCGCGCCAGACCCTGATCGCGTCCGATAGGCCCGGCATGGCGCTGTGGCGCGAGAAGCTGTTCGCCTGGATGCTGCGCAACGCCGAAAGCGCGATGGAGTTCTTCCGCCTGCCCTCGAACCGCGTCGTCGAACTCGGCAGCCAGGTGGAGATTTGAGCGGCGCAGGTCCGGGTTCGGGACCGGTGCCGATCATCGTCACCGCCCTGTTCGGGCGACAGGATCAGGGTTGGTTCGACGCGCAGCGCGCGGCCCATTTTCCGCCGGAGCGCAACCTGCTCGCGGCGCACTGCACCCTGTTCCACCATTTGCCGCCATCGACGGCCGACGAGCTGAAGCATCGCCTGGCCGAGGAGACGCGCGGCGTGCGCGCGCCGCTGGCGCGGGTGGCAGGACTGATGTCGCTGGGGCGCGGTGTCGCTTACCGGATCGATTCGGTCGAGCTGGCCGCGATCCGGGCCCGACTGGCCGAAGCGTTCGTCGGGTTGCTCACGCCGCAGGACGCCGGCGGCTGGCGGCCGCATGTCACCATCCAGAACAAGGTCCAGCCATCCGTCGCGAAGCTGCTGATGGAGGGATTGTCGCGCGAGTTTCGCCCCCGATCGGTCGAGGTCGCAGGGCTGGGGACCTGGTGGTATCGCGGCGGTCCGTCGGAACCGCTGTCGCGCCATATGTTCGCTTGACGCGGGCGGCGGACCGCACCTATAGGCCCCCCTCCAACGCGGTCGGGCGGAGTAGCTCAGCTGGTTAGAGCACGGGAATCATAATCCTGGGGTCGGGGGTTCAAGTCCCTCCTCCGCTACCGCGTTGAAGATGTTCCACGGATCGTTGACCACCAGCATCGCGTCGGCACGGGCCAGCGCGACGAGCGTCAGGCCGTATTCGCGGGCATGGTCGACCGCCATCGTCGTCGGGGCGGAGACGCCGACCAGCAGCGGCGCGCCGATCACCAGCGCCTTGTCCACCATCTCGAAGCTGATGCGCGAGGTGACGAGGAGGAAGCCCTGCGGCCCGTCGCCCGTGCGCGCAAGCGCGCCTGCCAGCTTGTCGAGTGCATTGTGGCGGCCGACATCCTCGCGCACCGCCAGGATCGCGCCGCCGGCGTCGCAGGCGGCGGCGGCGTGCACCGCGCCGGTCAGGCGGTTGAGTGGCTGGGAACCGCGCAACGCGGCGGCCGCGGCGAACAGGGCCGGCGCAGCTGCGACGGGGCGGGGCGGCCGCCCGGCGACGGGACGGCGCACCTGCTCGAGACCCGATAGCCCGCACAGCCCGCATCCCGTATCGCTCGAGCGATGGCGGACCCGGTCGTGGATCCGCCCGCGGCAATGGGCGGCGAGCGAGACCCGCACGATCCAGCCGGCTTCGCCTTCGAAGACATCGATGTCGCGGACATCCGCGGCCGTGTCCGCCAGCCGCTCGGTCAGCATGAAGCCGGTCGCGAAATCCGTCAGCTCCGCCGGCGTGGCCATCATCACCGCATAGCCGATGCCGTCGACCTCGATCGCGACCGGTGCCTCGACGGCGAGTGCCCGCGCACCGGTGTCGGCAGCGCCGTTGGGTCGGAGGATGACGGTGGGCGTATCGCGGGCCGTCACGACTCGACGAGGAGGCTGTCCGCGAGGCGGGCAAGGTCCTGCGGCGTGTTGACGTTGGGCACCGGCCCGTCCGCCGCCACCGGCAAGGCACCGATGCTGCGCGCCCAGCCCATGACCGAGCGTTCGGCCGTCACTTCGAGATAGGACAGGAGATGCGCGCCGAGCGCGGCCGGCCAGACGCCAAGGATCGGCGCGTCGAGGCAATAGGCCGGCGCCCGGCGGAGCAGCGCCTCGATCACCACGGGCGGCACCACGGGCATGTCGCAGCCGATCGTCATCACGCAGCGATAGCCATGCGTCGCCGCGTAATCGAGCGCCGCGGCGATCCCGCCGAGCGGCCCGAGCCCGTCCCGCGGCAGATCCGGCACGCCATGTTCCCGGCCGATCAGCACGACCTCGTCGACATGCGGTGCGATCACGTCGCTGGAAAGCTCCGCAAGCGTCCAGCCACCCAGTCGCGCAGCCGCCTTGTCCGAGCCGAACCGGCTCGATCGTCCTCCGGCCAGTACAGCGCCCAATATGCCGGTCATGCCCTCACCCTGACCGGTACGGACTTGCCCGCCGGGACGTGACTGTCGAGCGCGTGATGTTCGAGCGGGATCAGATAGTTGAGTTCGGGATAATAGCCGCCGAGACAGCCTTCGGGAATATTGTACTCGACCACGCGCAGCCCTTCGACCACGCGCTCCTCGCCATCTTCGGCATCGCTTTCGAGTGCGACCTTGTCGCCCGCCGCGACCCCCAGCCTCGCCATGTCCGCGCGGTTCATCATCACCACCATACGCGTTCCGCGAATGCCGCGAAAGCGGTCGTCATAGCCGTAGATGGTCGTATTGAACTGGTCGTTGGAGCGCAGGGTGATGAGGCGGAAGCGACCCTCCGCATCGGCAAAGCCAGCGGCGTTGAGCGCACGCGGCACGTTGAATTCCGCCTTGCCGCTCTCCGTCTCCCATTTCCGGTGCGAGGCCGGATTGCCCTTCCAGAAGCCGCCGGGTTCGAACAGACGCTCGTTGAAATTGGCGAACTTGTCGGGATAGCAATCCTCGATCGCCTTGCGGACCAGGCTGTAGTCGCCGACCCAAGCATCCCAGGGAACATTGGGATTGGGCGGCAGCACCGCCTTAGCGACACCGGCGACGATGGCGGGTTCGGACAGCAGGACGTCGGACGCCGGCGTCCCCTTGCCGACCGAACCGTAGATGTGGCTGAACGAGTCCTCCATCGACACGGCCTGCGGACCGGACGCCTGCTCGTCGCGCTCCGAGCGGCCGAGACAGGGCAGGATCCAGCTTTCCTCGCCGGGATAGAGGTGGCTCTTGTTGAGCTTGGTCGCGACATGGACCGTGATCGGCAGCTTGCGCCAGGCCGCCTGCATCTTGGCATGTTCTGGCGTCGCACGGAGGAAGTTGCCGCCGAGCTGGACGAACCCCTGGCAGGTCCCCGCGATGATCTGGCGGCAGGACTCGACCGTATCCCAGCCCTTCTCGGTCGGCGGATCGAACTGGAAAAGCGCTTTAAGCCGCTCGACCGGCGCAAGCTCGGTCTTCTCGGTGATGCCGACGGTGCGCTGGCCCTGCACGTTGCTATGCCCGCGCACCGGGCCGGGCCCGGCCCCCTCGCGGCCGATATTGCCACGCAGCATCAGGAAGTTCACCAGCATGTACAGGCTGTCCATGCCATAGCGGTGCTGGGTGATACCCATGCCGTAGACGACGATCACCGCCTTGGCCCGCATATAGACGCGCGCCGCCGCCTCGATCGCGTCGCGCGTCAGGCCGCTTTCCCGAACGATGTCGTCCCATTCGGCCTTGCGGCAGAAGGCGGCGAACTCCTCGAAGCGGACGGTGTGCTGCTCGATGAAATGCTGGTCGACGACCCTCTCGCCGCCCTCTGCCCTGGCGCGTTCGTCTGCCTCCAGCACCAGCTTGCACATGCCGAGCAGCGCGGCGATGTCGCCGCCCGCCTTGACCTGATGATATTGGGTCGAGATGATCGTCGGCTTCTGCACCTTTGCCATCTGGAGCGGGTTCTGCGGATCGGCGAACGCCTCCCAGCCGCGCTCGCGCAGCGGATTGAAGGTGACGATCTCGACACCCCGGTCGCGGCAATCTTTCAGCGTGTGGAGCATGCGCGGGCTGTTCACGCCGACATTTTGGCCGAAGCAGAAGATCGCGTCGCACTTCTCGTAATCCTCGAGCTGGATCGTTGCGACCGGCGAGCCGATCGCGTTCTTAAGTCCGACCGAGGTCGTCTCGTGGCACATGTTGGACGAATCCGGCAGATTCTGCTGTCCCCACATCCGCGCGAACAGCGCGTACATGAAGGACGTCTCGAGGCTTGCCCGGCCGGAGGCGTAGAGCACGACCTTCTTCGGATCGCAGGACTTGAGCTTCGCCCCGATCGCGGCGAACGCCTCGTCCCAGCTGGCCGCGACATATTTGTCGGTGGCGCGATCGTAGCGCATCGGATGGGTCAGCCGGCCGGCCTGCTCCAGGTCGTGATCCTGCCATCCCTCCAGCTCGGTAACCGTGTAGCGCTGGAAGAAGTCGGGCGTCACGCGCGCGCTCGACATTTCCCAGGCGGTCGCCTTGGCGCCGTTCTCGCAAAACTCCGCCGCATGCGGCTTGGCGGGCTTACCCCAGGCGCAGGACACGCACATGAAGCCGTGCGGCTTGTTCTGGCGACGCAGCGTATCGAGCATCTCCGGCCCGGGATGCTCGGCCGGCAGGACACGCGCCATGCCCTTCATCGAGCCCCAGCCGCCGGCCGGGCCCTTGTAATCCCTGATGATGATCTCTTCGCCCGTCTCGTCGTCGCGCATCGCAAACCTCTCCGCTCGATCGCTCAACGAAGCGGACGGCTTCGAGTGCCCGCAACGGGCATCGGTTCCGGTTCAAATTCGCGCGCGGCGCGACTAGATGAGCGGATAAGTTCACACAGGATCATCTCATGGCCACCCATTCCACCCGCATGCTCGTTCTCGGCTCCGGTCCCGCCGGCCTGTCGGCCGCCATCTACGGCGCGCGGGCGGGCATGAAGCCGATCGTGGTGCAGGGCATCCAGCCCGGCGGCCAGCTGACCACGACCACCGATGTCGAGAATTATCCGGGCTTTGCCGACGTCATCCAGGGGCCCTGGCTGATGGAGCAGATGCAGAAGCAGGCCGAACATGTCGGCACGACCCTGATGTGGGACACGATCGTCGAGGTCGACCTGACCCGGCGCCCGTTCCGCCTGATCGGCGACGGCGGCGACGTGTACGAGGGCGAGGTGCTGGTGATCGCGACCGGCGCGCAGGCCAAATGGCTGGGGCTGGAGAGCGAGGAGGCGATGAAGGGCAAGGGCGTGTCCGCCTGCGCGACCTGCGACGGCTTCTTCTACCGCGGCAAGAAGGTGGCGGTGATCGGTGGCGGCAACACCGCGGTCGAGGAGGCGCTCTACCTGACCAACCATTCGCCCGACGTGACCCTGATCCATCGCCGCGACTCGCTGCGGGCCGAGCGTATCCTGCAGGAGCGACTGTTCGCGCATCCGGCCATCACGGTGCTGTGGAACAAGGAGGTCCGTCGGTTCGTCGATGGCGGCGGCAACGCCGGTCTGGTCGCGCTGGAGCTGGAGGACACGGTCACTGGCGCGCATTCGATGCTGGACGTGGAGGGCGGCTTCGTCGCGATCGGCCACCATCCGGCGACCGAGCTGTTTCGCGGCCATCTGGCGCTCGACGATGACGGCTATATCGCGGTGGAGACGGGGTCGACGCGCACTTCGGTGCCCGGCGTGTTCGCCTGTGGCGATGTCGCCGACAAGGTCTATCGCCAGGCGGTGACGGCGGCGGGCACGGGCTGCATGGCCGCGCTGGATGCCGAGCGCTTCCTGGCGGCGGCGGAGTTCGAGGAGATGGCGCAGGCGGCGGAGTGATCCGTCGCCGCCCGCGGCGATCAGTCGGCGAGCTTGCCGGTGGCGAAGGCGACCAGCGCGCCGAAGGTTTCCAGCATGTCGCCGTCGACCTCGTCGTCGTCGATGACGATGCCGAGCTGGTCCTCGAGCGCGGTGAGCACGCTGGCGACCGCCATGGAGTCGAGTTCGGGCAGCGCGCCGAACAGCGGCGTGTCCGCATCGAACGCGGCGGCACGGACGGGATCGAGCCCGAGTTCCTCGACCAGCACCTTGCGCACCTGATCGGCGATGGCGCCGTCGGCTTCCGGATCCAAGCTGTTGCCCCCGCCTGTCATTATCGCGGGTGGCCCTAGCCCGCATGGGTGAAAACGGCAACGGCCCTGCTATGGCGGTACGATGATCGCGCTCGACCCCGTCCCCCGGACACTGGACAGGCTGGCGCTGCGCGGCGATCCGGCCGCGCCTGCGCTGATCGATAGGGCGGGGGTGATGGACTTCGCGGGGCTGGAGACGGCGGTCGGGGCGGCAGCGGCCTGGCTGGCGGCGCAGGGGCTGGTGCCGGGCGACCGGGTGGCCAGCTGGCTGCCCAAGACGCGGATCGCCTGCATCCTGCCGCTTGCGGCGGCCCGGGCCGGGCTCGTCCATGTGCCCGCCAATCCGGCGCTGCGCCATGCGCAAATCGCACACATCCTGGCGGACAGCGGCGCGCGGCTGCTGGTGACCCAGCCCGCGCGGGCGGCGACGCTGCCGGGCGATGAGGTCCCGGCCGCCTGCCGGGTCGTGGCGGACACGGAGGTCGCAATGCGGGGCCCCGGGCTCGCACCATCGACCCGCGATCCCGCCGAACTGGTCGCCATCCTCTATACCTCGGGTTCGACGGGGCAGCCCAAGGGGGTGATGCTGAGCCATGCCAATCTGTGGCTCGGCGCGATTTCGGTCGCCCATTATCTGCGGATCGCGCCGGAGGACCGCGTGCTGGCGGTGCTGCCGCTCGGCTTCGACTATGGGCAGAGCCAGTTGCTGTCGAGTTGGGCGGCCGGGGCCGCGGTGACGCCGCTCGACTATCTGACCCCCAGGGACGTGGTGAAGGCCGTCGAGCGCTTCGCGATCACCACGCTGGCGGGTGTGCCCCCCTTGTGGATCCACCTGCTGGAAACGGAATGGCCGGCGGAGACGGCAGCGCGGCTGAAGCGACTGACCAATTCGGGCGGGGCATTGACCGTGAAGCTGGTGCGCGTGTTGCGCACCCGGTTTCCGAGCGCCGACCTCTATCCGATGTACGGGCTGACCGAGGCGTTCCGCTCGACCTATCTCGAACCTTCGCTGGTCGATGCGCATCCGGAATCGATCGGCTCCGCGATTCCCTTCGCGGAGGTGATGGTGGTGCGGCCGGACGGCAGCAGGGCCGCGGCGGGGGAGCCGGGCGAACTGGTCCATGCCGGGCCGCTCGTCGCCCAGGGCTATTGGCAGGATGCGGAGCGCACCGCAGCCCGTTTTCGGCTCGCACCCCGCTTTTCCAGCTCGGGCGGCATGGCCATCTGGTCGGGCGATACCGTGATCGCGGACGAACACGGCCTGCTCCGCTTCGTGGGACGCGACGACGAGATGATCAAGTCGGCCGGGCACCGGATCAGTCCGCAGGAGGTCGAGGAGGCGGTCATGGCGGGTCCCGAGACGCGCGAAGCGGTAGCGATCGGCCTGCCCGACGAACGGCTGGGCCAGTCGATCCTGGTGGTGGCCGCCGGCGATCCGGCAGGCGAGGGGGCGCTGGCCGAACGGCTGAAGCGCGAATTGCCGTCCTACATGCAGCCTGCCCGCTATGTCTGGCGCGACGCCCTGCCGCGCAACGCGAACGGCAAGCTCGACCGGGCGGGCCTGCGTGCGGAGATGCTGCGATGAAGCCGATGGGACCCCTGCCGCCCGAGTTCGCCGATCAACGCGGCATGCTGACGATCGGCGGCCGTCCGGCGAGCGATTGGGCGGAGCAGACGCCCGCTTTCGTTTATGACAGCGCGATCGTCGCACGCCGCGTCGCGCGGTTCCGGGCGGCGATGCCGGGGATCGACCTTCACTATGCGATCAAGGCGAACCCGCACCCCGACCTGCTCGCTGCGGTCGCGCCGCTGGTCGATGGTCTGGACGTCGCCTCGGCCGGCGAACTGTCGCGCGCCCTGGCGGTGCGGGAGGCAGCGACGATCAGCTTTGCCGGACCCGGCAAGCGGGATGCCGAGCTGGAGGCGGCGATCGCCGCAGGCGTGACGCTGAATATCGAATCCGAAGGCGAGGCGACGCGGGCGCTGGCGACCGCCGCGCGGCTCGGCATTCGGCCCCGGCTCGCCGTGCGGGTCAATCCCGATATCGAGTTGAAGGGTTCGGGGATGAAGATGGGGGGGCGGCCATCACCCTTCGGGATCGATGCGGCGCGGGTCCCGGCGCTGGTCCGGCGGCTGGTCGCGAGCGGCGCCGACTGGCGCGGCTTTCATGTCTATGCGGGCAGTCAGGCGCTGTCCGCCGAAGCCGTAGCGGACACGCAGGCGGCGACGCTGGCGCTGGCCGCGCGGCTGGCGGAGGAAGCCGGGCAGGCGCCGCCCCTCGTCAATCTGGGGGGCGGATTCGGCGTGCCCTATTTCGCTGGCGACATGCCGCTCGACGTCGAGGCGGTCGGTGCCCGGCTGGCGACGGCGCTGGCGGAGCGGCCCGCGATCCTGCGCGACAGCCGCTTCGCGATCGAGCTGGGGCGCTGGCTTGTCGCGGAGGCGGGCGTGTATCTGGCGCGGATCGTCGACCGCAAGGACAGCGGCGGCGAGACCTTCCTGATCCTCGACGGCGGGCTCAACCACCAGTTGGCGGCCTCGGGCAATTTCGGCACCGTCGTGCGCCGCAACTACCCGCTGGCGGTGGCGCACCGGATGGGCGAGCCGGCCGAGGAGACGGTCAGCGTGGTCGGCCCGCTCTGCACGCCGCTGGACCGATTGGGGGACCGGGTGGCACTGCCGCGAGCGGAGGTGGGCGACGTGATCGCGGTGTTCCTCGCCGGAGCCTATGGCGCGACTGCGAGCCCGACGGCCTTTCTGGGCCATCCGCCGGCGGCGGAAATGGTGGTCTGACATACCTATCGAGAATCGGCGGCCATCACCCGACCCGTTCGTGCTGAGCGAAGTCGAAGCACTGGTGAGTCACAGGCCCTTCGACTTCGCTCAGGGCGAACGGTTGGGGCGTGGGATGACCCTAATTTGTCAGCTCTAGCGGAAGACGGCCATCGCCGCGTGGAGCGTCAGCGCGACCAGCGCGAGGGTCGATAAGAGGAACAGGATGAAGCGCGGCTGGACCCGGTTCACCGTGGCCTGAACGAGGCTGTGGACGATTCGCAGCGCCACATAGACCCAGGCGATCCAGGCGTTGACGCCGTTGCCCGTGCCGGTCAGCGCGATGACGGTGCAGACGGCGTAGAACAGCGTCGGCTGTTCGGTCAGATGATTGTAGTTGTGCGCCTTCCACTGCACCGCCTTGGGCAGGGCGCGATCGGCGTCGGCCGCGGTGGTGCCGACCAGCCTGCCAAGGTCGACCCCGGCAGCGCGCATCGCCGGCAGCCGCGTGGCGATCGCCCATGCCAGCATGACCAGCGTCCAGCCGATCAGCACGACTATGGGTTGCAGAATGGCATTGTGCATGAGTGCACCCCCGTTCTTATGCCGATCAGGGATGGACGACTCGTACAGCGCGCGCAACCGACGCGACGGGGCAAAGAAAAGGGACCCCGGTCCGGCGGAACCGAGGGCTTCCAGCGGCCTACTTGTCGAACAGCTTGCCCCAGCGGTGGACCGGGCGGTCCTTCCACAGGCCGCGGTGATAGGCGTCCGAGGCGAGCAGCGGCATGACCGAGCCCGCTTCCGCGAACACCATCTGTTCGATGCCGGTGTTCACCTTGCCCCAGCTCGCCGCCTCCTGCAGCGTCGACGAGGAGCAGGCGCCGTCGCGCACGTCGGCGACGGTGATCTGCACCGCATATTTGTGCACCTGCACGTCGTCATGGCCGAGGATCTCGGCGCAGACGACCGTGTCCTGGATGAAGTTCTTCGGCACGCCGCCGCCGATCATCAGCAGGCCCGTGGTGCCCGCCGCGATCTTGATCTCGGTCAGCTCGCGGAAGTCGGCCACCGCGTCGATCATCACATAGGGCTTGCCCGCCTTGGCGGCGTCGACCTGGTGCTTGACGAGGCCGAAGCCCGCCGACGAGTCGACGAAGGCCGGGCAGAAGATCGGCACGTCATGCTCATAGGCGAGCTTGACGAGGCTGTTCTCCTTCTTGCCGTGCTCGACCAGATACTTGCCCATCTCGCGGATGAAGGCGCGCGAGCTGTAGGGCCCGGCCGGCAGCGACTCGGCGATCTCGAAGATCGTGTGGTCGACGTGCTGTAGCGCTTCCTCGTCGATATAGGTGTCGTAGATGCGGTCGATATAGAGCGAGCGCAGCGTATCGTCGTCGGGGATCTCGAGCGCCTGATAGTGCTTGTGGCCGAGGCCCTCGAAGAAATCCATGTCGACGATGGTCGCACCGGTCGCGACGATGCCGTCGACCATGTTGTTGCGTACCAGCTCCGCATAGAGGTCCATGCAGCCGCCGGCGGAGGTCGAACCCGCGATGACGAGGAAGATCGAGCAGTCGCGATCGGCCAGCATCTGGTTGTAGATCTTGGTCGCGCGGCCGAGATCGCGGCTGGTGAAGCTCATGTCCGCCATGGCGTCGACGATCGGGCGCGCGTCGAAGCTCTTGATGTCGATATGCTTGACCTGCTTCGACAGCAGTTCGGCCTTGCGGGTGTCGTTGATCGGCGCGTTGGCGCTCGCGGTCTTGGTCAGCGTGTCGGTCATGGTTCGCCCTTGGCTATCCAGAACCCGTCGTCATTGGAAAAGGGGACGCGGAAACCCACAGCGGCCCCTTCCGCCGAAGCGGAAGGGGATCTCGCAATCCAGTAGAAATGGTGCGTTACAGCTTGACGACGTTGCCCGTCCGCCCGGCTGCGACGTCCCGGTCCTCGCCATAGACGGACAGCATCGGCTCGTCGGTCGCGATCACCGTGTCGCCGGTGCCGAACCCGTTGAAGCCGGTCCGCATCGCCGAGCCATAGGCGCCGAGCATCCCGATCTCGAAATAGTCGCCGGCCCGGGTGTCGGCCGGCAGCGGGAAGGGACCCTTCATGTGATCGAGGTCGTCGCAGGTCGGACCCCAGAAGCTGAAGTCCATGTCCCGCGCCTCGCTATCGGGCTGGCGCAGCAGCTGGACGGGATAGGTCCAGCCGATATGCGCCGCGTCGAATAGCGTGCCATAGGCGCCGTCGTTGATGAACAGCTCGGCCCCGCGGCGACGCTCGACGCGCACCACGACGCTGGCATATTCCGCCGACAGGGCGCGGCCCGGCTCGGCCCAGAGTTCGGCCGAATAGGAGACAGGCAGGCTCTCGAAGGCGCGGTGGATCGTCTCGAAGAAACGCTCCAGCGGCGGCGGGGTCATGCCGGGATAGGCCGACGGGAAGCCGCCGCCCACGTCGATCACGTCCACCGTCACCGCCGCGCCGACGATGGCGGCGCGCACCCGCTCCATCGCGTTGGAATAGGCGTCGGGCGACATGGTCTGGCTGCCGACATGGAAGCAGATGCCGAGCGCGTCGGCGACCTGGCGGGTCGCGATCAGCAGCTCGCGCGATTCCTCCACGCCCACGCCGAACTTCGCGCCGAGGCTCAGCTGCGCATATTCGGACGACACGCGCATGCGCACGCACAGCGTCAGGTCGGTGGCGGGACTGCCATCGTCCTGCGTCGTGGCCGCGACGATCTTCGCCAGCTCCTCGAGGCTATCGAGCGAGAAGGTGCGGACGCCATGGACGAAATACGCCTCGCCGATCGCCTCGACCGACTTGACCGGATGCATGAAGCAGCAGGTCGCCCCGGGCAGGGTTGCCTTGACGAGCCGCACCTCGGCGATCGAGGCGGTATCGTAATGCGTGATGCCATTGTCCCACAGGACGCGCAGCAGGTCGGGCGACGGGTTCGCCTTCACCGCATACATCGAGCGACCCGGAAACTTCTCGACGAAGAATCGGGCGGCGCGCGCAGCGGCGTGCGGGCGGACGAGCGTCACCGGATCGACCGGCTTGCGCTTGGCGATGTCGAGGCCCGCGACGGTACGGGCAGTCGAGCGGGCAGCTAGCCCCAGCGCGCTATGATGCTTGTGCAACTCAAGGGACCTCCAATTGCCTTTCGGCATGACGACGACAGAAGCTGCCTTGCGGTTGGAAGTCCCATGGGGCAGCGGAGGCGCGAGTTAGGGTCGCCGAACTCCAATGTAAAGTGGCTGGATGCGAAGAGAGGCAGTTTGTGACGATTTTGCGACAGCCAACGGCCGCGGGCGTGCGGGATGCCGCCGAAAAGATCGCGAGGATCCTTTCGCCGACCCCGGTAATTCCGTTGCAGATCAATGGCTTCGTCGTTGCTCTTAAGGTCGAGTCGTTGCAGCCCGTCGGGGCGTTCAAGGTGCGCGGGGCCTGGCACCGGCTGACGGCATTGGACGAGGACCAGCGCCGGCGCGGGGTCGTCGCCTTCTCCAGCGGCAACCACGCGCAGGGCATCGCCTGGGCTGCAAAGCGACTCGGCATCCCCGCGACGATCGTGATGCCGGCGGATGCGCCGCGGGTGAAGCGCGAGGCGACGCTGGCGCTGGGGGCGGAGGTGGTGGATTATGATCGCGCCACCGAGAGCCGCGAGGCGATCGCCGGCCGGCTGGCCGAAGCGCGGGGCAGTACGCTGGTGCCGAGCTTCGACGATCCCTGGGTGATCGAGGGCCAGGGTTCGGCCGGGATCGAGGCGGCGGCGCAGATGCAGGCGCTGGGCCTTGCCGCGCCGTCCCATGTCGTCGTCCCGTGCGGCGGTGGGGGCCTTGCCGCAGGGCTGGCGCTCGCGCTGCGCGACGCGCGCCTGACAGTGGTCGAGCCCGAAGGATGGGACGACATGCGTCGCAGCCTGGAGGCCGGCTGGATCGAACCGGTCGGCGATTCGCCGCCCCCGACCGCCTGCGATTCACTCCAGACGCAGCGGGTATCCCCGCTGACCTTCGACGTGCTGGCGCGACGCGGCGCGGAGGGCGTTGCGGTGAGCGAGGCCGAAGTCGCTGCGGCCCAGCGCTTCGCAGCCGAGCGCCTGCGGCTGGTGGTGGAGCCCGGCGGCGCGGTGGCACTGGCGGCGATCCTGGCGCGCAAGGTGACGATGGAGCCCGGGATGCTCGTCATCCTCTCCGGCGGCAATGTCGATCTGGCCGCCTATGCCCGGGCGCTCGCCGCGTGAGCGGGATCGGTCAGGCGGCCCCGGCGCTCGCGATGCTGGCCGCCTTCGCCTGCGCCATCGGCGGCGGCGTACTTATTCGCCGCGGCCGGGAACGGTTCAAGGGCGTGCTGATGCTGGTGATGGCCGCCGTGCTGGTGGGGAATGTGCTGGTGTGGACGATGTGAGGCGTTCGCCTGACCTGTCGCCTCGGCGGCCGGACCCGCTCCTGAAAGCTCGGCACGCGCCCGTTCGAGACCTCTGCCGCAGTCGGTCGGTCACCACCCTTTGCCGGGGCGAACGGAAGACTTTCGGAGAGGTTTCGCCTGAGCCGCAGCCGGCTCAGCCACGCCTCACTTGATCGGGCATTTGGGATCGAGCCGCATGTCGAGATAGCGATTCACCGAACCCATCAGCTCGTCCATCTCGTGCTCGAAGAAGTGGTTCGCCTTCGGGATGGTGTCGTGGTGGATGGTGATGTGCTTCTGGGTGCGCAGCTTGTCGACCAGCTTCTGCACCGCCGAGGGGGTCACCACCTCGTCATTCTCGCCCTGGATGATGATCCCCGAAGAGGGGCAGGGGGCGAGGAAGGTGAAGTCGAACATGTTCGCCGGCGGCGCGATCGAGATGAAGCCGCGGATCTCCGGCCGGCGCATCAGCAGCTGCATGCCGATCCACGCGCCGAAACCCGAACCGGCGATCCAGGTCTGCGATGCCTCGGGATGGAAGCTCTGCACCCAGTCGAGGGCCGAGGCGGCATCGGACAGTTCGCCGATCCCGTTGTCGAACACGCCCTGGCTCTTGCCGACGCCGCGGAAGTTGAAGCGGAGCGTCGCGAACCCGCGGCGCTGGAAGGTCCTGTACAGTTCCTGCACGATGCGGTTGTTCATCGTGCCGCCCGCCGACGGATGCGGATGCAGGATCATCGCGACAGGCGCGCGGGGGCGGGGGGCGGGGGCGAAACGCCCCTCCAGACGGCCTTCGGGGCCGGGAAAGATGACTTCGGGCATGGAAACTCGCCAGATGGACAGGCTCCGGGTGGAGCGCGCTCGATGCGGCGCTATATAGGCGTCAGCCCTTTTTCCGCAATCGAAACGACCCGGACCCGACGCAGCGCCATGGCGAACACCCGCATCTATCTGGATCATGCCGCCACCACCCCGATGATCCCGGCCGCGCGCGCGGCGATGGCGGAGGGCATGGCGATCTGGGCCAACCCTTCCTCCCCGCATGGCGAGGGGCGCGCGGCGCGGGCGGCGCTGGAGGGTGCGCGCGCCGCGGTCGCGCGCGCCTATGGCTGGGCCGGCGAGACGCTGTTCACCAGCGGCGCCAGCGAGGCGCTGGCGATGGTCTTGGCGCGGGCGATCGGCGTTCGCCTGGCGGTCAGTGCGGTGGAGCATGATGCCGTGTTGCGCGCAGCGGGCGCGGCGCGCGTGCTTCCGGTCGGTGCCGACGGTGGCCTGGACCAAGATGCGCTCCGCACATGGCTGGCGGAGGCGGGGCCACGGCCGCTGCTCGCCGTGCAGTGGTGCAACAGCGAAACCGGCGTGCGGCAGCCGCTGGAACCGATCGCGGCGCAGGTCCGGGCGGCGGGCGGTCTGTTGCTGGTCGATGCCGCTCAGGCGCCGGCGGGCCATGACGAAGCCCTTGCCGGACTGGTGGACTTCGTCGCGCTCTCAGCCCACAAACGCGGCGGCCCACCGGGGATCGGCGCCTTGCTGGTCCGCGACCTGGCGACGCTGTCGCCGACCGGGGGGCAGGAGCGCGGCTATCGGCCGGGTACCGAGAATGTGCCGGGCGCGATGGGCTATGCCGCGGCGCTGGCCGAGGCGGAGGATGTCGCCCGGCTGGAACCCCTGCGCGTGCGGCTCGACGATGCGATCCGCCGGTCGGGCGGGGTCGTAGTGGCGGAGGACGCGCCGCGCCATCCGGCGATCGGGTCCTATCGGCTGCCCGGCCTTGCCGGCACGGCGCAGCTCATCCGCCTCGACCTCGCCGGCTTCGCCGTATCGGCGGGAAGCGCCTGCGCCAGCGGGAGCATGAAGCCCAGCCATGTCCTCGCCGCGCTCGGCTGGAGCGAGGATGCGGGGCGCGAGGTGGTGCGGGTCAGCTTCGGCCGCACGACGTCCGAGGCGGAGGTGGATGCCTTCATCGCCGCCTGGCGCGAGGTCGCGCGCTCGGCGCGGCGCGTCGCGGCTTGATCTATCTCGATTATCAGGCAACGACTCCGCTCGCGCCGGAAGCGCTGGACGCGATGCTGCCCTGGCTGCGCGACCAGCACGGCAACCCGCACTCGCCCCATCGCGCCGGTCGGCAGGCGAGGGCGGCGGTCGAGGTCGCGCGGGACCAGATCGCGGCGCTGCTGCCCAGGGGCGGGCGCGTCGTCTTCACGAGCGGTGCGACCGAGGCGCTCAACTGGGCGATCAAGGGGACGCGCGGGGCGATCGCCACCACCGCGATCGAGCATGCCGCGGTCCTCGACACCGCGCGCGCCGAGGCCGCCCGCGGGCTGACTGTCCTGCCCGTCGATTCTGACGGGCGGTGCAACGCCGACATTCCGGACGGAATCGGCCTCGTTGCGACGATGCTGGTGAACAACGAGATCGGGACCATCCAGCCTGTTGCACGCATGGCCGAGGCGGCGCACGCGGCGGGTGCACTGTTTCTGTGCGACGCGGTGCAGGGCTACGGCCGCGTGCCGATCCCCTACGCCGTCGATCTGGTCGCCCTGTCCGCGCACAAGATCTACGGACCCAAGGGCATTGGCGCGCTGTGGATCCGCGACGGCGTGACCCTGACGCCCCTGCTCCATGGCGGCGATCAGGAACGGGGTCGATCGGGCACGCTCTCGCCCGCCCTGTGCGCGGGCTTCGGCGCGGCCGCCGCGGCGATGGCGGCGCGGGCCGCCGAGGATGCAGCCCATATCGGGCGCTTGTGGCAGGTGGCGACCGACATGCTGGCGGGCTGGACCATCAACGGTTCGACCACGGACCGCTATCGCGGCAATCTCAACGTCCGCCGCCCCGGACTCGATGTCGCGCGGTTGATGAGCGATTGCCGCGACGTCGCCTTCTCGGCAGGCTCGGCCTGCGCCAGCGGGTCCGGGCGGGCGAGCCACGTGCTGCGCGCGATCGGCCTGTCGGAGGCGGAGGCGCGCGCCTCGATCCGGCTGGGGTGGGGACGCTACACGCGCGAGGACGAGTTGCAGGCGGCCCTTGCGCAGATCGTCGCGGCGGCGGACCGGCAATGACGGTGACCGTGCACTTTGTCACGCCCGGCGGGATCCTCGCGGCGAAAGGAGAGCGGGGGATGCGCCTGCTCGATCTCGCGCGGGGCGAGGGCCTGCCGCTCGAGGGGACGTGCGACGGCGCGCTCGCCTGTGCGACCTGTCACCTGATCCTCGATCCCTCGGATGCGAGCCGGGTGCCACCGCCGACCGCCGAGGAAGAGGACATGCTCGACCTCGTGCCCGACGCGGTGCGGACGAGCCGGCTCTCTTGCCAGATCCGGTTGACCGAGGCGCTGGACGGCCTGACGGTCCGGCTTCCCTAACCTGTCTGTTCTACAACGGCCGGTTCAGCACCGATCCACGCTCGTGCGTTTAAGCCTCTGCCATCCCGCCTGTTCTTGCGGGTGCGTAGAGGAGTCGAAGGTCATGAAGATCATCGCTGCCATCGGTGCCGGATTGCTTGCCGTCACCGGTTTCGCCGCTGCCCCCGCTGCGGCGCAGCCCGGCTATGGCTATGGATACGGATATGGCGATCGGGGCTGGCACGGCGATCGCGGCTACCGCGACGATCGCGGCTGGCGCGGCGAACGCCGGGGCTGGCGCGGGGATCGCGGCTGGCGCGGCGACTATGGCCGCTACCGTCCGCGCTACCGTACCGTTTGCCGCGTCCAGCGGAGCTATTACGGCCCGGTCCGCCGCTGCTTCCAGGTCCGTCGCTGACGCGGGCTTGATCGTGCCGCCCGGCTCCGCCATATGGCGCGCGAGAGTCGGGCGGACGTGGTCGTCGCCAACTTGGTCAGGTCCTGACGGAAGCAGCCACAACGATTTCCCCACGGGTCGTCCGGCTCTCACCGCGAACGGCCCGGGGCGGCATCGCTCTCGGCTTCGAACGCCCTTTGCTTCCGCACGATCGATAGCGCGCAGACCGGGTCGATTCGCACCCGTGACGCGACGCCGCGGACCACCTATGTTGGGTGTATCGTGACGCTCCATCCTTTCGACAGTTCCGCCCGTGGCTGACGGCCTCGATCTCGGCGCGCCGCCCGCCGCGCCCCAGTCGGAGGGCTATCGCGTCCTCGCGCGCAAGTACCGGCCGCGTACCTTTTCCGAGCTGATCGGCCAGGAGCCGATGGTCCGCACCCTCGGTAATGCGATCGAGCGCGGGCGGCTGGCGCACGCCTTTCTGATGACCGGGGTGCGCGGGGTCGGCAAGACCTCGACCGCGCGCCTGATCGCCAAGGCGCTCAACTGCATCGGGCCGGACGGGCAGGGCGGGCCGACCATCGATCCGTGCGGCCGGTGCGAGCCGTGCCGCGCGATCGCCGAGGGGCGCCATATCGACGTGATCGAGATGGACGCCGCCAGCCATACCGGCGTCGACGACGTCCGCGAGATCATCGAGGCTTCGCGCTACGCCGCCGTATCGGCGCGCTTCAAGATCTATATCGTGGACGAGGTCCACATGCTCTCCAAGAACGCCTTCAACGCCCTGTTGAAGACGCTGGAAGAGCCGCCCGCACACGTGAAGTTCCTGTTCGCCACCACCGAGGTGAACAAGGTGCCGATCACGGTGCTGTCGCGTTGTCAGCGCTTCGACCTGCGCCGCATTCCCGCGGACCGGCTGGCCGACCATTTCGCGCGGGTGTGCGAGCTGGAGGGGGTGACGGCCGAGACCGAGGCGCTGGCGCTGATCGCGCGGGCGGCGGAAGGATCGGCGCGCGACGGCCTCTCGATCCTCGACCAGGCGATCGCCCATGCCGGGCTCGACGGCGGCGGGGTCGCGGCCGAGGCGGTGCGGCAGATGCTCGGCCTGTCCGATCGCGGGGCGGTGCGCGACCTGTTCGGGATGCTGCTCGCCGGTGACGGGCCGGCCGCGCTCGCCTCGCTGCGGCGCCAATATGATTATGGCGTCGATCCGGTCGCGGTGCTGCGCGCGCTGCTCGAGACGGTACACGGCGTGACGCTTGCGAAGGTCGGCACCGCGGACGATCCGGCCCAGCCGGTGGAAGAGCGCGCCGCGCGCGCCGACTGGGCGGCGCGGCTGTCCTTCCCCGTGCTGCATCGCCTGTGGCAGCTCGTCCTGAAGGGCCATGACGAGGTCGCGCATGCGGCCTTGCCGATCGAGGCGGCGGAGATGGCGCTGCTCCGCATCGTCCATGCCTCCCAGCTTCCCGACCCGTCCGATCTGGCGCGACGGCTGGCCGAGGGCGGCGGCCCTGTCGCGGCGGCCCGGGCCGCATCGCCGCCGGCCGCTCCGGTCGCCGCATCCGCGCAGCCTGTAGCAGCGGACGCGCTGCCGGATCGGTTCGAAGCGATGGTCGACCTGCTCGATCAGGGCGGCCATCTGGCGCTGGCGGCACGGCTGCGCAACGGCGCGCGGGTCGTGCGCTATGCCGCGCCCGAACTGGTGCTGAGCGGCAGCCGGCCGATGGCGGCGGATACGGTGGGCGAGCTGGTCGTTGCGCTCAAGGGTCTGACCCGGGCGCAATGGCGCATCACCTTCGAGGATGTGCCGGGCACACCGACTCTGAAGGAGCAGGACGACGCAGCGGATGCGGCGAAGCGGCAGGCGGCCTGGGAGTCGCCGCTGGTCCGCGCGGCGCGCGAGGCATTTCCCGAGGCCGAACTGATCGAGTGGCCCGGCAAGAGGAGCAACGCATGAAGAATATCGACGAGATCCTGGCCATGGCGCAGAACGTCCAGGCCGAGCTGGAGAAGGCGCAGGCCAATCTCGACACGCTCGAGGTCGAGGGCGCGTCGGGCGGCGGGCTGGTGAAGGTCAAGGCCTCGGCCAAGGGGCGGATCATCGGTATTCAGATCGACGATTCGCTGCTCCAGGTTTCGGAGAAGCAGATGCTCGAGGATCTGCTCGCCGCCGCCTTCAACGACGCGCGCGCCAAGGCCGACGCGGTGTCGGGCGCCGAGATGTCGAAGATGACGAGCGGCCTGCCGCTGCCGCCGGGCTTCAAGCTGCCGTTCTGAGGGTTCGGCCCGGATCGGGACGGGCGGGTCGTTGCCCGCCCGGAACGGTTTGCGCCCGACCGGCGTTGCTGCTCCCGAGAAAATCGAGAGGAGGCAATGCGATGGTCGAAGAGCGTATCACCACTACCGATGGGCACCCCCAGACCACGATCATCGAACGGCGCGGCGGCGGCGGCGGCGTGCTGATCGCGATCGTCCTGCTGATCGCCGTCGTCGTCGGCGGCTTCTACCTGTTCGGCCGACAGGGTGCGGAGAACCGCAAGGACGCGGCGATCACCTCGGCGGCGAAGAGCGTCGGCGGCGCCGCCGACAAGGTCGGTGACGCGGTGGGCGGCGACGGCAAGTGAGTCGCGGGCGCGCCTCGACCAGGGCGGGGCGCGCTATCGCTGGGGCGGAATGTTCGGCCTGCCGCCCAGGGTGGCGGCGAGATCGATGACGCACATCGTGCCGCGTCCTGCGTGCGGGCCGCACCAGATGCCGGCGTAGCGATAGGCTGGCGACAGCACGGTCTTGCGGTGCCCGCGCGTCGCGACGCCGTCGTCGACGATCCACTGCCGCACCACGCCCTCGGCGGTGCGCATGCCATAGCTCACCGCCTCGACCACATAGATGTCGCCGCCGCGCTGCCGCACCCGGATGCCGGGGGTGGCACCGGCGCTGCTGGCATGGTCGATCGACGCGGTCCGGCCCTGCGCCTCGACATGGTCGCGGGCGGCCGCCGTCAGGATCGGATCGAGCGTCAGCTGCGTCACGGCCTTGCCGGCATCGAGCGCATCGGCGGCCTCCTCGACCGCGCGTTCGCCCTCGATCGTGGCATGGAGCGAGCCGTCATTCTCGCGATAGGCGCCCTCGGCATAGTCGCGGCCGACCTCCCGCAGGAAGTCCGCATAGGCCGAGGGGCGGGCGCGCGCCGCGTTGAGCACGTCGAGCACCTCGACGGTATCCGGCGCGGCGGCGGCGAGCGCGAGGATCAGCGCAGGCATGAATCGAGCCCCGCGCGCCGCACGACGCCGACATAGCGCGCCAGCCGGTTGCCGTGGCTGCGCACGAATCCGTGCGGATCGATCGCCGCGCGCTTCTTGGGAAGGGGAAGCACCGCGGCGATCCGCGCCGCTTCCGTCGGCGTCAGACGACTGGCGTCATGACGGAAATAGCGGATCGCACCGGCATTGGCGCCATAGGTGCCGATCCCCGTCTCGGCGAGATTGAGATAGACTTCCATGATCCGCCGCTTCGGCCAGAGCGCCTCGATCAGCACGGTGAAATAGGCCTCGAACGCCTTGCGGACATAGCCGCCTCGCTGGAAGAGGAAGGCGTTCTTCGCGGTCTGCTGGCTGATCGTCGAGCCGCCCCGCAGCCGGCGGCCCTTCGCATTGCTATAGGCGGCGCTGGCGATGCCGCGCCAGTCGAAGCCGTGATGCGAGCAGAAGCGCGCGTCCTCGCCGGCGATGGCGGCGCGGGGCATGTTCGGGTCCATGGCGGACAGGGGCATCCAGTCCTTGGTCACGCTGCGCCCGCCGAGCAGGTCTCCCATCATGGTGAAGGTGAAGGGCGGCGGGACGAAGCGGTAGAGGCCGACCCAGAGGACGGTGACCGCGACGAAGACGAGGACGGCCTTCAGGAACCAGCGCAGGATCAGCATTGCGCCGCCGTCTTACCGGGCGCCGCCTCGATGCGCCAGAACTGCCTCCGCTGCGGCGATGCCCGTCGCATAGGCCCCGTGCGCGGTCGAGAAGTCGTGCGGCGAACAGGCCTCGCCGGCGAAGAAGAGGCGGTCATCGATCGGCTCCCGCAGGACCCGGCGCGCCGCGGACTGGCCGATCCGCGCATGGCTGTAGCTGCCGTGGATGAAGGGCTCGTCCCGCCAGCGGGTGGCACCCAGCGGATGCAGCCGACGCCGCCAGTCGGACCCGAGCAGCGCCACGAGTTCCCCGATGGCGAACGCGGTCGCGGCGTCGCGATCGGGCATCGCCTCGGCGCAGGCGCCGCCGAAGAAGCTTTCGATCACCGGGCGGCCGAACGGCGACATCCGATGGCTGGCGGTACAGGCGCTGTGGGGATCGCCGATCAGATGGGCGTGCGCCGGCCATTCGGGATCGTCGACGGCCAGAAAGACCTTGTCGGCCAGGCCCAGCGGCAGGTTCGCGGCCGCGTCCTGCTTGTCGGCAAGCGCCGGTTCGAAGCGGATGGCGGCATAGGCGCTGGTCGGGATGCAGAGGATCGCCCGGTCCGCGGTGATCGTGCCGGCATCGGTGTCGATCCGCAGCGATCGACCGCTATGGTCGATCTGCTCCACCGTTACGCCGAGGCGGCAGGGCACACCGGCGGCATGCCCGGTGATCAGCGTGCCATAGCCACCGGGCAGCGCCCAATTGTCGTCCGTCGCGGCATCCTCGTACGCGGCCCAATCCTGGAGGGACACGGCCGACAAGGGCGCACCGTTCGCATAGCCCGAGATCGCATCGATCGCCGGCCGCCAGGGATCGTCGTCGGCGATGAAGTCCGAGAGAGGTCGGTCGGGGCCGTGAAGGGCCGCATGGGCGTCGCGCTCCCATCGGTCCCAGGCGGCGCCGAACGCCTGCTGCTCCTCGGGAGCATAGCCGAGGTCGCGCCACTGAACGTCCCAATTCGGCGAAGAGCGGTCGATTGCAATTCCAGACCGTTCGGCGATTGTCGTCCACGGATTGCGCCGCGCGGAGTGGAGCCAGCCACAGCCCGCATCGACCGCAGCGGCGCCGTCGGCCAGATCCAGATGCCAGGTCCAGGCCCGGCCGCCGAGGCGATCGCGCGCCTCGATCAGCACCACCGCCTCGCCTGCATCGTGCAGCCGTCGGGCAGCGGCAATGCCCGCCGCTCCGCCGCCGATCACGACCGTGGCGGGCATCTCCGGCTCAGGCGGCGGCGAGCAGCCGCTTCTCGCCGGCGAGTCGCATCATCGCCTTCTGGAGCTTTTCGAACGCGCGCACCTCGATCTGGCGGACACGCTCGCGGCTGACGCCATAGACCTGGGACAGTTCCTCGAGCGTCTTGGGATCGTCGGTCAGGCGCCGCTCGGTCAGGATATGCTTCTCGCGGTCGTTGAGGTCGTCCATCGCGCTGACCAGCATGTCGTGGCGGACGTCCGCTTCCTGCTGGTCGGCGACGACCGAGTCCTGGAGCGGCGAGTCGTCGGCAAGCCAGTCCTGCCACTGACCCTCGCCATCCTCGCGCATCGGCACGTTCAGCGAGGTGTCGCCGCCCATCGCCATGCGGCGGTTCATGCTGACCACGTCCGCCTCGGCGACGCCGAGATCGGTCGCGATCTTAGTCACGTCCTCCGGCCGAAGATCGCCGTCCTCGAACGCGTCGAGCTTCGACTTCATCCGGCGCAGGTTGAAGAACAGCTTCTTCTGCGCCGCAGTGGTGCCCATCTTCACCAGGCTCCACGACCGCAGGATATATTCCTGGATCGAGGCGCGGATCCACCACATGGCATAGGTCGCGAGGCGGAAGCCGCGATCGGGCTCGAACTTCTTCACGCCCTGCATAAGGCCGATATTGCCCTCGGAGATCAGCTCGGACGTGGGCAGGCCATAGCCGCGATAGCCCATCGCGATCTTGGCCACGAGCCGCAAATGGCTGGTGACCAGCTGCGCCGCGGCCTCGGTATCGCCATGTTCCTGAAACCGCTTGGCGAGCATATATTCCTGCTCGGGCTCCAGCAGCGGAAACTTGCGGATTTCGGCGAGGTAGCGATTCAGGCTTTGCTCCCCGCCCAGGGCCGGGATCGTCGCCGGAACGTTGCTGCCTTTTGCCATGATCGTCCCTTTCCTCGAAAGGCGTCGCCGCACCGCGGCATGCCTTCTTGTGTTCTATACGTGAAGCGTGGTGAACAGTTCCTGCATGTCGGGCGGCATGACGCTGTCGAACGACATGGGTTGCTGGCGGATCGGATGGATGAAGCCGAGCCGTGCGGCATGCAAGGCCTGCCGCCGGAAACCCAGACTTTCCAGCACTTGCCGGGTGCGACCGGCGGGCGCGCGGCCATAGACCGGATCGCCGAGCAGGCCATGGCCCAGCGAGGCCATGTGGACGCGCACCTGATGGGTGCGGCCCGTTTCGAGCCGGCACTCGACCAGCGCGGCCTCGCGCAGTCGCTCCATCACCCGCCAATGGGTGACGGCGCGCTTGCCGCCCTGCACGATCGCCATCTTCTTGCGGTTCTGCGGGCTGCGCGCCAACGGCGCGTCGACGCTCCCCTCCAACTGGCGCGGCACGCCCGCCACGATCGCATGATAGCGGCGGTCGATCGAGTGGGCGGCGAACTGCTTCGCCAGCCCCTCATGCGTGCGGTCGGTCTTGGCGGCGACCATCAGCCCAGACGTGTCTTTGTCGATGCGATGGACGATCCCAGGCCGGGCTACTCCGCCGATGCCCGACAGCGAGCCGTGGCAATGGTGGAGAAGCGCGTTGACCAGCGTGCCGTCGAGATTGCCGGCGGCCGGATGAACGACCAGCCCGGCGGGCTTGTCGACCACGATCAGATGCTCGTCCTCATAGGCGATGACGAGCGGGATATCCTGTGCCGCGTTGTGCGCGGGCGTGGGATCGGGCAGGGCGATGGCGAAGGTCTCGCCAAGGGCTACCTTGCGCGCGGGATCGCGCACCAGCACGCCCTCGCGCTCGACCTGGCCGCCGGCGATCAGCACCTTCAGCCGCTCGCGCGACAGCGTCGGCACCGCGTCCGCCAGCGCGCGATCGAGCCGCCAGCCATCCGCTGTCGATGCGATCGTCGCCTGGATAATGGAGACCCCCCGGTCCATGTTGGAAAGATGGTGACGATCGCTGTTATTGCAAGGGAGGCGCTGGATCGGATCGTAGCCGAAACGGCCGCCGATCCGGAACGCGAGGCCTGTGGTCTCTTGCTGGGGACGGACGACGCCATCCTCGAGGCACGGCCGTGCGCGAATGTCGCGGACGATCCGGCGACCCGGTTCGAGATCAATCCCGTCGCGCTGCTGGCGGCGCATCGAGCCGCCCGCGCGGGGGATGCGAGGGTGATCGGCTGCTACCACTCGCACCCGAACGGATATGCCGCACCGTCGCCGCGCGATGCCGCCGATGCCGCTCCCGATTCCGGTCTGTGGCTGATCGCGGCGGGCAGCGTCGTGACGGCCTGGCGCGCGGTGCCGGACGGCGCGGTGCACGGCCGGTTCGACCCGGTGACGTTGCGCTGCGTCACGGGAGAGGCCATCACGGGCGTTCGCCATAAGGACATATCATGACGATCAGCCCGGTCGACTTCGCCAGCCTGCTCTGTTCGCGCCTCTGCCACGACCTGCTCTCGCCGGTGGGCGCGCTCAACAACGGGCTGGAGCTGCTCGCCGACGAGACCGACCCGGCGATGCGCGAACGGTGCATGACGCTGCTGGCGGACAGTGCGCGCACCTCGGCCAACAAGCTTAAATTCTATCGTCTCGCCTTCGGTGCCGGCGGCGGCCTTGGCGAAATGCTCGACCCCGGCGAGGCGCGCCAGGCGATCGAGGGGCTGCTATCCGACGCGAGGCGCACGACGCTCGGCTGGCTGGTCGAGGCGCCGCTGCTGCCGAAGGCGTCGGTGAAGGCGTTGCTGAACCTGGTCCTGATCGCCAACGAAGCGCTGGTCCGCGGCGGTTCGCTCGATGTCGGCGCCGAGGCGGGGGCGGAAGGCGCGCTGGAGATCGTCGTGCGGATCGCGGGTCCGCGCATCCTCCTCGATCCCTCGATCCGCACCATGCTGGTCGAGGGGCCGGTGAACGACGAGATCGGCGCGCGCGGCGCCGCCGCCTTCCTCGTCCACACCCTCGCCACCCAGGCCGGCGGCGCTGTGATGGTGTCCGAGCCGGCGGAGGGCGTGATGATGCTCGGCGCGCTGATGCGATTTCCCGATCAGGGATAACGTGCCGGGTAAAGCCGGCCTTAACTCCTTGCCGGGCATGGCGCTGACCGAAGGGCGATGACCAGACGCGCCCCGGAGGCCCATGGACGACCTGCTCCAGGAATTCATTGCCGAGACCCGCGAGACGCTGGAGGCGCTTTCCGGCGAGATCGTGCTGTGGGAGGCAAGCCCGGCCGACCGCGCCCGGCTCGACGCGATCTTCCGCTTCGTGCACACGGTCAAGGGAAGCTGCAGCTTTCTTGATCTGCCCAGGCTCGGGCGGCTCGCCCATGCGGCCGAGGACGTGCTCGCGGCGGTGCGCGACGGCCGGCGCGTGCCCGACACCGGGCTGGTCAGCGCGGTCCTGGCGATCGTCGATCGCATCGGGGAGTTGACCGAGGCGATCGCCGGGGGGCTGCCGCTCGACGGCATGGCCGACGATCTGCTCATCGCCGCCCTGGCCGAGGACGCGCGCCCGGCGACCGCCGCGGGGACGAGCGACACCGCGGCCGCGCAGGCGCGGGTCGCCGCCAGCAGCGTCCGCCTCGGGGTCGACCTGCTCGACCGCATGATGATCGGCATGTCGGAAATGGTGCTGGCCCGCAACGAGCTGGCCCGTCGGCTGCGCGAGCACGAACTCGATCCGCGGGTCGAGGGAGCGCTCGAGCGCCTGTCGCTCACCGTCGGCGAGATGCGCGACACCGTGACCCGTACCCGCATGCAGCGGATCAGCGCACTGTTCGCGGCGCTGCCGCGGATGGTGCGCGACACCGCGACCTCGCTCGGCAAGATCGTGACTCTCGACATCGAGGGTGCCGATGTCGAGCTCGACCGCGAGATGATCGAGCTGCTGCGCGATCCGCTGGTCCACATCATCCGCAACGCCGTCGATCACGGGATCGAAAGCCCGGTCGAGCGCCGCGCCGCCGGCAAGGTGGAGTCGGGCCATCTGCTGGTCGTGGCGCGGCAGACGGGCAACCAGATCGTCCTCGAAATCGGCGACGACGGCCGCGGCATCGACGTCGACCGGCTGGTGGAGAAGGCGCGGCTGGCCGGGCTGCATAGCGAGCGCCGGCTCGGCAGCATGTCGGACGGCGAGCGGCTGGACCTGATCTTCGAGCCGGGTCTGTCCAGCCGGGATGCGGTGACGAGCATCTCCGGCCGCGGCGTCGGCATGGACGTGGTTCGCGCCAATATCGAGCGGATCGGCGGCCGCGTGGCGTTGCGCAACCGGCCGGGTCGCGGGCTGACGATCGAATTGCAGGTGCCGCTGACCCTGTCGATCATTCCGACCATCCTGGTCGCGGTCGGCGAGCAGCGCTTCGCCCTGCCGCGCCAGTCGATCGAGGAGATCGTGGCGCTGCGCGGTCATGCGGTGCGGGTCGACGCCCTGGGCGATGCCATGGTCGCGACCGTGCGCGGCCGCCGGCTGCCGATGGTCGAGCTCGATACGCTGCTGGGCATCCCCGATGCGCAGATCACCGCGATCGCCATCGTCGCGACCCGCGACGGTCATTATGCCCTCGGCATCGGTGAGGTGCTCGATACCGAGGAGCTGGTGGTCAAGCCCGTGGCGCCTGCGGTCATGGCGTCGGGCCTCTATGCCGGGCAGACGCTGCCCGACAACGGGCGGCCGCTACTGCTGCTCGACGGCGCCGGCGTCGCGGCCGCGGCAGGTCTGCGCTTCATGCCGGCCGCGCAAGCGGCCGCGACGCACGCCGACGCCCAGATTGCCGGCATCACCGCCCTGTTGTTCGACGATCTGGACGGCATGCGCCGCGCGGTGCCGCTCGCCGCGGTCGACCGGGTCGAGACGGTGTCGTGCGGGGCGGTCCGGCGCACCGGCGGCCGCCTGCATCTTTCGCTCGAGGAGACCGTGATCCCGGTCGTCGCGGTGGGCGAGCTGCCGATGACCGGCCGGGTCGCCGTAGTGCGGCTCACCGACGGGTGCAGCGAATATGGCTATCTGGTCGAGGAAGCGCAGGAGATCGTCGCGTTGCCGGCCGAGATCGCGCCTGCGAGCGGGCGGCCGGGCATCGCCGGGGTGGCGATGATCGGTGGCGAGCAGGTCGAGCTGATCGATGTGCACGCGCTGTTCGCGGGCGAGCTGGCGCCGCCGGCGGCACGGCCGCTCTGCCTGCTCCAGTGCGACGGTTCCGGTTGGATGGAAACCTTCCTGCGTCCGGTCCTCGAAGCCGCAGGCTATCGGTGCGCGACCCGGCTGGGTGAGGGTGAGGTGGCCGGCGTGACGCTGACCCTCGCCGACGAAGCGGCGCCGGCGGCGACCGGCGCGCCGATCCTGCAGCTCAGCCGCCAGCCGGGGGCGAGGGGCATCTATCGCTACGACCGCGCGGCGCTGATCGCCGCGGTCGCGGCTACCATGGAGGCGCGGGCATGACCGAGCTGTTCCTGATCGTGTCGATCGCAGGCCGCTGGGTCGCGCTGCCCGCGACCGAGGTGAAATCGGCGGTCGATATCAGCGGCATCGTCGCGGTACCGCGCGCGCCGGCGGCGGTGCGCGGCCTTGCGGCGCTGCGCAGCCGGGTCGTCACGGTGATCGACACGGCGGTCTCCCTGGGCGGTCCGCCCACCGAGCCCGTCACTCGGGCGGTGATCGCCGAGGTGCAGGGCCATCACTATGCCCTGCTGATCGATGCGCTCGACGACGTGTTCGCGCTCGAACGCCAGCCGCTGTCGCCCGGCCTCGGCATGGAGGGGCAGTGGACAGCCTGCGCCACCGGCATCGTCGAGCGCGAGGGCGAGCCCTTGCTGGTGCTGGACCTGAGCTGCCTCGTGCCGAGCGGGCTCGCACAGGCGGCCTGACGGCCAATACCGTACAAAAGCCAAGGCGCTCTCGCGAGTTAAGACGGCGCTTACCGTTGGATCGCTAGGGAGTCGGGTGCGGAGCAAAGAGAAGGCGGATCGATGAAGACGTGTCTGGTGGTGGACGATTCGAAGGTGATCCGGAAGGTCGCGCGCCATATCCTCGAAACGCTGGACTTTTCGGTTCGCGAGGCCTGTGACGGGCGGGAAGCACTCGATGCCTGCCTGGAGTCGGCGCCCGACGTGATCCTGCTCGACTGGAACATGCCCGTCATGAGCGGGATGGAGTTCCTGCAGGCGCTCCGGGCGTCCGACATCGCGTCGCGTCCCAAGGTCGTGTTCTGCACCACGGAGAACGGCATGTCCTATATTCGCGCCGCGATCGAGGCGGGTGCGGACGAATATGTCATGAAGCCGTTCGACCGGGACACGCTGGAGAGCAAGCTCCAGATCGTCGGCCTCGCCTGAACGCCGGTCGGCGGCATTCCGCCACCATGGCAACCTCGCCGTTCCTTCCCGATCCCGGCCTGCCGCTGCCGCGGGTGCTGATCGTCGACGATTCGGTCGTCGCGCGCACGGTGATCGCACGCGTGATCGAGACGAGCGGCCGCTTCGTCGTCGCGGGTCTCGCAGGGTCGGCACTGGCCGCGATGCAGTTCCTGACCCGCGAGCAGGTCGACTTCATCCTGCTCGACCTCGCCATGCCCGGCATGGACGGGCTCAGCGCCCTGCCGGAGCTGATCGGGCTGGGGGGCAAGGCCCGGATCGTCATCGTCTCCTCCTCGACCCATGACGGCGCCGCGGAGACCGTGCGGGCACTCGCCCTGGGCGCGGCGGACACGATCGCCAAGCCGGAAGCCGGTGCGATGACCGGGCGGTTCGCCCAGGCACTGCTGGCCCGGCTGTCGCGGCTGATGGACGGTCGCGCGCCCGAGCTGCCGCCGATACGGCGGGCGAACCTTCCGGCGCAGGCACCGGTCGCGGCCGATGGCACCGCCTTCGACATGGTGGCGATCGGCGCGTCGACGGGCGGTATCCACGCGCTGGGCGCGATGCTGCAGAACCTGCCCGCCGCCTTCGTCCGGCCGATCCTGATCACCCAGCATCTGCCCCCCGCCTTCGTTCCCTATTTCGCCGCCCAGCTCGCGGCGATCGCCGGGCGCCCGTGCGACGTCGCCGAGGAGCGGATGCGCCTGCGGCCGGGGCGGATCGTCATTGCGCCGGGCAACGCCCATGCCCGCTGCGTCGCGCTGCCCGACGGCGGCGCGGCGATCCGGTTGACCGACGAACGGGTGCCGAGCGGCTGTCTGCCCTCGGTCGATCCGATGCTGGCATCGGCGGCGATGGTGTACGGACCGCGGGTCCTGGCGGTCATCCTGAGCGGCATGGGGCGCGACGGGGCGGAGGGCGCCCGACTGGTTCGCGAAGCGGGAGGAAGCGTGGTGGTGCAGGATCAGGCCAGCTCGACCGTCTGGGGCATGCCGGGCGCCGTCGTCGTGGCCGGGCTCGCCGACGCGATCATGCCGCCGGCGGCCATCGGGCGGCTGATGATCTCGGGGCGCCGGGCATGAGCGTGCGCACGACCGCTCCCTGCCGCCCCGACGCGTCGCCCGCACCGGCCTGCTCGGCCAACGCCCTGGCGGTCCTGTCGACGCTGCTGGAGGTCCGCACCGGCCAGCAGCTCGCCTCCTATCGGTCGTGGCGGCTCGACACCGCCCTCAAGCCCCTGCTGCGCGCCCGTGGGCTCGAGACGCTCGATCAGCTCGTCGTGCAGCTGCTCGACGGACAGGACAAGACAATCGGCGACCGGATCGTCGATGCGCTGGTCAACGGCGAGACCAGCTTCTTCCGCGACCAGCCCGTCTTCGATCTGATCGCCGAGGGGCTGAGCGGTGTCGAACGGCGTCGCGGCCGGACGAGGATCTGGTGCGCCGGATGCGCCACCGGGCAGGAGCCGCTGTCGCTGGCGATGATGTTCGCCGAGCGTGCGGAAAGTTCGGGCGAAACGCCGCCGGACATCGTCGCGACCGATATTTCCGAGGCCTCGCTGGCACGGGCGCGGGCCGCCCGCTACAACCAGTTCGAGATCCAGCGGGGCCTGCCGATCCGTCGCATGATGCGCTGGTTCACCGCCGACGAGGCGGACTGGGTCGCCCAGCCCCAACTGTTGCGGATGATCCAGTATCGTCGCCTCAACCTCGTGGCCGAGGGGCCGCCGGCCGGACGGTTCGATGCCATCCTGTGCCGTAACGTGCTCCTCTACCTCTCGCCTGCGACGAAGGCGCAGGTGTTCGCGCGGCTCGCCAGCGCCCTCGCTCCCGGGGGGCTGCTGGTCCTGGGGGCCGGCGAGACGGTGATCGGCCAGACCGGCCTGTTCGAGCCGAGCAAGACGCTCCGCGGCCTCTATGTCAGGACCGGCGCCTGACCCGCTGACCACTCGCCGGAACGCCAGGCCCTTGCCGTCGCCGGGTACTTGCGTCAGTCGTGGAGCGACATGAAGTTCATCGACACCCCGTCGCCCAACTGGGACGCGCGCACGCTGCCCATATCGATGATCGTGCTCCACTATACCGGCATGCCCGATGCGGAGGGCGCGATCGCGCGGCTGTGCGACCCGGCCGCCAAGGTCTCGGCCCATTATGTCGTCGAGGAGGATGGCCGGATCCATCGTCTGGTCGACGAGGCGAACCGCGCATGGCACGCCGGCGCGTCGCACTGGCGCAGCATCGATGACGTCAACTCGGCGAGCATCGGGATCGAGATCGTCAATCCCGGTCACGACTGGGGCTATCGCGACTTTCCGGCGGCGCAGATGGAGGCGGTGATCGCACTGGTCGCCGACATCAAGGACCGGCACGGGATCACCCGCGGCGACATCGTGGGTCACTCCGATGTCGCCCCGGCGCGCAAGCGCGATCCGGGCGAGCTCTTCCCCTGGGGCGCGCTCGCCCGGTTGCGCCTGGCCCTGCCGCGCCCGACGCGCAACCTGATGGACCCGGGCTGGACGGAGGCCGGCTTCTGCCTCGCCCTCGAGCGCTTCGGCTATGACGTCAGCGACCGCATGGCGGCGATCATGGCCTTCCAGCGCCGGTTCCGCCCGGAGATGATCGACGGCGAGATCGATGCCGAGTGCCGGATGATCCTCCTCGCGCTGCTGCTTCCCAAGCCGCAGGGAGATGCGTAAGGGCGGTTCCGGCCAGAGGGTCGGGCGACCGCGGGCGGGGTAACCCCGCGCGAGGAAAGTCCGGGCTCCGCGGAACGACGGTGCCGGGTAACGCCCGGCGGGGGCGACCCCAGGGACAGTGCCACAGAGAGCAGACGGCGCGGGCTTCGGCCTCGCCACGGTGAAAGGGTGCGGCAAGAGCGCACCGCGCGGCCGGTAACGGAAGCGGCATGGCAAACCCCACCGGGAGCAAGATCGAATAGGGGTGGCATGGGCCTGTCCGCAGGTCCGGGGCGTGTTCCCGCCCGCCGCCCGGGTTGATTGCTGGAGGCGGCGCGCAAGCGTCGTCGTAGAGGAATGGTCGCCCATCCTCGTGGCTCGCCACGAGGGGGACAGAACCCGGCTTACAGACCCTCTGGCCTTTTCCCCGCCCGCGTCTAGGTTCGCAACCGGCGAGTCCAGGAGAGCGTGCGATGCGGGTGAGCGAATGGATGGCGGGCGCGGCGATCGCGGTCGCGGCGACGATGGCGGGCGCGCAGGCGCCGGCGCCGTCCGCAGCCCCGACCGTGCAGCAGGCCTTCGACGCCGCCGCCGCGCTCGACGCGGGCAAGGACGCCGATGCCGCCGTGGCCGCCTGGACGGCGCTCGAGGCGCGGGTCAAGCCGGGCAGCCGCAGTCAGGCGATCGTAATGG
Source organism: Sphingomonas metalli (assembly GCF_014641735.1). Taxonomy (GTDB): domain Bacteria; phylum Pseudomonadota; class Alphaproteobacteria; order Sphingomonadales; family Sphingomonadaceae; genus Sphingomonas; species Sphingomonas metalli. Next base: position 509,498 of record NZ_BMIH01000003.1, on the reverse strand, counting down.
TCCGCAAGGGCGGCGCGCTGTTTCGCGCGGGCAAGGTCGAGGATGCCGACGCCGCCCTGCGCCGCGGGTTGGGCGCGCTGCCGACCGGCGACGCCTCGCTCGCGCATGATCGGGCATTGGCCTATCTCCTGCTCGGCACGGTCGCGCACTCGACCCTCGACTATGCGGGCGCAGCGAGCGAGTTCGAGAAGTCCGAGGCGGCGGCCCAGGACCCGGTCGACAAGCTGCGCGCCGCGCTGGCGCTGGTTCAGGTTCAGGCCTTTGTCGATCCCGCCGCCGCAGCCCGCGCGCTCCAGCGGACGGACGGCTATGTCGCTGGCCTGGGCAAGGTCGACAAGCAGGTTTCCGCCGTCGTCGCGCGGCGGCGGACGCTGCTGGCGCTCAACACGGGCGATTTCGCCGCGGCGCGGACCAGCGCCCTGGCATCGGTGGCTGCCATGGGCGGCCTGACCGAGCGGACGAGCATCGACGATGTCGAAGCCAGGGGCGACGCGGCGCTGGCGCTGATCCTGCTCGGGCAGCGCGACAAGGCGCGGGAATATATGGCGATGACGGGGGCCGGCCGGCAGCTGAAGGGCGGCTTCGGTCCCGGCGAGCAGGTCACGGTCCCCGACTGCGGCGGCGAGGCGGAGCTGAAGCCTGCCGATGTTGCGGTGGTCCAGTTCAGCATCCGCGACGACGGCACCGTAGGCATGGTCGAGCCGGTCTATGCGGCCGGGGGCGGCAGGGTCGCCCTGGAATTCGCCCGGGCGGTGCGCAGCTGGTACTGGTCGCCGGAAGAGCTGGCCAGCATACCGGCCTTCTATCGGTACAATGTACGGGTCGAGATGCGGTGCTCGACCGCCTTCTCGCGTCCTTCCATATACGCGACGCTCGACGGGGGAATCGCGCGATGGCTGACCGATCAGGGCCTCGACACCGAGGTTCCGGCAGACCAGACCGCCGCCACCCGGCCGGGCGAGCAGCAGGCGTTGACGCAGGCGGCGGCGAAGGACCCGCAGTCGCTGCAAACGCTGCGCGCGGCCTGGACGCTGGCCAACAATCCGACGCTTCCCCGGGAAGAGCGCACCCGCCTGTACCAACAGGCGCTCGCCGTGGCCGTGCAGCGCAAGGCACCGGTCATGGTCCGGCTGGCGCTCGATCTGCCGGCGCGGGTCACCGGGCAGGTCGATCCGTCGAAGATGCGGGAGATGCTCGCGCTCCTCACCCGGATGCTCGCCGAGCCCGACTATAGCGGCGATGCGCAGGCCCAGGCCGCGATCCGGATGATCGGGACCGACTATCTGCCCGTCGGCAGCGGTCGCACCCGGGCCATGCTCGACTGGCTGCGGCCGATCGCAGCCGACGCCCGCCTGGCGAAGACCGACTCGTACCGGGTAGGTGCGCTGGTGCGGATCGCCTCGGCGGAGCAACGCGCCGGAGACCTCGCCGCCGCGCGGACGAGCTTCGCCGCATCGGGCCTGAGCGCGGATCAGTGCGCGGTCCTCGATTCCGCGCCGAAGCTCCTCAACCTGCCCGGATCGGACGCCTTTCCGCGGGAGGCGCAGCAATGGGGCTTCGAGGGCTGGACTCAGGTCCAGTACGACATCCGGGCCGACGGCCGCACGGACAATGTCCGTACGCTGCTGAGCTACCCGGCCTTCGTCTTTTCGAAGGCCGCCAGCGACGTCGCGACCCAGGCCAGGTTCGAGAAGACCTTCCGGCCCGATGGCGGTCTCGGCTGCGGCGGATCGAAGCAGCGCGTCCTGTTCCGGCTGCCGAACGGCTGACCCGCCGAAAGCCGGTTTCGCTCAGACCAGTACCGCCTCGGGCCGCCCGACCTCTTCGAGGCGCGTGTCGCGGTCGATCTCCATCAGCGGCTTGAGCAGCCCGTCGCGGATATCATAGACCCAGCCGTGCAGCGTCAGTTCGCGGCCGGCGGCGAATGCCTTCTGCACCGTCTCCGTCCGCGCCAGGTTGATGAGCTGGTCGCGAACGTTCATCTCGACCAGCCGGTCGACCCGCTGGGCCTCGGGCACCGCGGCCAGTTCGTCGGCATGGGCATGGGCGACATCGCGGGCGTTCGCCAGCCAGGTGTCGACCGGCCCGGTCGTATTCCCTGCGAGCGTCGCCTTGATCCCGCCGCAGCCGTGATGGCCGCAGATCACGATGTTCGGCACCTCCAGCACGTCGACCGCATATTGCAGCACAGACAGCAGGTTGAGATCGTCGGCATGGACCAGGTTGGCGATGTTCCGATGGATGAACATCAGGCCGGGCAGCGACTGGGTCTTCTGTTCGGGACTGACGCGGCTGTCCGAACAGCCGATCCAGAGGAACTGCGGCTTCTGCCCCGCCACCTGCCGGCTGAAGAAGTCCGCATTCTCGTCGGTCAGCTCGGCCGCCCAGGCACGATTGGCGAGGAGCAGTTGCTTGGCGATCTTCATGCGTAGCGGACCTCGGCGAGAGGGGCGTTGATCTTGGGGGCCGTCTTCTCGGCGATGTCGCCGCGCAGGATGACGCGGATGTCGCGGAACGCGGCGTTCTTGATGAAGGCGTTGATGATGTCGACATTGTCGAGATCGACGAAGTTGGTCGAGGTGAGGTCAATCATCAGGTTCGCCCCGTCGGGCACCTTCACCAGGCTCTTCTGCAATTCGTACTTGTGGATAAAGTAGAGGTTGCGGCGGGCCCGGACCAGCCAGTCGTCGCCGGCATGCGCCACGGTGATCGCGGTGCGGAAGTTGCGCGCGATGACGAAGACGAAGCCGACCGCCATGCCGATCATGATCCCTTCGAGCAGGTCGGTGAACAGGATCGCGACGACGGTCGCGACCAGCGGCACGAACTGCGACCAGCCCTGCTTGAAGCGCTCGGCGAACAGCTTGGGCTTGGTGAGCTTGTAGCCGGTCGCGATTAGCACGGCGGCCAGCGCCGACAGGGGGATCATGTTGAGCACCGCCGGGATCAGCGCGACCGAGACGAGCAGCCAGATGCCGTGGAGGATCGTCGACAGCTTGCTGTCCGCGCCGGAGTCGACATTGGCGGACGAGCGGACGATCACCGAGGTGACGGGCAGGCCCCCGATCAGCCCCGACACGATATTGCCGCCGCCCTGCGCCATCAGCTCCCAGTTCTTGTCGGTCGTGCGGCGCTTCGGATCGATCTCGTCGATCGCCTTGACCGACAGCAGCGACTCGAGGCTCGCGACGATCGCCAGCGTCACCGCCGTGCTCCACACCGCACCCATGCCGATCGCGCTGAAGTCGGGCAGCGAGAAGAGCTTGACGAACTCGCTCGGGGCCCCCGCGATCGGCACCTGAACGAGGTGCTTGGCGGTCAGCTGCCAGTCCGGGCGGACGACGCCGAGCAGCATGTTGCCGACCACCCCGATCACCACCACGACCAACGGGCCGGGAAGGAAGCGCAGCGGCCCCTGTTTGGGGCGCGCATGATCCCACCAGAAGAGGAAGACGAGGCTGATGGCGGCGATCAGCACCGCGCCCGGCGTGAGGCGGCCCGAGACGCTCTCGGTCAACCGGGTCAGCGTGTTGAGCCCGTCGGCCGTCGAGAACTCGAATATCCCCTCCGCCTCGGCGTCATAGCCGACCGCATGCGGGATCTGCTTCAGGATCAGGATCAGCCCGATCGCGGCCAGCATGCCGGTGATGACGGAGGAGGGCACGAACTCGGCCAGGATGCCGGCGCGGGTGAAGGAGAAGGCGAGCTGCAACACGCCGGCGAGCATCACCGCCAGCGTGAAGGCCTGGAAGGTCGGCAGGCTTTCGATGGCGGCGAGGACGATGACCGTCAGACCGGCCGCGGGGCCGCTGACCGACAGCGGCGATTTCGACAGGCTGCCGACGACGATGCCGCCGACCACGCCCGCGATGATCCCCGAGAAGAGCGGCGCGCCCGACGCCAGGGCCACGCCCAGGCACAGGGGGAGCGCGACCAGCGCGACCACGATCGAGGCGGGAATGTCCGCCCGGGCGCTGGAGAGGAACGATCGTTGGGCGGTCAAACGCGGCTCCTATGCTCGATTCGCTTCATCGTACCGAACCGGCCATGAAGATTAGATGACGTAAGTGTCATGTTCAGCGTGCGAAGAAAAGAGGTGTCGTGCGGGCGTTACGCAGATCGCTTCCGGTTCGTCCGGGTCGAGCGGAGCAGTTGCGCGACGCGTGTCTCGGCTTATGTCGGGAGCGATGGCGTACCGGCCGACACGTTCGAACGACTGGGGTTTCCCCCGCTGGCGAGGCTATGGCTCGGGGCGCGAGGCGAAGCCCGTGCGGCTCTGCGATCGCGACGGCTGCGGTCGCCCCGGCGACTGCCCGGCACCGAAATCCCCCAACAATCCCGATCGCTGGTATTTCTGCCAGGACCACGCCGCCGAGTATAATCGCGGCTGGGACTATTTTCAGGGCCTGTCCGCCGAAGAGGCGGCGGCGCGCGAGGCGGACGAGTCGCGCGGCGCGCGGGGCTATGAACAGGCGCGCCACTATGCCTGGGGAGGCTCCGGCGACGGCACCCGCTCGCGCGACGAACAGCGGGCGCTGACCGCATTGGGGCTGGACGTGGATGCCGACTTCGAGGCGGTGCGGATGGCATGGCGGCGGCTTGCCAAGGAAAATCATCCGGACGTGCGGCCGAACGATCCCGATGCGGCAGTGAAATTCCAGGCGGTGCAGGCCGCCTATGAGGTGCTGCGCGCCGCCGAGGAGCGGCGGGCGGCGTGACCCGCATCGCGAAGAAGAGCGGCTGGGCCAACGTCGTGCTGGTCTGCGGCAAATGCTCCAGGAAGGTCGGGCGCAGCTTTGGCCCGGACGAGGATCAGACCCTCGTCAAGGCGCTGCGACGCATGTCCGGGAAGGGACGGAAGGCGCGTGTCGGCGTGGTCGAGACGCGATGCCTGAAGCTTTGCCCGAAACATGCGGTGACGGTCGTGGACAGCCGCCGCCCGGCCGAGTGGCTGGTCGTGCCGCCGGGCGAGCCGATCGAGGCATTGGCCGTGCAACTGGGGATCGGGCCGGCTGAGTAAATCCCCGGCCGGCAATCCGAGCGGTAGTGCCCTTTGGCCTATGCGTAACGCGCCGCGGTTTCCCGGATCAGCGCGATCATGTTCGGAATACCCTGCGTACGGTTGGAACTGAGCTGGCGCGACAGGTCGAAGGGCTGCAGCGCTGCCGCCACATCCGTCGCCAGTATCGCCGCCGCGGTCCGATCCTGCACCGCATGCAGCACCAGCGCGATGATACCCTTGGTGATCGCGGCGTTCGAGTCGGCGAGGAAGTGGAGCGTGCCGTCCGCCGCGCGGGTCGGATAGACCCATACCGAGGCGGAGCAGCCGCGCACCAGCGTCGCCTCGGTCTTCAGCGCCTCCGGCATCGGCTCCAGCGCGCGGCCGAGATCGATCAGCAGGCGGTAGCGGTCGTCGGGATCGAGGAAGTCATATTCCTCGCGGATATCGTCCAGGCTCTGCATTGCGCGGCGGCGGTACAGGCTGGGGCGGGGGGGAGCAATGCCCCGGTACCTACAGCTCCACCCCGGCGGCGATCGCCTCCAGCTTGCGGATGCGCTCCTTGAGGTCGGCGATCTCGATGCGGGCGCCGGCGGGGGCGCCGGCATTGCCGGTCGAGACCCGGTCCAGCTCGGTGCGCTTGAGCTGGAGCCAGCCGCGCCAGCCGGCAAGGCCGCCGGTGACGACCATCGCCAGTCCGGCGAGACCCGATAGCGAGAGGGTGACGGTAACGAAGGGATCGGTCATTTTGCCGCCTCCTTTCAGCGGTCGCGCAGCCGCTCGATCTCGCGATCGAGGTCGATGCTGCCATGATTGTCGGTCACGACACGTTCCAGCACCGCGACCCGCTCCTTGAGCTGGCGGATCTCGTCCTGCGCGCGCTGCGCCTCGGCATGCTGGAGGTGATAGTCCTGCTGCATGCCGCGCATCCTGTAGCGCGGTGCCAGCACCTTCCCGATCGTCACGATCAGCACGATCATGACGACCATCGAGAACGGGCCCATCGGTTATAACTCCCTCTATGTGTTGTTATATTTGTCAGTTGATCCGCGGCGTCGATGGCTCGTCGCCGCGCAGTCGCTCGATTTCCTGGGAAAGGTCATGCCCACGGTCGGTCACGATCCGCTCCAGCACCCGCACCCTCTGCTCCAGCCGCTCGGTCTGGGCGGCATATTGCGCCGCCCGTTCCGCGGTCTGCGCGTTGAGCGCCGCCGACATCGTCTCCTTGTGCTTCAGCCAGCGCTTGAACATGTCGCCGCCCACGCCGAGGATGATCGGCAGTCCCACGACGATCATGAAGAAGGCGATGACGAAAAGGGGCTTGTCCATGATCCGGCTCCTCAGTTCGACGCGGTGCGCAGGCGATCGATCTCGTGGCTCAGCAGGGTGCCGCCATCGGTGACGATGCGCTCGACATTGGCCAGTCGGTCCTTGACCGAGCCGAGTTCGGCCCGCAGCTGGGCGTTCTCCTGGCTGAGGAGCTTGATCCGTTCGACCGACTCCTCGTCCTTGCGGGGGTAGATGGCCTGGCCCCAGGCGCCGTCGAGCGGATAGCCGTTCTTGATCCGCATCCAGGTCGTCAGCACCCAGCCGCCGACCGCGAAGAGCATGATGACCGCGATCAGCGGGAACAGCATGCGGATGATTTCGAGTGTGTCCGGGTTCATTCCAGATCTCCTTCGTCGGCCCGTCAGCGCAGGCTGTCGATTTCGCGGGCGGTGCGGTGGGCGGGGTCGGTGACGATGCGTTCCAGCACCGCGATCCGCTCCTCCAGCCGGCCGACCTGCCCGGCGAGCTTCTCATTGTCGGTGGTCAGTAGCCGGATCTTGCGGTCCGCATCGGGACCGGCGTCCTGGCCGCCCCGGTTGTCGGTCGGCGCATAGCCGTGCCGGGTCCGGATCCAGTTGTTGATGACAATGCCGAAGGTCGAGATCGCGATGATCGCGATGACGAAACCCGGTCCTCCCCAGCTCATCGTTCGTCTCCCCTGTTCTGTTGGACGGCGCGGATTCAGCGCAGCGCGTCGATCTCGTCAGCCAGCGCGGTGTTGCGGCTGGTGAAGTGGGTTTCCATGTCGGCCAACCGGCGGTCGATGTCGCGCAGCTTGGAGCGGACCTCGGCGGTCGAGCGCTTCGGATTGGTGCGCACGCCCTGCCAGAATTTCTGGTCCTCGTCGGACTGGTAGAGGCCGATCGGCTTGGTCTTGGCGAAATAGGCGATCACGAAGTAGCTGATCGGCACCCAGGGAAAGCCAGCGCCGGTGACCGTCAGCAGCACGGCCGCCAGTCGGACCCAGAGGACGTCGATCCCGGTATAGTCGGAGATCCCGGCGCAGACGCCCTTCCACTGGGCATCCTGCTTGTTGAGGTAGAATTGTGTGCGGGCGGCCATCTCAGTTGCTCCGGCTATGGGTGCGGTCGAGGCTGTATTGGGTCGGCGTCTGCGGGGCGTTCAGCCCGGGGCGCCAGTCGGGATTGTCGGCGGCGACGATCCGCTCGACGGTGTTGAGGCGATCCTCCAGGCGGCGGGCGAGATTGTACATCTCGTCCAGCATCCGCTCGTCCTCCTCGGTGATCTTCGGAGCGGCGCGCCACTTGGTGACATAGTGAAGGACGATCCAGGGCAGGCCGATGAACAGCATGCCGACGACCCCGATCGGAACCAGCACGTCTTCCATCGGATCAGCCCTCCGTCTTGCCGGACAGGCGCGCCTTCAGCGCGGCCAGTTCGGCGTCGACCCGATCGCTCTGCCGCAGCTCGGCGATCTCGTCCTCCAGCGACTTGGTGACGCCCAGGCCCAGCGCTTCCGCGCGGCCCTCCGCCTCGTCGGCCCGGCGTTCCAGTTCGCCGAAGCGGCTGAACGCTTCCTGCGTTTTCGGCCCGGCGTACATGTCGCGCAGGCGATAGCGGTTGTTCGCGCTCTCGATGCGGGTCTGGATGTTGGACTGCTTGTTGCGCGCCTCGCGCAGGCGGGCCTGCAACTTGGCGATGTCCTCCTCCGAAGCGCGCAGCGCGTCGTCGAGCACCTGTACCTCGGCGGTCAGCTGGTCCGCCATGTCGGTCGCCTTCTGCCGCTCGACCAGCGCGGCCTTGGCCAGATCCTCGCGATCCTTCGACAGCGCCAGCTCCGCCTTCTCGGTCCAGCTCGTCTGAAGCTGCTCCAGCTTGGCGATGTGCCGGCGCATCTCCTTCTGGTCGGCGATGGTCCGCGCCGCCGAGGCCCGGACCTCGACCAGGGTCTCCTCCATTTCGAGGATGATCATCCGGATCATCTTCGCCGGGTCTTCTGCCTTGTCGAGCAGATCGGCGAAATTGGCGGCGACGATGTCGCGGGTTCGGCTGAAGATTCCCATCATGAACTCCTGAGGGGCGGAAGCGATGTCCATGCGACTATGCCACGATCCGGGTCGCCATGGCGACTGCGGTCTTGCCCGCACCCGCCTGCGCCGGTCCGACCGCGCCGATGACCAGCGTGGCGCTGGTGACGACGGTCAGGGCGAGGGCGGCGAACTTGGTGGCGAGATCCTTGAACATGATTTCCTCCGTGATCCTTGTTGTCCGCCGTGGCGGTATGTCCAAGGCTTTGCACGGTGCGTGCCAAGTGCCGGAAATGGCGGATTTCCGTGCTATTCGACGGAAAATGGTCGCTGCGATCGATTGGCGGCTTGCGCAACATTGGGATTTTGCGCCAATCCTTGGGAATGGAACGGACGAGCCAGGTTATCGGTCAGTCGGGGGCGTTCCTGGATGCCCTCGAACGCGCCAGTCGCGCCGCCGCGCTGGACCGTCCCGTCCTCGTCATCGGCGAGCGCGGGACGGGCAAGGAACTCGTCGCCGAGCGACTCCACCGCCTGTCCCCGCGCTGGGATCAGCCCCTAGTGGTGATGAACTGCGCCGCCCTGCCCGAGACGCTGATCGAGGCGGAGCTTTTCGGCCACGAGGCGGGCGCCTTCACCGGCGCGACCAAGGCGCGCACCGGCCGTTTCGAGGAGGCGGACGGCGGCACGCTGTTCCTCGACGAGCTCGGCACCCTGTCGATGGGCGCGCAGGAGCGCCTTTTGCGGGCGGTCGAATATGGCGAGATCACCCGGATCGGCTCGTCGCGCCCGGTGCGCGTCGACGTCCGTATCGTCGCGGCGACCAACGAGCATCTGCCCGACAAGGTCGACCGGCACGAATTCCGCGCCGACCTGCTCGACCGGCTGTCCTTCGAGGTGGTGACGCTGCCGCCGCTGCGCAGCCGCAAGGGCGACATCCCGATCCTCGCCGACCATTTCGGCCGCCGCATGGCCGCCGAACTCGGGCGCGATCGCTGGTACGGCTTCGGGCCCAATGCCGTCGAGGCACTGACCGGCTATCGCTGGCCCGGCAACGTCCGCGAGCTGCGCAACGTCGTCGAGCGGGCCGTGTACCGCTGGGAAGAGGGTGGGCCGATCGACCGGATCGAGATCGACCCCTTCGCCTCCCCCTATCGTCCGCAGGCCCAGTCTCCCGCTGCCGCCCGTGCAGCCCAGCCGGAGGCACCGGAACCGGCGGCGGGCGACGACCATGACGAGGTCGCGGCCTGCGAGGTGGGCCCGTCGGACTTCAAGTCGCGCGTCGCGCGCTTCGAGCGGGAGCTGCTGGCCAGGAGCCTGGCCGAGCATCGCTTCAACCAGCGGCATACCGCGGAGGCGCTGGGCCTGTCCTACGATCAGCTGCGCCACGCGTTGCGGCGGCACGACCTGATCGGAACGGTTGCGTAACGCGGGCGGCTGGACCAATCGGGGTCGGCGCGCGTTTCTCCGCGCGACCCCATTAGGAGATGCCCCATGGCTTTCGAACTGCCCCCGCTGCCCTATGATTATGACGCGCTGGAGCCGACGATCTCCAAGGAGACGATGACGTTCCACCACGACAAGCATCACAAGGCCTATACCGACAAGCTGAACGAGGGCGTCGAGAAGGACCCGTCGCTGCAGGGCAAGACGATCGAGGAAATCCTCTCGAACATCTCGTCGCAGCCGCCGCTGGTCCGCAACAATGGTGGCGGCTATTGGAACCACGACTTCTTCTGGAAGTCGATGAAGGCCGGTGGCGGTCAGCCCTCGGGCAAGCTCGCCGAGGCGATCGAGCGCGATTTCGGCGGCCTCGAGAAGCTGAAGGACGAGTTCAACACCAAGGGCGCGGGCCAGTTCGGCTCGGGCTGGGCGTGGCTGATCGCCGACGAGTCGGGCAAGCTGAAGGTCACGTCGACCCCGAACCAGGACAACCCGCTGATGGACGTGGTGCAGGAGCGCGGCACGCCGCTGCTCGGCAATGACGTGTGGGAACACGCCTATTACCTCACCTACAAGAACGACCGCGCCGCCTATCTGAAGGCGTGGTGGGATGTGGTCGACTGGGACACGGTCGGCCAGCGCTACGACGCGGTCGCTAAGTAAGAGGTGGAGGGGGGCGGGTCGAACGGTCCGCCCCTTATTTTACGTCTAAGCTATTACAGCTCCGTCATGCCGGGCTTGTCCCGGCATCCACGGGGCCGCCAAGGATCAGGCGATCGAGTGTGCGGCGCCGTGGACCCCGGAACAGGTCCGGGGTGACGATAAGTTGCAGCGGCGCGCGAAAACAGCCGGCCGCGCCTTCACTCCGGCGGCAATTCCTTCTCCACCGCACCGTCGGCTGCCGTCAGGCCGTGCCGCATCAGCATCGGGATATTCGCCATCGCGAATCCCAGCGTCAGCGGGATCGCGCCCCACAGCTTGAACCCGACCCAGAAGTCCCACGTCGCCGAGCGCCAGACCAGCTCATTCAGCACCGCCATGCCGATGAAGAACAGCGTCCAGTTGCGCGTCAGCTTCCGCCACCCCTCCGCCGTCAGGCCGGGATAGGCGGTGCCGAGCAGCCCTTCCAAGAGCGGCCGGCCGGTCAGCAGGCCGAATAGCAGGACCCCGGCGAAGGTCGCATAGACGATGGTCGGCTTCATCTGGATGAAGCGCGGGTCGTGGAAATAGACCGTCAGGCCCCCGAACACGACGACGAGCACGCCCGAGATCCACAACATGGGCGACACGTGGCCGAGCTTCACCCGCGACACGACGATTGCGACGATCGTCGCGAGGACGAAGGCCGTCGTCGCGCAGATCACCCGCGCGATCACCAGCGCGCCGAGCCGGTCCATGTCGGACAGCATGCCGCTGAACCCCGCGACCAGCCGCATCATCGGCTCGGCGGGCGCGAAGAAGTTGACCGCGAAGAAGACCAGCAGCGGAGCGTAGTCCACCGCCATGCGCAGACCGGGCGAGCCCTTTGCGGATGGGGCGTTCACTTGCGGGCGCTTTCGACGCCGGCGATGATCCGGCTCACTTCGCTGGCGTCGAACGGTCGTAGGTCGGTCATGCCCTCGCCGACCCCGATCGCATGGATCGGCAGGCCGTAGCGCTCCGCGGCCGCGACCAGCACGCCGCCGCGCGCGGTGCCGTCGAGCTTGGTCATCACCAGCCCGGTCACGCCCGCCACGTCCTTGAACACCTCGATCTGGTTCAGCGCATTCTGCCCGGTCGTCGCATCGAGCACGAGGACCACGTCATGCGGTGCCTCCGGATTGAGGCGGCCGAGCACGCGGCGGATCTTGGCGAGTTCGTCCATCAGTTCGCGCTTGTTCTGCAGGCGCCCCGCCGTATCGACGATCAGCACGTCGATGCCCGTCGCCGTAGCCTGCTTCACCGCCTCGTAGACGATGCCGGCGGCGTCGCCGCCTTCCTTGCCGGTGACGATCGGCACGCCGACCCGCTCGGCCCAGGTCCGCAGCTGCCCGATCGCCGCCGCGCGGAAGGTGTCGCCCGCGGCGAGCATCACGCCATAGTCCTGCTCCATGAACAGGTGCGCGAGCTTGGCGATCGTCGTCGTCTTGCCCGATCCGTTGACCCCGATGACCAGGATCACCTGCGGCCGGGGGAAGGCATCGATCTCGAGCGGGGTCGCGACCTTGGCCAGCGCCTTTTCCACCTCCTCCGCGACGACGAGGCGGATGCCCAGTTCCTCCATGTCGCGACCGAACGTCCCTTCCGACAGGCGCGTGCGGATATGCCCTGCGGTCTCCGGACCAAGGTCGGAGGCGATCAGGGCCTCCTCGATCTCGTCGAGCGTGTCGTCGTCCAGCCGCGCGCCGCCGAGCCCCGCCAGATTGCCGATCAGCCGGTCCGAAGTGCGGCGAAAGCCGCCGAGTAGCTTCTCATGCCACGATGGTGTCGTACTCATATCCGTGTTCCGATGAGATGATGGGGCATGGCCGCGTCGATCCGGACGCGCACGATCGCGCCGGGTTCCGCCGGCGCGGCAAGATGGACGTCGGCGAAATTGCCGGCATGACCGCGGGTGCCCGGCCGTTCGACGAGCACCGCCTGCTCGCTGCCGATCATCGAGGCGAGCCATGCCTGGCGCCGCCGCGCCGCCGCCTCGCGCAGGCGTGCCGCGCGCTCGCGCCGGACCGCCGGGGCGACCTGCGGCATCCGCGCCGCGGGGGTGCCGGCACGCGGCGAGTAGGGGAAGATATGCGCGTGCACGATGTGCGCATCGTCGATCAGCGCCAGCGTTTCCGCAAACATCGACTCGTCCTCGGTCGGGAAGCCGGCGATCAAGTCGGCGCCGATCGCGAGGTCCGGTCGCGCCGCCAGCAGGCGTTCGACCAGCGCGACGGACTGTTGCCGTGAATGGCGGCGCTTCATGCGCTTGAGGATCAGATCGTTGCCCGCCTGCAGCGACAAATGCAGATGCGGCATCACGCGCGGCTCGTGCGCGATCAGGTCGAACAGCCGTTCATCGATCTCGACCGAGTCGAGCGACGAGAGGCGCAGCCGCTCCATTTGGGGCACCAGCGTCAGGATCCGCTCGACAAGCTGCCCCAGCGTCGGGGCGCCGGGCAGGTCGGGTCCGTAGCTGGTCAGATCGACTCCGGTCAGCACCACCTCGCGGTGGCCGGCCGCCACCAGCGCACGGATGCGGTCGATGACCGCGCCGGCAGGGCTCGACCGGCTCGCGCCGCGCCCAAGCGGAATGATGCAGAAGGTACAGGCATGATCGCAGCCGTTCTGCACCTCGACAAAGGCGCGGGCATGGCCCGAAAAGGCCACCGGCGGCACCGCGTCGGCCTGCCAGCTGGCGGGGGCGAGCTTGGCCCCGTTCGGGACGACCCGGGCGACCTCGGCCATGGCGGAAAAGCCCTGCGGGTCGATCGTCGCCGCGCAGCCGGTCACCACGATCTCGGCACCGGGATGCTCGCGACGCGCGCGGCGGACGGCGGCACGGCTCTGCTTCACCGCTTCTCCGGTCACCGCGCAGCTGTTCACGACGACCATGTCCCGCCCGGCGATCATCGCGCGGATCGTCTCGCTTTCGGCGATGTTGAGCCGGCAGCCGAGGCTGACGACCTCGGGCGTCGGAGGTGACATGGCGGGCGATCTAGGGATGGACGCCGCGCAAGTCACGCGCGGGGTTGTTGGCACGGCTCGAATGGCCGTTCGCGCGGCACTTGTGCTGTCGGCAGCATGCGCCTATAGGCCCCGCCACGTTCGTCTTCGAACGCTCTGGATAAAGCACTCGCCGCCGTGCGCGGAAGTGTGCGCTGGCCGACGAGGTTTCGTCCGCCGGCGTCTTTTGCGTTTGGCGGCACGAGATTTGGAGTGGCGCGATGTTTGACAGCCTGAGTGATCGGCTTGGCGGCGTGTTCGACCGCCTGCGCGGTCGCGGCGCGCTGACCGAGGCCGATGTCCGCGCGGCGATGCGCGAGGTGCGGGTCGCGCTGCTCGAGGCGGACGTTGCGCTGCCGGTCGCACGCGACTTCGTCGACCGCGTCACCGAACAGGCCGTCGGCCACAACGTGCTGCGCTCGGTCACGCCGGGCCAGCAGGTCGTCAAGATCGTCCATGACGCGCTGGTCGCGATCCTGGGTGCGGACGAGAGCGAGCTGCTGCTCGACGTCACGCCGCCTGCGGTGGTGATGATGGTCGGGCTGCAGGGCTCGGGCAAGACGACGACGACGGCGAAGATCGCCAGGCGTCTGTCGGGCCGCGACCGCAAAAAGGTGCTGATGGCGTCGCTCGACGTCAATCGCCCCGCGGCGCAGGAGCAGCTGGCGACGCTCGGCACCCAGGTCGAGGTGGCGACATTGCCGATCATCGCGGGCCAGCAGCCCGTGGATATCGCCCGCCGCGCGCTCCAAGCCGCCAAGCTGCAGGGCTATGACGTCCTGATGCTCGACACGGCCGGGCGCCTGCATGTCGATCAGGCTCTGATGGACGAGATGAAGGCGGTCGCCGACATCGCCGATCCCGCCGAGATCCTGCTCGTCGTCGACTCGCTGACCGGTCAGGACGCGGTCAACGTCGCGCAGAACTTCTCCGATCAGGTGCCGCTGACCGGCGTCGTGCTGACCCGGATGGACGGCGATGCGCGCGGCGGCGCGGCGCTGTCGATGCGCGCGGTCACCGGCAAGCCGATCAAGTTCGCCGGCACCGGCGAGAAGATGGACGCGCTCGAAGCCTTCCATCCCGAGCGGGTCGCGGGCCGCATCCTGGGGATGGGCGACGTCGTCTCGCTGGTCGAGCGGGCGGCGGAGTCGATCCAGCAGGAAGACGCCGAGCGCATGGCCGCCAAGATGGCCAAGGGTCAGTTCGACATGAACGACCTGCGCGGCCAGCTGGCGCAGATGCGCCGCATGGGCGGCCTCGGCGCGCTCGCCGGCATGATGCCGGGCATGAAGAAGGCGCAGGGCGCGCTGCAGCAGGCCGGCGGCGACAAGGTGCTGATCCATATGGATGCGATGATCGGCTCAATGACCGTCAAGGAGCGGTCGAAGCCCGAGCTGATCAACGCCAAGCGCAAGATCCGCATCGCCAAGGGTTCGGGCACCACGGTGCAGGACGTGAACAAGCTCCTGAAGATGCATCAGGAAATGTCTACGGCCATGAAGAAGCTCAAGAAGATGGGCGGCATCAAGGGCCTGATGGCGTTGCTCGGCAAGGGCGGACCGGCGGGCGGCATGGCCGGCATCGGCAACGCACTGGGCGGACCGGGGCTGGGCGACCTGATGGGCAAGGCCGGCGGACAGGGCCTGCCGGGTCTTGGCGGCGGGGCCGGGGGACCGCCCCAGCTGCCGCCCGGTTTCGAGAACTTCATCAAGAAGAAATGACGATCTGCCCGACGCCGCCTGCGGCAAGGGCGCAACATCAACAGAAATGACCCCGGCCTTCGCCGGGGTGACGATCAAGAAGGCAAGGACAAGATTATGGCACTCAGCATCCGACTGTCGCGTGGCGGCTCCAAGAAGCGCCCCTATTACCGCATCGTCGTGGCCGATGCGCGCAGCCCGCGTGACGGCAAGTTCATCGAGAAGATCGGCAACTACAACCCGCTGCTCGCCAAGGACGACGAGAAGCGCGTGGTGCTCGACGGCGAGCGCGCCAAGTACTGGCTGGCCAGCGGCGCGCAGCCGACCGATCGCGTCGCGCGCTTCCTCGACGTCGCCGGCGTGCGCGAGCGCGCAGCCCGCAGCAACCCCAACAAGGGTCAGCCGGGCGACAAGGCGAAGGAGCGCGCCGAGGAGCGGGCCGAGAAGCTGAAGGCGCAGGAAGAGGCCGCCGCCGCCGCTTCGGCCGCCCCGGCAGAGGAAGCCCCGGCGGACGCCACCGCCGAGTAAGCAGCCCTTTGGGTCGTCGTGCGTTTTCTTCTGTTCGACAGCGAAGAGAGCGTATGATGACCCAGGATCCGGACCCCCGCACAGCCCCCGACGACGCCGAGGACGCGACCAATCAGGGGCGGTCGACCCAAGAGCCTGCCGAGGGCAGCGATCAGGACCCAGCACCCAGCGATGGCTCCCCCCAAGGCTGAACCCGGCAACGAGCGCGTTTCGCCGCCCGTCACGCTGGCCGCCGTGATCGGCGCGCACGGCGTGGCGGGCGAAGTGCGTCTGAAGGTCTTCGCCGACGATCTCGGGTCGCACCGCATGTTCAATGACGGCGCACTGACCCTCGTGTCGCTTCGGGCCGGCAGCAATGGTGCGATCGCCCGCTTTGCCGAAGTTGGCGACCGTACGACGGCGGAGAGTCTGCGCGGAACCACGCTGACCGTTCCGCGCTCGGCTCTGCCGCCGCTCGGTGACGGCGAATATTATCATGCCGACCTGTTGGGCCTGGCGGTCGAGACGAGCGCGGGCGATCCGCTCGGCATGGTCGTCGCAGTCGACAATTTCGGGGCCGGCGACGTGATCGAGATCGAGCGGCCGACCGGCAAGCGCTTCATGGTGCCGATGCGTCCGGAGGCGGTGCCGGAGTGGGACGCGACGCGACTGGTGGTCGATCCCGCCTTCGTCGAATAGCGGTCAGCGCCGGATCGGACGCTGTTCGTTGAGCGTGTTGCGGATGGTCGTGGCGGCCACGCCGGCCTCTCCCATGGCGTGGCTGATCTGGTCCAGTCCCTTGACCACGTCGCCGGCCGCGAACAGGCCGGGCAGGGAGGTGCGCTGATGATCGTCCAGCTCCAGGCATCCGTCGCCGCTCGCCCGTGCGCCGGCGGCGATCGCCAGCTGTGACCGGATGACCGAGCCCATGGCGGGATAGACGCTGTCGAACGCCAGGCGACCCGCCGCGGTATCGAAGGCGAATCGCTCCCCCTCGATCGCGAAGCCGCCGCACGGTCCCTCGACCCGCGCGATCCCGGCATCGTCCAGCGCTGCGACGCAGCCGGCGTCGAGACACAGGTCGCCGTCCGGGCTGATCAGCGTCACGTCCCGCGTGTAGCTGCGCAGGAACAGTGCTTCCCTGGTGCCATGCTGCCCGCGGCCGATCACGCCGACCCGCCGGTCCGTGACTTCATAGCCGTCGCAGATCGGGCAGTAGCGCAGCCGACCCGCCGCCAGCGCTTGGCGGTGCAGATCGGCATCCATGGCCGGCCGATTGTTCACCACGCCGGTCGCGAGCAGCACCGTGCGCCCCAGCGCGATCCGCTCGCCCAGCCGAACCTCGAAGCCCCCTACCATCGGCTCGATCGCGGTGACCTCCGCCAACTCCCGCACCGCGCCGTAGCGCTCGGCCTGGTCCAGCATCCGCGCCAGCAGTTCGGTTCCGGCGATACCCTCGGGAAACCCGGCATGATTGTGCGTGCGCGGGATCCAGGCGGCCCGGCTGTCGCCCGAATCGAACAGCCGGATCTTCAGGCGGAACCGGGCGAGATAGATGGCCGCGGTCAGCCCGGCCGGCCCCGCGCCGATGATGATGCAATCGTCCATGCCGGCTGAAGCGCGCACGGCCGATGCCGGTTCCTGATGCAAATGGCGTGGCGGGTGCCTAGACACACCGCCATGACACGCCTTCTCGCCCTTCTCGCACTCGTCGCCGCGCCGGTCAGCGCTGCCGGCCAGACGCCGCCTCCGCCACCGGTCGAGGCGCGGATCGCCGCGCTGGAGCCCGTGTTCGCGGCGTGGATGGAGGCGCAGCACGTCCCCGGCCTCGTCTGGGGCGTGGTCAAGGACGGTCGGCTCGTCTTCGTGCGCGGCCTGGGCGTGCAGGATCTCGATACACGCCGGCCGGTGACCGCCGACAGCCGGTTCCGCATCGCCTCCATGTCGAAGGCGTTCACGGCGATGGCGATCCTCAAGCTCGCCGATGCCGGGCGGCTGTCGCTGGAGGCGCCGGCCGAGCGCTATGTGCCGGAGATGAAGGGCTGGCGCTATCCCACCAGCGATTCCCGCCGCATCACCGTCGCCGACCTGCTCCACCACGATGCCGGCTTCGTCGAGGACAATCCCTGGGGCGACCGGCAGCAGCCGCTCGGCGAGGCTGCCTTCACCGCGATGCTGCGGGCCGGCGTTCCGTTCGCCAATGGGCCGGGCGTCACCATGGAATATTCCAACTTCGGCTATGCGACGCTGGGCCGGATCGTCTCGAACGTCGGGGGTGCCCCCTATCAGCAATGGATCGGCCGGCAGATCCTGACCCCGCTCGGCATGACCGCGACGGGCTATGACGTGCTGGCGGGCGATCAGACGCAGCGGGCGCTGGGCTATCGCTGGCAGGACGGCGGCTGGGTGCGTGAGCCGGACATGGCCGATGGGGCGTTCGGCGCAATGGGCGGGCTCCAGACGACGGCGCGGGACTATGCGCGCTGGGTCGGCTTCCTCCTGTCAGCCTGGCCGGCGCGCGACGGAGCGGAAATGGGGCCGGTCGGTCGGGCGACCGTGCGCAGGATCGTCGAGGGCGGCTTCGTCACCGCGCGCGATCGCGCGGCGGGGCTCGAGCCGTGTCGTCAGGCCGCGTCCTATGGCATGGCCTGGTTCACCATCAACGACTGCGATCTCGGGCGAGTGGTGACGCACACCGGCGGCTATCCGGGCTTTGGCTCGGTGGTGATGCTGTTGCCGGATGCGGGCATCGGCATCTTCGCCTTCGCCAACCGGACCTATGCCGCGCCGACTCTGCCGGTGATGCAGGCCCTGCTGGCGCTGCGCCGCGAGGGCGCGACCCCAGACCGGGCCGTGCCGGTGTCGACCGGCCTGGCCGCAGCCTATGACGCCGCCCGTACTGCGTGGCGTGCAGGCGATGCCGAGCGCGCCCCGCTGGCGGGCAACGTCCTGCTCGATCGCAATGCGGCGCGCCGTCGCGCCGAGATCGCGGCAGCCAAGGCCGATGCGGGCGACTGCCCGATGACCGAGCCCGTTATCCCCGTTTCGGCCATGGAGGGATATTTCATCTGGACCTGCGCAAAGGGCAAGGTGGCCGGCCGTGTCCAGCGCGCGCCGACCCCGGTGCTCAGCCTTCAGGTGCTCGACTTCCGGGCGTCGCAGCCATGACCTTTCGCGTCACGGTCCTGACGCTCTACCCGGAGATGTTTCCCGGACCGCTCGGCCTGTCGATCGCCGGGCGCGCGCTGCGCGAGGAGCGCTGGACGCTGGAGACGGTGCAGATCCGCGACTTCGCGACCGACCGCCACCGCTCGGTCGACGATACGCCCGCGGGTGGTGGCGCGGGCATGGTGCTGCGCGCCGATGTGCTGGCCGCGGCGGTCGACAGCGTCGCCGACACCCGGCCGGTGCTGGCGATGACGCCGCGCGGCGCGCCGCTGACCCAGGCGCGCGTCCGCGCACTGGCGGCAGGCGAGGGGGCGACGATCCTGTGCGGCCGTTTCGAGGGCTTTGACGAACGGCTGTTCGAGGCGCGGGCGATCGAGCCGGTCTCGATCGGCGACTATGTGCTCTCGGGCGGCGAGATGGGTGCGCTGGTGCTGCTCGACGCTTGCGTTCGGCTGCTTCCCGGCGTAATGGGCGCGGCTTCCAGCGGGGACGAGGAAAGCTTCGAAAGCGGCCTTCTCGAATACCCGCAATATACCCGACCTGTGGAATGGGAAGGGCGCACGATCCCCGAAGTGCTGCGATCGGGGGATCATGCGAGGATCGCGGCCTGGCGCAAGCAGATGGCCGAGACCGATACACGGCTAAGGCGGCCGGACCTTTGGGAGCGCCACGGGGGCGCTGCGGGTCTGTCGCCCTCTGGCGCGCGGCGTGACAAGGATGGACCGAGATGAACCTGATCCAGCAGCTCGAAGCCGAGCAGATCCAGAAGCTGACCGCGCAGCGCGCGATCCCCGAGTTCCGCCCCGGCGATACGCTGAAGGTCGGCGTGAAGGTCGTCGAAGGCGAGCGGACCCGCGTCCAGGCCTATGAAGGCGTGTGCATCGCGCGCTCGAACAAGGGCATGGGCTCGTCGTTCACCGTGCGCAAGATCAGCTTCGGCGAGGGCGTCGAGCGCGTGTTCCCGCTCTATTCGCCGAACATCGATTCGATCGAGGTGGTCCGCAAGGGCGCCGTGCGTCGCGCGAAGCTCTATTATCTGCGGGGCCGCACCGGCAAGTCGGCGCGTATCGCCGAGCGCCGCGACACTCGTCCGGCCAAGGACACCGCCGCGGCCGAGTAAGGCGCGGACAGATCCTGCGAGAAGAGGGCGTCGGGACTTTCCCGGCGCCCTTTTTCGTGCCGCCGCGCCTCTTCCGGTTCCGTTCGCGTTGAGCCGGCATGCAGCCCGCCCCCAAAATCGCCACGCTGGTCACGACCCGCATCGTCCCTGCCCGGATGCTGCCTGAATTCCGCGTCTGGGCCGATGCCTTCGATGACGCGGCGGCGCGAGCGGCCGGACATGTCAGCAGCCTCAGGCTGGAACAGGCGGGCGGATTGTTCCATCTGATCCACCAGTTCGGCAGTAGCGGCGATCGCGATCGCTGGCTGGAGGCATCCGACTACCACCACCTCCTTCGCCGGGCCGAGCGCTTCCCCGTCGAACGGCGCCAGTGCGTGGACGGGCGGCGCGCGCACCTCGTCGTGCCGAGCGAGTCCGCGGCGGATCCCAAACGGACCTTCATCACGACCTGGCTTGCGGTATTTCCGGTGCTGCTCGTGCTGAGCACGCTGGTGCGCAGCGTCGCGTCGAGCCTGCCCCAGCCGATCCAGCTCCTGTTCTCGTCGCTGATGCTGTCGGCGCTGCTGCAGTTCGTGATCCTGCCGCGCGTCCAGCGCTTCGCGCGGCCATGGACGCTGTCCGATCCGGACGGAAAGGCCCGCTCTCGCCCGGCATGAGAGGCCGGGGCGGGAGCAGGGGATTACTGGTCGAGGAAGCTGCGCATCTTGCGGCTGCGGCTGGGATGCTTGAGCTTGCGTAGCGCCTTGGCCTCGATCTGGCGGATGCGCTCGCGCGTCACGCTGAACTGCTGACCGACCTCTTCCAGCGTGTGATCGGTGTTCATACCGATCCCGAAGCGCATGCGCAGCACGCGCTCCTCGCGCGGGGTCAGGCTGGCGAGGACGCGGGTGACCGTTTCCTTCAGATTGGCCTGGATCGCGGCATCGACCGGGATCACCGCATTCTTGTCCTCGATGAAGTCGCCGAGGTGCGAATCCTCCTCGTCGCCGATCGGCGTCTCGAGGGAGATCGGCTCCTTGGCGATCTTCATCACCTTGCGCACCTTCTCCAGCGGCATGGAGAGGCGCTCCGCCATCTCCTCGGGCGTGGGCTCGCGGCCCTGCTCGTGGAGGAACTGGCGGCTGGTGCGGACCAGCTTGTTGATCGTCTCGATCATATGGACCGGGATGCGGATCGTCCGCGCCTGGTCGGCGATCGAGCGGGTGATCGCCTGCCGAATCCACCAGGTGGCGTAGGTCGAGAACTTGTAGCCGCGGCGATACTCGAACTTGTCGACCGCCTTCATCAGGCCGATATTGCCTTCCTGGATAAGGTCGAGGAACTGCAATCCGCGGTTCGTGTACTTCTTGGCGATGGAGATGACGAGGCGCAGGTTCGCCTCCACCATCTCCTTCTTGGCGATGCGGGCTTCGCGCTCGCCCTTCTGCACCATGTTCACGATGCGGCGGAACTCGGTCAGCGCCATGCCGGTCTGCTGGGCGATCTCGCCGATCTCGGTGCGGATGCGGTCGACCGTCGCGGCCTCGTTGGTCGCGAACGCCGTCCACTTCTTGTCGAGCTTGCCGACCGTCTGGAGCCAGGTGTCGTCCAGCTCGTGCCCGACATAGCGGTCGAGGAAGTCCTTGCGGCTGACCTTGTGCCGCTCGGCGAGGCGCAGCATCTGCCCGCCCAGCGCGGTCAGGCGCCGGTTGAAGGCATAGAGCTGGTCGACCAGATATTCGATCTTGGCATTGTGGAACTGGACGCTCTCGACCTCCGCGGTCAACTCCTCGCGCAGCTTCTGATACTTCTTCTCGTCCGCCGCGGTCAGCTCGCCGCCCGCCGCCATCGCGTCGAGCCGGCTCTGCTGGAGCTTGGCGAACTTCTTGTAGAGGCCGGTGATGTTGGCGAACCGCTCCAGCGCCTGCGGCTTGAGCTGCTCTTCCATCTGGGCGAGGCTGAGCGTGTTGTCCTCGTCGTCGTCATCCGACGGACGCGGCGCGCGACGCTCGGTCAGCTCGTCGTCCTCGTCGTCCGACGCCTCTTCCTTGATGTCCTCTTCTTCCTTGTAGGACGGGCCGGCGCTCTTCTCACTGATCTCGTCGCCCTCGTCCTCGGCGCCCTCGACCTGCTCGGCCGACGGGCCCTTGGAGAGCATCGCGTCGAGATCGAGGATCTCGCGCAGCTGCATCGTCCCCTCGTTCAGCGCGGTAGACCAGTCGATGATCGCGTTGAAGGTGATGGGCGATTCGCACAGGCCCAGAATCATCGTGTCGCGGCCGGCCTCAATCCGCTTGGCGATCGCGATCTCGCCCTCGCGCGACAGCAGCTCGACCGCCCCCATCTCGCGCAGGTACATGCGGACGGGATCGTCGGTGCGATCGACCGTCTCCTTCTTCTTCTCCGGCAGCGGCGTATCGGAGTCGGTCTCGCTCGTCTCGGCCTCGTCGCCGTCGTCGGCGCGCTCCTCCGCCTCGCCGTCCTCGCCGGCTTCCTCGTTCTCGACGATGTTGATGCCCATCTCGCTCAGCGCCGAGGTGATGTCCTCGATCTGGTCGGACGACATCTCGCCCTGCGGCAAGGCTTCGTTGAGCTGATCATAGGTGATGTAGCCGCGCTTCTTGGCGCGGGCGATCACCTTCTTGATCGACGCATCGTTGAGATCGATCAGCGGCGCGTCGCCCGAGTCCGGAGCCTCCGCCGTGTCCGCCATGTTCTTAGCCATTAATTACCCTCGGATCCCAACGCTCGCGCGTCTTCATGCGCCTGACATAGGTTGGCAAGGCGCATTTCCAACGCCTGCCGCTCTTTCACCAAAGCCACCTGCCGCTCGAACGCCTCGTCGGTGAAGCGCGCCTGCATCGCCCGCGTCGCGGCGGCGAGCTGGGCATCGACCTCGGGCCGCGCGATCAGGATGGCGATCGCCTCGTCCAGATCCTCGCGCGCCCGCGCCGGATCGCCGCCGGCCATGGTGAACGAATAAGGCATCGCGTCCGCCCGCAGGAGATCGCTGGCAATCCCCTCGAAACCGGACCGTGCCAATATGGTGACGAGGCGGCCGCTATCAAGCGCGCCATGGCTGCCGCCGGCATCCTCCAGCGCCACATCGACCACCGCCTCGAACAGGCGGCCGAGAGCCCCGTCGGCGAGCCGAAGGCTGCCCAGCACCTCCATATGCCGTGCGATCTCGGCCGGATGGCGGATCAGCCCGGCGAGTACCGCCTTGGCGAGAACCCGGTCGATCCCCGCGGCGCGCAGCGCCTTGGCGTCCTCGGTCACCGGCACGGGGGGGCGCCAGGGCTGGCGGCCGTTGCCCATCGGCCGGAAAGGCTTGCGCTGTGGCAGGAAGTGCGCGTCGAAGCGGCGGCGGAACTCGGCCTGATATTCCGACCGGACGGCCGGATCTGCGATCGTCGCCGCCAGCTCGCCCAGCCGGCGCTTCAGCCCCGCGCGCTGCTCGGGCGTATCGAGCGGTTCCGCGGCCAGCTCATGCGCCCAGACACGATCGACCAGCGGCTCGGTGGCGGCGAGCAAGGCTTCCATGGCGCCTGCACCGCCGGACTTGACCAGATCGTCCGGATCCTGCCCCGCCGGCAGCGTGACGAAGCGCAGCGAGCGCCCCGGCGCCAGCATCGGCAGCGCGCGGTGCGCGGCACGGACCGCGGCCTTCTGCCCCGCGCCGTCGCCGTCGAAGCAGAGCACCGGCACCTCGACCATCCGCCACAGCCGTTCGAGCTGATGCTCGGTCAGCGCGGTGCCGAGCGGCGCCACCGCCTCGTGAATGCCGGCCTGGGCGAGGGCGATGACGTCCATATAGCCCTCGACCACCAGCAGCCGGCCCGACTTGCGGGCGGCGGGGGCGGCGCGGTCGAGATTGTAGAGCGTCCGCCCCTTGTCGAAGAGCGGCGTGTCCGGGCTGTTGAGATATTTGGGCTCGCCCTGGTCGAGGATGCGCCCGCCGAATGCGATCACGCGGCCACGCGCGTCGCGGATCGGGATCATCAGCCGGCCGCGGAACCGGTCATAGGGCTCCTTGCCCTCGACCTGGATCAGCAGCCCCGCCTCGACCAGCATCGCGTCGCCATATTCGGCAAGGGCGGTCCGCAGCGCGCGGCGCGAGTCGGGGGCGAAGCCCATGCCGAACGCCTTGGCGGTCTCCGCCGAAACGCCGCGCCGCTCCAGCATCCGCCGCGCGTCCTGCCCGCCAAGGCCATGTAGCTGCTCGGTGAAGAAGGCGGCGGCATCGGCCATCGCCTCGACCAGCCCCTTGGTGCGCTCGGCCTTGGCGGCGGCGCGCTTGTCCATGGCCGGCATGTCCAGGCCGGCAGCCTGCGCCAGTTCCTTGACCGCGTCGATGAAGGGCAGGCCGCGCTGGTCGGTCATCCAGCGGATGGCGTCGCCATGCGCGGAGCAGCCGAAGCAATGGTAGAAGCCCTTGTCGTCGTTGACGTAGAAGCTGGGCGTCTTCTCGTTGTGAAAGGGGCAGCAGCCCTTGTGCTCGCGCCCCGCCTTGTGCAGCTTCACCGTCTTGCCCACCAGCGCCGACAGCGAGGTGCGTGCACGCAGCTCGTCGAGGAAGGCGGGCGAGAGACTCATCGCGCGATTATATGCCCATGCCGCGGGTGACCGAAAATGGCAATATCCCTAGGTCCCCTCCCGATCGCGGAAGGGGCGCGGAACGCCCTCGTGTCCCACTTACGCCAGAGCCGCCTTCACCAGCCCGCTCGCCTTGCTCATGTCGAGCGTCGCTGCGTGGCGCGCCTTCAGCTCGGCCATCACCCGGCCCATGTCCTTCATCCCGGTCGCGCCGAGTTCGCCCTTGATCGCCTCGATCGCCGCCCGCGTCTCGTCCTCGCTCATCTGCTGGGGCAGGAAGCGTTCGATCACGGCGACCTCGCGCGCCTCGGCCTCGGCGAGTTCGGGGCGGCCGCCCTGTTCGTACATGGTGATCGACTCGCGGCGCTGCTTCACCATCTTCTGCAGCACCTCGACCACCAGCGTGTCGTCGTCGGCGGGAGCGGAGCCGGTGCGCGCCTCGATATCGCGGTTCTTGATCGCGGCCTGGATCAGGGAGATGGCGGCGCGCGCCTCCTTGTCGCCGGCCTTCATGGCGGCCAGCTGCGCGGCCTTGATATCGTCGCGGATCATCGAACGGTCCCGTGGTCTGAGCGGAAAAGCGCTGCTCTAGCGGACGCGCGCGGGTGCGTACACCGGTTGACCTGCGGGGGTCGGGGGTCTAGCGGGCGGCACTTAGCGACATCGCCGACGAACTGACAGGAGTGCCCGCCGCATCATGGCCGACGCCACACCCATTGCCGTGCCCGAAAAGCCCGCACCGGCCCGCCCGGACGGGGCCACCGGCTGCCTGGTCCTTGCCAGCGGCGAGGTGATCTGGGGCCATGGTTTCGGCGCCGAGGGCGAGGCGGTAGGCGAGGTGTGCTTCCACACCGCGATGACCGGCTATCAGGAGATCATGACCGACCCCAGCTTCGCGGGGCAGATGATCGCCTTCACCTTTCCGCATATCGGCAATGTCGGCGCGAACCCCGACGATATCGAGGCGGACGGCCCCCATGCGCTGGGCATGATCGTGCGCGAGGTGCCGACCGAACCCTCCAACTTCCGGGCGATGGAACGGCTGGACGGCTGGATGCAGCGCCACGCCCGCATCGGCCTTGCCGGCATCGACACCCGCGCGCTGACCCGCCGCATCCGCGAGGGCGGCGCCCCGAACGGCGTGATCGCCCATTCGGCCAAGGGCGAGTTCGACCTCGACCTGCTCCATGACATGGCGCGCAGCTGGCCGGGGCTGGAGGGGATGGACCTCGCCAGGACCGTCTCCACCGAGACGCATTATGGCTGGCAGGGCGGCATCTGGCGGCTCGGCTTCGGCTATGACGATCGCGTCGACGACAGCGATCGGCCGCATGTCGTCGCGATCGATTATGGCAGCAAGCGCAACATCTTCCGCAACCTTGCTCTCGCGGGAGCGAAGGTGACGGTGCTGCCGGCAACTGCGACCTTTGATCAGATCGCGGCGCTGAAGCCGGCGGGCGTGTTCCTGTCGAACGGCCCCGGCGATCCGGCGGCGACGGGCGAATATGCGGTACCGGTGATCCGGCAGGTGCTGGACGCGGGCATCCCGTTGTTCGGCATCTGCCTCGGCCACCAGCTCCTGGCGCTGGCGGTCGGCGCGCGCACGACCAAGATGTTTCAGGGCCATCGCGGCGCCAACCATCCGGTCAAGCGCCTGTCCGACGGCGCGGTCGAAATCACCAGCATGAACCATGGCTTCGCGGTCGAGCGGGACTCGCTGCCCGCCAACGCGCGCGAGACGCATGTGTCGCTGTTCGACGGTTCGAACGCGGGACTGGAGCTGACCGACCGGTCGGCCTTCAGCGTGCAATATCATCCCGAGGCCAGCCCGGGGCCGCAGGACAGCCTGTATCTGTTCGAGCGGTTTGTGGGGTTTCTCCGGAAATGACCGTAAGTGGCGCTGATCGATCAGTTCTTAGTCAGCTTAAAGAGCACGGCGATCATCCTGCGGTTCCGCGCCCTGTCATGCATTTTTTCTACGGTGACAGGGCCGAACTTTACGATGTTGCCGAACGGCTGGAGAGGCCAGGCTGGCAGGAAGTTGAACTCGCACGGGGAGCGGATGATTTTCGGCTAGTCGCGACGAAAATCACCGATCTCTTGGATAACTCAGTTTCCGAAATGATGGCCGATGTCGAACAGGCCCTGTCGGGCCTGAACGTCACCTACGATGGCTGGGAAACGTCAATCGAGAAGCCGAACTGACATGCCAAAACGCACCGACATCTCCTCCATCCTCGTCATCGGCGCGGGGCCGATCGTCATCGGGCAGGCGTGCGAGTTCGACTATTCGGGCACGCAGGCGATCAAGGCGTTGAAGGAGGAGGGCTATCGCATCGTCCTCGTCAACTCCAACCCGGCCACGATCATGACCGATCCGGAGCTTGCCGACGCGACCTATGTCGAGCCGATCACGCCCGCGGTCGTCGCGCGGATCATCGAGAAGGAGCGGCCCGACGCCGTCCTGCCGACGATGGGCGGCCAGACCGCGCTCAACACCGCGCTGGCGCTGTTCCGCGACGGCACGCTGGAGAAGTTCGGCGTCCAGATGATCGGTGCCGATGCCGAGGCGATCGACAAGGCCGAGGACCGGCTGAAGTTCCGCGATGCGATGGACAAGATCGGGCTCGAATCCGCCCGCTCCGCGATCGCGCATACCGAGGCCGAGGCGCTGGAGGGGCTGGAGAAGGTCGGGCTGCCGGCGATCATCCGGCCCAGCTTCACGCTGGGCGGCACCGGCGGCGGCGTCGCCTATAACCGCGCCGAATTCCTCGAGATCGTGCGCAAGGGGCTGGACGCCTCGCCGACCACCGAGGTGCTGATCGAGGAGTCGCTGCTCGGCTGGAAGGAATATGAGATGGAGGTCGTGCGCGATCGCGCCGACAATGCCATCATCATCTGCTCGATTGAAAATATCGACCCGATGGGCGTCCATACGGGCGACTCGATCACCGTCGCGCCGGCGCTGACGCTGACCGACAAGGAATATCAGATCATGCGCAACGCATCGATCGCGGTACTCCGGGAAATCGGCGTCGAAACGGGCGGTTCGAACGTACAGTTCGCGGTCAATCCGAAGGACGGCCGCTTGATCGTCATCGAGATGAATCCGCGCGTGTCGCGCTCGTCGGCGCTCGCGTCCAAGGCGACCGGCTTCCCGATCGCCAAGGTCGCCGCCAAGCTGGCGGTCGGCTACACGCTCGACGAGATCGAGAACGACATCACCGGCGCGACGCCCGCCAGCTTCGAGCCGACGATCGACTATGTCGTCACCAAGATCCCGCGCTTCGCCTTCGAGAAGTTCAAGGGCTCGGAGCCAATCCTCGGCACCGCGATGAAGTCGGTCGGCGAGGTGATGGCGATCGGCCGCAACATCCACGAATCGATGCAGAAGGCGCTGCGCGGGCTGGAGACCGGCCTGTCCGGCTTCAACCATGTCGAGCGGCTGGTGGGCGCGCCGCGCGCGGAGATCGAGGCGGCGCTGGCGCGCCCGACGCCCGACCGGCTGCTGATCGCGGCGCAGGCGCTGCGCGAGGGCTTCACCGTTGCCGAGGTGCATGCGATCGCAAAATACGATCCCTGGTTCCTCGAGCGGATCGCCGAGATCGTCGCCGCCGAAAATGAGGTGATGGCGAACGGCCTGCCGCAGGACGCGGCGGGGATGCGCCGGCTGAAGGCGATGGGCTTTTCCGACAAGCGGCTGGCGTGGCTCGCGCTCCAGTCGGCGAACCTGCGCGGCATGGATCGCGGCATCGCGCGCGGCTCGGGCCTGATCCACGAGGTCGTCAAGATGATGACCGGCGGCGTCACCGAGGACGAGGTGCGCGCGCACCGGCTGAAGCTGGGCGTGCGTCCCGTCTTCAAGCGGATCGACACCTGCGCCGCCGAGTTCGACGCCAGGACGCCCTATATGTACTCGACCTATGAGGGGCCGAGCTTCGGCGAGCCCGAGGACGAGGCGCAGCCGAGCGACCGGCGCAAGGTCGTGATCCTGGGCGGCGGGCCCAACCGGATCGGGCAGGGCATCGAGTTCGACTATTGCTGCTGCCATGCCTGCTTCGCGCTGGCCGACGCCGGCTATGAGACGATCATGGTCAACTGCAATCCGGAGACGGTGAGCACCGACTATGACACGTCCGACCGCCTCTATTTCGAGCCGCTGACCGCGGAAGACGTGCTGGCGATCCTCGACGTCGAGAAGAGCCGGGGCGAGCTGGTCGGCGTGATCGTCCAGTTCGGTGGGCAGACGCCGCTGAACCTCGCACGGGCGCTGGAGGCGGCGGGGATCCCGATCCTCGGCACCAGCCCTGCCGCGATCGATCTGGCCGAGGACCGCGAGCAGTTCGCGGCTTTGGTCGACCGGCTGCGGCTGCTCCAGCCCAAGAACGGCATCGCCCGCAGCCGCGAGGAGGCGCTGATCGTCGCCGACCGCGTCGGCTATCCGGTGCTGATGCGGCCCAGCTTCGTGCTGGGCGGCCGCGCGATGGAGATCGTCGACGGTCCTTCGCAGCTCGAGGACTATATCCAGACCGCGGTGCAGGTGTCTGGCGAGGCACCGGTTCTGATCGACCAGTATCTGCGCGATGCGATTGAGGTCGATGTCGATGCGCTGTGCGACGGGGACGACGTGGTGGTCGCCGGCATCCTCCAGCATATCGAGGAGGCGGGGGTCCATTCGGGCGACAGCGCCTGCTCGATCCCGCCCTACAGCCTGCCGCACGAGATCGTCGAAGAGATCGAGCGCCAGGCCGAGGCCCTGGCCCGCGGGCTCGGCGTGCGCGGGCTGATGAACATCCAGTTCGCGGTGAAGGACGGCAAGGTCTATCTGATCGAGGTGAACCCGCGCGCCAGCCGCACCGTGCCGTTCGTCGCCAAGGCGATCGGCACGCCCATCGCCAAGATCGCCGCGCGCGTGATGGCCGGCGAGAAGCTCCGCAACCTGCCGGCGATCGACCGCGATATCGCCTATTACGCGGTCAAGGAAGCCGTCTTCCCGTTCAACCGCTTCCCCGGCGTCGATCCGGTCCTGTCACCCGAGATGAAGTCCACCGGCGAAGTCATGGGCATCGCTCCCGACTTTACCCAGGCCTTCATGAAGTCGCAGCTCGGCGCCGGCACGGTGCTGCCGACCGGCGGCGCGGTGTTCGTCAGCGTCAAGGACACGGACAAGGATCATATCGTCCCCGCCGCCCGGCTGCTGGCCGAGGCGGGGTTCGCGATCGTCGCCACCGGCGGCACCGCGGACCATCTTGCTGCCGCGGGCCTGCCGGTCGAGCGGATCAACAAGGTCGCGCAGGGCCGCCCCCATATCGTCGACCGGATCATGGACAAGGGGATCGACCTGATCTTCAACACCACCGAAGGCTGGCAGAGCCTGAAGGACTCGACGCCGATCCGGCAGGCGGCGCTGTCCGGCAAGATCCCCTATTTCACCACGGCACCGGCCAGTCTGGAGGCTGCCAAGGCGATCGCGGCGGCCGCGGCGGATCGCTCCGGCAGCGGGCTTCTTGAAGTGCGACCCTTGCAGGCCTATTATTCGCAATCGCACAACTGATCCCGACAACGACAGGTGCTGTGCGGGCGGCCCCGGAACGACGGGGCCGTTCGGGTGATCGATTTGGGGACAAAATAATGGCGACCGTCGAAAAGATGCCGATGCTGCAAGAGGGCCATGACAAGCTCAGCGCAGACCTGAAGCGTCTGAAAGTAGAACGGCCGCAGATCGTCGACGCGATCGAGGAAGCCCGCGCGCATGGCGACCTGTCCGAAAATGCCGAATATCATGCGGCCAAGGAGCGGCAGGGCCAGATCGAGGCGTCGATCGCCGATATCGAGGACAAGCTGAGCCGCGCCCAGATCATCGACCCGCGCGACCTGTCGGGCGACAAGATCGTCTTCGGCGCGACGGTGACGCTGCTCGACGAGGACGACAAGCCGGTCAAGTACCAGATCGTCGGCCAGACCGAGGCGGACGCGAAGACCGGTCGGATCAGCTATAACTCGCCGCTGGGCCGCGCGCTGATCGGCCGCCGGGTCGACGACGAGGTCGAGGTGTCGGTGCCCGCCGGCGATCGCTATTACGTCGTGTCGAAGATCGAATTCATCTGACGTGGGCGAGCTGCGCGACACGCCGGTGATTGTCGCGATCGCGGGCGCGACCGCGATCGTCTCCATCCTGCTGATCCTCACCGGGCTGGTGCCATGGGCGGCCGCGACCGGCGGCTTCATCCCGGTCCGGCTGCTGGCTGCGGTCGGCGAGAGCGATCCGGTGGCGGTCCCCAATGCGCTGACCCCGCTGACCGCGACGCTGATCCATGGCGGCTTCGCGCATCTGGCGCTCAACCTCGTCGTCCTGTGCTTCTGCGGACCGCGGCTGGAGCGCGCCTTGGGAGGCGGCTCTACGGCGCTCGTCTATGTGCTGGGCGCCTATGCGGCCGCTGCCGCGCAATATGGCACCGATCCCGCGTCGAGCGTGCCGATGATCGGAGCGAGCGGCGCGATCGCGGCCGTGATCGGGGCCTATGCCATCCTTTTCGCCGAGCGCCGTCCGCGCGGCTGGGGCCCGGTGTCGAGCCACGTGCTGCACGTGCTCTGGCTGGCGGCGGCCTGGATCGGCATCCAGCTGCTTACCGGACTGGCCGGGCTGGGCGGGCTCAACATCGCGATCGGCGCGCATATCGGCGGCTTCGTCGTGGGCCTGATCCTCGCCCGGCCGCTGCTCCGCTGGCGCTACCGCCGCGCCTGATAGGCCGATCGCGGTGACGGGCCCCCGCCGACCCCGGGCGATCGACCCGGGGCGGCGATCAGGCTCATCCGATCGGCTGGTCGGGCTCGAGCAGCCGATGGAGATGGACGACGACGAAGCGCATTTCCGCATCGTCCACGGTCCGCTGTGCGGCCGCGCGCCACGCCTTTTCCGCGCTGGCGTAATCCGGGAAGATGCCGACGACCTCGAGCTGGCTCGGGTCGACGAAGTCGAGCGTCTGCGGGTCGCGGACCCGGCCGCCGAATACGAGATGGAGTTTGCTCATAGCCGCGCTTCTAGGCGTCGCGTGAGCCGCTCGCAATGGTTCGCACCCGCAGCATGTACAGGTGGCGGCGGCGCCGAAACGCCGCCGCCTGCCGTCAGTTCGATCCGCGCTTGGCGCTGTCGGCCGCGGCGCTGCCCGCGCTGGCCAGCGCCTTGCCGAAACCGTCGAGCAGCGACCGCCCGCGCTCCTTCGCCGCATCGGCTGTCAGCCCGGCATTGCTGAGTTCCTGCTTGCCGGCCTCGCGGGCGGCGGCAAAGGCCTGCTTGGCCGTCGCGCCCAGCCGCGAGCCGAGCGGCGCCAGCAACTCCTTCTCGCGCGCCGAGCGCGGGATCAGCGCGCCGGCCAGTGCACCGATCGCCGCGCCGCCGACCAGGATGGCGAGCGGATTCGTCTCGATCGCGGAAGCGGTCTTCTGCGCGGCGTCCGCCGCCTTTTCGCGCGCGTCGTGGAGCCCGCGGGTCGCGCTCGCGCGCACCTTTTCGTAGCTGCTGTCCGAACCGGTGGCGGGATCGGCATGGGGCGTGGTCATGATCTCAATCCTTCTTGGAAACAGGATGATCCCGGTCAGACCGGGAGAAAAGCGCGAAGATGCGATGCCGCCCCAGGAACAGTCCCGCGACGGCGACGGCCGCCGTGACCATGCCGGGGTTCCGACGGGCGCTGTCGACACCTGCTCGCGCGGCATGGATGCCTGCCTGCTTGGCGTCTTCGGCCAGCATCTTGGGATCGAGCCGGGCCTGCAGTCGCGCGACGGTGCCGGACAGGCGCGCGCGCGCCTCTGCCGCGCGGGCCTCGGCCGCGGCGAGATTGGCACGCGCATCCGTCATGCCGAACCTCCGAGTTTCGACTTGCCGACCAGTGCGAGCACGGCCGCCAGCACGAGCACCACACCGACGACGATCGCCGTAGCCAGCCAGGGTCCGACCGCCGGTGCGAGCGCGAAGATCAGCCCGACCAGCAATGCGATCAGGGCCGCGAGGCCCAGAACGGCCGCCGCACCGAAGAAAATCGCCGCCGTGCGATAGGCGGCGATCCGCTCGCCGGCCTTGGCGCGATAGAGCGCGATCTCGGCGGACACGAGCGACCGGCCGTCCTCGACCAGCTGGCCGACGAGCGACGCGACCCCGTCCGTCACGACGGGATCAGGTTCGACGGTTACGGGCATCCGCCGATCAGTCCCGGTTTTCGAGGCCGGACTGTACCAGGCGCGCAACGACGAAGCCGAGCGCAGCGGCGACGCCGACCGCGACGGCGGGACTCGCCTTCACGAGCTGGCGGGCGTCCTCGAGCAGCTCGTCCACGTCCTTGTTGCGGATCGTGTCGGAGAAGCCCTGCACCTGGCCGGCGGCCGAGCGGGCATAGTCGCCATATTGGCCGCCCAGCTTCTCGTCGACCTGCGCCGCCGCGTCGGTGAGCATCTGCGACAGCTGGTCGAGCGCGGAGCCGGCCCGCGCCTTGCCGTCGTCGGCGAAGGCGCGGATGCGCTCGCCGGCCTGCTGGGTCACCTTGCCGGCGCCATCGCGGATCGCCTGCTTGGCGTCCGCGGTCCGGCCCGAACCGGTCTCGGATGCCGTAGACTCGGCGGCGAAATCGACGCCCTGATCCTTCAGCGGCGCGGCCGGCTGGAACTCGGTGGTTGCAGGGGGCGGCGTGATATCGCCGTCGTTCAGGGGTTTAAGCTCGTTATCGGCCATGGTCCAATTCCTCGGCTGTTCGCGGCGTCAACCAGCCTTAACGGGGACGGTTCCACCCGCGCAACGGCCGCTATCGATTGCCCGCCGCCTTGGCGCGCTATACAGGGCGCAGCGCAGCAAGTTACGGAGCAGCCAGTTGACCGCGATCATCGACATTCATGCCCGCCAGATCCTCGACAGCCGCGGCAATCCGACCGTCGAGGTCGACGTCCTGCTGGAGGATGGCAGCTTCGGCCGCGCCGCCGTGCCGTCGGGCGCATCGACCGGCGCGCATGAAGCGGTCGAGAAGCGCGACGGCGACAAGAGCCGCTGGGGCGGCAAGGGCGTCGAGCAGGCGGTCGAGGCGGTCAACGGCGAGATCGTCGAGAAGATCGTCGGCCTGGATGCCGAGGATCAGGCCGATATCGACGCGGCGAT
Source organism: Sphingomonas metalli (assembly GCF_014641735.1). Classification (GTDB taxonomy): domain Bacteria; phylum Pseudomonadota; class Alphaproteobacteria; order Sphingomonadales; family Sphingomonadaceae; genus Sphingomonas; species Sphingomonas metalli. The sequence goes on along the minus strand of NZ_BMIH01000003.1, from coordinate 475,843 downwards.
GATCGAGCTGGACGGCACCGAGAACAAGGGCCGCCTTGGCGCCAATGCGATCCTCGGCGTCAGCCTGGCCGTGGCGAAGGCGGCGGCGGATGCCCGCGGCCTGCCGCTCTACCGCTATGTCGGCGGAGTCGCCGCGCACCTGCTGCCGGTGCCGATGATGAACATCATCAACGGCGGCGAGCATGCCGACAATCCGATCGACTTCCAGGAATTCATGATCATGCCCGTCGGTGCGTCGAGCATCGTCGAGGCGGTTCGCTGCGGCTCCGAGATCTTCCACACCCTCAAGAAGGCGCTGCACGAGCAGGGGCTGGCGACTGGCGTCGGCGACGAGGGCGGCTTCGCCCCCAACATCGCCTCGACGACCGACGCGCTCGATTTCATCATGAAGGCGGTGGAGACGGCAGGCTATCGTCCCGGCGACGACGTGATGCTCGCGCTCGACTGCGCCGCGTCCGAATTCTTCAAGGACGGCCGCTACGACATCTCTGGCGAGGGCCGGATCCTCTCCAGCCACGAAATGGCCGAATACCTGGCCGACCTGACCCTTCGCTATCCGATCCTGTCGATCGAGGACGGGATGGCCGAGGACGATTTTGAGGGCTGGAAGGCGCTGACCGACCTGATCGGCGACAAGGTCCAGCTGGTCGGCGACGACCTGTTCGTCACCAACCCCAAGCGTCTGCGGCAGGGGATCAAGGACGGGCTCGCCAATTCGTTGCTGGTGAAGGTCAACCAGATCGGCACGCTGACAGAGACGCTGGAGGCGGTTTCGATGGCGCAGCGGGCGCGCTATACCGCGGTGATGAGCCACCGTTCGGGCGAGACCGAGGATGCGACGATCGCCGACCTGGCGGTCGCGACCAATTGCGGTCAGATCAAGACCGGCTCGCTCGCCCGCTCGGACCGGCTCGCCAAGTACAACCAGCTGATCCGGATCGAGGAAGAACTGGGCGATGCCGCGCGCTATGCCGGGCGCGACGTGCTGATCGGCGCCTGATGGCCGCCAGGAAGAAGCCATCGGCGTTCCGCCAGACGCTGCGCCGCGCCGCGCTGCCGGCGCTGGTCGTGACGGTGATGGCGTTCTTCGGCGGCTATGCGGTGCTGGGTCCGAACGGGCTGCTGGCGCTGGGGGACTATAAGCGCCAGCTGGTCAAGCGCGAGCAGGACTATGCCGCGCTCGACCGCAAGCGGGCGGTGCTGCGCAATCGCGTGGCGCTGCTCGACCCCGACCATGCCAATCCGGACATGGTCGACGAGATGGTCCGCAAGGAACTGAACGTCACGCATCCCGACGAGGTGATCGTGCCGCTCGACCGCAAATAGCCGCCGCAACGCCACCGCCCGCATAACGGGGCGATGGCGTGCGATCCGGTGCTGGCATTCCTGACGCCCTGACGGGCAAACCGCTCCTACCGGCCAAGGAAGGTCAGCAGGTCCTGCGTCAGCCGGTCCGAATGCGTGACGTTGAGCCCGTGCGGCGCGCCGTCATATTCCACCAACTGGCTGTTCCCGATCCCGGCCGCCGCGGCGCGCGCCGAAGCGTCGATCGGCACGGTCTGGTCGCCCGTCCCGTGGACGATCAGCGTCGGCACGCGGAAGGCGGGAAGGTCGGGACGGAAATCGGTATGGCTGAACGCCTGCGCGCAGGCGAGGGTCGGCTTCAGCCCGGCCTGCATCGCCAGTGCGGTCGACCAGTCCAGCACGTCGTCGCTGACCGGATGCGAAATATAGCCGACGCCGTAGAATTGCGGCGTGAAGGTGTGCCGGAAGAATTTGGCCCGATCCTTCAGGATCCCGTCGCCGATCTGGTCGAAGGTCGACTGCGGCGTGCCGTCGGGATTGTCCTCGGTCTTCAGCATGTAGGGCACGACCGAGGCGATCAGCCCGGCGGCCGCGACGCCGCGGCCGTCATGGCGGCTCATATAGCGCGCCACTTCGCCGCCACCCATCGAGAAGCCGATCACCGCCGCATCCTGGTCGGCGCCGGCTTCCTTCATCACGTCGGCGAGGTCGTCGGCGAGCGTGTCATAGTCGTATCCCGACCAAGGCTGACCGGACCGCCCGAAGCCACGCCGGTCATAGGCGATAGCGCGGAAGCCCGCATCGGCGAGCGCCATGGCCTGCGCGTCCCAGCTGTCGGCATTGAGCGGCCATCCATGCAGCAGGATGACCGGGCGGCCGCTGCCCCAATCCTTGACATAGATGTCCGTGCCGTCGCGGGTCTTGATATAGGGCATGACGCTCTCCGTGGCTGAGGCCGGTCAACGGCTTGACCTTATGAGCGTTCCCGTCGATGGTATACGAAATGCCAGGGTACGGTGCCGGGCCATGAGGGGGGTGAACATGACCAGAGCGATCGTGGCGACGGTGGCGGCACTGCTCATGGCGGCGCCGGGCGCGGCGACTGCGCCGACAGCGTCGGCGACCCGGGCGTCGTCGACCCGGGCGACGGCGTCCCCCGCGTCGGCCGGGAGCATTGCTTGGGCCACATTTCGCGACGCCTATGTCGAGGAGCTGTTCCGTCTGGATCCCGGCTTCGCGGTGTATCAGGGCCGGCACGATCTCGACGGCCGGTTGCAGGACTGGAGCCCGTCCGGTCTGAAGCGGCTCGGCGACTTCTATCGCCGCGCGATTACCAGTGCCCGCGCCATGACCGGACTGGCCGGGCAGGACCGGTTCGAACGCGATTACCTGATCAAGGTCAGCGAAGGCCGGCTGTTCTGGCTGGAGGATGCCGACCAGCCCCATCGCAACCCGCAATGGTATGCGACCGCCGGCCTCGATCCGAACGTCTATGTCGCCCGCGACTATGCGGATGCGCCGACCCGGGCGCTGGCGCTGATCCGCTTCTTTCGCGCCGTTCCCGCCGGCGCCGCCCAGATCCGCGCCAATCTCGCGATGCCGATGCCGCTCGCCCTGTCGAGCTATGGCGCGGTGACCTTCGACGGCTTTGCCGACTACTATGAGGGCGACGCGGTCCGGGCCTTCGCCGCCGTCCGCGACCCGGCCCTGCAGGCCGAGCTGAAGGCGACGGCCGCCAGTGCCGCGGCTGCGATGCGGTCGCTGGGTGGATGGCTGCGTCAGGAGGGGAAGTCCGCCGGAGGCAGCTTCGCGCTCGGTGCGCCGCGCTTCCAGCGGATGCTGCTTGCCACCGAGGGCGTCGATACGCCGATCGCCGAGCTGGAGCGGATCGGCCGCGCCGACCTGGCCCGCAACCGGGCCGCGCTGGTCGCCGCCTGCGCGCAGTTCGCCCCCGGCGCCACGGTGCCGGCCTGCGTCGACAGGATGAACGCGAACAAGCCCGCCGGCGGCCCGGTCGCGGAGGCACGGCGCCAGATCCCGGTCCTGCGCCAGTTCGTCGTGGATCAGGATCTCGTCACCATCCCCGGCACCGAGAAGGCGCTGGTCGAGGAGGCGCCGCCCTATATGCGGCAGAACGCCGCCTATCTCGATCCGCCCGGGCCGTTCGAGAAGAACATCCCGTCCATCTACTATATCGCGCCGCCCGATCCGAGCTGGGACCAGAAGACGCGCGACGGCTTCGTCGTCGGCAGGGACAATCTCCTCTTCACCTCGGTGCACGAGGTGATGCCGGGACATTTTCTCCAGTTCCTGCACGCCAACCGTTCGCCGTCGCTCTTCGGGCGCATCTTCGTCGGCTATGCCTTCGCCGAAGGTTGGGCGCATTATGCGGAGGAGATGATGTGGGAGGCAGGGCTCGGCCATGGCGATCCGGAGGTCCATATCGGCCAGCTGTCCAACGCGCTGCTGCGCGACTGCCGCTTCCTGTCGGCGATCGGACTGCACACTGGCGGGATGACCCAGGATCAGTCGCGCCGATTGTTCGTCGAGCAATGCTTCCAGGACGAGGGCAATGCCCGGCAGCAGGCGGCGCGGGGAACCTACGATCCCGGCTATCTCAACTATGCGATGGGCAAGCTCATGATCCGCCGCCTGCGGGCGGACTGGACCGCCGGGCACGGCGGCCGCGCCGGCTGGAAGGCGTTCCACGATCGCTTCCTCAGCTTCGGTGGTCCGCCGATCCCGCTGGTACGGCAGGCGATGATGGGTGAGCCGACGGCGCGCGCGGTCTTCTGATCGCGCGTCACCGCACCTGCGCGCCGGGCTGCGCGTCTGCTGCTTCGTCGCGCGGGGGATTGCGGATCGCCGGATTGAGCCGGGCGAGGCTGCACAGTCCGGCGATCAGGGCGAGGCCGGCGGCCAGCAGCGCCGGCATCCGGCCCGAACCCAGGCCGAGCGCAAGCAGCGCGGCGACGAGGGTCGCTCCGGTGGTCTGCCCGACCATACGCGTCGTCGAGATCAGGCCACCCGCCGCCGCCGCCCGCTCGCGCGGCGCGGAGCCGATGATCAGCCGCGCGTTGGGCGACAGGAACAGGCCGAAGCCGCTCCCGGTGACCGCCATGCGCCATGCGATATCGCCATAGCCCGCCCCGGACGGCAGCAGCGCCAGCGCGATCAGTCCGCCGATCGCCACGGCCATGCCGATCCCGCCGAGCAGGCCCGCCGGATAGCGGTCGGACAGCCAGCCCGCGATCGGCGCCACCACCATCGTGGTCAGCGGCCAGGGCGCGATCGCCGCGCCGACGCCGCCCGGCGAGAAACCGAATTCGGTCTGGAGGCGGAAGGGCAGGGACAGAAGCAGCGTCATCGTCGCGATGAAGGCGGTGAAGGCGCCCAGCGTGGACAGGGCGAGCACCGGCCGCCCCAGCAGGTCGACTGGCAGGATCGGCGCCGTCTCGCCCTGCTCGCGGCGCACGAAGATCCAGCCGACGATCGCGCCGACCAACACGATGGCGGCCGACACGACCGGGCTGTCGCCATGCACCGCAGTCTCGAGTCCGCCGATCACCAGGCCGAACATCGCCGCGCACATGACGGCGCCGGGCACGTCGAACCGCCCTTCGCGCGTCGGAACGTCGGGCAGGGCGCGGCCGAGGAGCAGGCTTGCGATCGCGAAGGGCACCGCGCTGGCGAAGACCCAGGGCCAGGATGCGAGGCCGAGGATGACGCCGCCCAGCGTCGGTGCCAGCGCCGCGGAGCTCGACACGACGACGGAGTTGATGCCGAGCCCGCGGCCGAGTTGCTTGGCGGGATAGATGGAGCGGAGCAGCGCCGACGACACGCTGAGCGCCATCGCCGCGCCCAGGGCTTGCGCCGCGCGCACGATCAGCAGGAAGGGCAGGCTGTTGGCGAAGAAGCATAGCGCGGTCGAGACGGTGAAGAGCAGCTGCCCCCATTGGTACAGCCGCTTCAGCCCCACCCGGTCGCCCAGCCCCGAAAAGGGTAGCAGCGTCATGACCAGAACCAGCTGGTAGACGGTGACGACCGCCACGGCCGCACTGGCGGGGACGTGCAGGTCGCGCGCGATCGTCGGCAGCGCCACGGTGGCGATCGCGCCATCGACCACCACCAGCGCGGTGCCTGCGGAAATGGCGGCGATCGCGATCAGGCGGCGCGGCTTGGGAAGTCCGTCGGTCATGGCTGCGCAAAACGGCGCGACCGGCCTTCCGGGTCCGTTCCGCCGGGCCGGCGCGGGTTGATCGGCCCGGCTCCATGTCCCTAGAACCGGGGGATCACAGGAGATACTTGCATGCGGGCGAAGACACGGTGGCTGGTAGCGGCGGCGGCGATCCTTGCGGGGAGCGGGGCGCTGGCGCAGACCGCGGCCATGACCGACGATCCCTATATCTGGCTGGAGGACAAGGATGGCGCCAGGCCGCTGGCCTGGGTCGAGGGCGAGAATGCCCGCACCCTGTCCCGGCTGCAGAGCGACCCGCGCTACGCGACCTTCTACCAGCAGGCGCTGGCGATCGCCTCCGCGACCGATCGGATCCCGATGCCGGAACAGACCTTCGGGCGTATCTACAATTTTTGGCGCGACGCCGAGCATCCGCGCGGGCTGTGGCGCTGGACGAGCGAGGCCGACTATGCGTCCGCCAACCCGAAATGGACCGTCGCGCTCGATGTCGACGCGCTCGGCAAGGCGGAAGGCAAGCAATGGGTCTGGCACGGCGCCACCTGCCTGCCGCCCGAGGAGCGCTATTGCCTCGTCCAGCTGTCGGAGGGCGGCGAGGACGCAGAGTCGATGCGCGAATTCGACCTTCAGACCGGCCGGTTCGTGCCCGATGGCTTCGCCCTCCCGAAGAGCAAGCAGGGTGCGACCTGGATCGATCGCGACACGCTCCTGGTCAGCCGCGACTGGGGGCAGGGGACGATGACCAACTCCAGCTATCCCTTCGTCGTGAAGATGGTGAAGCGCGGCCAGCCGCTCGCTGCGGCGACTGAGGTCTTCCGCGGCGCGGTAACCGACCAGCTCGGCAGCTACGCCCGCACGCTGACCGATGCGAAGGGCAACCGCGTCGTGCTGATCGGCCGCCGCCAGACCTTCTTCGGCGGGGACACGCTGGTGTGGACGCCGCAGGGCACGAAGACGCTGGCGATCCCGCCGCGCGCCCAGCCGGTCGGGCTGGTCGAGGGGCGGGTGATCTTCGAGACGAGCGATCCGTGGGGACCGATCCCGGCCGGCGCGATCGCCTGGGTGCCGGTCGCCGAGATCCAGCGCGGCGAGGCGAACCCCAGGCTGCTGTTCAAGCCGACGCCGCGCCAGGCGGTACAGGGCGTGGCACTGACCCGCGACCGGGTGCTGGTGTCCTATACCGACAATGTCCGCGGCCGCGTGTCGATCTTCGCTCCCGGCGGCGCGGGATGGACGTCGCGCGACGTGCCGGTCGCCGACAACATGGCGGTCGGCTTCGCCAGCACCACCGACCGCAGCAACACCGCCTATATGACCGTCACCGGGTTCGTCACGCCCACCATGCTCCAGACGATCGACGCCGCCGGAACCGCCGCGCCCCGCACGGTGAAGGCGCTGCCGGCGCGCTTCGATGCGACCGGACAGGTCGTCGAGCAGTTCGAGGCGACGTCGACCGACGGCACCAGGGTGCCCTACTTCGTCGTCCACCGGCGCGACCGCCCGCTCGACGGCAGCACGCCGACGATCATGACCGCCTATGGCGGCTTCGAGATCTCGCGCCTGCCGACCTATCTCGGCGCGACGGGCAAGCTGTGGCTGGAGAATGGCGGCGCGTTCGTGCTGGCCAATATCCGGGGCGGCGGCGAATTCGGCCCCGCCTGGCACGATGCTGGTCGCAAGACCAAGCGGCAGGTGATCTACGACGATTTCGCCTCGGTGGCGCGCGACCTGTTCGCCCGCAAGATCACGAGCGCGCAGAAGCTCGGCATCTATGGCGGCTCGAACGGCGGCCTGCTGATGGGGGTCGAGATGACCCAGCAGCCGGACCTCTGGAAGGCGGTCTCGATCGGCGTTCCGCTCCTCGACATGGTCCGCTACCAGCAGATCGCCGCAGGCGCGTCCTGGGAGGACGAATATGGCTCGATCGACAAGCCCGCGGAGGCGGCCTTCCTGCGCCGCATCTCGCCCTATGCCAATCTGAAGAAGGGCGCGGTCTATCCCGAGCCCTATATCTGGACGACGACGAAGGACGATCGGGTCGGGCCGCAGCACGCCCGCAAGTTCGCCGCGCGGATGAAGGAATATGGCATGCCCTATTTCTTCTACGAGGACACGGCCGGCGGCCATTCGGGCGATGCCGACATCGCCCAGCGGGCAAAGCTGGATGCCCTGCAGATGACCTATTTCGCGCAGAAGCTGATGGGACCGTCGACGGCTTCGCAGACCGCCGCGAAGTAACAGGTCCGTCCGGGTCACGGCGTCGCAAGGGCGCCGTGGCCAGGCGGGTCGTCAGGAATGCAGGGCCTTTTCGAGCTCGGCCTTCGTCATCTTCGAACGGCCGGCGATGTTCCGCCGCCTGGCTTCCGCATAGAGCTGCGCGCGGGTCTTGTGGTCCCGGAAGGGCGCCGTCTTCCGCGCGACATCGTCCGGCTGGGCGGAGAACTGCTTGCCCTTGCGGCTATCGGCCCGCTTCTTGGCGGTGGTCCGCTTGTATTCCGCATCGCTCAGCGCTTCGCGCGCCTTTTTCGGGAGGTAGCGCTCATGCGTGTCGCCGCTTTTCGCTCCCGACTTCGTGCCCCAGTCCTCCTCGGTCCATTGATGCAGCGAGTTGTCCTCGGCCTTCTCGCCGCGATAGCCGCCGCCGCGCTTCTTGTACTCGGTCACCGCCATCTGCGCCTTGCGCGCGGACCATTCGCCCTTGCGGCCGCCCTTGGCGCCCGCGGTGATCTCGGCCTTGACCTTGTCCCACAGGGCAGGGTCGCTGCGCTCGGCTGTCTCGCTCATCTGCCGCCAACGGAATTTGCTGTCGGACGTTCCGGCACGAAACGCTGCGGTGCTAACATCGTTCTTGCTGCAATGCGGGAGAGGGTGGCACAGGGATCAGGATGAACGAGATGAGTTCCCCCGTCGAAACGGCCCGCTCGGGTCCGCCGCCCTCGCCGGCGACGATCTTCGAGGCGATTGTGAAGCAGCAGGCTGTCGCCGCCAGCTACAATCGCGGCGAGGTGACGCTGGCCCCCCACGTCATCTATACGCGGCACGACGAGATCTATGTCGATGCGATCACCCTCGATCGCGACGGTCGTCCGCCCAAAGAGGAGAAGCTGGGCGCCTTCAAGCTGTCCGGCCTGGCGGGGCTGCGGATCACGCCGCGTCGCTTCACGCCCAGCGCGCTGTTCGACCCGAAGGACAAGCGGTATGAGGGCACATTGCTGATGGCGGTCGAACAGGGCTGATCCCCGCGCGTTCGTCGTTGCTGCCGGCGGGCCTCCGCTCTACGCTCCGCGGCATGGCGGATGCAGATAACCACCCGAACGCGACGCAGAATCCCGTTCCGGGGGACAATATCCTCGGACTGCCGGTCGGGGTGGATGCCGACGATGCGATGCGCATCGCGATGCGCCGCGACCGGCTGCTCGCTGCGCTGACGCTCACCGCCGGCGTCGGTCTCGCCGTGGCGCTGCCCTTCGCGCTGAAGGCGGGGGCCGAGTTCTTCCTGCCGCTCACCACGGCGCTGGTCATCGCCGTCGCCCTGGTGCCGGTGCTCGAATGGCTCGAGCGGCGGCGCGTGCCGTCGGCGCTGGCCGCACTCATCTGCCTGTTCGTCTTCCTGCTGCTCGCCAACATCGCCATCGCCGCGATCGTCGTCCCCGCGACCGACTTCTTCCGGCTGCTGCCGACGCGCCTCGACCGGATCCAGAACAATCTCGCGCCGCTGCTCGATCTCTATTCGTCGCTCGAAGCCTATGTGAACCGTACGCTGCGGCAGATCGCCTCCACGCCGATCCGCCAGCCGCGCACCGCCGCGGTCGCGGCGCCGGGCTCGATCCTCGAACTCGCCGCGACCTCGGCGCCGGCGGTCATCGTGCAGGTGCTGTTCGGCATCCTGATCGTCTTCTTCTTCCTGTCGGGCTGGACGCGCATGCGCCAGCGGACGATCACCGGCCGCACCAGTTTCGACGGCGCGATGGCGACCGCCCGGGTGATCCAGGACGTGGTCGACGACGTGTCGGCCTATCTGGGCACGATCACCATCATCAACGCCACGCTGGGCCTCGTCACCGGCACGGCGCTCTGGGCGATCGGCATGCCCTATCCCGCCATGTGGGGCGGGATCGTCGCGCTGCTCAACTACATCCCCTATTTCGGGCCGGTGATCGGCGCCTTCCTGCTGGCGCTGGGCGGACTGATGACATTCTCGGACATCTGGATGGCGCTGTTGCCGCCGGCGATCATGTACGGCCTGCACCTGATCGAAGCGAACGCCATCACGCCCTTCGTGGTCGGGCACAGGCTGACGATCAGCCCGCTCTTGATCCTCGTCTCGCTGAGCTTCTGGGGATGGGTCTGGGGCACGCTGGGCGCGCTGCTGGCGGTGCCGCTCCTGATCATCATCCAGACCGTGCTGGGCGCCGCCGGCAAGCCCGACATCGCCGGCTTCCTGTTCGAGCACGGCACGCTCGTCCACCAGCAAAGGGGACGTCGCGGGCAGCGGGGCGGGGGCGAGGGGTAAAAAACTTCATTGGGTCGTTGACACCCCCCGAACCCTCGCCTAGTTGGCCGGCCTCGCTTCCAAGCGGGTGTAGCTCAGTTGGTTAGAGCGCCGGCCTGTCACGCCGGAGGTCGCGGGTTCGAGCCCCGTCACTCGCGCCATTCCCCTTGTCGGAATGGCCGCGAAATCGCCCCAGATCCTGTCGTCCGGCGGCCCGCCTACGGGCGCCAGCGCCCGGTCTCCATCCATTGCAGCAGCGGCCGCGTCGGGGTGATCCAGACGATCCCGGTGACGACGTAGAAGGCGAGCTGCAAGGCCCAGTGCCAGCTTCCCACCAGGCCCGACAGGCTGGTTACCGCCACCACCCACAAGGCGATGAGGGCCAGGATGGCGAGCGCGCCCACGGGCTTGCGCCAGCTCGGGTCTTCGGGGGTCATGGCGTGATCCATTCGCATTCGGTGAGGATCGCGTGGAGCGGTACGTCCCACGGATCGGGGGTGAGCGCCGGCACTTCCTGGACGCTCCAGGCGATGCCCACGCGCCAGGCGTGCGGATGCTCGGCGAAGGCGCGATCGTAATGGCCCGCTCCTTGGCCCAATCGGTTGCCGCGCCGGTCGAAGCCGACCAGCGGGGTGAGGATGATGTCCGGGATACGCGCGGCGGCGTCTGCCGGCGGCTGGCGCAGGCCGAAGGGCCCGTCCACCAGCCCGGCTTCCGCCGCCAGAAAGCGGATCGGCGTGGCCCGGTCGACGACGAAAGGCAGGGCGATTTCACATCCCTGTGCCCAAGCCGCCGCCTCCAGCGATGCGGGATCGGCCTCGCCGCCGAGCGGAACATAGCTGGCGACGACGAGTCCGGGTCGCAGGGCGAGGATGAAGGCGTCCGGCACGTCCAGCGGCCGGGCGGGGTGCCGTTCGACCATCTCGGCACGCGCGGCCCGAAGCCGGGCGCGGAGCAGGCGCTTGTCGCTCATGGCAGGGAGGGGCGGGTGGCGGGACCGCCATGGCCGTTGGCCATTGTATCCACTGACGCCCAGTACGTCAGGTGGGGACCATGTACGTCAGACCAGGATCTGCGCAGGGACAGCCCCCATGGATGATGAATAGCCTCAGGGATAAAAAAGGCTCGCACCGGGCAGTACCCGCCGCCGACAGACTTAGGGCGCGGGCGGCGCTTGCTCAAGGGTCTCCGCCAGCTTTTCGAGCCGGTCCGCCAGCCGCTCCAGCGCCGCCTCGCCGATCGCGGCGCCGACCGGCGGGCGCGACTCGGCTTCCTCCAGCGCGTCGGCGAGCATCAGCGCGACGAACAGCATCGCCCGTTCGGGCTGGCCCGCCGCGGCGCGATCGGCAGCGCTCCAGCGCTGGTCGAGCATCCGGCCGAGCAATTGCACCCGCGCCTCCTCGCCGGGCCGGCAGGCAATCGTGTGCGGGCGCCCGCCGACCTGGATGGTCACCGTCGCCATCAGCGGCTTCCCGTCCGCGCGATCACTTCGTCGAGCGCCGCCACCGCCTCGGCCATCCGCGTCTTCAGCGTGGCGTGGCGGCGTGCCAGCGACTCGGCCTCGGCCGCGCGGGCCAAGACCGCGCGCTCGATTCGCGCGATCGCGCGTTCGATCCGCTCAACGGCAGGAGGAGTCTCGCTCATTTTGCCCCGGATAGGCACGACGCCTGCGGGCGGCAAGGCGTTTCCGGGCGGTTGACAGGATGGCATCGCCCCCCGCAAGAGCCGCCGCAACCCGGCTTTGCCCTTGAAGGGCGCGCCATTCTCGGGAGACCCAGCGATGACGGTGAAGGTTGCAATCAACGGTTTCGGTCGGATCGGCCGCCTGGTCGCCCGGGCGATGCTGGAGCGGGGCGGCGATGCGCTGGAACTGGTCGCGATCAACGACCTGGCCGATGCCAAGTCGAACGCCTGGCTGTTCAGCCGCGACAGCGTCCATGGCCGCTGGCCCGGCACGGTGACGGCCGAGGGCAGCGATCTGGTCGTCGACGGCAAGCGCATCCGCGTCACCGCGGAGCGCGATCCGGCCAATCTGCCGCATGCCGAACTGGGCGTCGATCTGGTGCTCGAATGCACCGGCTTCTTCACCGATCGCGCCTCGTGCCAGAAGCATCTCGACGCCGGCGCCAAGAAGGTGCTGATCTCCGCGCCGGGCAAGAATGTCGACCTGACCGTCGTCTATGGCGTCAACCACGACAAGATTGAGGCCGGGCACACAATCATCTCCAACGCCTCGTGCACCACCAATTGCCTGGCGCCCGTCGCCAAGGTGCTGAACGACGCGATCGGGATCGAGCGCGGCCTGATGACCACCGTCCACGCCTATACCAACGACCAGAAGATCCTCGACCAGATCCATCCGGACCTGCGCCGCGCCCGCGCGGCGGCGATGTCGATCATCCCCACCACCACCGGCGCGGCCCGCGCGGTGGGCGAGGTTCTGCCCGAGCTGAAGGGCAAGCTGGACGGGTCGGCCGTGCGCGTGCCGGTGCCGGACGGCAGCCTGATCGACCTGACCTTCACCCCCAAGCGCGACACGACCCGTGACGAGGTGAACCAGATCCTGAAGGCCGCTACCGAGAGCGGCCCGCTCAAGGGCGTCCTTGAATATTCGGAGGATCCGCTGGTCTCGATCGACATCCAGCACACGCCGGCCTCCTCCACGGTCGACAGCCTGGAGACGGCGGTGCTCGACGGCAAGCTGGTCCGCGTCGTCAGCTGGTACGACAATGAGTGGGGCTTCTCGAACCGCATGGTCGATACCGCGACCGCGATCGCGAAGTTCCTCTAGGGCGGCGAGCGGCACGGTGACGGGATCGACCGAAGGCGATCGCCCGCGGGACTCCCGTTCCGTTGCAGCGCCGTCGCGTGCAGCCGGTACGCTGGCGGGTATCGCCCGCCACGGCATCCCCAAGGGTCCCATGGAGACCGTCGAGACGGTGACGGTGTCGGTCGACGGGGGAATACAGGGCGATTTCCGCGGCGCCGTGAAGCCCGGCGGCCGCGGTCGCCGTCAGGTGACGTTGATCGAGCGGATCGACTGGGAGGCCGCGATGGCCGAGGTCGGGCGCAACATCGCCTGGCAGGAGCGGCGCGCCAACCTGCTGGTCGAGGGGCTCGACCTGCCCCAGGCGGACGGTGTGCGCCTGCGGATCGGTGCGACGGTGCTGATCGAGGTGACCCGCGAGTGCAATCCCTGCGAACGCATGGAGGCGCTCGCCCCCGGCCTGCGCGCGGCGCTGACACCCGATTGGCGCGGCGGTGCATGCGCGCGCGTTCTGCAGGGCGGCACCATCGCCGTCGGCGACCCCATCATCATCGAGGATCGAGCATGACCGCTTACAAGACGCTGGACGACATGGGCGACATCCACGGCAAGCGCGTGCTGGTCCGCGAGGACCTGAACGTGCCGATGCAGGACGGCGCGGTGACCGACGACACGCGCCTGCGCGCCACCGTGCCGACCGTCGGCGAGCTGGCCGACCGGGGCGCGATCGTGCTGGTCCTCGCCCATTACGGCCGTCCCAAGGGGCAGCCCCATCCCGACATGTCGCTGGCGATGGTGACCAAGCCCTATGAGCATGTGCTCGGCCGGCCGGTGCGCTACATCGACTGGGAAGGCGCGGAGGCGGCGATCGCCACCTTGCAGCCCGGCGACATCGCCGTGCTGGAGAATACCCGCTTCTTCGGCGGCGAGGAGAAGAATGCGCCCGAGGTGGTGGAGCGCTTCGCCGCGCTGGGCGACCTCTATGTCAACGACGCCTTCTCCGCCGCGCACCGCGCCCATGCCTCGACCGAAGGGCTGGCACATGCGCTGCCCGCCTTTGCCGGCCGCGCTATGGAGGCGGAACTCGGCGCGCTGGAAAAGGCACTCGGAAATCCGGAGCATCCGGTCGCGGCGGTGGTCGGCGGGGCGAAGGTCTCGACCAAGCTCGACGTTCTCCAGCATTTGGTGGCGAAGGTCGATCACCTGATCATCGGCGGCGGCATGGCCAACACCTTCCTTGCCGCGCGCGGGGTCGATGTCGGCAAGTCACTGTGCGAGCACGACCTGAAGGGGACGGCAGAGGCGATCCTCGACGCGGCCGATGCGGCGGGCTGCACCGTGCATCTTCCCTATGACGTGGTCGTCGCGAAGGAGTTCCGGGCTGATCCGCCCACCCGCACCGTCAATGTCCATGAAGTCGCGGCCGACGAGATGATCCTCGATGTCGGTCCCGCCGCGGTCGAGTCGCTGGGCGATGCGCTGAAGAACTGCCGCACGCTGGTGTGGAACGGTCCGCTCGGCGCGTTCGAGATGACGCCCTTCGACACCGCGACGGTCGCGCTCGCCCGCATCGCGGCGGCGCTGACCAAGGACGGCAGCCTCGTGTCGGTCGCGGGCGGCGGCGATACGGTCGCGGCGCTCAATCATGCGGGCGTGGCGGGCGACTTCACCTTCGTCTCGACCGCCGGCGGCGCGTTTCTCGAGTGGATGGAAGGGCGCGAACTGCCCGGGGTCGCCGCGCTGGCCCGCTGATCCGCCAGCCGGTCGTCATCCCGCATCCTCGTTGAGGAGCGGGATGATGATCCGGTTGATATCGTCGATGTCGAAGGCGCCCGCCTTGGTGTGGCGCACGACACCCCTGCGGTCGATGACGTAGTTGGTGGGCACGGCCTCCACCATCGTCGAGAAACCCTTGACCCGCCGCACGGACGGTATGGCCATCGCCTGGAACAGCGGCTTGAGCTTGCTGGCCGGCACCGAATCCTCGGTAGTGATCGCGAAAACACGCAGGCCGTGCGGCTGAAGCCGGCGGTAGATGCCGTCGAGCAGGGGCAGCTCCTTGCGGCAGGGCACGCACCAGGTCGCCCAGAAGTTCAGGATCACGACCTGGCCCTTCAAATCGGCCAGGCGAACCTTCTCGCCCTCGATCAGCGTCAGCTCCGCATCGGGCGCGGGCTTGTCGAGCTTCAGGCTGCCGCTGTGCACCGGCGCGGCGAACATCATCGCCACTGCCATTCCCCGTCCCAGTCTGCGCATCATTATCGTCCCCCGATAGCAAGGCTGCGCCTCGCCGCGGCCATGGTCAAGCCGATGCCCGCGGAGCCGCGACGCGGATCCGACACTCAGCCGGCAAGTCCCGGCGATGCCCCGCAAATGGACAGGCGAAGCGATCCGCCTCTTGAGTTGGCCGAACACTGCTGCTACTTTGTTTAACACGTTTAACGGAGGTTGGTTTGCTCGGCGTCAGGCTCGATTCGGAACTGGAGGAGCGGCTGGCGGCGGTCGCGCGCACCCAGGGCCGGAGCAAGAGCGACATCGCGCGCGAGGCGGTGCGCCGCTATGTCGACCTCTACGACGAAGCCTATCGGCGCGAGGCTCGCCGCCAGTCGGTCCGCGCCTCGCGACGCGAGGTCGCTGCGGACTATGCTTTCTGGGAGACCATCGAGCGGGAGGACGCGGCGTGGAAATAGCGCAGGGCGCGATCGTGCTCGTCACCTCGCCCGACGGCACCGGCGCGCCGCGGCCGGCGGTCGTCGTCCAGGCCGACCTTTTCAACGCCGCTCATGGCACGATCACGCTCTGCCCCCTGACCACCGTGGTGGGCGGAGAGGCGCTGTTCCGCGTCGCCATCTCGCCGCAGGAGCATACCGGCCTGCCGGTCGAGTGCGAGGTGCAGGTCGACCGCATCACGTCGGTCCGCCGCGAGCGCATCATCGACGTGATCGGTCACGCCTCTGCAACCCGCATGGAGCAGGTCGATCAGGCGCTGCGCCGCTGGCTGGCCCTTTGACCCGAATCTTTCTCTGGAGACGATCATGACCCCGACCGTGAAGGCGATCCTCGACAAATATGAAGGCACCAGCCCGGCGGTGAAGGCGAATCTCGCCCGCATCCTGATGCAGGGTCGCCTGGGCGGCACCGGCAAGCTCGTGATCCTGCCGGTCGACCAGGGATTCGAGCACGGCCCGGCGCGCAGCTTCGCGATCAACCCGCCGGCCTACGACCCCCATTACCACTATCAGCTCGCGATCGATGCCGGCCTGTCCGCCTATGCCGCGCCGCTGGGGATGCTGGAGGCGGGGGCCGACAGCTTCGCCGGGCAGATCCCGACGATCCTCAAGGTGAACAGTTCGAACAGCTGGGCCACCTCGATCGCGCAGGCGCAGACGGGCAGTGTCGAGGATGCGCTGCGCCTCGGCTGCGCCGCGATCGGCTTCACCATCTATCCCGGTTCGGACGGCATCTTCGACGCGATGGAGCAGATCCGCGCGCTGCGCGAGGAAGCGGCGGCGGCCGGTCTCGCCACGGTGATCTGGAGCTACCCGCGCGGCGGCAACCTGTCCAAGGACGGCGAGCTGGCGCTCGATGTCGGCGCCTATGCCGCGCACATGGCGGCGCTGCTCGGCGCGCACATCATCAAGGTGAAGCTGCCGACGGCGCATGTCGAGCAGAAGGACGCGCAAAAGGCCTATGAGGGCACCGACTGGTCGGCACAGGCCGATCGGGTCAAGCACGTCGTCCAGGCGAGCTTCGCCGGCCGCCGCATCGTCGTCTTCTCGGGCGGCGCCACCAAGGGGTCGGACGCGGTCTATCAGGACGCGCGCGACATTCTGGCGGGCGGCGGCAACGGCTCGATCATCGGTCGCAACACCTTCCAGCGCCCGCGCGACGAGGCGCTCGCGATGCTCGACAGGATCGTCGCGATCTACAAGGGCGAGGCCTGACCGGCGCCGCTGCGGCCGGTTGTGCAAGGCCGGCCGCAGCGGTTAGGGGAAGGCGATGATCGACGACATCGACCCGCTCGGCCCCCTCGACCCTGATTTCGCCGCCGCCTTCGAGCGCGACGTGCGCCGGCCGCCCTGCCAGCTCTATCTAATCTCGCCGCTCGACGTCGGCGGGACTTTCCCGGAGCGGCTGGCCCGCGCGCTCGACGCCGGGCCGGTCGCGGCGTTCCAGTTCCGGGTCAAGCAGGTTGACAAGCATGAGGCGGCGCGGCTTGCCGAGCCGCTCCAGCGGCTCTGCGCCGATCGCGAGGTCGCCTTCATCGTCAATGATTCGGTTTCGCTCGCCAAGCGGATCGGTGCGGACGGCGTCCATCTCGGCCAGGAGGATGGCGACCCGCGCGAGGCGCGCTCGCTGCTCGGTCCGTCGGTACAGATCGGCGTCACCTGCCACGACAGCCGCCACCTCGCGATGGACGCGGGCGAGGCGGGTGCCGATTATGTCGCCTTCGGCAGTTTCTACCCGACGACGACCAAGGAAGTGCGGCACCATCCCGAGCCGGTGATCCTGTCCTGGTGGTCCGCCCTGTTCGAGCTGCCCTGCGTCGCCATCGGCGGCATCACCCCCGCCAATGCGCGGCCGCTGGTGGAGGCGGGCGCGGACTTTCTCGCCGTGTCGGGCGCGGTCTGGAACGGTGACGAGGCGGCGGCCGTCGAGGCGTTTGCCGCGCTGCTGGAGCGCTGATGGCAAGGGAGAAAAGCCGGAAGCCGTTCGTTCGATCCGACAGCGTAACAGTTCGGATGAGGGATGCCATGCTCCGCCTTCTTGCTTTCGCCGCCGCCGGAGTCGCCGTTGCCGGCAGCGCCCAGACGCCGGCACCCTCGCAGCCGCAGATCGATCGCAACCTGATCAAGCTGCAGGTCGTGCTCGATCGCCTGGGCTTCTCGCCGGGCGTGATCGACGGGCGTCGCGGCATGTCGCTGACCGCGGCGATCAAGGGCTTCCAGACGGCGCGCGACCTGCCGGTCACCGGCGAGCCCGACGCGGCGACGATGCAGGCGCTGCGGCCCTATTGGGGAACCGAGGGGACGAAGGTCCTGACGCTCAACGAACGCGTGCTCGCCGGACCCTATGTCAATCCGATTCCCAAGGACGAGGATCAGCAGGCTAGGCTCCCCGGCCTCTTCTATCGCAGCCCGCTCGAGAAGTTGGCGGAGATGTTCCATACCACGCCGCAGGTGCTCGTCGCCCTCAACAGCCCGCAAACCTATCTGCGGCCCGGCACCAAGGTCGAGTTCCCGAACGTATTGCCGACGAGCCGCTCCTATGATCCCAAGCTGGAGGAGGGCTGGCGCGCCACGCTCAACATGCTGAACGTGGATGCCGTCCAGCCTCAGGCGGCGAAGATCGTCGTCGACAAATCCGACAAGGTGCTGCGCGCCTATGACGAGGGCGGCAGGCTCGTGGCGCAGTTCCAGGTCACGACCGGGTCGGAGCACGACCCGCTGCCACTCGGCACGTGGAAGGTGAACGGCAGCGACTATAATCCCAAATTCCACTTCAATCCCGACCTGTTCTGGGATGCGAAGAAGGATGCGGACAAGGCGATGCTGCCGCCCGGGCCGAACGGACCGGTCGGCGTGGTGTGGATCGACATCTCCAAGCCGCACTACGGGATCCACGGTACGCCCGAGCCGGCGCTGATCGGCCGGACCGAGAGCCACGGCTGCGTCCGGCTGGCCAATTGGAACGCCGCGCGGCTGGCGATGATGGTCAAGCCGGGTACGCCGGTCATCTTCCAAGCGTGACGCGATGAGCCGGGTCGGCTGGGTGGTGCTGGGCCTGATCCTTGCGGTCGGCACTGTCTTCGCGATGATGACGAGTTTCGGTGGCGGCCACGGGACGCCGCGGCTTCGCAGCACGCTGCTCGCGTCGCGATCGGCGGAGAGCGCGCCTCCACCGACCGGCATGCTGGCCGTCCCGGTCGCCGGCGTCGCACGGACAGCGGTGGCCGACAATTACGGCGATCCGCGCGACGGCGGCGCGCGCAGCCACCATGGCATCGACATCATGGCGGCCGGCGGTACCCCCGTTGTCGCGGCGGCATCAGGCCGGGTCGAGAAGCTCTTCGAGAGCCATGCGGGCGGCACCACCATCTATGTCCGCTCGCCCGACGGCCGCTGGAGCTATTATTACGCCCATCTCGCCGGCTATGCGCCCGGCCTCCACGAAGGCCAGCAGGTGAGGGCGGGGGAGACGATCGGCCGGGTCGGCGACAGCGGCAATGCGGGAGCCGGAAATTACCATCTCCATTTCGGCCTGTCGCGCATGGCGGACGACGACGGGTGGGAGGGCGGCCGGCCGGTCAATCCCTACCCGCTGCTTGCCGGAAGCGCGCCGCGCCGCTAGATCGCCTCCGCATCGGAGCCGCGCTGCGGCTCCACGGCTCTTTCCTACAGGGTTATCCCATGAAGATCAGCGGCGTGGACATCCGTCCCGGCAACATCATCGAGTATGAAGGCGGCATCTGGCGCGCCGTGAAGATCCAGCACACCCAGCCCGGCAAGGGCGGCGCCTATATGCAGGTGGAGCTGAAGAACCTGCGCGACGGCCGCAAGAACAACGTCCGCTTCCGTTCGGCCGAGACGGTGGAGCGCGTGCGCCTCGACACCAAGGACTTCCAGTTCCTGTTCGCCGAGGGCGACGGCCTCGTCTTCATGGACAAGGACACCTATGACCAGGTGACCCTGCCCCGCGATCTTCTCGGCGATGCCGCCGCCTTCCTGCAGGACGGCATGGACGTGGTGATGGAGCTGTACGACGAGGAGGCGATCAGCGTGCAGCTGCCCGACACGATCGAGGCGACCATCGTCGAGGCCGATGCCGTGGTGAAGGGGCAGACCGCTTCCTCGAGCTACAAGCCCGCGGTGCTCGACAACGGCGTGCGTGTGATGGTGCCGCCGCATATCGCCAGCGGCACGCGGATCGTCGTCGACGTCTACGAACAGACCTACGTCCGCCGCGCAGATTGACCTTCAACCCTCTCCCTCCGGGAGAGGGTGGCCGAGCAAAGCGAGGTCGGGTGAGGGCAGTTGCCCGTCCCGTCCTCACCCTCCCACCGCCTGACGGCGGCGGGCCCCTCCCTCTCCTCACAGGAGAGGGGTTATGGAAAGCATCATGCCCTCCCATTCCGGTCTCTTCACCGTCATCGAACGCGCCGCCCGCAAGGCGGGGCCGCGGCTGCGGCGGGACTTCAACGAGGTCCAGAACCTCCAGGTCAGCCGCAAGGGGCCTGCGGACTTCGTGTCGATCGCCGACAAGCGCGCCGAGCAGACGCTGTTCGAGGAGCTGCGCAAGGCCCGGCCGGACTGGGGCTTTCTGATGGAGGAGGGCGGCGAGGTCGCGGGCGACCCGAGCAAGCCACGTTTCATCATCGATCCGCTCGACGGCACCAGCAACTTCCTTCACGGCATTCCGCACTTCGCCATCTCGATCGCGGTCGAGGAGCCGCTGCCCTCGGGCAAGCGCGAGATCACCACCGCCCTCGTCTACCAGCCGATGACCGACGAGAGCTTCTGGGCGGAGAAGGGGCGGGGGGCCTGGCTGCAGGACGGGCGGCTGCGCGTCTCGTCGCGGCGCGACCTGTCGGAGGCGCTGATCGCCACCGGCATCCCCTTCCTCGGCCATGGCGATTTCGTCGAGTGGAGCCGCATCTTCGGTGCGGTCGCGCCCCAGGTCGCCGGCATCCGCCGCTTCGGCTCGGCGGCACTCGATCTGGCCTGGGTCGCGGCGGGTCGCTTTGACGGCTTCTGGGAATCGGGGCTGAAGCCGTGGGATGCCGCGGCCGGCGTGCTACTGGTCAAGGAGGCGGGCGGCTTCGTCACCGATTACCGGGGCGCCGACCGCGCGCTGGAGCGCGCCGAATACCTGGCGGCCAATGACGGGCTCCACTCCAAGCTGCACAAGCTGGTGGCCGGCGCGCTGCGCTGATCGCGCCCGTGTCGGCGCCTCGAAAAAACCGAGGCTGATGAGTGGTATAGCGGCGCACGCGTGCCCATATCCCGAAGGGGAGGGCATCGCGCGTCAGGCGCCTTTGAAGGCGCTGGATAACACCGGCTAATTGCGAGTTATTCTCACAGCCCGCAAACCTTGCCGGGTCAGCCGCGCGGGCCTAAAGCGTCCCCCATCCGTTCGCACCTGCGAGAGAGACCTTGGTAGACCTGTCGCAATATCTGCCGATCCTGCTGTTCCTGGGCGTGGCCATCGTCCTGTCCTCGGCCTTCGTCTTCCTGCCGATGGCGGTGGGCCGGCTGACCGGCTCCCACAAGCCCAACGAGCAGAAGCTGGCCGAATATGAGTGCGGTTTCCCCGCCTTCGAGGATCCGCGCAGCCAGTATGACGTGCGCTTCTACCTGGTGGCGATCCTGTTCATCGTCTTCGATCTTGAGGCGGCGTTCATCTACCCCTGGGCGGTCAGCGTGTTCTCGCTCGGCTGGACGGCGTGGATCGGGATGATGATCTTTATCGGCGAGCTGGCGCTTGGCCTCGTCTATGCGTGGAAGAAGGGAGCGTTGGATTGGGAGTAGAGCTTCACTCCGGTCCGGTCGAACTGGCTCGCTCGGCGGGCGCCGCCTCGGTGGTGCCGCCCGATCAGGGCTTTTTCGACAGCCTCAACGGCGAACTGACCGATAAGGGTTTCCTCGTCACCTCGACCGAGGAACTGTTCCAGTGGGCGCGCACCGGCTCGCTCTGGTGGATGACCTTCGGCCTCGCATGCTGCGCGGTGGAGATGATCCACGTCAACATGCCGCGCTACGACCTCGAACGGTTCGGCGCCGCGCCGCGCGCGTCGCCGCGCCAGTCGGACGTGATGATCGTCGCCGGTACGCTGTGCAACAAGATGGCCCCGGCGCTGCGCCGCGTCTACGACCAGATGTCGGAGCCGAAATACGTCATCTCGATGGGAAGCTGCGCCAATGGCGGCGGCTACTATCATTACAGCTATTCGGTGGTGCGCGGCTGCGACCGGATCGTGCCGGTCGACATCTACGTGCCCGGCTGTCCGCCGACCGCCGAGGCGCTGCTGTACGGGATCATGCAGTTGCAGCGGAAGATCCGCCGCTCCGGGAGCATCGAACGCTAATGCTGGCACCTGCGCCCGCCTGGGCCACGAACCTCAACGACGCGACCGTCGACGCGGCGCGTGCCGCGATCGGCTCCGCGCTGATCGACGCGCAGATCCGCGTCGGCGAGGTCCAGCTCTACGTCCATCGCGACGGCATCGTCGCGGCGCTCACCGCGCTGCGCGACACGCCGGGGCTTGAATATCAGCAGCTGATGGAGATCGCCGGCGTCGACTATCCGGCGCAGGCCGAGCGGTTCGACGTCGTCTACAATCTCCTGTCGCTGACCCGGAACCACCGCATCCAGGTCCATGTCGCGACCGACGAGGATCATCCGATCCCGTCCGTCACCGATATCTGGCCGGTCGCCGGCTGGCTCGAGCGTGAGGTGTTCGACCTCTACGGCGTCATCTTCGAGGGCAATCGCGACCTGCGCCGCATCCTGACGGACTATGGCTTTCGCGGCCATCCGCTCCGCAAGGACTTCCCGATGACCGGCTATACCGAGCTTCGCTATTCCGAGGAGGAGAAGCGGGTCGTCACCCAGCCGGTCAGCCTGGCCCAGGACTTCCGCACCTTCGACTTCATGAGCCCCTGGGAAGGCGCCGAATACGCGCTGCCAGGCGACGAGAAGGCGGCCCCCGGCGCGGCCCTGCCGCAGGAGAAGGGCGCGCAGACCCCGCTCTCTGCCGATACGATCCAGAAGGCGGGCACGAGCGAGGCCGGCAAGACGCCACCGAAGGCGTCGAGCGAGCCCTATGCCAAGACGACCGCCGACAGCACCGCGGATACCGGCAAGGGCAAGGCGGAGACCGACGCAACGCCCAAGCCGGCTGATCCCGACGTGATTCCCTCGAAGCAGGCAGGGCAGAACCAGTGAGCGCTCACGACGACGCCCCGACGATGGCGCCCGCCACCACCGCCATGGACCCTCATGTTGAGGAGGTGCTGGGTATCGAAACGCCGGCGCACCCGACCGAGGGTGACGTGACCATCCAGAACTACACGATCAACTTCGGGCCTCAGCATCCCGCGGCGCATGGCGTGCTGCGCCTCGTCATGGAGCTCGACGGCGAGGTCGTGGAGCGGATTGACCCGCATGTCGGCCTGCTGCATCGCGGCACCGAGAAGCTGATCGAGTACAAGACCTATATCCAGGCGCTGCCCTATTTCGATCGGCTCGATTACTGTTCGCCCATGTGCATGGAGCATAGCTGGGTGCTGGCGGTCGAGAAGCTGCTGGACCTGGAGGTGCCGATCCGCGCGCAATATCTGCGCGTGTTCTTCGCCGAGCTGACCCGCATCTGCAATCACATGCTCAACCTCGGCAGCCATGTGATGGACGTCGGCGCGATGACGCCGAACCTGTGGCTGTTCGAGATCCGCGAGGATTGCATGAACTTCCTCGAGCGGGCCTCGGGGGCGCGGATGCACCACAATTACATGCGGCCGGGCGGCGTCCATCAGGACGTGCCGCTCAAGCTGCTGACCGACATCGCCGACTGGCTCGACACCCGCCTGCCGCGCTTGTTCGAGGATGCGATCAGCCTCGTCGCCGACAACCGCATCTTCAAACAGCGCAACGTCGATATCGCGATCGTCAGCCGCGAGGATGCGATCGCCTGGGGCTTCTCCGGGCCGATGATCCGCGCCGCGGGCATCCCCTGGGACCTGCGCAAGCAGCAGCCCTATGATGTCTATGCGAAGATGGACTTCGAGGTGCCGGTCGGCACCCGCGGTGACTGCTACGACCGGTTCATGGTGCGTGTGGAGGAGGTCCGCCAATCGGCGCGGATCATGAAGCAGTGCCTGGCCGAGATGCCGGAAGGCCCGATCGCGTCGGACGACCGCAAGGTGGTGCCGCCCAAGCGCGCCGAGATGAAGCGTTCGATGGAAGCGCTGATCCACCACTTCAAGCTCTATACCGAGGGTTTCCACGTCCCCGCCGGCGAGGTCTATGTCGCGACCGAAAGCCCCAAGGGCGAATTCGGCGTCTATCTGGTCTCGGACGGCACCAACAAGCCCTATCGCTGCAAGATCCGCCCGACCGCCTTCTCGCACCTCCAGGCGATGGACTTCATGAGCCGCGGGCACATGCTCGCGGATACGACCGCGATCCTGGGCGCGATGGATATCGTGTTCGGGGAGTGCGACCGGTGACTCAGGACACCCGCAACTCGCTACACGCTGCACTGGCGGTAACTGCAATAGTGGTGCTGTTTGCCACGTCCTTGCGGCTGGATTGGCTTTCCGGTGTACCGGATTGGGTGCCGCAGGTCGGTGGCCTGCTCAGTATTGCAAACTTGATTTGGCTCAGCTGGCAAATGTGGACCAAGCGCGACCGCGATACGCAAGAGGTCAAGAATGGCTGACGCCGTACAGATCCCCGACGAGGCCGAGGTCCGCGCGCGCTGGGGCGCGTTCGCCTGGACCGAGGCGAACGAGCGCAAGGCGAAGGAAGTGCTCGGCCGCTATCCCGCCGGGCGCGAACAGTCGGGCTCGATCCCGTTGCTCGATCTCGCCCAGCGCCAGGTCGGCGAGGAGACGCATACACAGGGCTGGCTGCCCGTGCCGGTGATCGAGTTCGTCGCCCGCTATATCGGCGTGCCCTATATGCGCGTGTACGAGGTCGCGACCTTCTACACGATGTTCAACCTGGCGCCGGTCGGCCGCTATCACGTGCAGGTCTGCGGCACGACGCCGTGCATGCTGCGCGGGTCGGACGATGTGTTCGCGGCGTGCAAGAACAAGGGGCTGATCAAGGGCAAGACCACGCCCGACGGCCTGTTCACGCTGACCGAGGTCGAGTGCATGGGCAATTGCGCCTCGGCTCCGATGGTCCAGATCAACGACGATAATTTCGAGGATCTCGACTACGACCGGACGATCGCGATCCTCGACGCGCTCGAGCGGGGCGAGACGCCCAAGCCCGGCACGCAGGAGCCCGGCCGCCACACGGTCGAGCCGGTCGGCGGGCCGACCACGCTGACCGCGATGGTGAGCGAGAATCACGATTATCGCGGCGAATGGGGCTCGGCCCCGGCCGTGGAGGGGGCGGGCGCATGAGCCTTTCCGACAAGGACCGCATCTTCACCAACGTCTACGGCTACCAGTCTTGGCGGCTCGATGCGGCGCGGGTGCGCGGCGACTGGGACAATACCAAGGCGCTGCTGGACCTCGGCCAGGACAAGATCATCGACGTCATCAAGGCGTCGGGCCTGCGCGGCCGCGGCGGGGCGGGCTTCCCGACCGGCATGAAGTGGAGCTTCATGCCCAAGGCGCCGTCGCCCGAGCGGCCGAGCTTCCTCGTCATCAACGCCGACGAGTCCGAGCCCGGCTCGTGCAAGGACCGCGAGATCATCCGCCATGATCCGCACAAGCTGATCGAAGGCGCGCTGGTCGCCGGCTTCGCGATGCGCGCACGCGCCGCCTATATCTACATCCGCGGCGAATATATCCGCGAGGCGGAGACGCTGTTCGCCGCCGTGGCCGAGGCCTATGAGGCCGGGCTGGTCGGCAAGAACGCCTGCGGCTCGGGCTATGACTTCGACGTCTTCGTCCATCGCGGCGCCGGCGCCTATATCTGCGGCGAAGAGACCGCGATGCTCGAGAGCCTGGAGGGCAAGAAGGGCCAGCCGCGCCTCAAGCCGCCCTTCCCGGCCGGGGCGGGCCTCTATGGCTGCCCGACCACCGTCAACAATGTCGAGAGCATCGCGGTCGCGCCGACGATCCTGCGGCGTGGCGCGGAATGGTTCTCCAGCTTCGGCGCGGAGAACAATCGCGGCACCAAGCTCTTCCAGATCAGCGGCCATGTGAACAAGCCGTGCGTGGTCGAGGAGGCGATGAGCATCCCCTTCCGCGAGCTGATCGAGAAGCATTGCGGCGGCATCCGTGGCGGTTGGGACAATCTGCTCGCGGTGATCCCCGGCGGCTCCTCGGTGCCGCTCGTCCCGGCGTCGCAGATCATCGACGCGCCGATGGATTTCGACGGGCTCAAGGCGGTGGGCTCGGGCCTCGGCACCGCCGCGGTTATCGTGATGGACAAGTCGACCGACGTCGTCCGCGCGATCAGCCGCCTGTCCTATTTCTACAAGCACGAAAGCTGTGGCCAGTGCACGCCGTGCCGCGAGGGCACCGGCTGGATGTGGCGCGTGATGGAGCGTCTGCGCACCGGTGACGCCGAGATCGGCGAGATCGACATGCTCCAGCAGGTGACCAAGCAGGTCGAGGGCCATTCGATCTGCGCGCTGGGCGACGCGGCGGCCTGGCCGATCCAGGGCCTGATCCGCCATTTCCGCCCCGAGCTGGAGCGGCGCATTCGTGAACGTGGTGGCGATCTGGCGCCGATGCAGGAAGCAGCCGAGTAATGCCCAAGCTGAAGGTAGACGGGATCGAGGTCGAGGTGCCGCAGGGCGCCACGGTGCTCCAGGCATGCGAAGCCGCGGGCAAGGAGATCCCGCGCTTCTGCTATCACGAGCGGCTGTCGATCGCCGGCAACTGCCGCATGTGCCTCGTCGAGGTGAAGCCGGGGCCGCCAAAGCCCCAGGCCTCGTGCGCGCTGCCCGCGGCGGACAATCAGGAGGTGTTCACCACCTCGCCGATGGTGAAGCATGCCCGCGAGGGCATCATGGAATTCCTGCTGATCAACCATCCGCTCGACTGTCCGATCTGCGATCAGGGCGGCGAGTGCGACCTGCAGGACCAGTCGGTCGCCTATGGCCGCGGCGCGTCGCGCTTCGCCGAGAACAAGCGGGCGGTGACCGAGAAATATATGGGCCCGATCGTCAAGACGATCATGACCCGCTGCATCCAGTGCACTCGCTGCGTCCGCTTCGCCGAAGAGGTGGCGGGCGTGGAGGAGATCGGCGCGATCTATCGCGGCGAGAACATGCAGATCACCTCCTATCTCGAAGAGGCGGTGACGAGCGAACTGTCGGGCAATGTGGTCGATCTCTGCCCGGTCGGCGCGCTGACCAGCAAGCCCTATGCCTATGAGGCGCGGCCCTGGGAGCTGCGCAAGACGCTGACGATCGACGTCATGGACGCAGTCGGCACCAACATTCGCCTCGACAGTCGCGGCCGGCAGGTGCTGCGCTGCGTGCCACGGATCAACGAGGACGTGAACGAGGAATGGGCGTCGGACAAGACGCGCCACGCGATCGACGGCCTCGTCCGCCGGCGCCTCGATCGCCCGTTCGTACGCCGCGACGGCAAGCTGGTCCCGGCGAGCTGGGACGAGGCGTTTGCCGCCATCGCTTCGGTCGATCATGGCGGCAGCGTGGCGGCGGTCGCGGGCGATCTGCTCGACTGCGAGACCATGTATGCGGCCAAGGTGCTGCTGCGAAATCTCGGCTCGTCGCGGCTCGAAGGGCGGCAGACCGGCATGGACTATGACACGTCCAGCCTTGCCGCGGTCAATTTCAACACCACCATCGCCGGCACCGAACAGGCCGACGCGATCCTGCTGATCGGCACCAATCTGCGCTGGGAAGCGCCGCTGGTGAACACCCGCATCCGCAAGGCGATCAAGCGCGGCGCCAAGGTGTTCGCGATCGGCCCGGAGACCGAGCTGACCTACAAGGTCGAATGGCTGGGTGCCGATCTGTCGGTGCTGGGTGATCTGCCCGAGGCAGTGACCAAGGTGTTTGGCGACGCGAAGACGCCGATGGTCATCGTCGGCGGCGCGGCGATCAAGGGCGCACACGGTGCGGCGCTGAAGCTCGTCGACACGCTCGGCCTGGTCAAGGATGGCTGGAACGGCTTCAACGTCCTCCACATGGCGGCGGCCCGCATGGGCGGTTTGATGCTCGGCTATGCGCAGGCGGGCGGCATCGCCGATCTACACGACGCCCGGCTGGCCTTCTTCCTCGGCGCGGACGAGGTGGATTTCACCCGCTTCACCGGCTTCAAGGTCTATGTCGGCCATCATGGCGACAAGGGCGCGGCGGCAGCCGATGTCGTGCTGCCCGGCGCCAGCTATGCCGAGAAGGCGGGCATCTGGGTCAATCTGGAAGGCCGCGTCCAGCGCGGCGAGCGCGCCGTCTTCCCGCCGGGCGATGCCCGCGAGGACTGGTCGATCCTGCGCGCCCTGTCCGACGCGATGGGTGCGACGCTGCCCTTCGACAGCTTCGCCGGTCTGCGCGAGGCGATGTTCGCCGAGGTGCCGGCGCTGCGCGAGCAGGGTCTGGTCCGCTTCGACTGGACCCCGCCCGCCCTCGACGCGGCCGCCTCGGGCGTTCTCGAAGGCTATCCGATCAAGGACTTCTACCTGACCAACGCGATCTGCCGGGCCAGCCCGACGATGCAGCGTTGCTCGGCGGAGCTGGTCCATGGGCAGGACTTCGCGGAGGCGGCGGAGTGATGCCGACCATCGTCGTCCCGGCAGAGGCCGGGATCTCGTGCCGCAAGGGTACGCTCCGCAATCGCAAGATTCCGGCTTCCGCCGGGATGACGGGTAAGATCCTGTGACCGACTTCTTCAATAGCACCATCGGCCTGCCCTATGGCTGGGCGTGGTTCCTCGCGACCATCATTGGCATTCTCGTGATCGCGCTGCCGCTGATGCTCGCGGTCGCGATGATCATCTATGCCGATCGCAAGATCTGGGCGGCGATGGCGTTGCGCCGCGGCCCCAACGTGGTCGGGCCGCTCGGGTTGCTCCAGTCCTTCGCCGACGGGCTCAAGGTCTTCCTGCAGGAGACCATCGTGCCGGCCGCGGCCAATCGCGGTCTGTTCCTGATGGCGCCGATCATCACCTTCACGGTGGCGCTGATCGTGTGGGCGGTGGTGCCGTTTGCGCCGGGCGTGGTGCTGGCGGACATCAATGTCGGCCTGCTCTACGTGCTCGCCGCCTCGTCGCTGGGCGTGTACGGGATCATCCTGTCGGGCTGGGCGTCCAACTCCAAATATCCCTTCTACTCGGCGCTGCGCGCCGCGGCGCAGATGGTCAGCTACGAGGTCGCGATCGGCTTCGTCCTGATCTCGGTCGTGCTCTGGTCGGGCAGCTTCAACCTGTCGAAGATCGTCGAGGCGCAGCGGGCGGTGTGGCCGATCATCCCGGTCAACGGCTTCGGCTTCAACCCGCTCCTGTTTCCGATGGCGGTGGTGTTCCTGATCTCGGCGCTCGCCGAGACGCAGCGCGCGCCGTTCGACCTGACCGAGGCGGAGTCGGAGCTCGTCGCCGGTTATCAGACCGAATACAGCTCGATGAGCTTCGCGCTCTTCTGGCTCGGCGAATATGCCAATGTCATCCTGATGTGCACGCTCAACGCGACGCTCTTCTGGGGTGGCTGGCTGCCGCCGGTCGACTGGGCGCCGCTCTACCTCGTGCCGGGCATCATCTGGCTCTTCGCCAAGATGCTGTTCTTCTTCTTCGTGTTCAGCTGGATCAAGGCGACGGTGCCCCGCTACCGGTACGACCAGCTGATGCGGCTGGGCTGGAAGGTGTTCCTGCCGCTCTCGCTGTTCTGGGTTTTCCTCGTGTCCGGCGTGCTGATGTACTACCGGGTTGGGATTTGACATGAGTGTCGCGCAATACGTCAAGGCGTTCACGCTGTGGGAGTTCGTCAAGGCGCACGCCCTGACGCTGAAGTATTTCTTCAAGGCCAAGGCCACGATCAACTACCCGCACGAGCGCAACCCGATCTCGCCGCGGTTCCGCGGCGAGCATGCGCTGCGCCGCTATCCCAATGGCGAGGAGCGGTGCATCGCGTGCAAGCTGTGCGAGGCGGTGTGCCCGGCCCAGGCGATCACGATCGAGGCCGAGCCGCGCGACGACGGTTCGCGGCGCACCACGCGCTACGACATCGACATGACCAAGTGCATCTATTGCGGCCTGTGCCAGGAGGCCTGCCCGGTCGATGCGATCGTCGAGGGTCCGAACTACGAATTTTCGACCGAGACGCGCGAGGAGCTGATCTACGACAAGACGAAGCTGCTCGACAATGGCGACCGGTGGGAGCGTGCGATCGCCGCGAACCTTGCCGCCGATGCGCCGTACCGTTAATGCGCGCCGACTTTCCCAACCACGGTAGGCAAGGGGGCCTGACCGCGTGATCCAGGCTATCGCCTTCTACCTGTTCGCCGCCATCGTGATCCTGGCCGGCGCGATGACGATCTCGTCGCGCAACCCGGTCCATTCGGTCATGTGGCTGATCCTGGCCTTCTTCAACGCGGCCGGGCTGATGGTGCTGGTCGGCGCCGAGTTCATCGCGATGCTGCTCGTCATCGTCTATGTCGGCGCGGTCGCGGTGCTGTTCCTGTTCGTCGTCATGATGATGGACATCGACTTCGCGCAGCTGCGCACCGAGGTGGCGCGCTATGCGGCGATCGGCCTCGGGCTCGGCGCGCTGCTCGCCGTCGAGGTGATGATCGCCGCTTTCGCCTGGAACTCCGGCAAGGTCCATCTCGGCCGGCGCGTGGCGCCGATCGATCCGGCCATGCCCAACATCCAGGCGCTCGGGCACCTCCTCTATTCGCGCTATCTGTTCCTGTTCGAGGCGGCCGGGTTCATCCTGCTCGTCGCGATGATCGGCGCGATCGTGCTGACCCATCGCGAGCGCACCGGCACCCGCCCACAGAACGTGTCGCGCCAGGTCGCGCGCCGGCCGGAAGATGCGACCCGCAACGTCAAGCCGCCGGTCGGGCAGGGAGTCGAGCTGTGATCGGTCTCATCCATTATCTGGTGGTCTCGGCCATCCTGTTCACGCTCGGCGCGGCGGGGATCTTCCTGAACCGCCGCAACCTGATCGTCATCCTGATGGCGATCGAGCTGATCCTGCTGTCGGTGAACATCAACCTAGTCGCCTTCTCCGCCTATCTCGGCGATCTGGTCGGACAGGTGTTCGCGATGTTCGTGCTGACCGTCGCGGCGGGCGAGGCGGCGATCGGGCTCGCCATTCTCGTGATCTATTATCGCGGCCGCGGCACCATCGCGACCGACGATGTCAACCGGATGAAGGGGTAAACGGTTGATCCTCGCTATCGTCTTCCTGCCGCTCCTCGCGGCGGCGATCGCCGGCCTTGGCAACAAGGCGCTGGGCGTCGTTCCGGCCAAGGTCGTGACGACCGCGGCGCTGTTCGCCTCGTGCGCGCTGTCGTGGCCGATCTTCATCGGCTTCCTCAACGGCTCGGAGACGGCGCACGTCACGCCGGTGCTCAAGTGGATCGTGTCGGGCGACATGGACGCGGCCTGGGCGCTGCGCGTCGATGCGCTGACCGCGGTCATGCTGGTGGTGATCACCAGCGTCTCGGCGCTCGTCCACCTCTATAGCTGGGGCTATATGAGCGAGGATCCGGATCAGCCGCGTTTCTTCGCATATCTGTCGCTCTTCACCTTCGCGATGCTGATGCTGGTGACGGCGGACAGCCTCGTCCAGATGTTCTTCGGCTGGGAGGGCGTGGGCCTCGCCTCCTATCTCCTGATCGGCTTCTGGTTCCGCAAGCCCTCGGCCCAGGCCGCCGCGATCAAGGCCTTCGTCGTCAACCGCGTCGGCGATCTCGGCTTCATGCTCGGCATCTTCGGCACCTTCCTGGTGTTCGGCACCGTCTCGATCCCGGCAATCCTCGCCGCGGCACCGAACATGGCCGGCTCCACCATCGGCTTCCTCTGGTTCCGCGCCGACACGCTGACCGTGCTCTGCCTGCTGCTGTTCGTCGGCGCGATGGGCAAGTCGGCGCAGCTCGGCCTGCATACCTGGCTGCCCGACGCGATGGAGGGCCCGACCCCGGTATCGGCGCTGATTCACGCCGCGACCATGGTCACCGCCGGCGTCTTCATGGTCTGCCGCCTGTCGCCGATGTTCGAGCTGTCGCCGGTCGCGCTCGACGTGGTGCGGTTCGTCGGCGCGGCGACCTGCCTGTTCGCCGCCACCTGCGGACTCGTCCAGACCGACATCAAGCGCGTCATCGCCTATTCGACCTGTTCGCAGCTCGGCTACATGTTCTTCGCCGCGGGCGTCGGCGCCTATGGCGCGGCGATGTTCCACCTGTTCACCCATGCCTTCTTCAAGGCGTTGCTGTTCCTGGGCGCGGGCTCGGTGATCCATGCGATGCACCACGAGCAGGACATGCGCTATTATGGCGCGCTCCGCCGCGAGATCCCGCTCACCTTCTGGGCGATGATGATGGGCACGCTGGCCATCACCGGCGTCGGCCTGCCCGGTCTCGCCGGGCTGCCGAACATGGGGTTTGCCGGCTTCCATTCGAAAGACGCGATCATCGAGGCGGGCTGGGCGTCGGGCAACCCGGGCGTTTGGTTCGTCGGCGTGCTCGTGGCGCTCCTCACCAGCTTCTACTCGTGGCGGCTGATGTTCCTGACCTTCTGGGGCCAGCCCCGCTGGGTCAATTCGGAGCATATCCAGCATGCCGCGCACGACGAGCACGGCCACGATCATCATGAGTCTGCGCATGACGCGCATCATCCCGACGAGGCGCACGGCAATCCGGCGCAGGCGGAGGATGGCGGCCATGCTCCCTCGACGCACGAGGCCGGGCAGCAGCAGCTCAAGGTCGGTACCGCGGGCTACCATCCGCACGAAAGCCCGATGCCGATGCTCGTCCCGCTCGCGATCCTGTCCGTGGGTGCGGTCGCGGCCGGCTTCGTCTTCCACGGCTTCTTCATCGAGCCGGAGGCGGGCACCCGCTTCTGGAAGGGCGCGCTCGCCTTCCGCGAGCATCTGATGCATGCGATGCACGAGGTGCCGGTGCCGATCAAATTGTCGGCGACGATCGCGATGCTGCTCGGGCTGTTCACCGCCTGGTACGCCTATATCCGCCAGCCGCAGCTGCCGGGGATCGTCGCGCAGCAGTTCCGCGTCCTCTACCGGTTCCTGCTCCACAAATGGTATTTCGACGAGCTCTACCACCTGCTCTTCGTCAGGCCGGCCTTTGCCATCGGGCGCATCTTCTGGCACCGCGGCGACGAGCAGACGATCGACCGGTTCGGGCCGAACGGCACCGCCTGGCTCGTCCAACTCGGGTCGCGGGGGGCGGCCCGGCTTCAATCGGGGTATCTCTATTCCTATGCCTTCGTCATGCTGATCGGGCTTACCGTCGCGGTCACCTGGGCCATCGCAGGGTGATCGGCTGATGGACGGCTTTCCCATCCTGTCGGTCATGCTCGCGGTGCCGGCGCTCGCCGCGGTCGCGTGCCTGTTCCTGTCGCCATCGGCGGCGCGGGTCACCGCGCTGGCCGCGACGCTGGTCGATCTCGCGCTCGGCATCCTGCTCTGGACCGGCTTCGACGTCGGCGGCGCGCAATGGCAGTTCGTCGAGGCGGGGCCGCGGCTCGGCTTCTTCGCCTGGAGCCTCGGCATCGACGGCTTCGCCTTGCTGCTGATCATGCTCAGCGTGTTCCTGATGCCGATCTGCATCGGGGCGAGCTGGCGCGCGATCGAGAAGCGGGTGCCGGAATATATGGCGGCCTTCCTGCTGACCGAGGTGCTGATGATCGGTACCTTCGCGGCGCAGGACCTGTTCCTCTTCTACCTGTTCTTCGAGGCCGGCCTGATCCCGATGTACCTGATCATCGGCATCTGGGGCGGGGTGAACCGGATCTACGCCTCGTACAAATTCTTCCTCTACACGCTGCTCGGCTCGCTCCTGATGCTGGTGGCGATGCTGTACATGGTCCAGACGACCGGCAGCTCGTACATCCCGGACCTGCAGGCGCACGACTTCCCGGCGCATGTGCAGACCTGGCTGTGGCTCGCCTTCTTCGCGTCCTTCGCGGTGAAGATGCCGATGTGGCCGGTCCATACCTGGCTGCCCGACGCGCACGTCCAGGCGCCGACCGCGGGCTCGGTGATCCTGGCGGGCGTGCTGCTCAAGCTCGGCGGTTACGGCTTTCTGCGCTTCAGCCTGCCGATGTTCCCCGAAGCCTCGGCCCAGCTGACCTGGCTGATCTTCGCCCTGTCGGCGATCGCGGTGATCTACACCAGCCTCGTCGCGCTGGTGCAGGCGGATATGAAGAAGCTGATCGCCTATTCGTCCGTCGCGCATATGGCGATCGTCACCATCGGCCTGTTCGCCTTCAACCGGCAGGGGATCGAGGGCGCGATGATCATGATGCTCAGCCACGGCCTGGTGTCGGGCGCGCTGTTCCTGTGCGTCGGCGTGATCTACGACCGGCTGCACACCCGCGAGATCGCGCGTTATGGCGGCCTGTCGATCAACATGCCGAAATATGCCGTGTTCTTCCTGTTCTTCACCATGGCCTCGATTGGCCTGCCGGGGACCAGCGGCTTCGTCGCGGAGTTCCTGAGCCTGATGGGGACCTATCAGGTGTCGACCTGGACGGCGCTGCTCTGCACGACCGGCATCATCCTCGGCGCGGCCTATATGCTCTACCTCTATGCGCGCGTCGCCTATGGCGAGATCAAGTCGGACGAGGTGCGCGCGATGCCGGACCTGTCCTCGCGCGAACTGTGGCTGCTCGCCCCGATCGCGGCCGTGGTGCTGTGGATGGGGGTCTATCCCGAGAGCTTCATGGCACCGATGCGCAATGACGTGGCGCTTCTGCTCCAGCGCATCGACCGTGCGGCTCCGGCCAGCGATTCCAACCCGACGCCGGGCAACCCCGCTGCCGCCGCCGCGTCGCAGCGCGAGCATGGCGGGGAGCACGGCGCTGCCGCCGCCGGACACGAGACGACGCCCGGGGAGGCGCACTGATGGATTACGCCGCCAACCTCGCCATGACCTTGCCCGAGCTGGTGCTCGGTGTCGGCGCGGTGCTTCTGATGATGGTCTCCGCCTGGGGCGGCCCGGGCGCGACCCGCGCCGTCTCCTGGGTATCGGTCGCGATCCTCGCCGGCGCCGGTATCGCGCTGTTCGGTCCGGCCAGCGGCGGAGCGGTCGCGTTCGGCGGGCTCTACCATGCCGATGCGTTCGCCGGGTTCGCCAAAGTGCTGATCTACGTCGCGACCGCCGTGTCGATCATCCTCGCGCCCGGCTTCTTCGAGCGCAGTGCCGGCGACGACCTGCGGCCCGAATATCCCGTCCTCATGCTGCTGTCGGCCTGCGGCATGGGCATGATGGTGTCGGCGGGCGACCTGCTCACCCTCTATATCGGCCTCGAACTGCAGAGCCTCGCGGCCTATGTTCTGGCCAGCTTCGTGCGGCGCGACCTTCGCTCGGCCGAGGCAGGGCTGAAGTATTTCGTGCTCGGTGCGCTCGCGAGCGGCATCCTGCTCTACGGCGTCAGCCTGGTCTACGGCTTTTCCGGCACGACCCTGTTCGACGGCATCGCCCAGGCCTATGCCGCGGAGGCGTCGGCCTCGACCCGGTCGCTGGGCCTCGTCTTCGGCCTGGTCTTCGTCTTCGCCGGTCTCGCGTTCAAGATCTCGGCCGTTCCGTTCCATATGTGGACGCCGGACGTCTATGAGGGCGCGCCGACACCGGTCACCGCCTTCTTCGCCTCCGCGCCGAAGGTGGCGGCGATGGGTCTCGCCGTGCGCGTCGCGGTCGAGGCGATGGGTCCCGCCATCTTCGAGTGGCGCCAGATCGTGATCTTCGCGGCGCTCGCCTCGATCGTCCTCGGCGCCGTCGGGGCGATCGGCCAGACCAACGTCAAGCGGCTGCTCGCATATTCGTCGATCAACAATGTCGGCTTTGCGCTGATCGGCCTCGCCGCCGGCACGCGCGAGGGAGTCGCGGGCGTCCTGACCTATATGGCGATCTACGTCGCGATGACGCTGGGCTGCTTCCTCGTCGTGCTGCGGATGCGCGACGCCCAGGGCCGGCAGGTCGAGACGATCGCCAGCCTGTCGGGCCTGTCGCGATCGCGGCCGGGCCTGGCCGCCGCGATGGCGATGTTCATGTTCTCGCTCGCCGGCATCCCGCCGCTCTTCGGCTTCTATGCGAAGTTCGCCGTCTTCGATGCCGCGGTCCGGGCCGGGCTCTTCCCGCTGGCCGCGGTCGGCATCGCGGCCTCGGTCATCGGCGCCTATTATTATCTGCGGGTCGTCAAGACGATGTACTTCGACGATCCGGCGCCGGAATATACCCGCGAGGGCAATGGCGTGGTCGAGGGTGGCCTGATCGCGGTCGCGGCGGTGATCGTCTCGCCGCTCGGCTACCTCACCATCCCGGCACTCGCGGCCTGGAGCCTCACCGCCGCGCAGGCGCTGTTCTGAGCGAGGCGCTGCCCGCGGCCGTGCGGACGGTCGCGGAAACGGGTTCGACCAACGCCGACCTTCTCGACGCGGCGCGGCACGGTGCGGCGGAGGGCAGCTGGCTGCGGGCCGAACGCCAGACCGCAGGGCGCGGCCGTCACGGTCGCGACTGGGTGTCGCCCACCGGCAACCTTTACGCGAGCACGCTGGTGCGCCTGCGCCGCAGCGATCCGCCCGCGCCCACGCTGGCGCTGGTTGCCGGCATCGCGGTGCAGGAGGCGGTGTCGGTCTTCCTGCCGGGCGCGACCCGGCTCAAATGGCCCAACGACCTGCTCGCGGACGGGGCGAAGCTCGCCGGCATCCTGCTCGAGCGCGCCGACGACGCCGTCGTGGTCGGCATCGGCGTCAACATTGCGCATCATCCCGACCTTTCCGATCGCCCGACGACCAGTCTCGCCGATCGCGGCGAAGCCTGCGATGCGACACTGGTGTTCGACGTCCTGCGCGAAGGCTTCGCGCGCTGGCTCGCCCGCTGGCGGGGCGAGGGGCTGGCCAAAATCCGCGCGCGCTGGCTGGCCGACGCCCATCCGATCGGCACGCCGCTGTCGCTCCGTGCACCCGACGGCAGTCTCGTCGAAGGGCTGTTCGATGGCCTCGATCCCGACGGCGCGCTCACCCTGCGCTTGGCGGGCGGGGGGCGGCGTGTCATCCACGCGGGCGATGTCTTCCTGATCCGGGGAACCTGATCCATGCTGCTCGCGATCGATGCGGGAAATACCAATGTCGTCTTCGCGCTGGTGGATACGGCCGCCGGCGAGCGGCAGATCCGTGGGCGCTGGCGCATCGCCACCGATCCGCGCCGCACCGCGGACGAATATGCGGTCTGGCTCAGCCAACTGCTCGCGCTCGCCGGCTTCGATCGCGGGGTGGTCGAGGCGGTGGTGATCGCCACGGTCGTGCCCCGCGCGCTCCACAATCTTCAGGTGCTCGCCAGCAAATATTTCGGCACCGAGGCGCTGATCGCCGGCCGCGAGCCGCTGGATTGGGGCATTGCCCTCGATATCGACGAGCCGGCGTCGCTCGGCGCCGACCGGGCGGTGAACACGATCGCGGCGCATGCCCTGCACCCCGGCGACCTGATCGTGATCGACTTCGGCACCGCCACCACCTTCGACGTCAGCGACTATACCGGCGCCTATAAGGGCGGGATCATCGCGCCCGGTATCAATCTGTCGCTCGACGCGCTCGTCACCGCCGCCGCCAAGCTGCCCCGCATCGCGATCGAGGCGCCGGCGATCGCCAGCGTGATCGGCCGCAATACGGTCGACCAGATGCATATCGGCATCTACTGGGGCTATATCGCCATGATCGAGGGGCTGGTGCAGCGCCTCAAGGCCGAAGTCGGCCGGCCGGTCCGCGTGATCGCCACCGGCGGGCTCGCCACGCTGTTCGAGCAACATACAGCGGTGTTCGATCATATCGAGCCCGACCTGACCATCCAGGGACTGGCGATGATGTGGCAAAGGGCCCATATCGCCTGAACCAGCCCGCGCCGGGGCCACCATGCGGCGCACCCACAATGAAAGCTTTGAATGACTCCCAAGAACGAACTCCTCTTCTGCGCCCTTGGCGGCTCGGGAGAGATCGGCATGAACGTCAACCTCTATGGAACGGCCGGCCAGTGGATGATGGTCGACTGCGGCATCACCTTCGCCGATCCGGCCTATCCGGGCATCGACGTGATCCTACCCGACCTCCAATTCATCGAGGAGCGTCAGGACGCGCTCGCCGGCATCGTCCTGACCCATGGGCATGAGGACCATATCGGCGCGCTGCCCTACCTGGCCGAGGATCTCGGCGTGCCGCTCTACGCCACGCCGTTCACGGCCGGGCTGATGCGCGGCAAGCTCGATGAGGAGGGCATCGCCGACCGGGTCAAGCTGCGCGTGATCCCGCAGGGCGAGCGGTTTAACGTCGGGCCGTTTGGCGTCACCTTCGTGCCGATGTCGCATTCGATCCCCGAGGCGTCCGCGCTGCTGATCGAGACGCCGCACGGGCGCGTCTTCCATTCGGGCGACTGGAAGCTCGATCCCACGCCCGTGATCGGCAAGCCCGCCGACGAGGCGGATCTGCGCGCGATCGGCGATGCCGGGATCGACGTGCTGGTCTGCGACTCCACCAACGTCTTCAACACGGATGCGTCCGGGTCCGAGGCGAGCGTGCGGAAGGGCCTCGCCGAGACGATCGCGCGGGCCAAGGGCCGCGTCCTCGTGACCACCTTCGCCTCGAACGCGGCGCGCCTGCACACGCTCGGCCAGGTGGCGCGCGAGACGGGGCGAAAGCTCTGCGTCACCGGGCGCTCTCTCGACCGGATCCTCAAGGTCGCGCGCGCCGCCGGCTATCTTCAGGACTTCCCGGAGACGGTGGATCCCGAAACGGCGATGCGCCTGCCCAGGAACAAGGTCCTGATCGTCGCCACCGGCGGCCAGGGCGAGCCGCGCGCCGCGCTGTCGCGTGTGGCCGAGGGCAGCCACAGCATCGCGCTGGACGCGGGCGACATGGTGATCTTCTCCTCGAAGCAGATCCCCGGCAACGAGGTGGCGATCGGCCGCATCCAGAATCTGCTCGCCGCCAAGGGGGTGGAGATGGTCACCGAGCGGCAGGCGCATGTCCATGTGTCCGGCCATCCCGGCCGCCCGGAGCTGGCGAGCCTCTACAAATGGCTGCGTCCGGAAACGCTGGTGCCGGTCCATGGCGAGATGCGCCACATGATGGAGCACGCCCGGTTCGCGTTGGCGGAGGGCGTGCCGCAGTCGATCGTCCAGTCGGACGGCCAGATCGTCCGCCTGCGTCCCGGCGCTCCGAAGAAGATCGGCAACGCGCCGGTTGGGCGGCTTGTGCTCGACGGCGACGTCATCCTGCCGGCGGATGGATCGACCATCAACGAGCGGCGCAAGCTGGCGCTCAACGGCCAGATCTCGGTCGCCGTCGCGGTACGCGAGGGGCGGGTGATCGGCCAGCCTCAGGTGCGCGTGCAGGGCGTTCCTGTCGAGGACGAACGCGACGCGTTCCTCGGCGACGCGGTCGATGCCGCCTTTGCCGCGGTCAAGGCCGGGCGGGGTCGCCCGAGGGATCGCCTGCGCGAGGATCTGCGCCTCGCGGTCCGCAAGGTCGCGACGCGCTGGACGGGCAAGAAGCCGGTCGTCGACGTCCTGCTGATCGAGGCCTGAGCCAGGGGGCGTCGCACCGATGCGCTGGACCTCGGCCCTCGCCATCTACGTCCTGTTCTGGGCGTTCTCGGTGTTCCTGGTGCTCCCCTTCGGGGTGCGCACCAGCGACGAGGTGGGTGCCGCCCGGGTGCCGGGCCAAGCCGAGAGCGCCCCGCACGAATTTCGCGCCGGCCGCATCGCCTTGCGCGTCACGATCGTCGCCACGATCCTGTTCGTGCTGTTCCAGCTCAACTATCGCTATGGCTGGATCACGCCCGGCGACGTCGACTTCTTCGACCGGATGAACATGGAGACGCGGTGAGCCGCGGGGGCTGCGCCATGC
Source organism: Sphingomonas metalli (assembly GCF_014641735.1). Taxonomy (GTDB): domain Bacteria; phylum Pseudomonadota; class Alphaproteobacteria; order Sphingomonadales; family Sphingomonadaceae; genus Sphingomonas; species Sphingomonas metalli. Next base: position 436,357 of record NZ_BMIH01000003.1, on the reverse strand, counting down.
GCCCTACCGCAGCCGCTCGATCGCCTGCGCCAGCGCGACGTAGAGCTTGCCCATGTCCGAGGACAACAGGGTCACGCTGAGCGGCTGGCCGTCGCGTTGCGACAGGATTGCGCGCAACATGCCTTCGAAATCGTGGATGTAGCGGTTTACATGCTCGCGGAAGCGGGCATCGCCGTCATAGAGGCGCGCGATCTCCCGCGCGTCGCCACCATCCAGCAGGCGGACCGCCCGGCGCGTGAACACGCCGCGATCGCCCTTGAGGTAGGCCGCCCAGGCGCTGTCGGCGATGTCGGGGGCGAAGGCCCGCGCGATGTCGATCGAGGCGGAGTTGAGCGCCTCGATCAGCAGCGATACCCGCCGCGCGAGCGAATCGCGATCGGCCGACTCGCGCTCTGATTTCGCCTCTTCGAGCCGGGTCTCGACCAGCGCCGTCTGCTCGGCGATCTGGTGGACCTGTGCCGCCAGTCGTTCGGTCGCCCGCGTCGCCGCCGCGACCGCACCCTCGGCGGCATCGCCGATCGCGTCGACCTGCCGCTGCACGGTGTCGCCCGCCGCGCGGCGCATCGCCTCCGCGCTCGCCTGCTCCAGCGCGCTCGCCGCTTCCGGGATGACGGTCGCCAGCGCATCGCGCGCGCGATCCGCCGCGGTCTGCGCGGTCTCGCGGACCCGGAGCAGCGCATCGAGCAGGCGCGGCGCCGCCTCGTCGGCGAAGCGGTGGCTGCGGCCGATCGTGTCGTCGACCATCTCGCCCAGGGCATCGGCCTTGGCGCGCCCCTGGGTCAGCGTCTCGAGCAGGGTCGCCGACAGCTGGTCGAGGCTGCGCCGCTGCTCGGCGACCACCCCGGCAATCGCCTCGATGGCGTCGTGCGTGCTCTCGGCGGCGGTGACCAGGGCGAGAAGCTCGGGCTTGGCTTGCGCCACCACACCGCGGCTCGCGCCGATACGGGCGTCGAGACGATCGAGCGCTTCGGGCAGGGTATCGTCGATCTCGCGGGCGGCCGCGTCGAGCGCGACCAGCAGCGCCTCGGTCGATCCCATCGTCCGCTGCGCCATCGCGTCGCCGGCCCGCAGCGCCTCGGTCATGGCGTCGGCCGATCCGCCCAGTGCGCTGATCGAGGCGGCGAGCAGCTGCGAGCGCTCGACGCCCTGCGCATGGAGCGAGTCGAGCTGCCGCGTTACGTCGTCGAGGCCGCGGGTCAGGTCGCCGACCAGATGATCCGCCGCGCCGCGCTGTCCGTCCAGCCGCTCGGCCAGCCGTGCGATCGACAGGTCGACATCGCGCAGCCGTGCCGCCAACGCATCGACGCTGGCGGTCGCACCCGCGTCCAGCGTCGCCTGATGTTCGGTGATCGCGCCGACAAGCGCCTCGGCGCGTTCCTCGGCGCGGTGGCGGGCGTCCTCGGTCGCGCGCTCGCTGCGACCGACCAGCGCCTCGATCGTCTCCGCGAGCTCCCCCGCGACCCGCGCGAGCCGGCCGCCCGCGCCCTGGCCCGCCGCGTCGAGCCGCTCGACATGCTCGCCGAGCCGATCCGCCGCCGACCGGACGAAGACGTCGAGCGCCGCGCTCATCCCTTCGATCGTCTCGCCGAGCCGCACGCTGGCGCCGGTTCCGGCATCGCCCAGACGACCGACCTGCTCGTCGAGCAGACGCGCGGCGGCATCGGAGTGAAGGCGGATCGCGCCCGCCGCCTCGGCGACCGTCCGCTCGAGCTTCGCGCTGCCGTCGAGGGCCGCCGCATCGATCCGCGCGATCTCCTCTGCCAGCCGCGTGGCGCTCGCCAGCGCCGTCTCGTCGGCCTCGCGGGCGCGCTCGCCCAGCGCGAGCAGTTGCGCCTCGAGCGCCGCCGCCTGGGCGGCCGCGGTCAGTCCGGCCTGGTCGAGCCGGCGGCCGACCTCCTCGCTCTCCGCGCGCGCGCGTGGCATCGCGGCGATCAGCTCGCCCACCGTCCCGCGCGCACGGTCCGCCGCCTCCGCCAGGCTGGCGGCCTGGCTCTGCGCCTCGGCGATCCGGTCGGCCATCGTCATGCCAATCGCTTCCAGCCGGCCGCTCGCCGCGGCGCCGGCGTCGAGCTGGACGACGAGCTGCTCGCGATGCGAGGCGAGGGTGCGCGACAGCGATGCGACCCGCCGCTCCAGCGCGGCGGCCTCGGTCCGCATCGCCTGGGCCGACGCGCCGAAGCGGCGCGCCTCGGCGCGGCTCGTGCGACGGGCGAGCAGCCACACGATGCCGATCAGCGCCGGCACCACTGCCAGCGCGGCGATGAACTGCGCCAGCTCGACCGGCGGCAACGCGGGCAAGGCGGGCAGGGCGAGCCACAGCATGCCGCCGATCCACAGACCCGACAGCAGCAGCGCGGCGAGCGGCGCAGTCCAGCCGAAATCGCCCGGACGGTCCAGCGGTTGTGCGTCGACCAGGTCCAGCACGTCGTCGTCCGCGGCGTGCAAGTCGCCCCGGGGCCACAGATCATCATGCGCGTCGATCCGTGCGCCCATTATCGCATACCCCCAGTCATGGCGCGCACAGTATCAGCTTTCGCCGCCACGCAAATCCCCGTGCGACGGGTTGATGGCGTGATCGATGCTAACCTTCTCTTAACCACTGCGACCCTATTCCTTCGGCCATGGCTTATGATCCCGGTGCAATCGATGCGACCCTGGCGGCGACGGTGGGCGATGATCCCGCGCTGATCGTGGAACTGCGGATGGCCTTCGTCTCCAGCGCCGAAAAGGCGCTCGCGGCGATGGACAAGGCCGAGGATCTCGAGACCTGGCGCACCGCCGCGGCGCGGCTGCGCGGACTGGCGGCCAGCTTCGGCGCGGTGCGGCTGATGGCGCAGGCCGCCGAGGCGGTCGAGGGGCGGCCGGGCGACCAGCAGATGCTCGCCAAGCTCCGCCGCGCTGTCGCCCGCCTCTGATCGTCGGCAAATCGCGCCACGATCCCGCCGCCGGGCCGGAAAAGGCCGGGCGGCAGGCGTTGTCCTCGCCGGATTTCCTCCCTACCAGCATCGACGATGCTCGCAGGGCTCCTCTTCGCCGATCATGAAGCGCTCGATCGACCGGGTCAGCTGACCGCGACCCTGCCGTTCGGCGGGGTGACGCTGATCGAATATCAGGCCCGGCTCCTGATCGCGGCGGGGGCGGCGCAGCTCATCGTCTCGGTGGGCCGCCTGACGCCCGAGTTGCTCGGCGCGCTGGGGCGCATCGGGCGGCGCGGGGTCGCGGTCGACGCCGTGCGGTCGGCCGCGGAGGCGTCGGAGAAGCTGCACCCCCTCTCGCGCGTGCTGATGCTCGCCGATGGTCTGATCACCACGCAGGACATCGTCGATGCAATGGCCCATGAACCGGCCGACGTGCTGCTGGTCCTGCCCGAGACCGACGCGCCGCCGGAATATGAGCGGCTCGGCGGGCGCATGGCCTGGGCCGGGCTGGCGCGCCTCGATCCGCGACGGATCGCGGAGGTGGCGGCGCTGCCGCGCGACTACGACCTCCAGTCGACGACGCTGCGCCTCGCCGAACAGGCGAGGGCGGAGCATGTGCCGCTGCCCGCCAGCGCGCTCGGCGACGGCCACGGCATCGAACATTCGAGCGACGGCATGGCGGCACGCGGTCGCGCCGTCCTGGCGGCGATGGTCGCGGACCGCCGCAACTGGTTCCACACCGCCGTCGTCGCGCCGCTCGCCCGCCTCGCCATCCCACCGATCGTCGCGCGCGGCATCGCGACCATCGCGGTCGCCGGGCTCGGCGCCTTTGCCGGGCTCGGCGGCGCCCTCGCGACCCTGCTCGGCACGCCCCGGATCGGCACCTCGCTGACCCTGTTCGGCTGCCTGGTGCTCGCGGTCGGCGCGCTGCTGTCGCGCCTGCGCGACGAGGAGCGGCTGGAGCGGGTGCAGGCCGGTGCCACCGCCGTCGTGCCGGTGCTGTCGCTCGGCGCACTCGTCGCGACCGGCGCGGCCGGCGGCCTGTGGCCCTTCGCCGTGACGCTGGCGTTCGTCGCCGCGCTGACCCTGCGGGCGAGCCGGCGCTCGCATCGCCGCGGCTGGTGGGCGACCCCGCCCGCCTTGCTGCTGATCCTGACGCTGTTCACGCTCGCGGATCATGCCGATTGGGGTATCGTCGCGGCGATGCTGTATGCCGGCAGCACCTTGGCCGCGGCGATCGAGTCGTTGCGGCAAGAGGCGGAGCGCGAGGCTTAGGGCGGCCTTAACTACAGGACGAATAGGCCGAAACGATCATGGCGGCGCAACAGCTTTGGGACGATCTGGGAGGTTGGGCTCCCGAGGCGCTGGCGGCACGGGTCGCCGGCGCCGATCGTCGCGCGCGCGAGGCCCACGCCGCCGCCCTGGCCGACCTCGCCCTGCACGATGCCGACCGGCTCGATGATCGCATCCGCGCCGGCTTGACGAACCAGAGCCGCGCCCTGGTGACCGGGATCGAGGCGTCGCTCCGCCGCCACACGCTGCGGCTTCTCGCCGACCAGATGACCGCGGCGCGGGCCGAACATCTGCTGCGGCCCGCCGAGGCCGTGCCCGGCCGCCTCGCTGCCGCCGGGCTGCTCCGCGATCCGGCGCTGGTGGCCGAGCTGGTCGCGCGAATCCGGCAGGACATCGTCGCCTCCGCGCTGCCGCCGTCGCCCGGCGGACCGGACGAGCCCAGCCTCCTCGTCCGCCTCTCGCTCGCGCCCGACGCGCCGGTGGCGCGTACCGCCGCCGTGCTTCTCGCCGCCGAGAGCCGGCGCCGCGACCAGTTCGAGCGGAGCGAGGCGGACGGCGCCGAACTGCCGGCCGATCTCTACGCCCGCCTGGTCTGGTGGGTGGCGGCAGCGATGCGGGGCGAGGCGCACGACCCGGCGCGCGACCGCGCCCTGGCGGAGGCTGCGACCCGTAGCCTCGGCGCGCATGAGGATGGCGAGCGCTCCGACGCGCTGGCGCTCCGCCTCGTCGCGGCGATCGATCCGCGCCCGGCGGAGATCGCCAGCCTGCTCGTCGAGGCGATGGGCGACCGCCGGCTCGGCGTCTTCATCGCCATCCTGTCGCACACCCTGCATCTTCCCTTCGACGAGGCGCGCGCGCTCACGCTCGAGCCGGACGGCGAGCGTCTGTGGCTCGCCCTGCGCGCGCTGCGGCTCGACCGCGGCGCCATCGCCCGCATCGGCCTCGCACTCGCCGAGGCCGATCCTCGCCGTGACGTCGAGCGCTTCGCCGACGATCTTGACGCCATCGTCGACGTCCCGCCGGACGCCGCGATCGCGGCCTTGGAGCCGCTGACACTCGATCCGCGTTTCCTCGCGGCGATGCGCGCCTTCGATCGTCCCCTGCCATGAACGTCCCCGGCTCCGAGACGGGGGGTGCCGTCGCGCATGCCGTGGTCGATGCGGAGGGGGTACTGCTGTCCGCAGACCCGGCAATCGAGTCACTCAACGCTCGCGCCGGCGGCGAGATCGGCGAGCGCTTCGCCGTTCCGCAACTGGCCGCCGCTGCATGGCTCGCCCGGCGGCTGGGCATCCTCGTCTGCCGGCGGGTCACCGTTGCCGACGATGAGAATGACCTGGAGCTCTGGGTGCAGGCGCAGCCCGAAGGCGAGCGCATCCGCCTTGCCGCGAGCGGCTGGCAGGAGCGCGCCGCCTGGCGGCCGACCCGCGGCACATTGCCGCCGCTGCTCGAGGGCGGGATCGATTGGGAGACCGACGCGGCCCTGCGGCTGACCCATGTCGCGGCTGGTCCCGGGGCGCGGATCGCCGGCTTCGATCCCATGAGCCTGCTCGGCCGCCCGCTCACGGCGCTGTTCGGCTTCGACGAGGGTGCCGGCGGAGCGATGCCGATCCTCGATGCGCTCGCCCGTCGCCGGCCTTTCCGCGACCAGCCGGCCACGATCCGCCAGACCGGCCAGGCGGTCAGCCTGTCCGCCGCCATCCGGCCGGATGCACGGGGCGATTTCGGCGGGCTGGCCGGCGCCGCGTTGTTCGCCGACATTGCCGCGCCACCGGCCGCCGACCCGCTGTCGAGCGTCTTCACCACCGGGCTCGACCGCGCGCTGCGCGCCCCGCTGTCGCGCATCATCGCCGACGCGGACGCGATCGGCGCCGCGGCCGAGGGGCCGGTCGCCGCCGACTATGTCGACTATGCCGCCGACATCGCCAGCGCCGGTCGCCATCTGATGGCGCTCGTCGACGACCTCGTCGATCTCCAGGCGATCGAGCGTCCGGATTTCGCCCCCGCGCGCGTGCCGATCGACCTGGCGGAGAGCGCCCGCCGCGCCGCCGCCCTGCTGTCGGTACGGGCCGACCATGCCGGCGTCATCATCCTGAAGCCGGCCGCGGACGAGCGCGCGCCGGCGGTGGGCGATGCGCGCCGTGTCCTTCAGATCCTCGTCAACCTGATCGGCAATGCCGTCCGCTACACGCCCAATGGCGGCGCGGTCGCGCTCGATGTGGGAATCACGGGCCCGCTGGCGCGGCTGACCGTGACCGATCATGGCAAGGGGATCGCGCCCCAGGATCAGGAGCGCATCTTCAACAAGTTCGAGCGGGTCGATCCGAGCGAGGCGGGCGGCAACGGCCTTGGCCTGTTCATCGCCCGGCGGCTGGCGCGGGCAATGGGCGGCGACCTGACCGTCGCCAGCGCTCCGGGCGAAGGCGCGCGGTTCACGCTGACCCTGCCTACGGGCGTGATGCCCGTGGCCTGACGGCACGGGTGCCGTCAGCGCCGCGGCAGGCGGCGACCGACCAGAACGAGAAGGAGTCCGGCGACGGCGAGCGCGGCGCCGTAATCGGCCCATTCGCCACGGCCGAGCATGAAGCTCGACCGCGGCCATTGGACATAGCCCAGGCCCTGGCCGATCCACAGCCCGCCGGTCAGCGCCATCAGCACGCCCACCGCGATCAGGATCGGCCTCAGCCGGCGCATCGGCTCAGCGCTGCCCGACCGGGACATAGGGGCGCTGCGTCGGCCCGGTATAGAGCTGGCGCGGACGGCCGATCTTCTGGTCGGGATCGGTGATCATCTCGTTCCACTGCGCGACCCAGCCTACGGTCCGCGCGAGCGCGAACAGCACCGTGAACATGCTGGTCGGGAAGCCGATCGCCGACAGGATCACGCCGGAGTAGAAATCGACGTTCGGGAACAGCTTCTTCTCGACGAAATACTCGTCGTTCAGCGCGATCTCCTCGAGGCGCAGCGCAGTCTCGAACAGCGGGTCGTTGACCTTCAGCGCGTCGAACACCTCGCGCACCGTCTTCTGCATCACCGTCGCGCGCGGGTCGTAGTTCTTGTAGACGCGATGGCCGAAGCCCATCAGGCGGAACGGATCGTTCTTGTCCTTGGCGCGGGCGATATACTCCGGGATCCGCTCGGGCGTGCCGATCTCGCGCAGCATGTTGAGCGCCGCCTCGTTGGCGCCGCCATGCGCCGGACCCCACAGACAGGCGATGCCCGCCGCGATGCAGGCGAAGGGGTTGGCACCCGACGAGCCGGCGAGCCGCACCGTCGAGGTCGAGGCATTCTGCTCGTGATCGGCGTGGAGGATGAAGATCCGGTCCATCGCCTTCTCGACCGCCGGATTCACCTCATAGGGCTCGGCCGGCACGCCGAAGGTCATGCGTAGGAAGTTGCCGGTATAGCTCAGCGAATTGTCGGGATAGAGGAAGGGCTGGCCGACGCTGTACTTGTACGCCATCGCCGCGATCGTCGGGATCTTGGCGATCAGCCGGTGGCTGGCGATCGTCCGCTGGACCGGATCGTGGATATCCGTCGAGTCGTGGTAGAAGGCGGACAGCGCGCCCACCACGCCGCACATGATCGCCATGGGATGCGCGTCGCGCCGGAAGCCGCGGAAGAAGGCGGCGAGCTGCTCGTGCACCATGGTGTGGCGGGTGATCGTCGTCGAGAAGGTCTTCAGCTCGTCCGCGGTCGGCAGCTCGCCGCGCAGCAGCAGATAGGCGACCTCCATGAAGCTCGACTGCTCGGCCAATTCGCCGATCGCATAGCCGCGATGCAGCAATACGCCCTCGTCGCCGTCGATATAGGTCAGCGCCGACCGGCACGAGGCGGTCGAGGTGAAACCGGGATCGTAGGTGAAGTCACCGGTCTGCGCATAGAGCTTGCGGATGTCGATAACGTCCGGGCCGATCGTGCCCGACATGACCGGATATTCAAAACCCTTGCCGTCGAGGGCGAGCGTTGCGGGGTCGGTCATTCCAGCATCCTTCCGTTGATGGGCGTCCCTCAGGCCGTCTGGTCGGCGATCCGGCCCAGACTTTCCGCGCGCCCTAGAAGGGCGAGGACGTCAAAGATTCCGGGCGACGTCCGCCGTCCGGTAAGGGCGACCCGCAGCGGCTGCGCGACCTGGCCGAGCTTCAAGCCCCGCTCCTCGGCCACGCGCCGTACCGCGGCTTCCAAAGCCTCCGTATCCCAGTTGTGCACCGCGTCAAGCGCTGCATGGGTCGCCGACAGGGTCGCCCGGCCATCCTCGGTCAGGAGCGCGGCGGCGTCCTCCGCCACCGGCAGCGGCCGCTGCGCGAACAGGAAGCGGGCACCGTCCGCCAGCTCGTTCAGATTGGCGGCGCGCTCCTTCAGCGCCGGCATCGCCCGCGTCAGCAGGTCCGTGTCCGTGGCACCGATCCGCGCGCCGACCAGTCGGGCGAGACGCGCATCGTCGGCCTCGCGGATATATTTGCCGTTGAGGTTCTCGAGCTTCTTCAGATCGAAGCGCGACGGGCTCTTGCCGACGGCCGCCAGGTCGAACCAGGCGACCGCCTGCTCGCGGCTGATCTTCTCCTCGTCGCCATGTCCCCAGCCGAGCCGCAGCAGATAATTGTCGAGCGCCTCGGGCAGGATGCCGAGTTCGTCGCGATAGGCCTCGATGCCCACTGCGCCGTGACGCTTGGACAGTTTGGCGCCGTCGGATCCGTGGATCAGCGGGATATGGGCATAGACCGGTTCCGGCCAGCCATTGGCCCGGTAGATCGGCAGCTGGCGAAACGCGTTGTTGAGGTGATCGTCGCCGCGAATGACATGCGTCACGCCCATGTCGTGGTCGTCGATTACCACCGCGAGCATATAGGTCGGCGTCCCGTCCGAGCGGAGCAGCACGAGATCGTCGAGCTCGGCATTCTGCACCGTCACGCTGCCCTGAACCCGATCCTCGATCGTGGTCGCGCCCTCCTGCGGCGCGCGCAGGCGCACGACGAAGGGCCGGTCGGCGGGGGCGGTAGCCGGATCGGCGTCTCGCCAGGGCGAGCGGACGCGCAGCGGCTGCTTGGCCGCCTGCGCCGCCTCGCGCTGCGCGGCGATCTCCTCCGCGGTCATGTAGCAGCGATAGGCATGGCCGTTCGCGACCATCGCCTGTGCGATCTCGGCATGCCGGGCACTGCGCGCGAACTGGAACACCGCCTCGCCGTCCCAGTCGAGACCCAGCCAGCGCATGCCGTTCAGGATCGCGTCGACCGCGGGCTGGGTCGAGCGCGCGCGATCGGTATCCTCGATGCGCAGCAGGAACCGGCCGCCATGATGGCGCGCGAACAGCCAGTTGAACAGCGCCGTGCGCGCGCCACCCAGATGGAGGAAGCCGGTCGGCGACGGCGCGAAACGGGTGACGACGGCGCTGCCTTCAGCACTCTGCGCGGGTGCGGCGATGCCGCTCTGATCGTGTGTTGCGCTCACGCGCAGCTGCTCCCAAGACGAGGGTGATTGACTGGATGATCGATGGCCGAGACAGCCGCGAGCGCCCCTAGCACGCACCCGATGGGGCGACAAATGACATGGCTCGATCGGCTGCACGGCGCCGTCGAGCGCTGGCTGGAGGCGGAGCGCGATCAGCTGCCGCTCTGGCTGCCGGTCGCGATCGGCGCGGGCATCGTCCTCTGGTTCGCGCTGCCGCGGGCGCGGAGCTGGACGGCCTGCGGGTTCGCCGCTCTGGCGATGGCGGGGCTGGCCGCCGCCGCCTCGCGCGGGGGGCGGGCCGCGGCCGCGATCGCACTCGGCATGCTCGGCGTCGCGGCCGGTCTCGGCCTGATCGCCTGGCGCGCCGAGCGGGTGGGGGCGTCAGTCCTAGCGCGGCCGGCGGTGGTGCGCCTCGACGGCGAGGTGCTGCGGATCGAGCCGCTCGTCGCCCGCGGGCTCGTCCGCCTGACGCTCGCGCCCCGCAGCGCCGGGATCGATACAGCGGGACGCCGCTGGCCCTTGCCGCAGGCGATCCGCGTCAACCTTCGCGCGGAAGACATGCCGCATGTAGGCGAGGGCGGACGGTTGCGGCTCGGCGCCCGGCTGATGCCGCCGCCGGGCGCGGCGGTGCCGGGCGCCTATGACTATGCGCAGACCGCCTGGTTCACCGGCATCGGCGCGACGGGGCGTGGCTTCGCCCCGGTGACCGTGCTCGACGCGGGTCGGGCGGAGCCCGGGCTGCGTGCCGCACTCACCGCCCATATCCTGGCTCGCCTACCGGGCAGCGCCGGCGGCGTGGCGGCGGCGTTGGCGACGGGGGACATGGGCGGGATCGAACAGGCGGATTCCGATGCGATGCGCGCGGCGGGGCTGGCGCATCTGCTCTCCGTCAGCGGGCTCCACATCACCGCCGCGGTGGGCGCGACCATGGCCGTGGTACTCCGGCTCCTCGCGCTCGTGCCGGCCCTCGCCCTCAGGGTCCGGCTGCCGCTCGTCGCGGCGGGGGCGGGGGCCTGCGCGGCGATCGGCTATACGCTGCTCACCGGGGCGGAGGTGCCGACGATCCGCTCCTGCGTCGCCTCGCTCCTGATCCTGGTCGCCCTCGCGCTGGGGCGCGAGGCGATGACGCTGCGGCTCGTCGCCGGCGGCGCGCTGGTGGTGCTCGCCTTCTGGCCCGAGGCGCTGGCCGGCCCCAGCTTCCAGCTTTCCTTCGCGGCGATCACCGCGATCGTCGCGCTGCACGAGCATCCCGCGATGCGCCGCTTCGGCGAGGCCCGCGAGGAGCCGCGATGGCGCAGCCTGGCGCGCGGCACCGTGCTGCTGCTGGCGACCGGCGTGATCGTCGAGGCGGCGCTGATGCCGATCGCGGTCTATCATTTCCATCGCGCCGGGCTCTACGGTGCGGTCGCCAATATCGTGGCGATCCCGCTCACCACCTTCGTCATCATGCCGCTGGAGGCGCTGGCGCTCCTGCTCGATGCGATCGGCGCCGGCGCGCCGGTCTGGTGGCTGACCAATGTCGGGCTGCAGGCGCTGCTCCGGATCGCCCGCCTCGTGGCGTCGGCCCCGGGCGCGGTCTCGTCCTGGCCGGTCATGCCCGACGGCGCCTTCGCGCTGATGGTCGTCGGCGGTCTGTGGATCGCGCTCTGGCGCACGACGCTGCGACAATGGGGCGCGCTGCCGCTGATCGCGGGCCTGCTGTGGACGACGCTGTCGCCGCCGCCGGACCTGCTCGTGACCGCCGACGGCCGGCACGCCGCGCTGCGCCTCGTCGACGGGCGCGTTGCCCTGCTGCGCGAGCGGGTCGGCGACTATATGCGCGACGTTCTCGCCACCAATGGCGGCGTCCTCGACGCCTCGCTGCTGGACGATGCCGGCGACGCGCGCTGCTCCGCCGATCTCTGCGTCGCCACAGTCGTCCGCGGCGACCGGCGCTGGCGCGTCGTGCTGACCCGCAGCGCCTATCCGGTGCCGGCCGACCGGCTCGCCACCGCCTGTCGCGGTGCCGACGTGGTGGTCAGCGAACGGCGACTGCCGCGAAGCTGCCGCCCGCGCTGGCTCAGGCTCGACCGCGACACGCTCGCCCAAACCGGCGGCGTCGCGATCAGCTTCGCCAGCGGTCGGATCGTGACGACCCGGCAGCGCGGCGACGACCATCCCTGGGTCGATCCGCCGCGTCTGCCCGCGCCGGCCTTCAGTCGTAGCGCCGAAGCAGTCCCGACAGCTTGCCCTGGATGCGTACCTGCTGGGGCGTATAGCGCTGCGGGTCATAGGTCCGGTTGGCGGGGTCGAGCCGCACCATCGTCCCCTCGCGCCGGAAATATTTGAGCGTCGCCTCCGCCTCGTCGATCAGCGCCACGACGATCTCGCCGTCACGCGCCACCTCGGTACGCCGGATCAGCGCATAGTCACCGTCGAGAATGCCCGCTTCGACCATCGAGTCGCCGGCGACCTCCAGCGCATAATGGTCGCCCTGTCCCAGCAGGGCGGCCGGAACGGGGAGCATGGTCGATCCCTCGAACGCCTCGATCGGAACACCGGCGGCGATGCGGCCGTGCAGCGGGATCTCGACCACGTCGTTGGCGGGCGTCCGCGTCGCCGGCGCGGCGGCCGGGGCAGCAGCAGCGGTCCGCCCACGCGCCTTCTTCTCGGCCTTCTCGGGCCGGTCGGGCATGCGCAGCACTTCGAGCGCGCGTGCCCGGTTGGGCAGGCGGCGGATGAACTCGCGCTCCTCGAGCGCCGAGATCAGGCGGTGCACGCCCGACTTGGACTTCAGGTCGAGCGCGTCCTTCATCTCCTCAAAGGAGGGAGAGACGCCGGTCTCCTTCAAACGATCGTTGATGAAGCAGACCAGTTCGTGCTGCTTGCGGGTGAGCATGCCGGACCTCCGTCGGGAACAGACGAGGAACCGATATGGAACGATCGCGCTTGCGTCAAGCGATCATCAGGATTTCCGCCGATTCGCCGCGCCGCGCGGCCGGCGCGCCGGCGGGGCGCACGATCAGGCACGACGACCGCGCGAGCGTCAGCAGCATCGAGCTGTCCTGGATCGTGGACGCGAACGCCTCGCCATCACGGATCTCGGCACGCAGATAGTCGGTACGGTTGCCATTGGCGGGCAGGTCCTCGCCCAGCAGAGCGCGGGTCGCCGGCGGCAGCGGCTCCGCCGCGCCGGCCAGTCGTGCGACCAATGGCAGCACGAACAGCGTCGCGGTGACGAAGGCGGAGACGGGATTGCCGGGCAGCCCGAGCACCATCGCCTCGCCGAGGCGGCCCGCCATCATCGGCTTGCCGGGCCGCAGCGCGATCCGCCAGAAGTCGATCACGCCTCCCGCCGCTTCCAGCGCCGGGCGGACGAGGTCGTGGTCGCCCACCGACGCGCCGCCGGTGGTCACGATGAGATCGGCCGCCACGCCGGCAAAGGCCTCGCGCAGCACATCGAGCCGGTCGGGCAGGATGCCGAGGTCGATCAGCTCGACCGGCCAGCCGGCGAGCATGGTCGCCAGCATCACGCCGTTGGATTCGGGCAGGTCCGTCGGATCGGCATGGCCGGGCGGGACGAGCTCGTCGCCGGTCGCGGCGATCGCCACCCGGACGCGCCGCCGCGCCGGCACCGTCGCAAGCCCCCCGGTCGCCGCGACCGCGATCCGGGCGGGCGTCAGCCGCTCGCCTGCCGCGACCAGCCGGTCGCCCGTCGAGAAATCAAGCCCGCGCCGCCGGATGTTGCGCCCGACATGGCCCGGTCCTTCGCCGGCCAGCGACAGGCGATCGCCGTCGCGCGCCGCCTCTTCCTGCACCAGCACCGCATCCGCACCCGCCGGCACCGCTGCGCCGGTGAAGATTCGGGTCGCCTGTCCGACACCGACGCTGCCCGGAAAGGGGCGCCCCGCCGCGCTCTCGCCGATCACGGTCCAAGGCCCCGGCAGGTCCGCGTGGCGGATCGCATAGCCGTCCATCGCTGACAGGTCGGTCGCCGGCTGGGTGCGCCGCGCGACCACATCCGCCGCCGCCCAGCGCCCGGCCGCCGCGTGCAGGCTCACCGTCTCCGCCGCGACGGGGCGGGCCATGGCGAACAGCCGTGCCTGCGCCTCGGCTACGGGGAGAAGGGCCATGCTCGCGCTGCTCCTAGGCGGCCGTATAGTCGCCGGACTTGCCGCCGGTTTTGGACAGCAGTCGCACCTCGCCGATCGTCATCGACTTGTCGGCGGCCTTGACCATGTCATAGAGGGTCAGCAGCGCGACGGTGGCGGCGGTCAGCGCCTCCATCTCCACGCCCGTCGGACCGGTTGTGGAGCATGTCGCGACGACAGTGACGCCGTCGTCCGCGAGTTCCAGATCGATCGCCACCTTGGACAGCGGCAACGGGTGGCAGAGCGGGATCAGTTCCGCCGTACGCTTGGCCGCCATGATCCCCGCGATCCGGGCGGCGGCGAGCACGTCGCCCTTGTGCGCGGTCGCATCGCGGACCAGCGCCAGAGCGGCACGCGACATGGTGATCCGGCCCCCGGCCCGCGCGACGCGCCGCGTATCCGGCTTGTCCGACACGTCGACCATGTGCGCCGCGCCGCTCGCATCGAGATGGGTGAGGCCGCTCATCCGACCAGCGCGCGCGTCGCCGCCTCGATGTCCGGCTGTCGCATCAGCGTCTCGCCGATCAGGAAGCAATGGATGCCCTGCGCGGCCAGCCCGTCGAGATCGGCCCGATCGACCAGCCCGCTCTCCGCCACGAAGGTGCAGCCCTTGGGCGCCAGCGCATGCAGCCGGGCCGATCGGCCGAGATCGACCGAAAAATCGCGCAGGTCGCGATTGTTGACGCCGATCAGCCGCGACTTCAGGCGCAAGGCCCGCTCCAGCTCGGCCTCGTCATGGACCTCGACCAGGCAGTCGAGACCCTGGTCGAGCGCCGCCGCCTCGATCTCCGCCAGCGCGCCGTCGTCCAGCGCGGCGACGATCAGCAGGATCGCGTCCGCCCCCAACGCGCGCGCCTCGACCGCCTGCCAGGGATCGACCGTGAAATCCTTGCGCAGCACGGGGATGGACACTGCCGCGCGCGCCGCCACCAGATAGGCGTCGGCACCCTGGAAATAGCGCTCGTCGGTCAGCACCGACAGGCACGCAGCCCCGCCGCGCTCATAGGCGGCGGCATGGGCCGGCGGGTCGAAGTCCGCCCGAATCAACCCCTTGGAGGGGCTGGCCTTCTTCACCTCCGCGATCAGCGCATGGCCGGGCTTCGAGTCGAGCGCGGCGCGAAAGCCGCGGGGAGCGCTCGCCGCCGCGGCACGCGCGGCGAGCTCGGCCTGAGAGGTCGCCGCCTTGCGCGCGGCGACCTCTTCGCGCTTCGTGGCGATGATGGTGTCGAGCATCGTCATGAAAAGGCGATCCAGCGGTCGAGAAGGTCGTTGGCAGCTCCACTGTCGATCGATCCGGCGGCAAGCGACACGCCCTCTGCGAGCTGCGCGGCACGGCCGGCGAGGACGAAGGCGGCGGCGGCGTTGAGCAGCACCGCATCGCGATAGGGGCCCGGATCGCCCAGCAGCAGGCGACGCAGGGCCAGCGCGTTATAGGCGGGATCGCCGCCATGGATCGCGGTGACCGGATGGCGGGGCAGCCCGGCATCCTCCGGCGAGACCTCGCGCGGCAGCTGCGCGCTGCCGACGCAGGTGACGACGCTCGGTCCCGCGCCCGATATCTCGTCCAGACCCTCCGCGCCCGAGACGACGAAGGCCGCCTCCGTGCCGAGCTGCGCCAGCGCCTCGGCATAGACCGGCACATAGTCCGGCCGGGCGATGCCGATCAGCTGGCGGCCGACATGCGCCGGATTGGCGAGCGGACCCATCAGGTTGAAGATCGTGCGCCGGCCGATGCGGCGGCGGATCGGGGTGATCCGCGCCATGGCGGGGTGATGGTTCGCCGCGAACAGGAAGCAGATGCCGAGTTCGGCAAGGCTCGCCTCGGCGCTCGCCCCGGCCGCCGCCATGTCGAGCCCGAGCGCCTCCAGCGTATCGGCCGCGCCCGCCTTGGAGGAGGCGGCGCGATTGCCGTGCTTGGCGACCGGCACGCCCGCGGCCGCGACCACCAGCGACACGGCAGTCGAGACGTTGAGCGTGTGGTGCCCGTCGCCGCCGGTGCCGCAGACGTCGATCGCCCCGGGCGGTGCGCTGATCGGGATCAGCCGCGCGCGCAGCGCCCGCGCCGCCTCGGCGATCTCGATCGAGGTCTCGCCCCGCTCGGTCAGGCCGATCAGGAAGGACGCGATCGCCTCTTCGCTCGCGCGCCCGTCGAGGATGTCGGAAAACGCCGCCGCCGCACTCTCGCGCGACAGGGGGCTGACGGGATCGGGAAGCAGGGCGAGGACGGTCACGCCATCGCCCTTGTCGCGATCCCGGCGCTGCGCAGGAAATTGGCGAGCATCGCATGACCATGCTCGGTCGCGATGCTTTCCGGGTGGAACTGCACGCCATGGATCGGCAGCGTCGCATGGCGGAAGCCCATCACCGTGCCGTCCTCCGCCCGCGCGTTCACGATCAGGTCATCGGGCACGGCGTTGACGATGAGCGAATGATAGCGCGTCGCGATGAAGGGCGAGGGCAGGCCCTCGAACAGGCCGGTGCCGTCGTGCAGGACCGGCGAGGTCTTGCCGTGCATCAGCCCGCCGCGTTCCACCCGGCCGCCGAAATGCTGGCCGATCGCCTGATGGCCCAGGCATACGCCCAGCAGAGGCCGTCCGGCTTCGGCACAGGCGGCGACGAGATCGAGGCTGACTCCCGCCTCGTTCGGCGTGCACGGGCCGGGCGAGATCAGGAACGCTTCCGCGCCCGAGGACAGCGCCTGGCCGGGCGAGATGGCATCGTTGCGCACCACCTCCACCGCCGCGCCCAGCTCCTGCAGGTAGTGGACGAGGTTCCAGGTGAAGCTGTCGTAATTGTCGACGACGAGGATCATGTCGGATGCCATATACGCCTGAAACATTCCCGCAACCCGGAGCCGCGAGGCGGGCGGCACGTTCTGCCCGCACAAGGAGTAAGTCGATGCGTATCCTGTCCCTGACCCTGCTCTCGGGCGT
The DNA here is from genome assembly GCF_014641735.1 of Sphingomonas metalli. Classification (GTDB taxonomy): domain Bacteria; phylum Pseudomonadota; class Alphaproteobacteria; order Sphingomonadales; family Sphingomonadaceae; genus Sphingomonas; species Sphingomonas metalli. The sequence continues at coordinate 419,638 of NZ_BMIH01000003.1, read as the reverse complement.
CCTGCTCGCGACCTTGCCCGGTCCCGCCGGCGCGCAGGTGGAGGACGGCGCGGCCGGACGCGCGCCGCAGCGGGTCCGCAGCATCATGCTGGAGGCAGGGCAGGCGTGCCCCAAGGCGGAAGGCGACGAGATCGTCGTCTGCCGCCCGGCCGAGGAACCCTATCGCATTCCGAAGCAGTTCCGGCGCGACGGACCCATCGCGGTGCCGAACCAGAGCTGGGTCAACCGCGCCGCCGATATCGACCAGACCAGCCGGGTCGCCGGCGGATTGCCCAATACCTGTTCGCCGATCGGGACGGGCGGGCAGACCGGGTGCAGCATGATGTGGCTGCAGCAATGGGCCGCGGAACGCCGCGCGCAGAAGCGGGCCGACGAATCGGTGCCCTGATCGGGCGTCGCGCCTATTGGCCGAAGTCGCTCGCGCCCGCGCGGGCGACCGCCTCGCGTGCGGCGGCGAGGATCGCGCCGGCCTTCGCCTCGCACTCGCGCTGCTCATATTCCGGCGTCGAGTCGGCGACGATCCCGGCGCCGGCCTGGACGTGGATCTGCCCGTCCTTCACCACGGCGGTGCGCAGCACGATGCAGGAATCGAGCGAGCCGTCTGGCGAGAAATAGCCGACGCCGCCGGCATAGGCACCGCGCCGCTCCGGCTCGAGTTCGGCGATGATCTGGCAGGCGCGGACCTTGGGCGCGCCGCTGACGGTCCCCGCCGGAAAGCCTGCGAACATCGCATCCAGCGCATCCTTGCCGGGCGCCAGCCGCGCCGTGACGTTCGAGACGATGTGCATCACGTGGCTGTAGAATTCGACCGTGTAGCTGTCGGTCACCCGGACGCTGCCGGGCGCGGCGGCGCGACCCGCGTCGTTGCGGCCGAGGTCGAGCAGCATCAGATGCTCGGCGCGCTCCTTGGGATCGGCGAGCAGGCTGGCGCGGTTCGCCTCGTCGGCGCCGGCGGTCGCGCCGCGCGGCCGGGTGCCGGCGATCGGCCGGATGGTGATGTCGCCGTCGCGCACCCGCACCAGGATCTCCGGGCTCGACCCGATCAGCGAGAAGCCCGGCAAATCGAGATGATAGAGGAAGGGGGACGGATTGATCCGGCGCAGCGAGCGATAGAGTTCGAAGGGCGGCAGCGCGAAAGGGGCGGTGAAGCGCTGCGCCAGCACCACCTGAAAGATGTCACCCGCCGCGATATAGTCCTTCGCGCGGTCGACCATGGCGGCATAACGCTCGGGCGGCATGGCGGGGGTATAGGCCGGCTCCGAAGCCTCCATCCGTACCGGGGCGGGCAGGGGTGCCGTGGAGAGGCGCGCCTCGATCGCGTCCAGTCGCTCTTCGGCCCGAGCCACCGCCTGATCCGGGTCGATGGCGTCGGACGACCAGACCGGTGCGACCAGAAACAGCGTATCGGCGAGCCGGTCGAACACCAGCAGCACCGTCGGCCGTACGAACATCATGTCCGGCAGGCCGAGCGGATCGGCGTCGGGCTGGTCCAGTCGTTCGACCAGCCCGACCGTCTCGTATCCGAAATAGCCGACGAGGCAGGTCAGGGCCGCGGGCAGCCCGGCCGGTACGTCGATCCGGCACGCGGCCACCAGATCGCGCAGGGCGGTCAAGGTCGGCGTGGCGCAGGCGGCGAAGGCCTCGCGGTCGGCGGCCCAGCGCGCATTGATCGCGGCCTTCTCGCCATGCGCGCGGAAGACGAGGTCGGGGGCGAGCCCCAGGATCGAATAGCGGCCGCGGATCGCGCCGCCCTCGACCGATTCGAGCAGGAAGTCGCCGCGGCCCGGCTCGATCAGGCGGAGCGCCGCCGCGACGGGCGTGTCGGTATCCGCGACCCGCTGCCGCCAGACCAGCGCCGGCCGGCCCGCGGACAGCGACGCGACGGCGGCGGTCCGGTCAGTTATCGGAACCACCCTGGCCGAGCAGCTCCGCCTTGAGCCGCGCCAGCGCCTTCGCGTCGGTGCGGACGCCGACATTGGCCTGCACGGCTCGCGCGAACTGCTGGACGAACTCCTGACCGGTCAGACGGCCGAGATCGGTGCGCACGCCGCTGGCGAGCGTGGGATTGGTCGACGGATCGACCTGTGTCGCCGATTCGAGGCGGACCACGTACCAGCCCGATCCGTCGGGCGCGGCGACCAGCTTGGCGGTACGCGGCGCCATGCTGAACAGCAGCAGGCGTGCCGGATCGGGGCGCTGCTGCGAGCGGAGCAGGTCGCCGCGCGCGCCGGCGAGCTGCTGCACCGGCGGCAGGCTGCGGCCTGTCGCCCGCAGCGCCTGCGCCAGCGGCGTGCCCTTGTTGACGGCGGCGAGCACCTGCCCCGCGACGCGGCGCGCGTCCTGGCGGCGGCGCTCGGCGATGAGATCGGCGACGACCTGCGTCCGGATCTCGGCGAGCGGGCGCGGGGCGGCCGGCGTGACCTGGCCGACGGCGACGATCGCGAAGCTGCCGTCCTCGCCGGTCTGGACCAGCTGCGGCCCGTCATCCTCGCTCGCGCCGAAAGCCGCTGCGACGAGCGGCTGCAAGGCCGGGTCGGGCTGCGTCGGCGCCGCCGGATTGAGGCCGTTCGCGGTCAGCGCCGGGGTGGTTTGCGCGGCCACCTTCGCGTCCGCCACCGTCTCGTCGAAGGTCGCTCCGCCGCCGATCGCATCGTCGAGCTTGTCGTGGAGCGCCGAGAGCGCCTCCAGCGTCTTGCGCTTGGCGACGGCGGCCGTCAGCTCGCCGCGAACCTGATCCAGGCTGCGTCCGGCGACCTGCTCGATCGCATCCACCTTCGCGACCGCGAAGCCCAGCGGCGTACGGACCGGCCCCAGCACCGCCCCGCGCTGCGCGGCGAAGGCCGCATCGGCGACCGCGGCGGACGCCTGGCTGGTCAGCGCCGCCTTGTCCACCGCCGCGAAGGTCGCGGCCTCGAGCCCCGCGGCGCGCGCGGCGTCGGCGATCGACGCCCCGCCGCGCACCTTGGCCGCGATCGCGTCGGCTCCGGCGCGGTCGGCGACGATCACCTGCGAGACCGTCCGCTTCTCGCTCGCCTGATATTTGGCGCGGTCCGCCTGATAGGCCGCCGCGATGTCCGCTTCGGTCGGGGTGGCCGCGGCGCGCACCGTGTCCGGCGTGACGCGTGCGTAGCGGACGGTGCGGCGTTCCGGCAGGCGGTAGCGCGCCTGGTTGCGCGCGTAGAAGGCCTGCACCTCCTGGTCGCCCGGCGTCGCGCCCGCCGGCATCGCCGCGGTCGGGATGAAGGCCGCCTCTCCCATCCGCTGCTCGAGCAGCAGCGCCGCATAGGGCTTGGCCATCTCCGCACCGATCAGCGTCGCGCCGGAGGTCGGCGCGGTCAGCTGCTGGGCCAGGAGCTCGAGCGCAATGTCCTTGCGGATGCCGGCATCGGTCAGCTTCCGTTCGGCGAGGATGCGGCGATAGAGATTCTCGTCAAACTTGCCGGTCGGCCCCTGAAGGCCCGGGATGCTCGCAATCTGTCCGTCGACCAGCCGCTTGCTCACGGCCATGCCCTGCGCCCGGCCGAACTCGGCCAGCGCCGCGGTACCGATCAGCCGCTGCAGCGCCGCGTCGAGCGCGCCCGACTGGACATAGCCCGCCATGTCGGCGGTCGGGTTGGTCCGCCGCACCGCCGCCACCTCGTCGCCGGCGCGCTGGCGCAGCGCGGCGATCGTGATCTCTTCCTTGCCGACCTTGGCGATGTCGTTGCCATTCAGGCCGCCGCTGGCGCCGCCCGCCAGGTTCGACACGTCGCCCGCCGCAAAGGCGAGCGCGATCACGCCCAGGAAGACGAACGTGATGACGATGCCGAACTTCGAGTTGATCAGGCGGCGAAAGAAGCTGAGCATGGACGACCGTAGCGGTTGGCGGATGCGACGCCTTACGGGCGGAGCGCCCGCGCTTCAAGCTTCGCGCCGCAAAGCCCGCGCTTCCCCCCGGCCGCCGCATCCTCTACGCCCCGACCAACTTAGGTCAGGACAGGGGACACTTCGATGCGGCGCAAGCTGGTGGCGGGCAACTGGAAGATGAACGGATCCCTCGCAGCGCTGGCCGAGCTCGACGCGATCGCCGCCGCCGCGGCGGCCGCGTCCGGCATCGACGTCGCGGTCGCGGTGCCCTTCACCCTGATCCACCCCGCCGCGGCCCGCGTGCCGGGCCTCGCGATCGGGGCCGAGGACGTGCACGAGGCGGACTCGGGCGCGCATACCGGCTGCGTCTCCGCCGCCATGGTGCGCGAGGCCGGCGCGGTCTTCACCATCGCCGGCCATTCGGAACGGCGCGCGGACCAGGGCGAGACCAGCCACGATGCCTGGGCCAAGGCGGCGGCCGCGCGCCGCAACGGCCTGTCGGTGATCCTGTGCTGCGGCGAGACCGAGGCGGAGCGCGACGCCGGCCGCGCCGAGCGCGTCGTCCAGGCCCAGATCGAGAAGTCCGTGCCCGATCATGCCGATGGCAGCTGGTTCACGCTCGCCTACGAACCGCGCTGGGCGATCGGCACCGGCCGAACCCCCACGCCCGACGAGATCGCTGCGATCCACGCCATCGCGCGTGCCAAGCTGCGCCACATGATCGGCGACGCCGCCGATACGGTGCGCATCCTCTATGGCGGCTCGGTCGTCGGCGACAATGCGGGCGCGATCCTGTCGATGGAGGATGTCGACGGCGCGCTGGTCGGCGGCGCCAGCCTGACCGCGGCGAAGTTCGTGCCGATCATCGAGGCCGCGGCTGCGCTCGGCTGATTATGACGGATCGTTCATCTTGGCTCTGCGTTCGCTTCGATCATTGATCGGGAGCACATTATGATCGCGCGCTGGACGACACTGGCCACGGGGTTGATGCTGGCGGCATGTTCGGCCGGGTCGGACACGGCCGAACGGATGAACGGGAACGGCGTGTCGCTGCGCAACCTTGCCGATACGGAGGTGGCGCGCGACGCGGCGGAGCGGGACTTCCGCCTTCAGGGCGACCTGATCCCGACGCCCTCGGACACGCGCTCGCGCTACTTCCTGTTGCGCGAGCGCAAGGCGCTCGGCGGTACGATCATCGCGATCCTGCGGCAGGAGCAGGGCAGCCGCGTCGCCTATGCCCGGGCCGAGGTCGATTGCGGCAAGCGCCTGTTCCACGTCCTCGGCGTCGGCCCGTCGCGCGCCTCGGCGGAGGTCGCGATCGCGCATGACGGGCCGCTCCGTCCGATCGCCGGCCTGCCGCTGCGCGAGGAGCTCGCCGGCTATGTCTGCGAGCGCTCGGGCACCCCGCTCGCGGCGGCGTAGCGGGTCTTCAGCACGTGCCAGGCGGCGCGCAGGCCGAAGGCGTCGCCGCCCTTCGACCGGCCCGGCTTGGCGGCCGGCCGCCAGGCGAAGACGTCGAGATGCGCCCAGGCGGTCTTCTCGGGCACGAAACGGCGCAGGAACAGCGCGGCGGTGATCGCGCCGGCGAAACCGCCATCGGGCGCGTTGACCAGATCGGCGATGTCCGACTTGAGCATCTCGTCATAGCCGTCCCACAGCGGTAGCCGCCACAGCGGATCGTGCAGGGCCTCGCCGGCCGCGAGCAGCTCGGCCGCGAGCGCGGCATCGTCGGTGAACAGGGGCGGCAGATCCGGGCCCAGCGCGACCCGTGCGGCCCCGGTCAGTGTCGCGAAGTCGAGGATCAGCTCGGGCTTCTCCTCGCCCGCCCGGGTCAGCGCGTCGCCCAGGATCAACCGTCCCTCGGCATCGGTGTTGGTGTTCTCGACCGTCAGGCCCTTGCGGCTGCGCAGCACGTCGCCGGGGCGGAAGGCGTCGCCGGAAATGGCATTCTCGACCGCCGGGATCAGCAGGTGGAGGCGCACCGGCAGCTTCGCGCCCATGACCAGCTCGGCCAGCGCCAGCGCATGCGCCGCGCCGCCCATGTCCTTCTTCATCAGCCGCATCCCGCTCGACGGCTTGATGTCGAGCCCGCCCGTGTCGAAGCAGACGCCCTTGCCGATGATCGCGACGGCCGGATCGGTCGGCGCGCCCCAGCGCAGCTCGATCAGCCGCGGCGCCCGCTCGCGTGTCGCGGCACGGCCGACCGCATGGATCATCGGATAGCCCTGTTCCAGCTCGTCGCCGCGCCGCACCGTCACCGCGGCGCCATGCCGCCGGGCCAGTGCCTCCGCCGCCGCCTCCAGCTCCGCCGGCCCAAGATCCTGGGTCGGCGTATTCACCAGATCGCGCACCTGCGCCGTCGCGCCGGCGAGCCGCAGCAGCTCCGGTATCGCGGCAGGATCGCGGATCAGCAGCACGCGGTCTCCCGCATCCTCGGCCTTGTGATAGCGGCCGAAGCGATACTGTCCGAGCAACCAGCCGAGCCCTGCCGCCGCCGGCACCTCGGCGCGATAGCTGCCTGGCGGAAGCGCCTTGGGCAGGGCGGCAAGCGCCCAGGGCGAGGTCGCATCCTCGACCGCTGCGACCACGCTCCAATCCTCGCCCTCGCCGGGGATGACGGCATGGCTACCCGCCTTGCCGGCGAAGCGCTGTGCCGACAGGATCGCGCGGATCCGCGCCGGCTGCGTTCCCAGCCAGCTCTCATATCCCGCCGGCGCGACGATGGTGATGACATGGGCGGGCTGGCCGCGATCGGGCTGCAGAAGGGCGTCGAAACGGTTCATCCCGTCATCGAAGCAGATGGTATGCCGTCATGCAATCGCACGGCCTCGCGGAACCAGCCCGGCACGGCTTGGTTCGTTAGCGTACCGGGAGCTCAGGGCGCGTCATGATCGCGCGTGGAATTGGAGAAAATCGCATGTTGTGGACGATCGTCGTCATCCTGGTGATCCTGTGGCTGCTAGGCTTCTCGCTGCACGTGGCGGGCGGGCTGATCCACATCCTGCTGATCGTCGCGCTGGTCGTCGGCCTGATCCAGCTGTTCACCGGCCGCCGGGTCTAGCGCCTAGCGGGGAGCGACGGGCGCGCCGTACAGGTTGTGCTCGTCGGCATCCTCGATCACGACCGGCACGATGTCGCCCACCGCCAGGTGTCCGGCGTCGCGTAGGAAGACCTCGCCGTCGATCTCGGGTGCGTCCGCCGTCGAACGCCCTGTCGCGCCGCCCTCGTCATCCACGGCATCGACGATCACATCGAGCGTCCGGCCGACCTTCGCCGCCAGCCGCGCGGCCGAGATGGCAGCGGTCTTCTCCATGATGCGCGCATAGCGCTCTTCCTTCACCGCCTCCGGCACGGGGTCGGGCAGGAGGTTGGCCGCCGCGCCCTCGACCGGTTCGAAGCGGAAGGCACCGACCCGGTCGAGCTGCGCCTCGTCCAGCCAGTCGAGCAGATACTGGAAATCCTCCTCGGTCTCGCCGGGAAAGCCGACCACGAAGGTCGACCGGATCGCGAGATCCGGGCAGATGTCGCGCCACGCCTTGATGCGGCCCAGCACCTTGGCGTCGTTGGCCGGGCGCTTCATCCGGCGCAGCACCGCAGGCGCAGCATGCTGGAACGGTATGTCGAGATAGGGCAGCACCAGCCCCTCCGCCATCAGCGGGATGACCTGATCGACATGCGGGTAGGGATAGACATAGTGCAGCCGCACCCAGGGCGCGATCCGCCCCAGCTCGCGCGCCAGGTCCGTCATGTGCGCCCGCACCTCGCCGCCGCCCTTCAGCGGCCAGCTCGCATGGCGCAGGTCGAGGCCATAGGCGCTGGTGTCCTGGCTGATGACGAGCAGCTCCCGCGTCCCCGCTGCGACCAGCTTCTCCGCCTCGCGCAGGATCGCGTCGGGCCGGCGGCTGACGAGGTCGCCGCGCAGGCTGGGGATGATGCAGAAGGAGCAGCGGTGATTGCAGCCCTCCGAGATCTTCAGATAGCTGTAGTGGCGCGGCGTCAGCTTCAGCCCGGCATCGGGAATCAGGTCGATATAGGGGGACAGGTTCGCCGGCGCCGCCTCGTGCACCGCCTCGACCACCTGCTCGTACTGGTGCGCCCCGGTGATCGCGAGCACCTGCGGAAAGCGCGCCCGGATCGTCTCCGCTTCCTTGCCCATGCAGCCGGTCACGATCACCCGGCCGTTCTCGGCGATCGCCTCGCCGATCGCCTCCAGGCTCTCTTCCTTGGCGCTGTCGAGAAAGCCGCAGGTGTTGACGAGCACCACGTCGGCGCCCGCATAATCGGGCGACATCTGATAGCCATCGGCGCGCAGCTGGGTCAGGATGCGCTCGCTGTCGACGAGGTTCTTCGGACAGCCAAGCGAGACCATGCCGACGCGCGGCGGAGAGGGGATAACGGTTGCCATGGGACGGCGCGCACATAATGCGGGACGGCCGGATTTGCCAGCACCCGCGCAATCGTGCTTCGGAAGGGTCGTGATACAGGGACTTGGACGATGCTGGCGATAGGGTTGATGTCGGGAACCTCGCTCGACGGGATCGATGCGGCGCTGATCGACACCGATGGCGAGACGCGGGTGCGCCCGCTCGCCTTTCGCGGCGAGGCCTATACCGACGCCGCGCGCGAGACGCTGATGGAGGCGACACGCGTCGCGCTCACCTATGACCGGCCCCGCCTGGGCCGCCCGATCGCGGAGGCCGCGGATCTGGTCGTACGCACCCATGCCATGGCGGTGCTCAAGCTGATGCGCGAGGCGGGGGTGAAGCCGGGCGATGTCAGCGTCGTCGGCTTTCACGGGCAGACGGTGGCGCATCGCCCCGATCGCGGCTGGACCTGGCAGATCGGCGACGGCGCCGCGCTGGCGGCCGCCTGCGGCATCACCACCGTCTCCGACTTCCGCAGCGCCGATGTCGCGGCGGGCGGCCAGGGCGCGCCGCTGCTGCCGGTCTATCATGCCGCGCTCACCGCCGGTCTCGAGCGTCCGGTTGCCGTTCTCAACCTCGGCGGCGTCGCCAATGTCACGCTGATCGATGCGGACGGCGCGCTCACCGCCTTCGATACCGGCCCGGCCAACGGCCTGATCGACAATTGGGTCGAGGAGACGAGCGGCGCGCGCTTCGACGCCGGCGGAGCGCTGGCGGGGGCAGGGCGCGTCGATCAGGCGGTGCTCACCGCCATGCTCGATCATCCCTTCTTCGATGCGCCGCCGCCCAAGTCGCTCGATCGCAGCGACTTCACCGTCCAGCCGGTGCGCGGGCTGGACACCGCCGACGGCGCCGCCACGCTGACCGCCTTCACCGCGCAGTCGGTCGCGCTGGCGCTGCAACAGCTGCCGCGGCGGCCGGGCCGGCTGATCGTGGCGGGCGGCGGGCGGCACAATCCGGTCATGCTCCGGATGATCGCCGAAGCGACCGGGATCACGCCCGAGCCGGCCGATGCGCTCGGCTGGAACGGCGATGCCATGGAGGCCGAAGGCTTTGCTTATATGGCCGTGAGAACATTGCAGAATTTGCCGATCAGCTTTCCCGGTACCACCGGCGTGCCGGCGCCGACGATCGGCGGTGTCGTCCACCGCGTCTGACACCCGGCCCGCCGTGCATCCCGACGGCGCCGGTTGCGTTAACCTTAAACTGACGATTGTGGTGCGATACTGATATGAGATGGACGAACCGGGGAGGGCCGTCGCGTTGGAATCCGATCTGCGTTACTACGCCCGCAGGCTGAGCATGGAACGCGCCGCGGCGGAACGCGCCGTGACGGCGGAGGCTCGCGAGCGTCGGATGCGGCTGGTCGAAAGCTACCAGCGAAAGCTCGCCGCGCTCGGCGGCTGAGCCGTCACCGCTTCCGCGTCAACTCCCGCATCGCCGCGTCGAGCCCCGTCAGCGTCAGCGGATACATCCGGTCGTCCAGGATCTCGCGCACCATGGCGATCGAGCGGGTATAGCCCCAATGCTCGGGCGGCAGCGGGTTGAGCCAGGCCGCGGCGGGATAGGTCGACACCAGCCGGTGCAGCCACACCGCGCCCGCCTCCTCGTTCAGATGCTCGACCGAGCCGCCGGGCTGGCTGATCTCATAGGGGCTCATCGAGGCGTCGCCGACGAATACCAGCTTGTGGTCGTGGCCGTAGCGGTGGAGCACGTCCCAGGTCGCCGTGCGCTCCTGGAAGCGGCGGCGATTGTCCTTCCACACGCCTTCGTAGACGCAATTGTGAAAGTAGAAGAATTCGAGGTGCCGGAACTCGCTGGTCGCGGCGCTGAACAGTTCCTCGCACAGCGTCACGAACGGATCCATCGATCCGCCGACATCGAGGAAGAGCAGCAGCTTGACGGCATTCCGTCGTTCGGGCCGCAGATGCACGTCGAGCCAGCCCTGCCGCGCGGTGCCGGCGATCGTCGCGTCGAGGTCCAGTTCCTCCGCCGCCCCCTCGCGCGCGAAGCGGCGCAGCCGGCGCAGCGCCACCTTGATGTTGCGCGTCCCCAGCGCGCGCGTCGCGTTGAGGTTGCGGAACTCGCGTCGCTCCCACACCTTCACCGCCCGGCCATGCTGGCCCTCGCCGCCGATTTGCACGCCCTCCGGATTGTAGCCGCCATGGCCGAAGGGGCTGGTGCCGCCGGTGCCGATCCATTTCGACCCGCCCTCGTGCCGCTCGCGCTGCTCGGCCAGCCGTTCGCGCAGGGCCTCCATGATCGCGTCCCACGATCCCAGTGCCTCGACGGCCGCCATCTCCTCGGGCGACAGATGGCGCTCCGCCACCGCGCGCAGCCAGTCGGCCGGGATTTTGCCCTCCGGCCCGTCGCCGGCCGCCATCAGGCCGCGAAAGCTGCGGGCGAAGACCTGGTCGAACCGGTCGATCAGCCCCTCGTCCTTCACATAGGTGGCGCGGGCGAGATGGTAGAAGTCCTCGGGCGTCCGCTCGATCACCTCTGCGTCCAGCGCTTCGAGCAGCACCAGATGCTCCTTCAGCCCGGCGGGAATACCGGCCGCACGCAGGGCGTCGAGGAAGGCGAGGAACATGGCACGGACGCTTGCATGCCGAAGCGGGCCGTCACAAGCCCCCGGCGAAAGGCATTACCGCGTCGGCCCCGCTCCGGCATAGGCGTCGATCAGCGCCCCCACATAGTCGGGCTGCGCGGCGCTCAGCACGGGCGCGGCCTTGCCCGGACCGTAGATGAAGCCCGACACCGGGTAGACGCCGCCGCCCAGTCCCTCGGCATCGCGGTACCAGACCTTCACCGCCGACCAGTCGTTGTCCGCCGACACGTCGACCAGCGTCACATCCTGTTCGGTGTGGCCGCGCTCACCGTTCTGGCGCGACCAGTTGGCATGGGTCAGCATCAGCACGCGCGCCTCGACGACACGGCTGACGACGCCGACATGGCCGAGCGGCAGGCGCGGCGTCTTCTGGAAGACGATGACCGATCCGACCCTCGGCGCATGGCCGCGCGCATAGTGGCCCGCCGCCTGCGTCCACCAGGTCCACGCATCGCCGAAGATCCGGATGCCGGACACGGCGCGGGCGAACGGCACGCACTCGCCGACATAGTCGAGCAGCGAGGCTCCCCGCCCGATCTGCGGCACGCCGATCAGCGCCAGCGCAGGCGCGAGGCGCAGGATGCAGCGGAGCGGGCGCAGGGGAAGGCGCATGGCCAGTACAGGTGCACGGTCATCCGTCAACGCCGGGTTAACGACCCTTCCGCCTGCCGCTCAACCCCTTTCCCGCCGCGCCATGAAGGCGCGCCGCTCGAACAGCGTGACGTCCTGCTCGTTCTTCAGGAGCGCGCCGTGCAGCGGCGGGATCGCCTTCGCCGGATCGCGCGACTGGAGGATGTCGAGCGGCATGTCCTCGTGCAGCAGCAGCTTCAGCCAGTCGATCAGTTCGGAGGTCGACGGCTTCTTCTTCAGTCCCTGCACCTCGCGTACCTGGTAGAAGATGTCGAGCGCGCGGCTGACCAGAAGCGTCTGGATGCCGGGAAAATGCACGTCGACGATCGCGCGCATCGTGTCGCGATCGGGAAACCGGATATAGTGGAAGAAGCAGCGGCGCAGAAAGGCGTCCGGCAGATCCTTCTCGTTGTTCGAGGTGACGACGACGATCGGCCGCTCGGCGGCGCGCACCGTCTCGCCGGTCTCGTAGACGTGGAATTCCATGCGATCGAGTTCGTGGAGCAGGTCGTTGGGGAACTCCAGATCGGCCTTGTCGATCTCGTCGATCAGCAGCACCGGCGGTGTGGGGTGGACGAACGCCTCCCACAGCTTGCCGCGGCGGATGTAGTTGGCGATGTCGTTGACGCGCGGATCGCCCAGCTGGCCGTCGCGCAGCCGCGCCACCGCGTCATATTCGTACAGGCCCTGGGCGGCGCGCGTCGTCGACTTGACCGTCCATTCGATCAGCGGCGCGCCGAGCGACTGGGCGATCTCATGCGCCAGCACCGTCTTGCCGGTGCCCGGCTCCCCCTTGACCAGCAGCGGTCGACGCAGCCGGACCGCGGCATTGACCGCGACCCGCAGGTCGTCGGTCGCGACATAGGTGTCGGTGCTCTCGAAACGCTTCATCCCGCCGGTCTGGCCGAGCGGGCGCCGCGGCGCAAGCCGGCCGTCAGCCGCGATCGCGGGCGGATGCACGCGCCGCGAGCAGGTCCCACAGTCCCCGGTTCTGCGCGAGCAGCTGGCGCGCGCCGAACACCAGCGCGCGTTCGAGCAGCGGCGTGCCGCCCAGCATCGCCATGGCCGTGCCGGTCACGCCGTCGCTCGGCAGCGCCGGATCGGCCAGCTCGATCCCGCAATGGCGGGCCGCGGCCTGCATCACCGCGCGCGCCGCATGCCAGTCGGCGACCAGCGCCGCCGCCGCGCCGGTGGCGCATCCGCTCCGGTCGGAACGCGCCAGCATCGACAGCGCATGGCGGATGCCGGCCAGGGCCGCTTCGCTTTCCGCCTGGCCCGGCGTGGAGGGCAGGGGGCCGACCGCCGCCGTCAGCTGCACCAGCGCCGCCCGCTCCCCGGCGAACCCGCCGCTCGCAACGGTCAGCCAGCCGCAGGCGTCGGGCTGGGCGCAATGCTCGTTCGCCTCTTCGATCATGTCGGGGTGGCGACCATGGACAATGCACAGCGCGTGCACGGCATCGGCCAGATCGCGACCGGCCGCGCGGCCGCCCAGCAGCCGCGCGACATGCGGATGCGCATGGCAGCCTTCGGTCGCGACCAGCGCGGCGAGCGTGCCCGCGGCGTCGGGCGGCGATCTGTCGAGTGCAGTGTCCACGTCGTCCTGTTCCCGGCCGTTCGAATGGTTCCCCGGCCGTCATTGGCGGACATCCATCGCGCCCCGGACTATACGAAGGGCGTAAAGACAGGGTTTACGCGGCATTTACGGCTCGAAGGCCGCTTCGCGGCGGTTCGGCGCTTGATGCGACCGGGCCCGCCCGCGATAACGCCCCCATCGATGCGGAGAGTTTGCGGGAATGCGTGCATGGTTGCTTGGACTTGCCTTGGCCTCGATCAGCGGCGCAGCGATGGCTGCTGACCAGGAGACGCCGCCGGTCCGCCAGGAGGTGCCCGCCATGCCCGCTGCGCCGGTCGAGCCCGAACAGCCCGCAACGCTGTCCATCGCCCGCGTCTTCGCCAGCCCCGACCTGTCCGGCACCCAGCCGCGCGCGGTGCGCCTTTCGCCCGACGGCAAGCTCGTGACGCTGTTGCGGGGCCGGGCCGAGGATCGCGAGCGCTTCGATCTCTGGGCGATCGACACGGCCAGCGGCGCGGCGCGGATGCTGGTCGATTCGGCGGCGGTCGGGACGGGGGCCGAACTCTCCGAGGCGGAGAAGATGCAGCGCGAGCGCAGCCGGATCGGCGGCTCGCGCGGGATCGTCGCCTATGACTGGGCGCCCGACGGCCGGCACCTGCTCGTGCCGCTCGACGGGGACCTCTATCTCGCGGCGCTCGACGGCACGGTGCGCAAGGTCACGCAGGGCGCGGGCGGCGCGCTCAACCCCGAGCTGTCGCCGCGCGGCACCTGGCTCAGTTTCGTCCGCGACCAGAACCTCTACGTGCAGCCGGTCGCCGGTGCCGGAGAGGCGCGTCCGCTCACCAAGGGCGAGGGCGGCACCGTCCACTGGGGCGAGGCGGAGTTCGTGGCGCAGGAGGAGATGGATCGCCGCACCGGCTATTGGTGGAGCCCCGACGAGCGTTTCGTCGCGGTCGAGCGGTTCGACGAGGCGCCGGTGAAGATCGCCGTCCGTGCCGCGATCGGCGCATCGGGCACCCGCATCTACGAGCAGCGCTACCCGGCGGCGGGCACCCCGAACGCGCTGGTCGAACTTCACGTCCTGAAGGCCGATGGCAGCGGCGGGGTGAAGGTCAATCTGGGGGCGGAGCCCGACATCTATCTCGCGCGGGTCGACTGGACGCCGGACGGCACCGCACTCCTCGTCCAGCGCCAGTCTCGCGACCAGAAGCGGCTCGACATGCTCCGTGTCGACCCGGCGACGGGCCGCGCGGTGACCCTGTTCAGCGAGAAGGCCGGCGAGAAGAGCTGGCTCAACCTGTCCGATGCCTATCGTGTCATGGCCGACGGCAGCCTGATCTGGCGGTCCGAGCGGTCGGGCTTCGGCCAGCTCTGGCGCTTCGCCAACGGCAAGTGGACCCAGCTGACCAAGGGCGAGTGGGTCGTCACCGGGCTAATCGGCGTCGACGAGAAGCGCGGCCGCATCTTCTTCACCGCCAACAAGGACGATGTGCTCGAACAGCATGTCTACGCGGTCGACATCGCCAAGCCGAACGCCATCACCCGCCTGACCGAGCCGGGCTATACCAATGCCGCGACGATGGATGGCTCTGCGACGCGGCTGATCGTCACCCGGTCGAGCCCCGTCCAGCCGAGCCAGACCTATCTCGCCGATGTCGAGGGGAAGCGGATCGCCTGGATCAACGAGAATGCGATCGGGCCGGACCACCCCTATTTCCCCTATCTCGCCAGCCACCGCGCGCCCGAGTTCGGCACGCTCAAGGCGGCGGACGGATCAGTGCTGCACTGGGAAATGATCACCCCGCCGCTCGAGCCGGGCCGCCGCTACCCGGTCTTCTTCCAGCATTATGGCGGGCCCGGCTCGCAGCAGGTGACGCGCGGCTGGCAGGGACCCTTGCCGCAGATGCTGGTCGATCGCGGCTGGATCGTCTTCCAGATCGACAATCGCGGCTCGCCCAACCGCGGCCGCGCCTTCGAAAACCAGATCTATCACGCGATGGGCACGGTGGAGGTCGCCGACCAGCTGGCCGGCGCGGAATATCTGAAGACGCTGCCCTTCGTCGATCCCGCCCGGATCGCCACCTATGGCTGGTCCTATGGCGGCTATATGTCGCTCAAGATGCTGGAGAAGAACCCCGGCGTCTATGCCGCGGCGGTGGCCGGTGCGCCGGTTAGCGAATGGCGGCTCTACGACACCCATTATACCGAGCGCTACATGGGCGACCCGCGCACCGATGCGGCCGCCTATGATGCTGCGAACGCGCTGGGCGAGGCGACGAAGATCCGCGATCCGCTGCTCCTGATCCACGGCATGGCGGACGATAACGTCTTCCTCGACAACTCCACCGCCTTCGCCGCGGCGATGCAGAAGGGCGCGGTGCCGTTCGAGATGATGTTCTATCCCGGCCAGACCCACCGGGTCGGCGGGCCCGGCGTGAGCGAGCATCTCTGGACGACGATCCTCGACTTTCTCGACCGGCGCGTGAGGGAGAAGGCGGCACCGGCCGCGCCCTGACCGGCGCCGCCGCCCGCCAAGCCCTGCTATCGCGCGCAACAACCAGAAAGACGGTGTACCGCGGCGCGCAATCTCGTTAAGGCCCCGCCCCCGAACAGAGCGGAGACGGGCAGATGGGTTACAGGGTGGTGGTCGCGGGCGCGACGGGCAATGTCGGGCGCGAGATGGTCAACATCCTCGCCGAGCGCCAGTTTCCCGCCGACGAGGTGGCGGTGGTGGCATCCAGCCGCAGCCAGGGCGACCTGATCGAATATGGCGAGACGGGCCGCCAGCTGAAGGTCCAGAATATCGAGCATTTCGATCCTGCCGGCTGGGACATCGCCTTGTTCGCGATCGGCAGCGAGGCGACCAGGGTCTATGCGCCCAAGTTCGCCGCCGCCGGCTGCACGGTGATTGACAACAGCTCGCTCTACCGCATGGACCCGGACGTGCCGCTGATCGTGCCGGAGGTGAACCCGGAGGCGATCGACGGATATCGCGCGAAGAACATCATCGCCAACCCGAATTGCTCGACCGCTCAGATGGTCGTCGCGCTCAAGCCGCTGCACGACGCCGCCACCATCAAGCGCGTCGTCGTTGCGACCTATCAGTCGGTCTCCGGCGCCGGCAAGGTCGGCATGGACGAGCTGTTCGAGCAGAGCCGCAACATCTTCGTCGGCGATCCGGCCGAGGCGAAGAAGTTCACCAAGCAGATCGCCTTCAACGTCATCCCCCACATCGACAGCTTCCTCGACGACGGCTCGACGAAGGAGGAGTGGAAGATGGTGGTCGAGACCAAGAAGATCCTCGACCCGAAGATCAGGCTGACCGCCACCTGCGTGCGCGTGCCGGTGTTCGTCGGCCATTCGGAAGCGCTCAACATCGAGTTCGAGAACGAGATCTCCGCCGAAGAGGCGCGCCGAATCCTGCGCGAGGCGCCGGGGATCATGCTCGTCGACAAGCAGGAGGACGGCGGCTACGTCACCCCGATCGAGGCGGCCGGCGACGACGCCACCTATATCAGCCGCGTCCGCGAGGATCCGACGGTCGAGAACGGCCTGTCGCTCTGGTGCGTCAGCGACAATCTCCGCAAGGGCGCGGCGCTCAACGCCGTCCAGATCGCCGAACTGCTCGGCCGCCGGCATCTGAAGAAGGATTGAGTGCCGGTTTGGCGGCCTGCTAGCAATATGCTAGCGGGTCGCCATGGGACAGGTTCTGATCCGCAACATCGATGACGAGACGGTCGCTGCCTATAAGGAGGCCGCTGCCGCGCATGGCCGCTCTCTGGAAGCGGAGCTGCGCGATCTGCTGCTCCGCTTCCGCCCGCTCGTCGGCGCGCGGCGCGAGCAGGCGGAGCAACGGCTTGCCGCGATCCGCGCAATGACCCGCCCCGTCCGTCAAACCCCCGGCGAGGACGTGGTCCGCGCCGCCCGCGACGGCGATCGCGGCGCTTGAGCTGGATCATCGACGCCAGCGTCGCCCTGAAATGGGTGGTGGAGGAAGAAGGGTCTGACGTGGCGGTTACGCTGCTAGCGGGTCCGATCGTCGCACCCGATCTGGTGCGCACCGAACTGGCCAATGCACTTTGGAGTAAGACCCGGCGGGGCGAGATCGAGGCTCTGCACGCACAGGCCGGGCTGGCGGAGGTCGAGGCCATTCTGCCGGTCGTCCCGACCACTGCGCTGACCGGCCGCGCCCTGCAGATCGCGCTCCAGCTTCGACATCCGGTCTATGACTGCATCTATCTCGCGCTGGCGGAGGCTCTGGACATGCGGCTGGTCACCGCCGACCGGCGGCTGTCGGCGGCCTGCCAGGAAAGCCCGTTTGCCGGGCGCATAGCGGTGCTGACAGACCTTCAATAGCCCATATACCGCCCCGGCCGGTGCCAGGCGATCAGGATCAGGCTGATCGCCGCCGCGCTGAGATAGGACCAGCCGAGTGCCGTGGCGCCGATCACCGGGGCGGCGGCGCCGACGATGACGATATCGAGCGCGATCTGGACCATGCCGGCGTTCCACCCGCGCGTCCGTTGCAGCCAGAGCGTAACGACGCCCGTACCGCCGACCCCGGCCTGATGCCGGGCGAGCGCCAATATGCCCATGCCGATCACCGTGCCGCCTACGATCGCCGCGAAAAAGGGGTGGATCGCCGATACCGTCAGCGATCCCCTGGCCCAGGTCGAGAAACCGGCGATCCCCACATTGACCAGCACCGTCTTGATCGCGAACCGCCGCCCCATCGCCCAGTTGGCGAAGGCGAAGAAGGGCAGGTTGACCAGCGTGAACAGTACGCCCGCGGGCAGCGGCACGACATAGGAGAGGAGCAGCGCCACCCCCGCGATCCCGCCGGTGACCAGCCCTGCGGCCTTCAGGAAGACGAGGCCGATGACGAGCAGCGTGCAACCGATCATCAGCGCATAGCCATCCTCGATCACGCTGTGCGGCCGGCCGCGGGCCGCGCTGTCTTCGTGCTGCATCACCGGTTCCCTGTTCCAGGCCCGGCATCCCCTCCTCGTCGCTGCCCCGCCTTTTCCGCAGCGCGGCAGGATCGTCAATGCCGCCCCCTAGCGAAGGGCACCCATGTTGGTTACATGGCCCGCCACTTGCTCCCTCTGCAGGATTCGGCAGCTCCCATGGACATCCGCCTCGGCCTTACCTTCGACGACGTGCTGCTGGTGCCGGCGGCCTCCTCGGTCCTGCCGAGCGCGGCGGACACGCGGACGCGGGTGACGCGCGGGATCGCGCTCAACATCCCGATCATGTCGGCGGCGATGGATACGGTGACCGAGGCGGACATGGCGATCGTCATGGCGCAGCTGGGCGGGATGGGCGTGCTCCACCGCAACCTGTCGATCGAGGAACAGGTCGCCGCGGTCCGGCAGGTCAAGCGGTTCGAGAGCGGCATGGTCGTCAATCCGATCACCATCGCCCCCACCGCTACGCTGGGCCAGGCGCAGGCGCTGATGGCGCAGCACCGGATCAGCGGCATTCCCGTCACCGAGGCGGACGGCAAGCTCGTCGGCATCCTCACCAACCGCGACGTCCGCTTCGCCGAGAACCCCAATCAGCCGGTCGCCGAGCTGATGACGCGCGACAATCTCGCCACCGTCTCGACCGGCGTCGGGCAGGAAGAGGCGCGGCGGCTGCTCCACCAGCGCCGCATCGAGAAGCTGCTGGTGGTGGACGATGCCTATCGCTGCGTCGGCCTCATCACGGTCAAGGACATCGAAAAGGCGGTCATGTATCCGGAGGCGACCAAGGACGCCGCCGGTCGCCTGCGCGTCGCCGCCGCCACCACGGTCGGCGACAAGGGCTTCGCCCGCACCGAGGCGCTGGTCGATGCCGAATGCGACCTGATCGTGATCGACACCGCGCATGGCCATAACAGCGACGTCGCCCGCGCGGTCGAGCGGGTGAAGAAGCTCTCGAACGAGGTCCAGGTCGTCGCCGGCAACGTCGCGACCGCAGAGGCGACCCGTGCGCTGATCGATGCGGGCGCCGACGGGATCAAGGTCGGCATCGGCCCCGGCTCGATCTGCACCACCCGCGTCGTTGCCGGCGTCGGCGTGCCGCAGCTGACCGCGGTGATGGACTGCGCCGAGGAGGGGCTGAAGGCCGGCGTGCCGGTGATCGCCGATGGCGGCCTGCGCACCTCGGGTGATCTCGCCAAGGCGCTGGCGGCGGGCGCCTCGACCTGCATGGTCGGCTCGCTGCTGGCGGGCACCGAGGAAGCGCCGGGCGAGACGTTCCTCTACCAGGGCCGCGCCTACAAATCGTACCGCGGCATGGGCTCGGTCGGCGCGATGGGCCGCGGCTCGGCCGATCGCTACTTCCAGGGCGATATCAAGGACCAGATGAAGCTGGTGCCCGAGGGGATCGAGGGGCAGGTCGCCTTCAAGGGGCCGGCGCGCGACGTGATCCACCAGCTCGTCGGCGGCATCAAGGCGGCGATGGGCTATACCGGCGCGGCGACGCTGCGCGACCTCAACGAGCGGGCGCAGTTCGTCCAGATCACCGGCGCGGGGCTGAAGGAAAGCCACGTCCACGACGTCACGATCACCCGCGAGGCGCCCAACTACCCGACCCGCTGATCGCCGGCCGGCCTGGCGATGGAGAGATAGATGACCCCCGCCGCCCGCAGTCAGGCTGCGATCGAGCTGCTCGACGCCATCATCGGCGCTGCCCGCACCGGCGGCGCGGCGGCGGACACGGTGATCCAGCGCTATTTCGCCGCGCGCCGCTATGCCGGATCCAAGGATCGGCGCGCGGTGCGCGAGCTGGTCTATGCCGCGATCCGGTCGAGCGGCGAGGTGCCGCCGAACGGCCGCGCCGCGCTGCTGGTCCTGGCCGACGCCGACCCGGTGCTCGCCGCGACCTTCGACGGATCGCCCCGCGGGCCCGCCGCGATCGCGCCCGGCGAGCCGCGCGCCGGCCGCGGCGTCGCGCCGCAATGGCTGGCGCAGGCGCTTGCCGCCTCGGGGCTGGACGCGGCGGCGCAGGCGGCGCTGGTCGAGCGCGCCCCGCTCGACGTCCGCATCAACGGCCTCAAGCCCGCGCCCGATCTGCCGGATGCGGCCCCCATCGCAGGTCTCCCCGAAGGGCGCCGTCTGCCCTCGGGCACCGTCGTCGATACGCTGCCCGCCTTTGCCGAGGGCGCGATCGAGGTGCAGGATGCCGGCAGCCAGATGGTCGGCCTCGCGCTGCCGGTGGAACTGGGCATGGCGATCGTCGATCTCTGCGCCGGCGCGGGCGGCAAGACGCTGGCGCTCGCGGCCCGCATGGGCAACCGCGGCCGGATCCTCGCCTGCGACACCGATCGCACCCGCCTGTCGCGCCTCGCTCCCCGCGCCCAACGCGCCGGCGTGTCGATCGTCGAGACGCGGCTGCTCGATCCCGGCCGCGAGGCGGCAACCCTGTCGGACTGGCAGGGCCGCGCCGATGGCGTGCTGGTCGACGCGCCCTGTTCGGGCACCGGCACGTGGCGCCGCAATCCGGAGGCGCGCTGGCGGCTGACGCCTCAGCGGCTCGCGCGGCTGGTGGCGACGCAGACGCACGTCCTCGACATCGCGGCCCCGCTGGTGCGGCCGGGCGGCAGCCTGACCTATATCGTCTGCTCGCTTCTCGATGCGGAGGGGCCGGAGCAGGTCGCCGCCTTCCTCGCCCGCCATCCCGGCTGGCGCACCGATACGCCGCCGCTGCCCGCGGGAAGCCCGCATGGCGCAGGCATCCGCCTCCATCCCGCCGCGGACGATACCGACGGATTTTTTGTCGCACGGCTGATCGCGCCATGATAGCCGTCGGGGCGTGACCCGCCCGGAGATGTTCATGCGTACCGCCTCGCTCGCCCTTGTCGCCCTGCTGGCGACGATCAGCGTCACGACGTCGCTGAAGGGCCAGCGGGCCGATGCGCCGGTCGATCCCCGCTCGATGCAGCTGCTCGCAGAGGGCCGCGCCCAGCGCGCCGCCGGCCAGCTCGACGCCGCCACTGACACGGTCGAGACCGCACTGACCGTCGATCCGCGCAACCGCGCCGCCTTCGTCACCCTGGCCGAGATCGCGCAGCAGCGTGGCCTGCCGGGCAAGGCGATTCGCCTCTATCGCGAGGCGCTGACGCTGGAGCCCGACGACCGGTCGGCCTTGCAGGGGCAGGGCGAGGCGCTGGTCGCCAAGGGCGCCCTGGACCGTGCCCGGGCGAACCTCGCCCGGCTCAAGACCCTGTGCAAGGGCGACTGCCCCGAGGCGACCCGGCTGGCCGCGGCGATCACCAAGGGACCGCCGGTGACGACCGCGCAAGTGGAGGCGGGGGCTACGGGGCAGCCGTAATCTGCCCCCGTGATCGTGCGACAAACCCCTCAATCGGCGGGCGGGATACAGCGTAAGTCCCTAGAGCTGGATGACATTCAGTTGACCCGTTCGTGCTGAGCGAAGTCGAAGCACAGGTGAGTCTCAGGCCCTTCGACTGTGCTCAGGGCGAACGGCGGGAGGTGGGTCCACCCGAAGTCATCCTGCTCTAGCGCCCACACCCGCATCCATAGCCCGCGCCAGCGCCACGAACTCCGCCACGCTCACCGTCTCGGCCCGCCGCGTCGGATCGATCCCCACCCGCTCCATCGCCTCCGCCGCGCCCGGCACGCCCTTCAAACTCTGGCGCAGCATCTTGCGCCGCTGGCCGAAGGCCGCCGCCGTCAACCGCTCCAGCACCGCGAGCCGCACCCCCTCGGGCGGGGTCGCGGGGACGATATGCACCACCGCCGACATCACCTTGGGCGGCGGGGTGAAGGCCGAGCGGTGCACCGGCATCGCGATCCGCGCGCCGCTGCGCCACTGGGCCAGTACCGCCAGCCGGCCATAGGCGTCGCTATCCGGCTGCGCGACGATCCGGTCGGCCACCTCGCGCTGGAACATCAGCGTCAGCGACCGCCACCAGGGCTGCCATTGCGCCGACAGCCAGCCGATCAGCAGCGCGGTGCCGACATTGTAGGGCAGGTTCGAGACGATGTGCGGCGCACCGGCGAACAGCGACGGCGCATCGACCTTGAGCGCATCGTCCTCGATCACCCGCAACCGGCCGGGATAGGCATCCCCCAGCTCGGCCAGAGCCGGGATGCAGCGATGGTCGCGCTCGATCGCGGTCACCCTCGCGCCCGCGGCCAGCAGCGCGCGGGTCAGGCCGCCGGGGCCGGGGCCGACCTCCAGCACCTCCGCATCGGTCAGGTCGCCGGGCACCGCCGCGATCCGGGCGAGCAGCTGCCCGTCGAACAGGAAGTTCTGGCCGAGCGCCTTGGATGCCGACAGGCCATGGCGCGCGATCACCTCGCGCAGCGGCGGCAACATGGGGGCGGTCATACCGTCGCGGCGCGGCGCGCGGCGGCCTGTCCGGCCATGACGATCGCGGCGATCATCGCACCCGGCTCCGCCAGATTACGCCCGGCGATACCGAAGGCGGTGCCATGGTCGGGTGATGTCCGCACGATCGGCAGGCCGAGCGTGATGTTGACGCCATCGTCGAAATGCAGCGTCTTGATCGGCACCAGCGCCTGATCGTGATAGCAGCACAATGCCGCGTCATAGCCGGCCCGCGCGCGGGCGTGGAACATCGTGTCGGCGGGCAGCGGCCCGGCGATGTCCATGCCCTCGGCGCGCAGGACGGCCAGCGCCGGCTCCAGCACCTCGATCTCCTCGCGCCCGATCGCGCCGCCCTCGCCGGCATGGGGGTTGAGCCCGGCCAGCACCAGCCGCGGCGCGGCGATGCCGAAATCGCGTTGCAGTCCCCGCGCCGTCGTCCGTGCCCGCGACAGGATCAGATCGACCGTCAGCAATTCCGGCACCTTCGCCAGCGGTTCGTGGATGGTCAGCGGCACGACACGCAGCCCCGGACCGGCGAGCATCATCACCGCATCCGCCGCCGCGACGCCGCAGCGTTCGGCGACGAATTCGGTCTGCCCGGGATGGGTGAAGCCGATCGCATAGAGCTCCGCCTTCGATACCGGCGCGGTCACCAGCGCCCCCGCCTCACCCGACCGCGCCAGCGCGATGCCCGCCTCCAGGCTCGCCAACGCGCAACGGGCGCCATCGACCGTGGGCACGCCGGGCGTCACCGGACCTGCCTCTGCCACAGCAAGGACCGGCAGCGCCGATGCGAAGTGCGCGGCGGCCTCGTGCGGCGCGGCGATCTCCGCGACCGGGCCGTCCCACACCTGCCGCACCGCCGCCGGATCGCCCATGGTGAAGAAACACGGCAGCGCCCGCGCGCCCCGTGCTTCCCATGCCTTGGCCACCACCTCCGGCCCGATCCCCGCCGGATCGCCGAGCGCGATCCCGAGCGGGGCGGGGGCCGGCTGCCCGGTCATGTCAGCGATATTCCACCACGGCGTCGCGCCGCAGGTCGCGCAGCTTCTGCTGGGC
The DNA here is from genome assembly GCF_014641735.1 of Sphingomonas metalli. Classification (GTDB taxonomy): domain Bacteria; phylum Pseudomonadota; class Alphaproteobacteria; order Sphingomonadales; family Sphingomonadaceae; genus Sphingomonas; species Sphingomonas metalli. The sequence goes on along the minus strand of NZ_BMIH01000003.1, from coordinate 396,159 downwards.
GCGCAGGTTCACCCGCTGCTGCTGGAGCTGGTTCTCGACCTGCTCCGACGAGGGCAGTTGCCCGCCGCGCGGATCGTCGCGCCCGCACAGCACCAGCGAACGGACGCCCTGCTCGCGCGAGCCGAAGGGCGGGGTCGCCTGTCCGACCTGAAGCTGCTGGACGATCTCGGCGAGCTGCGGCGGCAGGTCGCGGATCCGGATCGTGTCGTTGTCGACCACCTCGGCGCCGATCGTCGCGGCCACCTTCTCGACCGTGCCGCAGCCCTGGATCGTCTGGATCGCCTTGCCGAAGGCGGCGGCGCGCGCGGCGGCCTGCGCCTCGTTGGTGCCGGCCGGGAAGGCGATGGTCAGCTGCTTCAGGCTCAGCTTGGCGTCGCGCGGGTCGGCGGTCAGCACTTGCCGCTTGTCGACCAGCGCCAGGATCGAAAAGCCACCCGGCACCGCGATCGGTCCGGCGACCTGGCCGGCCTGCATCTGCTGGACCGCGCTGGCGAGCTCCGCCGGCAGCTGCGCCGCGCGCACCCAGCCCAGATCGCCCTCGACCGCGCGGGTCGACGCCTCCGAATATTGGCGCGCGAAGAAGCCGAAGGGCTGCTGCGCCTTGCGGATCTCGTCCATGATCCCGCGCGCGCGCTCCAGCACCTGTGCGGAGTTCGCATCGTTCGCCGACAGGAAGATCTCGCGGACGTTGAACTCCTCGGTGCCCTTGGCGGCTTCCAGCCGGTCGAGGATCGCCTTCACTTCCTGGTCGCCGATATTGACGAACGGCTCCACCTTGCGCCGCAGATAGCGCTGCCACGCCAGCTCGCCCTCGATCTGCCGCTTCAGCGACCGCTCTGACGAGCCGGAGTCGCGCAGGAAGGTCGCCATCTGCGCCGGCGTGCGATTGAAGTTGCGCGACACGCGGTCGTAGCTCTGGGTGATCTCGTCGCGCGTGATCGTGATGTCGGCGCTCTTCGCTTCCTGGATCTCGAGCGTCTCGTCGATCAGCTGGCGCAGGACCTGGAGCTTCAGCCGGTCGCGATCCGCCTGGCTGATCTGCCCGGCATTGTTCGCCGCCAGGATCAGCGCGACGCGCTGGTCGACATCGGTGCCGGTGATGACGTGATCGTTGACGATCGCCGTCGGCTTGCGGACATTGGGGTCGAGCTTGCCGAAGAACTCGATATTCGTCGGCAGGTCGAGCCCCGCCGCGGCGGCCCCGGCGGGCGGCGGCTCCTGCTGCGCCACCGCGCCCGCGGCCACCGCGACCAGCGCCACCGTTCCCAGCATCCGGCCGCCCAGCGCGGCCCACCCACGTGCTTGCTTCAAATCGCGTGTCCGTTCCCGTGTGCGGGGCCGCACCGGCCCCCTCGCGGCCCGCTAGCCGCCTCATGCTGAACTAGCGCTTAGCGACCGAGATTGGTCAAGGCCAGCGTCAAGAGGAAGTTGTTCCCCTGCCGCGCATCGCCGATCTGGCGATAGTCCCGCCGCCAGGTCAGGCCCAGGCGGATGCAGTCGTCTTCATATTGCACGCCCAGCCTGTGCCGGATCGGGTCGAAACCGTCCGCGACGGACAGCGGGTCTTCGTTCCGGTTGGTCAGGTCGACGATCGCCGAGCCGAAGATCGACCAGAAGCGGGCGAACTGCACCCGGCCCGCGATCCGGAGCTCCTCGCGATCGCGGAGGTCCTCCACCGTCTGGATGTTGCGGTTGAGCTTGAGATAGCCGACCAGCGCATAGGTGCTGCGCGAGCCGATCGTCGCGTCCACCTCGTTGCGCCGCACCGCCAGGCTGTCCTTGTCCAGCCGATAGCGGTGGATCACCGACACGAAGTCGCGGAAGCGCAGCTCGGTCCGCCCGACGATGTCGGAGAAGCGGTCCGACAGGCCGGTGCCGTCGGGCAGGATCAGCGGCCGTGCCGACAGGCGATAGCTCTGGCCGACCACCGTATCGAGGGTGAAGCCCGGCAGCTGGACCGCCCACTCGGCGCCATAGGTGGCGCGGCTCGAATCCTCGAACCGGTCGTAGCCGGAGAAGCGGTTGAGCGCGAACAGGTTCGTGTCGTCGAGGTCGAGCGCGCGCGAATCCTCGTTTGGGATCGACAGGTTGGCGATCTTGGGCGAGGCGACGATCTGGAAGCGCGGGGTCAGCCGCTGGGTGCCCGCGCCCAGCCGGCCGACGAAGGGCCAGCGCATGTCGAAGGCGATCGCGCCGATCGCACGGGTCTGGAAGCCTTCGGTGCCGCGATAGGCGGCGACCGCGGTCGCCAGCGTGTCGTTGGCGTTGTAGGCGTCGGCCCGCGCGAAGGCGGTCAGCGTCAGCTCCTGCCCCCAATCGGTCAGCCGGCGCAGGTCCCATTGCACGCTGGCGAAGGCGCGCTGCGTGTCCTGTCCGGCGGTGCGGGTCAGCGCCAGGCTGTTCGCCTGCACCTGCACGCGGCCGCCGAGCAGCCCCTCTTGAAAGCGATAGCGCCAGTCGATCTCAGGCAGCGCGATCGGCTGCATCCCCTGGCTGTCGTTGACCCGCAGCGTCTGCACCGCCCAGCCGGTGATTGCGAAATAGCTGTCGGTGCCGATGCGTTGCAGGCTGGCGGTGTTGCGCAAGCGGTCGTCGCGCGAGATGTCGTAGCGGCGCAGGAAGGTGCGGTCGGTCGACAGCCGCAGCGATCCGCTCGCGCTCCATTCGGGCGTGAACTGGTAGCGGGCGATCCCGTCGATATAGCCGCGGAACGCCAGCCGCGTGTCGTTGGGGTCGAGCGAATTGAGGTCGTCGCTCCGGCGGCTCTGCGTCGCATAGCCGTGCAGGCTGAACGCGCCCGTGCCGCTCAGTTGCTGATATTCCACCTCCGCCATCGGCAGCACCGCCGAATAGATGTGCGGGGTCACCGTCAGCCCGCGATTGGGGGCGAGGCGGAAATAATAGGGCAGGGCGACTTCCAGCCCGTTCACCCGGCTATAGCGCGCATCGGGCGCGAGGAAGCCGTTGTCGCTGCCCGCGCCCACATGGTGGCTGAAGCGCGGCAAGGGCAGCGTGGGCAGCCCGAACAGCTCGATCCGCCCGCCGGCATAATAGACGCGCTGGCGATCGGGCCGGTAGGTCACGCGCACCGCCGTGATCTTCCAGCTCGGCTCCTTGGGGCAACCCGCCTGCGTCTCGACCGCGCAGGCCGTATAGGCGGCGCGGTCGAGGCTGATCGTCCCGTCCTCGCGCCGCGTGCCCCTCGCCGCCGCCAGCCGGCCGCCCTGGTTGAGCACCACCAGCATATTGTCGACCACGCCGTCGCGCAGCGAGTCGGTCAGCTCGATCGAATCGCCGTAGGCGACATCGCCCTGCGGGTTGGCGACGGCGATGTTGCCGCTGGCCACGACCTTCCCGGTCTTGCGGTTCCACACCACCTTGTCGGCGCGCAGCCGCTGGTCCTGGCGCAGCATCCGCACGTCGCCGGTCGCGGTGACGATGTCGGCGTCATAGTCATATTCGAGGCTGGCGGCGCTGAACTGCACCTGATCCTCGCCGGTCGGGCGCGCGGGTTCCGCCGCGACGGGCAGGGCGGGGGCGCCGCCCCGATCCTGCAGCGTCTGCGCGGCGACGGGCATGGCGGTCAGCCAGGCGACCGCGACCGCGCCGGCCGCCGTGCGGGAAAGGATGCCGCCGCGCGGCAGACAGGAACGCGACACTATCGGCTCGACCCTTTTCAGGCGCGGCGTCCGCCCTGATACGGCCGCCTTGCTCCCCCGCGCCTATCGCACCGCAGGGCGGCGGGGGCAACGCCCCGCGAGAGCCTGCGAAAAGGGCAGGGCGGGTGACCCGATTGCCCCCGCGCGCCACGCTCCCTACGTTGGGCGCTTCGTTGAAAGAGGGTATCCATGCAGATCGCGTTCGTTGCCGCCGCTCCCGCCACCGCTTCCGGGGCGCTCGTGCTGCCCGTCGCCAAGGACGGGCTGGGCGGCGTGAAGTGGGGCGAGGCGCGTACCGGCGCCGCGCCGCTCGCCGCTGCCGCCGCCGCCGCGCACCGCTTCACCGGCGAGGCGGGCGGCAAGGTGGAGCTGTTCGTGCCGTCGGGCGAGGAGCCCCGGCGCATCGTGCTGCTCGGGATCGGCGCGGGTGCGGAGGCGGACTGGGCCAAGGCCGGGGGCGCCCTCGTCGCGGGCCTGCTCACCTCGGGCACGACCGAATTGACGGTCGACCTGTCCGCCCTCGCCGCTGCGCCCGCGCCCGCCGCCGTCGCGCGCTTCGCCGCTGCGGCGCTCCAGCGCTCGTGGCGCTTCGACGTCTATCGCACCAGGCTGTCCGACAAGCAGAAGCCGACGCTCGACACCCTGACCATCGCCGGCGCGCCGGACGGCACCGATGCCGTCTGGGCGGAGGAGGAGGCGGTGACCCGCGGCCTCGAACTCACCCGCACCCTCGTCACCGAGCCGGCGAACATCCTCTATCCCGAAAGCTTCGTCGAGCGCGTCCTCGCCGATATCGAGGGGCTGGGGCTCGAGGCGACGGTGCTCGACGAGCCGGCGATGCGCGACCTCGGCATGGGCTCGCTCCTCGCCGTGTCGCAGGGCTCGGTCCGCGCGCCCCGCATCCTCGCGCTGCGCTGGCAGGGTGCGGGCGAGGGCGATCCGGAACTGGCGCTGGTCGGCAAGGGCGTGACCTTCGACACCGGCGGCATCTCGATCAAGCCCGCCGCCGGCATGGAGGACATGAAGTGGGACATGGGCGGCGCGGCCGCCGTGGTCGGCGCGATGAAGGCGATCGCCGGCCGCAAGGCGAAGGCGAACGTCGTTGGCGTCTGCGGCCTGGTCGAGAACATGCCCGATGGCGGCGCGACCCGGCCGGGCGATGTCGTGACCTCCATGTCGGGCCAGACGATCGAGGTGCTCAACACCGATGCCGAGGGGCGGCTGGTGCTGGCCGACGCGATCACCTGGACGCAGAAGACCTTCCGCCCCAAGGCGATCGTCGACCTCGCCACGCTGACCGGTGCGATGATCGTCAGCCTCGGCAACGAATATGGCGGGCTGTTCGCCAATGACGATACGCTGGCGGACGGGCTGCTGGCGGCCGGCACGGCGACCGACGACAAGCTGTGGCGCTTTCCGCTCTCGCCCACCTACGACAAGCTGATCGACAGCCCGATCGCCGACATGAAGAATGTCGGCCCCCGCGGCGCCGGCTCGATCACCGCGGCGCAGTTCATCCAGCGCTTCGTCGACGAGGGCGTGCACTGGGCCCATCTCGACGTCGCCGGCATGGTCTGGAGCGACAAGCCCGGCACCACCTATGACAAGGGTGCGACCGGCTATGGCGTGAAGCTGCTCGATCGCTTCGTGCGGGATCGGTTCGAGAAATGAGCGGTCGGGGCGGGGACTTGTCTGCTCCCTGCGATCGTCCCTCCAAAGGCGTCATCCAGCGAATGCGAGACCTTCGCGAAATCCGCGACGCGGCCCTCTTCCCCTCGTAATCCCGGACGTGTTCCGGGATCCACCGTTCCGCGAGATAAACGGGTCGCGCGTTTGCGGTGCCGTGGATGCCGGAACATGTTCGGCATGACGAAGGGCCTTTAGCAAAGGTCGTGCGAAGGCTGGGATCTTTCCTCGATTGCGCAGAGCCATAGCCGCACGAGACCCCAGGTTGCGCCGGAGTGACGAGAAGGCGGCTGTAATCACGAAGGGTCCAAGCGCAAAATGGTCGGGAAGAGAGGATTCGAACCTCCGGCCCCTGCCTCCCGAAGACAGTGCTCTACCAGGCTGAGCTACTCCCCGACGGAGCCCGGTCGTTCAGCTTTCGGGAGCCGACCGGAACGCTTGGAGGCGCGCCTATAGCCACGGGTTTCGGATCGCGCAAGCACCCTTGTCGCCCTTTGTGCGCCGCGGGGCTGGCGAAGGCGCGGGCGCTGGGCTAGGCGGCCTTCATCATGGCCACTCCGCTCGACAAGATCCGCAATTTCTCGATCATCGCCCATATCGACCATGGCAAGTCGACCCTCGCCGACCGGCTGATCCAGGCCACCGGCGGCCTCTCCGACCGCGAGATGAGCGAGCAGGTTCTCGACAATATGGAGATCGAGAAGGAGCGCGGCATCACGATCAAGGCGCAGACGGTGCGCCTCGCCTACACGGCGTCGGACGGCGAGACCTATACGCTCAACCTGATGGACACGCCGGGCCATGTCGACTTCGCCTATGAGGTGAGCCGCAGCCTCGCCGCCTGCGAGGGCGCGCTGCTGGTCGTCGACGCTGCACAGGGCGTCGAGGCGCAGACGCTCGCCAATGTCTATCAGTCGATCGAGCATGATCACGAGATCGTGCCCGTGATCAACAAGATCGACCTGCCCGCCGCCGAACCCGAAAAGGTGAAGGCGGAGATCGAGGACGTGATCGGGCTCGACGCGTCGGAGGCAGTGCTCGCCTCGGCCAAGTCGGGCATCGGCATCGCCGAGATCCTCGAGGCGGTGGTCCGCAAGATCCCCGCGCCCAGGGGCGACGCCACCGCGCCGCTCAAGGCGATGCTGGTCGACAGCTGGTACGATCCGTATCTGGGCGTCGTCATCCTCGTCCGCGTGATCGACGGCACGCTGAAGAAGGGGCAGCTCGTCACCTTCATGCAGGCGGGCACCCAGCATCTGGTCGACCGCGTGGGCTGTTTCCGACCGAAGATCGAGCAGCTGACGGACCTCGGTCCCGGCGAGATCGGCTTCATCACCGCGCAGATCAAGGACGTCGCGATGGCGCGCGTCGGCGATACGCTGACCGACGCCAAGCGGCCCGCCGCCGAGGCGCTGCCGGGCTTCAAGGAAGTCCAGCCGGTCGTCTTCTGCGGCCTGTTCCCGGTCGATGCCAACGACTTCGAGAAGCTGCGCGAGAGCATCTCCAAGCTGCGGCTCAACGACGCGTCGTTCAGCTTCGAGATGGAGACCAGCGCGGCGCTCGGCTTCGGCTTCCGCTGCGGCTTCCTCGGACTGCTGCACCTCGAGATCATTCAGGAGCGGCTGACCCGCGAGTACGACCTCGACCTGATCACCACTGCACCCTCGGTGGTGTACCAGATCCAGCTGACCCATGGCGGCGGCCAGATCGACCTCCACAATCCCGCCGACATGCCCGATCCCAACAGGATCGAGAGCATCAGCGAGCCGTGGATCGAGGCGACGATCTACGTCCCCGACGAATATCTCGGCTCCATCCTGAAGCTGTGCCAGGACCGGCGCGGCATCCAGAAGAACCTGACCTATGTCGGCGGCCGCGCGCAGGCGACCTACGAACTGCCGCTCAACGAGGTCGTCTTCGACTTCTACGACCGGCTGAAATCGCTGTCGAAGGGCTATGCCAGCTTCGACTATCACCAGATCGGCTATCGCGAGGGCGACCTCGTCAAGATGAGCATCCTCGTCAACGAGGAGCCGGTCGATGCGCTCAGCATGATCGTGCATCGCGGCACTGCCGAGGTGCGCGGCCGCGGCATGTGCGAGCGGCTCAAGGAGCTGATCCCGAGGCACCTGTTCAAGATCCCAATCCAGGCGGCGATCGGCGGCAAGGTGATCGCACGCGAGACGATCAGCGCGATGCGCAAGGACGTGACCGCCAAATGCTATGGCGGCGACGCGACCCGCAAGCGCAAGCTGCTGGAGAAACAGAAGAAGGGCAAGGCGAAGATGCGTGAATACGGCAGCGTCAGCATCCCGCAGGAAGCCTTCATCGCCGCGCTGCGCATGGGCGACGAGGGGTGATTGCGGCGAAGGTCTTGCGTCCTCATCACGACCAGAACTGAGGCCAAACCTCTCCCATAATCCTACCTGCCACCCCGGCGAAGGCCGGGGCCCAGTTGGGGGACGGCAGTAAGTCATTGCAAAGCTTCACCCAGCTGGACCCCGGCCTTCGCCGGGGTGGACGCGAGATGTTGAGCGCCCGGGCTTTCGCAGAGGCCCCGCCTCCGCGGGGATGACGGCGGAGGGGCGGGCTTCGGGCTTTCTAGATCCCGCCTCCGCTGGGGTGGCGGGAGCGTGAGGCGGCCCTTCCCGCCACAAGCTCGGCCGCAACGCATTGCGTCGCCGCGCGGGCGATGACAGACGGGTCGTTAGCATAATTTCATCGAAAGGCCGGCCGCCCATGCTCACCACCCGTCGCGAACTTCTGGCCGGCGCGGGCGCGCTGGGGATGTCGGCCGTCCTGCCCGCGCAGACCGGCGGTGCGCCCGGGGACGCTTCGGTCCGCGCCAAGCTCGATACGGTCGCCGAGCAGCTCCTGGCCGATCACCCCGAAAACGCCTTGAGCCTCGGCATCGATACCGGCGCCCGCGCCGCGCTGCACGGCCGTTTCACCGATCGCAGCGCCGCGGCAGAGGCGGCCCGCGCGGCCCGCGCCCGCACCCGGCTCGCCGAACTCAGGGCGATCGACCGCAAGGCGCTCAGCCCCGCCACCGCGCTCGACCTCGACGTGACGCAGGCGGCGCACGAGCTCGCCGTCGCGGGCTGGAGCGCGATGCCGGTCGGCGACGTGTCGGTGTTCAACACCGGCTTCCGCAACACGCCCTATCTCGTCTCTCAGCTGGGCGGCGCCTATTCGGATCTGCCCGACCTGCTGGAAAACCGCCACGCGGTGAAGAATGCGGCGGACGCCGACGCCTATCTCTCGCGGATCGAGGCCTATGCGACCGGCCTCGATCAGGAGACGCAGCGGATCGCGGCGGACGCGGCAAAGGGCGCCATCCTGCCGGGGTTCCTCATCGACATCACCCGCGGCCAGATCGAGGGCATCCGCACCACGCCCGTCGCGGACTGGGGCATGATCGCCAGCTTCCGCGAGAAGTGCGCCGCGGCCGGCCTACCCGCCAGCTACGCCGCCCGCGCGACCGCTCTTGCGACCGAGAAGGTGGTGCCCGCATTGGGCCGGCAAGCCGCGCAGTTCGCCGCGCTCCGCCCGCGCGCCAGCGACGTGCCCGGCATATGGGCGCGCCCGGGCGGGGAAGGCTGGTATCGCTGGCTGACGCAGGTCGCCACCACCACCACCCGCTCGCCCGACGATCTGCACGCCATCGGCGTGGAGCAGAACCGCGCGCTCAATGCCCAGATCGACGCGCTGCTCAAGGGGCAGGGGCTGACCCAGGGCTCGGTCGGCGCGCGGCTCGCGGCGCTCGGCAAGCGTCCCGACCTGCTCTTCGCCAATGACGATGCCGGCCGCGCGAAGCTGCTCGCCTATGTCGAGGGACGCGTCGCCGACATGCGCCAGCGTCTGCCCCGCGCGTTCAACACGCTGGTGCCCGGCAAGCTGATCGTGAAGCGGGTGCCCCCCGCGATCCAGAACGGCGCGCCGAACGGCTATGCCGGCCCCGGCTCGATGGACGGCTCCCAGCCCGGCATCTACTATATCAACCTCAAGGATACCGGCATCTGGCCGCGCTATTCGCTGCCGACGCTGACCTATCATGAGGGCATACCGGGCCATGTCTGGCAGGGCGAATACAGCTTCCGCCTGCCGCTGATCCGCTCACTCCTCGCCTTCAACGCCTATTCGGAAGGCTGGGCGCTCTATGCCGAGCAGCTTGGCAGCGAACTGGGCGCCTACGAAGGCGATCCGCTCGGCCAGATCGGCTTCCTCCAGTCGATGAACTTCCGCGCCTGCCGGCTCGTCGTCGACACCGGCATCCATGCCAAGCGCTGGACCTTCGACCAGGCGCTGCGCTGGTTCCAGGAAGGGACGGGGATGACCAGCGCCCAGCTCACCTCCGAGCTCCAGCGCTATTGCGCGATGCCGGGGCAGGCCTGCGGCTACAAGGTGGGCCATAACGAGATCAATCGCCTGCGCACCAAGGCGCAAGGCGCGCTCGGCAGCCGCTACGACCTGCGCGCGTTCGACGATGTCGTCGTCAAGACCGGCAACGTGCCGCTCACCCTGCTGGAGTCCGTGGTCGACCGCTATATCGCGGGCGCCTGAGCGGGGAGGGCGGTCATCGCGGTTGCCACTTCGGATCGCCCGCCTGCCACAGGATGAAGCTATAGATGTCGGCATGTTCCGCGTCCCGGGCGGAGCGGGTGCTGCCGAGACCATGGCCCGCCTCTTCCTCCAGCCGCAGGAAGGCCGTATCGCCGGCCTCCTGCAGACGGGCGACCAGCTTGGCGGGTTGCCAGGGCACGACGCGCGGGTCCTGCATTCCGCCGGTGACGAGGAAGGGCGGCAGCTTCACCCCGTCGCGGATCGCATGATAGCTGTCCATCGCCAGCAGGTTGCGGAACCCCGCCGGATCCTTGGTGCTGCCGAACTCCTTGGCGTTGGCCGCGCCTGCGGCCGTGGTCTCGAAGCGCAGGGGGTTGGACAAGCCCACCGCGCTGATGACCGAGGCGAACAGGTCCGGCCGCTCCGTCGCAGCCCGCCCCGCGGTGATCCCGCCGGCGGAGGTTCCCCAGATCGCCAGCTGCCGGGGCGTCGTATAGCCCTCGGCGATCAGCGTCTCCGCACAGGCGATCGCATCGCGCCACGTGTTCGGTTTCGCCGCATCCTTGCCACCCAGCCGCCACGCATCGCCCAGCTCGCTGCCGCCACGCACGCTGCAGCTCGCATAACCGACGCCGGCATCGACGCCGAGCAGGTAACGCGGCGAGAAGAGGGGCAGGGTGTTGATGCCATAGGACCCATAGGCCTCGATCACGAAGGGCCGTGGTCGCCGCGGGCCTGCGCTGGTCAGGATGATCAGCGGCACCTTCATCCCGTCGCGCGCGACGGCATCGGCTTCTATGACCTGATAGCGGGCGAGGTCGAGCGAGGGCGGCCGCCTCTCCAGCTTCAGGTCCACGAAACCCTTGCCGGACACATAGCGATAGGTGGTGGAGGGCGTTGCATAGCCTGCCACCGTCACGATCGCGCCGTCGCGGTCGCTCTCCGCCTCCAGCGTCTGGATGCTGCCCTGCTCGGGCAAGGCGAGCCGTTCGGGCTTGCCGCCGCGGGGAATGCGCCACACCACGCCCTTCAGGCGCTCGCGCCCGGCGACGTAGATGGCGTCGCGCCCGCCGCGCATGGTGTCATAGAACAGCTCGGTATCGGGCAGCAGGATCGGGGCCGCGCCCGCGGCCGTTCCCGACCATGTCGTTTGCGTGACCTTATAGCCGGGTGCATCGCGGTGCGTCAGGAAGTAGAGCCCCGTCCGATCCGCGAAGATGCCGGTAACGGCGTCGTTGCGCTCGACGATCTTGCGCCAGCGCGCCCGGCCGCTCGCGGCATCTTGGATCGGCGCCTCCCACGCCTCCAGCTCGGGCGTGACTCCGTCGGACAGCATCATGATCGCCCGCCCGGTGTTTCGGGGCGTGAAGATGCCCGGCACCATCGCCGGATCCCGATTGGGGCCCAGCCCCGCCTTCGCGCCGGCGACCACCACCGGATCGCTGCCGAACCGCCAATGGACGATTTCCAGATTATTGTAGCGCAGCGCCAGATCGGCCGCATCGAGGTCGGGAAGCCGGGTGAAGAACAGGCTCTTGCCGTCCTCGTCCCAGGACGTGCTGGTGAACGGACCCAGCCTGACCGGCCCTGCGATCGTTCGCCCGTCCTCGACGGACACGACCGTCAGCAGCGAATTCTCGCTGCCCTTCTCCGACAGACGCAGCGCCACGAAGCGCCCGTCGCGGCTCGGCTCGAACCCGTCGATCGCGACCGGATAGCCGCGCGCCTTGATCAGTGCAGGCACGTCGACGAGCGTGCGCCGCCGGCCGCTCGCCTCCTGCACGACCAGCGAGTTCTGCTCGCCGCCCGGCGCCCGTTCGAGGAAGAACAGCCGGTCGCCGGCATATTCGGGATAATAGGCAAAGCCGAACTCGCCCCCGAACAAGCCCATGCGCTCCAGCAGCGCCGCGCGCGGCGCGATCGAATCGAGTTTGCGGCGCGTGTAGTCCGCCTGCGCGCGCATCCAAGCCAGCGTCGCAGGTTCCATCTTCTCGACGAAACGGAACCGGTCCTCGACCGTCTGACCGAAATAATCGTCGGTGACCGGCTGGGCGGCAAGTCGAGGCGGGGGACCCGAGGGCTGTTGCTGCTGCGCCGCCACCGGCGCGGCCAGAACGAGCGACACAGTCACGGCCGTCCACCGCATGATCCCCCCTGACGCCGCCGCACCCGCCCCCGGATGCGTCATCGCGGCCGGCGAAACCTACGCCAATCTCCGATGCTTGCAATATGGTGAGAAGCGCGCGGCGATCGCCGGCGGATGGTCGGGGAGACAGGATTCGAACCTGCGACATCCTGCTCCCAAAGCAGGCGCGCTACCAGACTGCGCCACTCCCCGACGCGCGACGTGCCTTAGGCGCTGGGACGCGGATCGTGCAAGTCGCTTCCGCATGGCCGATCCGCCGGCGGTCAGGCGTGGTGGGCCCGGCAGGACTCGAACCCGCAACCTAGCCGTTATGAGCGGCCAGCTCTAACCATTGAGCTACAGGCCCACGCCGGAGGGCTGACTAGGACGCGGCGCGCGGCGAGGCAAGAAGCGGCGGCGCCGCGGCTGGCGTGGCGCGCAAAAGAAAAGGGGCGCTCCCGCGGGAACGCCCCTTGTCCGACTGGTCGGGCCCGACGGCCCGCCCGCAGATTACTGCAGGTTGTCAGCCTTCTCTTCGCCGGCCTCGCGGACGTTCGACGCGGCGTCCTCGAGGTTGTCCGAGGCGTTCTCGAGCGCGGCGGCGCCGGCGCTGTTCGAGGTGTTGTCGGCCAGATCCTCGAGGTTGTCGGCCTGCGCCTCCAGGTTGTCCGCCAGCGCGTCGGCGTTGTTCTCGACCGCAGCGGCCTCCGGCGACTTCGAGCAGGCGGCGACCGACATCAGGCCGGCAGCGGCAGCGACGAGCAGGATCTTCTTCATCAGGATGCTCCCAAGCATAGCAATTCGTTCGCGGGGCCGAGCGCCAACGCGAAGCTGCGTGCATACTCCACCGGATCAGTAGGTCAATCGGCAAATTGGGCGAAACCATGGCCGGTTCCGGGGGGCGGCCACAGCTCGTCGCAAATCAGCGCCGGGGCGGCACGGCCTCGATCGTTTCGGGCGCGTTGCCGACGATCTGGAGCATCGTCGCCCAGGCCGCGACGTTCTGGCGCAGCTGGGCGGGATCGATCTGCTCCAGCGTGTCCTCGGGCGTATGGTGCAGATCGAAATAGCGCAGCCCCGACTGGTTCAGCTCCAGCCCGGCGACGCCGGTCGCGAGAACCGCCTCCACATCGGTCCCGCCGCCCGCCGGCTGCGTGCCGCGCACGATGCCGAGCGGGGCCAGCGCGGCTGCCAGGCGATCGGCGATCGGCGCGCCGGTGCCGGTGAAGTTGGTCTCGACCCGCCAGACCCGGTCCGCGCCGAAATCGCTCTCGGTCGCGATCGCATGGCGCTCGTTCGCATGCGCCTTCGCATAGGCCTCGCCGCCGAAGCCGCCGATCTCCTCGTCGCCGAAGAAGACGACGCGGATCGTGCGCCGCGGGCGGCCCGTCTCCATCACCAGCCTGGCCGCGGCGGCGGTGATGCCGAGGCCCGCGGCGTCGTCGATCGCGCCGGTGCCCAGCTCCCAGCTGTCGAGGTGCCCGCCGATCAGCACGATCCCGGCGGCCGGATCGCTGCCCGGCACGTCGGCGACGACGTTGCCCGACTGGCGCGGTCCGACGAAGCGGGGCGTGAGCGTGAGCCTGAGCGTCACCGGCCTGCCGCGACGGATCATGCGCTCGAGATTGGCGGCGTCAGACACGGACAGGGCTGCGGCCGGAATCGGCGCGACGCCCGGATCGAAATTGGTCGTGCCGGTATGCGGCCCGCGCCCGTGATCCGTTCCGATCGAGCGGATCACGATCGCCGCCGCGCCCTTCCTGGCCGCGATGTTGGGTCCGACGAAGCGGGCTGGGCCCTGGCTGCCATAGCTGGAGCCGTCCTGGGTCGGCGCCATCGCATTGGACACGAAGGCGATCTTCCCCGCCAGGCTGCCGTCCGGCACCTGGATCAGGTCGTTCAGCGTCGGGAAGAACACGACCGGCGCGGTCAGCCCGCCGGCCGGGGTCGCGCCGGAATTGCCGAGCGCCGCCAGACGCAGCGGCTGCGGAAAGGGCGCGACGACCTCCGCCGTCTCGACCCCGCGTTCCCAGACATTGGGCAGGGTATAGGTCTCGATATGCACGTTGCGGAAGCCGAGCGCCTTGAGCTTCGCCACCGACCAGTCGCGGGCGGCCGCCTGCCGGGCCGAGCCGCCCGTCGCGCGCGGGCCGATCTCGGTCGTAAGCCCCTCGGTGATGTCCCACGCCGTGTCGTCGGCCAGCGCCCTGGTCTGGAGCGCGGCGACTTTCGGGTCGACCGTGACCGCCGGCGGCGCGGTGCGGCGCGACGGCACCGGGGCGGCGGTATGGGCGAAAGCGGGACCCGCGACGATCAGCAGACATGACGGCAGGATGGCAGCAAGGCGCGGCATGGGATCCCCTGGATTATTGGCAAAGAAGGGGTAGGGCTATTGCCGCATCGCACGCAACCCCGCGCCGGCATGCGGCCGCGTTGCCAATGGCGACGGCCATCGCTATCTCGCGCTCTTCAGTTTCCCGCTACCCTCACATACGGAGCGCGTGCCCCCGATGGCCGTCCAGTACACCTACGTCATGAAGGGTCTGACCAAGACCTTCCCGGGCGCCAACAAGCCCGTGCTCAACAACATCCACCTCCAGTTCATCCCCGGCGCGAAGATCGCGATCATCGGTCCCAACGGCGCCGGCAAGTCGACGCTGATGAAGGTGATGGCCGGGATGGACACCGACTTCACCGGCGAGGCCTGGGCGGCGGAGGGCGTGCGGGTCGGCTATCTGGCGCAGGAGCCGCAGCTCGATCCCGCCAAGGACGTGATGGGCAACGTCAAGGACGGCGTGCGCCCGATCGCCGATCTGGTCGATCGCTTCAACGCCATCTCGGCGGAGATGGGCGATCCGCAGGACGATACCGACTTCGACGCGCTGATGGAGGAGATGGGCGAGCTTCAGGCGAAGATCGACGCGGTCGACGGCTGGAGCCTCGACAGCCAGCTGGAACAGGCGATGGAAGCGCTGCGCTGTCCGCCGGGCGATGCCGACGTGTCGCGCCTGTCGGGCGGCGAGAAGCGGCGCGTGGCGCTGTGCAAGCTGCTGCTGGAGAAGCCCGACATCCTGCTGCTCGACGAGCCGACCAACCATCTCGACGCCGAGAGCGTGTCGTGGCTGGAAAACTATCTGAAGGAATATGCGGGTAACGTCATCCTCGTCACCCACGACCGCTATTTCCTCGACAATGTCGTCAACTGGGTGCTCGAGCTCGACCGCGGTCGGTACTACACCTACGAGTCCAACTATTCGGGCTATCTCGAGAAGAAGGCCAAGCGGCTCGAGCAGGAGGAGCGCGAGGAAGCCGGCAAGCAGAAGGCGATCGCCGACGAGCTCGCCTGGATGCGCCAGACCCCCAAGGCGCGCCAGACCAAGTCCAAGGCCCGTATCCGCGCGTTCGACGAACTCATGGCCAAGCAGGAGAACCGCGTCGCGGGCAAGGCGCAGATCCTGATCCAGCTGCCCGAGCGCCTCGGCGGCAAGGTGATCGAGGCCAAGGGGCTGACCAAGGCCTATGGCGACAAGGTGCTGTTCGAAAATCTCGACTTCATGCTGCCGCCCGGCGGCATCGTCGGGGTGATCGGCCCGAACGGCGCGGGCAAGTCGACGCTGTTCAAGCTCATCACCGGGCAGGAACAGCCCGATGGCGGCACGATCGAGATCGGCTCGACGGTGAAGCTCGGCTATGTCGACCAGAGCCGCGACGACCTCGATCCCAACAAGAACGTCTGGCAGGAAATCTCGGACGAGCTGGAGGTCTTCCGCTTCGGCAAGCAGGAGCTCGGGACGCGCGCCTATGTCGGCGCCTTCAACTTCCGCGGTCCCGACCAGCAGAAGAAGGTCGGCCAGCTGTCGGGCGGTGAGCGCAACCGCGTCCACATGGCCAAGATGCTGAAGGAGGGTGGCAACGTCCTGCTGCTCGACGAGCCGACCAACGACCTCGACGTCGAGACCCTGCGCGCGCTCGAAGAGGCGCTGGAGACCTTCGCCGGCTGTGCGGTGGTCATCAGCCACGATCGCTTCTTCCTCGATCGCCTGTGCACCCACATCCTCGCCTTCGAGGGCGACAGCCATGTCGAATGGTTCGAGGGCAATTACGAAAGCTATGAGGAAGACAAGCGTCGCCGCCTGGGCGATGCCGCCGATCGCCCGACGCGGCTGGCCTATAAGAAGCTGACGCGCTGATGGGGAAGGGCCGGCCGCGCGGGGATGACCTGGGCGGCTGGCTTGCCGGCAACGGCTTCGCGCCGGCGGAAGGGCCCGGCAGCATCACCGACGTCGCGCGCGTCCGCGCGCTGCTCCTCGATGCGGCCCGGGAGGAGCGGTCGCTCAGCTACAGCGAAATCCTCCGCGCGCTCGGTCATCGTTTCACCCGGCCGAAGATGCGGGCTTTGTGCCGGACGCTCGACGCGATCGACGCCGCCGGGGCCGCATCGGGAGAGCCGGGACTGGCGGTGCTGGTCGTGCGCGAAAGCGACCGTTTGCCGGGGCAGGGCTGGTGGGTCGGTTCGGCCGAGCGCGGCTATACGGGCCCATGGGAAGGGCCGGATGCGGCCGCCCATATCGCGGAGAAGCAGCAGGCGGCGTTCAAATTCTGGCGCTCGGCAGGCGCAGTGTCGAATTCGCCGTAGATCGTGATCCAACCAAACTGAACCGGGCGTCTTCCCCGCGAAGGCGAGACCTTTCCGAAAAACCTCCGTCCACCCCGGCGAAGGCCGGGGCCCAGTTGGGAGACGGCAGTAATCTTTCGCGAAGTTTCGCCAAACTGGTCCACCGTCTTCGCCGGGGTGGACGAAAGTTGTCGAACACTCAGACCGTCGCAGAGGTCTCGCCTTCGCGGGGATGGCGGCGCTTGTGCAACGGTCGCGCCTGCGATGAATTGACGATCCGGCCCAGGTGGCTCGGCCTCAAGGGGAGGCCTACTGGCAGCGACCGCCACCAGGCCGCACCCAGCGGATCGCATTGGCGATCAGGCGGCGGTAATTCGGATCGTCATAGGCCTCGGGCGTATGGCCGAGCGCCGAATAGACGATGCGCCCCTTGCCCAGCGTGCGGGCCCAGATGATCGGGTGGTCTGCGCCCATCGCCAGCTTCTCGCCGGGCTTGTAGCTCGCCTCGTCGAGGGTCGCGAGCACCGTCACGCCGGGACCCCGCACCGACTTGTCGAAGGAATACCATTCGTCCTCGGGCGTCCAGGGCCGCTTCAGCCCGGCCATGACCGGATGGCCAGGTTGTTCGATCTGGACGCTCGCCCGCTGGATGTGGTCCGCGCCGTTGGGATGGCCGGTGAACAGCGCGCCGATGATCTCGTCGCCATAGGCCGCCCAGTCGTAGCGATTGTCCCCGCCCGCGGCATGCAGTCCGACCACCCCGCCGCCCTTGCGGATCCAGTCGGCAAACGCGGCGCGCTGCGCGGGGGTGAAGGCGTCGCCGCTATTGCTGTTGAGCACGACGACCGAGAAGCGCGAGAGGTCGACCGGGTTGAAGACCGCGGCATTCTCGGTCGAGAAGGTCTTTGCGCAGCGCCCCGCGATTTCGGCGATCACTGGACCCGAATGCGGCAGGTGCTCGATGTGCCGCCACGCATTGGTCTTGGAGAAGATCAGCACACCCCCACGCAGACCGGTCGGCAGCGGCGGCGGGATATGGTCGTGGGTCGGCGTCGGCAGATGCGGATCGCCGGGCGCCTGCGCGCCGGTGAGGAGCAGGAGCAGGGCGGCGGCAAGGCGGCGCGATGTCACAGGCGGTCGGTCCCGACAGAGAGGTGAGGGATGGTAACGGAGGCCCATTCGGCTCCAAAGGCGATCTCGTCGCGTTGACAATAGCCATCGTGAAGTGGCTGCCAGTGTCGGTGCAATATCATGTGATCGACGTCGACCACCCAATATTCGGGCACCTTGTGGCTTGCATAGATGGTCGCCTTGCGCGTCAGGTCCGAACGAAGCGACGCAGCCGCAACTTCAATGACCAGCCGAACCGAAGCGAGTGGTATCAGCCCTTCGCCATCGGCTTCGCTGGTGATCACGATGTCAGGCTCCGGCACGTCGTGGGGGGGCGCATCGATCGAGCCCTCGACGATGGCTTCCAGTCCGCTATCGGCATTGTCCAGCGCCGCACTGATCAGCCGGAAGAGCCGCGACTTGATGCGGGCATGCGGCCGATGCTGGGCGTTCATGTAAACGACCTCCCCATCCAGCAATTCGGTCTTGCCGTAGTCGTCGAATGCCCCCGAAGCGTCGAGTGCAAGATAATCCTCCGTGCGCAACTTCACGCGCTGCGGCTCTGTCGCGATCGGGATCATCGTCGTCATCGCCTCACCATAGCATCACCGAACCCGCTTGACGAACGAGCGCCCGCCATCGCGCACCTCGGTCTGGAAGTTGGGCACGGCGCCGATCAGGTCGGACAGCCGGCGGTAGCCGTAGTTGCGGACGTCGAAGCTCGATCGGTTCGCGGCGAGCTGGCCCATGGCGGACAGGCTGACAAAGCCCCGCTCGTCGCGCTTCGAGGCGTCATAGGCGTCGATCAGGAGCTGCAGCAGCTCCGGTTCGACGGGCGCCTTCACCTTGGGCTTGCTCACGGCGATCGCCGGCGGCAGCGATTCGGTGATCGGTACGTCGGTGCTGACCGGCCTGGCGGCGGGCGCCGCTGCCGGTTCCTGCGCGGGCTCCGGCGCGGCCGCGGTCAGCGCGCCGACATCGATGAAGCGTGTGCAGGCGCGGCGGAACCCCTCCGGGGTGCGGCTGGTGCCGAAGCCGTAGACCGGAATGCCCTCCTGCCGGATCCGCATCGCCAGCGGCATGAAGTCCGAATCGGACGACATGATGCCGAATGCCTCCACCTTGCCGCGGAAGAGGAGGTCCATCGCATCGATCGTCATCTTCATGTCGGTCGCGTTCTTCCCCTTGGTGAGGTCGAACTGCTGCTGGGGCTCGATCCCGTGGCGGACGGTCATGTCGCGCCACGCCTTCAGCCCCGGCTTGGACCAGTTGCCGTAGACGCGCCGGACGTTCACCGTTCCCAGTTCTGCCAAAACGGTCAGGACCGGGTCGAGCGTGGCAGCCGAGGCGTTGTCGGCGTCGATCAGCAGCGCGACGTTGCGGGTGGGCGTGTCTTCCATGCCGCCGCTTGTGCGCTGCCGATCATGCCGGGCGCAAGCGCCCGCAGGCGATCCGCCTCAGCTATTCTGTCCGCGCCGGTCGCTGGCATAGGCCTGGTTGTTGTTGATGTCGTCCTGCTTGGTCGGGCGGACGCTGCCATCGGGATCGTCGATCAGCTCGTTCAGCTCGGCCTGGGTGTCGAGATCGTGGTTCAGGCCGGATCGGCTGCCGGGCATGATGCCGGCCGCGGCATCGGCGGTGACGTTCTCGATCAGCTCGCGATCGTCGGTGTCGCGCGCGGTCTGGGTGCGGGGATTTTCGTCCATCGTCGCTCTCCTGCTATGCCCGCGATCAACGGGCTGGGCCGGCGCGCCGTTCCTCAGGTGGACAGATAAGCCACGGCGATCACCTCATATTCCTTCTCGCCTGCCGGCAGCGCGACCCGGCGCAGGTCGCCCACCGCGGCCCCGCGCAGTGCACGGGCGAGCGGCGCATTCCAGCCGATGCGACCGGCCCTGGCGTCGGCCTCGTCGTCGCCGACGAGCGTCAGGCTGCGCTCGACATCGTCCTCGTCGGCGATCGTCACCGTCGCGCCGAACCAGGCGCGGCTGCGATCCTCCTGACGCGCAGGGTCGACGACCTTGGCGGCCTTCATCCGCTTGGCCAGCCAGCCGAGCCGCCGGTCGATCTCGCGCAGCCGCTTGCGGCCGTAGATATAGTCGCCATTCTCAGACCGGTCGCCGTTGCCGGCCGCCCAGCTGATCGTCTCGACCAGTTGCGGCCGCTCGGTCGCGAAGAGCTGCTCGTACTCGGCCCGCAGCGCGGCGAAGCCGGCCGGCGTGATGTAATTGGGGCGATCCATGCGCCCGCCCCTATCAGCCCGGCTGGGTCTTGCCGAGATACCAGCTCAGCCGCGCCGCGCCCTGGCTCCTGGCGCGGGCGGGGTTCATCAGGTCGTAGACGACGGCGTTTTCCAGCACGCGCTGGACATAGTTGCGCGTCTCGCCGAACGGGATCGCCTCGATCCAGTCGACCATCTCGATCTGCCCGGTGCGCGGGTCGCCGAACTGGCGGAGCCACTTGTTCACATTGCCGCCGCCCGCATTGTAGGCGGCGATGGTGAGCGGCCAGCTGTTGTAGTTGGCGAAGACCCGGTTGAAATAGCCGGTGCCGAGCTGGATCGAGATGAAGGGATCGGTCGACAGCTGCTCGGGCGTGAAGGACAGGCCCATCTTCGCCCCCTGCTCGCGCGCGGTGGCCGGCATCAGCTGCATCAGCCCGCGCGCGCCGGCGCTGCTGACGGCGGCCCGGTCGAACTGGCTTTCCTGTCGCGACACCGCATGGATCAGCGTCCAGTGCGGCTCGTAGCCCGCCGGGATCGGCACGGTGGGGAAGCCCGCGGCCGAATAGTCGGTCAGCCCGTTCTGGAGCGCGCTGCGCCCGACCATCACGGCGAGGTCGGGGCGGCCGATCTGGCGCGACAGCTCGGTGGCGAGCAGATGCTCGTTCTCGCTCGTCACATCGGCGGCGATCTGGCGGATGAAGGCAGTCTGGTCGCGCCAGTCGCCGATGTTGTTCAGGAAGCGCGCGGCCTGCACCGTCTCGCGTGCGTTGAACGCCGACCGCTCGGCCGGGGTCAGCGCCGCGGTCGAGAGCGCCGGGGGCGGGCTGAGCGGCTGGCCGGTCCGCTCGAGCGCGAGCTGTCCGTAGAAAGAGTCGCGGTTGCCCGCCGCCTGCGCGAAGAAGGCGGCGGCCTCGGCCGGCTTGCCCGCCGCCTCGGCCGCGCGGCCCGCCCAGTAGAAGCCCTTGGCCCGCGTCTGCGGCGACTGGATCGCCCGGGCATAGCGATCGAACATCACCATCGCGTCCGCCGGCCGGCCGAGCTGCTTCAGCGCCGTCCAGCCCGCCAGCCAGGCCAGCGAGGTATAGTCGTCGCGCTCGCCATAGGGCTTCTTCGACACGTCGGTGCCCGCCGGATAGGCGTCGTCGACCTGCCGCGCGATGTCGTAGGCGAGCTGATACTGGCTGTCCGCCGCCGCGCCGCGGGCGTTGACCAGCAGCACCTCATACCATTTCTCGACATTGCCGGGCAGGCCGGCGAGCCGGCGCGGCCGCGCGAGCCACTCGCGGCCCGACGGGCTCATCGTCTCGCGCAGCCAGGTGGCGCGATCGGCGATATAGCCCGGATCGTCGGCATAGAGCGCCTGCGTCGCCGCAGACAGTTCGGCGGCATTCGCGGCCTTGGTGCGGAAGGCGAGCCGCGCCTCGAACACCGGGCGCCTGGCGGGGCTGGTCAGCGCGATCTGGCGTGCGGCGACGCTGGTCGCGCCCTGCCACAGCAGCTGGTCCATCCGCGCGTCGTGATCGTCGGGCGAAAGCGCGCCGGGAAAGCTGGTCAGGATCGCGCTCTCGTCCGCACTCGCCAGTACGCCGCCGCGCCAAGCGGCTCGCGCCGCGGCATTGGCGCCGGCCATGTCGCCGGTCGCTGCCAGCGCCTTGGCCTGCGCGACCCGGCCCGCGTTGGTCGTCGGCGGATAGCGGCGGAAGAAGGCGGCGATGCCGGCGGGCGATCCCGACCCGAGCGAGGCCTGCCGCTCCGCCGCGCGCCGGTTCGCCGCCTCGCCCGGCCAGCCGGGATGCAGCGTGAGGAAGCCGGCATAGCTGTCGAAGGGCAGCGCGTCGGTCTGCTGCAGCGCCTTCCACTGGGCGATGGTGGCGGCGATGGCGGTGTTCGCGGGTGCGACCGGCTGCACGGTCGGGACAGCACTCGGAGTAGGCGTGCCGAGCTTGCCCAGCCAGGCGTCGAGGCTGGCGCCCGGCGGCGCGGACGTCGGCGGCGCGGACTGCTGGGGCAGGGCGGACGTGCCGGCGAGCAGGGCGAGCAACAGGCCCGTCTTCATCGGTGCGATCATGTGGACAGGATACGCATGCCACCCGTATCTGTCCTGAACGAAATGCGGCCAAAGCTATTTTCCGGTCGCAAGAAGGACGCCCTACGCCATGTTTTCCGGATCGATTCCCGCGCTCGTCACCCCCTTCGATGCCGAAGGACGATTCGACGAGCGTGCCTTTCGCGACCTTGTCGAGTGGCAGATCGCGGAACGCTCGTCGGCGCTGGTCGCCTGCGGCACGACGGGCGAGGCGGCGACGCTCGACAAGGACGAGCATTTCCATGTCGTGCGGGTCTGCATCGACCAGGCGCGGGGGCGGGTGCCGGTGATCGCCGGGGCCGGGTCGAACGATACGCGCGTCGCGATCGCCAATCTGGCGGCCGCGCGCGACGCCGGCGCGGCCGCGGCGCTGATGGTGCCGCCCTATTACAACCGCCCCTCGCAGGAGGGGATCTTCCGCCACTTCGAGGCGCTGGCGGCGGACGCACCGTTGCCCATCATCCTCTACAATGTGCCCGGACGGACGGTGACGGACATCCAGCCCGCCACGGTGATCCGGATCGTTCGGGCCTTTCCGAAAGTCTTCGTCGGCATCAAGGATGCGACCGGGGTGCTGACGCGCGCCACCCAGCACCGTCTGGCGCTGGGGCCGGACTTCATCCAGTTGTCCGGCAATGACGAGACGGCGTTGCCCTTCAACGCGCTGGGCGGGGTGGGGTGCATCTCGGTGACCGCCAATGTCGCGCCGCGGCTATGCGCCGACTTCCAGACCGCCTGTGCCGAGGCCCGGTGGGGAGATGCGCTGGCGCTGCACGACCGGCTGTATCCGCTGCACGAGGCGATGTTCACCGACGCCTCGCCCGGCCCGGCCAAATATGCGCTGGGGGTGGTGCGGCCGGGCTTTCCGCAGACGCTGCGGCTGCCGATGACGCCGGCGGGCGAGGCCTCGCGCGGGCTGGTGGACGCGGCGCTGGCGACGGCGGGGCTGCGCTGACCCAGTCGACCTCCGCCGGACGACGGCGAGCTGCGTTCTACAATTGTTCCACGTGGAACATTCCTCCGTCGATGCCGCTCATCGCAGGTAGAAGTCGATCGTCGTCACCACGCGCACCTTCTTGAAGGGCGTGTCGGCGACGCCATAGCCCGCCTGCTCGCCGTCGCGCGCCTCGACGGAGAAATAGCCCTGCGTCGCGCTCTTGATCCCGCCGACGCCGGTGTCGCTGTCCTTGGCGAACTGCTCCGCCGCCGCGCGCGCGTCGCGGGTGGCTTCGGCCACCATCGCGGGCTTCACCGCATTGAGTTTGGTGAAGCTGTAGGTCATTCCCGACCCCTCCTGCAGGACGACGCCGTTGCGGACGAGGTCGAACTGCCGCGCGACCGCCGCCCGTGCCCGCGCGATATCGGTGGTGCGCAGTTGCAGCCGCTGGCTGACCGTGACGCGCTGGACGCCGTTGATGAAATTCTCCTGCACGCCGGCGCCGGCCGGGCTGAGCGCCGAATCGGGAAAGCCGAGCGCGGCGAAGAAGCGGCGGATCGTCTGCGTGTCGCGGTCGATCTGCGCCTGCACCGTCGCCAGGTCGCTGCCCGCTTCCGAATAGTTGAGCGTCCACACGGCGAGATCCGCGGTGACGTTGCGCTCGGCAAGGCCGCGGACCGTCACCGACCGGTCGGCGAGATGCGCACGAACCAGTCCGTTCCCCATCAGATAGCCGCCCGCCACCAGGCCCGCCGCCAGTACCGCGGCCGATGCCAGCCCTGTTCCCCGCGTCCATGCCCGATCCATGCCCAGCCTCCTGCCTAGAGGCCGAGAGATGGAGTATCATCGATGAACCGTGCATGAGCAGCGACGAAGCGTTCGATCTGCCGGTCCGTCCCGACTTTGCGCATGTCCGCCGCGCAGCCGCTTCCCAGCGACCCCGGCGACGCCTACATCGCTCGCGCATGTCCCGTCCCAAGCCCGCAACCTTCGACAAGAAGAAGATCGTCGCCGAGAACCGCAAGGCCCGGTTCGACTACAGTATCGACACGGTCTACGAGGCCGGGATCGCGCTGACCGGCACCGAGGTGAAGAGCCTGCGCTTTGGCGAAGGCTCGATCGCGGAAAGCTATGCGGAGGTGAAGGGAGAGGAGATCTGGCTGGTCAACGCCAACGTCCCCGAATTCAGCCACGGCAACCGGTTCAATCACGAGGCCAAGCGGCCGCGTAAATTGCTCCTTCATCAGCGGGAAATAAACAAGCTGCACGGAGCGGTGGCGCGCGAAGGCATGACCCTGGTGCCGCTGTCGGTCTATTTCAATTCGCGGGGGCGGGCGAAGGTGGAGCTGGCATTGGCCAAGGGTCGCAAGGCGCACGACAAGCGCGAGGCGATCAAGGAGCGCGACTGGAAGCGCGAGGCCGGCCGCATCCTGCGCGACCGCGGCTGATGGCGTCCGCGCCGCCCTCCATGTGGCAGCGCTCGGCCGCCTGGTGCCGCCGCAACCTGCCGACGCGCGAGTCGATGGAGCGCAGCCGGCTGCTCCGCCCGGTCTCGCATCGCGTGCTGGCGCCCGAACTGTGGCGCTTCACCCGCCGCTCGGTGCCGCGGGGCGTCGCGCTGGGCATGATCGCGGGCTTCCTGTTCCCGGTCGCGCAGATCGCGATCGCGGCGGTCTTCGCGCTGCCGTTCCGCGCCAATGTGCCGGTGGCGGCGCTGACCACCTTCATCACCAATCCGCTGACCACGCCGCTCCTGTGGTTCGTCGCCTATCGCATCGGCGCGTGGATGATGCGCACCGATGTGCCGATGGTCAGCCAGCCGGTGCAGGAGGCGGCGACGGGGTGGCTGCAATGGGCGACCGGCTGCCTGCACTGGCTGTGGGACCAGGGACCCGCCTTCGGCATCGGGCTGCTGGTGCTGACCGGGCTCGCCTCCACGCTCGGCTATGCGCTGTCCGCGCTCGGCTGGCGGCTGTGGATCGCGCGCAAATGGCGGCATCGCCACGCCGTGCGCGATCAACGTCAGGACGTTTGACGTGCCGTATTAGCGCGCTACAACGCCGGACACCGATTTTGGTGTCAAAGGATACGAGATGCGCCGGCGCCTGTTCGCTACCCTGCTCCTGACCTCCGTTACCACCGCCGCGATCGCCCAGACGACCGCCACCTCCCAAAGCTCCGCTCCCGCCGCGACCGCACCGGTCGCCGCCAGCGGCAAGCCGAGCCTCGGGACGTTCGGCGTCGACCTGACCGGCATGGACACTTCGGTGAAGCCGGGCGACGACTTCTACCGCTTCGTCAACGGCAAGTGGAACGACCGGACCGAGATCCCCGCCGACCGGTCGAGCTGGGGCGGCTTCGGCATCCTGCGTGACCTCTCCGACCAGCGCACCCGCCAGGTGATCGAGGATTCGGCCAAGGCGCCGGGCGCGACCGGGGGCGTCGGGCAGAAGATCGGCACCGTCTATGCGAGCTTCATGGACGAGGCGGCGATCGAGCGGGCGGGTGCGACCCCGCTCAAGCCCTATCTCGCCGCGATCGACGCGGTGAAGACCCCGGCGCAGCTCGCTTCCGCCTTCGCCAACGCCAACCGTCGCGGCATCGGCATGCCGATCGGCGTCGGCGTCGAGCAGGACCTGAAGGACAACAGCGTCTACTCGGTCTATCTCGGCCAGGGCGGACTGGGCCTTCCCGATCGCGACTATTACCTCGTCGACAATCCGAAGTTCGCCGAGGCGCGGACCAAATATGTCGCGCACATCGCGACGATGCTGCGCCTGGCCGGTCGCCCCGATCCGGACGGGGCGGCGCAGCGCATCTTCGCGCTCGAGAAGCAGATCGCCAAGGTCCACTGGACCCGCGCCGAGCAGCGGCAGGTCGACAAGCTCTACAACCCTGTGCCCGAGGCGCAGCTGGCCACGAGGATGCCCGGCTTCGACTGGGCGACCTTCCTGAAGGGCGCGGGCTTCGCCGGCCAGCCGCGCGTGATCGCCAGCCAGCCGTCCGCGCTGACCGCCACCGCCAAGATCATCGGCGCGACCCCGATTGCGACCTGGCGCGACTATCTGGCGTTCCACACGATCAGCGACGCCGCGCCGCTCCTGTCCAAGCCGTTCGTCGACGCGAACTTCGCCTTTTACGGCACGACGCTGAGCGGGACCCCGCAGCTCAAGGAGCGGTGGAAGCGGGGCGTCGACCTCGTCAACGGCAGCATGGGCGAGGCGGTCGGCCAGGTCTATGTCCAGCGCTACTTCCCGCCCGAGGCCAAGGCCAAGGCCGACGAGCTGGTGCGCAACATCATCGCCGCGTTCGACCTCCGGCTCCAGCGGCTCGAATGGATGGCGCCCGAGACCAAGGTCAAGGCGCGGCAGAAGCTCGCCGCCTTCACCGCCAAGATCGGCTATCCGGACAAGTTCCGTGACTATACCGCGCTGCGCGTGGTGCCGGGCGACGTGCTGGGCAACGCCCAGCGTGCGACCGAGTTCGAGTATGACCGCCAGCTCGCCAAGATCGGCAAGCCGGTCGACCGGTCGGAGTGGTTCATGACTCCGCAGACGGTCAACGCCTATGCCAATCCGCTGATGAACGAGATCGTCTTCCCGGCGGCGATCCTCCAGCCACCCTTCTTCGATCCGAACGCCGATCCGGCGGTTAATTACGGCGCGATCGGCGCGGTGATCGGCCACGAGATCAGCCATCACTTCGACGATCAGGGCCGCAAGTTCGATCCGAAGGGCAATCTGGTCGAATGGTGGACGCCGCAGGACGCGGAGCGGTTCAAGGCCTATACCGACCGCGTGGTCGCGCAATATTCGGCCTATGAGCCGATCCCGGGCATGCATGTGAACGGCGAGCTGACGCTGGGCGAGAACATGGCCGATCTGGCGGGCGTCAACGTCGCCTACGACGCCTACAAGATCTCGCTGAACGGCAAGCCCGCGCCGGTGATCGGTGGCTATACGGGCGACCAGCGC
This sequence comes from Sphingomonas metalli, assembly GCF_014641735.1. Taxonomy (GTDB): domain Bacteria; phylum Pseudomonadota; class Alphaproteobacteria; order Sphingomonadales; family Sphingomonadaceae; genus Sphingomonas; species Sphingomonas metalli. The sequence continues at coordinate 369,180 of NZ_BMIH01000003.1, read as the reverse complement.
TTCTTCCTTGGCTTCGGCCAGGTCTGGCAGAACAAGTCGCGCGAGGCAGCGCTGCGCCAGCAGCTGACGACCGATCCGCATACGCCGGGCGCCTGGCGGCCCTATGTGGTCCGCAATCTCGACGCCTGGTATCCGGCGTTCAACGTCCAGCCGGGCGAGAAATACTATCTGTCGCCGGCGGATCGTATCAAGGTCTGGTAATCGGGAAGGGCGGCTCGGAAGGGCCGCCCTTTTTTCGGTACGCTTCATCCTCCCCCGCCATGGGGAGGATTGCCCGCCCCAACGCCCACCGAGCTTTTCGCCCCGTTCACCATCGCTTGACGTCACCCGCTTGCCCGCCCGAAGAGGGGCGTCATGGCTCCGCTTCCCTCCCGTCCCGCGCCGACCCGGATCGCCGCCCTCGTCGCCGTGCTGACGGCGGTGGCGGCCGGTGCGATCGCGCTGGGGGTGGCGCGCGACTGGCTGATCGCCGGCGGGTTCGCGGCGGCGGGCGTGGTCGCCTGCGGCGCGGCCATCGCGTGGCGGCTGCTCGCGCCGGTCGCGCCGCCGCCGGTCCGGTCGATCGACTGGCATCTGGCCCGTGCGATCGCCTGCACCGGCGAGGACCCGGTCGCGGTCACCGACCGGGGCGGCCGGCTGGTCTGCGCGAACGACGCCTTCGTCGCGCTCTTTCCCGACCTGCCGACCCCGCCCAGCCTGCCGCTCGGCGAGACGGCGATCGCGCGCATGGCCGAGGCGGCGCGGATCGCCTGGCGCGACGGCTTCGCCCGGGCCGAGGGCGTGGACGGCCTCTACGACGTCACGCTGGTCCGTGCCGGCGACGAGGCGGACATGCTGGTCTGGCGGCTCGCCCGCCCCGACGCGCGCGGCGCGTTCGAGGCGCTGCGGCGGATGGTCGCGGGGCCGATCGGCGACCGGCTCGGTCGGGCGGGTGCGATGGCGGCGTTGGTAGCGCATGACGGAACGGTGATCGCCGCCGATCCCGGCCTGACCCGGCGCGCGCTGGGCGAGGGCAACGGCACGCTCGAAGGGCGCGATCTCGCCGAATTCGTCACCGGCGACGGGCGCGGCATGCTCCGCCTCGCCCGCGAAGGGGACCGGGGACCGCCACTCCGCTTCCTCGAAATCCCGTTCCTTGACGCGGCGGACGCGCCGCTGCTCGTCCTGCTGCTCGACGATCTCGGCGCGGCCGCGCTGCCCGGCTCGGGCGGGGCGGGGCCCGACCATGTCCGCGCCTTTGTCGGGCTGATGCCCTTCGGCATGGCACTGGTCGATCGCGACGGCCGCTTCCTGCAGATGAACGCCGCCTTCATCCGCGCCGCGGGCGCCGATGCCAAGGCGCTACCCGTCTATCCGGGCGACCTGGTGGTGCGCGAGGACAAGACGGCGGTCGCCGATGCGATCCGCCGCTTCGCCGCCGGCGCGACCCACTCGGCCGATATGGCGGTGCGGCTCAAGGACTTTCCCGAAGAGCCGGTCGCGCTGACGATCGCCGGCGCGCGCGGGCTGGGCGATGCGGCGGTGCTGCTCAGCCTAAAGAACAATTCCGAGGAGACGCGTCTTAAGCGCGAGGTGGCGCAGGCCACCAAGATGCAGGCGGTCGGCCAGCTGGCGGGCGGCGTCGCGCACGACTTCAACAATATTCTCACCGCGATCCTGGGGCATTGCGACCTGATGCTGATGCGCCACGCGCCGGGCGACAGCGACTATGACGACATCCAGCAGATCCGCACCAACTCGAACCGCGCCGCCAGCCTGACCCGGCAGCTGCTCGCCTTTTCGCGCCAGCAGACGCTGCGGCCGCAGATCCTGCAGCTGCCCGACGTCGTCTCCGAGGTGTCGACGCTGCTCAAGCGGCTGATGGGCGAGACGGTGCGGCTCGACGTCAGCCACGGCCGCGGCCTGGGCCCCGTCCGCGCCGATCCGGGGCAGATGGAGCAGGTCGTCGTCAACCTCGCCGTCAACGCGCGCGACGCGATGCTCTCCGCCAATCCCGCGGGCGGTGGCACGCTGACCATCCAGACCCGCGCCGTTGCCGCGGACGAGGTGCGCGCGATGGGCAACGAGATCCTGCCGGTCGCGGACTATACCGCCCTGTCGGTCAGCGACACCGGCACCGGCATCCCGCCCGACGTGCTGCCGAAGATCTTCGAACCCTTCTTCACCACCAAGGAGACGGGCAAGGGCACGGGCCTGGGCCTGTCGACCGTCTACGGCATCGTCAAACAGTCCGGCGGCTGGATCTTCGCCGACTCGCGTCCCGGCAAGGGCGCGACCTTCACCATCTATCTGCCGGTGCATGCCGCCGGCGCCGCGCCGGCGCGACTGCCGCCGCCCAAGCCGGCCCCGCGCGCCACGACGCCCTGGGGCCAGGGGACGATCCTGCTGGTCGAGGACGAGGACATGGTGCGCGCGGTCGCCGAGCGCGCCCTGACGCGACAGGGCTATAGCGTGCTGACCGCCGAGAATGGCGAGGCGGCGCTCGAGCTGATCGAGGCGTCGCCGCGGCCCGACATCCTCGTCTCCGACGTGGTCATGCCGATGATGGACGGGCCGACCATGGTCCGCCGGGTGCGCGAGCGCTATCCCGACCTGCCGGTGCTGTTCATGTCGGGCTATGCCGAGGAGCAGCTGCGCCGCTCGATCGATCTCGACAATGTCTCCTTCCTGCCCAAGCCCTTCTCCGTCCAGCAGCTGGCGGAGGCGGTGGCGGCGATGCAGCCGGCCGCACCGTTGCCAGACCGTTCCGGTTGAGGCAAAGGCGATGGCGATGACGCCGCAGAACATTCTCATCGTCGAGGACGAGCCGCTGATCGCGATGATGCTCGAGGATTTCCTCGAGGTGCTCGATCGCAGGGTCGCCGGCAATGCCGACACCGTCGCCGGCGCGCTCGCGCGCGTCCAGGAGGGCGGGATCGACGCCGCGATCCTCGACCTCAACCTGCGGGGCGGCGAGAAGAGCACCCCCGTGGCCGAGGCGCTGGCCGATGCCGGCGTCCCCTTCGTCTTCGCGACGGGCGGCAGCGACGACAGCGTCGACGAACGCTTCCGCGATCGCCCGGTGCTCCAGAAGCCGTTCACGATGGACGGCGTGGCGAAGGCGCTGGCGTCGCTCTGAGGATCAGGGGGCGACCGGGAACGCCCCCTTGCCGTCACGTCGCCCCGGCGCAGGCTGGGGCCTTCCGCGATCGACTGTGCAATAGCCGCGAGAGATCCCGGCCTCCGCCGGGACGACGGAGCGCGCGACGCAATTTGCTTGCGCGAACCCCGCCTGCCGCGACATAGGCGGCGCCATCATGACCGATACAGCATCCCGTTTCGACAAGTCCCGCCTGCCCAGCCGCCATGTCTCGGTCGGGCCGGAGCGTGCGCCGCACCGCAGCTATTATTATGCCATGGGCCTCAGCGAGGAAGAGATCGCGCGGCCGTTCGTCGCGCTCGCCTCGGCCGGCAACAATTCGGCGCCGTGCAATACCGCGCTCGACGCGCAGGCGGATGCGGCGCAGGCCGGAGTGGTGCAGGGCGGCGGCCTGCCGCGGCGGTTCAACACCATCACCGTCACCGACGGCATCGCCATGGGCCATCAGGGCATGAAGTCCTCGCTGGTCAGCCGCGAGATCATCGCCGATTCGATCGAGGTCAGCGTGCGCGGCCATTGCTACGACGCGCTGGTCGGCTTTGCCGGGTGCGACAAGTCGCTGCCCGGCATGATGATGGCGATGCTGCGGCTCAACGTGCCGTCGATCTTCGTCTATGGCGGGTCGATCCTGCCCGGCCGCTATCACGACCGCGACGTGACCGTGGTCGACGTGTTCGAGGTGGTCGGGAAGTATGCCGCGGGCGCCTGCCCGCTCGGCGAGGTCCATGCGCTGGAGAAGGTCGCCTGTCCGGGGCACGGCGCGTGCGGCGGGCAGTTCACCGCCAACACCATGGCGTGCGTCGGCGAGGCGATCGGCCTCAGCCTGCCCAACAGCAACATGGTGCCCGCGCCCTATAGCAGCCGCGAGCAGATCGCGGTCGCGGCGGGCGCGCAGGTGATGGAGCTGATCGCCGCCAATATCCGCCCGCGCGACATCTGCACGCGCGAGGCGTTCATCAACGCCGCCCGGATCGTCGCGGCGACCGGCGGCTCGACCAACGGCGCGCTCCACCTGCCGGCGATGGCGCATGAGGCGGGCATCCGCTTCGACCTGTTCGACGTCGCCGAGATCTTCAAGACCACGCCCTATATCGCCGACCTGAAGCCGGGCGGGCGCTATGTGGCCAAGGACATGTACGAGGCCGGCGGCATCTACATGCTGATGAAGACGCTGCTGGCCGAGGGATTGCTGTACGGCGACTGCCTTACGGTGACCGGGCGGACGCTCGCCGAGAATATCGACCAGGTGACGTGGAACCCCGACCAGAAGGTGATCTACGACGCGAAGACGCCGATCACGCCCACAGGCGGCGTCGTCGGCCTGCGCGGCTCGCTGGCGCCAGAGGGCGCGATCGTCAAGGTCGCGGGGATGCATCGCCTCCAGTTCGAGGGGCCGGCGCGCTGCTTCGACTGCGAGGAAGACGCCTTTGCCGCGGTCGAGGCGCGCAGCATCCAGGAGGGCGAGGTGATCATCATCCGCTACGAGGGGCCGAAGGGCGGGCCGGGGATGCGCGAGATGCTGTCCACCACCGCGGCGCTCTATGGCCTCGGCATGGGGGAGAAGGTGGCGCTGATCACCGACGGACGCTTCTCGGGCGGAACCCGCGGATTCTGCATCGGCCATGTCGGACCGGAAGCCGCCGAGGGCGGCCCGATCGCGCTGGTCGAGGACGGCGACCCGATCCGTATCGATGCCGAGGCGGGGACGATCGACCTGCTCGTCGACGAGGCGGTCCTGGCCGAGCGTCGGTCCCGCTGGCAGCCGCGGGTGAACGACTATCAGTCGGGCGCGCTGTGGCGCTATGCGCAGAATGTCGGCCCGGCCTGGGCGGGCGCGGTGACGCATCCGGGCGCCGCGGCGGAGCGGCACGTCTACGCGGATATTTGAGGGGGCGGAAGCGCCTCCTCGCCCGGCATTTGCGCGCTTCTCGTCGTCATCCCAGCGAAGGCTGGGATCTTCCGGCGATAGCGCGGGGCAGGAGGGGCTTGCGGCCTCAGCCTTCGCTGGGGCGACGGTCGGGGCTGATGCGAAAGTGACCGCGTCATGCCGGACTTGTTCCGGCATCCACCGCGCGGCAAGCGTATCAGGCGTTGATTCTTGCTGGACCGTGGATCCCGGAACAGGTCCGGGATGACGATCAGAAGGAGCCACCGTCGCGACTTCCGCAGAGGTCTCGCCTGCCCGGGGATGACGGGCTGTGGCAGAGGTGGACCGCAATCCCACACCGCCCTTTGACACGCCGCCGCCTGCCGGTTCAAAGGCCTGCGCCATGCTCCCGATATCCGGCACCCCCGTCCTGACCGCCGCGGCGATGCGCGCTGCCGAGGCGGCGCATGGCGACCTCGCCGCGCTGATGGAGCGTGCGGGCGGAGGGATCGCCGCGGCGGTCCATCGTCTCGCGGCCGGTGCCGAGGTGCTGATCCTGTGCGGGCCGGGCAATAATGGCGGTGACGGCTATGTCGCCGCGCGTCTGCTCGCCGAGGCGGGTCTGCCGGTCAGGGTCGCGGCATCGGCAGAGCCGCGCACCGACCTCGCCCGCGCCGCCCGGGTGCGCTGGACGGGGCCGGTCGAGCCGCTGGCGGAAGCGCGGCCTGCGCCGGTGCTGGTCGATGCGCTGTTCGGCACCGGCCTGACCCGCCCCGTCGCGGAGGCGGACACGCTCGTCCGGCTCGCCGGGGCGGCGCGGCTCGCCATCGCCGTGGACCTGCCGAGCGGCGTCGAGACCGACAGCGGCGCGTGCCTCTCCCCGGTGCCGCCCTTCGCGGTGACGCTGGCGCTGGGCGCATTGAAGCCGGCCCACCTCCTCCATCCGGCGGCCGGTTTCTGCGGAGCGGTGCGGTGGATCGACCTCGGTCTGTGCCTGGACGCCGATACGCACGTGATGCGCCGTCCGCGCCTCGCGCGGCCCAAGGCGGAGGCGCATAAATATAGTCGTGGCATGGTCGCGATCGTCGCCGGGGCGATGCCGGGTGCGGCGGCGCTCGCTGTGACGGCGGCGGGCCGGGCGGGGGCAGGCTATGTCCTGCTGCTCGGCAGCGCGACCGATCGCCTGCCCCATGCCGTCGTCCGCCGCCGCTGGGCAGACGGCGCGCTGGATGACGCGCGGATCGGCGCGGTGCTGGTCGGGCCGGGGCTTGGACGGGACGAGACGGCGCGGGGGAAGCTGTCCGCCGTGCTCGCCGCGCCGCACCCGCTGGTGGTGGACGGGGATGCGCTCCATCTGCTCGATCCGGCAGCGCTGGCCGGCCGCACGGCACCCGCCATCCTGACGCCGCATGACGGCGAGTTCGCCGCGCTGTTCGGCGATCTGTCCGGCAGCCGTATCGACCGGGCGCGTGCCGCTGCTGCCAGCGCCCGCGCCATCGTCGTCCTGAAGGGCGCGGCCACCGTGATCGCCGGTCCCGACGGCCGCGTCGTCGTGTCCGAAACCGGCAGCCCGTGGCTCTCGACCGCGGGCACGGGCGACGTCCTCGCCGGCACCATCGCTGCACGGCTCGCCGGTCCGACCGACGCTTTCGCCGCGGCCTGTGCCGGGGTGTGGCTGCATGGCGAGGCCGCGCGCCGCGCCGGGCCGGCCTTTCTCGCGGACGATCTCGCCGCGCATCTGCCGCAGGCGATCGCGCAATGTCTCTGAGCCCGATCCTGCGGGTCGCGGCGCGCGGCGACGGCGTCACCGGGGACGGCCGCCATATCGCCTTCACTGCGCCCGGTGACCTGATCGATGCGGACGGCGCGATCACGCCGGGGCCGCATCACCGGACCCCGCCGTGCCGGCACTTTCCGGAATGCGGCGGGTGCCAGCTCCAGCATCTCGACGACGAGAGCTATGCCGCCTTCTGCGTCGACCGGATCGCGAGCGCGCTGGACGCGCAGGGGCTGGCCGCGCCGATCCGCGCCGCCGCGCTGTCGCCGCCCGATACGCGCCGTCGCGCGACGCTCCATGCCGAACGCGGCCTGCTCGGCTTTGCGGTGGAGGGAAGCCACCAGCTCGTCGACGTGCGCGAATGCCATATCCTCGCGCCCGAGCTGTTCGCGCTGATCGCGCCGCTGCGGTCGCTGTTCCAGCGGCTAGGGCTGAAGCGCCGCGCCGACGTCCATCTAACGCTGGCCGATCAGGGGCCGGACATCCTGATCCGCGGCTGGTCGCCGGAAGGGCTGGCGGCGGCCGAGGCGCTGACCGGCTTCTGTCAGGCGAACGGCGTCGCCCGGCTGTCGCTCGACGACGGGCTCGGTCCCGAGACGCGGTGGGAGCCGCAGCCGGTCACGATCACGCTGGGCGACGTGCCGGTGCCGCTGCCCCCCGGCGCGTTCCTGCAAGCGACGCGCGAGGGGGAGGCGGCGCTGGTCGCCGCCGCGCGGGAGGCGGTGGGCGCGGCGCGGACGGTCGCGGACCTGTTCTCCGGCCTCGGCACCTTCGCGCTGGCGCTGCCGGCCAAGGTCTATGCCGCGGAGGGCGCGCGCGACGCGATCCTGTCGCTGAAGGCCGCTGCCAACGCGCGCGGGCGGCCGGTCTTCGCCGACCACCGCGACCTCTACCGGCGGCCGCTCACCATCGCCGAGCTCAACCGCTTCGATGCGGTCGTGCTCGATCCGCCGCGCGCGGGCGCGCGCGACCAGGTGGAGGCGCTCGCCGCCTGCACGGTCGGCAGCATCGCCTATGTCTCGTGCAACCCGGCCAGCTTTGCCCGCGACGCGAAGCTGATGGTGGCGGCGGGCTGGCGGATCGACTGGATCCAGCCGGTCGGCCAGTTCCGCTGGTCGACCCATGTCGAGCTGGCGGCGCGGCTCAGCCGCTGACGGGATAGGTCGCGCCGGTAAAGAACAGCCCGTCGGGCGGGGCGTTCAGACCCAGCCGGGTGCGGTCCGCCGCCACCAGCGCGTCGGCCAGATCGCCCGGCGTCCAGCGCCCCATGCCGACCAGCGCGAGGCAGCCGACCATCGAGCGGACCTGATGATGGAGGAAGGAGCGCGCCGCCGCCTCGATCACCACCAGATCGCCCTCACGGATCACGTCGAGCCGGTCGAGGGTGCGGACCGGACTGTCCGCCTGGCAATGCGCCGAGCGGAAGGTGGTGAAGTCGTGCCGGCCCACCAGTTGCGCCGCGCCCTCCGCCATCGCTGCGGTGTCGAGCGGCTGGGGCACCTGCCAGGCCAGCCCCTTCTCGAAGGTCAGCGGCGCGCGGCGGTTGACGATGCGATATTCATAGGCGCGTCCGAGGCAGGAGAAGCGCGCATGCCAGTCGTCGGCCACGACCGCGCAGCCGAGCACCGCGACCGGGTTCGGCCGCAGCCGGGCGTTCAGGGCTTCCATCAGCCGGAAGGGCGCGATCGGCTTGGCGATGTCGCAATGCGCGCGCATCGCCAGCGCGTGGACACCCGCATCGGTGCGGCCCGCGGCGTGGACCTGCACCGCTTCGCCCGTGATCGCCTGCGCCGCCTCTTCGAGCGCCTGCTGCACGCTCGGCCCATGCGCCTGCCGCTGCCAGCCCATGAAGGGGCGGCCGTCATATTCCACGGTCAGCGCGAAGCGGGTCAAAGCCGCGTGCCTGCGGGAATGGGGAAGCCGCGGAGGAGTTCCTCCGCACTCGCCACGCCGCGCCCGGCGCGTTGCACCAGCGTCGGTCGAAGCGCGCCGTTCAGACAGGCTATGGTGAGGCGATCGTCGAGGACCAAACCAGCCTTGTCATCCCCGCGGAGGCGGGGATCCATATTCTCTGACGTTTCGAGGGATGCGGAAGGCTCCCACGCGTCTGGATCCTCGCCTCCGCGGGGATGACCGGGGGTATGTGCGAAGGCCTGATGCAGGCCGGAATTTCCCGTGGCGCCTGCCGTGACCTCCGCATCAAGGCCCCAGCCTTCGCTGGGGCGACGGTCGGAGGCGATGACCTCCGCCGCCAGCACCTTCACCCGCTCGCCCGCCACCTCGAACCATGCGCCGGGCGCCGGGTTCATCGCGCGGATCAGGCGTTCGACCGCCGTGGCATCCTGCGCGAAGTCGATCCGCGCCTCCGCCTTGTCGATCTTCGCGGCATAGGTGACGCCGTCCGTCGGCTGCGGCACCGGCGGGTGGCCGTCAAGATCGGCCAGCACCCGCACCATCAGCGCCGCGCCCATGGTGGCGAGTTCGTCGGTCAGCGCGCCCGCCGTCTTGCCGTCGACGGCGGTCCGCCCCTCGAGCCGCACCGGCCCGGTGTCGAGGCCCGCCTCCATCTGCATGATCCCGACGCCGGTCTCCGCGTCGCCGGCGAGGATCGCGCGCTGCACCGGCGCGGCGCCCCGCCAGCGCGGCAGCAGCGAGCCATGGACGTTGAGGCAGCCATGGCGCGGCGCATCGAGCACCGCGCGCGGCAGGATCAGGCCATAGGCGGCGACCACCGCCACATCGGCCTCCAGCGCCGCGAACGCCGCCTGTTCCTCCGCCCCCTTCAGCGACACCGGGGTGCGCACCGCGATGCCCAGCACCTCGGCGCGCTGCTGGACGGGGGAGGGCACCAGTTCGCGCCCGCGCCGGCCGCCGGGACGGGGCGGCTGGCTGTAGGCGGCGACGACGTCATGCCCCGCCGCGACCAGCGCCTCCAGCGTCGGCACCGCGAAGCCGGGCGTTCCCATGAAGATGATCCGCATCGCGCCCCCTTCCGCGCTGGCGCACCCCCGCGCAACCCCCTATCTGTTCCCCATGGCATCCCCCGAAATCGAAGCGCTGACCCAGGCGCTGGCCCGGTTGCCCGGGCTCGGCCCGCGCTCGGCCCGGCGCGCGGTGCTGCACCTTCTCAAGAAGCGCGAGGCGGCGCTGGGGCCGCTCCGCGCCGCGCTGGAGGCGGTGGACGAGCGGCTGGAGACCTGCGCCACCTGCGGCAATGTCGATACCGTCAACCCCTGCGCGATCTGCGCCGACCCGCGCCGCGATGCCCGCGCGCTGTGCGTGGTGGAGGAGGTGGCGGATCTGTGGGCGCTCGAACGCTCGCGGCTGTTCCCCGGCCGCTTCCATGTGCTCGGCGGGCGGCTGTCGGCGCTGGAGGGCATCCGGCCCGAGGATCTCGCGATCGAGGCGCTGGTCCGCCGGATCGAGGGCGGCGGGGTGGACGAGGTGGTGCTGGCGATGAACGCGACGCTGGAGGGGCAGACCACCGCCCATTATCTCGCCGAGCGGATCGAGCGTTTCCCCGTGCGCCTCACCCAGCTCGCCCATGGCCTGCCGGTGGGCGGGGAGCTCGACTATCTGGACGAGGGGACGCTGGCGCAGGCGCTGCGCGCGCGCCGCCCTGTGGCGTGAAACTTGACGGCGCATTTCGGCGCGCATAGCTGCCGCCCATGGCCGTACTCCCCATCGTCGAAGTTCCCGACCCCCGCCTCCGCCTCGTCTCCCAGCCGGTCGAGACGGTCGACGATGCGGTGCGCACCCTCGTCGCCGACATGACCGAGACGATGTATGCCGCGCACGGCATCGGCCTCGCCGCGATCCAGGTCGGGGTGGACAGGCGCGTCGTCGTCATCGACCTGCAGGAGGAGGAGGATGCGGAGGGCAAGCCCGTCCGCAACCCGCGCGCCTATATCAATCCCGAGATCCTGTCGGTGTCGGATGAGCAGTCGAGCTACAACGAGGGCTGCCTCTCGATCCCCGAACAATATGCCGAGGTGAAGCGCCCCTCCGCCTGCCGCGTCCGCTGGCTCGATACGGAGGGGCAGGTGCAGGAGGAGGAGATGACCGGCCTGCTCGCCACCTGCATGCAGCATGAGATCGACCATTGCGACGGCGTGCTGTTCATCGACCATATTTCGCGGCTGAAGCGGGACATGCTGATGAAGAAGCTGAACAAGGCCCGCCGCGCGGCCTGATATTGGGGCGGGCGGCTTGGCTTGGTCGCCTTTCCCAAAGCGATACGTCACCCCGGACGTGTTCCGGGGTCCACGCCTCCGCACGCGCATCCGACCGCGTTCACGCGGCACGGTGGATGCCGGGACGAGCCCGGCATGACGAGAGTAATGGGCTAACCTGCCCACTATCCAACCGCCCCCGCCACATTTCATCGCAAGCATCTGTTCGCGCCCCGCCGTTCCGGCTACGTTCCGCGGCATGACCGAATGGATCCTCGTTTCGCTGCTCGCCCTGGCGCTGGGCCTGCTCGCCGGCTGGCTGATCGCGGGCCGCCGCTCGGCCGCGCTCGCCAGCGATCTGGCCGTGGCGCAGACGCGGGCGGCCGATGCCGAGCTGCTCCGCCAGACCCGCGATGCGGTCGAGCGCGAGCGGAACGAGGCGTTGCAGGAGCTCGCCAGCCTGCGCGCGCAGGCGGCGGAGCGGCAGGCCGCGCATGAGGAGGCGCAGCGCCAGCTGCACCACGCCCGCACCGCGATGCAGGACCTCGCCTCGCTCCGCGCCCAGTCCGAGGAGCGGCAGGCCGCCCATGCCGAGACGCTGCGCCAGCTGACCGAGTTCAAGGAGGCGATGAACGCCCAGTTTGGCGCGGCGGCGGTGAAGGCGCTGGAGACGGCGCAGACCCGCTTCCTCGAACGCGCGCAGCAGCGCTTCACCGAATCGGAGCAGCTGCAGGGCCAGCGCCTCGCCGCGCTGCTCCAGCCGGTGCACGACCGGCTGCAACGCTATGAGGAGACGGTGACCAAGGTCGAGGCGGAGCGGCGCGATGCCTTCGGCAACCTGACCGGCCTGATGGAATCGATGCGGGTCGGACAGGAGACGGTGCGCAGCGAGGCGGCCAAGCTGGTCAACGCGCTGCGCAACGCCCCCAAGGCGCGGGGCCGCTGGGGCGAGCAGCAGCTGCGCAACGTGCTCGAAAGCTGCGGTCTGGCCGAACATACCGACTTCATGATGGAGGTCAGCGTCGCGGACGGGGAGGGCGGGCGACTGCGCCCCGACGCCATCGTCCGCGTGCCGGGCGGCAAGTCGCTGATCATCGACGCCAAGGTATCGCTCAACGCCTATCAGGACGCGTTCGGCGCGGTCGACGAGGGCGAGCGCCAGGCAGCGCTGATCGCGCACGTCCAGTCGATGAAGGCGCATGTCAACGGGCTCGGCAACAAGGCCTATTGGGCGCAGTTCGACGACACGCCCGAATATGTCGTGATGTTCGTTCCCGGCGAGCATTTCCTCTCCGCCGCGCTGGAGCATGATCCAACCTTGTGGGACTTCGCCTTCGACAAGCGCGTCCTGCTCGCGACGCCGACCAACCTGATCGCGATCGCCCGCACCGTCGCGGCGGTATGGCGGCAGGAGAAGCTGGCAAGCGAGGCCCGCGCGATCGGGGCCTTGGGGAAGGAATTGTACCAGCGGCTGGCGACGATGGGCAGCCATGTGTCGCGGCTGGGGCGCAATCTCGATACGGCGATGGGCGCCTATAATGCCTTTGTCGGCAGTCTCGAAAGCCAGGTGCTGACCAGTGCGCGCCGGTTCGAGAGCCTCAACATCGATACGGGCGGCAAGACGATCGATCCGCTGCCGATCGGCGAACAGGCCGTGCGGCCGCTGACCAAATTAACCGTGGAGGACGCGATCTGATGGCGCGGCAGTATCGGACGACGCTGCCATCGCCTTATCTGAAGCGGGTGCGCCTCGACCCGGCGCGCATCCCGCCGGATCGCCCCTATCCGTTCGACCTGCCGCTGTTCCGCGACGGGGATTTCGCGCTCGACTTCGATGCGCCGGTGACGATCATCGTCGGCGAGAACGGCGTCGGCAAGTCGACGCTGATCGAGGGGCTGGCCGCCGCGGCCGGCTTCGATCCGGCGGGTGGCGGTCCCGGGTATCGCCCGATGGATCACAGCGCGGCGGTCGAGACGAATGGCGATGTCCTCGCGCCAGCGCTTCGCTTGAGCTGGCTGCCCAAGGTGGGGCAGGGCTGGTTCTTCCGCGCGGAAAGCTTCTTCTCGGTCGCGCGCTATCTCGATCAGGCCGCGCTGGAGGTTGGGGCCGCGCCGCCCGATTTCCTCTCCTTCTCGCATGGCGAGGGCTTCCTCCGCTTTTTCGGCGAGCGGTGCGGGCGGCAGGGCATCTTCTTCTTCGACGAGCCGGAGTCGGCGTTGTCGCCGCGGCGCCAGTTCGACTTCCTGCGCATTCTCCGGACGATCCAGTCCGGCGCCAACGCACAGGTCATCATGGCGACCCACTCGCCGATCCTGATGGCGCTGCCCGGAGCGCGCCTTCTGTCGATGACGCCGGCAGGGCTCGACCCGGTCAGCATCGAGGAGCTTCCGCATTACCGGCTCTACCGCGAGTTCATCCTCGATCCCGCGGGCACGATCGAGGCGATGCTGGCATGAGCGCCACTCTCACCCGCGCTGTTGCGCCAGCACCTCATAGGCCATCACCGCGGTGGCGACCGCCGCGTTGAGGCTGTCGGCCTTGCCGAGCATCGGGATCTTGACGAGGAGGTCGCACGCCGCGGCATATTCGTCGGGCATCCCCTGCGCCTCGTTGCCGGTGAGGAGGAAGGTCGGGGCGGTATAGCGTGCCGAGCGATAGTCGTGATCGGTGTCGAGGCTGAGGCCGACCAGCTGCCCCGGCCCCAGTCGCAGCCAGTCGAGGAACGGCTGCCACTCGCTGCGCACCACCGGCACGGTGAACAATGCGCCCATGCTCGCGCGCACCGCCTCGACCGAGAAGGGGTCGACGCACTCGCCGATCAGGATCAGCCCGCCCGCGCCGACCGCGTCGCCGGTGCGCAGGATGGTGCCGAGATTGCCGGGATCGCGCAGCCGCTCCGCAACCAGCCAGATCCCCGCCGCCTGCCGGTCGATCGCGGCGAGCGGCGTGTCGAACTCCTCGAACACGCCGACCACCGCCTGCGGATTGTCCTTGCCCGAGAGTTTGGAGAGGATGTCGGGGGTCGTCTCGATCGCCTCGCCGCCCGCCGCCTCGACCGCCGCGACGAGCGTGCCGACAAGCGGATGGCCGGCGCTTTGCGCGGCGAAGAAGAGGAGGACGGGCAGCCGCCCCGCCTCGCGCGCCTCGGTCAGGATGCGCAACCCCTCGGCGAGGAAGCGGCGCTGCTCGCGCCGGTGCCGCTTGTCACGCAGGTCGCGGACGCTTTTGACGAGCGGGTTGGAATAGGCGGTGATCTGGCGGGGCATGCCGTTCGCGCTACACCGGGTTTCGGGCGGGGCCTAGGGTGTGATGCGGTTGGCGAGGACCGAAACTCCCCACGCCTTCTACGTCATGCCGGGCTTGTCCCGGCATCCACTGTGCCGCCCATGATCCGGCGATTGTTCTTGCGGGACGGTGGACCCCGGAACAAGTCCGGGGTGACGAATGGTTGCGGGAGCTGCCGTTTACTTGACTGTCGCGCGCGATCGCGCGCCCGCCCTCAATCCTCGCCGAACTTCGCCTCGACCAGCTCGACCAGCCGACCGACCGCATCCTCGGCGCCGTCGCCGCTGGCGGTGATGGTGATGGTGTCGCCCATCGCCGCGCCCAGCATCATCAGCCCCATGATCGAAGTGCCGGTGACCGCGCCGTCGTCCTTCTTCACCTCGACCTCGCAGGGCAGGCCGGAGGCGAGGGTGACGAACTTGGCGCTGGCGCGGGCATGGAGTCCGCGGCGATTGGCGATGGTGACGGTGCGAGTGACGGTCACGCGGCGGCCTCTCCCAGCACCTCGGAGGCGACGGAGATATATTTGCGGCCCGCCTCGCGCGCGGCGGCGACGGCGTCGACCACCTTCATCGCCTTGCGGGCCGAGCCGAGTCGGATCAGCATCGGCAGGTTCATGCCCGCGATCACCTCCACCCGGCCGCGCTCCATCAGGCTGATCGCGAGGTTGGAGGGGGTGCCGCCGAACAGATCGGTCAGCACGATCACCCCGCGTCCCATGTCGACCGCGGCGATCGCGGCGGCGATGTCCTGCCGCCGCTCCTCCATGTCATCGTCCGGGCCGATCGCGATCGTCGCCACGCGCTCCTGCGGGCCGACGACATGGACCATCGCGGTCACGAACTCGTCGGCGAGCCGCCCATGCGTCACCAGAACCAGACCGATCATAACCGGATATGCTACCTAATCCTGCCGGGCCGCCGGTGGACCTTCGAGCGAGTCCTGCGGAGCGGCCTTCAAATCACGATGCACGACTGTGGGCGAAAATCCTGCATCGCACAAGAAGCGCGCGATCCGGTCGGCGACATGGACCGAGCGGTGTCTCCCCCCGGTACAGCCGATCGCGATCGACACATAGGACTTCCCCTCCGCCCGATAGCGCGGGAGGAGGAGCGCCAGCAGCTCTTCGATACGCGAAACGGCGGGCTCGTAGGCGGGATCACCCGCGACATAGGCGGCGACGTCGGGATCGAGGCCGGTGCCGGGCTTCAGCGCCGGGACCCAGTGCGGATTGCGCAGGAAGCGCATGTCGAAGACGAGGTCCGCGTCACGCGGCAGGCCGCGGGCGAAGCCGAAGGAGGTGACGGTCAGCACCGGCCCTTCCGCAGCCGCCACCGCGCCGAAGGTGGATCGAATCTGGAGACCGAGCGCATGGGCGTTGAGGTCGGTCGTGTCGATCAGCCGGTTGGCGAAGTCACGCAAGGGGCGCAGCAGTTCGCGCTCGCGCGCGATGCCGTCCTGGGCGGGCCGGTCCTGCGCCAGCGGGTGTCGCCGCCGCGTCTCGGCATAGCGGCGCGCCAGTTCGGTGCCCGCGCAATCGAGAAACATCGTGCCGACCCGCAGCGCGGTCGACTCGGACAGATGGCGGATCCGCTCGACGATCCGGTCCGGGTCGAAGTCGCGGGTCCGCACCCCCAGCCCGACGGCCAGCGGCACCCGCCGCCCGTCCGCGCCCGCCGGCAGCGGCGTGTCGAGCAGCCGGTCGAGCAGGGTCAGCGGCAGGTTGTCGACTACCTCCCAGCCCAGGTCCTCCAGCGTCTTCAGCACGGTCGACTTGCCCGCGCCGGACATGCCGGTGATGATCAGGATATCCTGCGGCTCGCTCATGGCAGCTCCTGGCGAAGGGCGATCTCGACCTTGATGGGGGCAGACGCGGTAAAGGGATCGAGGGCCAGGCTGCGTAGCCGAACCCCGGCGATCTCGCACCACTCGCGTTCGGGCATGCGTTCCGCCGCCGCGCCGAGCCGCACGACCAGCGCTACCGGCGTGTCGCCCGCCGCGAGCAGCTCCGCGATGCCCAGCCCACGGACCTCGATCCGTCCGCGGATCGTCGCGGGCGGGGCGGCGATCAGCGCATCGGCCTCGCGCCGGACGACGGTATAGTCGTCGCTGACGAGCAGCGCGCCGCGGTCGATCAGCCGCAGCGCGAGGTCGGACTTGCCTGCCCCCGAGGCGCCCGTCAGCATCACCGCGCGCCCGTCGATCGCGACGGTGGAGGCGTGGAGGGTCAGCGCGCCGCCGGAGCCCATCAGCCGCGCTCCGCCGCGGGCAGCCGGACGACGAAGCGCGCGCCTCGCGCCCCGTCCGGCCGCGCCTCGGCGGCGATCGCACCGCCATGGCCCTCGACGATCGTGCGCGCGATCGCGAGGCCGAGGCCCGAATGCCGGCCGAACGCCTCGCCCTCCGGGCGGATCGACTGGAAGCGGCGGAAGATGGCTTCGCGCGATTCGGCGGGAACCCCGGGGCCGTCGTCCTCGACCGACAGGATCAGGTCGTCGTCCTCGACCCGCCCCTCGATCGCGATCATGCCGCCATCGGGGGAGAAGGAGAGGGCGTTGTCGAGCAGGTTCTCGAACACCCGCTCCAGCCGCGCGCCCTCGCCGCGCACGACCAGCGGCGTCGCACCGTTACGGACGAAGCGATAGCGCACGTCCCGCGCCGGCCCGCGCGCCTCGCGCTGCGCGATCAGGCCTTCGATCATCGCGCCGAGATCGACCGGCTCGAACTCGGCGCGGCTCAGCTGCGCGTCGAGGCGCGAGGCTTCCGAGATGTCGGTGATCAGCCGGTCGAGCCGGTGGACATCGTCCTGGACGATCGCGATCAGCTGCGCCTGGAGGGCGGGATCGGTGATCCGGCCCAGTCCGTCGACGGCCGAACGCAGCGAGGCGAGGGGGTTCTTGAGCTCGTGCGTGACGTCGGCGGCGAAGGCCTCGGTCGCGTCGATGCGGGCGCGCAGCGCGAGGCTCATGTCCGACAGCGCGCGCGCCAGCATCCCCAGCTCGTCGCGGCGGGAGGGCAGGCGCGGCACCACCACCTCCCGCGCCCGGCCCAGCCGTACCCGCACCGCCGCGCGCGCCAGCCGGCGCAGCGGGCGAACGATCGTGCGGGCGAGGAACAGCGACAGCAGCACCGAGACGATGGTGACGCAGAGCAGCACGACGCTCAGCCGGAACCGTTCCAGCCGCACCGTGCGGGTGATCGAGCGCGTGTTGTTGGCGGTGAGCACCACCGACCGGTCCGGCAGTCGCGCCGCGGCGGTGATCACCGGGGTGCGGTCCGGCGCGCGCCACACGGTCGCGGCGACGATGCCGTGCCGGCGCGCGGCCTCGACATCGGGCCATTCGACCGGATCGGTCCGCTCGCGATAGAGGGGCGGGCGCTCGGCATCGACCACCGTGTCGATCGCCCCGTCCAGGAAGCGGGCGATGCGCTGGTCGAGCCCTTCGCGATCGGGGTCCTGCAACACGAAGTTGCGCACGCCCAGCGCGCGGCTGTCGGCGGTGATCCGGCCGTCGCGCGCCATGATCCGGATGCGTGCGCCGGTATCGTGGGCCAGTCGCGCGAGCAACGCGTCGCGGTCGGCCGGCGCCGCCGCCAGCGCCTCGCCCATCAGCCGGGCCTCGCGCGCCGCCTGGCTGACCCGGTTGTCAACCACCCGGCTGCGATAGGAATCGAGATAGAAGAAGCCGCCCGCCAGCAGCAGCAGCGCGATGATGTTGACCGCGAGGATGCGGACGGTCAGCGAGACCCGGCCGGACCAGCGCAGCGCGAGGTCGCGCCCCTCCTCGGCGAGGTCAGTCGTCCGAAAAACGGTATCCGGCACCGTAGAGCGTCTCGATGGCGTCGAAGCTGGGATCGGCTTCGCGGAACTTGCGGCGCACCCGCTTGATGTGGCTGTCGATGGTGCGGTCGTCGACATAGATGTCGTCCTGATAGGCGGCATCCATCAGCTGATTGCGCGTCTTCACCACGCCCGGCCGCTGCGCCAGGGTCTCGAGGATCAGGAACTCGGTGACCGTGAGCGTGACCGGCTGCCCGTTCCAGGTGACGCGGTGGCGGGCCGGGTCCATCAGCAGCCGTCCGCGCTCCAGGGCGGGTGCCGGCTCCGCCGTGTCCTCGCCGCTCGGCTGGTGCGCCTCGGTCCGGCGCAGGATCGCGCGGATGCGCGCGATCAGCAGCCGCTGCGAGAAGGGCTTGGCGATATAGTCGTCCGCGCCCATCGCGAGGCCCAGCGCCTCGTCGAGCTCGTCATCCTTGGAGGTGAGGAAGATCACCGGGGTCGACTGGCGCTCGCGCAGCCGGCGCAGCAGTTCCAGCCCGTCCATCCGCGGCATCTTCACGTCGAAGATCGCCAGGTCCGGCGGATTGTCCGCCAGTGCCTTGAGCGCCGCCTCGCCGTCCGAATAGACGCGGGTCAGGAAACCCTCCGCCTGGAGCGCGATCGACACCGAGGTCAGGATGTTGCGGTCGTCGTCGACCAGGGCGATCGTGGCCGTCATGCCCGGCGACTAGTCCAAAGCGGGGACACGCTCAACCGCACAGAAGGGTCAGCGCGATTGACCGGTCGGGAACCCGCTCCTAAGCGCATACGTATGCGGCAGAAGATCGCATCGGTAGAATTGTTGGGGATTGATGATGAACGAGCGCATTCCTGAATTCGGTCTGTCCGCCCAGGGGATCGAGACCCGCGCCGACCTCGACTGGAACATGGTCACCGCACGGCTGGTCGAGACCGCCGTCGCGCGCGGCGAGGGCAAGCTCTCCGCCGACGGCCCGCTGGTGGTCGAGACGGGGCGCCACACCGGCCGGTCCGCGCAGGACAAGTTCATCGTCAAGGATGCCGCGACCGCGGACACGATCTGGTGGGGCAAGTCGAACAAGGCGATGGAGCCGGCGCATTTCGCCGCGCTGAAGGCCGATTTCCTCGCCGCGCTGGGCAGCCGCGAGACGCTGTTCGTCCAGGATCTCTACGGCGGCTCGCAGCCCGAACATCGCGTCCGGGTGCGCGTGATCAACGAGCTGGCATGGCACAACCTGTTCATCCGGACGATGCTGGTCCGGCCGGAGGAGCAGGACCTGCGCAAGTTCGTGCCCGACTATACGATCATCGACCTCCCCAGCTTCCAGGCCGATCCGGAGCGGCACGGCTGCCGCAGCGAGACGGTGATCGCGGTCAACCTGACCGAGAAGCTGATCCTGATCGGCGGCACCGCCTATGCCGGCGAGATGAAGAAGTCGGTGTTCGGCATCCTCAACTATCTGCTGCCTGAGACGGGCGTGATGCCGATGCACTGTTCGGCCAATATGGGCCCGGCTGGGGATACGGCGGTGTTCTTCGGCCTGTCCGGCACCGGCAAGACGACGCTGTCGGCGGACCCGGCGCGCACGCTGATCGGCGACGACGAGCACGGCTGGTCCGACACCGCGGTCTTCAATTTCGAGGGCGGTTGCTACGCCAAGATGATCCGCCTGTCGGCCGATGCCGAGCCGGAGATCTTCGCGACCACCAAGCGCTTTGGCACCGTGCTCGAGAATGTCGTGATGGACCCCGTCACGCGCCAGCTCGACCTCGACGACAACAGCCTCGCCGAGAACAGCCGCGGCGCCTATCCGATCGACTTCATCCCCAATGCGTCCGACGAGAATATGGGTGCGGTGCCCAAGAACATCGTGATGCTGACGGCGGACGCCTATGGCATCCTGCCGCCGATCGCGAAGCTGACGCCCGACCAGGCGATGTACCATTTCCTGTCGGGCTATACCGCCCGGGTCGCCGGGACCGAGATCGGCGTGACCGAGCCCGATGCGACCTTCTCCACCTGTTTCGGCGCGCCCTTCATGCCGCGGCATCCCTCGGTCTACGGCAATCTCCTGAAGGAGCGGATCGCCAGGGGCGGGGTGGACTGCTGGCTGGTCAACACGGGCTGGACCGGCGGCAAATACGGCACCGGCCGGCGGATGCCGATCAAGGCGACCCGCGCGCTGCTCAACGCCGCGCTCGACGGCTCGCTCAAGGATGCCGAGTTCCGCACCGATCCCAATTTCGGCTTCAAGGTGCCGGTGGCGGTGCCGGGCGTCGACCCGGCGATCCTCGACCCGCGCGACACCTGGGCGGACAAAGCCGCCTATGACGCGACCGCGGCGAAGCTCGTCGACCTGTTCGTCGAGAATTTCGCGCAGTTCGCGGAGCATGTCGACGAAGGCGTGCGGAAGGCTGCGCCCAGCGTGGCGTGAGGGGGGCGTGGCGGGAGTTGCCCTCTCGCCAACCCACCACTCGGGCTTTGAACCTCCGTCGCCCCAGCGAAGGCTGGGGCCTTTGCGGGGAGAGCGCTGTGGCCGCCACAGGAAGATCCCGGCCTGCGCCGGGATGACGGATTGGGGAAGGGAGGGCGGCTATGCCGGCTCTTCACCCCTTCGCCTTCCGCCCATCCCCCGCTACAGCGCCCCCATGGCCACCACCGCAACCGAACCGCGCGTCTTCTCCTCCTTCGACGGCACGCGCATCGCGTGGCGGGAGGTTGGCGAGGGGCGGCCGGTGGTGCTGATCCACGGCTATTTCTCCAACGCCTGGACCAACTGGATCCGCTACGGCCACGCCGCGCTGATCGCCGCCAGGGGCTTTCGCGTCATCATGCCGGACCTGCGCGCGCATGGCGACAGCGACCGGCCGCACGATCTTGCCGCCTATCTGCCCGACGCGCTGACCCGCGACGGCCATGCGCTGGTCGCGCATCTGGGCCTGACCGACTACGACCTCGGCGGCTATTCGCTCGGCGCCCGCACGACCGCGCGGATGCTCGCGACCGGAGCGACGCCGCGCCGCGTGGTGATCGCGGGCATGGGGCTCGACGGACTGCTCCATACCGGGCGGCGGGTGGATCATTTCACCCGCATCCTCGCCGATCCCGACGGGCATGTCCGCGGCTCGCCCGAATGGCTGGCGGCGGCGTTTCTCAAGACGACGGGTGGCGACCCCAAGGCGCTGCTCGGCGTTCTCCAGACCTTCGTCGATACGCCCGCGGAGGCGATCGCCGCCATCGCGCAGCCGGTGCTGGTCGTCGCAGGCGTCGACGACGATGACAACGGCTCGGCGGCCGAGCTCGCCCATGCGCTGCCGGACGGGCGCTATGTCGCGGTGCCGGGCAACCATATGAGCAGCGTCGTCAAGCCCGAGCTCGGTCAGGCCATCGCCGATTTCCTTGCGGAGTGAGGTGGGCCGGCCCTAGAACCGGGCCATGTCGACCATCCGCATCCGTCCCTCGCTCGGCGTCCTCGCCGCCCTTCTCGCCATTCCCGCGGCGACCGCCGCCCAAGCTCCCACAGCCACCACCGCCGCACCGACCGCGGCGGAGGCGGACGCGTTCGTCGCCGATGCGGAGAAGCAGCTGGCCGCCGTCTCGGTGCCCAACAATCGGATCAACTGGGTCAACGCTACCTATATCACCGACGATACCGACGCGCTCGCCGCCGCCGACAATGCGCGACTGACCGAATTGCAAGTGAAGCTGGCCAATGAGGCGGCGCGGTTCGCGACGGTGAAAAGCCTGTCCTACGACACGCGTCGCAAGCTCGACCTGCTGCGCGGCGGGATCGTCCTGCCCGCCGCCGACCGGCCCGGTGCGGCGGACGAGCTGGCGATGCTGACCACGCGCATGGCCTCGGGCTATGGCAAGGGCCGTGGCACGCTGGACGGCAAGCCGATCAACGGATCGGATATCGAGGCGGCGATGGGCACCAGCCGCGATCCCGCCAAGCTGCAGGAGATGTGGACCAGCTGGCACGACAATGTCGGCGCCCCGATGCGCGCCGACTATCAGCGGATGAGCGTGCTGGCCAACGAGGGCGCCAAGGGCCTCGGCTATGCCGATACCGGCGCGATGTGGCGCTCGGGCTATGACATGCCGCCCGAGCAGTTCGCCGCGCTGACCGACAGGATCTGGGGCGAGGTCAAGCCGCTCTACCTCGCGCTCCACACCTATGTCCGCTGGAAGCTCAACGAGAAATATGGCGACGCCGTCCAGCCCAGGACCGGTCCGATCCGCGCCGACCTGCTCGGCAATATGTGGGCGCAGGAATGGGGCAATATCTACGACGTGGTCGCCCCCAAGGGGGCAGGCGATCTCGGCTATGACGTGGGCGAGCTGCTCAAGGCCAGGCAGTACGATCCCGTCCGGATGGTGAAGCAGGGCGAGGCCTTCTACTCCTCGCTCGGCTTCGCGCCGCTGCCCGAAAGCTTCTGGCAGCGCTCGCAGATCGTGAAGCCCGCCGATCGCGAGGTGATCTGCCACGCCTCGGCCTGGGACCTCGACAATGCGGACGATATCCGCATCAAGATGTGCACCAAGGTGAATGGCGACGACTTCACCACCATCCATCATGAACTCGGCCACAACTATTATCAGCGCGCCTACAAGGCGCAGCCCTTCCTCTACAAGAACGGCGCCAATGACGGCTTCCACGAGGCGATCGGCGACACGATCGCGCTGTCGATCACGCCCGATTATCTGGTGAACATCGGCCTGCTAAACCGCGCGCAGGTGCCGGGGCCGGACAAGGATATCGGCCTGTTGCTGCGGCAGGCGATGGACAAGGTCGCGTTCCTTCCCTTCGGCCTCCTG
Source organism: Sphingomonas metalli (assembly GCF_014641735.1). Classification (GTDB taxonomy): domain Bacteria; phylum Pseudomonadota; class Alphaproteobacteria; order Sphingomonadales; family Sphingomonadaceae; genus Sphingomonas; species Sphingomonas metalli. The sequence goes on along the minus strand of NZ_BMIH01000003.1, from coordinate 346,321 downwards.
ATCGACAAATGGCGCTGGCAGGTCTTTTCCGGCCAGATCGCGCCGGGCGGCTATCAGGCCGGCTGGGATGCGCTGCGCCTGCAATATCAGGGCGTGAAGCCGCCTGTCGCGCGCGACGAGACGAAGTTCGATCCGGGCGCGAAATACCATGTGCCGGCCGGCGTGCCCTATACCCGCTACTTCCTCGCGCGCGTGCTCCAGTTCCAGTTCTACGAGGCGGCGTGCCGGCAGGCGGGCTGGAAGGGGCCGCTCCACCGCTGTTCCTTCTACGACAACAAGGAGGTCGGCCGTCGCCTCAACGCGATGCTGGCGATGGGCCAGTCAAAGCCATGGCCGGATGCGCTCCAGACCTTCACCGGCAGTCGCGAGATGTCGGGCAAGGCGCTGATCGCCTATTTCGCACCGCTCAAGACGTGGCTCGACCAGCAGAACAAGGGCAAGCCGCAGGGCTGGTGAGGGAGCGCCGCCCTGTTGCCCCAGTGTGTGTATATGCGGCCAGTATCGTCGCCCCAGCGGAGGCTGGGGTCTTTTGCGGCTCTTGCTGCGCGCCTGACCGGGAGATCCCGGCCTGCGCCGGGATGACGATCGAGGAAACGGCGAGCGGCCTCCGCCCCGGCTCTTCTGCGAAGGCCCTGGCCTTCGGGCGGCGGGCGCGAACGCCCGCCCCTCACTCCGGGATCGTGTTCTCGTCCGCGATCTTCGCCTCGAACGACTTGGAGGCATCGGTGCCGTCGGGCTGATGCGCCGTCTTGCCCTTCGGCTTGTCCGCGCCCTTTGGCGTCGAGCCGCGCAGCGACAGCAGCGCCGCGGCCGCCGCGCCCGCCGCGGCGATGCCGCCGGCGATCGCGGCCGCGCCCCATTTGCCGCCGACCTTGTCGGTCGCGGTTCCAGCCGCCGCGCGCACGCGGCTCGCCGCCGAGCGCGGAGTCGCCGGTTTGGCCGCCGTGGTACGCTTGGTCGTGCGCGGCTTGGGCGGCGCCTTGACGGCCGCCGCCTTGGGCTTCGCTTCGGCCGCGGTTTCCACCTCCGGCTTCTTCGCACGGCTCGGGCGCTTGGCCGCGGCGGCCTTGGCCGGCGTGGTGGTCCGGCGGCGGCGTGGCGCCTTGGGCGTTTCGGGCGGCGTTGCTTCGTTGTCGGCCATGCGGCGTCCCCTCACGCGATGAGCGAATTGGTTGCGCAGGCGAAACGCCAGCGCGGCCGCATTGGTTGCGCGCTCCGGACTTTTAGCGGAAGGGCGGCTCGTTGAACGCGCGCAGCTTGCGGCTGTGGAGCCGCTCGCCTTCCAGCCGCAGCTGCTCGCACGCCTCGATCCCGATCCGCATATGCTCGCTGATCGCGCGCTCGTAGAAGCGGTTGGCCTGACCCGGCAGCTTCAGCTCGCCATGGAGCGGCTTGTCCGAGACGCAGAGCAGCGTTCCGTAGGGCACGCGGAAACGATAGCCCTGCGCCGCGATCGTCGCCGACTCCATGTCGATCCCGACGGCGCGGCTCAGCGAGAAGCGCAGCGCCGAGCGCGAATAGCGCAGCTCCCAGTTGCGGTCGTCGGTGGTCACGATCGTACCGGTGCGCAGCCGCCGCTTCAGCTCCTCGCCGCTCTGCCCCGAGACGATCTCGGCGGCGCGGGCGAGCGCCACCTGCACCTCGGCGATCGCCGGCACCGGGATCTCCGGGGGCAGCACGTCGTCGAGCACATGGTCGTCGCGCAGATAGGCATGGGCCAGCACATAGTCGCCGATCCGCTGCGAGGGGCGCAGGCCGCCGCAATGGCCGATCATCAGCCACGCCTCGGGTCGCAGCACCGCCAGATGGTCGCAGATCGTCTTCGCATTGGACGGGCCGACGCCGATATTGACCAGCGTGATGCCCGTGCCGTCTTCCGCCATCAGGTGATAGGCAGGCATCTGGTGTCGACGCCATGCGCTGTCGTTGACGATCTGGTCGACATCCTCGGGCGAGCGGATCATGACATTGCCCGCGCCCGACAGCGCGGTGAAACGGCTGCCCTCGCCTAGCTGGGTCGCCGCCCAGCGCACGAACTCGTCGACATAGCGGTGGTAGTTGGTGAATAGCACGAAGCGCTGCACATGCTCCGCCGGCGTGCCCATATAGTGGCGCAGTCGCGCGAGGCTGAAATCGGTGCGCAGCGCGTCGAACAGCGCCAGCGGGCGGCTGCCGTCGGCGGTCATCCACAGCCCGTCGGCGATCTCGTCGCCGATAAAGGCGAGCTCGGTCGCCGGGAACCAGCGCGCCAGCTCGGCCACCGACACCTGGTCGAGGCTCAGCGCATGGCCGGGGTCGAGCACATAGGGGAAGGGGATCTCCTGATGCCCCGCCACCGCCTCGACGGAGACGTCGTAATTGGCGATCAGCAGGTCGAGCTGCTCGGTGAGGTAATCGGCGAACGTCGCCGGCTTGGTCACGCTGATCCGGTATTCGCCGGGCGAGACCAGCCGGCCGAACGCGCGCATCGGCGTCGGCCGGCCGGGCTCGCCCGAAAAGCGCAGATGGATCTCGGGATAGGCGAAAGCACCCTCGCGCCGCGCATCGGCATCGGGGGTGATTCCATCGGAAAGATAGGCGTTGAGCGCGGCCTGAAGCCGCTCGACCGAGGCGGTATAGAGTTCGTCGAGCTTCGCGACGATGTCGGATGCGAGTGTCATCGGGCAGGGTTACGCGCGCCCGATGACGCTGGCAAGACGACGGGATCGGGGCCCTGACGCGGGCATCGGCCGGCGTCAGGATGCCCGGCGTCAGAGCCCGGCGTCAGAGCCCGGCGAGCAGATGGTCGGCGCTGCTGACCTTGAACTCGCCCGGCGCCTCGACATGGAGCTGCTCGACCACGTTGTCGCGCACGATCATCGCATAGCGCTGGCTGCGCACGCCCATGCCGAAGCGGCTGCCGTCGAAGTCCAGCCCGATCGCGCGCGCGAACTCGCCATTGCCGTCGGCGAGCATCGTCACGCCTTCGGCGCCGCTCGCCTTCGCCCAGGCGGCGAGCACGAAGGCGTCGTTCACCGCGGTGCAGGCGACCTCGTCGACACCCTTGGCCTTGAACGCGTCGAGCTGTTCGACGAAGCCCGGCAGATGCCGCGCCGAGCAGGTCGGCGTATAGGCGCCCGGCACCGCGAACAGCGCGACCGTGCGCCCGGCGAAGAATTCGGGCGACTGGACCTGATCCGGCCCGTCTGGCGTCGCCTTGACCAGCGTGACCTCGGGCAGCGTGTCGCCGGGGCGGATCGTCATGGCATTCTCCCTGTTTGCTGAAGCGGATCGGCCGCCTCTCTCGACCAGACGCAGGCGCGCCGCAAGCGGCCGTTTTGCCATGGCGGCGCGGCGAACGCCTTCCTATCTTCCGGGCATGTCCGCATCGTCCGACACCAGCCCCTATCTGACCGGCCAGTTCCTGCTGGCGACGCCCGGCCTGGGCGATCCGCGCTTCGCCCATGCGGTGATCGCCATGTGCGCGCATGACGAGCAGGGCGCGATCGGCATTGGCCTGGGCGCGACGATCGATGGGCTGGGCCTGCATACGCTGCTGGACCAGTTCGAGATCGATCGCGGCGACACGCCCGACGCACCCGTCCATTTCGGCGGTCCGGTCGAGATCCGCCGCGGCTTCGTCGTCCACAGTCGCGACTGGTCGGGGCAGGACACGATCGACGTCGCGGGCCGCTGGGCGCTGTCCGGCACGATCGACGTCTTGCGCGCGATCGCCGACGGCACCGGACCGCAACGCTGGGTGGTCGCGCTCGGCTATGCCGGCTGGAGCGGCGGTCAGCTGGAGGACGAGCTTGCCGCCCCCGGCTGGCTGACCACGGAAGGGGACACAAGCCTGCTCTGGGATGTCGAGGCCGAGGAACGCTGGGCCTGCGCCTATGCCGCGGCGGGCATCGATCCGCGGCATCTGGTCGCCGGCTCGGGAACCGCCTGACCGGCGCTGCGCCGCTCGGTCATAGCGATATAAAGATATCTTTATATTTGATCGGCAGGGCCGGAGCGCCTAAAGGGCGCGCATCCATCTTTCGCGAGGAGCATCACGTGGCCACCGCAATCGCCCCCACGGGCAACGACTATGTCATCAAGGATATCGGCCTCGCCGATTTCGGCCGCGCCGAGATCCGCATCGCCGAAACCGAGATGCCGGGCCTGATGGCGCTGCGGGACGAGTTCGGCGCGTCGCAGCCGCTCAAGGGCGCGCGCATCACCGGATCGCTCCACATGACGATCCAGACCGCGGTGCTGATCGAGACGCTGGTCGCGCTGGGCGCCGACGTGCGCTGGGCGACCTGCAACATCTTCTCGACCCAGGACCATGCCGCCGCGGCGATCGCTGCCGCCGGCATCCCCGTCTTCGCCGTGAAGGGCGAGACGCTGGCCGAATATTGGGACTATGTCGGCGACATCTTCGACTGGGACGACGGCAACGGCCAGACCGCGAACATCATCCTCGACGACGGTGGCGACGCGACCATGTTCGCGCTGTGGGGCGCGAAGCTCGAGGCCGGCGCGACCTTCGCCGAGCCCGAGAATGAAGAGGAAGTCGAGTTCCAGCGGTCGGTAAAGGCGTTCATCGCCAAGAAGCCGGGCTATCTGACCGAGACCGTGAAGAACCTGAAGGGCGTGTCGGAAGAGACGACGACCGGCGTCCACCGCCTGTACGAGATCGCCAAGAAGGGCGAGCTGCCCTTCCCGGCGATCAACGTGAACGACTCGGTCACCAAGTCGAAGTTCGACAACCTCTACGGCTGCAAGGAGTCGCTGGTCGACGCGATCCGCCGCGCCACCGACGTGATGCTGGCCGGCAAGGTCGCCACCGTCGCCGGCTTCGGCGATGTCGGCAAGGGCTCGGCCGCCAGCTTGCGCAACGGCGGCGCGCGCGTGCTCGTCACCGAGATCGATCCGATCTGCGCGCTGCAGGCGGCGATGGAGGGCTATGAGGTCGTGACGATGGACGAGGCGGTGAAGCGCTCCGACATCTTCGTCACCGCGACCGGCAATGCCGACGTCATCACCGCCGATCACATGAAGGCGATGAAGCCCATGTCGATCGTCTGCAACATCGGCCATTTCGACAGCGAGATCCAGATCGCCGCCCTGTCCAACTACAAGTGGACCGAGGTGAAGCCGGGCACCGACCTGGTCGAGTTCCCGGACGGCAAGCAGATCATCATCCTGGCCAAGGGCCGGCTGGTGAACCTGGGCTGCGCGACCGGACACCCGTCGTTCGTGATGTCGGCCTCGTTCACCAACCAGACGCTGGCGCAGATCGAGCTCTGGACCAAGGGCGACCAGTACAAGAACGAGGTCTACGTCCTGCCCAAGCATCTCGACGAGAAGGTCGCGGCGCTCCACCTCGAGAAGCTAGGCGTGCAGCTGTCGAAGCTGACCCCGAAGCAGGCAGGCTATATCGGCGTGCCGGTCGAAGGGCCGTTCAAGCCCGACCATTACCGCTATTGAGCGGCACGGGCAGGCGGCCGCGCGCGCCGCCCGTCCTGCCATCTGGAAGGCCCGGCCATCAGCGCCGGGCCTTTTTGCATCCGGGTCTTTTGACGATCCGGCCGCTGCGTTAGGGACGGGATGATGGTTATCGCCGCCCTTCGCCCCGCCGCCCGATGACGGTGCTCGAATCCGAGGCGGCGATGGCGCTGGGGGCGGCGCTGCTCGCGTGCCTGATCCTGGGCGGCATCCTGATCTTCGTCGGCCTTCGCGCCCGCGGGCAGGCGGCGGCGGTGCAGCGCGACAACCAGCGCCTCCAGACCCTGCTGGCGACCAGCCCGGCGACGGCGATGCTGGTGCGCGGCGACGGCCGGATCGAGATGCCCGCCGCGCTGGTCGACTCGTTCGGACTGGCGGTGGCGCCCGCCACCATCGCCGGCCTGTCGGCCGACGGAGCGGGGCTGACCCCGGACGACGCCGCACTGATCGGGCACGACGTCGACACGGCGCAGCGCTCGGGGCGTGCCTTCCACCGGGTGGTCCATCCTGTCGACTCCTCGCGGGCCTTGATGATGTGCGGCCAGCGCATCGCGGGCGAGGCGCGCGGCGCGGTGGTGATCTGGGTGTTCGACGTCACCGACACGCGAACCGAGATCGACCGGCTGGCCAACGAGGTCGCGCGGCTGGGCGGCGCCTATGACGCGCTGACCGGGCTGATCGAGGCGGCGCCGCTGCCCATGTGGTATCGCGGCCCCGACCTGCGGCTCCAGATGGTGAATGCGGCCTATGTCGATGCGGTCGACGCCGGCCATGCCGACGAGGTGGTGGCGAACGGGCTGGAACTGATCGACGGCTCGGATCGCGGCAGCCCGCTTGCCGGCGCGACCGCGGCGCGCGAGCGGGGATCGCCGATCGAGCAGGTCCTGCCGGCGACGATCGGCGGCGCGCGGCGCATGCTGCGGGTGATCGACGTGCCGCTCGCGACCGGCAGCGTTGCGGGCTTCGCGGTCGATATCGAGGATCTGGAGCAGGCGAAGAGCGGCGCCAAGCGCTTCGCCGAGGCGCAGCGGGGAATGCTCGACCGTCTCTCGGCGGGGGTGGCGCAGTTCGGCGCGGATCGCACGCTGGTGTTCAGCAACCAGCCGTTCCAGCGCCTGTTCGCGATCCGCCCCGAATGGCTGGCCGAGGGGATGGAGTTCGACCGCGTGCTCGAGCGGATGCGCGAGGCGAACCGGCTGCCCGAGGTGCGCGACTTTCCCGGCTGGAAGCGCGAGCGGCGCGACTGGTTCGTCGGGGCGGAGGGCGCGACCGAGGAGAGCTGGCACCTGCCCGGCGGCACGCATCTGCGCGTCGTCGCCCAGTCGCTGCCCGACGGCGGCCTGCTGCTGATCTTCGAGGACCGCACCGAGCAGGTCCAGCTCGCCAGCGCCCGCGACACGCTGCTCCGCGTCCGTACCGCCACGTTCGACAATCTGTTCGAGGCGCTCGGCGTCTTCGCCGCCGATGGCCGGCTCCAGCTTTGGAACAATCGCTTCCGGGCGGTCTGGGGCGTGGACGAGGCGTTCATGGTCCGGCATCCGCGCGTCGATGCCTTCGCCAACGAGGTCGCCGGGCGGCTCGCCACCCCTAATCGCGCCGGACTGATTCCCGAGCTGGTCCGCGCCGCGACGGTCGAGCGCCAGCAGCGCGGCGGGCGCGTCGCCTTCGCGGATGGCCGCCATTTCGAGTTCGCCGCCGTGCCGTTGCCGGACGGCAACGCGCTCTTCACCATGCTCGACATCACCGACAGCCGCCGCGCCGAACTGGCCCTTCGCGAGCGCGCCGAGGCGCTGGAAGAGGCCGATCGGCTGAAGACGCAGTTCGTCGCGAACATGAGCTACGAGCTCAAGACGCCGCTCACCTCGATCAGCGGTTTCGCCGAGATGCTGCACGGCGGCTATGCCGGCGAGCTGCCCGAACAGGCGGCCAGCTATGTCGGCGCGATCCTCGATTCGACCGAGCGGCTGGCCCTGCTGGTCGACGATGTGCTCGACCTGACCCAGGGCGGCGAGGGGATCGAGCGCGGCGACGTGGATCTGGCCGAGGTCGCGCGGCAGGCCGCCTCGACCGTCCAGCCCGCGATCCGCCGCCACCAGATCGACTTCGCGGTCGAGCTGGCGCGCTCGACCGGCCGGGTGCAGGGCGATGCTCGCCGGCTGCGCGAGGTGATCGAGCATCTGCTCCGCAACGCGCTCGGTTCGCTGCCGCCCGGCGGGCGACTGCTGCTGCACAGCGACGGCACCAGCAGCCGCGCGCGGATCATCGTCTCCGATGACGGACCGGGACTGGATTCGGAGAGCGCGGCGAAGCTGTTCGACCGGTTCGCCGAACCCCAGCTCCAGCCCGGGGGCGAGCGCGCGCTCGGCACCGGCCTGCCGCTCGCCCGCCAGTTCGTCGAGGCGCATGGCGGCACGATCACGCTTGTGTCGGAGCCGGGGCAGGGCACGCTCGTCACCGTCGAGTTGCCGCGGCGATGATCCGGCTGGCGGATGCGGCGGCGACGCTGGCCTTCGGCGCGCGCCTCGCCGCGCAGGTACGGCCCGGCGACGTGATCACCCTGTCTGGACCGCTCGGGGCCGGCAAGACCAGCATCGCGCGCGGCCTGCTCGGCGCCCTCGGGCTGACGGGCGAGGCACCGAGCCCCAGCTTCGCGATCGTCCAGCCCTATGCCCCGCCCGAGGTGACTCTGCCCGTCCTCCACGTCGATCTCTATCGGCTCGACGATCCCGGCGAGGTCGAGGAACTGGGACTGGAAGACGAGCGGCAGGACGGGCTTTTGCTGGTCGAATGGCCCGACCGGGCGGGGGAATATGGCTGGCCGGAGGCATTGGCGCTGACCCTTGCCATGGCACCGGATGGCGGACGATGCTTGACAGCCGCGGTCCCGGCGGCATGGAGCGCGCGATGGCCGATATGACGCCGCCGGCTGGGGCCGGCGCCTTTCTTTCCGCACATGGCTGGGCTGGAGCGGACGTGCAGCCGCTCGCCGGCGACGCCTCGTTCCGCCGCTATTTCCGCGTCGTCGCGCCGGATCGCAGCGCGGTGCTGATGGACGCACCGCCCCCGCACGAGGATCCGCGCCCGTTCGTCGTGATGGCCGAATGGCTGGCCCGGCACGATCTCCTCGCCCCCGCAATCCTCGCCGCCGATCTCGACCAGGGGCTGGTGCTGCTCACCGACCTCGGCGACATCCGCTTCCGCGAGACGGTGGACGCCGCTGCGGACGACGAGACGAACCTCTATGCGGCCGCGGTCGACCTGCTGGCCGGCCTGTCCCGTCGCCCCGCCGCGGACGTGCCGCCCTATGACCGCGCGGTCCTGCATCGCGAGGCGGACCTGCTGACCGAATGGTACTGCCCGGCGGTCGGCATCGTGCCGGATCGGGCGGGCTATCGCGCGGCGTGGGACGCGGTGTTCGACCATGCGCTGGCCGATGCCCCGGTCACCGTGCTGCGGGACTATCATGCCGAGAACCTGATGCTGGTCGGGCCAGATCGCAGGCTCGGCCTGCTCGATTTCCAGGACGCACTGGCGGGGCATCCCGCCTACGACCTCGTCTCGCTGTTGCAGGACGCGCGCCGCACCGTCGACCCCGCGCTGGAGGCGGCGATGCTGGAGCGGTACCGGGCTGCGACCGGGGCGGGGGAGGCGTTCATGGCCGCCTATCACGTGCTCGGTGCGCAGCGGAACGCCAAGATCGTCGGCATCTTCACCCGGCTATGGCAGCGCGACAGCAAGCCGCGTTACGCCGCGTTGTGTCCGCGCGTGTGGGACTATCTGGAGCGCGATCTCGCCCAGCCGGTGCTCGCCCCGGTGCGCGCCTGGTTCGACGCCAACATCCCCGCCGAGCGGCGCGGCGATCCGCTGGTGATCGGCGCATGACCCGCCAGCTGTCGCTGCGCCCCGATCCCGGCGGCGCGGTGCCCAGGACCGCGATGGTCATGGCCGCCGGGCTCGGCAAGCGGATGCGGCCGCTCACCATCACCCGCCCCAAGCCGCTGGTCGAGGTGCGCGGACGACCGCTGATCGATCACGTGTTCGACCGGCTGCGCGCGGCCGGGATCGCGCGGGTGATCGTCAACGTCCATTATCTCGCCGACAGCCTCGAAGCGCATCTGCGCCGCACCTGGCCCGATATGGAGATCATCATCTCCGACGAGCGCGAGCAGCTGCTCGAAACGGGCGGCGGTCTGGTCAAGGCGAAGCCGCTGATGGGCGAGGGGCCGGTGCTCGTCGTCAATGGCGACAGCCTGTGGATCGATGGCCCGGTCGACACGATCCGGCTGCTGGCGGCGCGCTGGGATCCGGCGGCGATGGACGCACTGCTGCTGATGGTCCCCTTCGCCCGCGCCAACAATCTCGGCGGCGCCGGCGACTTCCGGCTGGCCCCCGATGGTCGCATCGTCGGACGGCGGCGGGCGGGAACGGTCGCGCCCTTCGCCTTTGTCGGCGTGCAGATCCTCAATCCCGCGATCATCACCGGCGCGCCCGAGGGGCCGTTCTCGACCAACCTGTTCTGGGATCGCGCGATCGCGGCGGGCCGCGCCTATGGCCAGGTGCATCAGGGCCTGTGGTTCGAGATCGGCACGCCCGCAGCCGTCACCCGGACCGAGGCGATGCTGCTGGATGCCTGAGCCGGGCCGCCCGCGGCTCTATACCATTCCCGCGCACCGCGCCTTCGCCGATGCGCTGGTCGCGGGGCTGATGCGCGGGCGCGATCAGGCGACGCTGGCGCGCGGGCTGGTCCTGCTGCCCAACAATCGCGCGGTGCGCGCGGTCAACGACGCGTTCGTGCGGGCGAGCGGCGGCGGGCTGATCCTGCCGCGGCTGGTCGCCCTGGGCGATCCCGACCTGGGCGAGGCGGTAGGCGCGGCGCTGGAGCCGGCCGATGGCCCCGCGCCGCCCCCGCCGGCCGTGGCGCCGCTCGCCCGGCGCATGATCCTGTCGCGCCTCGTCGCGGCGTCCCGCGCCATGCCCGCGGCGGAGGCGGTGCGGCTCGCGGGCGATCTCGCCCGCACGCTCGACCAGCTGCTCGTCGAGGAGATCGCGCCGCGGCAGCTCGCCGAACTCGATCTGGGGCCGGAGCTGAGCGAGCATTGGCAGCGCGCGCTCGCCCTGTTCCGCATCGTGCTCGACTCCTGGCCCGGCGAGCTGGAACGGCTCGGCCGGATCGACGCCGCGACCCGGCGGATCATCCTGATCGAGCAGCTCCGCGCGCGCTGGTCCGCCAGCCCGCCGCCCGGCTTCGTCTGCGCCGCGGGCGTCACCGATACGGCGCCTGCGATCGCGCGGCTGCTGCGCTGCGTTGCCGACATGCCGGCGGGGCAGGTGGTGTTCGCCGGCCTGGCGCTCGACATGCCGCAGGAGGAGTGGGACGCGCTCGGGCCGTTCGCTTCGGACAGCGGGCGGCGCGCGATCGAGACCCATCCCCAATATCACCTCAAGCTGCTGCTCGACCGGATGGGCGTCGGCCGCGGCGAGGTGGCGCGCTGGCGCGGCGGCGGGGAGGGGGCGGATGCCGATGCGGTGCGCGGCCGCGCCATCGCCAACGCGCTCGCGCCCGCCGACTTCACCGGCAAGTGGACCGAGCTCGCCGCCGCCGATCGCCGCCTGTCGGGCGTCGCCGCGGTCGAATGCGCGACCCCGGCCGACGAGGCGCAGGCGATCGCGCTGGCGTTGCGCGGCGCGCTGGAGGAGCCGGGCCGCACCGCGGCGCTCGTCACGCCCGACCGCGCGCTCGCCCGCCGCGTCGCGGCGCATTGCCGGCGCTGGGACATCGAGGTGTTCGACACCGCCGGCCAGCCCCTTTCGCTCAGCCCGCCCGGCACGCTGCTCCTCGCCCTGGCCGAGGCGGCGGCGCAGCGGTTCGCCCCCTTGGCGCTGCTCGCCCTGCTCAAGCATCCGCTGGTGAAGAGCGGCGCGAACCGGCTCGACTGGCTCGACGGCGTCCGCGCACTCGACCGCGGCCTGCGCGGCCCCCGCCCGCCCGCCGGTCTCGACGGGATCGGCGGCGCGCTCAAGGGACGCGCCGCCGCCTTCTGGGCGGAGCACGCCGAACCCTGTCTCGCGGCGGTCGGCCGCACCTTCGATACGGGCAGCCAGCCGATGACCGCGTTGATCGCCTGCCTGCGCGAGGCGGCGGTGGCGCTGTGCGGCGACCCGCTCTGGGCCGGGCCCGCGGGCCGTGCGGCGGCGGAGTTCGTTGAGGCGCTGGAGGCCCATGCCGGCGAAGGCCCCGCGCTGATCGATCCGCGCGAGGTGCCGGCGATCCTGCGCACGTTGCTCGACGAGGTGCCGGTGCGCCTGCCGCCCGGCATCGGCCATCCGCGCCTCGCCATTTACGGCCAGATCGAGGCCCGGCTCCAGTCCGCCGACCTGATGGTGCTGGGTGGGCTCAACGAGGGCGTCTGGCCGGGCACGCCGGCCCCCGATCCCTGGCTGGCGCCCCGCATCCGGGTGGCGCTGGGACTTCCCGGACTGGAGCGACGGATCGGCGTCGCCGCGCACGATTTCGCCGCGGGGCTCTGTGCGCCGCACGTGCTCATCACCCGCGCGCGGCGCGACGCCTCCGCGCCCGCGCTCGCCTCGCGCTTCTGGCTGAGGCTTCAGGCGATGGCCGGAGACCGCTTCGAACGCGACGGCGCGCTGGAGGACTGGGCGCGCCGGCTCGACGCGGCCGAGGAACATCGGCCGACGACGCGGCCCGCGCCGGTCCCGCCCAGGGCGCTGCGCCCGCGCGCCATTTCGGTGACGGAGGTCGACCGGCTCAAGGCCGACCCCTATGCCTTCTACGCCCGCCGCGTGCTCGGGCTGATGCCGCTCGACCCGGTCGATGCGGACCCGACCGCCGCCTGGCGCGGCACCGCCGTCCACGCCATTCTGGAAGCGTGGTGGAATGAGGATCGCTGCGCGCCCGACACCCTGTCCGCCCGCGCCGCGCGGATGCTCGAGGAGGCACCGGTCCACCCGTTGCTGCGCGCGCTGTGGCAGCCGCGGCTTGCCGAGGCAATCGACTGGATTGCCGCGACGGTGCGGGTTCAGGCCGCGGACGGCCGCCGCGTACTCGCCGCCGAGGGGCGGGGCGAGATCCCGATCGCCGGCGTCACCCTGTCGGGCCGATACGACCGGATCGATGCGCTGCCGGGCGGCGGACTGGCGGTGATCGACTACAAGACCGGCAAGCCCCCGTCTGCCGCCGCGGTGCGCGAGGGATTCAGCCTCCAGCTCGGCCTGCTCGGCCTGATCGCCGAGCGCGGCGGGTTCGAGGGGGTGCGCGGCACTGCCGGGGGCTTCGAATATTGGTCGCTGGCGCGTGGGCGTGACGGCATCGGCTATCTCGACAGCCCCTGCGACCCGGAGGGCAAGCGCGACCGGATCGTCACCGCGCGCTTCACGGAGATCGCTGCCGCCAATTTCGCCGAGGTCGCGGGCGAGTGGCTGACCGGCGAGGCGCCCTTCACCGCCAAGCTCGTCCCCGAATACGCCCCCTATGCCGAGTACGACCAGCTGATGCGCCGCGACGAATGGTATGGCCGTGACCGCTGAACTGCGCCGCCTGCCGCCGCTCAAGGGCGAACAGCGCCGGGCGAGCGACCCGGCCGCGCATGTCTGGCTGTCGGCGAGCGCGGGCACCGGCAAGACTCAGGTGCTCGCCGCGCGGGTCTTCCGCCTGTTGCTGCGCGGCACCGATCCCGCCGCGATCCTGTGCCTGACCTTCACCAAGGCGGGGGCGGCGGAGATGGCGCAACGCGTCAGCGCGCGTCTCGCCGCCTGGGTGCGGATGCCCGAGGCGGACCTGGCCGCCGATCTCCACGCGCTGGGCGAGGAGGGCACGCCCGAGCAGCGCCGCGCCGCCCGCACCCTGTTCGCCAAGGTGCTCGACGCGCCGGGCGGCGGCCTGCGCATCCAGACCATCCACGGCTTCTGCCAGGCGCTGCTCGCCGCCTTTTCGGTCGAGGCCGGCCTCGCCCCCGGTTTTCGACCGCTGGAGGCGCGCGAGGAGGCGCTGCTGGCGCGCGACGCGCTGGCGACGATGCTGGCCGATGCCGAGCGGGAGCGGCGGGCGCTGCCCGTCGCGACGATCGGCAAGCTGTCGCTGCGGCTGGGCGAGGGCGGGGCGGAGGCGTTCCTCCATGCCTGTTCCAAGGCGCTCGCCGCGCTGGAGGCGCTGCCCGCCGGGATCGGCCCGTGGCTGCGCCGCGCGCTCGACCTGCCATCGGGCACGGCCGACGAGGTGGTGGCGGACGGCTGCGCCGCGATCGACCGCGATGCGATCGGCCGGCTGCTCGCCGCCAACCGGGCCTGGGGCACCGCGACCGGCGCGACCCATGCCGACACGCTGGGCGACTGGCTCGCCGCCGGACCCGAGCGGCAGGTCGAGACTCTCGCCACGCTCCAGTCGGTCGTGTTCACGGGCAAGGGCGAGGCGCGGAAAGCATCGGCCAAGCTGATCGCCGCCGAGCCGGACTATGCCGCGCTGGCGGCGGCGTTGGGTTCGGCCTGCGCCGGCCTGCTCGGGACCGCGGCGCGGATCGGCTATGCCGACCTGCTCGCCGACGCGCTGACGGTCGGCCGCGACTATGCTCGCGCCTACGACGTCGCCAAGCGACGGATCGGCGGGGTGGATTTCGACGATCTGATCCGCCTGACCGTCGCGCTGCTCGGCCAGCCGGGGGTCGGCGAATGGGTGCGCTTCAAGCTCGATCGCGTCACCGAACATATCCTGATCGACGAGGCGCAGGACACCAATCTCGACCAGTGGCGGATCGTCGATGCGCTCGCCGGCGAGTTCTTTGTCGGCCGCGGCGTCCATGCACCCGGCACGCGCACGCTGTTCACGGTGGGCGACTGGAAGCAGGCGATCTTCGGTTTCCAGGGCACCAGCCCGCTTAATTTCGCCTGGGCGGAGGGGCATTTCCAGCGCCAGGCGGATGCCGTGCAGGGCAACGAGGACTGGCCGCTCGACGATCGCGGCCTGCCGTTCCACAGCCTGTCGCTCACCCACAGCTTCCGCTCGACGCGCCCGATCCTGACTTTCGTCGACGCGGCGGTGGCGGCGGTGCCGGAGCCGGGCATGGGGGCGATCGGCGCGATCGAGGCGCATGCGAGCGAGGTGCCGGGATCGGGCGCGGTCGAACTCTGGCCCCCGGTGATCGCGGGCGGCGATCCCGACGACGAGGAGGGCTGGGTGGACGACGCCACCCGCCGACTGGCCGCCGACATCGCCCGGAGCGTCCGCCGCTGGCTGGACGGAGAGCTGATGCTGGGCGCGCGCGGTCGTCCGCTGCGGCCCGAGGACGTGATGATCCTCGTCAAGCGGCGCGGCGAACTGGCGGCCCTGATCGTCGCGCGCCTCTATGCGGAGGGCGTGCCGGTCGCGGGCGTCGACCGGCTGCGCCTCAACGCACCGCTGGCGGTGCAGGACCTGCTCGCCGCGATCCGCTTCGTGCTCCAGCCGGACGACGACCTTTCGCTCGCCAGCCTGCTCGTCTCGCCGCTGATCGGCTGGACGCAGGACGATCTGATGCACGCCGCGCCCCGCACCGGGATCAGCCTGTGGCGGCATCTGGTCGACACCCAGCCGCCCGAGCGCCTCGCGCCGCTGCGCACGCTGCTCAACCGGGCCGACTTCACGACGCCCTACCAGTTCCTCGAGGAGATGCTGTCGGGCCCGCTCGACGGGCGGCGGCGCCTGCTCGAACGGCTGGGTGCAGAGGCCCGCGACCCGATCGACGAGCTGCTCGGCGCGGCGCTGTCGTTCGAGAACAGCGCCACGCCCTCGCTCCAGCGCTTCCTCGACTGGTTCGACCGCGGCGATGTGGAGATCGTCCGCGACCCTTCGGCGCCGCTCGACGCGGTGCGGGTGATGACCGCGCATGGCGCCAAGGGCTTGCAGGCGCCGCTGGTGATCCTGGCCGATGCCACGCTCGATCCTACGCGCAACCCGCGCTCGGTGCTGCGCTGGTCGCCCGAGGAAGGCGCTGCGCCGATCCCGGTCTTCGCCCCGCGCAGCAGCGAGCGCGGCGGGCCGCTCGACGCGGTGCGGGCCGAGGCGGACCGGCGCGAGCTGGAGGAACATTGGCGGCTCTTCTACGTCGCCGCCACGCGGGCGGAGGAGCGGCTGGTGGTCGCCGGTGCCCTCGGTCCGGCGGCCAAGGGGGAGCCGCCGGCGATGAGCTGGTACGGCGCCGCCGAGCGGGCACTGACCGCGCTCGGCGTGGCGGCGGGTGAGGGCGAGCGCATCTTCGCCGGCGGCACGCCGGTGCCTCCGTCCCGCAAGACCGAGATCGCCGGGCGCGAATCGCCGCCCCTGCCACTCTGGGCCCGCCGTGCCGCCCCGCAGGAGGCGCGTCCGCCGCGCCCGCTCGCGCCCTCGTCCCTGGGCGACGACAGCGTCGCCGATCCGCCCCCGGACGCCGCGATGCGCGCCGCCGCGGAGCGTGGCCGGCTGCTCCACGCCCTGTTCGAGCGTCTTCCCCCCGTCGTAGCCGCCGAGCGGAGGAGCGCCGGGGAACGGTGGCTGAGCCATGCCGCCGACGTCGTCGATCCCGGCGAGCGCGCGGCGATCCTCGACGCGGCGCTCGCCGTGATCGAGGACCCGGAGCATGCCGAGCTGTTCGGCTCCGACGCGCTGGCGGAAGCGCCGATCGCCGCGACGATCGAGGGCGGCATCGTAGTCGCCGGCAAGGTCGACCGGCTGCTGATCGGCGACACGATCCGCGTCGTCGACTTCAAGACCGGCCGCCGCGTGCCCGACGCGCCGCCCGACTATCATCTGCGCCAGATGGCGGGCTATGCCGCGGCGCTGCGCGTGATCTTCCCGGACCGGCCGGTGGAGGCCGCCCTGCTCTATACGGCAGGCCCGCGGCTCGTCGTGCTGACCGACGCACAGCTCGCCGCGCACAAGCCGCGCTATCCGGCGGCGGAGCAAAGCTGAATCCCGGCGAGTTGAGCGAAGCGATCCGCGATCCTAGATGGCAGCTTCAAGGAGAATGAAACGATGGCGACCAAGCAGATCACCGATGCGAGCTTCGATGCGGACGTGCTGAAGTCCGACAAGCCGGTGCTGGTGGATTTCTGGGCCGAATGGTGCGGCCCCTGCAAGATGATCGGCCCGTCGCTCGAGGAACTGTCCGAGGAGCTGGGCGAGCAGGTGACGATCGCCAAGCTCAACATCGACGACAATCCCGATGCCCCCGGCCGCTATGGCGTGCGCGGCATCCCCACGATGATCCTGTTCAAGGCTGGCACCCCCGCCGCCACCAAGGTCGGTGCGGAGCCCAAGGGCCGGATCAAGGCCTGGCTCGAAGGGTCGCTGTGAGGAACACGGGCGCCGCGGGTGATCCTCGCGGCGCTCGATCGGCGTGAAACGGGGCCGGCGGGGTTACCGAGCCCGCGTTATCCCGGCGCAGGCCGGGGCCCCCTGTTGGTGGGCGCTCCGGCAGTTTCGGAAGATCCCCGGCTTCGCGAGACGGTTGCAAAATACATCCGTCATCCCCGCGAAGGCGGGGATCCAGACGCGCGTGACCTTTCCGCGTAGCTCGCAGACGTCAGAGACTATGGATTCCCGCCTTCGCGGGAATGACGCTTGTGAGGCAGACCACGGCCTTCTGCAACGGTCTCGGCTTCGCTGGGATGACGCTGTGTTGGAGCAGCACCTCAGCGAGGTGACGCGGCGACTTGCCGCCACCCGCCTCCCGCTACATCATCATCTCGCCCAACCGCATGATCACGTCCGCCGCGAACTGCGCCAGCAGCGTCACCAGGAACGCCGCCAGCACGAATGCCAGCAGGATCGCGCCGTCCCGTCCGATATGTTTGATCGTGTCCATGGCCCATCCTCTCCAAAAGGAGCCGGGCCCTCGTTATCCGGGGTGTCCCGGCAGACGGATGATGCCATAATCGTTTGCAGCACGCAAATCGGGCGGCGGCAGGCGACGCCCGCCGTCGGCCGGCGCGGCGATCAGCTGCGATAGTCCGCGTTGATCGAGATATAGCCATGGGTCAGGTCGCAGGTCCAAACCGTCGCGCGGCCCTCGCTTAGACCCAGATCGACCCCGATCTCGACCTCCTGGCCCTTCAGATGCGCCGCCACCGGCGCCTCGTCATAGCCCTCGACCGCCAGGCCCTCGCGCGCGACCTGCGTCGCGCCGAAGCGGATCGACAGGCGGTCGCGCTCGGCCGGCTCGCCCGCCTTGCCGACCGCCATGACGACCCGGCCCCAATTGGCGTCCTCGCCCGCGATCGCGGTCTTGACCAGCGGCGAGTTGGCGATGCTCATCGCGACGCGATGCGCGCTGCGGTCGCTCTCCGCGCCCTCGACGGTGATCTCGATCAGCTTGGTCGCGCCCTCGCCGTCGCGCACCACCAGCAGGGCGAGCTGCCGGCACAGGTCGGCGAGCGCCGCGCGGAAGGCGTCCGCGCCCGGGCTGTCCTCGCCGGTCAGCGGCGCGTTCCCGGCCGCGCCGGTCGCGAAGGCGAGCACCGTGTCGCTGGTCGACGTATCGCCATCGACCGTGATGCACGAGAAGCTCGGCGCGTTGGCCGCGGCCAGTGCCGCCTGGAGGAAGCCGGGTTCAACCGCCGCATCGGTGAAGATGAAGCCGAGCATCGTCGCCATGTCGGGCGCGATCATGCCCGAGCCCTTGATGATGCCGACCAGCGTCACCGTCCGCCCGTCCACGACCGCGGTGGTGGACGCGCCCTTCGGATAGGTGTCCGTCGTGCCGATCGTCTCTGCCGCCGCCCGCCAGTCGCATAGGGGCGCGTCGAAGGCGGCACTCAGCCCGGCTTCGGCCTTGTCGACGGGCAGGGGCACGCCGATCACGCCGGTCGAGGCGACGAACACGTCAGACGGCTGGCACCCCGCCTTGCCGGCGACGCGCGCCGCGATCGCCTCCACCGCCTGCCGGCCGCGATGCCCGGTAAAGGCGTTGGAGTTGCCCGCATTCACCACCAGCGCCCGCGCCCGGCCGAGCACCAGCGCCTTGCGGCACCATTCGACCTCGGGCGAGGGGCATTTCGACTGGGTCAGCACGCCGGCGACGCTCGTACCCTCGGCCAGCGTCACGAAGGTGAGGTCGCACCGGTCCCACGCCTTGTACCGCGCCCGCGCGACTCGCAGCTCGACACCGGCGACCGGCGGCATGGCGGGGAAGGGGGTGGCGAGGGGAGACGTCTGCATGGCGTCCCGATAATGGTGTGTGGGGCGCGATGCTAGCGGGGACGGTGCGGGCTTCCTAATTCGTCATCCCAGCGCAAGCTGGGATCTCCCGGTATCGCCGCAACGCTAACCAACAGGGAGGCCCCAGCCTGCGCTGGGGCGACGGAAGGGGCGGCGTCGGTGGAAGATGACAGAAGGTCGCCCCACCTCCGACCGTTCGCGCTGAGCGCAGTCGAAGGGCCTGAGACACACCTGTGCTTCGACTTCGCTCAGCACGAACGGTCATCGTGATGTCTCATAGCTCAAGAGCCGGCACCCCCCGGCCCGACGCGCCCCCATCCCGCTAACCATGTGTCGGGATGGACTGTTCGCGGGCGCGCCCCTATGTCGGGGGCACATGAACCTGCTGCTCCTCCTGTCTGCGCTGTTCTCGGCCCTGTCCGGGCTGGGTGCGGGCGCGCGGGCGCCGGCGGCGGTTCAGACGGTGGCGGAGGCGAGCGTCGCGCGTCCCGCCGCCCGGCCGGCGCGACCGGCCCTCTCCGTCCGGCCGGTGGCGGAGCGGCCGCGGCTGGCCATGTCGGCCGTCATGCCGCGCATCGTCGCGCAGCCGGTGGTCGCCACCGTCCCGCTCTGGGCCAGCCGCCGGCGCGAATAGCGCCTGGCGCCGCCCCCAGCCCGCGCTCTCTTCCGAAGGCCCGCCACTCTGTCGCGGTGCCCCGTGCCCTACTTTCATATCAGGAACATCCGCCCATGTTCGGTGGCCTCGCCAAGTCGATCTTCGGATCGTCGAACGACCGTTACGTCAAGTCGCTCAACCCGCTCGTCACGCGCATCGCCGGCTTCGAGTCGACCCTCCAGGCGCTGTCCGACGAGGAACTGGCGGCGCAGACGCCGCGCTTCCGCGAGCGGCTGGCGAATGGCGAGCCGCTCGACGACATCCTGCCCGAGGCCTTCGCCACCGTGCGCGAGGCGTCGCGCCGCGTCACCGGCATGCGCCATTTCGACGTGCAGATGATCGGCGGCATCGTCCTCCACCGCGGCGAGATCGCCGAGATGCGGACCGGCGAGGGCAAGACGCTGGTCGCGACGCTCGCCTGCTATCTCAACGCGCTGCCGGGCAAGGGCGTGCATGTCGTCACCGTCAACGACTATCTGGCCAGCCGCGACGCGCAGCAGATGGGGCGGATCTACGGCTTTCTGGGTCTGAGCACCGGCGTCATCGTCCCGAACCTGACCGACCAGCAGCGCCACGACGCCTATCATGCCGACATCACCTACGGCACGAACAACGAGTTCGGCTTCGACTATCTGCGCGACAACATGAAGTACGAGCGCGCGTCGATGGTGCAGCGCCCCTTCAACTTCGCGATCGTCGACGAGGTCGATTCGATCCTGATCGACGAGGCGCGCACCCCGCTGATCATCTCCGGCCCGACCGACGACAAGTCCGAACTGTACAAGCTGGTCGACGTGGTCGTGAAGCAGCTCGCGCCTGAGGATTACGAGAAGGACGAGAAGCAGAAGTCGATCATCCTGACCGAGGACGGGACCGAGCGTGCCGAGCGGATGCTGGAGTCGGCCGGGCTGCTCCAGGGCGAGAATCTCTACGACTTCGAGAACACGCAGGTGGTCCACCACCTCAACCAGGCGCTGCGCGCGAACATGATGTTCAAGCGCGACACCGACTATATCGTCAAGGACGGCAAGGTCATCATCATCGACGAGTTCACCGGCCGCATGATGGACGGGCGGCGCTGGTCGGAAGGCCTGCACCAGGCAGTCGAGGCGAAGGAGGGCGTCAATATCGAGCCCGAGAACCAGACCATGGCCTCGATCACCTTCCAGAACTATTTCCGCATGTACCCGAAGCTGTCGGGCATGACCGGCACCGCCGCGACCGAAGCGCCGGAATTCTTCGACATCTACAAGATGAACGTCGTGTCGATCCCGACCAACGTGCCGGTGCTGCGCGCCGACGAGGACGACGTCTTCTACAAGTCGACCGAGGACAAGTTCCGCGGCATCGCCCGCACCATCCGCGAGCATGCCGCCAAGGGCCAGCCGGTGCTGGTCGGCACCGTCTCGATCGAGAAGTCGGAGCTGCTCTCCGAGTTCCTGAGCCAGGAGGGCGTGCCGCACAAGGTGCTCAACGCGCGCTACCACGAGATGGAGGCGCACATCGTGGCGCAGGCGGGCCGCCTCGGTGCCGTCACCATCGCGACCAACATGGCCGGCCGCGGCACCGACATCCAGCTCGGCGGCAATCTCGAATTCCGGATGCAGGACGAGCATTCCGATCTGGTCGAGGGCACGTCCGAATATGACGCCGCGGCGGTGCGCGTGCGCGAGGAGATCGCGGCCGAGAAGGCGAAGGTGCTGGAGGCGGGCGGCCTGTTCGTGCTCGGCACCGAGCGGCACGAGAGCCGCCGCATCGACAACCAGCTCCGCGGCCGTTCGGGCCGCCAGGGCGATCCCGGCCTGTCGCGCTTCTACCTCTGCCTCGACGACGAGCTGCTGCGCATCTTCGGCCCGGATACGCTGTTCGCGCGGATGATGCGCTCCAACATGGAGGATGGCGAGGCGCTGCCCCCGTCCAAGTGGATGACCAAGGCGATCGAGACCGCGCAGAAGAAGGTCGAGGCGCGCAACTACGACATTCGCAAGCAGGTCGTCGAATATGACGACGTGATGAACGATCAGCGCAAGGTCATCTACGAGCAGCGCGCCGACATCATGGATGCCGAGACCGTCGAGGACATGGTCGCCGACATGCGCGCCGAGACGGTCAACGGCATCGTCGGCGCCGCCTGCCCGCCCAATTCCTATCCCGAGCAATGGGATGTCGAGGGGATGAAGGCGCAGCTGCGCGGCACGCTGGCGCTCGACCTGCCGATCGAGACCTGGCTGGACGAGGAGGCGATCGATCCCGAGATCGTCGACGAGCGTGTCCAGGCCGCCGCCGACGAGGCGGTCGCCGCCAAGGCCGCGTCGCTGGAACCTGAGACCTGGGCGCAGGTGCAGAAGTCGATCCTGCTCCAGCATCTCGACCATCACTGGAAGGAGCATCTGGCGACGCTCGATGCGCTGCGCCAGGTCGTCCATCTGCGCGCCTATGCGCAGAAGACGCCGATCAACGAGTATAAGCAGGAAGCCTTCTCGCTCTTCCAGCGCATGCTGGAGGCGATCCGCGAGGACGTGACCCGGACCATCGCCCATGCGGACTTCCAGTTCCAGCCGGCCCCCGAACTGCCGCCGCTGCCCGACTTCCTAACCACGCATTTCGACCCGCTGACCGGCGAGGACGATACGCGCGACATCGATGCGGGTACGCTCGGCCTCGTCACCACGACCCTGCCGCCGCTCCAGATCGTCCGGCCTGAGGAGCCCGATCTGGGCGAGGATCCCGCCAATTGGGAAGGCCGCGTCAACCGCAACGCACCCTGCCCGTGCGGCTCGGGGCAGAAGTACAAGCATTGCCACGGGGCGGTGGCGGCGCGGTGAGGTGAGGGGGGCCGGATCATCCGCACTTCGATTGTCCGGTTCGTCACAAAACGTCGCCCCAGCGCAGGCTGGGGCCTTTCTCGGCCGATGCGCTCCGGTCGCCAGAGATCCCAGCCTTCGCTGGGATGGACGAATGGCGATTGCGCGACCTGCACCCCCCGAGAATTCCGAATGGGATGACATGAGTTTGAATCACCCCTCCCCTTCAGGGGAGGGGCCGGGGGTGGGGCGCTTCCGCGAACGCGGCGTTTGCGGAGGCACCCCACCCCAACCCCTCCCCTGAAGGGGAGGGGCTTGATTCGGATCGACTTCACGTCAACCGCTCAAACAAAAAGGCCGGACCACCCCCTGGGGTAGCCCGGCCCTTTTGCCGTCGGCGTCGCGTCAGATCAGCGCCGGCGATCCTGCGGCAGCACCACGCTCGGCCCGATCGACTCCACCACCTTGCGCGCGTCGAAGGCGCGGATGTTGTCGCCGGGGATCGGCCCCTTGCGCATCACGATCTCGGCCGATGCCTCGTAGCGGTCGATGGTGCGGACGTCGAAGTCGTTGCCCCACGGGCCGAAGCCGCCGCCGAACCATGGGTCCCAGGTGCGCCAGCCGAAGCCGCGGCCGTAATAGCGCCAGGAGGGGCCCCAATAGCCGCCAAAGCCGCCATAGCCGAACGGACCGCCAAAGGCGCCCGGCGTCGAATAGGTGCGGCTCTGCAGGTTGGTGTCGCGATCGGCCATAACGAAATAGTCATAGCCCTGCTGCAGCGTCAGTTCCGCCGCGCGGAAGAACAGATAGCGCTCGACCGTGTCGCGCGAGGTCACGCTGTTCCCGGCAAAGGTGACCAGGAAGCGGTTCGGCTCGACTTGCCGGTCGCTATAGCCCGTGCGGTTGAAGCCCTGGCCGGTGGCCGGGCGGTAGGTGGTTTCCGTCGCACAACCCGCGACGAGCAGGGTGGTCGTGGCCATCATCGCCACGATGGCCTTGCGGCCGAATGAAA
This sequence comes from Sphingomonas metalli, assembly GCF_014641735.1. GTDB lineage: Bacteria > Pseudomonadota > Alphaproteobacteria > Sphingomonadales > Sphingomonadaceae > Sphingomonas > Sphingomonas metalli. The sequence goes on along the minus strand of NZ_BMIH01000003.1, from coordinate 323,192 downwards.
AAGCCATCTCGACATCTCCGTTCGCGGCCAATGCGGCGAACCGCCCGGCACTAGCTGCCGGTTGTGGAACGGCTGATGAACGGATTTGGCTCCCGTTCAGGAAGTACCACGCCGCCTGGTAAATTCGATGACACGCATCAGTCACAATGCCGCGCAATCGGGGTTGCATCCTGCATTCGCCCGTTTATAGAGCCGCCCACGGCAACGATCCCTGATAGCTCAGCGGTAGAGCTCTCGACTGTTAATCGAGCGGCCGTAGGTTCGAATCCTACTCAGGGAGCCACCATCCCCCTTCGCGGGTTGGTCGGATATGCGACAGGCCACTACCGTCCTCACCATCGATACGCCGCGCCAGGGCATGATCGAAGTCACCCGGCCGATCGTCGCATGGGTGCGCGAGCAGCGGATGGACGAGGGGCTGCTGACCGTCTTCTGCCGTCATACCTCCGCCTCGCTCCTGATCCAGGAGAATGCCGCGCCCGCCGCACGGCGCGACGTGGAGCGCTACTTCGCCCGCATCGCGCCGGAATCGACCGAGTACGAGCATGACGACGAGGGGCCTGACGACATGCCGGCCCATCTGCGTAGCGCCCTGACCGCGACGCAGCTGTCGGTGCCGCTGATCGACGGTGACCTGATGCTGGGGACGTGGCAGGGAATCTACCTGTTCGAGCACCGCCGCCGGCCGCATCGCCGCGAGGTGGCGCTGCATCTGCTGGGGGAGTGAGGAGGGGGCGTGTCGCCCGTCCGCCGTTGCTGAAGTCTGCCCCGTTTGCCCGAAAATCGTCTCCGATCGAAAGCTAGGCCTTTGCGGCCCCTGCCTCACGTCCTCACCGGGAGATCGCAACTTTCGCGGGGCCTTTGCAAAAGCCGCGACGCGGCCCGCTTTCCCTCGTCATCCCGGACTTGTTCCGGGATCCACCGTACCGCAAGATCAACGGATCGCGCGTTTGCGGTGCCGTGGATGCCGGAACACGTCCGGCATGACGACAGGCCATTCGCAAAGGTCTCGCCTTCGCTGGGCTGGGCTTACGGCGGTTCAGTCTCGATGGATCACTGCTTGGCGAATAAGAACAGTGCCCCGATAGGCTCGGCACGAACGGGCAGGTGGTTCGGCACGAACGCAAGCGCCGCTCTCCCTTAAGCGATGAACTGCTCCATCGTGATCCGGTCATCCAGCGCATGTTCCGGATCGAACAGCAGCGTCAGCTCGCGCTGGCGGTCCATGCAGATGTCGACCTGCGCCACGTCGCGCACCTCGCGCTGGTCCGCCACGGCGGAGACGGGGCGCTTGCCCGCATTGATGACGCGCAGGGTGATGCGCGCCTTGTCGGGCAGGATCGCGCCCCGCCAGCGGCGTGGGCGAAAGGGGCTGATGGGGGTCAGCGCGACCATCGCCGAGCCGAGCGGCAGGATCGGCCCCTGCGCCGAGAAGTTATAGGCGGTCGATCCGGCCGGCGTCGCCACCAGGATGCCGTCGCACGCCAGCTCCGGCAACACGACGCGATCGTTGACCGTGACCTCTAGATTGGCAGTCTGCCGCGTCTCGCGCAGCAGCGACACCTCGTTGATCGCCGGCAGCGTGTGGATGCGGCCGTCGATCCCCGTCGCGGTCATCTGAAGCGGCGTCACCTTGAACGGCCGCGCGCGCGACAGGCGCTCGTCGAGCCCGTGCCGCCGCCACTCGTTCATCAGGAAGCCGACCGTGCCGAGGTTCATCCCGAACACCGGCACCGGCGGATTGCGCCGCTCGAGCATGCCGTGGAGCGTCTGGAGCATGAACCCGTCGCCGCCCAGCGCGATCACCACATCGGCTTCCTCGACCGGATACCAGTCGCAGGCGTCGTGAAGCTCGGCGGCGGCCGCCCGCGCAGGGGGCGTCGGCGAGGCCACCAGCGCCCGCCTTGGATAGTCGGTCATCCGCCGGTCACGCTCATATGCCGCTCGACCGCCGGCGCCGCGCCCGCCTCGATCCGGAAGTCGTGGCGGGCGGGCTTCACGCCCAGCCCCCGGTCGATCGCCGCGTCGAGAGCGGCCAGACCGCCGTCGCGTAACGCCGCCTTCAGGTCGACATGCGCCTCGTGCCCCAGGCACAGATACAGCTTGCCCTCGGTGGTCAGGCGCACGCGGTTGCAGCCGTCGCAGAAATTTGCGGTCAGTGGCGAGATCAGCCCCAGCCGCGTGGCGCTGCCCTCGACCCGCCAATAGCGGGCGGGGCCGCCGCTGCGGTGCGTATCGCGGACCAGTGGGAATTGTCCTGCCAGCCGGTCGAACACCGCCGTCAGCGGTACGAAGCGATCGGTGCGATCCTCGTCCACCGCGCCCAGCGGCATCGTTTCGATCAGCGAGAGATCGAGATCCTCGTCGACGCACCAGCGCAGCAGCGCCGGCAGCTCGTCCTCGTTCAGCCCCTTGAGCGCGACCGCGTTGATCTTCACGCGCAGCCCCGCGTCGCGCGCCGCCCGGATGCCGGCGATCACCTGCGCGACGTCGCCATGCCGGGTGATGAAGCGGAAGCGATCGGGGTCGAGGCTGTCGAGGCTGACGTTCACCCGGCGGACCCCGGCATCGACCAGCGCGCCCGCATGCTCGGCGAGGCGCGTGCCGTTGGTGGTCAGGGTCAGCTCGTCGAGGCCATGGCCGACCATCCGGCCGAGCCGCCGGATCAGCTCGCTGACGTCGCGCCGCACCAGGGGCTCGCCGCCGGACAGGCGGATCTTGTCGACGCCGCGTGCGACGAACCGCTCCGCGATCAGGGCGATCTCCTCCAGCGCCAGCAGGGCGCGACGCGGCAGGAAGGTCATCTGCTCCGCCATGCAATAGCGGCAGCGCAGGTCGCACCGGTCGGTCACCGAGATCCGCAGGTAGCGGATCGTGCGGCCATGGATGTCGGTCAGGCTCGGGGCACAGGCCATGGACAGGAGCTAGGCCGAGGCGGGGCGGGCGGCAAGCCCGCATTGAGCCGGCGGGCGGGCGGGTCTACGAACGGAAGTGATGACGAACATGCTTGCCGAACGCTCCGTGGCGCTGGTCGATGCACGCGGCCGTGAAGATGCCGCGCTGACAGAGGTTTCGTCCGCCGCCGCCCGGGGCGAGGCGGTGCTCGTGCTGACCGGCGACGCCGGCGCGGCCGAGCCCTTCCTGCGCGCCGGGGCGCATGCCTTCCTCGCCTCGCCCCGCGATGCAGCGGAGGTGGCGATGGCGCTCCGCTTCGCCCGTCATGGCGGCCTTGGCGACCGGCGGCACGCATCGCTGTTCGATGGCGAGGATCACGCCGCATTGCTCGACCGGCTGGCCGGCTGGCACGCGGCGGGACGCGGCGGGACGGTGGTGGCGGTCGCCTTGTCGCGCCTCGACCTCGTCAACGCCGCGCATGGACGCGAGCGGGTCGACGCCGCCATCGCCCAGGCCGCGGGCCGGATCACCGCCGCGCTCGGCGCCGATGCGGTGGTCGCGCGCGCGGGTGGCGACCGCTTCCTCGCCGCCCTGCCGGATGAGGCGGCGATCCCGGCCGCGGCTTCCGTGTCGCGCGAACTGGGTCGTCCCTTCGACGTGGAGGGTGTGCCGGTGCTGCTCGGCAGCCGTGTCGGCGTCGCCGGCCACGCGCCGGGCGAGCTGCCCGAGGCGCTCGTCACGCACGCCCTAGACGCGCTGGATGCCGCGCGCGCGAGCGACGGCGGCACCGTCCATGTCGCGGGCAGCGACCGCGTCGCGACGCTCGACGAGCTCGCCGCCGACCTGCATCACGCCGTTCGTCGCGAAGAGATCGGCATCGTCTTCCAGCCGCAGGTGGAGATCGCGACCGGCCGGATCAGCGGCGTCGAGGCGCTGGCGCGCTGGACGCATCCGGTGCTCGGCCCGCTCGGCGCGGACACGCTGTTCGCCGCCGCCGATCGTGCCGATCTGGGTATCGCGCTGTCGGACCACATCCAGGAGCTGACGCTGGCGCGGGCCGCCGCCTGGCCGCGCGCGCTGGGGCAACTGCGGCTGTCGCTCAACCTGACCGCGGCGGATGTCGCGCGGCCGGGCTTTGCGCGGCTGTTCCTCTCGCGCGTCGATGCCAGCGGCTTCCCCCGCGGGCGGCTGACCGTGGAGCTGACCGAGACGGGAATGATCCAGGAACTCGGCCGCGCCGCCGCCTTGCTGGCCGAACTGCGCGGGGCGGGGTGCCGGGTGGCGATCGATGATTTCGGGACCGGCTATTCCAGCCTCGCCTATCTCAAGGCGCTGCCGCTCGACTATGTGAAGATCGACAAGGCGCTGGCGCGCGACATCGCCGGCGACCCCCGCGACCGGGTGGTGATCCGCGGGGTGATCGAGATCGCCTGCGCGCTCGGCCTCGGCGTCATCGCGGAGGGGGTGGAGACGCCGCAGCAACTCGCGCTGCTGACGGCGGAGGGCTGCGGCTGGTACCAGGGGTTCCTGCGCGCCGGCGGGCTGGACGAGTCGGCGCTGGTCGCGATGGTGGAGGGGGAATGATGATCGCACCGATGATGGTCATGGCGGCCGCCGCGCAGCTCGCGCCGGCCGACCGGCACGACACGATCGCCGCCGCCTTGGCGGACAGCGCGGCCGGGTGGAACAGCGGCGATCTTTCGCGCTTCACGTCGGTCTATGCCGAGGATGCGGTGTTCGCGGGATCGAAGGGGCTGCTCCGCGGCAGGCCCGCGATCGCCGCGCATTTCGCCGCGAGCTTTCGCACGGGCGGCAATGCGCGTGGCACGCTGACCTTCCAGCCGCTCCTCGAGCGCGCGATCGACCCGACGCATCGGCTCTATGTGGCGCGCTGGATGCTGTCTGGACCGAAGCCGCGAAGCGGGCTGACGACATTGCTGTTCGAGAAGCAGGGCGGTCGCTGGCGGATCATCAGCGATCACAGCAGCTGAGGGGGCGTCCCACTCCCACAAACCTCCCGTCATCTCCGCGAAGGCGGGGACCCAGACGCGGGAGCGTTCCGCATCACCCGCCAACGTTAGAGGCTCTGGATTCCCGCCTTCGCGGGAATGACGGACACGGGAAGCGCGCCGACCTTTGCGGTGGCCAAGCACCGATCGCCGCAACCTCACCCCGCCGCCTTGGCGAGCCCCTTGGTCAGCTGAAGCGCTCCGTGCAGCCGCGCCTTGGCATCCGGCCAGGCACGCTGCAGGACCAGCTTCGAATCCGGCCGCAGCTTCGCCACGCCGTTCAGCCGGTCGACATAGGCGAGCAGCCCCGCGACGTTGGGCGGCGTGTCGTTGTGGAAGGCGACCAGCACCCCGCGCGGCCCCACGTCCATCTTGGCGATGCAGGCGCGCTTGGCGTTCAGCTTGATCTCGATGACGCGCAGCAGGTTCTCGGTCGCATCGGGCAGCGGGCCGAACCGGTCGATCATCTCGGCGGCAAAGCCCTCGATCTCCTGACCCTTTTCCAGCTCGTTGAGGCGGCGGTACAGGCCCATGCGCAGGTCGAGATCGGGGACGTAGTCGTCCGGGATCAGGATCGGCGCATCGACGGTGATCTGCGGGCTGAAATCGCGCGGCCGCTCGAACGCGCCGCCAGCCTTCGCCTCCAGGATCGCCTCCTCCAGCATCGACTGGTAGAGTTCGTAGCCGACCTCCTTGATATGCCCCGACTGCTCGTCGCCGAGCAGATTGCCCGCGCCGCGGATATCGAGATCGTGGCTGGCGAGCTGGAACCCCGCGCCGAGCGAATCGAGGTCGCTCAGCACCTTCAGCCGCTTCTCGGCCGCCTCGGTCATCTGCCGCTCGGGCGGGGTGACGAGATAGGCATAGGCGCGCGTCTTCGACCGTCCCACGCGCCCGCGCAGCTGGTAGAGCTGGGCGAGGCCGAACCGGTCGGCGCGGTTGACGATCATCGTGTTGGCCGAGGGGATGTCGAGCCCGCTCTCGATGATAGTGGTCGAGACCAGCACCTCGAACTTGCGGTCGTAAAAGGCGCTCATCCGCTCCTCGACGTCGCTCGCCGCCATCTGGCCATGCGCGACGACGTAGCGGACCTCGGGCACCTCGTTGCGCAGATACTCCTCGATATCGGGCAGGTCGGCGATGCGCGGGGTGACGAGGAAGCTCTGCCCGCCGCGATAATGTTCGCGCAGCAGCGCCTCGCGCAGCACCACCGGGTCCCAGGGCATGACATAGGTGCGGACCGCGAGGCGATCGACCGGCGGGGTCTGGATCACCGACAGCTCGCGCAGGCCCGACATCGCCATCTGGAGCGTGCGCGGGATCGGCGTCGCGGTCAGCGTGAGCATGTGAACGTCGGCCTTCAGCGCCTTCAGCCGTTCCTTGTGGGTCACGCCGAAGCGCTGCTCCTCGTCGACGATGACGAGGCCCAGCCGCTTGAACCCCACCCCCTTGGCGAGGATCGCATGAGTGCCGACGACGATGTCTATATCGCCCGACGCCACACCGTCCTTGACCTTCTTCGCCTCGCTCGCGGTGACGAGGCGCGAGAGGCGGCCGATATTGATCGGGAAGCCCTCGAACCGCTGGACGAAATTGTTGTAATGCTGGCGCGCGAGCAGCGTGGTGGGGCAGACCACCGCCACCTGCATCCCCGCCATCGCGGCGACGAAGGCGGCGCGCAGCGCCACCTCGGTCTTGCCGAAGCCGACATCGCCGACGATCAGCCGGTCCATCGGCTTGCCCGCGCCCAGATCCTCCAGCACGTCGCCGATCGCGCGGTCCTGATCGTCCGTTTCCTCATAGGGGAAGCGGTCGACGAAGCTGGGATAGCCGGCGCTGTCCGGCTCGGCGACTTCGCCGGGGCGCAGCGCGCGTTCGGCGGCGGTGGCGATCAGCTCACCCGCGATCTCGCGGATGCGCTCCTTCATCTTCGACTTGCGCCGCTGCCACGCCTCGCCGCCCAGCCGGTCGAGGCTCGCCCCGTCCTCGCCCGAGCCGTAGCGGGTCAGCACCTCCAGATTCTCGACCGGCACGTACAGCTTGTCGCCGCCGGCATAGGAGAGGGCGACACAGTCGTGCGGGCTTTGCCCGACCGGGATCGAGGTCAGCCCCTCATAGCGGCCGATGCCATGATCGGCATGGACGACCAGATCGCCGGGCGACAGCGTCGCCAGTTCGGCGAGAAAGGCGTCGGCCGATTTCTTGCGCTTGGTTCGCCGGACCAGCCGGTCGCCCAGCATGTCCTGCTCGGTCAGCACCGCGACGCCCGGCGCGGTGAAGCCATGGTCGAGCGGCAGCACGACCAGCGCGACGCCGAAGCTCTTCGCGGTATCGGCCACCGCCAGCGCCTCGTGCCAGCTGTCGGCGGCCTTCGCCCCCTTCAGCCCGTGATCGGTGAGCAGCCCGGCCAGCCGCTCGCGCGCGCCGATGGAATAGCTCGCCAGCACCGGCTTGCGCCCGTCGCGGCGCAGCTTCTCGACATGCGCGACCACCGCCTCATAGACGTTGGACTGGTTCGCCCGCTCCGGCGCGAAGTCGCGCGGGCCGTCGACCGCGAAGTCCAGCACCGTCTTCGATTCCGGTTCGTGGAAGCTGCTGGTGACATGTGCGGTCGCAGCCTCCAGCCCTTTGGCCCATTCGGCACTGTCGAGATACAGCGCCTTGGCGGGCAGGGGGCGATAGCTGCCGGGCTGCGCCGCCTCGGCGCGCTTCCGGTTCTCGTAATAGTCGGCGATCGCCTCCAGCCGCGCCTCCGCCGCCGCGGCGACGCCTGAATCGCGCAGCACCACCGCCTCGCCCAGATGGTCGAACAGCGTCGCCAGCTTCTCCTCGAACAGCGGCAGCCAATGTTCCATGCCGGCCATCCGCCGCCCCTCGGACACTGCCTGATAGAGCGGGTCGCCGGTCGCGGTCGCGCCGAAGGTCTCGCGATAGCGGGTGCGGAAGCGCTTGATCGATTCCTCGTCGAGCAGCGCCTCCGAGGCGGGGAGCAGGGTGAAGCCGTCGATCCGCCCGGTGGTTCGCTGGTCGCCCGGATCGAAGGTGCGCACGCTCTCGATCTCGTCGCCGAAGAAGTCGAGGCGCAGCGCCTGCTCCTCGCCGCTCGGGAACAGGTCGACCAGCCCGCCGCGCACCGCGAACTCCCCCTGGTCGTGGACCGTCTCGGTACGGACATAACCATTGGCCTGGAGCAGGGCGGCGAGCTTTTCGAGGCTGATCCGCTCGCCGGGCGCCAGCTTCGCGACGAGCTGGCGGATGCGGAACGGCGTCAGCACGCGCTGGGTCGCGGCATTGGCGGTGGTCAGGACCAGCTGCGGCCACTTCGCCTTGCCCTGCAAGCGATGGAGCGCCGCCACCCGCTCGGCCATGATCCGCAGCGAGGGGGAGGCGCGGTCATAGGGCAGACAGTCCCAGGCGGGCACCGTCACCACCTCCAGCTCCGGCGCGAAGAAGGGCGCGGTCGCGGCGATCGCCCGCATCGCCGCGTCATCCGGCGCGATGAACACCGCGCGTCCGGCCGCCCGCGCCAGATCGGCGAGGAGCGACGGCTGGAAGCCGGTCGGCACCCCCGACAGGGTCAGCGGCGACTTGGCGGTCAGGATCGTCTTCAATTCGGGCAAGGCAGGTTCCGTCGTGTTCAGCGAAGCATCATGCGGGCGAGCAGGGGTCAGTCCCCCGGCTTCGGCACGAAGTCGAGCGCCCGCATCCCCGCCATCATCGGTCCGTCCCAACGCGCCGGGCAAGGGATGGAGCCGATCGCCCAGCCCATGATGTCGACATCCTGCTCCTCGAGAAGTGCCTCGAACCAGTCGAGCTCCTCGGCGCTCCAGCGGGCGTGATGCGCATCGAAATAGCCGCCGATCATCAGATCCGCCTCGCGCGTGCCGCGGTGCCAGGCGCGAAAGCGCAGGCGCTTCAGGCGGATATCGTGGTCCATGAGGGGCGGTTCTCCGATAGCGGTACGGCCGGCGGGCGCTGGCGGCGCGCGTCGGCTGGTCTATAGGGACAGATAGTCATGCGCCCCGACATCCTCAATCCGCTGTTCGCCGAGGTCACGGCGTTGAAGGGCGTCGGGCCCGCGCTCGCCAAGCCGATGGGCCGGCTGGGGCTGACTCGGGTGGTCGACATCGCCTTCCACCTGCCGACCGGCTGGGTCGACCGCATTCCGCGCGACGAGCTGATGGCCGCCGATGCCGGGCGGATCATCGCCATCACCCTGACCGCGCGGGACATCCGCCCCTCGAACGGGAGGAGCCCAACGCGGGTGCAGGCGACAGACGCCCACGGCAACTATGTCAGTCTCGTCTATTTCGGCGGCCATCCCGGCTGGGCGAAGAAGCTCTACCCGATCGGCGAGCCGCGCCGGGTCTCCGGCCGGCTCGATCTCTACGGTCAGGAGCTCCAGATGGTGCATCCCGACATCGCCGAGGAGGGTGAGGAGTTTCGCGCCCGAGAGCCGGTCTATCCGCTCGCTGAGGGCCTGACTGCCCGCCGCATGGCAGCCCTGGCGTCGCAGGCGATCGCGCGCGCGCCGGATCTACCCGAATGGATCGAGCCCAGCCTGAAGGCGCGGCGCGGCTGGCCCGGCTGGCGCGAGGCGCTCACCCAAATCCACAGCGATCCCGCCGATGCCAAGGCGCGCGAGCGGCTCGCCTATGACGAGGTGTTCGCCAGCCAGCTCGCCATGGCGCTGGTCCGCGCCGACACGCGCAAGCGGCGGGGCCGGGCGCTGGCCGGGGACGGGCGGCTGCGCGATCTGCTGAGGCTGCCCTATTCGCTCACCGGCGCGCAGGCGCGGACGATCGCGGAGATCGAGGGCGACATGGCCCAGCAATCGCCGATGCTGCGGCTGCTCCAGGGCGATGTGGGCGCGGGCAAGACTTTGGTCGCGACGCTGGCGCTGCTGGTCGCGGTGGAGGCGGGCGCGCAGGGCGCGCTGCTCGCCCCGACCGAGATCCTAGCGCGCCAGCATTACGAGACGCTGCGGCGGACGCTGTCGGGCCTGCCGGTCGAGGTTGCGATCCTCACCGGCCGCGACAAGGGCCGCGCGCGCGAGGCGACGCTGATGGCTCTGGCCGAGGGCAGCATCGACATCCTGATCGGCACCCACGCGATCTTCCAGGAGGCGGTGCGCTATCGCGATCTCGGCCTCGTCGTCGTCGACGAGCAGCATCGCTTCGGCGTCGCCCAGCGCCTGATGTTGCAGGAAAAGGGCCGCAGCCCGCACCTGCTCGCCATGACCGCCACGCCGATCCCGCGCACGCTGACGCTGGCGCAATATGGCGAGATGGATGTCAGCCGGCTCGACGAGATGCCGCCCGGCCGCCAGCCGATCGAGACTCGCGTCCTCTCCGACGAGCGGCTGGACGAGGTGGTCGCGGCGCTCGGCCGGCATCTGGAGGGCGGTGGCCAGGCCTATTGGGTGTGCCCGCTGGTCGAGGAGAGCGAGAAGTCGGACCTTGCCGCGGCGGAGGCACGGGCGGAAGCGCTGGCGGCGCGTTTCCCGGGCCGGGTCGGGCTCGTCCATGGCCGGATGAAGCCGGCGGAGAAGGATGCGGTGATGGAGGCCTTTGCCGCCAACCGCCTCGGCGTGCTGGTCGCGACCACCGTGATCGAGGTGGGGGTCGACGTGCCGAACGCGACGCTGATCGTGATCGAACATGCCGACCGGTTCGGCCTCGCCCAGCTCCACCAGCTGCGCGGACGGGTGGGGCGCGGCGGGGGGCGCTCCACCTGCCTGCTGATGCGCGGCAATGCGCTGAGCGAGACGTCGCGCGCGCGCCTCGCGTTGATGCGCGAGTCGAACGACGGCTTCCAGATCGCGGAGGAGGATCTCCGCTTGCGGGGCGGCGGAGAGCTGCTTGGTACGCGCCAGTCGGGCGAAGCCGGTTTCCGCCTCGCCCCGCCCGAGATGCTCGCCGATCTGATCGCCTGCGCGCACGACGATGCCCGGTTGCTGATCGACCGCGACGGCGGGCTCGAGGGTGAGCGGGGGCAGGCGGCCAGGACGGCGCTCTATCTGTTCGAGCGGGACACGGCGGTGGGGTTGCTGCGATCGGGGTGAGGGGGGGCGGTGCATACTTCCAACCGTTCGCACTGAGCCTGTCGAAGTGCCGTTCTTCTTCTTGCTCGAAGCGGGTAGCCAGAGGTTGATCCACTCAGCCACACTTGTCGCCCCAGCGCAGGCTGGGGCCTTTTGCGACTCTTGCCTCGCATGATAAGCGGGAGATCCCAGCCTTCGCGAGACCCGTGCGAAAGTCCGGGCGCTCCACACTCCTCGTCCACCCCGGCGAAGGCCGGGGTCCAGCTGGGTGAAGCTTTGCAGTAACCTACGGCCGTCTCCCAACTGGACCCCGGCCTTCGCCGGGGTGGACAGAGGACTGCTTTGCCGGGATGACATCAGATTCAGACGTGCAGTAGATTCAGACGTGCAGTGCCTCGACAAGCCCAGCACGAACGGAATGTCGGGCCCAAGGAAATTGCTGCACTAAATGCTGCGCCGCATCCTCTGCAGCATTTCCTCGAACACCGGTACGTCGATCGCCTTCACGAACTGGCACCCGATCCGCCCGCCCAGCGACCAGCGCACCTCTGCCCGGGCCACGCCCACGACCGGCAGCGTCACCGAAAGCTGGTCGCCTGGCGCCCAGTCGCCATCGGCCCGCGCCATGAACCCGCCCGAGGAGACGTTGACGATCGTCACCGGGCGCTCGACCCCGTTCGGGTGGATCGCGCGGGCGCGGAACAGCACCTCCAGCCGGGGCTCGCGCCGCTCTTCATAGGTCGCTGGCTGAAAACTGGCCATCATCCTCCTGGCACCGCCGCGCTAGACATACGCCGCAACGGTGCAGGCCAAGGATAGCGAGTCAGGCATTGACGACATCTTACCGCGTAACCGCATAATCCGGCTAGCTTTTTGCGATTAGCCCGTGCTGCTTCTTGCCCGCGGAAAGGCGGACGGGCGCGGCGCCGACCTCGACCATCGCGGCCTCGTCCGACACCTTCTCGCCGTCGATCCTGGCCCCGCCGCCCGCGATCAGCCGGCGGGCCTCGCCCTTCGACTTGGCGAAGCCCAGGCCGATCAGCGCATCGACGATGCCGATCGCACCGTCGACGGTGATCTGCGGCAGCGCGTCGCCCGCGCTGCCCTCTTCGAAGGTCCGCCGCGCCGTCTCCGCCGCCTCCTCCGCCGCGGCGCGCCCGCGGCACATCGCGGTCGCCTCGGTCGCCAGGATCTTCTTGGCCTCGTTGATCTCCGCGCCCGGCAGCGCCTCCAGCCGGGCGATCTCGTCCAGCGGCAGGTCGGTGAAGAGGCGCAGGAAGCGGCCGACATCGCGGTCGTCGGTGTTCCGCCAGAACTGCCAGTAATCGAAATGCGGCAGCTGGTCCTCGTGCAGCCACACCGCGCCCGCCATCGTCTTGCCCATCTTGCCGCCATCGGCGGTGGTGATGAGCGGCGTCGTCACGCCGAAAACCTCGGTGCCGTCCATCCGGCGGGCCAGCTCGATGCCGTTGACGATATTGCCCCACTGGTCGCTGCCGCCCATCTGCAACCGGCAGCCGGCGCGGCGCGACAGCTCGACGAAATCATAGCCCTGCAGGATCATGTAATTGAATTCGAGGAAGCTGAGCGACTGCTCGCGGTCGAGCCGCAGCTTCACCGAATCGAAGGACAGCATCCGGTTGACCGAGAAATGCTGCCCCACCTCGCGCAGGAAGGGGATATATTCCAGCCGGTCGAGCCACTCGGCATTGTCGAGCATCACCGCGTCGGTCGGGCCGTCGCCGAAGGTCAGGAACCGCTCGAAGATCCGCTTGATCGAGGCGACGTTGGCGGTGATCCCGTCCTCGGCGAGGAGCTTGCGCGCCTCGTCCTTGAAGCTGGGATCGCCGATCTTGCCGGTGCCGCCGCCCATCAGCACGATCGGCTTGTGCCCGGTCTGTTGCAGGCGGCGGAGCAGCATGATCTGGACGAGGCTGCCGACGTGCAGCGACGGCGCGGTCGGATCGAAACCGATATAGCCCGGCACCACCGACCTGGCCGCCAGCGCGTCGAGCGCGGCGGCGTCGGTCATCTGATGGACATAGCCGCGCTCGTGCAGCACGGCGAGAAGATCGGACTGGTAGGTCATGGCGCGCGACTAGCAAGCCGGGGGGCGTCCGTCGACATGGTCGTCTTCTGGGGGGAGCTTGGCATCCCAACCCCTGACCCCATCCGTTCGCACTGAGCCTGTCGAAGTGCCGTTCTTCTTCTGGTGATGCGTGCGGAAAAAAGACAGTGCTTCGACAGGCTCAGCACGAACGGGAGTCAGGCATCGGCATCCGCCGCCGAGTGATCGCGCCCCCTCAGGGCCGCGCGCGCAGCACGCCCAGCGGGTCGACCGGCACGCGTCCGCGGCGCAGTTCGAAGTGCAGCTCGGGCCGGTCGGCGAACCCGGTATCGCCCGACAGCGCGATCGTCTGTCCGCGCGTGACGCTCTGGCCGCGCGTGACGTTCAGCTTCGCGGCATGGCCATAGACGCTCGTCCAGCCGCCGCCATGGCGGATGATGATCAGCCCGCCCAGCGCCGCGATGCCGCTGCCGGCATAGGCGACGACACCGTCGGCAGTGGCGCGGATCGGGGTGGAGAGCGGCACGGCGATCTTGATCCCGTCGCTCCGCTCGCCGCTCTGCCCGGCGCCGAACCGCTTGACGACGCGGCCGCCCTCGACCGGCCAGCTGAAGCCGCCGCTCGCGAGCCTGGCGGGCGGCGCGACCGGCACGGCGGGCGACAGCGGCCGGCGCGGTTTGGCGACCGGCTTTGCGGGCAGCTGCCGCGGGGCCAGCGCAGGCTGGCCGCCGGTGACGATATCGTCGATGTCGAGCTGGAAGGCGGCGGCGCGCTCTGCGGCCCGGCTGCGGGCGGTGGTCGCCAGCGAGCCGGGGATCAGGACGCGCTGGCCGGCACGCAGCACATAGGGTTCGGCCAGTCCGTTGGCCTCGACGATCCGCGACCATTCGACGCCATAGGCGCGGGCGATGGCGATGCCGCTCTGGCCCGGCCGGACGAGATGGTAGCGGCCGCCGGGGATCTTCAGCCGCTGGCCGATGCGGACGGCATAGGGGGCGGGGATCGCATTGGCCCGCGCGATCGCGGGCGCGCCCGCGCCGGTGCGGGCAGCGATGCCGGACAGGGTCTGGCCGGGCTCGACCAGCCAGATGCCGTCGGCCACGTCGCGCGCATCGGCGGAGACGGGAGCGGCTTCCCAGGCGGGCGGGGCGGGGAGGAGCTGGATCGGCGTCTGCGCCGCCAGCATCAGCCACAGCGCCGGCGCCGCCGCCCGCATCAGCGATAGGCCTTGCCGAGCATCGCCAGCGAAGCCTGGTGCGTCAGGTCGAGATGGAGCGGCGTGACCGACACAAAGCCTTCGCCCACCGCCTCCAGATCGGTGTCGACCACCGGATCGTGCGGCATCTGGCCGAGCGCGAACCAGTGATATTCATAGCCGCGCGGATCGACATTGCTGACGATCCTCAGCCGGCCATAGTCGCGCAGCCCCTGGCCGACGACGCGCACGCCCCTCACCCGGTCGGCGGGGACGGCGGGAAAGTTGATGTTGACCAGCGTGCGCGGCGCCAGCGGCGCGTCGATCAGCGGCCGCAGCACCCGTTCGCCCCAGGCCTCCGCCACCGAGAAGGGCACGGCATCGCCCATCCCCTCGCGATCATAGACCTGGCTCATCGCGATCGAGCGGATGCCGGCGAGCGCGCCCTCCATCGCGGCGGACACGGTGCCCGAATAGGTCACGTCCTCCGCCAGATTGGCGCCGCGATTGACGCCCGACAGGATCAGGTCCGGCGGGCTGTCCTTCATGATCTTGGCGACCGCCATCATCACCGCATCGGTCGGCGTGCCCGAAACGGCGAAGCGCTTTTCGGCGAAGCGGCGGATGCGCAAGGGGCGGGTGAGGGTGAGCGAATGACCCGCGCCAGATTGTTCGTCGGCGGGTGCGACCACCCAGACATCGTCGGAAAAGGCCGCGGCGATCCGTTCGGCGACCTTGAGCCCCGGCGCGTGATAGCCATCGTCGTTGGTGATCAGGATCCGCATCAGCCGCGCGGCTCCAGCCGGGTGACGCCGCCCATATAGGGTTGCAGCGCCGCCGGCACCGCGACCGCGCCATCCTCCTGCTGGTAGTTCTCGATCACCGCGACCAGCGTCCGCCCGACCGCGAGGCCCGAGCCGTTGAGCGTGTGGACGAAGCGCGTCCCCTTCTCCCCCTCCGGCCGGTAGCGCGCGTTCATCCGGCGCGCCTGGAAATCGGTGCAGGTCGAGCAGCTCGAAATCTCGCGATAGCGCGCCTGACCCGGCAGCCAGACTTCGAGATCGTAGGTGCGCGCCGCGGAAAAGCCCATGTCGCCGGTGCAGAGCAGCATCCGGCGATAGGGCAGCTCCAACGCTTCGAGCACGCCCTCGGCGATACGGGTCATCGCCTCGTTTTCCGCGTCCGAGGCGTCGGGCGTGGTGATCGCCACCATCTCCACCTTCTCGAACTGGTGCTGGCGGATCATGCCGCGCGTGTCGCGGCCCGCCGAACCGGCCTCCGACCGGAAACAGGGGGTGAGCGCGGCGAGGCGCAGCGGCAGCTCGCCCTCGGCCAGGATCTTCTCGCGCACCATGTTGGTCAGCGACATCTCGGCCGTGGAGATCAGCCATCGCCCGTCGGTGGTCCGGAACAGGTCCTCGGCGAATTTCGGCAGCTGGCCGGTGCCGAACGCCACCTCGTCGCGGACGAGCAGCGGCGGGGCGACCTCCTCGAACCCGTGCTGGTCGACCAGCCGGTCCAGCATGAACTGGCCGAGTGCCCGCGACAGCCGCGCCATCTGGCCGCGCAGCGCGGTGAAGCGCGCGCCGGCGAGCGCGACGCCGGTGTCGAAGTCCATGCCGAGCGCCGGGGCGATCGCGTCATGCTCCCGCGCACTGAAGGCAAAGGCGCGCGGCTCGCCCCATTGCGTCGCCAGCACATTGTCGGTCTCGTCCGCGCCATCGGGCACGTCGGCGGCGGGCAGGTTGGGGATCGCGCCGAGCCGGGTGTCGAGCAGGGTGGTGATGCTCCGCTCCTCCTCCTCCAGCTCGGGCAGGCGCGCCTTCAGCCCGGCGACCTCCTCCATCAGCGCGGCCGCGCGCGCCTCGTCCTTCGCCGCCTTGGCCTGACCGATCTGTTTCGACAGGTCGTTGCGCCGGGTCTGCGCCTCCTGCGCGGCGGCGATCGTCGCGCGGCGGCGCTCGTCGATCGCGATCAGCTCGGCCGAGAGCGGCGCGAGGCCGCGGCGGGCGAGACGGGCGTCGAACGCGGCAGGATCGTCGCGGATCAGGCGGATGTCGTGCATGGCGGCACGCTATGGCGGCGGGCCCGCGGCCACGCAACCCGGACGCGGACGTGTTCCCTAATTGTTCCACGTGGAACATTCCACCGCGCGCAACCCTCGTGCGGATGCGGGCGTTCACCCGGCGGACATTCACGATCAGGAGAGAGCCGCCATGCATCTGGACCATAATACGGTCGTCCTCGTCGCCGACGGGCGCAAGCTGCTGTTCCTGCGCAACGAGGGCGATGCCGACTATCCCAATCTGACGGTCGAACATGCCGAGGAACACCCCAATCCGCGCGATTCGGAGCAGAAGACCGATGCGGCGGGCGCGGCCCGTTCGACCCAGTCGGGCGCGGGCGCGCCGCCGATCGCGCAGGGCGGATCGAACCAGGCGGGCGGCGGCGGGCAGGGCGCACAGTTCGCCGCCTCGCGCGGGTCGCTGGGCGAAACCGACTTCCACCAGCTGGAGGAAGACCGCTTCGCGGCGGAGGCCGCCGACATGCTGAAGCAGCGGGCGCTCGCCAACGAGTTCGAGAAGCTGATCATCGTCGCGCCGCCCCGGACGCTCGGCGAGCTGCGCAAGCACTACCACAAGGAAGTCAGCAACCGGCTGGCGGGCGAACTGGGCAAGGATCTGACCGGCCATCCGATTTCGGATATCGAACAGGCGATCGCCGCCGCCTGAGCGATCGCGCGCGCCGCCCGTGCCCCGGCCGGGGCGCTGGCGGCGCTGTCGCGCGGGCGCAACAATCGCGGGAAAACCGGACTTTACCGCGCCCAAGCCTCGCTTGCGCGCCATCCCCCACCCGGACTATAGGGCGCGCATCTAGGGGGCGGCCCAGCAGACGGCGAAGTATTTGCCGCCGGGCCGAAGGGAGATCGGCATGGCGACGGCTTTTGATCGCGTAGACCCTTCCACCGGCCAGCCGCCGGCCAATGACGACGGCTATCGGCCCTCAGCCGACGAGCCGTTCATGAATCCGCGGCAGCAGGCCTATTTCCGCGACAAGCTGATCCGCTGGAAAGAGGCGATCCTGCTGGAATCGCAGGGTACGCTGTCCCAGCTCCAGCTCGATCCGCTGCGCGAGGCGGACCTGACCGACCGGGCCTCGAGCGAGACCGACTGGTCGATCGAGCTGCGCACCCGCGACCGGCAGCGCAAGCTGATCAGCAAGATCGATGCTGCGCTCCGCCGGATCGAGGAGGGCGAATATGGCTATTGCGAGGTGACCGGCGAGCCGATCAGCCTCGCCCGGCTCGAAGCCCGGCCGATCGCGACCATGACCGTCGAGGCGCAGGAGCGGCACGAGCGGCACGAAAAGGTCTCGCGGGACGAATAGTCCTTAAAGCTCTGGTCATTTCTGGAGACTAGTTTCGGTCTTCGTCGTTGTGACTCCACTGACCTAACCAACGGGACGCATACGTCATGCAGGGCCATCTTCGCGATACGGGCGCAAAGCCGGAAGCGGAACAGGACGGCGCCGAGCAGCGCGCGCAACTGCGCACCGGCATGCTGATGACCGCCGGCCTGCGGATCGGCGGCGGCGAGGAGCGGCAGGTGCGGATTCGCAACCTGTCCGAACGGGGGCTGATGGCGGAACCCGGCGAGCATATCGCCAGCGGCACGGCGATCACGATCAGTCTGCCGGGTGTGGGTGAAGTCGACGGCACCGTGGCCTGGAGCACCGAGGGCCGGATCGGCGTCGCGCTGTCGCGGCCGATCGATATTGCGCTGGTCAACGCCGCGCGCTCGGCCGGCTGAGAGCGCCCGCGAAAGGGGGCGCCGGCCCGACGGACCGGCACCCGCATCGGATTACAGGCTGATGATCTCCTCCTTCAGCCTCAGCTTCTGCTTCTTCAGGTCGGCCAAGCGGATCGCGTCGGGATGCGGACGGTGCTGCTCTTCGGCGATATAGCGGTCAAGCGTCGCGTGCTTGGTTGCCAGCGCGGTCTGATGCGCGGTGGTCGACTGCATGGGCAGATCTCCTGTGCTTGCGAGGGAAACCAGTAAACCACCGAAAGGAGCAGTTGTCGCCGGTGTCCGCGACCGGCCGTGCCTTTCCATCGCCGATCGTGTTTCGGGGCTCGCCGCCGCCCCGCGCACACGCTAAACGGGCGCGCTGGAGGGCGGGGTGGACGAAGCGCAGATCAGGGACAGGCTGGACGCTTTGCGGCTGGAGCATCGCGACCTCGATGCGGCGATCGCCGCGCTGGAGGGCGCAGGGGTGCCCGATCAGTTGCAGGTCGCCCGGCTGAAGAAGCGCAAGCTTCGGCTGCGCGACGAGATTTCGGTGCTCGAGGATCAGCTGCTGCCGGATATTATCGCCTGATTCCCGAGCGTCCCACCCGCCCCCGATCGGGACAGGACGGATCCGGAACGGAGCTTTCCGCGCGGTGCAGCGCATGTCATTCCTCCGGCCATGTCGCACGAACACCCCTTGCCGGAAATGCACCGCCACCTGATCGAGTCGGTCTATAGCGAGGCGATGGTGCTGGCGGACGAGATGCGGCACTATTGCGAGCACCAGTCGCCGATCGACGCGGCCCATCTCGATCCGATGACCGGCGTGCTGCTCAGCTGCGAGTCGCTGCGGCTGACGACTCGGCTGATGCACCTGCTCGCCTGGCTGCTCGGCCATCGCGCCTGGGCGGCGGGCGAAGTGGACAGCGGACCGGGACGGCTGCCGGCCCTTCCCGAGACGAGCGACTCGGTGCGCCTGCGCCTGCCCGATGCGGCGCGCGCGCTGATCGCGATCGGGGAGGCGCTCTATCGCCGCGCCGGCGCGCTCGACGTCGCGATGATCGCGGGTCCTCGCCCGGCGAGTCCGGCGCGCGCCCTGCAGCAGCGGCTGGCGGTCGACCTGCGCGGGTGATGCCGCACGCGTGTGCGGGGCGTTTGCCGATCGCCGACGCCTATCCCGCGATGCGCGCGAGCGCCGCCCGATATTCCGCGTCCAGCCGGTCGATCCGCGCCGCAACCGGCTCGATCGCCTGCACTGCGCCGATGCCCTGACCCGCGCCCCAGATGTCGCGCCAGGCCTTGGCCTTGCTCCCGTTGCCGCCGCCGAAATTCATCGTCCTGACGTCGCCGGCCGGCAGATTGTCCGGATCGAGCCCGGCCGCCGCGATCGACTGACGCAGGTAATTGCCGTGCACGCCGGTGAAGAGGTCCGAATAGACGATGTCGGCGGCTCGCCCGTCGACGATGCCCTGCTTGTAGTCGGGCGCCGCATTCGCCTCGTCGGTGGCGATGAAGGGCGAGCCGATATAGGCGAAATCCGCGCCCATCGCCCGCGCCGCGAGGATCGCCGCGCCGGTCGCGATCGCGCCCGACAGCGCGAGCGGACCGTCGAACCAGTCGCGGATCTCCTGCACCAGCGCGAAGGGCGACTGGCGTCCGGCATGGCCGCCCGCGCCCGCCGCGACCGCGATCAGCCCGTCTGCGCCCTTCTCCACCGCCTTGCGGGCGAAGCGGTCGTCGATGACGTCGTGGAGCGTGATCCCGCCCCAGCCATGCACCGCCGCGTTGAGATCCTCGCGCGCGCCCAGCGAGGTGATCACGATCGGCACCTGCCATTTGGCGCAGGTCGCCAGATCCGCCTCCAGACGGTCGTTGGAGCGGTGGACGATCTGGTTGACCGCAAAGGGCGCCGCGGGGCGATCCGGATGATCGCGATTATGCGCGGTGAGCTCTTCGGTGATCCGGTGCAGCCACTCGTCGAGCAGCGCGGCCGGCCGCGCGTTGAGCGCGGGGAAGGAGCCGACGATCCCCGCCTTGCATTGGGCGATGACGAGATCGGGGGTGGAGATGATGAAGAGCGGCGAGCCGATGACCGGCAGCCGCAACCGGCCGAGGACGGGAGGTACTGACATGGATGTAACTTGGCCGCCGCGACGGCCTCTGTCCAGCGGCCAGCGGCCGGTCAGGTCTCGCGAGGGAGGATGGTGGACGCACTTGGGCTCGAACCAAGGACCCGCTGATTAAGAGTCAGCTGCTCTACCAACTGAGCTATGCGTCCGTTCCGGCGATCGGGGGCGTCGGCGATGCCGCCCGCCCCGCGTCGGGAGCCGCGCTGTTACCATCGTTCGCGCGGGGCGCAACCCCTTTTTTGGGGAGGCTGCGCTTTTCGCCTACCATTGCGGCCGGCGGCGGTTCTGCCGGTCGATCGCCATCAGGATGCCGAGGCACAGCAACACGGTCATCTGCGCCGAGCCGCCGTTGCTGAACAGCGGCAGCGGAATGCCGACGACCGGCGCCAGGCCCATCACCATGGAAAGGTTGATCGCGACGTAGAAGAAGATCGTCATCGACAGCCCCGCCGCGGTCAGCTTGGCGAAGCGGCTGTTGGCGCGCTGGCCGACATCGATGCCCCAGCGGATCACCAGCAGGAAGGCGGCGATCAGCAGCACGCCGCCGACCAGCCCCCATTCCTCGGCCATCGTCGCGAAGGCGAAGTCGGTATGTCCCTCCGGTAGATAGTCGAGATGGCTCTGCGTGCCGTTGAGGAAGCCCTTGCCCCAGATCCCGCCCGAGCCGATCGCGATCTTCGACTGGCTGATATGATAGCCGGTGCCGAGCGGATCGCTTTCGGGATCGAGGAAGATCAGGATCCGGTTGCGCTGATAGTCGTGGAGCAGGAAATTGACCGCCAGCGGCGCGGCCACCGCCAGTCCCAGCGCGCCGCCGATGAACAGCCGCAGCGGCACCCCGGCCAGGAACATCACCGTCGCCCCGCCCGCGCAGATCATCAGGGCGGTGCCGAGGTCGGGCTGGAGCATGACGAAGGCCGCCGGCAAGCCGATCAGCACCGCCGCCGGCCACACCGCGCCGAAGGTGCGCGTCTCGCCAGAGGGCAGCATCTCGTAGAAGCGCGCCACCGCCAGCACGATCGCCAGCTTCATCAGCTCCGAGGGTTGCAGGCGGAAGCCGAAGCCGAGGTTGAGCCAGCGCTGGCTGCCGCCCGAGACATGGCCGAGCAGCTCGACGCCGATCAGCATCAGGAGCAGGACGGCATAGGCGGGCATGGCGCCGTGGCGCAGCCAGTCCTCCGGCACGCGCGAGACGATGATGGCACCCGTCAGGAAGACGCAGAAGCGGATGCCCTGCGGAAGCGCCCAGGGCATCATGCTGCCGCCCGCCGCCGAATAGAGCATCAGCAGCCCGAAGCCGTTGATCGCGGCGACCAGCAGCAGGATGCGCCAGGGCAATTGCGCCAGCGGTTCGGGGATCAGGCGCGTCGTCATGGCGTGCGTTCCGTCGTGCCTTGTCCAGCAGGCGTGTCGGCGGGGGGCGCCTCCGCCAGCGCGGCCTGGGTCTGGTTGGCTGCCGCGGTGGCCTGCTCGACGGCGGGCGCATCGGACGGCACAGTGGCGTCGGTCTTGGTCGCGGCGGCGGCCGGGGCGGGGGCGTGGGCGGCGCGATAGACGGCAGCCTCGGCGGCCATGCGGGTGGCGATGTCGCCGCCCCAGGTCGGCTCCACCTCGGCCAGGCTGGCGATCGCGCGGTCGCGGTCGAGCAGCCAGGTCATGATATCGCGCCCGATCATCGGCGTGTCGAGATTGCGGACGGTATGGCCGTTATGCTCGAGCACGATCCCCGCGGCGTAGCGCGGGTTTTCATAGGGCGCGAAGCAGACGAACAGCGCGTGGTCGCGCAGCTTGAAGGGCAGCTGGCCGTTCTTCAGCACGCCGCCGCGACGCTCCGCCATGGTGATGCGGCGGACCTGCGCGGTGCCGGTCTTCGCGGCGATGCTCATGCCCGGAACGAGCAGCCGCGCGGCGGCGCCGGTGCCGCCGCCATTGACCACCGCCCACATCGATTCGCGGACATGGTCGAGCTGCTCCGGCTGGAACGGCAGGTCGGGTGCGTCGCGATGGACCCGGTCGGCGAGGATGCTGGGCTGGAGCGCCCGGCCCGACGCGATCCGCGCCGCCATCACCGCCAACTGGAGCGGATTGGCCAGCACATAGCCCTGTCCGATCGACGCGTTGAGTCCGTCCGCGACCGTCCAGCGATCCTTGTACTTGCGCGCCTTCCACGCGCTGTCGGGCACGGTGCCGAAGCGCTGGGTGGAAAAGGGCAGCTCGAATTTCTGGCCCAGCCCCAGCTCGCGCGCGACCGGCGCGATGCGGTCATAGCCCATGCGGCGGATCATCTCGTAGAAATAGATGTCGCAGGACTGGGCCACCGCGGTCTTCATGTCGACCGGCCCGTGGCCGCCGCGCTTGTGGCAATGGAACACGCCGGTGCCGACGCGCAGGGCGCCGCTGCACTGGACGCGATCGGTCGGACTGACGCCCGCCGCCATCAGCGCGAGCGTGTTCATCGGCTTGACGGTGGAGCCGGGCGGATAGAGGCCCTGCGTCACCTTGTTCATCAGCGGGACGTGGTCGTCGTCCGACAGCATCTGCCATTCCCAATGGCTGATCCCGTCGGAGAAGCTGTTGGGGTCGTAGGCCGGCATCGACACCATGCACAGCAGTTCGCCGGTGCGGCAGTCGATCACCACCGCGGAACCGGAATTGGTACCGAGGCGGCGCGCGGCATATTCCTGCAGCCCCGCATCGATCGTCAGCCGCGCGGTACGGCCGGGCACGTCGGGGCGGGTGGCGAGCTCGGCGACCAGCTTGCCGCGCGCGGTCACCTCGACCCGCTTGGCGCCCGCCTGACCGCGCAGCCGCTGTTCGAGCGTCTTCTCCAGCCCGTCCTTGCCCAGCTTGAAGCCGGGCGTGACCAGCAGCGGATCGCGCGTGGCCTTGAACTGTTCGGCGGTGGGCGCGCCGACATAGCCGGTCAGGTGCGCGACCGCCGCGCCGGCGGGATAGTGGCGCGCGAAGCCGCGCGTCGGCTGCACCCCCGGCAGCTCGGGCAGGCGGACGCTGACCGCGGCGAACCGCTCCCAGTCCAGATTTTCCGCGACCTGCACCGGCTGGAAGCCCGCGGCGCGATCGAGATCGACGCGCACCCGCTCCAGCTCCTCGGCAGGAAGGCGCAGGATCTCGCCGAGCAGCTTGAGCACGCGATCCTTGTCGGCGAGCCGGTCGGGAATGATGTCGACGCGAAAGTCGGTGCGATTGCTCGCGATCGGCGCGCCGTGGCGATCGACGATCCAGCCGCGCCGCGGCGGGATCAGCGTCGCGTTCACCCGGTTGCTCTCGGCGAGCAGGCTGTAGCGCTCGTTCTGCGCGACCGACAGCCACGCCATGCGCGCGCCGAGCAGCGTGCCGACGCCGACCGTGCCCGCGCCGAGCAGCCAGGCGCGACGCGAGAAGCTGTAGGACTGCATCGCCGGCGTGACGATCTTGGGCTGGCGCTTCATGCCGCGCCCCGCTTGCGGTCGATCCACGCGACGAGCCGGGTCGACACGGGGAAGAGGAGGATGGTCGCCGCCGCCTGCGCCAGCAACGCTCCGTCGACGCGCGCGCCGACCGGCAGCGCGAGCACGCGGCCGACCGCGAGGCAGAAGACGATCGCGCCGCTGGCGATCAGCCAGTCCTGCCAGAAGTCGCGGAACACCATGCGGCGCTCGACCAGCTCGATGCCGATGAAGCAGAGCGACCAGAGCAGCACCGCCGAGCCGAGCGGCTGGCCGCTGACCAGATCGTCGGCGAAGCCGAGCGGCGCCGCCGCCCAGGGGCGCAGCGCGAAGCGGGCGAGGAGCCGCCACGTCAGCAGCATCAGCAGCCCGAAGGGCGGCAGGATCGGCACGCTCGCGACGATCGGAATGGCGGTCAGCAACGATCCCGCGAGCACGCTGGCCCAGGGCAAGGCCCGCGCGCGGCCGGGCGGCAACGCGGGCGCGAAGGGATCGGGATCGGCGGGGCTCATGGCGCCTCGGCGGGCGCCGGCGCTGCCGTGGTCGGCGCCGCCGCCGGCACGGCGGGCGGCAGCGGCATATAGGCCTTCTCGACCAGGGCATAGTCGAGCGAATCGGGCTGGGCGAAAAGGCGGCCGACGGCGCTGTCCAGCGCATCGGCGGTCACGCGGGCGACCGGCATGTCGGGCGCGTAGAGCCCCCCGGTCCCGGAGGTGACGAAGACGTCGCCGCTGCGGAACCGCACGTTGGTGGCGTTGACCGAGCGGATGTCGACCGCTCCGTCCGCGCGGCCCACCGCGATCGCGGGCAGGCCGTCGCGGGCGCGGCGGACGGGCACGATGCTGGCGGGATCGGTCAGGAGCAGGATGCGTGCGGCATTGGGTCCGGCTTCCACCACCCGCCCGACCAGCCCTTCCGGTCCGCGGACGGGCATGCCGGGCTCGACCCCGTGCATGCGGCCGGCGTCCAGCAGGGCGAAGCGGCGGCCGCTCGACGCGCTCGAGCTGACGAGGCGCGCGGTGACCACGGGGTCGGCGGCGTGATCGCGCAGCGCCAGCAGCGTCCGCAGCCGATTGTTCTCATAGGCGATCGACCGCGCCCGCATCAGCAGCGGGCGGGCGGCGGCGAGGTCGCGCCTCATCGCGGCATTCTCGGCATGGGCGAAGACCCAGCCGTTGATCGCCTCCGGCACCGCGGACACCAGGTCCCGGCCGCTCGTCAGCGCCGAGGAGACCGGCACGGTCACTCCCGCCGCCGCCATGCGGAAGGCGGCGAACAGCGGCGGATTGAACAGGCTGGCGACGAGCAGCACGGCCCCGACCACCGCCCCCGCGACCGCGAGGACGTAGCCGAAGAACAGTCCATATTGCCGTCGCCGCGAGAAGCCTGCGCGGCGGTCGCGAGCAGGCGCCATGCGCCGCTACCCCCTGCCGCTCGAGAGATCAGCCGTTCTGAAGGACGCCGCGGAACATCGGATCCTCCAGCGCGCGTCCGGTGCCCAGCGCCACGCAGGTCAGCGGATCCTCGGCCACCGTCACCGGCAGCCCGGTCTCGTCGCGCAGCACCTCGTCGAGGCCCTGGAGCAGCGCGCCGCCGCCGGTCAGCACGATGCCCTGGTCGACGATGTCGGCGGCGAGTTCGGGCGCGGTGTTCTCCAGCGCGACGCGGACGCCCTCGACGATCGTCGCCACCGGTTCCGACAGCGCCTCGGCGACCTGGCCCTGGTTGATCTGGATCTCCTTGGGCACGCCATTGACGAGGTCGCGGCCCTTGATGTGGATGACCGCGCCGATGCCGTCGACCGGCGGCTTGGCGCAGCCCACCTCCTGCTTGATCCGCTCGGCCGTCGCTTCGCCGATCAGCAGATTGTGGTTGCGGCGGACATAGCTGACGATCGCCTCGTCCATCTTGTCGCCGCCGACGCGGACGCTGGTGGTATAGGCCAGGCCGCGCAGCGACAGCACCGCGACCTCGGTCGTGCCGCCGCCGATATCGACCACCATGCTGCCGATCGGCTCGGTCACGGGCATGTCGGCGCCGATCGCGGCGGCCATCGGCTCCTCGATCAGGAAGACCTGGCTGGCGCCCGCGTTGGAGGCGGCGTCGCGGATCGCGCGACGCTCCACCTTGGTCGAGCCCGACGGCACGCAGATCACGATCTCGGGCCAGCGCGCGAAGCGGCGCGGACCGTGCACCTTCTGGATGAAGTGCTTGATCATCTGCTCCGCGACATCGATGTCGGCGATCACGCCGTCGCGCAGCGGCCGGATCGCCTCGATCGAACCGGGGGTCTTGCCCATCATCAGCTTGGCGTCGTCGCCGACCGCCTTCACCCGCTTCTGCCCGTTGATCGTCTCGACGGCGACGACCGACGGCTCGTTGAGCACGATGCCGCGGCCGCGGACATAGACCACCGTATTCGCTGTACCGAGGTCGATCGCCATGTCGTGGGACATGAATTTGAAGAAGCGGGGCAGGGGCATCGGGCTCCAGGTCCAATCAGCGCCGCCGGCGGGGAGCCGGCGACCGGTCGCAGGTCATCTCGCGGAGCACCCACATGCTCATGAGCGGCCGGTGGTTCATGGTTAGCGGGGTCGCGGGACGGCTCGGCTTGGTCTACAGCAACCGGCGTGTCAATACGCCGTCTCCCATCGAATCTGGTCAATCGTATCGCTGCCGGTGAAGTGGTCGAAAGGCCCGCCAGCGCGTTGAAGGAACTTGTCGAGAACGCCCTCGATGCGGGCGCCTTGCGCGTCGCCGTGACCCTGGCCGAGGGCGGACTGGCGCGGATCGAGGTCAGCGACGACGGCTGCGGGATGACGCCGGACGAGATGGCGCTGGCGCTGGAGCGGCACTGCACCTCCAAGCTGCCCGAGAGCCTGGTCGGCGAGGAGGGGGCGATCGAGGCGGTGACGACGCTGGGCTTTCGCGGCGAGGCGCTGCCTTCGATCGCCAGCGTCGCGCGGCTGACGGTGGAGAGCCGCCCGCGCGGCCGTGACGGCTGGCGGCGCACGGTCGACAACGGCGCGCTCGCAAGCGAGGGTCCGGCCGCACTGCCGCCGGGAACGCGGGTGGTGATGGAGGAGCTGTTCGCGCGCGTGCCTGCCCGCCGCAAGTTCCTGCGCAGCCCACGCGCCGAATATGGCGCCTGCCTCGACGCGGTGCGGCGGCTGGCGATGGCGCGGCCGGACGTGGGCTTCACCCTGGAGCATGACGGCCGCCGGGTCCTCTCGGTGCCGCCGGGGCAGGACCGGCCGGCGCGGGTCGCGGCGCTCACCGACCGGGGCCTCGCCGACAATGCGGTCGCGATCGACTGGGTCCGCGAGGACATGGTGCTGGGCGGCGTGGCCGGTCTGCCGACCTTTCACCGCGGCGTGGCGGATCACCAATATCTGTTCGTCAACGGTCGTCCGGTCCGCGATCGCCTGCTGATCGGCGCGATCCGCGGGGCCTATGCGGAGATGATGCCGCGCGACCGCCACGCAGTGGTCGCGCTGTTCCTCGACCTGCCGCCGCGCGACGTCGACGTGAACGTCCACCCGGCCAAGACCGAGGTCCGCTTTCGCGACCCGGCGCTGGTGCGCGGGCTGATCGTCTCGGGGCTGCGTCGCGCGCTCGATGCGGCCGGGCACCGCGTCGTCCAGCGCCCGGCAGAGGACGCGCTGGCACGCTGGCAGGCGGAACCGGTCGCCGCGCTGGCGGGGCCGCAGGGCTGGCCCGTCGCATCGCCGTCGACCTCTCTGTTCGACCGCAGCCCGGGCTTCGTCGCGCCGCCGCCTCAGGCCCGCGCCGAACCGGCCTGGAATCCGCCGCCTGCTTCCCTCGTGCACCCGTTGGGCGTCGCGCGCGGGCAGGTGGCGAAGACCTATGTCGTCGCCGAAGCGACGGACGGGCTGGTGATCGTCGACCAGCATGCGGCGCACGAGCGGCTGGTGCTCGAGCGGATGCGCGCGGCCCTGGCCGGCGGGCGGATCGCCGCGCAGGCGCTGCTGCTGCCGGAGGTGGTCGAACTCGACGAGCCGGCCTGCGACCGGCTGGAAGCCCGGCTGGACGAACTCGCCGAGTTCGGGCTGGAGCTGGAGCGGTTCGGACCCCGCGCGATGCTGGTGCGGGCGACACCGGCGCTGCTGGGCCAGGCCGATCCCCGTGGCCTGGTCGCGGACCTTGCCGACGAACTTGCCGCCTTCGACGAGGCCTTGTCGCTGAAAGAGCGGCTCGACCATGTCGCGGCCACCATGGCGTGCCACGGTTCCGTTCGCGCCGGCCGCATTCTCTCGGTCGCCGAGATGAATGCGCTGCTCCGCGAGATGGAGGCGACACCGCATTCCGGCCAGTGCAACCATGGTCGCCCGACCTGGGTGAAGCTCGCACATGGCGACATCGAACGCCTGTTCGGGCGTCGCTAGAGACTGATTTGATCGGTCGGGATCGTCGCCCGGCGGAGGCTGGCGCCTCGGCAAGTCAGGTCGGCAGAAGCGGAAACCGTGGCCGCTACGCGGCGGTTTCCGCTTCGGGATCGCTGAGCAGCCAGTCCTCCGCCTCGGCGACGCTGCGGAAGACCCTGACGCCCGGACCGTCAACGGCGCGCATCGCCTGGATGCGGGTCAGCGTGTGCGGGACGACCACCGCAAGGCGCCGCGGCCTGTAGCGCGGATCGCCCACGACCCGGGTAAAGGCGGCGACGACGTCCTGCGTCTGGATGTCGAGCCCGGTAACGTCGGCGAGCGTGAGATGCTGGCCGATCGGGCATCGCAGGCGTGACACGTGGAGGACGCGTGCGGCTTCATATGCCGCGACATCGTCCACCGTAAAGAAGCCGGACAGCGTGATCCGCAGCAGGCCACGATCAGGATCGCATGTCATGATGCAGGAAGCCGGTGACATAGCAGCCGTCGTGTAGGCAGCAACTACTTACCTGCCTGTTAAGGCTGCCGGGCCGTGTCGTTCATCCTTATGAAACAAAAGTCACGTCTTGCGCATTCTGTTTCCGTCATACGGGTCTCCCACCCAAGAGGACGGCGATGAAACAGATATTTCCAGTGATGCTTGCCCTCATCCCGCTGGCGGCGGTGATCGGGGCGTGCGTCACCTGTCCCTGACACAACTGGATCCATTTCCCACCGCACTGGATCACGAAAAAGGCCGCCCGGAGAATGCTCCGGGCGGCCTTCTTGTTCGTGCCGGATCGATCCGACGCGGGGCTCAGCCCTGCGCCGCCTCGTCCTGCTCCGGCCGCGCCTCGGCGGTCGCGCCCGGCTCGGCGTTCGGATCATAGACCTCGGTGAAGCCGGCCTCGTCGCGCTCGAACATCGACGCCATCACGTCGACGCCCTGCGACTGCATCTCGGCCTCTTCCGGCGAGCGGGCGACGTTGACCTTGACGGTCACCGACACTTCCGGGTGCAGCGCCACGCGGACCTCGTACAGGCCGATCGCCTTGATCGGCTTGTCGAGGACGACCTGCGACTTGGTCACGTGGTGACCGTCGGCGTTCAGCGCCTCGACCAGATCGCGCACCGCGACCGAGCCGTAGAGCTGGCCGGTGTTCGAAGCCTGGCGGATCAGCGTCACCGCCGCATCCTTGAAGCTGCCGGCGTCCTTCTCGGCCTCGGTGCGACGGGTCGCATTGTCGGCCTCGATCCGGGCGCGGTTGGCCTCGAAGACCTTCCGGTTCGCCTCGTTGGCGCGCAGCGCCTTCTTGCGCGGCAGCAGGAAGTTGCGGGCGAACCCGTCCTTCACCTTCACCACGTCGCCGATGGCGCCGAGCTTCTCGACGCGCTCAAGCAGAATGACGTCCATCTGCTCTTCTCCTTATTTCACGACGTAGGGCAGCAGGCCCAGATGACGGGCGCGCTTGATCGCCTGGGCGAGCTCGCGCTGCTTCTTGGCGCTCACCGAGGTGATGCGCGACGGGACGATCTTGCCACGCTCGGACACGAAGCCCTGCAGCAGGCGGACGTCCTTATAGTCGATCCGCGGCGCATCCTTGGCGCTGAACGGGCACGACTTGCGGCGGCGGAAAAACGGACGCGCCATTATGCGGCCTCCTCTTCACGGTCACGACGGGGCGCACGCTCGGGGCGGTCGCCCCGGTCGCCGCGCTCGCCACGGCGCTCGCGGTCGCGCTCCTGCTTGCGCATCATCGCCGACGGGCCCTGCTCCAGCGCATCGACGCGCACGGTCATGTAGCGGATCACGTCTTCGTTGATCGCGGTCTGGCGCTCCAGCTCGGCGACCACGCCGGCGGGCGCGTCGATCTCGAGCATCACGTAATGCGCCTTGCGGTTCTTGGCGATGCGATACGCCAGCGACCTGAGGCCCCAGGTCTCGGTTTTCACGACCTTGCCCTGATTGTCCTCGACGATCTTGGTGGCGGCTTCCGCCAGCGCGTCCACCTGCGCCTGTGCCAGATCCTGGCGCGCAAGGAACACGTGCTCGTAAAGAGCCATGCAGCTTACCTTATGTTGGCCGATCGCTGACGCCCGCCCCATGCGGTACGCCCCTCCGGCTGTCGTCCACTCCGATGCAGCGGGCGCACGGCCCGGTCGCAGCGGAACGCGCGCCTTAGCGATATGGCCGGAAAAGGCAAGCTCGGCCTTATCCGCTTGTCTTGGCGGGCGGGCGGCAATAGGCCGCGCCACCTGTTTGCAAAGAGGAACACCGCATGCGCGCCTTCATCTTTCCCGGCCAGGGCAGCCAGTCGGTCGGCATGGGCCGGGCGCTCGCCGATGCCAGCGCGGCGGCGCGCGAGGTGTTCGGCGAGGTGGACGAGGCGCTGGGCCAGAACCTGTACCGCCTGATGACCGAAGGCCCGGCCGACGAGCTGACGCTGACCGAGAATGCCCAGCCGGCGATCATGGCCAATGCGATCGCGACGCTGGCGGTGCTGGAGAAGGAAGGCGGCGTCCGGCTGGCCGACAAGGCCGACTTCGTCGCCGGCCACTCGCTGGGCGAGTACAGCGCGCTGAAGGCGGCACAGACGTTCGACCTGCCGACGACCGCACGGCTGCTGAAGCTGCGCGGACAGGCGATGCAGGCGGCGGTGCCGGTGGGCGAGGGCGCCATGGCGGCGCTGCTCGGCGCCGACCTCGCCAAGGCGCAGACGATCGCGGGGGCCGCAGTCGATGCGATCCTGGCGGAGGGCGGCGAGGAGCTGGTCTGCGCCGTCGCCAACGACAATGATCCCTCGCAGGTCGTCATCTCGGGCCACCGTGTCGCGGTCGAGCGGGCGGTGGCGCTGGCCAAGGAGCTGGGCGCGAAGCGCGCGGTGCTGCTGCCGGTGTCGGCCCCCTTCCACTGCCCGCTGATGGCCGATGCCGCGACCGCGATGGAGGCGGCCCTGCTCGACGCGACCCTGTCGGCGCCGCTGGTGCCGGTCTACGCCAATGTCGACGCCGCGCCGATCGCGGATCCCGGCGCGATCCGGAACGCGCTGGTCCGGCAGGTGACGGGCATGGTCCGCTGGCGCGAATCGGTATCGGCGATGGTCGAGGCGGGCGTGACCGAGTTCGTCGAGTTCGGCGGCAAGGTCCTCGCCCCCATGGTCAAGCGCATCGCCCCGGATGCCGAGGCGGTGAGCGTGGTGACGATGGACGATATCGAGGTGGTGCTCGCGAAGTTGTAATCGGCTCGCGAAGGCGCGAAGGCGCGAAGGCGCGAAGATGTTTGACCTCGAGGCCGCCGCATCCGACGCCATCAACGTCGCCATGCGGTTGCATCGCGATCTCGGCGCCGGGCTGCTCGAAAGCGTCTACGAAGTGGTGATGGCGGCAAAGCTGACCGAGATGGGCTATAAGGTCGAGCGCCAGCGTCCGGTCGCCATCGAATTTGAGGGCCTTCGGTTCGACGCTGCGTTTCGCGTTGATCTCGTCGTCGGCGATCGCTTGCTGATCGAGCTCAAATCTGTCGAACGGCTCAATGCCGCTCACGCCAAACAATTGCTGACCTATCTCAAGCTGACTCGCCAGCCGCTCGGTCTTCTGATCAACTTCGGCGGCGAGACGCTGAAGGAGGGGCTCAAGCGGATCGTCAGCGGCTATACCCCCTTAGCGCCTTCGCGCCTTCGCGTGAACCAACTCCACGGAGACTGACATGTTCGACCTTACAGGAATGACCGCCCTCGTCACCGGAGCGTCCGGCGGGATCGGGTCGGCGATCGCGCGGGCGCTGGCGGGGCAGGGGGCGCGGCTGGCGGTGTCGGGGTCGAATGCGGCCAAGCTGGAGGATTTCCGCAGTCAGCTGGGCGGCGAGCATGTCGCGCTGACCTGCGACCTGTCGGACGGCGCCGCGGTCGATGCGCTGGTGCCGCAGGCGGTCGAGGCGCTGGGCGGGCGGATCGATATCCTCGTCAACAATGCCGGCGTCACCCGCGACAATCTGGCGATGCGGATGAAGGACGAGGAGTGGGACCAGGTGATCCGCGTCAACCTTGAGGCCGCCTTCCGCCTGATGCGTGCCGCGGCGCGGCCGATGATGAAGGCGCGGTTCGGACGCATCGTCTCGATCACCTCGGTGGTCGGGCAGACCGGAAATCCGGGCCAGGCCAATTACGCCGCGTCCAAGGCGGGGCTGGTCGGCATGTCCAAGGCGCTGGCGCAGGAGCTGGCGAGCCGCGGGATCACCGTCAACTGCGTCGCCCCCGGCTTCATCCGCTCGGCGATGACCGACGTGCTGCCGGAGGTGCAGAAGGCCGCGCTCACCCAGCGCATTCCGGCCGGCGACCTCGGCACGGGCGAGGATATCGGCGCGGCGGTGGCGTATCTCGTCAGCCGCGAGGCGGGCTACGTCACCGGCCAGACCATCCATGTCAACGGCGGCATGGCGATGGTGTGAGGCGATTGCGGGCTCAACTGCCCGCTTGCCACGTGAACGCCCCCGTTCTACGGGCGTTCAGGATTATCGATTTCTCGTTAAGAAGAGGGACTACCATGAGCGAGACCGCCGACCGCGTGAAGAAGATCGTCGTCGAGCATCTCGGCGTCGAGGCCGACAAGGTGACCGAGGACGCGAGCTTCATCGACGATCTGGGTGCAGACAGCCTCGACATCGTCGAGCTGGTCATGGCGTTCGAGGAAGAGTTCGGGGTCGAGATCCCCGACGATGCCGCCGAGAAGATCACGACCGTGAAGGACGCGATCACCTATATCGACGAGCACAAGGGCTAAGCCCATCCGCCTTCAGGCCGGATTTGAACGGCTCCCCGTCCCCGGCTAGAGGGCGGGGAGCCGTTTTCGTATCAGTCAGCCCGTCCCCCGCGCGATGCGGGGCCGCGCCGCACCGCCCCGATCGGGGCCGCCGCAGCGGATGACGGGGAGAGGAAGAAGAATATGCGTCGCGTCGTCATCACCGGACTTGGCCTCGTCACCCCGCTGGGCGCGGACGTGGAGACCGCCTGGGCGAACCTGCTGTCCTCCAAGTCCGGCGCCGGACCGATCACCCGCTTCGACGCCTCCGACCAGAAGTGCCGCATCGCCTGCGAGGTGAAGCCGAAGGACCATGAATATGGCTTCGACCCCGACAAGCGGGTCGACCACAAGGTGCAGCGGCAGGTCGACCCCTTCATCGTCTACGGCATCGACGCCGCGGGACAGGCGCTGGAGGATGCCGGGCTGACCGAGATGGACGAGGCGACGCGGCTGCGCGCCGGCGTGTCGATCGGATCGGGCATCGGCGGCCTGCCGGGGATCGAGATCGAATCGGTCAATCTGCACGAGCGCGGGCCCGGCCGGGTCAGCCCGCACTTCGTCCATGGCCGCCTCATCAACCTGATCTCGGGCCAGGTCTCGATCAAATACGGCCTGATGGGCCCGAACCATGCCGTCGTCACCGCCTGTTCGACCGGTGCTCATTCGATCGGCGACGCGGCGCGGATGATCAAGGACGACGATGCCGATATCATGCTGGCGGGCGGGGCCGAGAGCACGGTCAATCCGCTCGGCGTCGCCGGCTTCGCCCAGGCGCGCGCGCTCAACATGAGCATGAACGACCGCCCGACCGAGGCGAGCCGCCCCTATGACAAGGATCGCGACGGCTTCGTGATGGGCGAGGGCGCCGGCGTCGTCGTTCTCGAGGAATATGAGCACGCCAAGGCGCGCGGCGCGAAGATCTATGCCGAGGTCGTCGGCTACGGCCTGTCGGGCGACGCCTATCACGTCACCGCGCCCCATCCGGAGGGCAAGGGGGCCGAGAACGCGATGCGGATGGCGCTGCGCAAGGCGGGGATGGAGCCGGGCGACATCGACTATATCAACGCGCACGGCACCTCGACCATGGCCGACACGATCGAGCTCGCCGCGGCGAAGCGCGTCTTCGGCGACGACCTGTCGGGTGCCTCGATGTCGAGCACCAAGTCGGCGATCGGCCATCTGCTGGGCGGCGCGGGCGCAGTGGAGAGCATCTTCTGCATCCTGGCGCTGCGCGACCAGATCGTCCCGCCGACGCTCAACCTCGACAATCCCGACGAGGGCACCGAAGGCGTCGACCTGGTGCCGCATGTCGCGAAGAAGCGGCAGGTGCGCGCGGTGTTGAACAACAGCTTCGGCTTCGGCGGCACCAACGCCTCGCTCGTCATGAAGGCGATCTGATCCGTCCATGCGCAAGCTCGGCTGCCTCGTTCTCCTGATCGCCGCAGCCGTGCTGGCGGCGATCGTCGGCGCCAATATGTGGGCGGGCGCCGGACCGGCGGAGCGGCCCGTGGCGGTCGTCGTGCCGCAGGGCGCCGGCCTCGCCCGCACCGCGACCGAGCTGGAGAAGGCGGGGGCGATCCGCTCCGCCTCGCGCTTCCGACTGCTCGCACGCGTGTTCGGCGGGGGCGGGTCGATCAAGGCGGGCGAATACGAGATCCCCGCCGGCGCGAGCGCGAAGGAGATCGTCGGCCTGCTCGAATCGGGCAAGGTACGCCAGCGGATCGTCGTGGTGGCGGAAGGCCTGCCGTCGGTCATGGTCCACGACGCGCTCATGCGCGCGGACGGGCTGAGCGGCGGCGTCGCCGTGCCGGCCGAAGGCTCGGTGCTGCCCGACGGCTATGCCTATCAGCGTGGCGACACGCGGGCGCAGGTGCTGGCGCGCATGCAGGCGGCGATGCGCGACTATGTCGCCGCGGCCTGGCCGAAGCGAGCCCAGAACATCGCCGTGAAGACCCCGCAGGAGGCGGTGGTCCTCGCCTCGGTCGTCGAGAAGGAGACGGGCAAGCCCGGCGAGCGGACCACGGTCGCCGCGGTCTATGGCAACCGGCTGCGGCTCGGCATGCCGCTGCAGGCGGATCCCACCGTCATCTATCCGATCACCAGGGGCCGTCCGCTCGGCCGCCGCATCCGCCAGTCGGAGCTGCACGCGAAGAACGGCTACAACACCTATGCCAGCGCCGGACTGCCGGTCGGCCCGATCGCCAATCCCGGCCGCGCCTCGATCGATGCGGTGCTCCATCCGGCGAACAGCTCCGCCCTCTATTTCGTGGCGGACGGGACGGGCGGGCATGTGTTCGCCGACACGCTGGAACAGCATAATCGCAACGTGGCCAAATGGTACGCCATCCGCCGCGCCCGCGGAGAGATGTAGGGCCGTCCCAATCTTGCGACAAAGCGGCAATCCGGTCGCAACATCCGGCGCCTAGCGACCGTGCGGCAGGGAAGGGCCGAACCGCCGGAGCGCCGCATCATGTGTCACGACAGCTTTGCCTATGCCGCCCGTCGATCGCAGCAGGAGGCGGTGGCAGCGATCAACGCGACCGAGTGGCGGGCCGCACGGGCGCACGCCAAGCTCGCCGTCCTCCATGCCGCGCGCGCCGTCTCGCTGGCCCGTTCGGCCGAATCATCGGAGCGGTAGCGAGAGTGGGATGACCCGCGGTCGACTTGTTCGTGCCGGGCGGAATCGAAGCATGGGTGGGTCTCAGGTCCTTCGACTGGGGCTCAGCCCCGGGATCAATCCCGCAAGGCGGCCGCCGCGCGCGCCTTGGCCTCGACCTCGGCCATGGTCCCGCCCGTCACCCAGCTGCCGCCGACGCATTCGACCGGGCCGAAGGACAGCCAGTCGCGCGCGCTCGCTTCGGTGATCCCGCCGGTCGGGCAGAAGCGGCACTGGTAGAAGGGGGCGGCCAGCGCCTTCAGCGCCTTGAGCCCGCCGCTCGTCTCGGCCGGGAAGAACTTGAACGCGGTCAGGCCGAGGTCGAGGCCGCGCATGATATCGCCCGCGGTGGCGATCCCCGGCAGATAGGCGATGCCGCTGTCGATCACCGCCCGGCCCAGCCCTTCGGTGAGGCCCGGCGAGACGATGAATTCTGCGCCCGCGTCGGCGACCTGCCGCAGCTGATCCTCGTTCACCACCGTGCCTGCGCCGACGATCGCGCCGGGCACGGTCTTCATCTCGCGGATCGCGTCGAGCGCGGCGGGGGTGCGCATCGTCACCTCCAGCACCTTCAGCCCGCCCGCGACCAGCGCCTCCGCCAGCGGCCGGGCGGTGGCGGCATCGTCGATCACCAGCACGGGGATGACCGCACTGGTGCGCATGATCGAAAGAATGTCGGTACCGATTGCGGTCATCGTGCGTGCTCCTGAGCGAAGGCAGCGGCGGCGCCGAACAGGCCCGGCTGCGGATGGGTGATGAGCTTGACCGGCATCGCCGCCATCATCGACTGGAAGCGCCCCTTGGCGACGAAGCGCTGGTCGAAGCCCGAGCGGAGCAGCTTGTCCTTGATGCGCAGGCCGAGCCCGCCGGCGATCACCACCGCCTTCGCGCCATGGGCGAGCGCCAGGTCGCCAGCGACCGCGCCGAGCGCCAGGCAGAAGCGGTCGAGCGCGGCGAGCGCAATCGAATCGGTGCCCTCCAGCGCCTCGTGCCAGATGGTCTTGTCGTCGCGACTGGGAACCGCGCGTCCCTCCATTTCCGCCAGCGTCTCGTAGATGGCGACGATGCCGGGGCCGGCGACGACCCGCTCCGCCGAGACGCGGGTGAAGGTCTTGCGCAGCCGCTTCAGGATCGTGTCCTCGATCGGATCGAGCGGGGCATAGTCCATGTGCCCGCCCTCGGTCGACAGGACGAAGTACTCGCCGTCCGCCTTCAACACCTGCGCGACGCCCAGCCCGGTGCCGGGGCCGCAGACGGTGGTGACGCCGTCGACCGGCAGCGGCGTGTCGGGACCGCAGAGATGGACGAAGTCGGCATCGGGCAACTGCGCCACCGCATGGCCGACCGCCCCGAAATCGTTGATGATCGTCCAGCTTTCCGCCTTGAGCCGCTCGGGGATCAGCGAAGGCCGGATGACCCAGGGATTGTTGGTCAGCCGGATCACGTCGCCGGTGATCGGCGAGGCGACCGAGATCGCGGCGGCGGAGGGCAGGGGGCTGCCATGCTCCGCCTCGAACGCCTGCCAGGCCGTCTGCAGCGAAGCGTGCTCGGCGGTCTTCTGCGTGCAGACCGGGCCGAGCGATACGACGCGGCGGTTATGCACTTCCGCGATGGCGAAGCGGGCATGGGTGCCCCCGATATCGACTGCGACGACCTGCATTGTACCTCTACCTAAAGCTCGAACACCCTCACCCTTCCCACCCGGCTGCGCCGGGCGGGCCCCTTCCCTCTCCCATTGGGAGAGGGAGGGAGGCGCGCAGCGCCGGAAGGGTGAGGGCGGTGTCTTTGTCCCTACATCCCGCCGCCGGCCAGCACCGCCGATGCGCCCTTCTCGGCCTCGTCGGAGGCGCCGCGGAACAGGCCGAACAGCTCGCGGCCCATGCCGCTGGCCGCCGCGGGCGGCTCCGCGGGCGTGCGAGCATCCCACTCGGCGGCATCGACCAGCGCATCGAGCGTGCCCGCGACCGCATCGACCCGGATCAGGTCGCCATCGCGGATCAGGCCGATCGGGCCGCCGGCCCCGGTTTGGCCGGGCAGCGCCTCGGGCGAGCAGTGGATCGCGCAGGGCACCTTGCCGCTCGCCCCCGACATCCGGCCGTCGGTGACGAGCGCGACGCGGAAGCCGCGGTTCTGAAGGACGCCGAGCGGCGGGGTGAGCTTGTGCAGCTCGGGCATGCCGTTGGCGCGCGGGCCCTGGAAGCGGACGACGACGACGACGTCGCGCTCCAGCTCGCCCGCCCTGAAGGCTTCGAGCACGTCGAGCTGGTCGTCGAAGACGCGCGCCGGCGCCTCGACCACCCAGCGCTCGCGCTCGACCGCGGACACCTTGATGCAGGCCCGGCCGATATTGCCCTGGAGGATCCGCATCCCGCCATCGGGGGAGAAGGGGGTCGCGACCGGGCGCAGAATCGTCTCGTCGCCGCTGGCACCGACATCCCGCCAGACCAGCGCCTCGTCCTCGATCGCCGGCTTGCGGCCGTAATCGGCCATGCTGCCCGCGACGGTGAGGATGTCGCCATGGATCAGCCCGGCATCCAGCAGCTCGCGGATGACGAAGGGCATGCCCCCCGCCGCCTCGAAGCCGTTCACATCGGCCGATCCGTTCGGGTAGACGCGCGCGATCAACGGCACCGCCGCCGACAGCCGGTCCATATCCTCCCAGTCGATCACGATCCCCGCCGCGCGCGCGATGGCGGGCAGGTGCAGGAGGTGATTGGTCGAGCCGCCGGTAGCGAGCAGGCCCACGGCCGCGTTGACGATCGCCTTCTCGTCGACGCAGCGGCCGAGCGGGCGATAATCGTCGCCGCGACCGCCGATCGCCGCCAGCCGCTGCACCGCCGCGCGGGTCAGCTCCTGGCGCAGCTTGGTGCCCGGATTGACGAAGGCGCTGCCGGGCATGTGGAGGCCCATCACCTCCATCATCATCTGGTTGGTATTGGCCGTGCCGTAGAAGGTGCAGGTGCCCTTGCTGTGATAGGCGCCGATCTCCGCCTCCAGCAGCTCCTCGCGCCCGACCTTGCCCTCGGCGAACTGCTCGCGCACCGCCGCCTTGGCCTTGTTGGGCAGACCCGAGGGCATCGGCCCGCCGGGGATCAGCACCATCGGCAGATGGCCGAAGCGGAGCGCGCCCATCAGCAAGCCTGGGACGATCTTGTCGCAGATGCCGAGCAGCGCCGCGCCCTCGAACGTGCCGTGGCTGAGCGCGACGGCGGTGGAGAGCGCGATCGTGTCGCGGCTGAACAGCGACAGCTCCATGCCGGGATAGCCCTGCGTCACCCCGTCGCACATCGCCGGCACGCCGCCCGCGACCTGCGCCGTCGCGCCGACCTCGCGCGCCCAGACCTTCATCTGCTCGGGATAGCGGTAATAGACCGCATGGGCCGACAGCATGTCGTTATAGGCGGTGACGATGCCGATGTTCATGCCGGCATCGGCACGCAGCCGCTCGCGATCCTCCTCGGTGCCGGCATAGGCATGGGCGAGGTTGGCGCAGCCGAGCGCGGGGCGGCGGATCGCCGTCTCCGCCTCGCGCGCGATCAGGTCGAGATAGGCGCCGCGGCTGCCGCGCGAGCGCGCGACGATCCGGTCGGTGACGGCCTGGACTTGGGGGTTCATCAGGGGGCCCAGTGGATGTCGACCGGCAGCTCGACCTCGGACAGGACGCGGCCGATCGGATAGGCGGAGGAGGGGCCCTGCTTGATCGCCTGCTCGACGACCTTGCGCTTGGCGTCGCCGGTGATCGCGATCATCAGCGCGCGGGTGGAGGCGATGGCGGCGCGCGACAGCGACACGCGCGGCACCGGCGCCTCGGCCGGCAGCGGCTCGGGCAGGACGCCGAGCGCGCGGCGCTCCTTGGGTCCGTTCAGCGCCTCGTCGAAATCGGGGCCGGGGAAGATCGAGGCGGTATGCCCGTCGCCGCCCACGCCGAGCAGGCAGAAGTCGAGCGGCCAGTGCAGGTCCTGCATCAGCGCATCGGCAGACCGGCCGGCCGCCTTATAGTCGGGCGTCGCCTGCGGCACGATCGGCATGACCCGGGCGCCCTTGGGCAGGAAGATCTTGGCGAGGCCGGTGACGTTGGACAGGGGATCGCCGAGCGGCACGACGCGCTCGTCGGTGGGGATGATCGTCACCCGCTTCCAGTCGAGCTTGGCCTGGGCGAGCTTCTCATAGGCGGGGAAGGGCGTCTTGCCACCCGCCAGCGCGATCACCGCCGAACCGCGGGCGTCGAGCGCGCTTTCGATGACGAACTGCACGTCGCCGGCGATGGCATCGGCAAGCTCGCCGACATCGTCATAGTCCCACCATTCGATTTCGGTCGTCATCACGCTCTCCGGAACTGAGGCTAGGCCATCGCGCATCGGAACGCGACAGACATACGTATGAGGTTGAAATAGATCCTCCTCGCTCCGCGGGGAGGGGGACCGCCGCGAAGCGGTGGTGGAGGGGCGTTGCCGCAAGCGTCACGCCTGCGGCTCTCCCCTCCACCAGCCTGCGGCTGGTCCCCCTCCCCGCGGGGCGGGGAGGATCCGGATCAATCGTCCTGCCAGGTGACGCCGTCGCGCTCCGTCAGCGCGATCGCGGCGGAGGGCCCCCAGCTGCCCGACGGATAGCTTTTCGGCTTCTGGTCGTTGGCGGTCCAGCCGGCGCGGATCGCGTCGATCCAGGTCCACTGAGCCTCCACCTCGTCGCGGCGCACGAACAGCGTCGGATCGCCCTCGATCAGGTCGAGCAGCAGCCGCTCATAGGCGATGCGGCGGCGGCTGCCGGCGAACTCGGCGTCGAGCGACAGGTTGAGCGGCACCTCGCGCAGCCGCACGCCGTCGCGGTCGAGCCCCGGCTCCTTCGCCATGACGAGGAGCTGGATATATTCCTCGGGCTGGAGGCGGATGATGAGCATGTTGGGCTGGAGCAGTCCGCCGCGGCCGGCGAACATCGAATGGGGCACCGCCTTGAACTGGATCGCGATCTCCGACCGCCGCGCGGCCATCCGCTTGCCGGTGCGCAGGTAGAAGGGCACACCCTGCCAGCGCCAATTGTCGACATGGGCCTTGATCGCGACGAAGGTCTCGGTGGTGGAAGGCTTTCCGAGCTCCTCCGCATAGCTCTTGACGAACTTACCGCCGACCGCGCCGTCCGCATATTGCCCGGTCACGGTGTTGTGCGGCACTTTCTCGGGCTTCATCAGGCGCAGCGAGCGAAAGACCTTCGACTTCTCGTCGCGCACATCGGCGCCGTCGAAATGCGCGGGTGGCTCCATCGCGATCAGCGCGAGCAGCTGGAGAATATGGTTCTGCACCATGTCGCGCAGCGCACCGGCGCTCTCGTAATAGCCTGCGCGTTCCTCCAGGCCGACCGTCTCGGCGATGGTGATCTGGACGTTGTCGATCCCCTGCGCGTTCCAGACCGGCTCGAAGAAGCTGTTGCCGAAGCGGAGCGCCAGGATGTTCTGGACCGTCTCCTTGCCCAGATAATGGTCGATCCGGAAGATCCGCTCCTCCGGAAAGGCGCGCGCGACCGCATCGTTGATCTCGCGGCTGGAGGCGAGATCGTAGCCGAGCGGCTTTTCGAGGCCGACCCGCACCGTCGGGCCGGTCAGCCCGACCGAGCTGAGCCCGTCGATCGCCGGTTCGAACAGCGAGGGCGCGGTGGAGAGGTAGATGGCGAGGCCGCCGCCGATGTCACCGATCTTGTCCGCCAGCGGGCGGAAGCATTCGGGCTTCGACAGGTCGGTCGGCTGGTAGAAGAGCCGCTCGGCAAAGGCGGCGATCGTCGCCGGATCCTTGCGGTCGGCGGGCAGGAACTCGTCGAGCGCGGCGCGCGCGAAGTCGCGATAGCCTGCGTCGTCGAAGTCCTGCCGGGCGGCGCCGGTGATCGTCAGCGCCGGGGGCAGCAGCCCGTCGGAATGAAGGTTGTAGAGCGACGGCAGCAGCATGCGCCGGGCGAGATCGCCGGTCGCGCCGAACAGCAGGAGCTTGGCGACGGGGTCGCGGGGCATGCCGGATCCTTTCAGATGACGAGGCCGGCGAGCGGATCGAGCCCGGCCATGATGTTGAGGTTCTGGACGGCGGCGCCGCCCGCGCCCTTGCCCAGATTGTCGAGCGTCGCGACCAGGCGGACCTGCGCGGCGTCCGGGTTGGAGAACAGATGCAGCGTCATGCGATCGGTGCCGGCATCGTCCTCGATGGCGACGGTCGAGACCGTGTCTTGCGACAGGCGGACGAGGCCACCGGCCGGATAGGCGTCGCGCAGCACCGCGCCGATGTCGCCGGGCTGGGTCCCGGGCGCGAACTGGGCGAGGTGCAGCGGCACCTCCACCACCATTCCGCGATAGGTGTCGGCGACGGCCGGCTGGAAGATCGGACCGTGTTGCAGCCCGGCATGCACGGTCATCTCCGGCACATGCTTGTGGCCGAGCGACAGGGCATAGGGGCGAAAGGCGGTAGCGGTCTCTCCGGCTTCGAACTCGGCGATCATGGCCTTGCCACCGCCCGAATAGCCGGAGGTGGCGTTGACGCTGAGCAGCGCGCTCGCCGGCAGCAGGCCCGCGCGCACCAGGGGCCGCACCAGCGCCAGGAACCCGGTGGGGTAGCAGCCCGGATTGGCGACGAAACGCGCGCCGGCGATCGCATCGCGCTGACCCGGATCCAGCTCGGCGAAGCCATAGGTCCAGCCGGCCGCGACCCGATGGGCCGTGGAGGCGTCGATCACCCGCGTCCGATCGTTGCGGATCAGCGACACCGCCTCGCGCGCGGCGTCGTCGGGCAGGCAGAGGATGACGAAGTCGGCATCGTTGAGCGCCTCCGCCCGGGCGGCCGGATCCTTGCGCCGCGCCTCGTCGAGGAGGATGAGCGCGATCTCGGCGCGGCCCGACAGCCGCTCGCGGATCTCCAGCCCGGTCGTGCCGGCCCCGCCATCGATGAAGACGCCGACGCTCACGCCGCCGGCTCCAGCGCGGCGGCGGGCAGATAGCCGACCAGTCCGACCCCGGGCGCGGTGCCCCAGGCGATGCCGCCGGTGACGTCGAGCAACTCGAACGGATCGCCTGCGCCGAGTTCGGCCAGCACCTCGCCCTCGGGCCCGCGGTCGGCCCGCAGCGCGCTGTCGACCGACAGCCGCCGCACGACCGGCGCCGCATAGTGCGGAGCGAACACCTGGTCGGCGAGGCGCACGTCGGCGAGGTCGGGGCGCACCGCCTGGGTCCGTGGATCGATATCCACCGAACGGCCGCTCAGCGCAAATGACTTACGCGAAGGCGCGCGGCGATCCGTGGCCGGCTGCGTGACCGGGGGCGAGGGCTCCGTCGCCGATGAAGTGCCCGAACTCTTCAAGAAAATCTGCCCCTTCGGATGTGCGCGCGACAAAGATGTTGCGCTTGTCCGCATCGTCGCGCTGTCGGCGCAGATAGCCGAGCGCGCCCAGCCTGTTCAAGGCGCGCGTCACGACGGGCTTCGAGACGTTGAGCGATCGCGCCAGTCCGCGCACCGTATGCGGCCCGGGCTTGAGGT
The DNA here is from genome assembly GCF_014641735.1 of Sphingomonas metalli. Lineage (GTDB taxonomy): Bacteria > Pseudomonadota > Alphaproteobacteria > Sphingomonadales > Sphingomonadaceae > Sphingomonas > Sphingomonas metalli. The sequence continues at coordinate 280,273 of NZ_BMIH01000003.1, read as the reverse complement.
AGACGAGCAGCAGCAGCGCCATCTGCCGATTGGTCAGGTCGGGCTCGCCGGACCGGACGTAATCGACCAGGACGCTCATCCACGTCGTCAGCGAATGGGGATCGGCAGTAGCCACGGGCGTGCAATTCCGTCGGTCCGCGCCCGCCGGACGCGACGGGCTTCGTTACGAGAGCTTAACGCCCTCGTGCCCGGCGGGTTTCCCGGATTCAGGCGCTTTTCAGAGCGATTCGCAACATGGCGGTCGGCGGCGAACGGGGGCATGAGTTGATCGCGGGCGATCGCTCGCCTATGTGCGCCCCGACATCTTCTCAGTATCGGACATTCGCCGGCCCATGTTCCCCTTCCTGCTCGTCGTCCACGCCATCATCGCCGCCGCCCTGGTGACGGTGATCCTGATGCAGCGGTCCGAGGGGGGCGGCCTCACCACCGGCGGCAGCCCGTCGGGGCTGATGTCGGCGCGCGGCGCGGCCAATTTCCTGACCCGCGCGACGGGCGTGCTGGCCGGCACCTTCATCGCCTTCGCGATCGTCCTCGCCTTCGTCGCGGCGAGCCATCGCGGCACGCAGACGATCGATACGTCGCTCGCCCGGTCGGTGCCGGCGCCGCAGCAGAATGCGGTGCCCAACACGCCCGCCGACGGCCCGGTCACCACCGGTGCGGGCAAGCCCGCCGCGGTCGGCCCCGGCAGCCCCGCCGACAATTCGTCGGTCCCGCTCGCCAACTGATTCGCTGTCATTTCGATCGACAGGGGCCTCCGCGCGTTCGGGGGCGCTTGTCCTATGCCCATCATCCAAGCTAGGCGGTTCTTCCCATGGCGCGGTATATTTTCATCACCGGCGGCGTGGTCTCGTCGCTCGGCAAGGGGCTCATGGCAGCCTCGCTTGCGGCTCTCCTCCAGGCGCGCGGCTATCGCGTGCGCATCCGCAAGTTCGATCCCTATCTGAACGTCGATCCGGGCACGATGAGCCCCTATCAGCACGGCGAGGTCTACGTGACCGACGACGGGGCGGAGACGGACCTGGATCTAGGTCATTACGAGCGCTTCACCGGCGTCGCGGCGCATCAGTCCGACAACGTCACCTCGGGCCGGATCTACCAGACGATCATCCAGCGCGAGCGGCGCGGCGACTATCTGGGTGCGACGGTGCAGGTGATCCCGCACGTCACCGATGCAATCAAGGCCTTCGCCAAGGCGGACACGGTCGACGAGGACGGCGAGGAGCTCGACTTCGTGCTCTGCGAGATCGGCGGCACGGTCGGCGATATCGAGTCGCTGCCCTTCATCGAGTCGATCCGCCAGCTCCGCAACGAGCTGGGGCGGGGCCAGTCGATCTCGATCCACGTCACGCTGGTTCCCTATATCGCCGCGGCCGGCGAGCTGAAGACCAAGCCGACGCAGCATTCGGTGCGCGAGCTGGCGGCGCTGGGCGTCGCGCCCGACGTGCTGGTCTGCCGCTGCGAGCAGCCGCTGCCCGCCTCGGAACGCGCGAAGATCGCGCTGTTCTGCAACGTGCCCGCTTCCGCGGTCATCCCGGCGCTCGACGCGAAGAGCATCTACGCCGTGCCGCTGCAATATCATGCCGAAGGGCTCGATTCGGAGGTGCTGCGCGCCTTCGGGATCGAACCGGGCGCCGCGCCCGACCTGTCGCGCTGGACCGACATCGTCGACCGGCTGACCAATCCCGAGGGTGAGGTGACGGTGGGCGTGGTCGGCAAATATGTCGGGCTGCAGGACGCCTACAAGTCGCTCAACGAGGCGCTGGTCCATGGCGGCATCGCCAACCGGGTGAAGGTCAACGTCCGCTGGATCGACGCCGAACTGTTCGAGGGCGACGACGACAGCGAGATCGCCGCGCAGCTCGAGCCGTGCCATGCGATCCTGGTCCCCGGCGCGTTCGGCGAGCGCGGCGCAGAGGGCAAGATCAAGTCGGTCCGCTTCGCCCGCGAGCGGCACGTTCCCTATTTCGGCATCTGCTTCGGCATGCAGATGGCCTGTATCGAGGGCGCCCGTGACCTGGCCGGTATCGCCGAAGCCTCGTCCACCGAGTTCGGCCCGACTCCCGAGCCGGTGGTGGGGCTGATCACCGAGTGGATGGGCCGCGACGGGCTGGAGAAGCGCGAGGAGCAGGGCGATCTGGGCGGCACGATGCGGCTCGGCGCCTATGAGGCGCGGCTCACCGGCAATTCGGTGGTGGCCTCGATCTATGGTGCGACCACGATCCGCGAGCGGCACCGCCATCGCTACGAGGTCAACACCAAGTATCGCGAGGGGCTGGAGAAGGGCGGGCTCGTCTTCTCGGGCATGTCGCCCGACGGGATGCTGCCCGAGATCGTCGAGCGGCCGGACCATCCCTGGTTCGTCGGGGTGCAGTTCCACCCGGAGCTGAAGTCCAAGCCGTTCGACCCGCACCCGCTGTTCGCCAGCTTCATCGCGGCGGCGGTGAAGCAGAGCCGGCTGGTCTGAGCGGCGGGGGCCGATGGCCCGCGATGACCGCTAGACACGCTCGGGGGGTGGCTCCGTCGAAGGGAGGGGTGCTGGGCAGCGGAAGGCCGTTGTGGAGGCTGACATCCTTGCCCGGCACCACCACGTGAGCAAGATTGCTGCCAAAGTCCTCCGTCCCCCCGGCGAAGGCCGGGGCCCAGTTGGGAGACGGCAGTAAGGTAACGCGAAGCTTCGCCAAACTAGACCCCGGCCTTCGCCGGGGTGGACGTGGATTATTGGACACTCGGACGCTCGCAGAAATCTCGCCTCCGAGGGGATGACGAACGGGGACAGGGTCTTGTCACCCTCTACCTAACCCCGCACCGCCATCCACAGCGCCATACCCACCATCATCACGTTCTCGACCAGCGACACGAAGCCGAGCGGCACGTTGCTGCCGCCGCCGACGCAGGCGCATTTCAGCTCCCGCCGCTCGACATAGACCGCGCGGATCACCGACCATGCGCCGATCGTGCCGATCGCCAGCGCCACCGGGACCGCGAGCCAGAGCAGGGCGCCCGCGAGCATCAGTACGCCTGCCAGCGCTTCGGCAAAGGGGTAGACATAGGCATAGGGTACCCAGCGGCGGGCGAGCAGATCATAGCCGAGGAAGCCGTTGGTGAAGCCTTCCACATCGCGCAGCTTCTGGAGCGCGAGCAGGCACATCGCCACGGCGACGAACCATTCCGCGCCGCGCGCGGTGACGAGCGCGCCGAGCGACGCCCAGCTCATCGCCGCGGCCATCGCCGCCGCCATGGCGAAGATGGCGATCACGGGGACGTAGGCCGTCGCGCGGGGATCGGGCACGGGCTTGCCGAAATGGCGCAGCAGGTCGGTAAAGCCGCCGATCCGCACCCCATCGATAAAGGCCTGCGGCGTCGTCTGGACCGAATGTTCGGCCTTGAACGCATCCTGTGCGGCGCGGCTGGTGAGCAAGTGATCGTCGACCTCATAGCCCTGCCGCCGCAGCAGATCGCGCGCCTTCAGCCCGAAAGGGCAGAGATGCTGCGGGGTCGCCATGCGATAGAGCGTCGCCGTCCTGGCCATGTCCGCCTCCTCCACGGGAAAAAAGAAAGCGCCCGGGCCGGACGGCCCGGACGCCCCACGGCGCCTGGAAAAGGGAGCAACAGGCGCCGAGCTGGTTACGCCGCCTGCGCCGTATCGGCGGCGGGCTGCGCTTCGACCGCGGCGAGCGGAGCGCCCGTCTTGATCGCGATCGTCTTCGGCTTCATCGCCTCGGGCACCTCGCGGACGAGGTCGATGACGAGCAGGCCGTCGGACAGGCGCGCATCCTCGACGAACACGAAGTCGGCGAGTTCGAAGCGGCGCTCGAACGAGCGGTTCGCGATGCCGACATGCAGGAAGTTGGCGTTGGCCGCCTTGTCGTCCTTCTTGCCGGCGACGAGCAGCAGGTTCTGCTGCGCGGTGATCTCGATCTCGTCACGGCTGAAGCCGGCTACCGCAAGCGTGATGCGATAGCGGTCGTCGGCGACGCGCTCGAGGTTGAAGGGAGGATAATTCTCGGCTGCGGACGCGCGGGCGTTCGTCTCGAGAAGGTCGAAGAGCCGGTCGAAACCGATGGTCGAGCGGCGATAAGGGGTCAGGTCGAGTCGCATGTCAAAACCTCCGTCAGAAGCGAGTTGGCGATCGGCACCCGCACTCGGCGCGGTGCCTCATGTGCGGCCCGGAAACGGCGCCGCACGCGACCTATCTGGGAAGAACAAAAGCGGTTTCAAGACCCGCGCACCGGCCCCCAGGCCGGTGATAAAGCTCATCTTCCCCATGCCAAAGGCGAAGCTTGATTGAACACCCACCAAAATGATGGAGTTTACCCCCGATAAAGGGGAAACTTCGAATGACGATCACGCTCGCCCTGTTGCTGGCCGCCCAGACCGCCGGGGTTGCCGATACCGCGCCGCCGACGACCGCTGCCGCCGCCCCGGACGTGGAGGGCGCGGCGACCCAGACCGAGGATCGCGAGGACGTCTCCGCCGCGACCGCGGCGAGCCGCGACATCTACGTCACGGCGCGCCGCCGCTCCGAGCAGGCGCAGAACGTACCGATCCCGCTGTCGGTCGTCGGCGTCAAGGAGCTGGACAGCACCGGCAGCTTCAACGTCGCGCGGCTCCAGCAGCTGCAGCCGACGCTGCAATTCTATTCGACCAATCCGCGCAACTCTTCGGTCAACATCCGCGGCCTCGGTGCGCCGCTCGGCCTGACCAACGACGGCATCGACCAGGGTGTGGGCGTCTATATCGACCAGGTCTATCTCAGCCGCGTCGCCGCCGCGACGCTCGACTTCCTCGACGTCCAGCAGATCGAGACGCTGCGCGGCCCGCAGGGGACGCTGTACGGCAAGAACACCGTCGCCGGCGCAATCAACATCACCAGCAAGGCGCCGAGCTTCACCTTCGGCGGCAGGGCCGAGGTGACGCTGGGCAATCTCGAGTTCAAGCAGGCCAAGGCCGCGGTGACGGGGCCGCTGGCGGACGACGTCGCGATCCGGATCGGCCTGACGACGACCAGCCGGCGCGGCACGATCTACAATGTCGCGAACGGCACCTACGTCAATTCGCAGGACAATATCGGTCTGCGCACGGCGATCCTGTACAAGCCGACCGAGGACCTCAACCTGACGCTGTCGGGTGACTATACCCGGCAGAACCCGAATTGCTGCGCGCAGATCTTCGTGCGCGTCGGCTCAACCCAAAGGCCGCTTGCCCGCCAATTCGACGCGCTGGCCCGCGCTCAGGGCTATGAGCCGCCCAGCCGCAACGCCTTCGACCGGCTGACCGATCTCGACGCCCCGCTGCAGGCGAAGAACACGCTGGGCGGCCTGTCGCTGCGCGCCGAGTACCAGCTCGGTTCGGGCACGCTGACCTCGGTCAGCGCCTGGCGCTTCTGGGATTGGCAGCCGGCCAACGACCGCGACTTCACCGGCCTCCCGATCACCACCCGGTCGCAGAACCCGACCCGTCAGGACCAGTATACGCAGGAATTCCGCTACGCCGGCGAGGGCAGGCGGTTCGACTATGTCCTGGGGCTGTTCGGCTTCTACCAGGACATCCACACTACCGGCATCCAGCAGCAGGGGCGGTCGGCGAGCCGCTGGCTGATCAACCCGACCAGCGCGCTGGCGAACGATCCGTCGGTCCTCAACGGGCTGACCGCGAACAACGACATCCGGCTGAAGAACTTCTCCGGCGCGGTGTTCGGCAAGCTCAACTACAAGGTCACCGACAGCGTCACCCTGTCGCCCGGCTTCCGCCTGAATTACGACGACAAGGTCGGCAGCTATGTCAGCATCGTCCGCGACGGGCAGGGCAATCTCGTGCCGTACAGCGGCGGCACCGCGCGCCAGGCGGCGCAGCGCGACGCGATCCAGCCCCAGGCCTTTCAGGACGAGGCCTACCGCGCCTGGAATGCTTCGTACGACTTCACCGCCTCCTACAAGCCGTCGCGGGACGTGCTGCTCTACGGCACCTATGCGCACAGCTTCAAATCGGGCGGCCTGAACCTCAACGGCGTGCCGGTGGTCAACGGCGTCGTCCAGACCCAGTTGGCCCAGATCAAGCCCGAGAAGGTCGATCATTTCGAACTGGGTGCCAAGACGCAGTTCTGGGACCGCAAGGCGACGCTCAACGTCACCGGCTTCTGGACCAACATCCGCGACTATCAGGCGATCGTCAACGACAGCTCGACCTCGTCGCTGCGCGGCTATCTCGCCAATGCCGGCAAGGTCCGGGTGCGGGGCATCGAGGCGGATTTCGCGATCCGGCCGAGCGACCGGTTCAACCTCTACGTCAACACCGCCTTCACCGACGCCAAATATGTCGACTTCAACAATGCGCCGTGCCCGCCCGAACTGTCGGGCGGCGGCACCCCGACCGCGGCCAATCCGACCATCGGCGCGCCCGGCGCGCCGGGCACCAACAGCCCGCTCGTCTGCGACATCTCGGGCCAGTGGCTGCCGGGCATCTCGCGCTTCGCCGTGTCCTATGGCGGCGAATATAATCTTCCGACCCAGGTCTTCGGCAAGGCCGGCGAGGCCTATGTCGGGATCGACGCCAATTCGCGCACGAAGTTCTCGTCGAACGCCTCGCGCTCGATCTACACCGACATCCAGGGCTATACGCTGGTCAACGCGCGGCTCGGCTTCCGCACCGATGCGGGTGTCAATGTGTTCGGCTGGGTGCGCAACCTGTTCGACGTGAACTATTACGAGGTGCTCGCGACCACGCCGGGCAACACCGGCCTGATCGCCGGCAACGTCGGCGACCCGCGCACCTATGGCATCACCGTCGGGGCGAGCTTCTGACACGATGAACGGCCGGTTGGGCGGGGCGGCCGGCGCCCCGCTCACCTGTCGTTCAGCCTCGCGATGCGATAGACAGGTGCGTCGACGACGGGTCGCAGTCGGAAGCTCCCGGCCAGTCGGAGACACGAAAGGCGGGCACGTCCGCCGGTCGCCTGTCCCGAGCGGTCCCCTGGATCGACACCGATCGGCGGACGTGCGTTGCTTTCCATGCACGGCATCCAGCGTGGGCTGCGGCGCTGACCCGTCCGGGCTGCGCGAAGTCGAAGCACAGGTGAGTCTCAGGCTCAGTGCGAACGGTGGGGTAAGTCATTAGGCTGTCCAAAACCTCGCGCACCGCCCCAACGGCAAACGCCCGGACCGTTTCCGATCCGGGCGCCTGCGTGACGATCGCTCGTCAGCCCCCATTTTCACCCTTCGCCGCATGCCTCGTTGGGCGGGCGTTCAGAGTATCCCCGAACCACGGCCATGCCTGTGTTCAGCAAGGACGTGCTAGGTAAGCCCATGGCCTTTGTCACGGGGGAACGTGGCGGCGGCGCTACGATTGCCGCGACGCTGTGGATTCGATGCAACAATACCGATCCGGTTGCGTCGGCGCGCGGAGCTTCGTAGAGCCGTTTCCGCAATGATCCTGTCCAACTATGAGCGCATGATCGCCCGTCGCTACCTGCTGCCGGGCAAGGGCGAGGCGTTCATCTTCCTGGTCGCGTCGATCAGCCTCGTCGCGGTGATGCTGGGCGTCGCCGCGCTGGTCATCGTGATGAGCGTCATGAACGGCTTTCGCGCCGAGCTGTTCGACAAGATCGTCGGGCTCAACGGCCATGCCGTGGTGCAGGGGGTCGGCGGGCGCCTGCCCGACTGGCGACAGATCGTCGAGGAGGCGCGGCGCACCCCCGGCGTGACCAGCGCAGTGCCGCTGATCGAACAGCCCTTGATGGCGAGCTATAACGGCCGGGTGGAAGGGGTGCTGGTGCGCGGCATGCGCACGCAGGACATCCGCTCGAACGGCACTTTGGGCGGCAAGGTGATCCTGGGCTCGCTCGGCAGCGTCACGCCGGGCAGCGATACGGTGGCGATCGGCAGCCGGCTCGCCGATGCGCTGGGGGCGACGGTGGGCAGCGAGATCTCGCTGATCAGCCCGCAGGGGCAGACGACCCCGTTCGGCACCGTGCCGCGGATCGTCAGCTATCGCGTCGGCGCGATCTTCGAGATCGGGATCTACGATTATGACAAGGCCTATATCGTCATGCCGATCGAGGATGCGCAGACGCTCCTGCTGATGGGCGATGCGGCGGGGATGGTCGAGGTGCAGACGGTGGATGCCGACCGGGTCGGCCCGATCCTCCAGCCGCTCGCCGACCGGATCGGCGGCGCGGCGGTGATCAGCGACTGGCGGACGATGAACGCCCAACTGTTCGAGGCGCTGGCGGTGGAGCGCGTGGCGATGTTCACCGTCCTGTCGATCATCATCCTGGTCGCGGTGTTCAACATCCTGTCCTCGCTGATCATGCTGGTGCGCGCCAAGACCCGCGACATCGCTATCCTGCGCACCATGGGGGCGACGCGGGTCGGGCTGATGCGCATCTTCATGACCGTGGGCACGACGATCGGCGCGCTCGGCACGGTGGCCGGGCTGGCGCTCGGCTTCGTCTTCCTCTTCTACCGCCAGGCGGTGGTGAACTTCGTCCAGCTCGTGACGGGCCAGAATCTCTGGGACCCGTCGATCCGGTACCTGACCGAGCTGCCCGCCAAGACTGACCCGGTCGAGGTGATCGTGATCACCGCCATGGCGCTGGTCTTCTCCTTCCTCGCCACCCTCTATCCGGCGTGGAAGGCGGCGAGCACCGATCCCGTGCAGGTGCTGCGCTATGAGTGAGCCCGTCCTCCAGCTGACCGGCCTGTCCCGCAGCTTCACCCAGGGCGAGGAGACGATCCAGGTCCTGCGCGGGGTCGATCTGGCGATCGCGCCGGGCGAGATCGTCGCCCTGCTCGGCCCCTCGGGTTCGGGCAAGTCGACGCTGTTGCAGGCGGTGGGTCTGCTCGAGGGCGGGTTCGAGGGATCGATCATGATAGCGGGGACCGAGGCGGCGCGGCTGGACGCGCATGGCCGCACGGTGATGCGCCGCGACCGGCTCGGCTTCGTCTATCAGTTCCACCATCTGCTGCCCGACTTCAACGCGACCGAGAATGTCGTGCTGCCGCAGCTCGTGCACGGTATCGGACCGGCGCAGGCGGAGGTGCGGGCGCGGGCGCTGCTGAGCGCGCTGGGTCTCGGCCACCGGCTGACCCATCGGCCGAGCCAGCTGTCGGGCGGCGAGCAGCAGCGCGTGGCGGTCGCGCGCGCGCTCGCCAACCGGCCGGCGCTGGTGCTCGCCGACGAGCCGACCGGCAATCTCGACGAGCAGACCGCCGATATCGTGCTCGCCGAGTTCCTGCGGCTGGTGCGCGAGGAAGGCTCGGCCGCGCTCGTCGCTACGCACAACGAACGGCTGGCGCGGCGGATGGACCGGGTCGTCCGCCTGCACGAGGGCCGGCTGGGATGACGGGCTGGACGGAGACGCCGACGCTGATCGGGCGTCACGTCACCCTTCGCCCGCTGGCGGAGGCGGACCTGCCGGCGCTGGTCGAGGCGGCGCGGACCGGCGACCTCTGGAACATCTTCTACGCCAATGTCGCGATGATGAAGACGCCGGAGCGCTGGTGGACGGCGGCGATGCACGAACAGGATGTCGGTCGCGCCCGCCTGTTCGCGGTCGAGGCGGCGGACGGGCGGGTGGTCGGCACCACCCGGTTCATGCGCATGGCGCCGGCGCACCGCCGGCTGGAGATCGGCGGCACCTTCTATGCGGTCGCGGTGCAGCGCACCGGGGTCAACACCGAGGCCAAGCGGATGCTGCTGGGCCATGCCTTCGAGACGCTCGGCTGCCAGTGCGTCCAGATCCGCACCGATGCGCTGAACCTGCGCAGCCAGCGGGCAATCGAGCGGCTCGGCGCGACGCGGGACGGGGTGCTGCGCGGGCATCAGGTGATGGCCGACGGCCGCCTGCGCGACAGCGTCGTCTATTCGATCCTCGACCGGGAGTGGCCCGCGGTGCGCCAGAATCTCGACTATCTGCTGGCCCGGCACCCATGACGACGGCCGCCCCCTCGCACCGGCGGGTGCTGCTCGCGAGCTTCGTCGGAACGACGATCGAGTTCTACGACTTCTACGTCTATGCCACCGCGGCGGCGCTGGTGTTCGGGGAGATCTTCTTCCCCAAGGGCGCACCCGGCACCCAGCAGCTGGCGGCCTTCGCCACGCTCGCCGTCGCCTTCTTCGCGCGGCCCGTGGGCAGCCTCGTCTTCGGCCATTTCGGCGACCGGATCGGACGCAAGTCGACGCTCGTCGCCTCGCTGCTGACGATGGGCGTGTCGACCACGCTGGTCGCCCTGCTGCCGACCTATGCCGATGCCGGCTGGATCGCCCCGGTGGCCTTGTGCGCGCTGCGCTTCGGCCAGGGCTTCGGCCTGGGCGGGGAATGGGGCGGGGCGGCCCTGCTCGCGGTCGAGCATGCGCCGCCCGGATGGCGTGCGCGCTATGGCAGCGCCCCGCAGCTCGGGGCGCCCGCCGGCTTCATCGCCGCCAACGGCCTGTTCCTGCTCCTCGGACTGTGGCTGTCGCCCGCCGAGTTCCGCGACTGGGGCTGGCGGATACCGTTCGCGATCAGCGCGGTGCTGGTGCTGCTCGGCCTGTGGATCCGGCTGAAGCTGACCGAGACGCCCGCCTTCGCCGCCGCGCTGGCCGAGGCGCCGCCGCCAGCGGTTCCGATCGCCGAGCTGCTCGGCCGGCATGGCCTTGCGACGCTGGCGGGCACGACGGGGGCGATCGCCTGCTTCGCCGCCTATTATGTCGGCACCGCCTTCCTGCTCGGCTATGGCACCAAGACGCTGGGCTTCGCCATGCAGCAGTTCCTGCTGATGCAGCTCGGCGCGATCCTGTTCATGGCAATCGGCATCTATGCAGCCGCGTGGCTGGCGGACCGGCGCTGGGACGAGCGGCGGGTACTGGCGGGCGGCTGCGTCGCGACGATCCTGGTCGGCTTCACCATCGCGCCGCTGATGAATGGATCGGCGGCCGGCGCCTTCACCTTCCTGTCGCTGACCCTGCTGGCGATGGGCTTCGTCTACGGGCCGCTGGGCGCATGGTTGCCGTCGCTCTTTCCGGCGCGGGTGCGCTATACCGGCGCCTCGATCGCGTTCAACGTCGCCGGTGTGATCGGCGGCGGACTCACCCCGCTGATCGCGCAGGGGTTGGCGATGGAGCGCGGACTCGCGGCGGTCGGCTGGTATCTCAGCGCCGCGGCGGCGATCAGCCTCGTTGCGCTGCTGCTGGTCCGTTCGCGCTCCGACGGCGGGGCGGCCGAACTGTTGCCCTGAGCGGCCCCGCCGCCCGTTGACGCGACGCCGTCGATCGGCTTGGGTCGACGCTCGCGCTTGCCAAGGGAGAGAGCATGACAGGCCAGCGCCGGCCGCCGGGCCGGGCGACCTCCTTCGATATCGCGCAGCTGGCGGGCGTGTCGCAGCCGACCGTGTCGCGCGCGCTGCGCGGCAGCCCGACGGTCAGCGCCGCGACGCGGCAGCGGATCGAGGCGATCGCGCGCGAACTCCATTACACCGTCGACCGCGCCGCCTCGAACCTCCGGTCGGGCCGGTCGCGCACGCTGGCGATGCTGATCTTCCGTGACCCCACGCCGGACGGGACGACGGTGAACCCCTTCTTCCTCGCCATGCTCGGCCCGGTCATGGCGGCCTGCGGCGGTGCGGGCTACGATCTGCTCGTCTCGTTCCAGCAACAGGCGCAGGAGTGGGAGGCGGACTATGCCGACCATGCCCGCGCCGACGGACTGATCCTGCTGGGCTATGGCGACTATGCGGAATATCGCCCCCGGCTCCAGGCGCTGGAGGAACGCGGGGCGCAGTTCGTGTGCTGGGGGCAGGTCCAGCCCGGCCAGCCGGGCGTGACGATCGGCTGCGACAATGTCGCCGGCGCGCGCGACGCGACCGCGCATCTGATCGCGGGCGGCCGGCGGCGCATCGCCTTTCTCGGCCATTCGAGCGACCATTATCCCGAGAACCACGACCGGCACCGCGGCTATGCCGAGGCACTGTCCGCGGCCGGGCTGGAGCGCGACCCGCGGCTGACGGTGGACGCGGTGTCGACCAGCGAGGACGGCGCGCGCGCGGCGCAGTGGCTGCTCGACAGCGGCATGGACTTTGACGGGATCGTGGCCGCCAGCGACCTGATCGCGCTCGCCGCCATGCGCGTGCTGGCGGAGTCGGGGCGGCGCGTGCCGCAGGACGTCGCGGTCGTGGGGTTCGACGACATCCCGGCCGCCGCGCTCGCCAACCCGCCGCTGACGACGGTGGCGCAGGATGCCGGGCTGGCCGGGCGGGTCATGGTCGAGACGCTGCTGGACCAGATCGCGGGCGTCCCGGCCCCGCCGCGCATCCTGCCGGCGCGGCTGGTCGTGCGCGGCTCCTCGGGCGAGCGCCGGCGGGGGTAAAGGCTAGGTCGCTTTTCCGGATCCGGGTCAATCCGTTGGGGCCGGGCGACGTCGAAGGTCCACTTCCTGTCGGGGATACGACTGCGCGAAGGGCACCGGAGTTGACGGAGTGGTTCGAACTTTAGCCCCGCCGCGGCAGGGTGATGGTCGCATCGAGCCCGCCACCAGCGCGGTTGACGAGGCTGATGTCGCCGCCTGCCTCGCGCACGATGGCGCGGGCGAGCGCCAGGCCGAGCCCGATCCCGCCGGTCTCGCGGTTGCGCGAGGTCTCCAGCCGGGTGAAGGGATCGAAGACGTCGGCGAGCCGGTCGTCCGGGATGCCCGGCCCCCGATCGGCGACGACGATCGCCACCCGGTCGGTCCAGGCGGCGATCCGGACCTCTGCCGCCTCGCCATATTTGACCGCATTCTCGATCAGGTTGCGCACCGCGCGCCGGATCAGGGCAGGGCGGAGCCGCATGCGCAGCCGGTCGGCTTCCTCGAACGCGACCGGAGCGTCGAGGTCGCGGAAATCCTCCACCACCGCATCGACCAGCGCGGCGAGGTCGACCTCCGTTTCGGGCTCGCTGGGGCGACCGAGCCGGGCCAGCGACAGGATGTCGTCGAGGGTCCGGTTCATCTCCGCGATCGTGTCGGCCATGCGCAACCGGTCATTGTCGTCCTCGACCGACTCGACGCGGACCCGCAGCGCGGCCAGTGGCGTGCGCAGGTCGTGGCCGATCGCGCCGAGCATCCGGTCCTTCTCGTCGAGCATCGCCCCGACGCGGCGGCGCAGCGCATTGAAGGCCTCGATCAGCGCGGCGACGTCGTCCGGCCCGGCCACCGCGAGCGGCGGCCCGGCATCGCCGGGACTGAACCGCTCCGCCGCCCGGCGCAGGTCGCGCAGCGGCCGCGACAGCCGTCGCACGATCCACAGCACCGGCAGCAGCACGATGATGTAGAGGATCAGCGTCTGGCTGAGCAGCGCCAGCAACAGCCGGCGGCTGTTCTGCGGCCAGGGCACGCTCACGGTCAGCCAGCCCTTGCCGGGCTGCTCGACCGCGATCAGCAATTCGTCGCCCGCATGTTCCTCGTGCACGCGGCCGCGCCGGCGGCTGCGCTCCTCGGCATCGGCCGGTCGCCCGTCGCCGCTGCGGAAGCCGGTATCGATGCGACCCACCGTCACGCCCTGTTCGGCAAGCTGGCTGCGCAGCTCGGTCGCGACCTCGGGGTGGCGCTCCAGCCCGAGCGGTATCGGGTCCGCGGCGACCCGGCGGACGCGGCCGCGTCCCGACTCGATCGCCCGACCGCCCCGCGCCTCGCGGTCCAGCGCATCGGCGAGACGCGTGGCGACGGGCCGGGTTGCCTGCGCCAGCCGGAAGCCGGCGCGGTCGCGCAGGATCAGTCCGAAATTGATCGCCTGCGCCACGAACAGCGCCAGTGCGATCAGCAGCGCCATTTGCCCGGCGAGGCTGTGCGGCCAGGGGCGCAGCCTGACGCTCACAGCTTGGTCACGCCGGTGGCGAGCGTGTAGCCGCCGCCCCAAACCGTCTTGATGATCTCGGGATTGCGCGGATCCGCCTCGATCTTGCGGCGCAAGCGGCTGACCTGGTTGTCGATCGCCCGGTCGAAGGCGGCGGCCTCGCGTCCCTGGGTCAGGTCGAGCAGCTGGTCGCGGGTCAGCACCTGCCGCGGCCGGGTGACGAGCGCGAGCAACAGGCTGTATTCGCCGGTCGACAGCGGCACCGACACCCCCTCGCGGTCCACCAGCGCCCGCTCGCCCGACTTCAGCACCCATCCCGCGAAGGCATAGGAGCCGCTTTCCGGCGCATGCTGGCGCGTGCCGCCTGCCTGGGTCCGGCGCAGCACCACCTTGACCCGCGTCGCGAGTTCGCGGGGCGAGAAGGGCTTCACGACATAGTCGTCCGCGCCCATCTCCAGCCCGACGATCCGATCGGTCTCCTCCGCCTTGGCGGTGAGGAGGATGACGGGCACGTCGCTGGTCGCGGCGATGTGGCGGCACAGGCTGAGGCCATCTTCGCCGGGCATCATGATGTCGACGATGGCAAGGTCGATCGCATAGGCGGCGAGCCGCGCCCGTGCGCTCTCGGCATCGCCCACCTGGGTGACACGAAAGCCCTGCTTGGTCAGGTAGACCGCCAGGGGTTCGCGGATCGAACGCTCGTCGTCGACGAGCAGCAGGTGCGGCTGATCTCCCATGACGTCGGGCTCTAGCATGTTGCTCCTTCCGGGAAAGCCGCCGCCCGCCCAAATGGGAGGGGAGGAGAGCGGACGGCGGCGCTCCGCCGGATCAGCGCCCGGCGGAAGGGGGAGGGCCGTCGCCGTCCGGACCGCCATCGGGTCCGTGCGCGCGCGCCGCGGCGATCTCGGCGCGATCGATGCGGCCATCATGATTTGTGTCGAGACGGTCGAAGCGGTCGCCGGCACGGGCGAGGAAATCGGCACGCGTCATCTCGCGATCGGGCATCGGGCCACCCGGCGGTGGACCGCGGCGCTCGCCGTCCGGGCCACCCCGCCGGTCACCCCAGCGCTCGCGCCGATCCTCGCCATCCCGTCCGCCGCGCATCGCGAAGCCGGCGCGGTCCGGTCGGCCCGCACGACGTTCCTCGGCGGTGAGCCGGCCGTCATGGTTCGTGTCGAGCCGGTCGAAGGCGGCCATCGCCTCCTCGCGGGTGACGACGCCGTCGCCATCGGCGTCGGCCCGACGCCCGGTCGTGATCATCGGTGGCGGCGGGGGCGGGGGTGCCGCCGCTTCGGTCTGGGTCAGGACGGCGGCGAGCAGCAAAGCAAAGGGTTCCATGCGACGGATCTCCGATTCGGGCCGGGTCCCTGTCCCGTCCGAATGATCGCCCTTCTGACGCCGGTCCGTCGCGGCCGTGTGTCGCGCCGCTGGAAAATTGTCGCAAAGATTGTCGGAGAGGCTCAGCCGAACAGGGCGACGCTCTGCATCTGGGTGGCGACCTGGCGCCCGGCTCCGTCCCAGATCGCCATGCGCTGGCTGGAGCCGCCCGCGCCGGCCTGATCCGCCGCGGCGTGGAGCAGCCACCAACCGCTTTCGTTGGCAGGTATCGCGCCGAGCAGGTCGACCTGCCAGGTCAGCGAACTGAGCGGCACCCGGGCGGGCGCGAGCCGCAGCGCCGCCGGGGGCAGGGCGTCGCCGATCGCCATCAGTTCGACCTCGGGATGGAGCGCCTCCCGCGCGTCGAGCCGGACCCAGCGCAGCCAGCGCGGGGGCCGGGCTTCGGCCGGGCTATGATCGCGGAAGCGGAAGTTCTGCGTGAAGGCGACCTCGGCCAGGCCGCCGGTGACGACATCGTCCGGGGCCGGTGCTGCCACTGGCGCGGGGTCCGCCTCCTGCACGATGACCGACTCGCGCTCGCGCATGAAGACGAAGGTGGCGGACAGGCCCAGCCCGGCTTCCCCGACGATCTCGACCCGGACGAAGGCCGCATTGCGCCCCTGGCGCAGCAGGGTCGGCCGCAGCGCTATCGCCCCCGCGAGCGGTCCGACAAAGGCGATCTGCGCGGAGCGGAGCGGCGGCAGGTCAGGATGGGCCTGCCGCGCCGCATGTACCGCCAGCGCCGCGCTGACCCCGCCATAGCAGGTGCGGCCCTGCAGCCAGTTGTCCGGCACGAGCGCGTGGAACTCGCCATCGCCGTCCGGCCTCGTCGCGGCGATCAGCGCGGGCAGGCTGGTCATGCGGACTGCCGGCCCTGGCCGAACAGCACGCGCTTCGCCTCTTCCTCGTCGATCTGCGTGCGCTCGGTGATCGCCTGTCCCTTGGCATAGGCGGCGACGACCGCAGGCCGGGCGGCGATCGCCTCGAACCAGCGCTTCACATGGGGGAAGTCGTCCAGTCGCTGCCCCTGCGCCTCATGCGGCACGATCCACGGATAACAGGCCATGTCCGCGATCGAATAGTCGCCGGCGATGAAGTCGCGATCGGCGAGCCGGCGGTCGAGCACGCCATAGAGGCGCGCCGTCTCGCGGACGTAGCGGTCGATCGCATAGGGGATCTTCTCCGGCGCGTAACGGGTGAAGTGATGGTTCTGGCCGAGCATCGGCCCGAGGCCGCCCATCTGCCACATCAGCCACTCGGTCGCCACGATGCGGGCGCGCGGGTCGGTCGGCAGGAACTGCCCGGCCTTGTCCGCGAGATAGAGGAGGATCGCGCCGCTCTCGAACACGCTGAGCGGCGCGCCGCCGTCTGCCGGTGCCGTATCGACGATCGCGGGCATCCGGTTGTTCGGCGCGATCTTCAGGAAGTCGGGCGCGAATTGTTCGCCCTTGGAGATGTTCACCGGATGGATGCGATAGGGAAGCTGCGCCTCCTCCAGGAAGATCGTGATCTTGTGGCCGTTGGGCGTCGGCCAGTAATGCAGGTCGATCATCGGTGATGGCTCCGTATCGGGAGGGTCACAAACGGGTACGCATCGTCGCGAGTTCAGGAAAAAACGGCGATTCGAGGACTTTGGCGAGATAGCCGACGCCCGCCGTGCCGCCGGTGCCGGTCTTGAAGCCGATCACCCGCTCCACTGTCTTGAGGTGGCCGAAGCGCCAGAGCTGGACGCGATAGTCGAGGTCGACCAGCTTTTCGGCGAGCTCGTACAGGTCCCAGTAGCGCGCCGTATCGGCATAGATCGCCGCCCAGGCCGCCTCCACCGCGGGCTCGGGCCGATAGGGTTCCGCGAAGTCGCGGTCGAGATGTGCGGCCGGCATGGCAAAGCCCCGCCGCGCGAGCAGCCGCAGGACCTCGTCATACAGGCTCGGGCCGGCGAGATCGGCGGCGAGCGTCGCGTGCACCTCCGGCTCGTCCCGGTGCGAACCCAGCATCGCGGGATTCTTGTTGCCGAGCAGGAATTCCATGCGGCGATACTGGTCCGACTGGAAGCCCGAACTGGTGCCGAGCCGCCCCCGCATCGCCGCGTAGTCGGCCGGCGTCATGGTCGCCAGAACTTCCCAGCTCTGGATCAGCTGCGCCATCACCCGCCCGACGCGCGCCATCATTTTGAAGGCGGGCGGCAGGTCGTCGGCGGCGATGCGCGCGCGTGCGGCGGACAGCTCGTGCAGGCACAGCTTCAGCCAGATCTCGGACGCCTGGTGGATCGCGATGAAGAGCAGTTCGTCATGCGCCTCGGACAGGGGCGTCTGGCAGTCGAGCAGCTCGGGCAGGCGCAGATAGCTCCGATAGGTGATCGTCATGGCAGGACGGACGAGGCCGCCATCCGGTCGTCGAACAGGCCGAACAGCAGGGTCGAGGCATACATCGCCACCGCCCGCTCGCGGGGCATGGCAGAGGCCCATTTGCGCATGTCGAACGCCGCATTCTGGAGCGAGGTCAGCGTCTGGGCCGCGATCAGCGCATCGACTGGGCGGCACGATCCTTCCGCCACCCCGTCCATGATCGTGCCGGCATAGCGGCGGGCGATCCGGTTGGACCGGTCGACCATCGCCTCGCGCTCGCCCGGCGGCAGCCCGGCCAGCGCCGTGGTGCGCAGCAGCGGCGCGGACTCGGCGAACTGGACGTCGATCAGCGTCGCGATCGTGCTCGCCAGTCGCTGCCAGTGGCTGCCGCCCCGTTCGTCGGCGAGCGCCTGCGCGGCCGAGATGGTGTCGAAGCTGCGACGGTAGCAGGCCAGCACCAGCTCGTCCTTGGCGTCGAGATGATGGTAGAAGCTGCCCTTGGTCACGTTGAGCTCGGACGCGATCCGCTGCACCGATGCGCCGCGATAGCCGAGGGTGTTGATCAGCCGGGTGGCGGCGAGCAGGAAGGCGGCGCGCCCCGGCTCGGCCTCGTCATGGCTGAGGTCGAGCAGCCGCGGTGCCCATTCCGCGCTCGGTGCGGCGATGCCGTGCGCGAACACGTCCATCAGCCTTGCTTCGACCCGGCCATATTGGTCGGGATCGTAGCGGTTGATCCAGATCGGCAGCCAGAAGGTATTCTCGAGGATGACGTGCGCCCGCGCGCCGTTCAGGTCCTTCTGCGCCCGCGAGGTCGGCTCGCCCCACAGCGCGCGCGTCTCGCGGAACACGCGCTGCCAGCCGGCGAGCAGGCGGCTCTTGATCGGTTCCTCGGTCGCGCGAAGGTCGGACAGAACGGCGAAGGCACTGTCCTCGCCGGCCGCGATCCGCTGCAGGCGCGCCATGTAGAGCGACAGATAGCGCGCCACCCGCGTGCGCGGGTCGGGCCGGGTGGCGGCGTCGGCGACCATCTCGGTCAGCCGCTCCAGCGTGTTCTCGAACGCGGCGGCGGCCAGATCCTCCTTGCGGCGGAAGTAATAGGTGACGCTGGTCGTGTTGAGCCCGACCCGGCGCGCGACGTCGGCAAAGGTCATGCCCTTGGCCGATTGCTCGTTGATCGCCTCCGCCGCCGCGGCCAGGATCGCGTCGCGCTTCGCGCGGAAGCGCCGCGTTCCCGTCTCTCCCCCCGCGGCCGTCCCCGCCGCCTCTTGTCTCTGGTCCATCCTCCAACGTCTATCATCTCATTTTTGAAGGTACAGTGCGTTGTGACGGCGCGCGCGGACAACGCCTTTACCGAAAAACCGGTACGGTCTAAGCCGAGGCCAGAACCAAGTATTGGAGAGGCGGCGATGGACTTCAGGCTGGACGAGCGCCAGGCGCACTTTCGCGACCGGGTGCGGGCCTTCATCGACGCGGAGATCCGGCCGCGCGACGCCGAATACCATCGTCAGTCGCAGCAGGGCGAGCGGTGGAAGGTCCTTCCGGTGATCGAGGAGGTCAAGGCGAAGGCACGCGCCGCGGGCCTGTGGAACCTGTTCATGCCGCCCCATTCGGGTGCGCCGCCGGTCGACGACCGCTTCGTCTTCGAGGGCGAGCAGCTGACCAACCTCGAATATGCGCTCTGCGCCGAGGAGATGGGGCGGATCGGCTGGGCGAGCGAATGCTTCAACTGCTCGGCGCCCGACACCGGCAATATGGAGGTCTTCCACCGCTACGGCACCTATGCGCAGAAGGAGCGCTGGCTGCGCCCGCTGATGGACGGCGAGATCCGTTCCGCCTTCCTGATGACCGAGCCGCAGGTCGCCTCGTCGGACGCGACCAATATCGAGACGGCGATGGTCCGCGACGGCGACCATTATGTCGTCAACGGCCGCAAATGGTGGTCGAGCGGGGTGGGCGATCCGCGCTGCAAGGTGGCGATCCTGATGGGCAAGACCCGGTTCGACGGATCGCGCCACAGCCAGCAGTCGATGCTGATCCTCGACCTCGATACGCCGGGCGTGACGATCGAGCGGATGCTGTCGGTCTATGGCTACGACCATGCGCCCCACGGCCATGGCGAGGTCGTGCTGAAGGACGTGCGCGTCCCGGCGGAGAACATCCTGCTCGGCGAGGGGCGCGGGTTCGAGATCGCGCAGGGCCGGCTGGGGCCGGGGCGGATCCATCACTGCATGCGCACGATCGGCGTCGCCGAGGCGGGGATCGAGGCGATGGCGAAGCGCCTGCTGTCGCGCACCGCCTTCGGCAAGCGGATCGCCGACCACAGCGTTTGGGAGCAGCGGATCGCCCGCGCCCGCATCGATATCGAAATGACGCGGCTCCTGTGCCTCAAGGCCGCCGACATGATGGACCGGGCGGGCAACAAGGCCGCGCAGCTCGAGATCGCGATGATCAAGGTGCAGGCGCCGACCATGGCGCTGCGCATCCTCGACGATGCGATCCAGGCCCATGGCGGGGGCGGGGTCAGCGGCGACTTCCACCTGGCGCATGACTGGGCCTCAGTCCGCACGCTGCGCTTCGCCGACGGGCCGGACGAGGTGCACAACCGGGCGATCGCCCGCGCCGAGTTCGGCCGCTACCCCGACGCGCAAGCGGAAGCGCCGGCGCGATGACCGCGGACGACGGCACCGTCCCCGTTGCCGCAAAGGACCGGCTCGACCTCGCTCGGCTCGGCGAGTGGATGGCCGCGCATGTGGATGGCTATGCGGGCGCGCTCTCCTACCGCCGTTTCGCGGGTGGCCAGTCCAACCCGACCTATCTGCTCGAGACGCCGGCCGCCGCCTATGTGCTGCGGCGCAAGCCGTTCGGGCCGATCCTGCCATCTGCCCATGCCGTCGAACGCGAGTATCGCGTGATCGCGGCGCTCCATCCCACCGGCTTCCCCGTGCCGCAGCCGCTGGGCCTGTGCGAGGATGACGGGGTGATCGGCGCACCCTTCTACGTCATGGAGCGGGTCGCGGGGCGGACGATCTGGGACGGGTCGATGCCGGAGCTGGCGCCCGAGCAGCGCCGCGCGCACTACCATGCGCTGGTCGACACGCTCGCCGCGCTCCACCGCATCGATCCGGAGGCGGTCGGTCTTGGCGGTTATGGCCGGCCGGGCAATTATTTCGAGCGGCAGGTCGCGCGCTGGACCAAGCAATATCGCGCGTCGGAGACCGAGCGGATGGAGCCCGTCGAGCGACTGATCGACTGGCTTCCCCGAACCCTGCCGCCGCAGACCGCGACCGGGATCGTCCACGGCGACTACCGGATCGACAACCTGATCTACGCCGCGCAGGGGCCGCAGGTGCTGGCGGTGCTCGACTGGGAATTGTCGACGCTGGGCGATCCGCTGGCAGACTTCTCCTACCTGATGATGAACTGGGTCACCGCGCCGGAGGGACGGTCGGGCGTGCTTGGCCTCACCGGGCCGAAGACGGGCATCCCGACGCTGGACGAGATGGTGGAGCGCTATTGCGCCGCGACTGGCCGGGCCGGCGTGCCGCAGCTCGACTGGTACTTCGCCTACAACCTCTTCCGCCTGACCGGGATCGTCCAGGGCATCAAGCGCCGGATCATCGACGGCACCGCCTCTAGTGCGCAGGCGGAGGCGACCGCGGCGCGGGTCTACGGCCTGGCCGAGGCGGCGTGGACATTCGCGGAAAGGGCCGGGGCATGATGCGGTTCGAGGGCAAGTCGGTGATCGTGACCGGTGCCGGGTCCGGGATCGGCCGCGCGGCCGCCATCGCCTTCGCCGCGGAAGGCGCGCGGGTGGTGTGCGCCGACCTCAGCGATGGTGCTGCGGCAACCGCCACGACGATCGGCCCGGCCGCCCGCGCGATCCGCATGGACGCGGGCAGCGAGGCGGACGTGATCCGCACCGTCGAGCTTGCCGTCGCGGAACATGGCGGGATCGACGTGATGTTCGCCAATGCCGGCATTTCGGGCGGGCTGCCGGGCATCTTCGACACCGACGCCGCGCTCTTCGCCGAGGTCCTGCGCGTCAACCTGCTCGGGCCCTTCCTCGCGATCAAGCACGCTGCGCCGCGGATCGCCCGGCGAGGCGGCGGCGCCATCGTCCTGACCGCCAGCGTCGCCGGCCTCCGCTCCGGGGCGGGATCGCCGGCCTATTCGGCCTCGAAGGCGGGGGTGATCAACCTCGCGCAGGTCGCCGCGCAGCAGCTGTCCGGCAGCAACGTGCGCGTCAACGCGCTGCTACCCGGCCTGACCGAGACCGGCATGACCGCGCCCGTGTTCGACCATGCCCGCGCCGTCGACAAGCTGGACCGGATCGGCCGTCTCAATCCCCTTCGCCGCGCGGCCCAGCCGGAAGAGCTGGCGAAGGTGGCGCTGTTCCTCGCCTCCGCAGAGGCGAGCTATGTCAACGGACAGGCGCTGGCGGCGGACGGCGGCCTGTCGTCGAGCCACCCGGTGACGCGGCAGGATTACGGCCAGACCGCTGCCTGAGCCGCCAGCGGCCATCCCTGTTGCCAATGCGCCGCCCGCCGACTAGGGCGGCGCGCCATCTATCCCCCTATTCCATAGACAGGAGCCCGTGACCGTCATGGCCGCGAACCGTACCTTCTCGATCATCAAGCCCGACGCGACCCGCCGCAACCTGACCGGCGCGGTCACCAAGATGCTGGAGGAGGCCGGCCTGCGCGTCGTCGCCTCGAAGCGCATCCAGATGACCAAGGAGCAGGCCGAGGGCTTCTACGCCGTCCACAAGGAGCGGCCCTTCTTCAACGATCTGGTCAGCTTCATGATCTCCGGCCCGGTGGTGGTGCAGGTGCTCGAGGGCGAGAATGCCGTCCAGCGCAACCGCGACATCATGGGCGCGACCAATCCCGAGAACGCCGCTCCCGGCACGATCCGCAAGGAGCTGGCGGAATCGATCGAGGCGAACTCGGTGCACGGCTCGGATTCGGACGAGAATGCGGCGATCGAGATTGCCTATTTCTTCCAGCCCGACGAGATCGTCGGCTGATGCCCGACTGGCGGCTGCGGCAGGCGTCGGTCGACGATGCCGCCGCGGTCGCCCTGGTCGCGCAGGCCTGTTTCCTCGCGACCTTCGCCGGGGTGCTGGCCGGCCCGGACATCCTCGCCCATCTTGCCGGCAAGAGTAGCGCAGACGTCTTCGCGCGCTGGGCCGCGGATGACGCGGCCGTGCTGACGCTGGCCGAACATATCCGTGGCGGCGCGCCGGTCGGCTACACGCTGTTGACCCCGCCCGACGAGGTGGGGGAGACCCGCCCGGGCGATATCGAACTGCGCCGTATCTATGCGCTGTCGACGATGCACGGCACCGGCCTCGGCGCGGCGCTGCTCGCGCAGGCAGTGGCCGATGCGAGGAATCGGGGCGCGCGACGGATGCTGCTCGGCGTGTTCGCCGGCAACTTGCGGGCGAGGCGCTTCTACGAGCGCGAGGGGTTCGTCGCCATCGCGGAGCGGCGGTTCAAGGTCGGGGCCACGCTCCACGACGATTTCGTCTACGCGCTGGAGTTGTGAGGTGCGCCACCCGCCCTCCCGTTGGTGCTGAGCTGTTCTTCTTCGCCACCAGCGTGGCGCCCGGAGGAAAGCAGCCCTTCGACAGGCTCAGGGCGAACGGGTGAGAGGGCGCGCCAACCCACTCCCAAACCGTTCGTGCTGAGCTTGTCGAAGCCCTGTCCTTCCTCGCTGCCTACGCAACGTCAGCGGTTAAGGCTTCACCCGCAACCACGCTGCATCCAGCGCCGCCTGATCCCCGCCTCGCGCGCGCAGCCGCAAGCCTTCCATCCGCACCGTGCGTCCGCGCAGCAGGCGTCCTTCGGTCCGCCAGACGATGTCGTAGATCCCGCTGCTCGATCGCTCGGTATCCCCGTCCCAATAGCGCAGGCGGATCAGCACCGGCAGCCGGCCGGTGCGGCGATCGGCTCCGCCGTCGGTCGCCTTGAGCAGCGGTTCCTCGAACCATCCCGCATCGATCGCGGGATCGCCGGGCGGGCGCTGGGTCTCGACGCCCAGCGCTCCGGGGAAGCTGATCGCCGCGTCGGACAGGTCGTGGCGCTCGTCCTTCAACGTCAGCGTCCGGCCGCCATCCTCGACCGAGGCGACCAGCTCCACCCGCGCCCGCTCGCGCGCGGCGCTGGCCTGCTCGCTGGCCTTGTCGATCCGCTCGTCGCGCTTGTCGGACCAGCTGAGCCACAGGGTCAGCGCGCCGATCACCAGCCCGGCGACGGCCACCGCCTCGGCCAGGCTGACCCAGCGGCGGCGGGTGGCCTGATCCGGCGTCTCGCTCATCGCCCGCCCGCCTCCAGCAGCCGCGCGGGCGCCGCCAGTTCCCAGCTTCGTGCGATCCGATCCTCCACCAGCGCCCAGTCGGGGTCACCAGCCAGGTCGATCGCCACCCAGCCCGCCGGCCCCAGATAGGCGGGACGGCTATAGGTGGAGGGCGCTCCGTCGAGCAGCATCGCCTGCTCGTCGCTGCCGCTCGTCTTCACGCACACCACGGTGCGCCCGTCGCCGTGATGATCGTCGCGCAGCTGGGCGAACTGGCGGCCGGCGACGAAGAAGGTCGGCTGGCCATGACTGGTCCGCTCCTCCGTCTCCGGCAGGAGCAGCGCGATCTCACGCACGCGCGACAGGGGGGACGCCACGATTTCGCTCATCGGCCACGAACTCCGTCAGGATATGCGGGTATAACGCATGTTCGGCCTCGAGGACGCGGGCGGCGAGCGTCTCCGCCGTGTCGCCGGGCAGGATCGGCACCGCCGTCTGCCCGAGCACCGCGCCGCCGTCCAGCTCCTCGGTGACGATGTGGACCGAACAGCCACCCGCTGCATCCTTCGCCGCGATCGCACGCGCATGCGTGTCGAGTCCCTTGTACTTCGGCAGGAGCGAGGGGTGGATGTTGACGATCCGCCCCCGCCAGCGCGCGACGAAATCGTCCGACAGCAGCCGCATATAGCCCGCCAGCGCGATCACCTCGACCCCCGCGTCGCGCAGCGCCGCATCCAGCGCCGCCTCATAGGCGGGCTTGCCGATGCCCTTGGGCGAGAGCGCGAAGGTGTTCAGCCCGCGCGCCCTGGCCCAGGCGATGCCGGCCGCGTCCGGCTTGTCCGACGCGACCAGCGCGACCTCATAGCCCCGCGCCCGCTCGACCAGCGCCTGCATGTTCGAGCCGCGCCCTGACAGGAGGATGCCGACCCGCGTCATGCGTGATGGGTCGCCGTCCAGTCCGCCCGCGCGCTCCAGGTCTCGGTCGCGCCGCGCACGGTGCAGCCGCGCGCGCCGGCCTCGACCCGCCCGATCGCGAAGACCGTCTCGCCCGCGGCTTCCAGCGCCGCCGCAACGCGCGACGCTTCGGCTTCGGCGACGATCGCGACCATCCCGATGCCGGTGTTGAAGGTGCGCGCCATCTCCTCGGGCTCGATCTGCCCCTGCGCCTGCAGGAAGGCCATCACCCGTGGCAGCGGCCACGCATCGGCATCGATCACCGCATGCGTCTCGACCGGCAGCACCCGCGGCACATTCTCCAGCAGGCCGCCGCCGGTGATATGCGCCAGTCCGTGGATCGCCCCTTCGCGCAGCAGCGGCAACAGGCTGGCGACATAGATGCGGGTCGGCGCCATCAGCGCGTCGATCAACAGTCGGTCCTGGTCGAACAGAGCCGGCCGGTCGAGCCGCCAGCCCTTGTCGGCGGCGAGTCGGCGAACCAGCGAGAAGCCGTTGGAATGGACCCCCGACGAGGCGAGACCGAGGATCACGTCGCCCGCCGCGATCCTGTCGCCCGTCAGCAGCCGGTCGCGTTCGACCGCGCCGACGCAGAAGCCGGCAAGATCATAGTCGCCCGGTGCGTACATGCCCGGCATCTCCGCCGTCTCGCCGCCGATCAGCGCGCAGCCCGCCTGCCGGCAGCCCTCCGCGATCGAGGCCACGACCCGCTCGGCGACCCCCGCCTCCAGCTTGCCGCTGGCATAATAGTCGAGAAAGAACAGGGGCTCGGCGCCCTGGACGATCAGGTCGTTGGCGCACATCGCGACCAGATCGACGCCCACCCCCTCGTGCCGGTCCCACTCGATCGCCAGCTTCAGCTTGGTGCCGACGCCGTCATTGGCGGCGACCAGCAGGGGATCCGTGAACCCCGCCGCCTTCAGGTCGAAGATGCCGCCGAAGCCGCCTAGATCGGCGTCCGCCCCGGGCCGCCGCGTCGACCGGGCGAGGGGGGCGATGGCGCGCACCAGCGCATTGCCCGCGGCGATCGATACGCCGGCATCGGCATAGGTATAGGGGGTGGAGGACGGCTGCTCTGTCTCGCTCATGCGTGTCGACTAGCCATATCGCGCTTGGATTTCCACGCCCGCTTCTGCAAAAGCGGGATTGCATGGCTCGCCCGTCGATCGTTCTCGCCGCCGCCGCGGCCCTGTTGGCCGGCACGGCCGTGCTCGCCCAGATCGAGGGGGCCGGCCGCGGCGTCGCCCCGGTCGATGGCGGCGGCGCCTTCGAGGTCAGCGGGCTGACGGTCGATGTCGGCGGCAAGACCGCCGAGGCCGCGCGGCTCGGCGGCTGGCGGCTGGCGCAGCGCAAGGCGTGGGTGCAATTGTCGAAGCGGCTGGGCGGGGGCGGCGCGCTCCTTTCGGATGCGACGCTCGACCAGCTCGTCTCCGGCATCGTCGTCGAGAACGAGCAGATCGGGCCGACCCGCTACATCGCCCGGCTGGGCGTCCTGTTCGACCGGACGCGGGCCGGCGCGATCCTGGGCATCGCACCCGATCAGGGTCGCTCGGTGCCGATGCTGGTGGTGCCGCTGCAATGGTCTGCGGGCGTCGGCCAGGTGTTCGAGGCGCGCAGTGAGTGGCAGCAGGCCTGGGCCCGGTTCCGCACGGGCAACAGCAGCATCGACTATGTCCGGCCCGCCGGTACGGGCGCCGATCCCCTGCTGCTCAACGCGGGCCAGGTTTCGCGTCCGGGACGTGGCTGGTGGCGGCGGATCCTCGACCAATATGGCGCGGCCGACGTGCTGATCCCGGCCGTGCGCCTCTATCGCCAGTGGCCGGGCGGGCCGGTGATCGGCGTGTTCGAGGCGCGGCACGGGCCGGACGACACGCTGCTCGGCCGCTTCACCCTGCGGGTCGGCAGTGCCGAGGGGATCGCACAGCTGCTCGACGTCGGCGTGGCGCGGCTCGACGGCCTCTACCAGCAGGCGCTGCGGCAGGGTCGGCTCGCGCCCGACCAGGCGCTCACGCCGCCGCCCGATCCCGATGCCACGCCGACGCCGGAACCCGAGGCGGCGCCGGTCGAGGGGGAGAGCGGCGAGGTCGCGGTGTCGACCGGCACCACCCTGACGATCCAGTACGATACGCCCGGCGTGTCGAGCGTCGCCAACAGCGAGGCGCTGGTTCGCGCCATCCCCGGCGTCCGCTCCGTCGCGACGACCAGCCTGGCGCTGGGCGGGGTCTCGCTGATGCGCGTCGTCACCGATGGCGATCTCGCCGCACTCCAGGCGGCGCTGGAGGCGCGGGGCTATCAGGTCGCGGTCTCCGGAACGACGCTGCGCATCCGCCGCAGCGAGCCCGCGGCGCCGGCCGGATGAACCAGATGGCCTTGCCTCTTGGTTGGCCGACCGACCCGCGCGACGAGGCCTTCCTGCTCACCGCATCGAACGAGGCGGCGGTCCGCACCCTGGAGGGCTGGCGGGACTGGCCGGTCCGCTCCGCATTGCTGACCGGCCCGGCCCGCAGCGGCCGCTCGCTGCTGGCGGGACTGTTCGCGCGGCAGAGCGGCGCCCGGGTGATCGACGATGCCGCGACGGTGCCGGAGGTCGAGCTGTTCCACGCCTGGAACCGCGCGCAGGAAGACGCTCAGCCGCTGCTGATCGTCGCCGATGCCCTGCCGCCGGCCTGGCCGGTGTCGCTGCCCGACCTGCGGACCCGCCTGGCAGCGAGCCCGCATGCGGCGATCGGCGCGCCCGACGATGCTCTGTCGCGCGCGCTGATCGCACGGCATCTGGAACGCCGCGGCCTGCCCGCGCCCCCCGATCTGGTCGAATGGCTGGTCGCGCGCGTTGAGCGCACGCACGCCCGGATCGAGGCGATCGCGATCGCCCTCGACCGACTGTCATGGGAACGTCGCCGTCGTCTGACAATTCCGCTGGCCCGAACCTTGCTGATCGAAGCCGGCTTCCTGACCGGCCTACCGGAGGACGCATGACCCGCCCCGCCCACATCGCCCCGCTCGCCCAGCCGGAGGACGATGCCAGCGCGCCCGAGCCGAACGACCGCTACTTCAATCGCGAGCTGTCCTGGCTCGCCTTCAACCGCCGCGTGCTGGAGGAGGCGTGCAACGATTCGCACCCGCTGCTCGAACGGTTGCGCTTCCTGTCGATCTGCGGGTCGAACCTCGACGAATTCTTCATGGTCCGCGTCGCCGGGCTCAAGGGCCAGCAGTCGCAGGACGTCGATCGCCGCTCCGTCGACGGCCTGACCCCGGGCCAGCAGCTCGCCGGCATCGTCGCCGAGGCGGACCGGCTGATGGAGAGCCAGCAGCATATCTGGGCCGACCTGCGCAACCTGCTCGACGAGGCGGGCATCTGGGTGCTGCGCCGCGACGGCGTGGACGAGGCGGCGCGTGGCTGGCTGGAGGATCATTTTCGCGACCAGATCTTCCCGACGCTGACCCCGCAGGCGCTCGATCCCGCGCACCCCTTTCCCTTCATTCCGAACAAGGGGCTGTCGATCATCTTCGACCTCGAGCGGATCGCCGACGGCGAGCCGATCCGCGAGGTGCTGATGCTGCCCGCGACGACGCCGCGCTTCGTTCGCCTGCCGGGCACGGAGGCACGCTATGTGTCGGTGGAGGCGGTGGTGAAGCGCTTCGCGTCGCTGATCTTCCCCGGCTATGTCGTCCATGGCGCCGCGGCCTTCCGGGTGCTGCGCGACAGCGACATCGAGATCGAGGAAGAGGCGGAGGACCTGGTCCGCTACTTCGCCAAGGCGATCAAGCGCCGCCGGCGGGGACGGGTGATCCGGCTGGAGCTGGAGACGGGCATGCCCGATCCGCTCGCCGCGCTGCTGAAGAGCGAGCTGGGCGGGGCCGAGGCGATCATCACCGAGAGCGGCCAGCTGCTCGGGATCGCCGACCTCGCGATGCTGGTCGACGAGGACCGGCCGGACCTGAAGTTCCCGCCGCTCACCCCGCGCTTCCCCGAACGCATCCGCGAGTTCGACGGCGACTGCTTCGCCGCGATCCGCGCCAAGGACATCGTCGTCCACCACCCCTATGAGACGTTCGAGGTGGTGATCGCCTTCCTGAAGCAGGCGGCGGCCGATCCGGATGTGATCGCGATCAAGCAGACCCTCTATCGCGCGGGCAAGCAGTCGGCGGTGATCGCGGCGCTGGTCGCCGCGGCCGAGGCGGGCAAGTCGGTGACCGCGGTGGTCGAGCTGAAGGCGCGCTTCGACGAGGAGCAGAACCTCCTCTGGGCCTCGCAGCTGGAGCGCGCCGGGGTGCAGGTCGTGTACGGCTTCATCGACTGGAAGACACATGCCAAGGTGTCGATGGTGGTTCGCCGCGAGAATGGCAGCGTGCGCACCTACTGCCATTTCGGAACGGGCAACTACCACCCCGTCACCGCGCGCATCTATACCGACCTCAGCTACTTCACCGCCGATCAGGCGATCGGGCGCGATGCGGCGCAGATGTTCAACTACATCACCGGCTATGTCGAACCGCGCGACATGAACTGCATCGGCCTGTCGCCGCTCGACCTGCGCCAGCGGCTGACCCGGCTGATCGACGACGAGATCGCCCATGCGCGTGCCGGGCGGCCCGCGGCGATCTGGGCCAAGATGAACTCGCTGGTCGACGCGCAGATCATCGACAAGCTCTACGAGGCGAGCGGCGCCGGGGTGCAGATCGACCTGATCATCCGCGGCATCTGCTGCCTGCGCCCGCAGGTGACCGGCCTGTCGGAGAATATCCGGGTGAAGTCGATCGTCGGCCGCTATCTGGAGCACAGCCGCATCTGGGCGTTCGGCAACGGCAAGGCGCTGCCGAACGACGGCGCGAAGCTGTTCATCTCCTCGGCCGACTGGATGCCGCGCAACTTCGACCGGCGCGTCGAATATATGCTGCCGATCACCAATCCCACCGTCCACGACCAGATCCTCGACCAGGTGATGGTGGCCAACCTCCTGGACGACGAGCAGAGCTGGATCCTGGGGCCGGACGGGGAATATGTCCGTGTGATCCCCGGCGAACGGCCTTTCAACCTCCACCGCTACTTCATGACCAATCCGTCGCTGTCGGGCCGCGGCGCGGCGCTGGAGAAGGTGCCGACACTGTTGCTGCGGACGATTTCGTGAGCCTGTTCCCGCGCAAGTCCCCGTCCGGGCCGCGACCGGAGCCCCTCGTCGATCGCGCCCGCGTCGCGATCATCGACATCGGCTCCAACTCGGTGCGCCTCGTCGTCTATGAAGGGCATCCGCGGCTACCCGCGGTGCTGTTCAACGAGAAGGTGATGGCGGGCCTCGGCCGAGGGCTGGCGGCGACGGGCGCGATCGACTCCGCCTCGCTGGCGCTGGCGCGGCAGGCGCTCGCCCGGTTCGCCGCGGTCGTGCGCGAGATGGATGTGGCGACCGTCCGCACCGTCGCCACCGCCGCGGTGCGCGACGCTGCCAATGGCCGGGACCTGATCGAGGCCGCGCAGGCGCTCGGCCTGTCCGTCGAGATCCTGAGCGGCGAGCAGGAGGCGGCGGGTGCCGGCCATGGCGTGCTGTCGGGCATCCCCGATGCCGACGGGATCGTCGGCGACCTGGGGGGCGGCAGCCTAGAGCTCGTGCGGGTAACAGGTGGCCGGATCGCGGATCGCGTGTCCTTCCCGCTCGGCGTGCTGCGGATCGCCGGCATGCGCGGCAAGCCGCTCGACGCCCATGTCGGCAAGCTGATCGCGAAGGCCGGCTGGGCCGGTCGCGGCAAGGGCCTGCCGCTGTACCTCGTCGGCGGGTCGTGGCGGGCGCTGGCGCGGCTCGACATGGTGCGCAACGTCTATCCGCTGCCGATCGCGCACCAATATGCGCTGGAGCCCGCCGCGATCGCGCGGCTGGCCCGCAGCATCTCGCATCTCGACAAGGCGCAGTTGCGCGCGATCCCCGGCCTGTCGTCGGGCCGCACCGCGACGCTGGCCGATGCCGCCGCGCTGCTCGGCGTGCTGCTGCGCCGGCTGGAGAGCCGCACGACGATCGTCTCCGCCTATGGCCTGCGCGAAGGGCTGCTCTATGCGGCGATGGATGCGGAGACGCGCGCGCTCGATCCGCTGATCGTCGGCGCGCGCGAAGAGGGGCGGGTGCTCGGCCGCTTTCCCGAACATGGCGACCTGCTCGACCGGTGGATCGCACCGCTCTTTGCCAGCGACGCGCCCTCCCATGGCCGTATCCGCCATGCCGCGTGCCTCCTCGCCGATGTGGGCTGGCGCGCCAATCCCGAGTTCCGGGCGGAACGTGGCCTGGAAATCGCGCTCCACGGCAATTGGGTGGCGATCGAGGCGGAGGAGCGCGCGATGCTGGCGCAGGCGCTGTTCACCAGCCTGGGCGGCGGCATGGGCCATCCCGCGCCGCTCCCCCGCCTCGCCCCGCCCGAGGCGCTGCGCCGCGCGGTCGACTGGGGACTGGCGATGCGGCTCGGCCAGCGGCTGTCGGGTGGGCTGGCGGGCCCGCTCACCCGTTCGTCGCTCGCGCTCCACGGCGATGCGGTGGCGCTGGCCCTGCGACCGGAGGACCGGTCGCTCTATGCCGAGACGGTGGAGAAGCGACACTCGGCTCTGGCGACCGCGCTTGCGCGCAAGCCGGTGCTGATCGGATAGGGACGTACCTCAGGCGGGTGCTGCGATCACCCGCAGCGCAGGCCCTCGACCCGCCTGGCATCATCGACCAGGATGTTCAGCCGGTCCTCGCGGAAGTCCTGCGTCGTGATGTCGCCGGGGCGGATCACGCGCGCGATGCGACTGTCGGTCGCGTAGCGCATCTCGTCGCGCATCGGCAGGCGGAAGCGGGTGCCGACGTAGCGCATGCGTACAGCCTCATCGACCCGACAGGGGCCGGCGGGCTCGCGTGGCGGCGGCGTCGTCGCACAGCCGGCCAGAGCGGCGATCATCGCGGCGGCCGTGAGGCCATAGGTGGCGACCGTGGTCATGCAGGCTCCTCTGCTCGGGTCATCATCAGCCGTCCGGCCTTGACGGTGAAACCCAGCCGCCCCTCGACCAGATCCACGGCATCGCGCCCGAACTGATCGTAGCGCCATCCCTCGAGCATCGGCAGTCCCTTGCGGACGCCCGCCGCGAGCGCCTCGAGCTCCTCGCTGCGCGCCAGCAGCTTCGACGCCACGTCGATGTCGCGCGCGCGAATCTTGAGGAGCAATTTCAGCAGATCGGCGACCAGCGCGCCGTCCTTGCCCAGCCCCGGCTTGCGGTCGTCGCGGGGCGGCAGTTCGTCGGCGGACAGCGGCACCGCAGCCTCGATCGCCGCCATCAGCCGCGCGCCGATGTCGTTCCCCGCCCAGGTCGCCGACAGGCCGCGCACCTTGGCGAGATCGGCCTGCTTGCGCGGCGGATTGCCGGCGAGGTCGCCCAGCGTCTCGTCCTTGACGATCCGGCCGCGCGGCAGGTCCTTGGCCTGCGCCTCCAGTTCGCGCCAGCGCGCCAGCGCCTTGAGCCGGCCCAGCACCTCGGGCTTGCGGCCTGAAATGCGGACGCGCTTCCAGGCGAGATCGGGATCGTTGGCATAGTTGGCGGGATCGGCGAGTCGCTCCATCTCCTGGTCCAGCCATGCGCCGCGGCCGGTCTTCTTCAACCGCTCGAGCATCTTGGGGAAGATGCGCGACAGGTGCGTCACGTCGCCGATCGCATATTCGATCTGCCGCGCATCGAGCGGCCGACGCGACCAGTCGGTGAAGCGCGCGCCCTTGTCGATGCTGATGCCCAGCCAGCTGTCGACCAGATTCGAATAGCCGATCTGCTCGCCCTGACCCAGCGCCATCGCCGCGACCTGCGTGTCGAACAGCGGATGCGGGGTCTTGCCGGTCAGATTGTAGATGATCTCGATATCCTGCCCGCCGGCATGGAAGACCTTCAGCACATCCTCGTTGTTCACCAGCAGGTCGAGCAGCGGACCCATGTCGAGGCCGGGCGCCAGCGGGTCGATCGCGGCCGCCTCCTGCGTGTCGGCGATCTGGATCAGGCAGAGTTCGGGCCAATAGGTACTCTCGCGCATGAACTCGGTGTCGACCGTGACGAAATCGGCCTGGGCGAGGCGGGAGCAGAGATCGGCGAGCGTGGCGCTGTCGGTGATAAGCGGATGGACGTGCATCCGACCGCCCATAGACCGACGCGCACGGGTTGACAAAGAGGGGGTGAGAGGGGGAGGGGCAACCCCATCTCCTCCATCGTCATGCCAGCGCAGGCTGGCATCTTTCGGTGGCTGGCGGCACCCTTGCCTCACGAGATCCCGGCCCGCGCCGGGATGACGGATTGAAAAGAAGAACCCGATGCACGCCTATCGCACCCACACCTGCGCCGCCCTCGACGCTGCCGCCGTCGGCGAGACCGTCCGCCTGTCGGGCTGGGTGCATCGCAAGCGCGACCATGGCGGCGTGCTGTTCGTCGACCTGCGCGACCATTATGGCATCACCCAGATCGTCGCCGATTCGGATTCGCCGGCGCTGCCGATCCTCGAAGGGGTGCGCGTCGAATCGGTCGTGACGATCGACGGCACGGTGAAGGCGCGGTCGGACGCGACGGTGAACCCCAACCTGGCGACCGGGGCGATCGAGGTGTTCGCGCGCGCCGCGACGGTGCTGTCCGCAGCGGACGAGCTGCCGATGCCGGTCGCGGGCGAGCAGGAATATCCGGAGGATATCCGGCTGCGCTATCGCTTCCTCGATCTGCGCCGCGAGACGCTGCACGCGAACATCGTGCGCCGGACGAAGGTGATCGCCGACATGCGCCGCCGCATGGAGGCCGCGGGCTTCACCGAATATTCCACCCCGATCCTCACCGCCTCCTCGCCCGAGGGCGCGCGCGACTTTCTGGTGCCGAGCCGCATTCATCCCGGTAAGTTCTACGCGCTCCCGCAGGCGCCGCAGCAGTACAAGCAGCTGCTGATGGTGGCGGGCTTCGACCGCTATTTCCAGATCGCCCCCTGTTTCCGCGACGAGGATCCGCGCGCCGACCGGCTGCCGGGCGAATTCTACCAGCTCGACCTCGAGATGAGCTTCGTCACGCAGGAAGAGGTATGGGAGACGATGGAGCCGGTGATCGGCGGCATCTTCGAGGCGTTCGCGGACGGCCGCACCGTCACCCCGACCGGCCAGTTCCCGCGCATCCCCTATGACGAGGCGATGCTGAAGTACGGCAGCGACAAGCCCGACCTGCGCAATCCGCTGATCATCACCGACGTATCGGAGCACTTCACCACGAGCGGCTTCGGCCTGTTCGAGCGGATCGTGGGCGGCGGCGGCGTGGTCCGCGCGATCCCCGCGCCGGGCACGGCGGACAAGAGCCGCAAGTTCTTCGACGACATGAACGAATGGGCCCGCGCCGAGGGCCATGCGGGACTGGGCTATGTCACCCGCAAGGGCGGCGAGTTCGGCGGCCCGATCGCCAAGAACCATGGTTCCGAAGGCATGGAGGCGCTCTACGCCGCACTCGGCCTCGGCCCGGACGACGGGCTGTTCTTCGCCGCCGGCAAGCCCGAACAGGCCGCCAAGCTGGCCGGCGCGGCGCGCACCCGCGTCGCCGACCAGCTCGGCCTGATCGAACAGGGCGCGTTCCGCCTGTGCTGGATCGTCGACTTCCCCTTCTACGAATGGGACGAAAACGAGAAGAAGGTCGAGTTCGCGCACAATCCCTTCTCGATGCCGCAGGGCGGGATGGACGCGCTGAACGGGCAGGACCCGCTGACGATCAAGGCCTATCAGTACGATCTCGTCTGCAATGGCTATGAGATCGCTTCCGGCTCGATCCGCAACCAGTCGCCGGAGCTGATGGTCAAGGCGTTCGAACTGGTCGGCCTCTCCAAGGCCGATGTCGAGGAGCGGTTCGGCGGCCTCTACCGCGCCTTCCAGTACGGCGCGCCGCCGCATGGCGGCATGGCGGCCGGCGTCGACCGGATCGTCATGCTGATCTGCGGGGCGCAGAACCTGCGCGAGATCACGCTCTTCCCGATGAACCAGCGCGCCGAGGACCTGCTGATGGGCGCGCCCTCGCCGGCGGACAACCGGCAGCTGCGCGAGTTGCACCTGCGCTCGACGGCGGATGCGCCCAAGCCGGGGGTCGTTGCGGCGGGGTAATCGCCAGCGACAGACTTCGCCGTCTGACGTCGCCTCGCCCTCCGTCATGCCGGACTTGTTCCGGCATCCACCGTCCCGCAAACGCTCACGCCGACGGTCTCGCGGCGAGGTGGACCCCGGAACAAGTCCGGGGTGACGCCCGTGTGCGGCTGCGCTCCTGTCCATCGAGCGACTGCCCACTGCGGTTGACCCGCCGCATCTCCCGGACCCAAAACGCCCCGTCGCAACCCCGGCCCACAACGCTGGCCGAATCATCCCCGCACCCCTAGGTTGGGCCGATGCATTCCGGATATGTGCCGCTCCGCATCTTCTCCTCCTACACGATGCTCGACGGCGCGATCGATCCCAAGGCGATCGCCGCGCAGGCCAAGAAACAGGCATTCCCCGCCGCGGCGCTGACCGATCGCAACGGCCTCTATGCCGCCATGGCCTTTTCGGATGCGGCGAAGAAGGCGGGCGTCCAGCCGGTCATCGGCACGCTGCTCGGCCTGTGCCGCCCCGACATGCCCGAGGGCGTCGTTGCGCCGCTCGACTGGATCGCCCTCTATGCGCAGAACACGACCGGCTACGACAATCTCTGCGCGCTCGTGTCGGCCGCGCATCTGGAACGGCCGATCGAGCAGGCGCCGCATGTGTCAATCGAGGTGCTGGCCCGCCATGCCGAGGGGCTGATCGCGCTGACCGCGGGCGGGGAGGGAACGCTCGCCCGCCTGTTCGCCGAAGACCAGCCCGGCCGGGCGGAGGCGTTTTGCGACCGGCTCCAGACGATCTTCGGCGACCGGCTGTACATCGAACTGTGCCGCCGCGGCGACGCGACCGAGATGCAGGCCGAAGAGGCGCTGATCGATCTCGCCTATGCGCGCGACCTGCCGCTGGTCGCGACCAATCCCTGCTGCTTCGCCGAGCAGAGCTTCGGCGACGCGCATGATGCGATGCTGTGCATCGCCAACTCGACCTATGTGGAGACGGAGGATCGGCCGAAGAGCTGTCCCGATGCCTGGCTGAAGCCGGCCGAGGCGCTCAAGACGCTGTTCGCCGACGTGCCGGAGGCGATCGCCAATACGCTGGTCGTGGCGCAGCGCTGCGCGGTGATGGCCCCGTATCGCAAGCCGATCCTGCCCAGCCTCGCCGGCGACCGCGAGGGCGAAGCGGCGATGCTGCGCCGGGACGCCGAGGCGGGGCTGGAGGCGCGGCTCGACCGGATCGCCGAGCTGCGGCTGGCCAAGGGCGAGCCCGAGGGCGAGCCGGGCTGGCGCGACGTGTATCGCGAGCGGCTGCGCTTCGAGGTGGACGTGATCGTCCAGATGGGCTTCCCCGGCTACTTCCTGATCGTCGCCGACTTCATCAAATGGGCGAAGGACCACGACATTCCCGTGGGTCCGGGCCGTGGTTCGGGCGCAGGTTCGGTCGTCGCCTGGGCGCTGACGATCACCGATCTCGATCCGCTTCAGCTCGGCCTGCTGTTCGAACGCTTCCTGAACCCCGAGCGCGTGTCGATGCCCGACTTCGACATCGACTTCTGCGAAACCCGACGTGGCGAAGTGATCCGCTACGTGCAGGAGAAATATGGCCGTGACCAGGTCGCGCAGATCATCACCTTCGGAAAGCTGAAGGCGCGGGCGGTGCTGAAGGATACCGGCCGCGTGCTCCAGATGAGCTACGGCCAGGTCGACCGGCTGGCGAAGCTCGTCCCCAACCACCCGACCGATCCCTGGGACCTGAAGCGGGCGCTGAACGGCGTGCCGGAGCTGGCCAAGGAATATGCCAACGACAATCAGGTCCGCCGGCTGTGGGATCTGGCGACCAAGCTGGAAGGCCTGCCGCGCCACAGCTCCACCCATGCCGCGGGCGTGGTGATCGGCGACCGGCCGCTGGCGCAGCTGGTGCCGCTCTATCGCGATCCGCGCTCGGACATGCCGGTTACCCAGTTCGACATGAAGTTCGTCGAGGGGGCGGGCCTCGTCAAATTCGACTTTCTCGGCCTCAAGACCCTGTCGGTGCTGCAGAAGGCGGTGCAGCTCCTCGCCAAGCGCGGCGTCACGATCCAGCTCGACGCGCTCGAATGGGATGACGAGGCAACCTACAAGCTGCTCCAGCGCGGCGACACGGTCGGCGTGTTCCAGCTCGAATCGGAGGGGATGCGGCGGACGCTCTCGGCGGTGCGGCCGACCAATTTCGGCGACATCATCGCGCTCGTGTCGCTCTATCGCCCGGGTCCGATGGACAACATCCCCAGCTTCGGCCGGCGCAAGCAGGGGACGGAGGAAATCGTCTACCCACACCCGCTGCTGGAGCCGATCCTGAAGGAGACCTACGGGATCTTCGTCTATCAGGAACAGGTGATGCAGGCCGCGCAGATCCTGGCGGGCTATTCGCTGGGCGGCGCCGACCTGCTGCGCCGCGCGATGGGCAAGAAGATCAAGGCGGAGATGGACGCGCAGCGCGCGACCTTCGTCGAGGGCTGCCAGAGCGCGAACGGCATCGCCAAGGCCAAGGCCAACGAGCTGTTCGACCTGATCGACAAGTTCGCCGGCTATGGCTTCAACAAGTCGCACGCGGCCGCCTATGCGCTGCTCGCCTATCAGACGGCATGGCTCAAGGCGCATCATCCGCACGAATTCTACGCCGCCTCGATGTGCTTCGACATGGCGCTCACCGACAAGCTGGGCGTGTTCGTGGAGGATGCGCGCCGTAGCGGCGTGACGCTGCTACCCCCCTGTATTCATGCCAGCCAGCCCGATTTCGACGTCGAGGTGCGGGAGGACGGACTCGCCGTCCGCTATGCGCTCGGCGCGCTCAAGTCGGTGGGCGAGGGGGCGATGGAGAAGCTGGTCGCCGAGCGCAGGTCGGCGCGTTTCGCCTCGCTCGACGATTTTGCGCGGCGCGTCGATCCGCGGCTGCTCAACAAGCGGCAGCTGGAGACGCTGGCGGCGGCGGGCGCGTTCGATGGCTTCGATCCCAATCGCGCCGGCGTCCATGCCGCGGCGGAGACGATCCTGGCGGTGGCGGCGAGCACCCATGCCGAGCGGACGAGCGGGCAGGGCGGACTGTTCGGAGACGCCGGCAGCGCGCACGACGCGATCAAGATCCCTCCCGCCAGATGGACGCTGGCGGAGCGGATGGAGCAGGAGAAGGAGGCGTTCGGCTTCTATTTCTCCGCGCACCCGGTCGATCGCCACGCGCATCTCGCGCGCATCCATGGCGCGCGCAGCTATGCCTCGCTGTCCGAACTGACCATTCCGGACGACGGCACGCGCGCGGGCGCCACGATGGCGGTCCTGGTCGAGGAGGCGCGCTGGCGCACCTCCGCGCGGGGCAAGCGCTACATGATGATCCAGTGTTCGGACGCCAGTGGCCAGTTCCTCGCCACCTGCTTCGACGATGCGGTGGCAAAGGATCTGGAAGACGCCGCGCGGATCGGCGGCTGTGCCTTGATGACGGTGGAGCTGGATCGCCGCCCCGGCGAGGAAGCGCCGCGCGTCTCGATCAAGCGGGTGCAGCCCTTCGAGACGCTGGCCAACGCGGCGCGCTTCGTGCTGGACGTGACCGTGTCGGATGCGCGGGCCTTCGTTGCGCTGGCGGCCTTGCTCGAGCCGCATCGCGGCGCGCGCGGAGAGGTGCGGGCGGTGGCCGAGGGCGGCTATGCGCTGCTGCTCGGGCGAGACTTCCGCTTGGATGCCGAGCTGGTCGAGCATGTCGAGGCGCTGCCGGGGGTGGCGGGGGCGGAGCTGAAGGCCTCGGAGACGCGGTTGGCCTTGGTGGGGTGATGCATTGCAGTGCGTTGGCCGGATCAGCGCGACCGGTGAGAAGGCAGCAACGCCCTTATCCCGACGTCATCCCAGCGCAGGCGGGACGTTTGCAAAAGTCGCAAAACGTCCTCTTCCACGCGTCATCCCGGACGTGTTCCGGGATCCACCGTGCCACAAGTCAATGGCTTGATCTTGTGCGGAACCGTGGAAGCCGGAACAAGCCCGGCATGACGAAGCGACTTTCGCAAAGGTTTTACGCAGGCTGAGCTTTCTGGCGGACGGCAGGGTGCCATGTACCAAAGCTCCAGCCTGCGCCGGGAAATCGAAACGGACGATCTTACCGTCCGCGCTCGCCCTCGCTGCCCTGCGTGCCGGCATTGTTGCCATAGCCCGCGCCGGATTCTTCCTGCAGTCCGGACGCGCCCTCGCCGGCGCTGCCGCCGCCCTGCTGGGTATTGCCCTGTCCGCCCTGCTGGTTCTGCTGGCGATCCATGCCCTGCTGCTGATCGCGATCCTGCATCGGGTTCGCGCCCTTCGGAGTCTCGTGCATCGTGGCTCTCCTTCGATCGTCCCGGCTGAGGCCGGCGATAGAAGCAGAACGATCGGCAGCCGCGATGGCTGCGTCAGAACAACTCGCCCTGCGCACCGGCGGGCGGACGGAAGAGGTCGGAGCGCAGTGCGATCCGCTCCGCGTTCAGCCCATGCCTGCGGACGGCGATCTGGAAGCGGGTGCGCATCAGCTCTGCCCAGGGTCCGGAACCCTGCATCCGCGTGAAGAAGTCGGGATCATTGTCGCGCCCGCCGCGAATGAAGCGGATCGTCGCCATGACCTTGCCTGCACGGTCCGGGAAATGCGTGTCCAGCCAAGCCCGGAACAGCGGCGCGACCTCCCAGGGCAGGCGTACGGGGAGAAAGAAGACGTGGCGGGCGCCAGCCTCGGCGGCGCGCTCGACCAGATGCTCGATCTCGTGGTCGGTGATGGCGGGGATGACGGGCGAGATGGAGACATAGGTCGCTACGCCGGCATCGGCCAGCCTGCGCACCGCCGCGAGCCGGCGTTCCGGATGCGGAGCGCGGGGCTCGACGGTGCCCGCGATCTTCGGATCGAGCGAGGTGACCGACAGGCATACCGCCGCCAGTCCCTTCGCCGCCATCGGCGCGAGGATATCGAGATCGCGCGTCACCCGGTCGGACTTGGTGGTAATAGTCAGTGGATGCTCGGTCTCCGCCAGAACCTCGATCACCGACCGCGTGATGCGCCATTCGCGCTCGATCGGCTGATAGGGATCGGTATTGGTGCCGAGCGCCATCGGCCGCGCGACATAGCCCGGCCTGGCCAGTTCGGCGCGGAGCAGCGCCGCGGCGTCGGGCTTGGCGAACAGCCGGCTCTCGAAATCGAGCCCCGGCGAGAGGTCGTGAAAGGCGTGGCTGGGACGCGCGAAGCAATAGATGCAGCCATGCTCGCATCCCCGATAGGGATTGATCGACCGGTCGAACGGCACATCGGGAGAGGCGTTGCGGCTGATGATGGTCCGCGGCCGCTCGACCGTCACGGTCGTACGGAGCGGCGGCGGGGCGCCGTCGATCGCTTCGCGCGCATCGAGCCAGTCACCATCCGAGTCGGTCTGGGGTAAATTGAAGCGCGTGCTTTCCGCATTCTGCGTCGCGCCGCGCTGGGGCCGGGGACTCGCCATATCGCGGTCCTATTGTTCCACGTGGAACAGTTCAAGAACATTGCGACGAGCCCCAATCAACGCTAGAACATAGTTCGAACAAGGGAGGCGAGACATGGGACGTCTGGAGTATCTGGAACTGCCTGTCGGCGATCGGGCAGCGGCGAAGCGCTTCTATGCGGAGGCGTTCGGCTGGAGCTTCAGCGACTTCGGGCCGGACTACGCCGCCACGACGAGCGGGGACACCGATCTCGGCCTCGACGCCGCGCCCGACAAGGTCCGCGCGCCGCTGCCGGTCATCCGGGTCGCCGATCTGGAGGCGACGCTCGGCGCGGTCGAGGCGGCGGGCGGAACGATCGTGGTGCCGATCTTCGCCTTTCCCGGTGGACGCCGCTTCCATTTCCGCGACGTCGACGGACACGAGCTGGCGGCCATGCAGAGCGGCTGACGGTCAGCGCTCGGTGAGGCGGGGCATCAGCTCAACGAAGTTGCAGGGGCGATGACGGCTGTCGAGCTGATCGCGCAGGATGCCGTCCCAGGCGTCGCGCACCGCGCCGGTCGATCCGGGCAGCGCGAAGACATAGGTGCCGCGCGCGACGCAGGCACAGGCGCGCGACTGGATGGTCGAGGTGCCGATCGTCTGGAAGCTGAGCCAGCGAAACAACTCGCCGAAGCCGGGGATCATCTTGTCCGCGACACGCTCGACCGCCTCGGGTGTGACGTCGCGGCCGGTGACGCCGGTGCCGCCCGTGGTCAGGACGCAGTCGATCGCCGGGTCGTCGATCCAGCGATGAAGATGGGCGACGATCGCGTCGGCATCGTCGCGCAGGATGGCCCGATCGGCCAGCATATGCCCGGCCTCGGTCAGCCGCGCGACCAGCGCGTCGCCGGAGCGATCCTCGGCAAGCCCGCGCGTGTCGGAAACGGTGAGCACCGCGATCCGCACCGGCACGAAGGTGCGGCTTTCGTCGATCGGCATCAGTCGGGCTTGCCGCCGATGCTGATCGTGTCTGCGAGCGCGCCGACCAGCGCTTGGGGCTGCATCGCCATTGCCGCGCCGGCGGCCTTGAGCAGTTCGCTGTCGGCCACCGCACCGGCTGCGGCCTTGACGGCGCTCGGGATGGCCTTGACGATCGCGGCGACCCGCGCCGTGGTGCCGATCGGCGGGGTCGGGGTGGCGGCGAGGACCGGAGCGGTACGCGCGGACACGACGGTCAGCGGCGCCACGGGAGCGCGCTCGGTCGCGGCGACGACCAGCGGGGCGGCGGCGGCCGGTGCGGGCATGGTCGCGCGGGTCGCCGCGACGACGACCGGCGCAGCGACACGCGGCGCAGAGCGCTGCGGCTGGACGGCGGCGACCATCGTCCGCGCCTCGCGCGCCGGGGTCATGCGCACCGCCGTCGCGCCGGACAGTCCGGGGAAGCGCGGCCACAGGCCCTGCGCGAGCGCCGCCCGGCTGGCGAGCGCAGGCTTGCCGGTCCGCGCCTCGTACATCCAGTAGTTGCGCAGCACCGTGGTGACGTAGCCGCGCGTCTCCCAATAGGGGATGCTCTCGATATAGAGGAGCGGGTCACCACCGTCATGGACGAGGCTGTTCCATTCGCCCACCGGCTTGGGGCCGGCATTGTAGGCGGCAATCACCTTGGGCAGCAGTCCGCCGGTCAGTCCCATGTCGCGCAGCCGTTCAAGGTCGCGCTGGCCGATGTCCATGTTGGTGGAGGGGCGGGTGAGCGCCGCCTTGTCGATCGCCGTGCCGCGCTCGCGAGCGAAGTCGGTCGCGGCGGCGGGCATGATCTGCATCAGGCCATAGGCGCCGGCCGGGCTCGTCACCGCCTTGCGGAAGCGCGATTCCTCCAGGGCATGGGCGTAGACTAGCGCCTTGTCGATCCGCCAGCCGCTGTCCGGCGTCCAGTTCGGCGCCGGGTAGCGCGCCTCGGCCGTGGCGGTGACGCCATTGGGCAGGTTGTGCGCGAGGAACAGCGTGGTCGCGGGCAGGTCGAGCGCCTCGGCGAGGCGGATCAGGCTGGCGAATTCAGCCGGGTTGCCGATCTTCGCCTGCTGGCGGATCACGTCGTCGGCGAGGTCGCTCTCGCCGATCTCGACCAGCGCGGCGGCGATGCGGACATTGGGGCGACGGTCGATCCGCGCCCAGTCGGACGGGCCGATCCCCGGCGCCTTGACCGCGGGCTCGCGCATCGCCAGCGCCTGGCGCGCGAGCTGCCCGTAGAAGCTCTCGCCGAATTGCGCGGCCGCCTTCAGTCGGCCCTGAATGCGATCGGGGCGCGCGCAAACCATGTCCGCGCGTGACGCCCAATAGAGCCCGGCGGCGCGCAGATCGACGTCGCCGGCGCGGGCCGCGACCCCTTCGAAACCCTCTTCGGCGGCGGCGCAATCCTTCTGTCGCCACGCCGCCAGCGCCGCCATCCAGCGGCCCTGCACCGCCCAGTCGCCGACGCCCGCCGCCGCCTGTGCGCCGAGTTCGCGGACCTTGGCGTCATTGCCCGACAGGAAGTAGATCCAGGCGATCCGCGCCTGCCATTCGGTCAGCGCCTCGCCGGAAAGTCCGCTGGTGGAGATCAGCAGCGCCTCAGCCGAAGGGCCATCGTCCGCCTTGACGAAGGGCTGCATCTTCTGGGCGAGATCGGCCGCGATCAGGTCGCTGGCGGTCGCCTTGGCCCGGACGCGGCGCGGCGCGCCGTCGTTCCAGATCAGGCGCTGCGCGACTGGGAGCGGCGGCAGATCGGTGGCCCCGCGCGCGGCGGCGAGGCGGCGTACCGCCTCCGCCTGCGGAAGTTCGGGCGCTTCGTTGAGGAGCGAGACGAGCGCTTCGACCGGCACTTTGGGCGAGCCCTTGGCGGTATAGAGTTCGGCCCGGGCGACGCTGTGCAGGGGGCCGGGCGCCATGCCGTCGAGCGCGAGCTGTGCGTCCTGCCAGCGGCCCGAGCGGATCGCGGCGAAGACGGCGCGATAGGCGTCGCGCTGGGCGGGTTCGAGCTGCGGCGGCAGCGGCGCGACGGTGCGGGCGTCGCCATCATCGCCGACGCCAACGGACGGAGCCGCCTGAACCGCGCAGGGCAGCGCGACGAGGGTCGCGGCCATCAACAGGTTTCGCATCATGCCTTCCGCTCTTCCATCCCCGCGACCAGCAACTGCAGATCCCGCCAGCTTTCCGCCTTCAGCGCCGGCCGTTCGAGCAGCAGGCGCGGATGCAGGCTGGCGACAACCCCCGTTTGTCCCCTTTTATGATTGAAGGGCTGTAAACCGCCCCGTACCGCCGGTCGTTCTGCCGACAGCACCGCACGGCTCGTCGCATCGCCGAGCAACAGCAGCCGTTCGGGCGCGACCAAGCCGACGTGATGGCGCGCTACCTCGCCCAGTCGCGCCTCAATGTCGCGTGGCATCCGGCCGGAGGCGGGACGACGGGCGCAGACGGCAGCGAGATGCACCGTCTCCCGCGAAAGGCCGACCGCCGCCAGCATCCGATCGAGGAGCCGCCCGGCCGCGCCCGACACCAGCGTGCCGGCATCGCCATCTTCGCGTTCCGGGCAGTCGACCAGCACCATCACGCGCGCATCGATCGGGCCGGATGCGGCGAGCGACACACCGCTCCAGCCCGCCTCCGGCGCATCGGGGCCGAGCCGCCAGCCGGCAAACGCCTCGATCGTGTCGGGCATCGCCGTGCCCGCGGGCGCGGCATCCGCGGCGGCGGGAGCAACAACAGGCCGCGGCGGTGCGATCGGCGTCGCGAGCCAATCACGCGGCGCGTCCTCGACCAGAACGTCGACCCCGGCATCGCGCCACCAGTCCAGCGCGCTCGCATAGTCTGCGGTGTCGAGGGGCGGGTACGCGTCCATGCAGGCGGCTTCATGCTCGACAGTTGACCTGCGGGTCAACTTGGCGGACTGCCGATCGGGACAGACGGACAGCGGCCCGCGCCCGGCGGAGTGATCCGCCGGTGACGCTACGGCCTGGTTGGAGAGTGTGATGAGCGAGCGCGAATCGATGCCCTATGACGTGGTCATCGTGGGGGCGGGGCCGGCGGGCCTGTCCGCGGCGATCCGCCTGAAACAGCGCGCCGAACAGGCCGGGGCGGAGCTGTCGGTCTGTGTGCTGGAAAAGGGTTCGGAGGTCGGCGCCCACATCCTGTCGGGTGCGGTGATCGATCCGCGCGCGCTCGACGAGCTGATCCCCGACTGGCGCGACAGCGACTGCCCGCTGGCCGAGACGCCGGTGACGCAGAACCATCACTGGGTGCTGACGGCGAAGCGCAAGTTCAACCTGCCGCATCTCTGGACGCCGCCCTTCCTCCACAACAAGGGCACCTATACCGGCTCGCTCGGCAATCTGTGCCGCTGGCTGGCGGGG
Organism: Sphingomonas metalli; assembly: GCF_014641735.1. Classification (GTDB taxonomy): domain Bacteria; phylum Pseudomonadota; class Alphaproteobacteria; order Sphingomonadales; family Sphingomonadaceae; genus Sphingomonas; species Sphingomonas metalli. The sequence goes on along the minus strand of NZ_BMIH01000003.1, from coordinate 235,604 downwards.
CGGGCCGAGGCGCTGGGGGTGGAGATCTTCCCGGGCTTCGCCGCGGCCGAGATCCTGTTCCATGAGGACGGGCGGGTGAAGGGCGTCGCCACCGGCGACATGGGCGTGGCGCGCGACGGCACACACAAGCCCGACTGGCAGCCGGGGCTGGAGCTGCACGCCAAATATACCTTCTTCGCCGAAGGGGTGCGCGGCCACCTGACCAAGGAGCTGATCCGCACCTTCGACCTCGCCGCAGACAGCGATCCGCAGGTCTATGGCCTGGGCGTAAAGGAGCTGTGGGACATCGATCCGGCAAAGCATGTGCCGGGCAAGGTGATCCATACGCAAGGCTGGCCGCTGGGCGACGATGCCAATGGCGGCGGCTGGATCTATCATCAGGCGAACGGGCAGGTGTCGATCGGGTTCGTGACGTGGCTGGGCTATACCAACCCCTATCTGTCGCCCTTCCAGGAAATGCAGAAATGGAAGACGCATCCGGCGATCGCCGAGCTGCTCGCGGGCGGCAAGCGCGTCTCCTACGGCGCCCGCGCGATCAATGACGGCGGGCTCCAGTCGATTCCCAAGCTGGTCTTCCCGGGTGGTGCGCTGATCGGCTGCTCGGCGGGCTTCCTCAACGTGCCGCGGATCAAGGGCACGCATGGGGCGCAGAAGTCGGCGATGATGGCGGCGGACGCGGCGTTCGAGGCGATCCAGGCAGGACGTGAGGGGGACGAGCTGTCCGCCTATCCGGCGGCGTTCGAAACGAGCTGGTTGAAGAAGGAGCTGTCGGTCGTCCGCAACGTCGTGCCGCTGGTCAAGAAGTTCGGCGACTTCATGGGGTCGGGCCTGTCGGGCATCACCATGTGGCTGGAGCATTTCGGGCTGAAGATGCCCTTCACCCTGCACCACCATCCCGACAACGAGACGCTGTGGCGCAAGGATCTCGTCAAGCCGCCGGTCTATCCGAAGGCCGACGGCGTGCTGACCTTCGACCGGCTGTCGTCGGTGTTCCTGTCGAACACCAACCACGAAGAGGATCAGCCGGTCCATCTGACGCTGCGCGATCCCTCGATCCCGATCGAGCATAACCTGCCGCTCTACGACGAGCCCGCGCAGCGCTACTGCCCGGCGGGGGTCTATGAGGTCGTCGGGGTGGAGGAGGGCGATCCGAAGTTCGTGATCAACGCGCAGAACTGCGTCCACTGCAAGACCTGCGACATCAAGGACCCGACACAGAATATCAACTGGGTGGTGCCCGAGGGTGGCGGGGGTCCCAACTACCCGAATATGTGAGTTTTCCCCGCGCGAACGGCGCGATGCCGTTCCGCCTGTCATCATCCAAATGGATCATGACGCGCGCCCCAACGGCATTGCATGGCCGTGCGCAGCGGTCGCCCCTCGGGCGGGCGTTTCGACAGGCCGGGGCGGGGGGTCGCCCCGGCGGGGGAAAGGACAGACTATGACGAAGACGAACATCGCGCTTGCGGTGGTGGGGATCGTTGCGCTTGCGGCACCGGTCGCGGCGCAGGAGCGGGCGGCGGAGGATAGCGGGCCCCGCTCCACCGTCACCGCGGCGATCGTCGGCGGCACGCTGGGGATCGGGCCCGAGCTGGGCTTCCGCATCAACGACCATATCGGCATCCGCGGCAGCGCAACCTTCCTGAGCATCAACGGCAGCGCCTCGTCGGACGACACCGATTATGATGCCAAGCTGCGGCTGAAGTCGTTCGGCGGGATGGTCGACATCTACCCGTTCGGCGGCTCGTTCCGCATCTCCGGCGGCGCGCGCGCCAACCGCAGCAATGCCGGGCTCGATGCCGAGCTTTCGAACGGCCAGAGCACGATCGAGGTGGGCGGCGAGACCTATACCGCCGCGCAGGTCGGCACCTTGTCCGGCCGCGCCGAGGTGAAGAAGTTCGCGCCGGCGCTGACGCTCGGCTGGAGCGGCGGCAACCGCCGCGGCTTCATGTTCGGCTTCGAGGCGGGCGCGCTGTTCCAGGGCGCGGTGCGGATCCGCGAGTTCACCTCGACCGGAACGCTGCGCAACGATCCCAACTTCCGCGCGAGCCTCGAAGACGAGCGCCGCAGCCTTCAGGACGATGTCGACAAGTACAAGGTCTATCCGATCCTGATGACCTCGATCGGCTATCGGTTCTGAGGCACGCCTCCGGCGAACGGCGCAGGTCCGTTCGCCGGAAACGCGATCAGAAGATCGGATCCTCGCCCGGCGTCACCGGCTGGTGGATACCGCATTCCACCTTGTCCCAGCCGCGCCAGCGACCGGCGCGGGGGTCTTCGCCGGGGCGCACCTTGCTGGTGCAGGGCGCGCAGCCGATCGACAGATAGCCCTGCGCCTCGAGCGGGTGGCGGGGAAGGTCGTGCGCCGCGAAATAGGCGTCGAGATCGGCCTTCTTCCAGTCGGCGAGCGGGTTGATCTTGAGCCGGCCCTGATCGATCTCGAAGCGCGGCAGGGCCAGGCGGGTGCCCGACTGGAAGCCTTTGCGCCCCGAGATCCAGGCATCGAACGGCGCCAGGGCGCGCGCCAGCGGCTCGACCTTGCGCAGCTCGCAGCATCCGTCCGGGTCGTACGACCAGCGCAGGCCGGTCTTGTCCTTCGCCGCCAGCAGGCGCGGATCGGGACGGAAGACGCGCAGGTCGGTGAGCCCCAGCCGCTCGGACAGCTCGTCGCGATAGGCGAGGGTCTCGCCGAACATCTTCTGCGTGTTGGTGAAGATCACCGGCACGTCCGGGTCGATGGCCGAGACCATGTGGAGCAGCACCGCCGACTCCGCACCGAAAGAGGAGACGGAGGCGATACGCCCGGCCAGCTCGCCCGTCAGCAGCGTCCGCAGCATCTCGGGCGCCGGGACGCCGGCGAAGCGGGCCTCCAGTGCCGCGGCGTCCTCGGCGGAGAAGGCCGGAGTGACGTCGATCAGGTCGATCTGCCGCAAGGGTTCACCCATGGCGCAATTTCCAGACGGGGACGGCCGCGTCGGCCGCGCCCTGATAGCGATAGTCATAGCGATCGAGGCTCCGTTCCAGGGCCGCCGCGTCGATCTCCGCCTGCGGGGCGAAGCTGTCGAAGCCGCAGCGCCGCATCAGCGGCAGCTGGTCGACGAGGACGTCGCCCTCCGCGCGCAATTCGCCCTCATAGCCCGCCTCGCGCAGGATGCGCGCCGCCGAATAGCCGCGGCCGTCCCGAAAGGTCGGAAAGCTCACCTCGACCAGCGCCAGCCGATCGAGATGGGGCAGGAGCGCGCGCGCATCGTCGCCGGCCTCCAGCCGCACGGCGGTGGCGTTGGTCTGCTGGACGAGAAAGGCATCGAGCGTGATCGCCGGCTCCTCGTGCGCGGCGTCGTCGCGGAAGCGCAGCACCGTATCAGCCATAGATCGCCTCCTTGAACGGCTGCATGCCGACACGACGATAGGTGTCGAGGAACCGCTCGCCCTCCTCGCGCAGGGCGACATAGGTCCGGGTGGCGCGATCGATCGCCTCCACCACGCCGTCCTCGTCGAAGCCGGGACCGGTGATCTTGCCCAGGCTGACATCCTCCGCGCCCGAGCCGCCGAAGGAGAGCTGGTAGTTCTCCGTCCCCTTCTTGTCGACGCCGAGGATGCCGATATGGCCGGCATGGTGATGGCCGCATGCGTTGATGCAGCCCGAGATCTTCACCTTGAGCTCGCCCAAATCATGCTGCCGCGGCGCGAGGCGCACCGCCAGCTTCTGCGCGAGCGGAATCGACCGCGCATTGGCGAGGCTGCAATAGTCGAGGCCGGGGCAGGCGATGATGTCGGTCACGAGATCGAGATTGGCCTCCGCCAGCCCGGCCTCGCGCAGCGCCGACCAGACGGCATGGAGATCCGCCTGCCGGACATGCGGCAGGACGAGATTCTGCGCATGGGTGACGCGGATCTCGTCGAAGGAATAGCGTTCGGCCAGATCGGCGACGCAGTCGATCTGCTCCGCAGAGGCGTCGCCAGGAATGCCGCCGATCGGCTTCAGGCTGATCGTGACGACGCTATGGCCCGGCTGGCGATGCGGGCGGACATTCTGGTCGAGCCAGACGGCGAAGTCGGGATCGCTGCGGTCCACGCCTTCGGGCGCGTCTTCGGCGAAGGCGGGCGGCGCGAACATCGCTGCGATCCGGTCGAGCTCGGCCGCCGGCGGGTCGATGCCCAGCGTGCGAACATGCGCGAATTCCTCCTCGACCTGACGGCGATATTCGTCCGCGCCGATCTCGTGGACGAGGATCTTGATCCGCGCCTTGTAGATGTTGTCGCGCCGGCCGTAGCGATTGTAGACGCGCAGCGCCGCCTCGAGATAGCTCATCAGCTCGGTGGCGGGCACGAAGTCGCGGATCAGCGGCGCGATCATTGGGGTGCGGCCCATGCCGCCGCCGACATAGACCTCCGCCCCGATCACGCCGTCGCGCCGCACCAGCCGAAGGCCGATATCGTGCAGCCGCATCGCCGCGCGATCCTCCTCGGCGGCGATCACCGCGATCTTGAACTTGCGGGGCAGATAGGTGAATTCGGGGTGAAAGGTCGACCATTGCCGCAGCAGCTCGGCATAGGGACGCGGGTCGACCAGCTCGTCGGCGGCCGCGCCGGCGAACTGGTCCGACGAAATGTTGCGGATGCAGTTGCCGCTGGTCTGGATGGCATGCATCTGCACTGCGGCGAGCCGGGCGAGAATGGCCGGCGTATCCTCCAGCCTGATCCAGTTGAACTGCAGGTTCTGGCGGGTGGTGAAATGGCCGTAGCCGCGGTCATAGTCGCGGGCGATCGAGGCGAGCGTTCGCATCTGCCGCGACGACAGCGTGCCATAGGGGATGGCGACGCGCAGCATATAGGCGTGCAACTGGAGATAGAGGCCGTTCATCAGGCGCAGCGGCTTGAACTGGTCCTCGGTCAACTGGCCGGAGAGGCGGCGTGCGACCTGGTCGCGGAACTCCTCGACGCGGGCGTCGACGATCGACTGGTCATACTGGTCGTATTGGTACATCAGAACATCCTGCCCGAAGCGGAGACGGGGACCATGCGCAGCATGGTGGAGGGGTAACTCCACGCATGGTGCGCCTGGGGCCGATCCCCCTCCACCACGCCCTTCGGGCGCGGTCCCCCTCCCCGTGCCGGGGAGGAGCTTTGATTGCACATCATATGACCCAGCCGCCGGCGTGCGGATCGGCTGGCTTCAGCGTCAGGTCGGGTCGCACGGTCGGACCGAGCGCACGGATGCGGTCCTTGATATGGGCGGGGCGCGGGCCATCCGGGCCGGCCGTCGCCTCGATCACATAGGGGACGTTGACCCGCCTTGCGCCCTCTTCGGCGCGGGCGATCGCCTCGCCATGGTCGCCGACGTCCACCGCATCCTCGATATGGCGCGACCAGCCGGAGCCGGTCCACCAGGTCACGTCGCCGGTGGGAAGATCGTTGCCGGTCAGGATCTTCATGCCGACAGCCCCTCCGCGACGCGCGCCCAGCGGCCGAGCCGGTCCTGGGCGTCGGACAGCATGACCACCTCGCCCACGACGATGATCGCGGGGCTCTGCACCTTCTCGCGCGTCACCATCGGGCCGAGGTCGGCCAGCAGCGTGCGCAGCGCACGGTGGCCATCGAGCGTGCCCTTCTCGAGCACCGCGACCGGCATGTCGGGAGCGACGCCGTCCGCCATCAGCTTGTCCGCGATGTCGGACGCGGTCGCGACGCCCATGTAGATCACCAGCGTGCGACCCTGACCGGCGAGCCCCGACCAGTCCTGATCGGACAGGCCCTTGCACTGGCCCGCGACGAACGACACCGCCGAGCTGTGATCGCGATGGGTGAGGGGCAGCATCGCCTCCGCCGCGCAACCTAGGGCAGCGGACACGCCCGGGATGACCTCGACGGGCAGGCCGGCAGCGCGCACGGCCTCCACCTCTTCGCCGCCCCGCCCGAAGATGAAGGGATCGCCGCCCTTGAGCCGGACGACCAGGGCGCCGGTGCGGACATGCGCCACGATCAGGGCGTTGATCGCCTCCTGCGGCAGCGTGTGCTTCGAGCGGCTCTTCGCGACCGAGATCCGCTGCGCCGTCGCCGGCGCGAGATCGAGGACGCGCGGATCGATCAGCCCGTCATGGACGACGATGTCGGCGCATTTCAGCGCCTCCACCGCGCGAACGGTGAGGAGGCCGGGATCGCCGGGCCCGGCGCCGACCAGGATGACCCGGCCGCGCTCCGTGGGATCGAGTAACGTCGCCATGGCCAGCAGATGGGCGCTTCGCGGCCGTGACAAAAGCGACATAAGCTTGGGAGGGCGCTAGTCCTGCTTTCGCACCGGCGTCCGAGGCGATAGGCACGCCGCGTAACCGCTTTCCAGACAAAGGATATCCATGCGTTCTATCCTGCTTTCCGCCCTGCTTCTCGCCACCGCCACGCCGGCGCTGGGCCAGGCGCTGCCGCCGCCCGCACCCGTGCCCGGCGACGGGCCGGAGGATGCGCGGCTGAAGCGGCTGTTCTACGACAGCGACGAGCGCGACCTGAAGCTGAACCCGATCAGCGCGATCTTCCGGGGCGACATGCGCTACGCCGATCAGTTCGGCGACTATCTGTCCGACGCGCGCACCGCGCTGAGCAAGCGCAACCTGGAGGCGGACCTCGCCGCGCTCAAGGCGATCGATCGCGCCAGGCTGACCCCGACCGACCAAATCGCCTATGACGTCTTCCGCAATCAGACCGAGGTGGCGCTGCGCGGCTTCGCGCCGGAGATCCTGGCGCTGACGCGGCTGATGCCGGTAGACCATTTCAGCGGCTTCCAGACCTTCTATCCCGACTTCGCCAGCGGCAAGGGCGGCGCACCGTTCAAGACGCTGGCCGACTATCGCAACAATCTGAAGCGCAACGCCGGCTATGCCGCCCTCTACGATCGCGCGATCGAGCTGATGCGCGAGGGGATGGCCAAGGGCGTCGTCCAGCCCAAGCTCGTCGTGAACAACATGATCGCGCAGTTCGACGCGCTGATCGCGCAGGGCGTCGAGGGATCGGTCTTCTACGCGCCGGTCACCATGTTCCCCGACTCCATCCCGGCGCCCGAGCGCGCGGTGCTGACGGCGGCCTATGCCGCGCAGGTGCGCGATGTCATCATTCCGGCGCATACCAAGTTTCGCGACTTCCTGAAGACGGAGTATCTGCCCAAAGCGCGCGATACGGTCGGCCTGTCGGCCCTGCCGGGCGGCGCGGCGCTCTACGCCTATGACATCGAGGCGAACACGACGCTGCCGCTCCAGGCGGAGGCGGTGCACAGCCTCGGCCTGTCGGAAGTGGCGCGGATCACGCGCGAGATGGAGGCGCAGAAGGCCGCGGTGGGGTTCAAGGGCACGCTGGCCCAATTCTTCGACGAACTGCGCACCGATCCCAGGTTCCAGCCGAAGACGGCGGCCGAACTGCGCGCGGGCTATGAGGCGATCGGCAAGCGGATCGACGCGCGCGTGCGCGAGCAGTTCTCGCTGATCCCCAAGACCCCGCTCGAGATCCGGCCGGTGCCGGACTATCGCGCCAAGACCGATGCCGGCGGCTCGTACCAGCAGGGTACGCCAGACGGATCGCGGCCGGGCATCTTCTACTACAACACCTACGACCTGCCGACCCGCTACACCTGGGGGATGGAGACGCTCTACCTGCACGAGGCGGTGCCGGGGCATCATTTCCAGATCAGCCTGGCGCAGGAGAATGCGGCACTGCCCGCCTTCATGCGGTTCGGCGGCAACACCGCCTATGTCGAGGGCTGGGCGCTCTACGCCGAGACCCTGTGGAAGCCGGTGGGCATGGAGACCGATCCCTATCAGCGGATGGGCGGCCTGTCCGACGAGATGCTGCGCGCCATGCGGCTCGTGGTCGACAGCGGCATCCATGCCAAGGGCTGGAGCCGCGATCAGGCGATCGCCTATATGCTCGCCAACTCGCCTATGGGGAAGACGGACGCGACGGCGGAGGTCGAGCGCTACATCGCCATCCCGGGTCAAGCGCTCGCCTATAAGATCGGGCAGCTGACGATCCTGAAGCTGAAGGCGGAGGCGCAGACCCGGCAGGCCGGTGCCTTCGATCCCCGCGCCTTCCATGCCGAGGTCCTCGACACCGGGGCGCTGCCGATGCCGGTGCTGGAGAAGAAGCTGCGTGACTGGATGGCGCGCAAATAGGCTTGCCTCCACGGCCGCCGTGCCGGGCTTGTCCCGGCATAGACCGGGTCGCGGACGCACGGGCCGTAGCGTAGACCGCGCGATGGACCCCGGAACCCGTCCGGGGTGACGGGGGAGTGCGGGGAGGTCTAACTCTCCCCCGGCCCCAGTCCCCGCTTCAGCATATCCGCCGCCGCGTCGGCAACCGCGTCGAGATCGGCATCCTCGCTCCACACGCCGTACCGGAGGCCGAGGAACACGTTCATGCCCATGATCGCCCAGGCCTGCACCTCGGTCTCGGCGGGATCCGCGGGCGGGCGGGTCTCGCCGCGTCCGGCAGCGGCGGCGAGGCGGGCGGCGATGCGCTCGGCGGTGCCGGCATAGTGGCGGCGGAAGCTGGCGGGATCGACGAATTCGGCCTCGTCGATGATGCGGTAGATCTCCTTGTGATCGCGCACGAAGCCCAGGAACGAGGCGAGGCCCGCGCGTTCGGCGGCGAGGCCGTCGGGAGCGCTGCGGACATGGGGCGCGACATGGGCGCGGACCTGCTCCGACATGTCGCCGACGAGTGCACAGAAGAGCGCCTCCTTCGAATCGAACCAGGTGTAGAAGCTGCCGAGCGCCACCCCGGCTCGCGCGGTGATCCCGCTGATCGAGGCGTCATGAAAGCCGCGCTCGCCGAACTCGGCCGCCGCGGCGTCGAGGAGCGCGCGCCGGGTGCGCCGGCCGCGTTCGGTCCGCGGCGCCTTCGGATCGGACGACGGCGCGGACGCGTCCGGCCCCGGCCTGTCTGCCTCCCCCTTCATCCTCTTGTCATCTCCGAAGTTGAAACCCGGTTCAGGTTTCAGTATAGCGTGATGCAACGACGCACAAGCCGGGGCGGGACCACGCAACCGGGTCGCGAAGAGGGAGGATGAGAATGGGCCGTCGGTCGCTTCGTTTGCTGTTGAACCTGGGTGCAGGAACCGTCGCACTTGCGGCGTCGATCCCGGCCTCGGCCCAGATCACCGAAACGCCGCGCACACCCGATGCCCGCCCAGCCGAGAATGCGGCGAGCGTCCAGGCCGAAGAGAGCAGCCCGGCCGACATCGTCGTCACCGCCCGCCGCCGCGAGGAGACGCTGATCGACGTGCCGATCTCGATGTCGGCGATCTCGGGCGACCAGCTCGAGCGGCAGGGGGCGGTCGACATCACCGCCTTGCAGGACAAGACCCCGAACCTCACCCTGCAGATCGCGCGCGGTTCCAACTCGACGCTGATCGCCTTCAGCCGCGGCGTCGGCCAGCAGGATCCGCTCTGGGGGTTCGAGCCGGGCATCGGCCTCTATATCGACGACGTTTATGTCGCACGGCCACAAGGCGCGGTGCTGGACATCTTCGACGTCGAACGGGTCGAGGTGCTGCGCGGGCCGCAGGGAACCCTCTACGGCCGCAACACGATCGGCGGCGCGATCAAATACGTCACCAAGAAGCTGGGTCATGAGCTGTCGGGCACGGCGCGGGTCGCCTATGGCAGCTACGACCAGCTCGATCTGGTCGGCCAGATCGCGGTGCCGATCACCGACAGCCTGTCGATCGGCGGGGCCATCGCCCGCTACAAGCGCGACGGCTATGGCCGCAACCTGACCACCGGCGTCGACCAATATGACAAGGACGTGCTGGCGGCGCGCGTCTCGGCCGAATTCTCGCCGAACGACGACATCTTCGTGCGGATCGCGGGAGACCGCACGCTCGACAAGTCCAACCCCCGCCACGGCACCCGTCTGGTCGGCAACGGCACCGATCCGCGCTACGCGCCGACGAACAGCGTGTACGACACGCGCGCAGGCATCGGCGACCGCAACCGCGTGCTGGCGCAGGGCGTCTCGGGCACGGGCGAGTTCCGCCTTTCCGACGCGGTCACCTTCAAGACGATCACCGCCTATCGCGAGGGGTCGACCGACACGGTGATCGACTTCGACAATACCGCCCTGCCGACGCTCGACGTGCCCGCCTATTATCAGGACAACCAGTTCACCCAGGAGCTGCAGCTGCTCTACGAGGGCGAGCGCCTGCAGGGCGTGTTCGGCCTCTATTATCTCGATGCCACCGCGTCGGGCGCGTTCGACACGGTGGTCGGGCTGCTCAACACGACGACGCTGACGTCGGGTCGGGTCAAGACGAAGAGCTATGCAGCCTTCGGCGACTTCACCTATGCCCTGACCGAGACGCTGAAGCTGTCGGCGGGGCTGCGCTACACCAAGGACGACAAGACGGGCACCGTCTTCCGGCGCAACTATACCGGGATCCGCTCGCCACGGTTCGGCAATGCGGCGGCGGTGCCCGGCCTCATCCGCACCGACTATACCAATTCGCGCAGCTTCGATCAGTTCACTCCGCGCTTCTCGCTGAGCTACGAGCCGCGGCGCGACCTCAATCTGTACGCGTCCTGGGGCAAGGGCTTCAAATCGGGCGGATTCGACATGCGCGGCGATGCGGTGTTCACCCCCACGACCGTCAACGGCTATGATCCGGAGAAGATCACCAGCTACGAGCTAGGTCTGAAGAGCGCGTTCCTCGACCGGACGCTGTTCGTGAACCTTGCCGGCTATTACTCGCGCTACAAGGACCAGCAGGTCACGGTGCAGGTGCCCAACATCGCCGGCGGCATCGCCAGCTTCGTCGACAATGCCGGCAAGGCCGACATCTACGGACTGGAGCTGGAGACGCGGCTGGTGCCGGCACGCTGGTTCTCCGCTCAGGCGTCTCTCGGTTACACCCATGCCAAGTACAAGGAGTTCCTGACCTTCATCGCCGGCGGCACCACCCCGGTCGATGTCGCCAACCAGCGGGTGTTCCAGAATACGCCGAAGTTCACCGTCAACGGATCGTTCACCGCCTCGACCGATTTTGCCGGCGGTACCTTGTCGGTGACTCCGGAAGTGAGCCTCCGGTCCGACTATACGCTGTTCGAGATCCCGACGCCGGCGCTCGACCAGGATGGCTATGCGCTGGTCAACGCCTCGGCCAACTGGATCTCGGGCGACGGGCGATACCGGGTGGCGATGAACCTGCGCAACCTGACCGATGCGCGGTACCGGGTCGGCGGGTACAACTTCCCCGGCGCGCTCTTCGGCAATTCCATCATCGGCTATTACGGTCCGCCGCGGACCGCTACGGCGACGTTCGAGGTGCGGTTCTGACGGACGGCACGGGAGCCGGGGAGGGACAGATGACGGACAGGACGACGACGGCGCGACCGGGCTATCGCGGCGTGGTGCTGGCGATGCTGCTGATCGTCTACACCTTCAACTTCGTCGACCGGCAGATCCTCGGCATCCTCGCCCCGTCGATCAAGGCCGATCTGGCGCTGTCCGATACCCAGCTCGGCGCGCTTGGCGGCCTCGCCTTCGCGCTGCTCTACTCCACGCTCGCCATTCCGCTCGCCTGGCTGGCGGACCGGACGAGCCGGAGCTGGGTCATCACGGTCAGCCTCGCCGTGTGGAGCGGCTTCACGGCGCTGTGCGGTTATGCGGGCAGCTTCTGGCAGCTCTTCTGGTGCCGGCTGGGGGTCGGCGTGGGCGAGGCGGGGGGCGTGGCGCCGTCCTATGCACTGATCGCCGACTATTTTCCCGCCGGCCAGCGCGCGCGGGCGCTGTCGGTCTATTCGCTCGGCATCCCGCTCGGCTCGGCCGCGGGGGTGATGCTGGGGGGCTGGATCGCGGCGACGATCGACTGGCGCACGGCTTTCGTCGCGGTCGGGATCGCCGGTGTGGTCGTCGCCCCGCTCTTCCGCCTGATCGTCCGCGAACCCGCGCGCCCGGCGACTCCGGCCGGAGCCGAACCGATCGCGGGCGTCTTCGGGATCCTCGCGCGCAAGCGGAGCTTCTGGCTGCTCGCCTTCGGTGCGGCATCGAGCTCGATGCTGGGCTACGGCCTCGCCTTCTGGCTCCCGTCGCTCCTCAAGCGCAGCTTCGGCATGGAGCTGGCCGGGATCGGCCGCTTCTATGGCGGGCTGCTGCTGATCGGCGGGGTGGCGGGGGTGTTGCTCGGCGGGTTCGTCGGCGACCGGCTCGGCGCGCGCGATCGGGGCATGTATGCGCGGCTGCCGGCGGTCAGCTTCTGGATCGCGGTGCCCTTCTTCGCGGCGGGCATTCTGTCCTCGTCGAGCACGGCGGCGTTCCTTCTGTGGCTGGTGCCCCAGGCGCTGGTCTATGTCTGGCTGGCCCCGGTCATCGCCGCGGTCCAGCATCTGGTGCCCGCGCATATGCGCGCGACCGCGAGCGCGACCTTCCTGCTGATCAACAATCTGATCGGGCTGGGGGCGGGCACGCTGGTGATGGGGGCGCTGTCGGATGCGATGACCGCGCGCTTCGGGACCGAGGCCTTGCGCTATGCGATGCTGTCGGGCCTCGGCTTGTACCTTCTGGCGGGCGTGCTGATGTGGCTGGCGGCGGCGCCGCTGCGCCGCGACTGGGTCGACTGACCGATCAGCCGTCGCGCAGGCCGACCCCGATCGAGGCGCGCGGCGACTCCGCCTCGCTGGAGACCACCGGATAGGCGCAGTAATCGGCGGCATAATAGGCCGAGGGGCGGTGGTTGCCCGAATGGCCGATCCCGCCGAACGGCGCGTTCGACGCCGCGCCGTTGGTCGGGCGGTTCCAGTTGACGATGCCTGCACGCGCCTGCGCCCAGAAGCGGTCGTACAGCGTCGGCGTCTGGCTGACCAGCGAGGCGGACAGGCCGTAGCGCGTGCGGTTCGCCTCGGCGATCGCAGCGTCGAAATCGGCGATCCGCACCACCTGGAGGATGGGGCCGAACAGCTCGACGTCCGGCCGTTCCGCCACCGCGGTCATGTCGATCATCGCCGGAAGCAGGAAGGGCCGGTCCGGCTGGGGCCGCTCGAGATGCCGGATCGGCCGGCCGCCCTTCATCAGCAGTGCGAGAAAGCCTTCGGTCAGCTGATCGGCGGCGTCGTTGTCGATCACCGGCCCCATGAAGGGAGCCGGACTGTCGTGCGGCGCGCCGACGATGATGCGGCGGCACAGCCCCTCGATCTCGGCGAGCAGCGCATCGGCCATCCCGTCCTGCACGATCAGCCGGCGGGCGGCGGTGCAACGCTGTCCGGCGCTGGTAAAGGCGGACTGGACGACCAGCACCGCGGCGCTGTGGATGTCGGGCGTATCCCAGACGATGATCGGATTGTTGCCACCCATCTCCAGCGCCAGGATCTTCTCCGGCCGGTCCGCGAACAACCGGTTGAGCGCCAGCCCGGTCCGGGCCGAGCCGGTGAAGAGCAGGCCGTCGATCCCGGCATGCGCCGACAGCGCCTGGCCCTCCGCCGCCGCGCCGACCAGCAGGCGGACGCAGCCCTCGGGAACGCCGGCGGCGTGCAGGCATTGCACCAGGAAGGCGCCGGTCGCGGGCGTCTTCTCCGACGGCTTGAAGACGATGGCGTTGCCGGCGATCAGCGCGGGCACGATATGGCCGTTGGGCAGGTGCGCCGGGAAATTATAGGGGCCGAGCACCGCGAGCACGCCATGCGGCTTGTGCCGAACCGCGACGCGCGTGCCCATCTGTCCTTCCATCCGCCGCTGCGACGTGCGGTCCGCATAGGCGGCGACCGAGATGTCGACCTTGGCGATGACCGAATCGACCTCGGTCCGGGCCTCCCAGAGCGGCTTGCCCGTCTCGCGCGCGATCAGGTCGGCGAAGTCGTCATAGCGCTGGCGGACGACATTGGCGTAGCGGCGCAGGGTCTCGACCCGAAAGGACAGGGGGCGTGCCGCCCATTCGGACCAGGACTGGCGCGCGATCGCCACCTCCTGTTCCACGTCGCCCAAAGGAAGCCGCGCGATTTCGATGCCGGTCGCGGGCTCGTACGAGATGAGTTCGGCCATGGTTCGTCTTTAACGTACGTCGGCTTCGAGTCGAGGGACGCGGATCAGGCGAGCGCCGCGCCCATGGTGCGGATGGCCGCGACCTTGCGTTCGAGCGGCGCCCAGTCGTCGCGTTCGGCGATCGGCGTCCAGAGCGCCTCGACCTCGTCGATCAGCAGCCCCTGCGGCTCGCCGTGCCAGAAGGCAGCCTCTCGGGTGCTGCGCAAGAGATGGCCGGCCAGTGCCGCGCGAACGGCGTCCCATTCGGGGCCATAGCCGGCGGGCAGATCGGCCGCGAAGGCGTCGAAGAAGAATCGGTCGAGCGGCGCGCCGGTGCTGCGCAGCGCCTGTTCCACCACGCGGACCGTCGCGCGATCCGTCGCCGCATCGACCGGCCGCCGGCCGAGCCGCCAGAGGATCGCCGCGGGCAGCGCGGCCTGGAAGGCAGGACCAAACCCGTCGAGCGCCGCGATCAGCGGATCGCTCTCCGCGACGAGGCGCAGCGATGCGGCGAGCTGTGCGACGTCCCAGCCGATCGCCTCGGGCTGGCGGCCGAAGGCATACAGGCCGGCATGGTCGAAATAGGCGGCGGTAAAGTTCGGGTCCCAGACCGGCGCGAAGCGCCAGGGGCCATAGTCGAAGCTTTCGCCGGTGACGTTGATGTTGTCGGAATTGAGCACGCCATGGACGAAGCCGGCCGCCATGTAGCGCGCCGCCAGCACGGCGGTGCGCGCCACGACCTGCTCCAGCAGCCGAACGGGATCGTCGCCCGCCTCGCCATAGAGGTTCGCGAGCACATAGCCGGCGAGCCGCTGCATGCCCTCTGCGTCGCGCAGATAGGCGAGGCGCTGGAAGCTGCCGATGCGGATATGGCCGTGGCTGAGCCGGACCAGCACCGCCGAGCGGGTCGGCGAGGGTTCGTCGCCGCGATCGAGCGCCTCGCCGGTTTCGATCACCGACAGGGTGCGCGACGTGGGTACATCGAGCGCTTCGAGCATCTCGGTGGCGAGGATCTCGCGCACCGCGCCTTTGAGCGTCAGCCGGCCGTCGCCGAAGCGGCTATAGGGGGTCTGGCCCGAGCCTTTGGTGCCGAGATCCATGAGCCGCCCGCGATCGTCGCGGAGCTGCGCGAAGGTGAAGCCGCGTCCGTCGCCGATATCGGGATTGTACGCGCGGAACTGATGCCCGTGATAGCGTAGCGCCAGGGGCTGGCGAAGCGTGCCGGGCAGCGGCTGGAAGCGCCCGAAATGGGTGACCCACTCGTCATCGTCCAGCGTTGCCAGGCCGACCTGGGCCGCCGCGCGATCGTTGCGGAAGCGAAGGCGGGTCTCGGGAAATCGAGCAGCCTCGACCGGATCCCAGAAGTCCGGGCCCAGCGCGGCCAGGGCGTCGGCAGGGTGATATGCTTGCGGGTCGACGGGCATGGCGCAATATGGGGGCGTCGCAACCCGGGGCGCAACATGGCCGCATATTCAGACGTGCATTGGTGGTCGAACGACGGGGTGCGGCTGCATGCGCGCGACTATCCCGGCGATCCGGGCGCGGTGCCGCTGCTCTGCGTGCCGGGCCTGACTCGCAACGCGCGGGACTATGCCGCGTTCGCCGAACGCTGGTCGGGCGCGCGGCGGGTGATCGCGGTCGACCTGCGCGGCCGCGGCGAGAGCGGCTACGCCAAGGACGCTATGAGCTATGTCCCGCTCACCTACGTCCAGGATCTCGAGGCGCTGCTCGCCGAGCAGGGCATCGGTCGTTTCGCGATGATCGGCACCTCGCTGGGCGGGATCGTCACCATGCTCCTCGCCAGACCCGCCCGCGGCCGGCTGGCGGGCGCGCTGATCAACGATGTCGGGCCGGAGATCGAGGCGGGGGGCCTGTCGCGGATCCGCGGCTATGTCGGCAAGGCGTCGAGCTGGCCGACCTGGCTCCACGCCGCGCGGGCCGTGGAGGAGGCCAATCGCGACGTCTATCCCGACTGGGGGCTGCAGGACTGGCTGGCCATGGCCAAGCGGCTCTATCGCGTGAACACCGCCGGACGGGTCGTGCTCGACTATGACATGCGGATTGCCGAGCCGTTCCGCGTGCCCGGCGCGGAGACGGGGCCGGACATGTGGTCGGCACTCGCCGGGCTTTCCGGCGTACCGGTGGCGGTCGTGCGGGGCGAGCGATCGGACCTGCTGGGCGAGAAGACCGCGCAGCGGATGATGGCCGCGCTGCCCGAGGCGGAGTTGGTCACGGTGCCACGCGTCGGACACGCGCCGACGCTGGCCGAGCCCGAGGCGGAGGCCGCGGTCGGACGGCTGCTCGACCGGATCGACCGCGGCTGATCCATGCCTGTGTCCGATTCGGCCGGGCCGCATCGGGTCAGGGGCCGGCCTCCCATGGCCGACCCTACAGGGGAAGGCGGCGCTTCCTTCGCCGGTCGCGCAGCCGAAGGAGGAGGACGATCAGCATCGCGACGGCCACCGACGGCGCCAGCCAGTCCCGTCCGGCGATCACGTGCGGGGTCGGCGCGGCCGGCGGCGGCAGATCGTACCATGCACGCGTGCACGGTTCGGCGACGCAGGCGCCGATCGGCAGGCCGACCGACACGCCCTGATCGCCCGGCAGGGCCGCCTCGCGAAAGGCGATCGCCTCCCGCGACGGTGCGTCGGCCTGCATCCGAAAGTCCGATCGTGGCTGCGACACCGTCGCCAGACTTGCTGCACCCAGCAAGCCCGCGACGGCGACCCCGATCGCCGCCATCGTCAATGCGCCCCAGACCATCGTGCCGCGCCCACGCACCGCCGCTTTCCCTCCTGACGGCATTCCCCCCGGACGCCGCGTTCCGCCCCGATAGGGCAGGGCGCAGAGCGTGCGCATCATCCATTTGCATGATGCGGCCGCAGTTGCGGGCGCGGAACCCTGCACGTCCGGCAGCGTCTCAGCCAAAGGCCGAACGGAGGGCGCATGCATATCGACCGGATCGTCTTCAGCCCGCGCGACGTCGACCTTGCGCGGTCGCCGCTGGCGGGCAGGGTGGAGGCCGAGACCTATATCCTCGGCGCGTTCAATCCCGGGCTGACCCGGCTGCCCAACGGCAATCTCCTGATGATGGTGCGGGTCGCGGAGGCGCTGCGCCATCCGATCCGTGACGGGCATATCCATGCGATCCGCTGGACTGTGGAAGGCTATCGCCTCGATCCCTGGCCGCTCCAGCTCGTCGACACCGCGGACCCGCGAAAGTTCATGATGCGGGGCGGCGGGTGGAAGGTGATGGCGTTGACCAGCCTGTCCTGGCTGCTCCCGGTCGAGCTGTCGCCGGACGGATTGAGGGTCGAAGTGGTGCATTACGATCGGGCGATCGTGCCGGCGGCGGACTATCAATGCTATGGCGTCGAGGATGCGCGGATCAGCCGGGTCGGCGACCGCTGGCTGATGACCACCTGTTCGGTCAGCCCCGAGCGCCACTCGACGACCCTCTACACGAGCGACGACGCCGTGGACTGGCGGCTGGAGGGCATCGTCCTCGATCACCAGAACAAGGACATGCTGATCTTCGAGGGGCTCATCGCCGGGGAATATTGGGCGCAGACGCGACCGCTGGGCGACCTGTACTTCGCCTATCCGCCGGACAGCCCGTGGCGGGCGGGACCGTCGATCAATCTCGCCCGCTCGCCCGATGCCCTGCACTGGAAGCCGCACGACCGGCCGGGGATCCGGCCCCATGCCGCGACCATGGCGACCGCGCGGATGGGCGGCGGCGCACCGCCGATCGCCACCGAGCGCGGCTGGCTGACGCTGTGGCATGGCGTCGAGCCATCGGGGGTCGTGGGCATCTACCGCACCTATTGGTCGATCCTCGACCGCGACGACCCGAGCATCGTGGTGGATACCCGCCACGAGCCCCTGCTCGAACCGGCGCCCGATCTCACCGAGCCGCTCGCCGACCTGATGTATCTCGACCAGGTGGTGTTCACGACTGGGATCGTCGATGCCGGTGATCATTATGTCGTGGCGAGCGGCGAGGCCGACCTGGCCTGTCGCGTGACCCATATCGGGAAAGATCGATTCGCCTGAGTCTTGAGGCTGGATGAACGCTGGATTAAGCTCCGCCCCAGGTTGAACTTCAGGGGTGACGGCGGTGCGTACGGCAGGTTGGGTGATGGCGATGGTCGCGGGCGTCTCGCCCCTGCCGGCGCTTGCCACCACCGGCGTGCAGAGCGGCCATGCCGGCGTCGTCATCCGCGACAGCGGCTGCCCGTCCGAACCGGCCGGGGCAGCCTGTGTCGACGCACGCGCCGACCTCGACCTGATGATCGTCGACCCGCGCGATCCGTCCCGGCGGGGCTCGACCGACTCCTTCTCGATCTCGGTCGATCCCGACCTGCGGGCGATGGTGACCGCCTATGACGAATCGGGGCGGCTCCTCGGCGTCGCCGAGCGGAGCGGGGACGAGGCCACGGGGGGCGAACGCCTGAGCCTGACCGGGCTCGGCGACATCGCCCGGGTGCATATCAGCGGCCGCGGGCCCATCGCCTATGCCGATCTGCGCATCGCCGAGATCAAGGACAGCGGCCATCTGCCCGAGCCGGCGACATGGGCGATGCTGATCGCGGGATTCCTGTTGATCGGCGCGGTGATCCGGCGCCGTATCCGCCTGTCCGAGGCCCGCTTCACCGAGCGGCTCCGTCGGATCGCCTCCGGCGAGGACGCATAAGGAAAAGGAGGCGCGCCGCCACGGCACGCCTCCTCATTCACGCCATCAGTCCGGTCAGTTGCTGTCGGAGTTGTCGTCGTCGTCGACCGCGATGATCACGCCGCCCGCGACGATCGCCGCCGCGAGCACCAGGCCGACCACGGCGCCGGGCGCGGCAAGCTTCTGCGACGACTTGCGCGCCGGCGTGCCGACCCGGGCGTTCGAGCTCACCGACAGCGACTGCGCCGGATTGGCAACAGGTGCGGCGTAAGCGGGGGCGACGCACATGGCGGCGGCGCAGCTGGAGGCGAAAATCGTCTTGAGCATGTCGAACTCCCGTTTCGACCAGAGAGGATCCCGCAACGCAGCAAAGACGGTCCGGTTCCGCACATTGATGGTTAACGCACTCGACCTGCGGCGAAACCCGAAAGCCGGGTGCGCATGCGCAGGGGAGTCTGTAACGCGGGCGGCATGGCGACTCTCTCGATCCTTCATCTGCACGACAACTTCGATCCCTCCGCCAAGACGGCGCGGGTCCAGCGGCTGATGAGCGCCTGGGGCGAACGGGCGCGGCATGTCACCGTCTCTGCGGATGCGGCTGCGCTCGGAGCGGCGGCATCGACACCGCGCGGCGTCGCTCACGAGATCGCACAGGCGCCGCCGCCGCTGGCGGGACGGCCGTCCGTGGCGCGGTACGAGGCGATCGCCCGTCTGATGCGCCGCTTCGATCTGGTCCTCACCTATGGCTGGGGCGCGATCGACGGGGTGATGGCGCGCCGGGCCTTCGCCAAGGGGCTGCCGCCGCTCGTCCATCACGAGGAAGGCTTCGGAGCGGACGAGGCCAGCGGGCTGAAGCTCGAGCGCAACCTCTTCCGCCGCGCCGCACTGGGTGCCGCGTCGGCTCTGGTGGTGCCGTCCGCGACGATGGAGCGGATCGCGCTCGGCCCCTGGAAGCAGCCTCCGGCCCGCGTCCATCGCATCGTGCATGGCGTGCCGATCGCCGCCTATGCGGCCAGGCCGGATCCGGAAGCCTTGCCCGGGCTGACGCGAGGCGACGGCGAGGTGTTGATCGCGGTGCCGGGGCCGCTGACCGCCCAGCGCAATCCCACCGCCCTGATCCGCGCGGCGGGTGGATTATCCGGCCGGTTCCGCATCGTCTTCCTCGGCGACGGACCCGAGCGCGCGAATGTCGAGGGCGCCGCCGCGGTGATGGGGATCGGCGGGCAGGTCACGATCGTACCCGGCGGGGTCGAGCGCCCTTATCAGGTGCTGGGCCTGTTCGATCTGGTCGCCTCGCCCTCGCTCGTCGAGCAGTTTCCCACAGGAATTGTCCAGGCGATGGCGGCGGGCCTGCCGGTCGCGGCGATGCCGGTGGGCGACATCCCGACCATGGTCGCGGCCGAGAACGCACCCTTTATCGCCGAATGGCCGACCGAGGTCCGGTTGCGGGACGCGATCCAGGCGTTGATGGGCGACGCCGGGCTGCGCAGGCAGGTCGGTGCGGCCAACCGTGCACGCGCCGCCGCCGAGTATGACGAGGCGGTGATGATCGCCCGCTACCGCGAACTCTACGAGCGCGCGCTCGGCCGCCCCGGCGCTTTGGGCGGCTGAGGCAGGTTTCGCTCGCGCCTGCGGTGTGTTGCGGTATAGGGAGGACTTTCATCTTTGCCCGAAGGTTGCGTCCACCGTGTTCAAAGGCCTCTCTCCCATCGTCTATAACGGCCGCGAAGTCTGGCCGCTGGTGGAAGGCGGCAAGGGCGTCGCGGCGACCAACCATGCCTCGGCCGGCGCCTGGGCCGCGGCGGGCGGGATAGGCACCGTCTCGGCCGTCAACGCCGACAGCTATGATGCGGACGGCAAGATCGTCCCGCAGATCTATCGGGCGCTGACGCGGCGCGAGCGGCACGAGGAGCTGATCCAATATGCCATCGACGGCGCGGTCGAGCAGGTGCGTCGCGCCTTCGACATCGCGGGCGGCAAGGGCGCCATCAACATCAACGTGCTGTGGGAGATGGGCGGCGCGCAGCGGGTGCTGCACGGCGTGCTGGAGCGGACGCGCGGGCTGGTCTCGGGCGTGACCTGCGGCGCGGGCATGCCCTACAAGCTGTCCGAGATCGCCGCATCCTACAACGTCTCCTATCTGCCGATCGTCAGCTCGGGCCGCGCCTTCCGCGCCCTGTGGAAGCGCGCCTACTCGAAGGCGAGCGAGTGGTTGGCGGCGGTCGTCTACGAGGATCCGTGGCTGGCGGGCGGGCATAACGGCCTGTCCAATGCCGAGGATCCGCTGCAGCCCGAGAACCCCTATCCCCGGGTCAAGGCGCTGCGCGAGACGATGCGCGAGGGCGGCATTCCCGACACGACGCCGATCGTGATGGCCGGCGGCGTCTGGTACCTGCGCGACTGGAACGACTGGATCGACAATCCGGAGCTCGGCACGATCGCCTTCCAGTACGGCACGCGTCCGTTGCTGACGCAGGAGAGCCCGATTCCGGAGGCGTGGAAGCAGCGGCTGATGACGATCGAGGAGGGCGATGTGCTGCTCCACCGGTTCAGCCCGACGGGCTTCTATTCCTCGGCGGTACGCAACCCGTTCCTGCGCAATCTCGAGGAGCGCTCGCACCGGCAGATCGCCTTTTCGACGCAGGAGGCGGGGGATCACGTCTTCCAGCTCGATGTGGGCGTGAAGGGCAAGAATTTCTGGGTGACGCGCAACGATCTGATCTCGGCGCGCGAATGGTTCGGCCAGGGCTTCCAGACCGCGCTCAAGACGCCGGACAACACGCTGGTCTTCGTGACGCCCGAAGAGGCGAAGGTAATCCGCAAGGATCAGGCGGACTGCATGGGCTGCCTGTCGCAGTGCCTGTTCTCGAGCTGGGCGGACACGGAGACAAATTCGACCGGCCGCCTGGCCGATCCGCGCAGCTTCTGCATCCAGAAGACGCTGCAGGACATCGCCCATGGCGGCGATACCGAGGCGAACCTGATGTTCGCGGGACATGCGGCCTATAATTTCAAGCGCGATCCCTTCTATTCGAACGGTTTCGTGCCGACCGTGCGGCAGCTGGTGGATCGCATCCTGACCGGCGACTGATCCCGGCTCGTCGCAAACGCGGCTGCTATCAGGCAGTTGGTCGCGCGCTTAACCTTTCGTCAACCCTGACGGCGCATCTCCCATAGGGTCGGCGGCCGCGAGTTGCCCGCCGCCCACCATGAGCGCCGGGCCGGTATTGGCGGCTCCTGCGCGGGAGGACGAGATGTCGCGTAGGTTCAACGCAGCGTGGCTCGCCATCGCGCCGGTCCTTGCGGGCTGTGCGCACAAGACCGAGACGCCGATCGCATCGGCCGGCGCGACGGTGACCGTCGAGCCGGCCCCCGAACCCGCCTGGCGCACCGCGATCGACAAGCCCGATGCCGCCCGGATCGAGGCTCTTCCGGCCGCCTGGAGCGCGGCCTGGGCGCAGGCGGGGCGACGCAACGCGACGGCGATGAAGGCGGAGGGCGAACTGCTCAAGCCGGATGCGGCGCTCGATCACCCGGCGCTGCCGCCCGGCTCGTACAAATGCCGCTCGGTGACGATCGCCCGCGGCGTCCTGCGCAAGTCGCCGCCCTTCTTCTGCTATATCGGCAGCGAGACGGGGGAGCGGATCAGCTTCACCAAGCAGACGGGGTCCGCCCTGCCGGGCGGCTGGCTGTATCCCGACGGTGACCGACGCTATGTCTTCCTCGGCGCCAACCAGAAGCGGCCGGGCACCGCAACGCTCGGCTACGGCGTCGACAAGACGCGGGACCTGATCGGCGTGGCCGAACGGGTCGGCCCCTTCCGCTGGCGGCTCGTGCTGCCCGGACCGAGCTTCCAGGTCTACGAGCTGACGCCGGTGCCCTTCGAGCAGCAGGGCGCGAGCGGCTGAGGGAAAGTCATCGCCGGAGCCCGCCTCTCCCCATCAGGCCCAGCCTTCGAGCACCTGATCCGGGGGGCGGTGACCGTCCGCCCACATGCGGATGTTCTGGATCACCTTCTCGCCGGACGCGACGCGTCCCTCCACCGTCGCCGATCCCATATGCGGGGTCATCACGACGTTGGGCAGGGCGAGCAGGCGCGGATCGATCCGCGGCTCATGCTCCCAGACGTCGAGCCCGGCACCGGCCAGCTGACCCGCCTCCAGGGCGTCGACCAGGGCCTCCTCGTCGACGATGCCGCCGCGACTGGCGTTGATGAGGAAGACATGCGGCCGCATCAGGCCGATGCGGCGCCGGTCGATCAGCATCCGGCTGTCGGCGTTGAGCGGGGTGTGGACCGTCAGGATGTCGATCGCGCGCAGCATGTCGTCGAGATCGGGATGCCAGGTCGCGGCGAGCTGCGCCTCCAGCACCGCCGGCAGGCGGTTGCGGTTGTGATAGTGGATGGAGAGGCCGAAGGCGCGGGCGCGCGACGCCACCGCCTGGCCGATCCGCCCCATTCCGACGATGCCGAGTGCCTTGCCGCCGATCCGGTGGCCGAGCATGGCGCCCGGGCTCCAGCCGCACCAGGCGCCGGAGCGGACGAGCTTCTCGCCCTCCGCGAGTCGGCGCGGGACGGAGACGATGAGCGCCATCGTCATGTCCGCCGTATCCTCGGTCAGGACACCGGGCGTGTTGGTGACGATGATCCCGCGCGCCCGCGCGGCCTTGAGGTCGATATGGTTCACGCCCGCACCGAAATTGGCGATCAATTTGAGGCGGGGCGCGGCGGCGGCGATCACCTCCGCATCGATCGTATCGGTGACGGTCGGCACGAGCACGTCGCACGCCGCGACCGCTGCCCGCAGCGCGCCCGCGGGCAGCCGGGCGTCGCTGCGATGGACGTGCGTATCGAACAGCGCCTCCATCCGCTCGATCGTCGCATCGGGCAGCATCCGGGTAACGACGACCCGGGGTCGGGGGCAGCGGCGTGTGTCCGACATGGCTGCGATGCTTGGCGCGGCGTGCCCCGCACGTCAACGCGGGGCGTTGATCCGGCGACGGCTTTGATGGCAGGAGGGCAGGGACCGTGCCGCCCGGACCGACAGGGGATACTCCATCATGCGCCTGACGCGCTTCGCCTTTCTGATCCTGACGGCTGTCGCCGCGAGCGCCGCGCCGGCTCAGGACAAGACGCCGACGCCCCCCTATTGGGCCTCGATCGGTGCGGGGCGGGCGCTGATGCGCACCGGACCCGCGCGCACCTATCCGGGCAGCTGGATGTACCAGCGCGTCGACCTGCCGGTGCGCGTGATCGGCGTGTTCGAGGAATGGCGGCGGGTGCAGGATCCGGACGGGACCGAGGGCTGGATGCTCGTCAACCTGCTTCGCCGTACCCGCACCGCGATCGTGCGGGGCGAGACACCGGCACCGATGCGCGCCGAGCCGACTGGAACCGCCAAGCTGCTCTGGCGCGCCGCGCCGGGCGTGGTCGGCCGGATCACCCAATGCGGCAGCGGCTGGTGCCGCTTCGACGTGCAGGGCAAGTCCGGCTATGTCGAGACCGCGAACCTGTGGGGAGTCGAACCGGGAGAGACGCTGTCCTGAGGGCGGGTATTTGGGCCCGGCTTCCCGCTTCGATCTACTTGAGCTGGTGCGATCGTCATCCCGGACTAGTTCCGGGATCCACGGTTCCGCATAAGCAACGGCTTATACGCGTGGTGTGCGGTGGATGCCGGAACAGGTCCCGCATGACGCGGTAACTTTCACAGAGGTCTCGCGGAAGCCGAAACCTCCCGGTGATAGCGAAGGGCAGGTCGGTAGAGGCCCCAGCCTGCGCTGGGGCGACGAGTCATGATGGCTGGATCAGGTCCTAGTCGACCAATTCCACGGCCATGGCGGTCGCCTCTCCACCGCCGATGCACAGTGCCGCGACACCCCGGCGGCCGCCGGTGCGCTGGAGCGCGCCGATCAGCGTCGCCAGGACCCGCGCGCCCGATGCCCCGATCGGATGGCCCAGCGCACAGGCGCCGCCATGGATGTTGACCTTGTCGTGCGGCAGGTCGAGATCGCGCATCGCGATCATCGCGACCGCGGCGAACGCCTCGTTGATCTCGAACAGGTCGACCTCACCGACATCCCAGCCCGCCTTGTCCAGCGTCTTGCGGATCGCCGGGACGGGGGCGGTGGTGAACAGCGCCGGCTCATGGGCATGGGCGGCATGCGCGACGACGCGGGCGATCGGGGTCAGCCCCAGCCGGTCCGCCACGCTCGCCCGCGTCATCACCAGTGCCGCCGCACCGTCGGAGATCGACGAGGCATTGGCGGCGGTGATCGTGCCGTCCGGCGAGAAGGCGGGCTTGAGGGTCGGGATCCGCGCCACGTCGCCCCGGGCCGGCTGCTCGTCGGCGTCGACGGTGGTGGCGCCCTTGCGACCCTTCACTTCTACCGCGACGATTTCCGCGTCGAACGCGCCGTCCGCCTGCGCGCGCTGGGCGCGGTGGAGCGACTCGATCGCGAACGCGTCCATCGACGCGCGGGTGAACTGATAGGCGGCGGCGGACTCCTCGGCGAAGCTGCCCATGAGGCGGCCGGGCTCATAGGCGTCCTCGAGACCGTCGAGGTACATGTGATCGTAGAAGGTGTCGTGACCGATACGGGCGCCGCCGCGGTGCGTCCTGGAGAGGAAGGGCGCATTGGTCATGCTCTCCATCCCGCCCGCGACGATCAGGTCCGCCGACCCCGCGGCCAGCGCGTCCGCCGCCATGATCGCCGCCTGCATCCCCGAGCCACACATCTTGTTGACCGTCGTCGCCTCGACATGCGTGCCGAGGCCCGCGCCGATCGCCGCCTGCCGCGCCGGCGCCTGGCCGAGGCCAGCGGGCAGCACGCAACCCATATAGATCCGCTCGACCGCCGACGCGGCCACGCCCGCCCGCTCGACCGCACCCTTCACGGCGGCAGCCCCCAGTTCGGTCGCGGTCGCGCCCGCCAGCACACCCTGGAACGAGCCCATCGGCGTCCGGGCGGCGGAGAGGATGACGACCGGGTCGTGTGGGGTGATGCTGGCCATGGCGAACTCCGCTCCGATTATGATTTTTGTTGCGATTGAGAAAGGTCAAGGCAAAAGCCGTGCCGCTCGCTACGGCGGGCATATGGAAGCACTGGCCGATGGGATCAAATGGTTTGCCTCGATCTCCGGCGTGACCGCCGCGTTGATGGTGTCGCTGGACCTCGGACGGCGGGTCACCGGCTGGGGCTTCGTCCTGTTCGTAGCATCCTCCATCGCCTGGTTCACCGGCGCCTGGCTGACCGAGGACTGGGCGCTGGGGATGCAGAACGGTGCGCTGTTCGCGATCAACGTGCTGGGCGTCTATCGCTATCTGATCCGCGGTGTTGATCCATGATGGCATCGGGCCGGCGTGGGTCTGGCCGGTCGTGCTGGGCCTTGCCGGACTTCTGATCGGCAGTTTCGCGGCGACGGTGATCCTGCGCTGGCCCGAGGGCCGGTCGATCGCGCGCGTCCGGTCGGCCTGCGACGGTTGCGGGCGGACGTTGAAGCCGGCGGAGCTCGTCCCCCTCGTCAGTGCCGTGATCAGCCGCGGACGGTGCCGTAGCTGCGGCATGCGGATCGATCCGCTGCACTGGCAGGTGGAGGCGGGCTGCGCGATCATCGCGATCGCGGCCGGGATCGTGGCGCCGGGACTTGCGGGAGTTGCCGGTGCGATCCTGGGCTGGCTGCTGCTGACCCTGGCGGTGCTGGACCTACGCGCCTTCTGGCTGCCCGATGCGATCGTCGCGCCACTCGCGCTGCTCGGGCTGGCGGGGGGTGTCCTAGGCCTCGCTCCCGATCTGCCCGACCGGCTCTGGGGCGGCCTTGGCGGCCGGGCATCGCTCTGGCTCATCGCGGCAGGGTATCGCCGGTGGCGCGGGCGGGACGGGCTGGGCGGCGGCGATCCCAAGCTTCTGGGCGCGATCGGGCTCTGGCTCGGCTGGCGACTGTTGCCGGCGGTGCTGCTCTGCGCCGGCCTGATCGGGCTGGGCGTCGTCCTGTTCCGAATGGTGCAGGGACGGGCGATGGTGCGGGACGATGCCCTGCCGCTCGGCACGCTGATGGCGTTGGCGGCTTACCCGGCCTGGTTGATGATGGTAGGTATGGCGGCATGACCGCCCTGATGCCGATCCTGCTCGCCCTGACCCAGGCCGCCGCTACGGTGCCGCTTCCCGATACCCTCGGGCCCCAGTCGATGCCGCAGCAGGGCTGCGCCGCCTTTCTCTGGAGCGTGGCCGATCGCAAGCTGGTCGCGGTGGCGACCGCATCCAGCGGAACCTTGCGGCTGAGTCTCGGCGGGCGGGTGGCGGATCTGCCGCGAAACGCCACGTCGGGCACGACCGGCTTCGGCTTCGCGAGCACCACCAGCTATGCCGCCCAGGGCGTGACCGCGACGCTGACGATGACGGTCTCCAGCCAGGCGGAGCTGACCGACGGCGGACTGGTCCAGCAGGCGACGCTGACGCTGGAGCGGCCCGGTGCGGACGCGGTGATGATCCCGGTCGGAGGCCTCGTCGGCTGCGCGCCGCAACGCTGATCCCTTCGACGAATTGCGCCCCGGCGATGAACCATGCCGCTCTTTCACGCGTTGTGCGGGCTGAGCGGGGGACTGATCCGAGAAAAATCGGACGTTCCCTCAAGGGTTTGACCAAAGGGGACATGAAGCAGCGTGAAGGGCCAGGATCGCCGCCACCACTGGCTTGCCGTCGCGCTGTTCGCCGCCTCCCCTGCTGCCGCCCAGTTGTCGCAGCCAGGAACCGCTCCCGCGCGCGGCCCGGATGCGCCCAAGCAGGACCCGTCGCCGCGTCAGCCGGGTGACGCCCCTTCATCCGACCCCGCCGGCAATGCGCCGATCGTTCCCGACGCAGAGTTCAACGCGGCGCTGCCGCCGCTGTCGGGTGACATCAACGCGCCGCTGGAGCCGATCCCGCCTGCATCCGGAACGGTGTCGCCCCCGCCGGCCACGACGGCCGCACCGATCGCCACCGGCGACGCGCTCGGTACGGTCGCGCCGGAAGACCCGGCGCTTGCCGCGCCCCTGACGCCGATCGGCAGCTTCGACACGACACCGCTCGAAACGGCGGCAGCGGCGCGGGGCGAGGATCTGCCCGACATCCGGTACGACACGGTCGTACGCGGGCTGGAGCCGCTCAACCTCGACGACGAGTTCAAGAGCCTGTCGGCGCTGCGCGAGGGCAAGGGGAAGGCGGCCAACGCCTCGCAGCTGTCGGCGCGGGCGCGCGAGGACGAGGGCCTCGCTGTCCGGCTGATGCGCTCGCTGGGCTATTATGACGCGACCGCGACGTCGGTGATCGAGCAGGTGCCCGCCGAGGACGGGGGCGCACCGAGCGGGCGACTGCGCGCGGTGCTGACGGCGACGCCGGGGCGACTGTACCGATTTTCGTCGATTACGGTCCAGGCGCCCGCCGTAGTGCCGGACGACCTGATCCGCCGCAACCTGCCGCTCAAGGTCGGCGATCCGATCGAGGCGGCGCGGGTGCAGGGTGCCGAGGCCAATGTCAGCTTGGTCCTGCCGCAGCGCGGCTATCCGTTCGTCAAGCTCGGCGACCGCGACATTCTGCTGGAAGACCAGTCCCCCGATCCGGTCGGGGCCTATGTGCTGCCGGTCACGCCGGGGCCGCGATCGTCGTTCGGCCGGATCGTGACCACGGGCGACGCCGTCTTCGGGCTCGACCACCTCAACGTCTTCCCCCGCTACAAGGAGGGGCAGCTCTACGACTCGCGGCTGACCGACGATCTGCGCGAGGCGCTGGTGGCGACCGGCCTCTTCCGCAATATTTCGGTCGAGCCGCAACAGAGCGGTCGACCCGGCCCCGACGGGACCGAGGCGGTCGACCTGCTGGTGCGACAGACCAAGGGTCCGGCGCGGTCCCTCGCCGCGACGGGCGGCTATTCGACGGGGCAGGGCGTCCGGATCGAAGGAAGCTGGACCCATCGGAACCTGTTTCCCGACGAGGGTGCGCTGATCGCGACGGCGGTGGCCGGCACCCAGGAGCAGGGCGTCGGCGCGACCTTCCGCCGCTCGAACGCCGGCCGGCGCGACCGGACCTTCTCGATCATCGCCAATGCGAGCCACCAGAACTATGATGCGTACGAAGCCTATATCGGGACGCTGGCGCTGCGCTGGAGCTATGATTCGACACCGATCTGGCAGAAGCGCTTCACCTATGCCTATGGCGTCGAGCTGACCGGCACCAACGAGGATGTCTATGACTTCGGCCTCGGGCGGCGCCGGCGGGGCACGTTCGGGATCGCGGCACTGCCGGGCCAGGTCGTGTTCGACCGATCGGACAGCCTCCTCAATCCGACCAAGGGCTTCCGGCTGAAGCTGAACCTCAGCCCCGAGACCTCGGTGCGCGGCGGGGTGCGGCCCTATGTGCGGACGATGGTGGAGGCCACCGGCTACTACCCGGTCAGCGACAGTCTGGTGATCGCGGGCCGGGCCCGTGCCGGATCGATCCAGGGGATCGATCGCGACGATCTGGCGCCCTCGCGCCGCTATTATGGCGGCGGCGGCGGCTCGGTGCGCGGCTATGGCTATCAGAGGCTCGGCCCGTTCGACCCGGAGGGCAACCCGGTCGGCGGCCGGAGCCTCAACGAATTCGCGGTCGAGGCGCGCTATCGCTTCGGCAATTTCGGGATCGTGCCCTTCATCGATGCGGGCAACAGCTACGAATCGAGCCTGCCGACCTTCTCGTCCCTGCGCTTCGGCGCGGGCATCGGCGGGCGCTTCTATACCAATTTCGGCCCGTTCCGCGTCGACATCGCCACGCCGCTCAACCCGCGGCCCGGTGACGGCAAGGTCGCGCTCTATATCTCGATCGGGCAGGCCTTCTGATGACGGACGAGATCGATCGGGGCGCGTCCGCAGTGGCCGTGCAACGGCGGCCCCTCTGGCTGCGGCTGCTCAAGTGGCTCGGTATCGCGATACTCGGCCTCGTCGCGTTGGTGCTCGTCGTGCTGTTCGGGATCAACACCGATCCCGGGCGGCGCTTCGTCGCCGACCAGATCGGCGGCTACACCACGGCATCGGGTCTCAACATCAAGGTCGGGCGGATCGACGGCTCGCTCTACGGGCGGATGATCCTGTCGGACCTCCGGGTCAGCGATCCGCAGGGGGTGTTCGTCGACAGTCCCCGGCTGGAGGTGGACTGGCGCCCCTTCGCCTATGCGCGCAACCATATCGACGTGCGCGAGCTGAGCGCCGGCCAGATCACCGTGCGCCGGCGACCGGTGCTCAAGCAGACGCCGCCGTCCGACCCGAATGCACCGCTGCTGCCCGATCTCGACATCGACGTGGGCCGCCTCCGCATCGCGCGGCTGGTGCTGGCGCCGCCGGTGACCGGGCAGGCGCATATCCTGTCGATCGACGGGACGGTGCACGTCGCCGATCGGCGCGCGCAGATCGTCGCCAACGCCGCCGCCCTTCGCGGGCCGGGTGTGGCGGGCGGTGACCGGCTGGCCCTGCGCCTCGACGCCGTTCCGGACCGCAACCGGCTGGATATCGACGTCAAGCTGGCGGCACCGACGGGTGGCGTCGTGTCGACGATGGCCGGATTGAAGGCACCGCTGCAAGTCTCTGTCGACGGGCGCGGCAGTTGGGCGGCGTGGCAAGGCCGGGCCGTGGCGACGCTGGGGGGCGGTGAGCTGGCCAATCTGACGCTCGGCGCGAGGGACGGCCATATCGAGGTCCGCGGCACGGCGCGCCCGGGCCTGTACCTCGAGGGGCCGGTGGAGCGTCTGACCGCGCCGGCCTTGCAGGTCGCGATCGACACGACGCTCGCCGAGCGCAGCGCCGACAGTCGAATCAAGCTTCGCTCGGACGCGCTGGTCGTCGACGCAGGCGGGGTGCTGGATCTGGCGAACAGCCGTTTCGGCAATTTCGCGATCGACGCACGGCTGCTGACGCCGGGAGCAATCGCGCCCAATCTGAACGGACGCGACGTGACGGCGCGGGTCGTCCTGAACGGCGCCTTCGCTACCCCGACCGTGGACTACAAGATCGCTGCCGCGCGGCTCGGCTTCGGTACGACCGGGGTGGAGGCGCTCTACGCCGAAGGTCTCGCGCAGGTGAACGCCGACCGCATCCTCGTCCCCGTCAAGGCGCGGGCGCGGCGGGTCACCGGCCTGAATGCGGCGGTCGGCGGTCTGGCGAACAACGTCGCCATCCAGGGCGATTTCGCGATCTCGATGCCGAACATCCTGTCGGACAATCTGCGTATCCGCTCGGACAATATCGACGCGACCGCGATCGTCGTCGCCAATGTCCAGACCGGCCGGTACACGGGCGCACTGAAGGGCCGCGTGAACAATTACAGGGTCGAGTCGATCGGCATTGTCGATCTGACGACCGACGCCAGATTGGTGCCCGGCCCCAATGGCGGCTTCGGCATCAGCGGGCGGGTCGTCGCGCGGACCGAGCAGCTGTTCAACAGCGGCATCCGCAATTTCCTCGGCGGCAATGCGGTCGTGCGCGCCGATATCAGCTACAGCCCGGAAGGGATCGTGACCTTTGCCGGCCTGCGCCTCAACGCTCCGCAATTCCGCGTGACCCGGGGCAGGGGCCGGTTCGATCCCAGCACCGGCGCGGTCGCGGTCGAGGCCGATGCCGTGTCCGGGCAATATGGCCCACTGTTCGCGCGGGTGACCGGCAGCGCGACCAGCCCCGTCGTGGTTGTCCGCGCTCCGCACCCCGGTGTCGGGGTGGGCCTCGCCGATCTCAACGCCCGGATCGTCGGGCGCGGCGGCGCCTATGCGGTGACCGCGAGCGGCGGGACCGACTATGGTCCCTTCACCGCCGACGTGCTGGTAAGGCCCGGTGCGCAACTGGCCATCGACGTCCGGCGGGTGGTCTTTGCCGGCATCCTCGCCAACGGACGCGTGGTCCAGACCGCCGCGGGCCCGTTCGCCGGCGCGCTCGCCTTCAACGGACAGGGGCTGACCGGTTCGGTCCGGCTCGCGAATCAAGGCGGGAACCAGCGTGCCGACGTGGCGGCGCGTGCCTATAACGCCCGCATTCCGGGGCAGGTCGACTTCACCATCGGACGCGCGATCGCGAATGCCAGCATCGTGCTGCTGCCCAAGGCGCCGCAGGTGGTGGCGGACGTGCAACTGGCCGACACCCGTTACGGGCCGACCGTCATCCAGTCCGCGCGGGCGAAGGTGAACTATGTCGGCGGACGCGGAACGGCGCAGGCGCTGCTGACCGGGTCGAGCGGCGTGCCGTTCCGCGTCGCGCTCAACGGGCGGCTGGCACCCAACGACTATCTGGTGGCGCTGCAGGGGCAGGCGAACGGCATCGACTTCCGCACCGCCAATCCTGCCCGGATCCAGGCCGCCGGCGGCACCTATCGTCTCTCGCCGACCCGGATCGACCTGCGGCAGGGCTCCGCCCGGATCGCCGGGAGCTTCGGCAACGCGACCAGCGTCCAGCTGCGCCTCGACCGGCTCGACCTGTCGATCCTCAGCGCCTTCGTGCCCAATCTGGGCATTTCCGGCCAGGCGACCGGCAGCCTTGATTACGGCCAGGCCGCCGGGGCCAGCTTCCCCTCGGCCGACGCACGCATGACGATCGCCCAGTTCCGCCGGACGGGGGTCGCGGCCGTGTCCGATCCCGTCGACATCGTCTTCGCCGGCCGGCTCGTCCCCGATGGTGGCGAGGCTCGCGCACTGGTGAAGAGCGGTACCACCGTGGTCGGGCGGCTGGTCGCGGCGCTGCGCCCCTTGCCGCCCGGCACCGGCCCGTGGACCACGCGGTTGATGCAGGCGCCGCTGTCCGGCGGGATCCGCTACAACGGGCCGTCCGCGGTGCTCTTCTCCTTCGCGGCGCTGCCCAACCAGCAGCTGAGCGGTCCGATCGCCGTCGCCGCCGACTTCTCGGGGCGTGTGTCGGCGCCGAGACTCAACGGCCTGATCCGTGCCGACAACCTGACCTATGACAACGAGACCTATGGAACGCGGCTGACGCGGATGCAGATCGCCGCGCGCTTCAGCAACGACCGGCTGGAATTGACCCGCCTGCAGGCGCGGGCTGGAGACGGCACGGTCGAGGCGCAGGGATCGGTGGGACTGGCGGCAGATTCGGGCTACCCGATCGACCTGACCGCGCGGCTCACCAATGCGCGGCTGGCGAACAGCGATGCGCTGGCGGCGACGACGAGCGGCACTGTGCGGCTGACCAACGGCCGCGACGGCGGGCTGATCCGCGGCGTGCTGACCGTCCCGAACGCCCGCTATCAGATCATCCGTCAGGGCGCGGCAGAGGTGCCCGAACTGACGGGTGTGCGTCGCCGAAGCGATATCCGCATTGCCCGCCCGACCGACCGGCCCGCCCCGGCGGCCCCTCCCGGGCTATTCCGCCTCGACCTGCGCATCCGCGCCGACAACCAGCTGTTCGTCTCCGGCATGGGCCTCGAGTCCGAGTGGCAGATGAACCTGCAGGTGGGCGGCACCTCGGCCGCGCCGACGATCGGCGGCGGGCTCGACCTGATCCGCGGGACCTATTCGTTCGCTGGCAAGCGCTTCGAAGTGAATCGCGGCGTCATCCGGTTCCGCGGCGGCGCCCTGACCGACCCGGACATCAATATCCAGGCGACCACCACCACCGACGGGATCACCGCGGTGATCAACGTGACCGGGACCGGGCAGCGGCCGCAGATCGCCTTCACCTCGACGCCGGCGCTGCCTCAGGACGAGGTGCTGAGCCGCCTGCTGTTCGGGACGAACCCCGAGAACCTCTCCGCGACCGAGGCGATCCAGCTGGCATCGGCGCTGAACTCGCTGCGGGGTTCGGGTGGTGGGCTCAACCCGCTCGGCAAGCTGCGCTCGGCGACCGGGTTCGACCGGCTCCGCGTGCTGGGTGCCGACGAGGCGAGCGGCCGCGGTACCAGCCTCGCGGCGGGCAAATATCTGACCGACGATATCTATGTGGAGATCGTCACCGACGCGCGCGGCTTCACGGCGACGCAGCTGGAGATCGCCCTGTCCCGATCGCTGAGCATCCTGACCTCGACCGGATCGTTCGGCGGGTCGGCGGGGAGCGTGCGCTATCGCAAGGATTATTGAGGCGATTCGGACGCAGAAAGGCCCGGTAGCGAGACCGCCGGCACAGCCGGCGGAGCCGCTACCGGGCCCAGCGCCCTGTTACCAGGGACGGATGTCTTCGTTACGGATCAGTGCGAGAATGAAACGCAGCATGGTTATCTCCCTTGAAAGCGCCTCGTTGGACGCTCGCTCACGTTAAGGGAATTTTAACCATATCTCAACGGCCCTGCCGTCGCGTTCCGGGACGGGTGGCCCATCCTTAAGCCATTGTTTACGATTGCGGGTTACGCCCGCAGGCGATGACTTCGCCCGTCGACCGAGCCGGCTTTCCGAGCCAATCCACGGAAGGGGGCGCCGCGCGCGCTTCCTCGACCGGTCGCGCATCCAAGCCGTGGCAGGTCGGGCTGATCATCGGCCGCATCGCCAATTTCGCGATCTTGCGTCGGCATCTCGGCGTCGGGCGCGCCAATCTGCTGGCCGCCGATCTCGCCGCCTTCGTGGAGCGGCTGACACCGGCCGCGATCGTCACCGTGGTGGGTCACGACCGGCTGGAGATCCACTTCGCCGGCACCGACCATGCCGGCTTCGAAGCCGCGCTGCAGCGACTGGACCGCGCCTTCGAAGCGGCCTTCGAGATCGACGGCGAGCCCTATGCCATCGAGCTGACGCTGGGCGGGGCGATCGCGACGCCGCATTGCGACGAAGTGCGGCTTATCGACGAAGCGGAGCGGGCGCTGGACGACGCCCGCGAACAGCGCGAGCCGGTGCTGCGCGAGGTGGGTGCGAGCCCCGACACCGCCGACCGGCGGAGCCTGGTCCGGGACCTGCGCGGCGCGATCGGCAAGGGCGAGCTCTTCCTTCAATACCAGCCCAAGGCGCATGTGCGGCAGCAGCGTGTGCTGAGCGTCGAGGCGCTGGTCCGCTGGCAGCATCCCGTGCGCGGACTGGTCCTGCCGGGCGAGTTCATCGGCCTTGCCGAAGAGTCCCACGACATCACCGACCTGACCGTCTGGACGATCCAGCAGGCGATCAAGGACCAGCGCACGCTGGCCGAGCAGGGTCACGAAGTCCAGATTTTCGTCAACATATCGGCCGTGCTGCTGTCGGACGCCCGCTTCGTCCGGCGGGCCTGTGCGCTGGTCGAAAGCAGCGGCGCCAGCCTGGGCTTCGAGATCACCGAAACGGCGGTCATCCACGACCCCGACGTCGCGATCGCGCATCTTCGGACATTCGCCGACATCGGCATTACGATCGCGATCGACGATTACGGTGCCGGCCTGTCCTCGCTTGCCTATCTGAAGCAGCTGCCCGCGCGCGAGCTGAAGATCGACAAGCTGTTCGTCACCCAGCTGACGAGCTCCAACCGCGATCCGCTGATCGTCCGCTCGACGATCGATCTGGCGCATGCGCTCGAAATGGAGGTCGTGGCCGAAGGCGTCGAGACACCGGCGGCGCTCGCGCTGCTGTCGGTGATGGGATGCGACGTCGTCCAGGGCTATCTGATCAGCCGGCCGCTCGCCCTTTCCGCCCTGATCAAGTTTCTCGAGACCGACCTGTCCGGCGGGCTCGATGCCCAAAAGCGGACGCTGCCGAACTTCGCCGCGACGGCGCGTAGGTAGCCGTGCGTCGGCTGGCGATCGGCCTAGTCTTAGCAGGCTTGCTCGTCGGACAGGTGCGGGCCGCCCCTCCATTGCCGGTTATCGACCGGCAAGTCGCCGACGCTCGTCGGACGATGATGGTCGATCCGCAAAACGCGGCCGAGGCCGCGCGACAGGCCGCATCGTCTGCCAGGGCTTATGCTGGTCAGCCCGACGGCCAGAAGACCCTGGCTGCCGCCGAAGCCTTGCAGGCGGAAGCGATGTTCCGACTCGGAGAGCTGGATCGCGCGGCGCCCTTGATCGAATCGGCACTGAACCGGATTGGCCCCAACCAGACCGAGCTGGCCGGAGAAGTACGCCTGACCCGGGGGAGCTTGCGCGGAGCCAAAAGTCAGTTCGGCGGCGCGCTGACCGACTTCCAGAACGCCTTCAAGATTTTCGAGCGCATAGACAATCAGCGCAGCCAGGCGATCGCGCTGATGCTGATCGCATCGCTCTACAGCAGCGGCAAGGATTACGAGCGTGCGCTCCGCTATCTGACGCAGGCGTCCGACATCTATCGCGGCGATCCGGGCCTGATGGTCGCGCTCTACAACAATCGCGGCGGAGTGTTGCAGGACCTGAAGCGGCACGATGAGGCGGAGCAGCAGTTCCGCGTCGCGCTCTCCTATGCCGAGAAGATGCGCAGCCCGGTTCTCATCGCACAAGTGCTCCGCAATGTGGCGCGCAACCGCTTGAAGGCCGGACAGGTCACGGCCGCGGAGCAGGCGGTGCGTCGCAGCCTTGCGGTCGCGGCGTCCGGCGAGGCGGCGAGCTGGCGGCCGCAATTGTTGGCGCTGGCCGCCGAGGCCGCCTTCCAGCGGGGCAATTTCGGTCAGGCCGAGCGGCTGATCACGCAGAGCTTCGCCCAGGTGGACATCGACGACACCGAGGCGAGCTGGCTGGAGCCGCACCTTACCGCCTATCGGGTCTTCCAGCGGCAGGGCCGCTACGAGCTGGCGATGGAGCATCTCGCCGCCGTCAAGCGGATCGACGACGATGCGACGCGGCTGGCCACCAGCACCAGCAACGCGCTGATGGCCGCGCGCTTCGACTTCGCCAATCAGGAGCTGCGCATCGCGAAGCTGCGGGCCGCCGAATTGCGTCGCAGCATCGCTTTGGAACAGGCGCGCACGCGGTTCCAGCGGACGATGTTCCTGGTCGCCGGCGGCGCAACCGCGATCGTGATCCTGTTGCTGGCAATCGGCCTGTTTACGATTCGGCGTAGCCGCAATGCACTGCGGGTCGCGCGCGACGGGCTGGCCGTGACCAATATGGAGCTCCACAAGGCCCTGGCCGCCAAGACGGAGTTTTTGGCGACCACCAGCCACGAGATCCGCACGCCGCTCAACGGCATATTGGGCATGACCCAGGTCATGCTCGCGGATGCGACGCTGCCGCCGGTGACGCGCGATCGTTTGGGCGTGGTGCAGGGGGCCGGACTGACGATGCGGGCGCTGGTCGACGACATTCTGGACGTCGCGAAGATGGAGACCGGCCATCTGACGCTGGACGATCAGCCCTATGATCTCCCGGCGACGATCCACGATGCCGCGCGCCTGTGGGAAGAGGAGGCGCGCGCGAAGGGGCTCGATTACCGGATCGATCTGGCGGACGCGCCCAGGATGCTGATGGGCGATGCGGGCCGTATCCGGCAGATCGTCTTCAATCTGCTGTCGAATGCCGTGAAGTTCACCAGCCGCGGGCAGGTGGCGCTGACCGCCTGCACCGTCGACGGAGGCGAGGCGCTCGCGCTGACCGTGTCCGATTCGGGCATCGGCATCGCGCCCGAGAAGCAGGGTGCGATCTTCGAGTCCTTCCGCCAGGCCGATGCCAGCACGACCCGGCAGTTCGGCGGTACCGGGCTGGGGCTTGCCATCTGTCGCAACCTGACGGTGGCGATGGGCGGTACGATCACGGTCCGGAGCGAGGTCGGACAGGGTGCGACCTTCACGGTCGTTATCCCGGTCAAGCTGGCCGCGGTGCCGGAGCCGACGGCGCCGCTTGCCGACCAGCCCGCCCTTCTGGTGCTGGATCGCAGTCCGATCACCCGCGCCATGTGGAAGACCCTGCTGGAGGCGCGCGCGGGCACGCTGCTGTTCGCCGCCACCGTCGACGAGGCGATCGCGGCGATCGGCTCCAGGGCGATCGCCCGCATGCTGATCGACGATGCCACGCTGTTCGCGGCCGCGGATCCTGCCGATGCCACGGCGACGCTTGCGACCGCGGCGCAGGCTGCCGGAGTCGAGACGACGCTCCTGTGGTCGGGCGACCGCGACGGCCGCGACGGCGTCGCGCCGCTGATGACGCGGATCGTCGCCAAGCCCATTGCCGGCGCGGCGCTCGCCGCCATGATTTTCGATACGGAATGCGATAGGTTGACCGGAACACCGCTTGTATCGCGGGCGGCATGATGCGTAGAGCAACGGGCATGAGGTGCTACGCAACCCTTTGCCCGCAACCGTACGGAGGCGGCTGGTGAACGTCCTGTTCATCGAGGACGACCGAATGAATCGGCGCGTCGTCAATGATATGCTGGACGTCGCCGGGGCGACGATGGTCGAGGCGGAAAGCGCCGAAGACGGTTTGAAGCTGATCGACGAGCAGGATTTCCAGGTCGTGCTGATCGACTTGAGAATGCCCGGCATGGACGGCATCACCGCCGTCCACCACATCCGCGCGCGCACCGATGCAAAGGCGCAGGTTCCGATCATCATCGTCACCGCAGACGCCGCGATCGACCTGCGCGAGCGCTGCCTTGCGGCAGGCGCGGACGACGTGATCTTCAAGCCGGTGGCGATGGATGATTTGTTCGAGGCCATGGGCCGCGTGCTCGCCAAGGGATCGGGCGGCGACGCGATGATCGTCTGAGCCGCGGGGCAGGGCTGGAGCCCGGCCCGCCGTGCCGCTATCGACCGGTTCGATGCAGGTCGACTTCTATCATCTGACGGCGACGCCGCTCGACCGCGCCCTGCCGCGCATCGCCGAACGGGTGATCGCATCCGGCGGGCGGCTGCTGATCGTCAGCGGATCGGAGGAGCAGCGGCGCCATCTCGATCGCCTGCTCTGGTCCTATGCGCCCGACAGCTTTCTGCCGCACGGCGAGGCCGGGGCGGGGGAGGATGCGTCCCAGCCGATCCTGCTCGCCGGTGACGCGAGTGCGGCGAATGCGGCACGCAACATCGCGCTCGTAGACGGCCTGTGGCGCGACGCGGCGCTCGATTTCGACCGGGCCTTCCACTTCTTCGACGACGAGGCGATCGAGGCGGCCCGCGAGGCTTGGAAGGCGCTGGGCGGGCGAGACGGGATCGAACGCCGCTACTGGATACAGGGCGAAGGCGGCCGCTGGGAGCAGGCTGCCTAGACCTGGCGCTGGCGCATCAGGCCTTCCTGCGCGGCACTTGCGACGAGGCGTCCGTCTTGCGTGAAGATCCGGCCCCGGTTGAAGCCGCGGGCGTGACCGGCCCAGGGACTGTCCATCGTGTAGAGCAGCCATTCGTCGGCGCGGAAGCTTTCGTGCAGCCACAACGCATGGTCGAGGCTGGCGACCTGCATGCCCGGGCTGAGCCAGGTCACCCCATGCGGCAACAGCCCGGTGCCGAGCAGGCCGAAGTCGCTGGCATAGGCGACCACGGCCCGATGCATCGCGGGATCGTCGCCGATCCGGCCGGCGAGGCGGAACCAGACATGCTGGACCGGCGCGGCGTCGCGCGGCGACAGCCAGTCGCGTGGAGAGACGGGCCGGATCTCGACGGGCCGGCGGCGCAGCATGCGCTGGCGATGCCGTTCGGGAAGCTGGTCGGCGATCCGGGCGAGCAGGTCCTGTTCGTTCGCCAATGCCTCGGGCGCGGGCACTCCGGGCATCGCGTCCTGATGGACGAAGCCGTCCTCGGGGGTCTGGAACGAGCAGGCCATGTTGAGGATTGGCTGGCCCCGCTGCATGGCGATGACCCGGCGGGTCGCGAAGCTGCGGCCCTCGAAATCGCGCACCACACGGAAGATGATCGGAAAGTCCTCGTCGCCCGGGCGCATGAAATAGGCATGGAGCGAGTGCGCGACCTTCGGCGCGTCGGTGGACCGTTGCGCCGCCTGCAAGGCTTGGGCGATGACCTGCCCGCCGAAGACCCGGCCCTCGCCACCCGGTTGCCGCGCGCCGCGGAACAGATCGGTGTCGATCTGCTCGACATCGAGCAGGGTGACCAGCTGCTGCGCCAACAGCTCGGGGCTAAGATCCTGATTCATCGCGACGCCTATAGGTGGCTCAATAGCCGGCGGCCACCGCCAGCCGATCGGCATGGTAGCTGGCGTCTCCCCACAGCTCGGCAAGGCTGCGCGCCCGCTTCATGAAGAAGCCGATATCGTAATCGTCGGTCATGCCGATCCCGCCATGCATCTGGACGCTCTCGTTGACCGCCAGGGTGGCGGCCATCGCCGCCATCGCCTTGGCGACCGACACGGCCTCGTCGGCCGCCTCGCTGCCCGTATCGAGCAGCTGCTGCGCCTTCAGCACCGCCGCACGCGCCACCTCCATCTCGGCGTAGAGGTGAGCGGCGCGATGCTGCAGCGCCTGGAAGCTCCCGATCGCCACCCCGAACTGCTGCCGCTCCCGAAGATAGCCGAGCGTCATGTCCATCGCGCCGCCACCGACACCCAGCAGCTCCGCCGAGGCGCCGGCGCGACCCGCACGCAAGAGCCGATCGAGGGCGACCCGCCCGCCATCCACCTCGCCGACAACCGCATCGCCGTCGACCGTGACGCCGTCGAAGGTGCAGTGCGCGGCGAAGCTGGAATCCGCGAGCCGCTCGGCCCGGACGGCGAGGCCGGCAGAGTCCCGTGGCAGAGCGAAGAGCGTCACCCCGTCCCGGTCCGCGGGATTGCCGGCAGTTCGCGCGGCGACGATCAGCAGATCGGCGACATGGCCATGGGCGACGAAGCGCTTCGTGCCAGACAGTCGGAAGCCGTTGCCGGCCCGCTCTGCCGTCAGGCCGATCGTGTCGCGGTGCTTGGGGCCTTCGTCGATCGCCAGGGCCGCGACCGTCTCGCCGGCCAGGATGCCGGGGAACCAGCGTTCCGCCTGGGCCGTGCCGGACAGTGCCGCGACCGCACCGACCGCGGTGGTGAGAAAGGGAGAGGGGGAGAGGTTGCGGCCGATCTGCTCCAGCACCACGCCCGCCTCGACATGGCCGAGCCCAAGCCCGCCCTGCGCCTCCGGGATCAGGATGCCGGTGAAGCCCATCTCGGCGAACTGCCGCCACAGGTCCCGGCTGAAGCCGACCGGGTCGTCGCCGTCGCGCAGCGCACGCAGATGGGCGACCGGCGCCCGATCGGCCAGATAGTCGCGCGCCGTATCGCGCAGCATCGTCTGCTCGTCGTCGAGAAACAGGGGCATGGCGGTCTCCGATCAGGCGCCGGGGAGGTTCAGGATGCGCTTGGCGACGATGTTGAGCTGGATCTCGCTGGTGCCGCCCTCGATCGAATTCGCCTTGGTGCGCAGCCAGGCGTGCGCGGGTGCGCCGCCATGGCTCGCCTCGCTCTGCCATTCGAGCGCGTCGGTGCCGCCCGCGGCCATCATCAGTTCGTGGCGATCCTTGTTCAGCTCCGTCCCGAAATATTTCATCATCGAGGGCTGTGCCGGGTGGGCGCGGCCAGCCTTGAGTTCGTCGATGAACCGCTCGGACATGGCGGCAAAGGCGCGGGCGCGGACCTGGAAGCGGGCGATGTCGGCACGGAGCAGCGGATCGTCGAGCCGCCCCGATGCGTCGGTGCCGATCGCCTTCAGCGCCCCCGCCACCAGCGTATCGGCTCCTTCGCCGAGGCCCATGCCCGAGATCATCTCCCGCTCGTGACCGAGCAGATACTTCGCGACGTCCCAGCCCTTGTTCTCGTCGTGGACGCGATTGGCCTTGGGCACCTTCACGCCGTCGAAGAAGGTCTCGCAGAAGGGGGAATAGCCGGAGATGAGCAGGATCGGCCGGGTCGAGACGCCTTCGGATTCCATGTCGAAGAGAAGGAAGCTGATCCCGCCCTGCTTCGCTTCCTTCGAGGTCCGGACGAGGCAGAAGATCCAGTCCGCCTGATCGGCATAGCTGGTCCACACCTTCTGTCCGGTCACGACATAATGATCGCCGGCATCCTCGGCCCAGGTAGCAAGCCCGGCCAGATCCGACCCGGCGTTGGGCTCGGAATAGCCCTGGCACCAGCGGATCTCGCCGCGGGCGATCTTCGGCAGGTGCTCGAGCTTCTGCGCCTCGGTGCCGTATTTCAGCAGGGCCGGCCCCAGCATCGAGATGCCGAAGCTGTTGAGCG
The DNA here is from genome assembly GCF_014641735.1 of Sphingomonas metalli. Taxonomy (GTDB): domain Bacteria; phylum Pseudomonadota; class Alphaproteobacteria; order Sphingomonadales; family Sphingomonadaceae; genus Sphingomonas; species Sphingomonas metalli. The sequence continues at coordinate 193,942 of NZ_BMIH01000003.1, read as the reverse complement.
GCGAACGGGCGCCGATGCGGCGCAGCTCTTCGCGGAGGATCTTGGTCTCGGCGGGCGACAATCCGCCGCCCCCATAGTCGCTCGGCCAGTCGGGCACCGTCCAGCCGCGCGCCGCCATCGCGTCGAGCCACTGCTTCTGCTCGGGCGATGCGGGGACGTAGCGGCGGCCGCCCCAGCACACGTCCTTTTCGGACCGGATCGGACGGCGCATCTCTTGCGGACAGTTCGCCTCGAGCCAGTCGCGGGTCTCCTGGCGGAACCTCTCCAGGTCGGTCATCGCATCCTCTTCCTTGCTCCCGTCCCGATCAGAGAGGGGCGGGCGGGCTATTTGTCGGGCGCGCCGTATGCGGCTGCGCCCCAAGCCGCCCCCTCCCCTGGAGGGGAGGGGCTTTCGACTAACTACTTGAGCCGGCCGCCGCTCGCCGCGGCATCCTTCAGCGATTTCGCCACGGGGAAGCCATAGGTCTCCAGCCCGGCTACCACCTTGCCCAGCCCTTCGGACTGGGCCCAGAACATCGGACCACCGCGATAGACGGGCCAGCCATAGCCATAGATCCAGACGACATCGATATCGGACGCACGCTGCGCCTTGCCTTCCTCCAGGATCAGCGCCCCCTCGTTGACCATCGTATAGAGGGTGCGGGCGACGATCTCCTCCTCGCTGATCTCGCGCGGAGTCACGCCCTCGCGCTTGCGGAAGTCGTCGATGATCTCCGCGACGCGGGCGCTGTTCGACGGATTGCGCTTGTCGTCATAGTCGTAGAATCCGGCCTTGGTCTTCTGGCCCCAGCGGTTCTCGGCGGCGAGCGCATCGCGGATATTCTCGATCCGTGTCGGATCCCGGTGCCAGCCGATGTCGACGCCGGCGAGGTCGGCCATCTGGAAGGGGCCCATCGGCATGCCGAACGCGACATGCACCCGGTCGATCTGCTCGGGCGTGGCGCCTTCCAGCAACAGCTTGGTCGCCTCGACCTGGCGCGGCATCAGCATGCGATTGCCGATGAAGCCATAGGTGACGCCGGCGACCACCGCGACCTTGCGGATCTTCTTGGCCAGATCCATCACCGTCGCCAGCACGTCGCCCGCCGTTTTCGCGCCCCGCACCACCTCCAGCAGCTTCATGACGTTGGCGGGCGAGAAGAAGTGCATGCCGAGCACGTCCTGCGGACGCTTCGTCACAGCCGCGATCTCGTCGATGTCGAGATAGGAGGTGTTCGACGCGAGGATCGCGCCGGGCTTGGCGATCGCATCGAGCCGGGTGAAGATCTCCTTCTTCACCTCCATATTCTCGTAGACCGCCTCGATGATCAGATCGCAGTCGGCGAGGGCGTCGAAGTCTAGGGTGGGCGACAGCAATCCCATCGCGCCTTCCACCTGCTCGGGCTTGATGCGGCCCTTGGCGGCGGTCGCCTCGTAGTTCTTGCGGATCGTCCCGGTGCCGCGATCGAGCGCTTCCTGCGCCATCTCGACGATGGTGACCGGGATGCCGGCGGACAGGAAGTTCATCGCGATGCCGCCGCCCATCGTGCCAGCGCCGATCACCCCGACGCGGCGGATCGGGCGCAGCGCGGTATCGGCGGGCACGTCGTCGATCTTCGAGGCCTGGCGTTCGGCGAAGAAGATGTGGCGCTGGGCGGCGGACTGGACGCCGAACATCAGCTTCATGAACTCCTGCCGCTCGAAGGCGATGCCGTCGGCGAAGCTGGCGCCGGACGCGGCCTTTTCGATACAGGCGATGTTCGCCGCGGGTGCGTCGAAGCCGCGGAAGCGGCGGGCATTGGTGGTGCGGAACGCCTCGATGGCGGCCGGGTCGCCCTTGACCGGAGCCTCGCTCGCCCGCGGGATCGGGCGCGCCGCCTTGATGTCGTGGGCAAAGGCGATGGCCTCGTCCACCAGCGTGCCCTCGCCGGCCAGTCGATCGATCAGCCCCGCCTCATGCGCCTTTTGCGCCGGGATCGGATCGCCCTTGGCGGTCATCTCCAGCGCCAGTTCGATGCCGGCGACGCGCGGCAGCCGCTGCGTGCCGCCGGCGCCGGGCAGCAGGCCGAGCTTCACCTCGGGCGTGCCGAGCTTCGCCGAGGGCACCGCAATGCGATAGTGGCAGCCGAGCGCGACCTCGCACCCGCCACCCAGGGCCGTGCCGTGGATGGCGGCGACGACCGGCTTGCTCGACGCCTCGATCATGTCGACCACCTGCGGCAGCAGCGGATCGACCGGCGGCTTGGTGAATTCGGTGATGTCGGCGCCGGCGAAGAAGGTGCGGCCCTCGCAGCGGATCACCATTGCTTCGATCGAGCCGTCCGCGACGCCTTCCTTGATCGCGGCCTCAAGTCCCTGACGCACGGCCGCCGACAGTGCGTTGACCGGCGGATTGTCGGAGATGATGACGAGCACTTCGCCGTGGCGCTCGGTGCGGATCGGGGACGTCATGCGCTGCTCTCTCCTGATCGGGCCATACCCGGGTTTCTAAGATCGAGCGATCTATTGCCTTGACGCGCGCGTAAATCAACCGGGAAACGGGCCTGCCGCCGCCCTCGGCCGCAGCAGACCCGATCTTCTACAGCGAGCCCTAGCGGCAGCGAACCTGCGAATTCTGATCGATCGAGCGGCCGGCCAGCGCACCCGCTGCGGCGCCGAGCAGGGTGCCGACGGTGCGGCTCCGGCCGCCGTCGATGACGTTGCCGAGCACGCCCCCTGCGGCGCCGCCGACGATCAGCCCGGTCGTGCCGTCGGACCGCTTGCAATAATAGCGGCCGTCGTAGCCGGCGTAGACGCGATCGTCCGACGACAGCACGCGCTCGCGATATTGCGCGCCGTCGCGATAGTCGCGGGCCGGATCGTAGGCGGGGCCGTCTTCGTAGCGCCCGTCCTGGTAGCGGTCCGGCGCGCGCCGATAGTCGCGGTCATAGCCGGATCGCGCATTGCGGTAGCGATCGACTTCCTGCCGGTAGATGTCGTATTCGCGATCGAACCGTTCCTGCGCGGCGCGGAAGCGGGCATCGTCCGCGCTCGACTGGGCGATGGCAGGGGCGGCCACCAGCGTGGCGGCGATCAGGCCTGCGGAAACAAGACGGGACAGCATCGGACACACTCCTCCGGCCCGCGAATCGGGCTGCACGGAGCGGTACGCCTGCCCGGCAGGATGGTTGCTGAACGCCGCAGTCAGCGCCCCGTCAGGCAATGGTGACGAAGCTGTCCATCACCCGCTTGCGCCCGGCGCTTTCGAATTCGATCTCGAGCTTGTTGCCCTCGATCTCGGCGATCGCGCCGTAGCCGAATTTCTGGTGGAAGACCCGCATGCCGGGCGACAGGTCGTCCCGTCCCTTGTTGCCCAGGCTGACGGCGCTCGAGCGGGTCTCGACGATCCGCTTCGGCGTGGTGGTGAACGTCGACTGATTGCCGAGGCTGCCCGCCGCCCGCTGCCAGCCCGGTCCGCGGCCCGTGCCGCGCGCGACATTGGCAAAGGGGTCGGCATGTTCGGACCAGTTGGCGCGCCACAGGCTCTCGCCACCCGACATGGTCGTCTCGCTGTCGATATGCTCGGCCGGCAATTCGCCGACGAATCGGCTCGGGATCGACGACGTCCACTGTCCGTAGATGCGGCGATTGGCCGCATGGATGATCGTCGCCCGCCGGCGCGCCCGGGTGATGGCGACATAGGCGAGGCGGCGTTCCTCCTCCAGGCTCTTGGTGCCGCCCTCGTCAATCGCGCGCTGCGAGGGGAACAGCCCCTCCTCCCAGCCGGCGAGGAAGACGGTATCGAACTCCAGCCCCTTGGCGGCGTGGATCGTCATGATCGTCACCTCCGCCTGCCGGGCGTCGCCGTCGCGCTCCATGACGAGCGAGACATGCTCCAGGAAGGCGCCGAGCGACTCATACTCCTCCATCGCACGTACCAGCTCGGAGAGGTTTTCCAGCCGCCCGGCGGCCTCGGCGCTCTTCTCCGCCTGCCACATCGCGGTATAGCCGCTCTCGTCGAGGATCTGCCGTGCGAGCTCGGCATGCGGCAGCGACTGCGCCATGTCGCGCCAGCGCGCGATATCGCCGACCAGCCTTCCAAGCGAACGCCGCGCCTGCGGCGTCAGCTCGTCGGTGTCGAGAATCCGTGCGCCCGCAAGGGTCAGCGGCAGCCCCTCGGCGCGGGCGAGCTGATGGACCTTGGCCAGGGCCTTGTCCCCCAGGCCGCGCTTGGGCGTGTTGACGATCCGCTCGAAGGCAAGGTCGTCCGACGGCTGGTTGACGACGCGCAGATAGGCGATGGCGTCGCGGATCTCGAGCCGCTCGTAGAAACGCGCGCCGCCGACGATGCGATAGGGCAGGCCGATCGCGATGAAGCGGTCCTCGAACTCGCGGGTCTGGTGCTGGGCGCGGACGAGGATGGCGATATCGTCGAGACCGGTGCCGCTGCGCTGCGCCGCCTCGATCTCCTCGCCGACGCGTCGGGCCTCCTCGGGGCCGTCCCACACGCCGAGCACGCGCACCTTCTCGCCGGCGTCGAGCTCGGTCCACAAGGTCTTGCCCAGCCGCCCGCTATTGTGTGCGATCACGCCGCCCGCCGCGCCAAGGATATGCGGGGTGGAGCGATAGTTCTGCTCGAGCCGGATGACCTTGGCGCCGGGGAAATCCTTCTCGAAGCGCAGGATGTTCTCGACCTGGGCGCCGCGCCACGAGTAGATGGACTGGTCGTCGTCGCCCACGCACGCGATGTTGCGCCGCTCCTGCGCCAGCAGCCGCAGCCAGAGATACTGGACGCTGTTGGTGTCCTGATATTCGTCGACCATGATGTAGCGGAAGCGCTGCTGATACTGCTCCAGCACGTCGCGATGCGTCCTCAGGATCACCAGCATGTGGAGCAGCAGGTCGCCAAAGTCGCAGGCGTTCACGGCTTTCAGCCGGTCCTGATACTGCTGGTACAACTCGCCGCCGCGCCCGTTGGCGTAGCGTTCGCTTTCGCCGGCATCGATGTCGCGCGGAGCGAGCCCCTTGTTCTTCCACTCGTCGATCAGTCCGGCGAGACTGCGGGCGGGGAAGCGCTTCTCGTCGATATCGGCCGCAAGGATCAGCTGCTTGAGGAGCCGCAGCTGGTCGTCGGTATCGAGGATGGTAAAATTGGATTGCAGTCCGACCAGCTCGGCATGACGTCGCAGCATCTTGGCGCCGATCGCGTGGAACGTACCGAGCCAAGGCATGCCCTCCACCGCCTCGCCGACCAGCCGGCCGACGCGCTCGCGCATTTCGCGCGCCGCGCGGTTGGTGAAGGTGACCGCGAGGATCTCGCTCGGCCATGCCTTGCGGGTGTAGAGCAGATGGGCCAGCCGCGCGGTCAGTGCCGCGGTCTTGCCGGTCCCGGCACCGGCGAGCATCAGCACGGGGCCGTCGGTGGTCAGCACCGCCTCGCGCTGCGGCGGGTTGAGCCCCTTCAGATAGGGCGGATCGGCAAGCTGCTGGTCGTTCACCGTCGAACAGTTAGGGAACGGGGAGACAAGGAGCAAGTCAATCAAGGTGCTGGCGCCATGGCTGCACCGCGTCACAAATCGGACGCGCGATCGTCGCGCAAACGAAACGACTTCGCGCTAGCGGGCCGCTGCCGGCGAGTGGCGGGATCGGAGACGGGGATCGCCCGGGGCCGGTGACACGCGGCCGCGACGGGCACCGCAGGAAAACAGGAGCCAATCCATGTTCACCCGTTCGACCACCGCGCTCGCGGTGGCCCTCATCGCGTCTGCGCCGGCGATTGCCGCCGGCGAGCGCGAGACCGTCCGCACCGCCGTCCGCTATCGCGACCTCGATCTGTCGAACGCCGCCGGTCGCGCGACGATGCAGCAGCGCATCGATCAGGCGATCCGTCGCGCCTGCGCCGCCAGGGCCTCTGATCTTGCCGGCCTCGCCGACAGCGCGCGTTGCCGGTCCGAGATGCGGCGCGATGCCGAAGTCCAGCTTGCCGCGGTGCGCGCGAAGAACACGCTGGTCGCCTCGACCCAGCGCTGACCGGCCAGCGCAGCGGCCGGAGAGCCCCGGCCGCTGCCTGCCGCCGCCCTGCCGACCAGGGCGGGCGACGGCTCCAGTCGATCAGGCGGCCTCGAACCGCCCGTCGTCCTGCAGCACGCGCAGCTTGCCGTCGGCGATCGCGAACACCGCGCCGTGGATCTTGAGCTCGCCGGCTTCCAGCGCCTTCTGGATGAAGGGGAAGGTCTTGAGGTTCTTGATCGAGACCTTGACGCCCTCCTGCTCGAGCGCAGTCTGCCCCTCGGGGCCGGTGCCATGCTGGTGCACCACCTTCTCGCGCGCTTCGTCGAGCAGGCCGATCCACTCGGCCACGAAGCCGCCTTCACCCGGCTTGGAGTCGGCGAGGCTCTGGGTCAGCGAGGCGTTGACGCCGCCGCAGGCGCCATGGCCGAGCACCAGGATCTCCTCGACCTTCAGCTTGGTGACCGCGAACTCGACCGCCGCCGACACGCCGTGCAGGCCGCCCGAGGCATCGAAGGGCGGAACGAGATTGGCGACGTTGCGCACCACGAAGACCTCGCCGGGGCGCGAACCGAAGATGGTCGCCGGTTCGACGCGGCTGTCGGAGCAGGCGATGATCATCACCTTGGGCTGCTGCCCCGTCGCCAGCTCGCTCCAGCGTTCGCGCTCCTGCTGCCATTCGCCGCCGCGGAAACGATAGTAGCCGTCGATCAGATCGGTGAAGTCGGTCATTGTCGCACATGCTCCGTTGATGGTTTCCGATTGAAACCGGACCGGACCCATGCGGTTCCGTCCGGTCGCCGCAGCCCGATACAGGCGATGCCCTAAACATGACAAGTCTGTCATGTTGACCGATCGCGATGCGCTTTCCATGTGACATTCGCCCGCCCGGCACCTATCTGCGCCGCATGACCGAGATGACACCGCTGGCCCGGCCCGAACGCCCCCGCAAGCCCGACTGGATCCGTGTCAAGGCGCCGACCTCGCTCGGCTTCGCCGAGACCAAGGGGCTGATGCGCCGCCTCGGCCTCGCGACCGTGTGCGAAGAGGCGGCCTGCCCCAACATCGGCGAATGCTGGACCAAGAAGCATGCGACGGTGATGATCCTGGGCGACACCTGCACCCGCGCCTGCGCCTTCTGCAACGTGAAGACGGGCATGCCGCGCGCGGTCGACCCGCTGGAGCCCGAGCATGTCGCGGTCGCCGCGGCGGAGATGGGGCTGAGCCATATCGTCATCACCTCGGTCGATCGCGACGACCTGCCCGATGGCGGCGCTTCGCAGTTCGTGAAGGTGATCCAGGCGCTGCGCCGGAACACCCCGTCGACCACGATCGAGATCCTGACGCCGGACTTCCGCAACAAGGCGCAGGCGGCCGTCGAGTCGATCGTCGAGGCGCGGCCGGACGTCTACAACCACAATCTCGAGACCGTCCCGCGGCTCTATCCCACGATCCGCCCGGGCGCCCGCTACTATGCGTCGCTGCGCCTGCTGGAGAGCGTCAAGCGCCACGATCCGTCGATCTTCACCAAGTCGGGCATCATGCTCGGACTGGGCGAGGAGCGGCTGGAGGTGCATCAGGTGATGGACGACATGCGCTCGGCCGACATCGATTTCCTGACCATGGGCCAGTATCTCCAGCCGACGCCGCGCCATGCCAAAGTCGCCGAATTCGTGACGCCCAAGGCGTTCGACGCCTATGCCGGGATCGCGCGCGCCAAGGGCTTCCTGCTCGTCGCCTCGTCGCCGCTAACCCGGTCGAGCTATCACGCCGGCGACGATTTCGAGCGGCTGCGCGCGGCGCGCGAGGCGAAGCTCGGGAAGTCGCCGGCCAGGACGCTCGCCGGGGCCTGATGCCGCAGCATAGCGAGACCCGTCATCTGCCCTACAGCCCGGAGCAGATGTTCGACCTGGTAGCGGACGTGAAGCGCTATCCGGAGTTCCTGCCCTGGGTCAGCGCCATGCGCGTGCGCAAGGACGGCGAGACCGAGACGCTGGCCGACATGATCGTCGGCTTCAAGGGCCTGCGCGAGACCTTCACCAGCCGTGTCGAGAAGCTGCGGCCGGAGCGGATCAGCGTCGACTATGTTGACGGCCCGCTCAAGTATCTTCGCAACGACTGGCGCTTCCGCGCCGCTGCCGACGGGGGCTGCGACATCGACTTCTCGGTCGACTTCGCCTTCAAGAACCGGGTCTTCGAGATGCTGGCCGGACAGGTGTTCGGCCAGGCACTGCGGCGGATGATCGGGGCGTTCGAGGCGCGGGCCGACGTGCTCTACGCGGGCTCCGCTTCGGCCGCGGCGGGCGGCAGCAACAGCTCCAGCGCGCACAACGCCGCCTGAAGCCGGATCGCCCCGCGACCCAGGCCCGGGTCGAACTGGCGCTTGTCGGCATGGATGTCGTCGGGATCGACGCCCTTTTCCGCCACCCCGAAGACGACGGTGCCGACCGGCTTCTTCTCGGATCCGCCGCCCGGACCGGCGATACCCGTGATCGCCACGGCGACGTCGGCACCGGTTGCCTCCTGCGCGCCGCGCGCCATGCTCCACGCAACCGCGACCGACACGGCGCCGAAGGTTTCCAGCACGTCCATGCTGACGCGCAGCAGCTTCGCCTTCGCCTCGTTCGAATAGGTGACGATCGAGGCTTCCAGCACGTCCGACGAGCCGGGCACCTCGGTCAGGGCCGCGGCGACGAGACCGCCGGTGCAGCTTTCCGCCACCGCGATGCGACGGCCCGCGGCGCGGTTCTCGTCGATGACCCGCCGGGCGAGATCGGTCAGCTGGGTCGGAAGGAGCGTATCGGTCATGGCTGTACCGGACAGAGGGGGAGCTGCGGGACCGCGGCCTTGCCGGCGCGTGCGCGGTCGGCCTTGAGATAGCGTAGGACCGTGACGACGATCGAGGCGGTGTTGCGCGGCGACAGAGGCTCGAGCTGCGTCACCAGCCGATCGACGGTGGCGCAATCGCCCAGATCGATCCGGCCGACGATCTGCGGCACCACGACGCTGGTGATGACCGGGCGGGCATAGTCGGACTGGAGCAGCATCTCCACCGCGGGATCGCTGAGCTGGACGATCGCCGCCTTGGCATCGGGCCAGGCGCGATCCGCCGCCGCCTGGTAGCGGACGATCAGCGGACTGTCGGCGCGGCGGATCAGGCTGGCGGACGGCAGGCGTGCCGCGCAGACCCGCCCCGTCTCCCGGAGGATCTCGGGCAGGGCGACCAGCGCGAGCGATTCGGCCTCGGCATCGGTGACGCAGCGCCGCTGCGCTTCGGCGGGACCGGCGAGCAGCGCAAGCCCGGCGAGGATGGCGGTGACGCCCTTCATCGCGGCAGGCCGGGCAGGCTGACGGTCGCGACGGCTTGCGCCGCGATGCCTTCGCCGCGACCGGTGAAGCCCAGCCGTTCGGTCGTCGTCGCCTTCAGGCTCACCCGAGCGGGATGGAGGCCGAGGATCTCGGCGATCCGCGCGACCATCGCGGAGCGGTGCGGTCCAATCTTCGGCGCCTCGCAGATGATCGTCAGGTCGACGAAGTCGATCCGGCCGCCCTGATCCGCGATCAGCTTGCCCGCATGCGCCAGAAACCGGTCGGACGAGGCTCCCTTCCACTGCATGTCGCTCGGCGGGAAGTGGGTGCCGATGTCGCCGGCCGCGATCGTACCGAGCAACGCGTCGGTCAGCGCATGGAGCGCGACATCCGCGTCCGAATGGCCCGAAAGGCCTCGGTCGTGCGGGATCAGGATGCCGCCGAGCCACAACTCCTCGCCATCCTCCAGTCGATGCACGTCATAGCCGGACGCACTCCGCGTCTCCCAGCGTAGCCGCGCCTCGGCCGCAGCGAAATCCTCGGGATAGGTGACTTTTTCGAGCATCGGATCGCCCTGCACCAGAACGACGCGCCCGCCAAGCCGCCGCACCATCTGCGCGTCGTCCGTCGCGACCGCCGCGGCAGGCCAGCCTGCATGCGCCTCGACGAGGCGGGCGAGCCGGAATCCCTGCGGCGTCTGCACCCGGTGGAGGCCGGCACGGTCGACGACGCCGGCATCCTCCCTGCAGAGCGTGTCGACGACGGGGAGGGCGGGAACCACGCCGTCCGCATCGTCGAGCGCCGTGAGGACCCGATCGATCACCGCTGCCGGGACGAAGGGGCGGGCGGCGTCGTGAACCAGCACGCGCTCGACGGCATCGCCGAGCGCCGCGATACCCAGCGCCACCGTGTCGCGCCGCTCGGCTCCCCCGATCAGGATCGTCGCGCCCGGCCCCAGAACCTCGCGCGCCATCGCCTCCTGCCCCTGTGCGACCATCACGATCACGCGATCGACGGCAGGGTGGCTGGCGAAGGCATCATAGGCATGCGCGACCAGCGGCTTGCCGGCGACCCTGGCGAACTGCTTCGGAAGGGTCGAGCCGGCGCGCAGCCCCCGGCCCGCAGCGACGATCAGGGCAGCGGTGCGACTCATCGCGCGCCGCCTAGCCGAGCCGGGCCGCGCTTGCCAGACAGGGCGTGACAGGCTAGGGGCTGCCCGTTTTTCAGGCAGACCGATGCGCCCGCTTTCTCCCATCCAGATCGGCGATGTCCGGATCGATTGTCCCGTCGTACTCGCCCCGATGACGGGCGTCACCGACATGCCGTTCCGCACACTGGTCCGCCGCTACGGCTCGGGCCTCAACGTCACCGAGATGATCGCCAGCCAGGCGGCGATCCGCGAGACGCGGCAATCGCTCCAGAAGGCAGCCTGGCACCTGTCGGAAGAGCCCGTCTCGATGCAGCTGGTCGGCTGCACGCCCTATGAGATGGCGGAGGCGGCGAAGCTGGCCGAGGATCGCGGTGCGGCGATCATCGACATCAACATGGGTTGCCCCGTGCGCAAGGTGACGAACGGCGATGCCGGATCGGCGCTGATGCGCGACCTGACGCTGGCGGCCTCGCTGATCGACGCGATCGTCAAGGCGGTGCGCGCGCCGGTCACGCTGAAGATGCGGATGGGCTGGTGTCACGACAGCCTCAATGCACCCGAGCTCGCGCGGATCGCGGAGGATCTGGGCGTCAGGATGGTGACGGTGCACGGCCGCACCCGCAACCAGATGTACAAGGGCCAGGCCGACTGGCGCTTCGTGCGCGGCGTGAAGGAGGCCGTCTCGGTACCGGTGATCGTCAACGGCGACATCTGCTCGATCGAGGATGCGGAGGCGGCGCTCGACCAGTCGGGGGCGGATGGTCTGATGATCGGCCGGGGCGCCTATGGTCGGCCGTGGCTGCTCGGACAGGTGATGACCTGGCTGTCGGAGGGGCGTCGTGTCCCCGACCCCGACCTCGATGCGCAATATCAGGCGATCGTCGAACATTATGACGCGATGCTCTCGCACTATGGCACGATGACGGGCGTCAACATGGCTCGCAAGCATATCGGCTGGTATACGAAGGGGCTGCCGGGGTCGGCCGAGTTCCGCAACGCCGTGAACCAGGAACCGGATGCCGGCCGGGTCAAGGCGATGCTGGCCGACTTCTACGCGCCGTGGCGCGGGTCGGGGGAGCGGCTTGCAGCGGCCTGACGCCCCCCGGCGCGGACGGCCGGGTTTCGCTGATCTGTTTGCGGCGCTTCCCGTCGCCGCGCTGGTGATCGGCCCCGACGACCGGATCGCCCACGCCAATGCGCTGGCCGAGCAGACGCTGAACCTGTCCGAGCGACTGATGATCGGACAGCCGCTCACCGCCATCCTGCCGCCGCCCGAGGGGCGGGAGACGCATGACGGCTTCGGCTTCGCGGTCTACGACGTCGAGATCGCGACGGCACGCGGCGTGCGGATGCGCGTCGACTTCATCGAGGCGCAGATCGCCGATCATCCGGGCTGGCGAGTGGTGACGCTGCACAATGCGGCCAGTTCGCGGCGGCTCGGCCGGGCGAGCGAGCAGTCGGCCGGCGCCCGCGCGGCGGTGGGCGCCGCGGCGATGCTGGCGCACGAGATCCGCAACCCCCTGTCCGGCATCCGCGGCGCAGCGCAGCTGCTCGGCGACAACGAGCTGACCCGGCTGATCACCACCGAGGTCGATCGCATCGCCGGGTTGATCGACCGGATGCAGGAGTTCGGCGACACCCGCCCGCTGCCCCTGATGGCGGAAAATATCTATCCGCTCCTGACCCATGCCCGGAACCTCGCGCTGGCCGGCTTCGGGCGGGGCGTGCGGATCGAGGAACGCTACGATCCCTCGCTGCCCCCGGCGCTGGTCAACCGGGACGCCCTGACCCAGATCGTGATCAACCTTCTGAAGAACGCGCGCGAGGCGGTTGCGGCCGAACGGACGCCGTCGATCACCATCACCACCGCCTATCGCCACGGCATCACCCGCTCGGGCGGTCCCGACGGCCGCCGCGTTCCGCTGCCGATCGAGATCTGCGTCCTGGACAACGGGCCCGGAGCGCCGCCCGATATCGCCGAGCATCTCTTCGACCCCTTCGTGTCGGGCAAGCCGGAGGGGCAGGGGCTGGGTCTGTCACTGGTCGACAAGCTGGTCCGCGACATGGGCGGGCTGGTCCAATATGCGCGGGAAGGGGAGCCGCCCTGCACCGTGCTCCGCCTCCTCCTGCCCAGGGCCGCGACATGAGCCGAATTCTGGTGTGCGACGACGATGCCGCGATCCGCATGGTCGTGGGCCAGGCCTTGCGTCGCGCGGGGCACGACGTGACCTCGGTCGACAGCCTGACCGCGCTCGATCGCCAGCTGGCACAGGGAGTGCCCGACGTTCTGGTCAGCGACGTGGTGCTGCCCGACGGCGACGGCATCGAGCGGATGCGCGACGTGCGGGCCCGATTCCCGGAATTGCCGGTCATCATCCTGTCGGCGCGCAACACGCTGACCACCGCGGTGCGCGCCAACGAGGCCGGCGCCTATGAATATCTGCCCAAGCCCTTCGACCTCGACGCGCTGGCCCGCGCGGTCGATGGCGCGCTGGCCCGCGGGCGGGGCGGCTCGGCGGAACCCGACGGCCTGGCGGAGGACGCCGCGCTGCCGCTGATCGGGCGCTCGCCGGCGATGCAGGACGTGTACCGGGTGATCGCCCGCGTCGTGTCGAACGATCTGACCGTCCTCGTCTCCGGCGAATCGGGGACCGGCAAGGAGCTCGTCGCGCGGGCGATCCACGATCTCGGACCGCGGCGGGCCAATGCCTTCGTCGCGATCAACATGGCCGCGATCCCACGCGAACTGATCGAGGCGGAGCTGTTCGGCCACGAGCGCGGAGCGTTCACCGGCGCGGCGCAGCGGACGGCGGGCCGCTTCGAGCAGGCGGGCGGGGGCACGCTGTTTTTGGACGAGATCGGGGACATGCCGCTCGAGGCCCAGACCCGGTTGCTGCGCGTGCTCCAGACGGGGGAATTCACCACGGTCGGCGGCACCCGGACGATCCGTGCCGAGGCCCGGATCGTCGCCGCGACCAATCGCGACCTCGCCGATCAGGTGCGGACGGGGCAGTTCCGCGAGGATCTGTACTACCGGCTCAACGTCGTTCCCGTGACGCTGCCCGCCCTGCGCGAACGGCGTCAGGACGTGCCGCTCCTGGCCCAGCATTTCCTGACCCGCGCCGCGGAACAGGGCCTGCCCCGCCGGCGGCTTTCGGCCGAGGCGATCGCGGCGTTGCAGGCCTATGACTGGCCGGGCAACGTCCGCGAGCTCGAAAACCTGATGCGTCGACTGGCGGTGCTGTCGCGCGACGAGACGATCGATGCTCCGGCGGTACGCGCGATGTTCGGGACAGCTCCCGTCGAGGCCTCGGCGGTCGATCCGGATCTCGACGCGGCCGTCCGTGCGCTGATCGACCGGATCGCCCGCGAGCGACCGGAGGCGCTCGAGGACGGCACGCTGTACGATCGCGTCATCGGCGAGGTCGAACGCCCGCTGATCGAGGCCATGCTGTCGCGCCACGGGCACAACCAGCTGCGCGCCGCGCGCGCGATGGGGATCAATCGGAACACTCTCAAGAAGCGGATCGACATGCTCGGCATCGTGCCGGGTCGGAATGGAACAGCGAAAAGCTGAGTTGGCGAATTATGTGGTTTTAATGCAACAATGGAGGCTGTACGGCCGGTCCGATGATCGCAACCGCGACGCCTGCTGACATGGAAGACGCGTACCCGCGGCGCCGGCTGACGATCACGCCGGCGGTCGAGCTGCTGGTGCTCGCGATCACCGTCGCCGTCGCCATCACCAGCTATCTGTTGCTGGCCGGAGCGAACGACCCGCGCCGGCTGATCCCGCCGCCCTTCGTTGCGCTGCTCCTCGTCGCCAACCTCGTGCCGGGCATCCTGCTGCTGATGCTGGTCGGGCGGCGGATCGCCAAGAAGCGTGCAGCGTCCAGTCCGGTCGGCGGCGAGGGGCGGCTGCACGTGCGGCTCGTCGCGTTGTTCTCCACCGTGGCGGCGGTGCCGATCCTGCTGGTGACGATCGTCGCCTCGCTCTTGTTCCAATATGGCGTGCAGTTCTGGTATTCGGACCAGGCACGGGGCATGATCAACAATGCGACCGGGCTGGCCACCACCGCCTATCAGATGAGCATCGATCGCTGGACCAGCGAGGCCTCGGCCATGGCGAGCGACCTGGCCGCGACGCTGGAGCAGGAAGCGCCCGACAGCCCCGAATTTCAGCTCTACTTTGCCCGTCAGGTCTACCAGCGCAATCTCAACGAGGCGGCCATCTTCTATGCGGGCGGGCGTGGCGGCATCCGGTCGATCGCGCTGGTGAACCCATATGATCGCGACCTCAGCCAGGTCATCGACCAGCGGAAGATCGACGCCCTGAAGCGCGGCGACCCGTTCGTGGTGACGGACACCGGCCAACGCATCCAGGTGGTGACGCGGCTGCCCGGCATGGACGAGGCCTATCTCTATGCCGGGCGCCTGTCCGACATGCGCTTCATGAGCGAGCAGTCGACCCGGGCCCGCGACGTGCTGCGCGACTATCGCGCGCTGATCGCGCGGGCGCGGAGCCTCCAGCTCAAGTTCAATGCGGCGCTGCTGGCGATCTCGTTCGTCATCGTCGGCATCGCGGTCTGGATCGCACTCGCGGTCGCGGATCGGCTCGTGCGGCCGGTCGGCCAGCTGGTCGATGCGGCGCGGCGGGTCACCGCGGGCGATCTCTCCGCCCGGGTCCCCGATCCCCGCAGCCGCGACGAGGTCGGCACGCTCGCCAACGCCTTCAACCAAATGACAAGGCGGTTGCAGGAACAGAATACCGAGTTGCTGACCGCCAACGACCAGCTTGAGAGCCGTCGCGCCCTGATCGAGGCGGTGATGGCCGGCGTGTCGGCAGGGGTGATCGCCACGACCGAGGACCGCGTCGTCAGCATCGCCAACGCGTCGGCCGGCGCGCTGCTCGATGCGGACAGTGCGGGGCTGGTCGGTCGCGCGCTCGCCGATGTCGCGCCCGAACTCGACGCGCTGGTCCGCGAGGGGACGCGCGAAGCGGTGATCCAGATCCATGGCTGGCGGCGCGGCACCCGCACGCTCGCAGTGCGTTACGCCGAGATCGACCGTGGCCCCATCCTGACCTTCGACGACGTGACCGAGCAGCTGTCCGACCAGCGCCGCGCCGCCTGGGCCGATGTCGCCCGCCGGATCGCGCACGAGATCAAGAACCCGCTGACTCCGATCCAGCTCGCGGCGGAGCGGCTCCAGCGCCGCTATGGCGCACGGGTCGAGGCGAGCGACGACGGCACGTTCGGCCGCCTGACCGAGACCATCGTCCGGCAGGTCGGCGACCTGCGGCGGATGGTCGACGAATTCTCGTCCTTCGCGCGCATGCCCAAACCGGTCTTCCGGCAGGAGCCGCTACTCGACACCGCGCGCGAGGTCCTGTTCCTCCACGAGGTGGCTCACCCGGCGATTCACTTCCGGCTCGAGCACGAGGATCCCGCGCCGCTGCTCGTCTGCGATCGCCGCCAGATCGGCCAGGCGCTCACGAACATCGTGAAGAACGCCGTCGAGGCCATCGAGGGTCGGGGTCGCCTGCCCGATGGCGAGGCGGGCGAGGTGGTGCTGACCCTGTCTGCCCCGCAACCCGGCGAGGTGGTGCTGACCGTCGCCGACAACGGCATCGGCCTGCCCGAGGCGCGCGACCGGATCGTCGAGCCCTATATGACGACGCGCGCGCGGGGCACGGGCCTGGGCCTCGCCATCGTCAAGAAGATCGTCGAAGAACATGGCGGCACGATCGCCTTCGCCGATCGCCCGGGCGGCGGCACGATCGTGACGATCATCTTCGACGCCGCCCGTCTCGCCGCGCGCGACACGGGCGTACCCGCTACCGAGCCGGCAGGGGAGGGCCAGCTCGCCGCACTCATTCAGAATCGGACATGACCTGATGGCGCTTGATATCCTTGTGGTCGACGACGAGCTCGACATTCGCGAACTCGTGGCCGGCGTGCTGGAAGACGAGGGCTACGAGACCCGCGGCGCAGCCCATGCCGACGCCGCGCTGGAGGCGATCGCGGCCCGGCGACCGTCGCTGGTGCTGCTCGACGTCTGGTTGCAGGGCTCGCGCCTCGACGGACTGGAACTGCTCGACGAGATCAAGCGCCGGGATGCATCGATCCCGGTGCTCGTCATCTCGGGCCATGGCAGCCTCGACACTGCGGTCGCCGCGATTCGCAAGGGCGCGGTCGATTTCATCGAGAAGCCCTTCGAGGCATCCCGCCTGCTGCTGATGGTCGAGCGCGCGACCGAGAGCGAGCGGCTGCGCCGCGAGATCGCGACGCTGCGCGCGACCGCGGGCGGACCGGTCGACCTGACCGGAACCTCCGCGGCGATCAATGGCGTCCGCGCGACGCTGAAGCGGGTCGCCGCGACCGGCAGCCGCGTGATGATCGTCGGCCCGGCCGGCGTCGGCAAGGAGGTCGCCGCCCGCCTGCTCCAGGGCTGGAGCCAGCGCGCCAACGCCTCCTTCGTCATCGTCAGCGCCGCGAATATGGCGCCCGAACGGGTCGAGGAGGAGCTGTTCGGGATCGAGGAGGGCGGCGACCTGGTGCGCCCCGGCCTGCTCGAACAGGCGCATGGTGGCACGCTGTTCCTCGACGAGATCGCGGACATGCCGATCGCCACCCAGGCGCGCATCCTGCGCGTGCTGACCGATCAGAGCTTCACCCGGGTGGGCGGCAACCGGGTGGTCAAGGTAGACGTCCGGGTCATCTCGGCGACCGCGCGCGACCTGACCGAGGAAATAGCGGGCGGCCGCTTCCGCGAGGATCTCTACTATCGCCTCAACGTGGTGCCGGTGGTCATCCCGCCGCTTGCCGACCGGCGCGAGGACATTCCGCCGCTCGTCCAGCACTTCCTCGCGCGCTATGCGGGCGAGCGCCGCGTGCCCGTGCCGGAGATCGCGGCGGACGCGATGGTGGCACTGCAATCCTACGAATGGCCCGGCAATGTCCGCCAACTGCGCAACGTGGTGGAGCGTACCGTCATCCTCGCCCCGGGCGACCGGATCGGCCGGATCGATCTCGACATGCTGCCGGCGGAAGTCCTTGGCGGGGAAGGGGGCGGCGATCGGTCGACGACCGCGATCATGGGCGCGCCGCTGCGCGAGGCGCGCGAATCGTTCGAGCGTGAATATCTGCGCGTCCAGATCCGCCGCTTTTCCGGGAATATTTCGCGCACGGCGAGCTTTATCGGGATGGAACGCTCCGCGCTCCACCGCAAGCTCAAGCTCCTCGGCATCACCGAAACGCGCGAGGATTGAGGGGCGGGTGCTGGACGCTGATGGTCCGGCACCCTAGATTGATGGCAGCGGCGCCCGCCATGGTGCCGCCTGTCGATGCCGGTCAACGGCGCACACCTGCGGGTCACGGCCCGCCAACAAGAAGGCTCAATGCAAATGGCCGAAAAGCAGACCTCGCTGCAGGACCTGTTCCTCAACGCCCTCCGCAAATCGAAGACGCCGGTCACCATGTTCCTGGTCAAGGGCGTGAAGCTGCAGGGCATCGTCACCTGGTTCGACAATTTCTCGGTGCTGCTGCGCCGCGACGGCCAGTCGCAGCTCATCTACAAGCATGCGATCAGCACGATAATGCCCGGCGGCGCGTTCGACGCGGACGCGGTGGTCGATGCGGTGGGCGAGAACCAGCGCAAGCAGCCGCTGCTGCAGGAGCTGTTCCTGAACGCCGTGCGCAAGTCCGAAGATCCGGTGACCATGTTCCTGATCAACGGCGTGATGCTGCAGGGCCAGATCGCCGGATTCGACCTGTTCTGCATGTTGTTGCAACGCGAGGGCATGGTGCAGCTGGTCTACAAGCATGCCGTCTCGACCATCCAGCCGGCACGGCCGCTGAACCTGGCCGAAGAGCAGAACGAGGCAGTCGAGGATTGAGCACGGGTTTCGAACGCGATCGGGACGAATTCGCCCGCGGCGCGCGCGCCGTCGTGGTCCTGCCGGACCGCGGCGATTCCTCGCGCGACGCGGATGCGCGGCTGGAGGAAAGCGCCGGGCTTGCCGCGGCGATCGGGCTGGAGGTGGTGGATCGCGTCGCGCTTCGCGTCCGGCAGCCGCGTCCCGCGACCCTGATCGGCAGCGGCCAGGTCGAGGAGCTCGCCACCCGCGTGGCGATGGAAGATGCCAGCCTGGTCGTGGTCGATGCCGCGCTCACCCCGATCCAGCAGCGTAATCTGGAGACGGGCCTGAAGGCGAAGGTGATCGACCGGACGGGGCTGATCCTCGAGATCTTCGGCGAGCGCGCTGCGACGGCCGAGGGCCGCTTGCAGGTCGAGCTGGCCCATCTCGACTATCAGTCAGGCCGTCTGGTGCGTAGCTGGACCCATCTGGAGCGCCAGCGCGGCGGCTTCGGCTTTCTCGGCGGCCCGGGCGAAACGCAGATCGAGGCCGACCGGCGGATGATCCGCGACCGGATGGCGCGCCTGCGTCGCGAGCTCGAACAGGTGAGCCGCACGCGCGGCCTGCATCGCGAGCGGCGCCAGCGTGCGCCCTGGCCGGTGATCGCGCTGGTCGGCTATACCAATGCCGGCAAGTCGACGCTGTTCAACCGCCTGACCGGCGCGCACGTGATGGCCGAGAATCTTCTGTTCGCGACGCTCGATCCGACCCTGCGGCAGATCTCGCTGCCCGGGCTCGACAAGGCGATCCTGTCCGACACGGTGGGGTTCGTCTCCGATCTGCCGACCCAGCTCGTCGCCGCCTTCAAGGCGACGCTGGAAGAGGTCGTATCGGCGGACCTGCTGATCCATGTCCGCGACATCGCGCATCCCGATACCGAAGCGCAGCGCACCGATGTCGAGGGCGTGCTGGCGGAGCTGGGTGTGACCGACACGACGCCGCGCTTCGAGGCATGGAACAAGCTCGATCTGCTCGACGACGACGATCGGGCAGCGGTGCTTGCCGACGCGGCGCGGCGTGACGGGGTCATGACGATCTCGGCGCTGACCGGGGAGGGCGTCGACGCGCTGGTCGAGGCGGTCGCCGCGAAGCTGACCGAGGGGCACCGGCGCTATACGATCACGCTGCCCGCCTCCGATGGCGCCAGCCTTGCGTGGCTGCATGCGCATGGCGAGGTCGTCGACCAGCATGATGCCGACGAGACGGTGACCGTCGAGGTGCGTCTGGGCGCAGAGGACCATGCACGGTTCGAGCGACGGCTGGCGGAACGGGCGGAGTAGGGGCCGGAGTCGTTTTGTCCGGATCCGGACCAAGCGTGACGGAGGGTCAACGGTCTGGAGTCTGGCTCCGATCCGGTACGTTCTCGC
Organism: Sphingomonas metalli; assembly: GCF_014641735.1. GTDB lineage: Bacteria > Pseudomonadota > Alphaproteobacteria > Sphingomonadales > Sphingomonadaceae > Sphingomonas > Sphingomonas metalli. The sequence goes on along the minus strand of NZ_BMIH01000003.1, from coordinate 174,231 downwards.
CGGCCTTGGCCGTATTCCAAAGCGCCTCCTTGGCGTCGAGCGGCAGGCTGGCAAAGTCCCCGCCGGACGCGGCCTCCATGGCGGCGAAACGCCGCTCGAACTTGGCGTTGGCGGCGCGCAGCGCCTGTTCGGGGTCGATCCCCTTGTGGCGGGCCCAATTGACGACGCTGAACAGCAGATCGCCCATTTCCTCTTCCAGCGTGTCCGCGCCGGCGGCCTCGATCTCGGCCAGTTCCTCGTCGATCTTCGCGCGCGGGCCGCAGGCATCGGTCCAGTCGAAGCCGACCCGCGCGGCGCGGCGCTGCAGCTTGTCCGCGCGTTGCAGCGCCGGCAATCCCTTGGCGACACCGGCCAGCGCACCGCCGCCCGATCGCTCGTCCGCCTTCAGCGCTTCCCAGTCGGGGCGTTCGGCGGCGCCGCCGAAGATATGGGGATGGCGGCGCTCCATCTTCGCGGAGATCGCGTCGGCCACGTCGGCGAAGGCGAACAGGCCGGCTTCCTCGGCGATCCGGCTCTGGAAGACCACCTGGAACAGCAGATCGCCGAGTTCCTCGCGAATCGCGGCGGCGTCGCCACGGTCGATTGCATCGGCGACCTCAAACGCTTCCTCGATCGTGTAAGGCGCGATCGTGTCCCAGCGCTGCGCCAGATCCCATTCGCAGCCGCGCACGGGATCGCGCAGCGTCGCCATGATCGCCAGCAGGCGGTCGATCCCCCTCTCGCTCACAACAGATATCCGATAATCAACATTATGTAAAATACGCCACGAGGAGCCAGCCGAGGGCGAAGATCGCGATCCAGGCCAATGCCATGGGCACCCACTGACGCGCGGGCAGCCGTCGCGCCGCCAACGCGGACAGCGGCAGGATCAACAGCAACAGAGCCATCGCCACATCCGCCGTCTTGCTCACAGCGCGAACTCCAGCTTGTCATGGCCCGGCTCGATCCCGGGCGGCAGCGCGGCCGCGAGGGTCGCATAGTCCAGGCTCTGATCCATATGGATCAGGGCCGCGCGAGCCGGCGCAAGGTCGGCGCACCACGCAACGACCTGCGACACGGTCGGATGCGACGGATGCGGCGCGTGGCGAAGCGCGTCGACGATCCACAGGTCGAGCCCCTTGTAGAGCGACCGCATGTCCGGTGTCAGCTCATGGAAATCCGTAGCATAGCCGACGATCTTTCCGCCGGCACTGAAACGCAGACCCGTGCTGGTGCCCCGGCCGTGCGGCTGGTCCACGACCTCGATCGCGATGCCGCCGATGCTGAACTGATCCGGCAGCGTTTCGGCCGCGATCGTCGCGGGATAGCCCGGCTTGCCGGAAAAGGCGTAGCCGAAGCGATGTTGCAGTACCTCGAGCGTCCATGGCCGGGCGATGCCGCGGATCGGATGGCCGAGCGCGTGGAAGACCTGTCGCAGATCGTCGATGCCATGACAGTGATCCGCATGGTCGTGGGTCCAGATGACGGCGTCGAGCCGCGCGACGCCTGCCGCCAGAAGCTGCTCGCGCATGTCGGGACTGGTGTCGATCAGGATGCGGGTATCGTCATGCTCGACCAGCAGCGAGGCGCGGGTGCGCCGGTTGCGGGGATCGGCCGGGTCGCACGCACCCCAATCATTGCCGATCCGCGGCACGCCGGACGAGGTGCCCGAGCCGAGGATGCGCACCCTCACCCGTTCAGCCCTTCGTCTTGTCGAACAGGCGATGGAAATTGGCCGCGGTCCGCTCGGCCAGCGTCGCGGCGTCGTCGCCGCGCAGCCTGGCGAGAAAGGCCAGCGTGTCCGCGACGAACGCCGGCTCGCCCGGCTTTCCCCGATGCGGCACCGGCGCCAGGAAGGGCGCATCGGTCTCGATCAGTAGCCGGTCGATCGGCAGCCGGGCCGCCACCGCCTGAAGGGCTGTCGCGTTCTTGAAGGTAACGATGCCCGAAATGGATATATAAAGTCCTAACGCCAAAGCCTTGTCGGCGAATTCTCCACTGGCTGTGAAGCAATGGATGACGCCGCGATAGGCGCCCTTCCCCATCTCGTCGGCCAGGATCTCCGCGGTATCCTCTTCAGCGTCGCGGGTATGCACGATCAGCGGCAGTCCGGACTGGCGGCAGGCAGCGATATGGGCGCGGAAACTGTCACGCTGCCGCGCCCGATCGGAATGATCGTAGTGATAGTCGAGCCCGGACTCGCCGATCCCCACCACCCGCGGATGCCGGGCGCGCTCGACCAGCCGGGCGGTATCGACATGCGGATGCTGGTCCGCCTCGTGCGGGTGGATGCCGACCGTCGCCCAGACATCCGGCTCGCGCTCGGCGGTGGCGATCACGGCATCCCATTCGCGTTCGCGCGTCGCGATGTTGAGCATCGCGGACACGCCGCGTGCCCGCGCCCGCGCCAGGACACCCGGCTGGTCGTCCACCAGCCCTTCATAGTTGAGGTGGCAATGGCTGTCGGCAAGCATCAGGCCGGCTCCGCCTCGACCGGCATTTCGAGCCGGGGAAAGGCCGGCGTCGGCGTCGCAATGCGAAAGCCGCTGGCGGCCGTTCGCGCGTACCAGGCGTCATCGTCGACCGCGTCATGGTCGCGCGCCTCGGCGCCGAGGATGTCGAGGATATGCGCCGCGCCCCGCGGAACGACCGGCAGGATCGCGATGGCGAGCATCCGGATCGCGCGGACGAGCGTGCCGAGTACCGCGTGCATCCGGTCGGGATCGGTCTTGCGGAGCGACCAGGGCGCCTGCACGTCGATATACTGGTTGCAGGCATAGACGCCGCGCAGCCACGCCTCGATGCCCTGGCTGAGCATCAGATCCTCGAACGCCGTCTTCAGCCCGGCACAGGCGACCACGACCTCCTCGATCAGCATCGCGTCGGCCGGATCGCTGCGGCCCGGCTCGGGAAACGCGCCCTCCAGATTCTTCGCGATAAAGGACAAGGTGCGCTGGGCGAGATTGCCGAAGGCGTTCGCCAGTTCGGCATTGACCCGCGTCACAATGGCTTCGGCCGAATAGCTGCCATCCTGTCCGAAGCTCACCTCGCGAAGCAGGAAGTAGCGCAGGCCATCGACCCCGAACACCCGGGAGAGGTCGAGCGGATCCACGACGTTGCCGAGGCTCTTCGACATCTTCTCGCCGCGATGGAGCAGGAAGCCATGGCCGAACACCGTCTTCGGCAGCGCAATCCCCGCCGACAGGAGGAAGGCGGGCCAGTAGACGGCATGGAACCGGACGATATCCTTGCCGATCAGGTGCAGGTCGGCCGGCCAGTGCGGCATGGGACCGTGCGGATAGCCCGCGCCGGTCAGATAATTGGTCAGCGCATCGACCCACACATACATGACATGCCCCGGGCTGCCCGGGACCGGCACGCCCCAGTCGAAGCTGGTCCGCGACACGGACAGGTCCGACAGGCCGCCTTCGACGAAGCGCAGGATCTCGTTGCGCCTAGATTCCGGACGGATGAAGTCGGGATTGGCGTCGTACAGGTCGAGCAGCGGCTGCTGGTATTTGGACAGACGGAAGAACCAGGTCTCTTCCGCGGTCCAGGTCACGGGCGTGCCCTGCGGCGACAGCTTCGCCCCCCCTTCCCCGTCGACGAGCTCCTTCTCATCGTAAAAGGCCTCGTCGCGAACCGAATACCAGCCCTCGTACCGGTCGAGGTACAGGTCACCCGCCTCTGCCATCGCCTCCCAGATCGCCTGGCTGGCACGATGGTGATCGGCGTCGGTGGTACGGATGAAACGATCATAGCTGATCGCCAGTGCGTCGCACATCGCCTGGAAATGGCCCGACATCTCGTCCGCGAGAGCCCGCACCCCGATGCCGCGGTCGCGCGCTGTCTGGACCATCTTCAGGCCGTGCTCGTCGGTGCCGGTCTGGAAACGCACATCTCGCCCCGCCTGGCGCTGGAACCGGGCGATCGCATCGGCGGCGATCGCCTCATAGGCATGGCCGATATGGGGGCGGCCATTGGGATAGCTGATCGCGGTGGTGATGTAATAGGGCGCGGACATGGCGCTGCTCTAGGCGGCCGGGGCGATCAGGACAATGATCGAAGCGGACGCCGGCGCGCGCTCAGCGCAGCCGCGCGACGAGCCCCGCCATCTCCCAGACGGTGCCGCTCGCATCGAGCGACAGACCGCGCGCCGCGCCTGCGAGGTCGCGGGCCGCGGCATGCGCGTCGAGCGCGACCTTCAGTCCCGCCCCCTGCCGCGTGCGGGCCGATCGGGCGATGAACGCCGGCGCTCGATCGAGAAACGCCTCGTAGCGCGGCTGGGCGGCCTTGCCGGCGAGCTGCTTTGCCAGCGCCGAACGGCGTCGATTGTCTGGATCGCCATCCGCCGCGATCGCGGCGATAGCACCGTCGACCGCCGCCAGATCCAGCCCGGCGAAGCGCAGGCCGCGCCCGGGCGAACCCTCCGCCGCGGCAGTCAGCGCAGCGATCTCGGCATCCTCGGCGTCCGGCAAAGCCTCGCGCAGGATCGTCTCGACCAACCGATCGGGCAACGCCTCGAACCGCAGCAGCCGGCAACGCGAGCGGATCGTCGGCAGCAGCCGCCCGGGCGCATGACTGACGAGGAGGAAGACGGTGCCCAGGGGCGGCTCTTCGAGATTCTTGAGCAGGGCGTTGGCGCCATTGCGCTCGAGATCGTCGATCGCGTCGATCACCACGACGCGGCGGCGGCTCATCGACGGAGCCGTCGCGAACAGCGGCTGGAGCGACCGCACCTGGGCGATGGTGATCGACCGGGCGACCTCCCCCTCGGGCTTGTCGGCCTCCTTGGGCAGGCGCGCCAGCCATTTGAGGTCCGGATGCGAACCTGCATCGGCCAGCATCGTGGTCCGGCTGGTCGCAGGCACGTCGAGCCCGGGCGGCAACGCCTCGCCTGCCCCTTCGGCGAGCAGCCGCAGCGCGGCGGCCCGGGCGAACACCGCCTTGCCTACCCCTTCGGGCCCCGCCAACAGCCACGCATGGTGAAGCGCGCCGCCCCGCAGCGCTGCCATGAAGGCCGCGACGGCGCCGTCATGCCCTCGTGGCAGCATCGGCGGTTCAGCCGAAGAACCCGGTCAGGCCGTTCCACGCACGGCGGAAGAAGCCCGCCTCCGCGACATCGGTGGCAGCGACGAGCGGCAGACGCTGTTCGGGCACATCGGGCGACGAGATGACGAGGTCTGCGATGTGCTGGCCCGCCTTGATCGGCGCCTTGATCGGGCCCTGATAGACGACCTTGGCCGACAGCTCCGGCGCCAGGCCGGCCGGCAAGGTGACCTTCAGATCCTGGCCGGCGACGAGCCCGACGGTGCGCGCGCTACCCATCTGGACGTCGGCCGTTTCGACCTGCTTGCCCTTCGACGCGATCGGCTTGGCCTGCCACGCGCGAAAGCCCCAGTCCATGAAGCGCACCGACTCCTCGATGCGCTGGTTGAAGCTGTTCAGTCCGGCCATGACCATAACCAGCCGCCGCCCGTTCTGGATCGCCGAGCCGGTGAAACCATAGCCCGCCTCCTCGGTATGGCCGGTCTTCAGGCCGTCCGCCCCGGCGACGCGGCCCAGCAGCGGGTCGCGATTGGCCTGGGTGATCTCCGATCCCCCCATGGTCTTGCCCCAGGTGAAGTCCCGCCGGGAGTAGAACTGCTTGTACAGCTGCGGATAGTTTTCGATCGTCGCCTTCGCCAGCTGCGCGAGATCGCGCGCGGTGACATAGGTGACACCCTCGTCCGGCCAGCCGTTCGACGTGCCGAAATGGCTGTTCTTCAGCCCGATCTGCTGCGCCACGCGGTTCATCCGCTCGACAAAGGCTTGCTCGGAACCGGAGATATGTTCGGCCAGCACCACGCATGCATCGTTCCCCGACAATGTCACGATGCCGTAGAGGAGGTTTGCGATGCTGACCTGCTCGTTGGCCGACAGGAACATGGTCGAGCCTGCCGCGGGCCCATGCCAGCGCTGCCAGGTCTCGGGACGCACCGTCGCCATGTCGTTGAGCTTCAGCTCGCCGCGCTTGATCAGGTCGAACGCGACATAGACCGTCATCATCTTCGCCATGGAAGCCGGCGGCATGCGGCGATCGGCGTCGCGCTGGAACAGGATCGCGCCGGTCGACAGATCCTCTAGGAACGCGACCGGCGCAGCCGTCTGGAACTGCGGCGCGGCCGCGGTGGTGGGGCACGCGAGCAGCGCGGCCATGACGGGAGCGAGGATCAGCTTCTTCATGCTTCTGGGGTCCGTTGTCGGCGAATGTTCGATAGCGGGACAGACATAGCGGCGGTGGCCCGCCGCGTCACGCCTTCATCCGGCCACGGCGTCGGCGAGCAGGCCGACCGACAGTGCGTAGAAATTCGAGCAGTTGTAGTCGAGGATCACGCGGTAATTGCCGGTGATCAGATAGGCCGTCTCGCCGGGCCCGTCGGGTTCGATCAGCGTGGCCTGGACGGTGTCGGCCGGCCAGCGGCCCGCCAGCGGTGCGATGCCGAGCGCGCGCCATTCGGCGATCGAGCGCCACCCGCTGTGGCGCTCGAACACTCGCGGGCAGCGCGGGCTGACCAGCCGGTTCGTAATCGCGGAACGGTCGAAGCTGGCCGGAACCCCCACGGCCACGCCCCAGGGCTGGCCCGGGCGCCACCCGGCGTCGACGAAATAGGCGGCGATCGAGGCGAGCGTGTCCGCATCGCTGTTCCAGATATCGGCCCGGCCGTCGCCGTCGCCGTCCCGGGCGAGGCGCAGATAGATGGACGGCAGGAATTGCGGGTTCCCAGTCGCGCCCGCCCAGCTGCCCTTGAGGCGCTCGCGCGGGACACCCCGGTCGATCATCTTGAGCGCGGCGATCAGCTCGCCCTCGAACAGGGCGCGGCGGCGGCCGTCGAACGCCAGGCTGGCGAGCGAGCGGATCAGGTCGAAATTGCCGGTATAGGACCCGTAATTGGTCTCATGGCCCCAGATCGCGACCATGATCTCCTCGGGCACGCCGGTCTCGCGCTCGATCCCGGCAAGCCGTGCTCGCTGGGCCTGATAGACGCTGCGGCCGCGGCCGATCCGGGCGGCATCGACATGGGCCGCGCGATAGGGCGCGAAGGGTGAGAAGCTTGTGCTCTGCGGATTGCCCGGCTGCTGCCGGTCGAGGTCCACGACCCGCTGGTTGAGCGTCAGACCGGCGAACTCGCGGTCGAGGGTCGCGGGCGTCACGCCCTGCGCGATGGCGCGGGTCCGAACCTCGGCGAGATAGGTGGCAAACGGATCGACCGCCGGCGCGACGGCGGGCACCGGCTGCACGACCTCCTGCGCGAGGGCAGGCATGGCGGACGACAGGGCAAGGCAGAGGAGCGACAGGCGAAGCATGCCCGCTTGTCGTTTGCACGGCACAACAGGGCAACCCTGATCGTCGCCGGACTTGCACGGCCCGACGCGCACGCTATGCGAAGTCCCACCGCGGAGAGGTGGCCGAGTGGTTTAAGGCAGCGGTCTTGAAAACCGCCGTGGGTTCACGCCCACCGTGGGTTCGAATCCCACCCTCTCCGCCACCCGTCGCTTCGCCTCAGGGCATCATGAACCGCCATCGCCCCGCATCGCTGCGCGGATCGAAGCGGGCGAGCGTCGGGGTGCTGGTGCCGATAGCCATCAGGGCGAGATCCTCGCCCTTGCGCTGCAGCTTGGGCGTGATCCGATAGCTGCCGTCGGTCAGCTGGTCGATGCGCCAGAGCTGCGCGTCGGCGCCGGTGTAACCGGGCGCGGCCTCGACCTCGCCGGCGGCGGTCGTCGCCAGCACGCGCTGGGTGCCGGTGATGCCGATCCGGTAATAGGGCGCACCGAACCAGCCGCCCTTGTCGGGCTGGGGCGCGATGGTCCACAGCTGGTTCGGCCGGCGCATATAGGCGGACAGATCGACCCGGATCGCCCCCGCCGGCCACTGGCCCTGCATATCGGCGAGCGTCTGGTCGGGGACCGGCGAGACGGGGTCGGTCGGCTTGGCCATGAAGCTGCGCCGCGCGTCGAACGGGATGCGGACGAAATCCACCTTGAGCTGGAGCGCGTTGCCGCTCCGCTCCGACATGATCTCATAGTTGCCGGGCTGGACGTTGCTGCCCGCGACCGGCCAGCCGTCGCGCCAGATCAGCGGCTCGATGCCGAGTACGCTGCGTCCGCTGCGGTCGAGATCGGACTCATAGTGCATGGAGAATTTCTCTATTTCGCCGCCCAGGTCGATCAGACCGAAATGACCCGGGCCCTGATGCCGGCCGCGCGCGCTGACCACCAGCTTGCCGCCGCCCTTGAGCAGCGGCACGCCCATATTGTCGACATAGGGTCCGGTCACGCTGCGCGACCGGCCGACGCGGATGTTGTAGGTCGAGTTGGGCCCGTCGCAGCAGGTACCGTGGGTGCCGAGCAGATAGTACCAGCCGTCGCGATGGAGGAGCGCGGTCGCTTCCATGTCGATCGCGATATCGACCGGCTGATTGCCCGCGACCCGCTGGCCGGTACGCGGATCGAGCTCGACGATGCGAATCGAGCCGAAATAGGTCCCGTAGCTCAGCCACAATCGTCCATCGACCAGCAGGAAGGCAGGGTCGATCGCATCGTTGTTCTCGATCCCGTCGCTCGAGGCGACCACGCCGACATCGTGATAGCCGAAGTCGGGCGACTTGGGATCGAGCGTCTTGGTCCACATGATTTTGACCTGGCTCGCATGCCCGCCGGACATGCCGCCACCGCCGACCGCATAGGCGACGTAGTAGCGATCGCCGATCCGGATCACGTCGGGCGCGACCCCGCCGCCGGGGCGCTCCGCGCCACCCTGCCACGTCCAGCCATCCTCCGAGATCAGGCCGCCGCCGCGCGTGCCGAACGTGTACCACTTGCCGTCGGACTGGGTCACCGTCGACGGATCGTGGATGAAGACCTGGCCCGCGAGCTGCGCGGCGGCGGGAGCGGCGGTGCCGGCGGCCAGCGCCAGCCAGACGAGCGTTCGGTTCATGGTGCCCCTCCTCACTTCACGGTCAGCGTCAGGTCGCGGACCGGCCGGCCGGCCTCGTCGACGAACCGCGCGCAGAAATCGCTGAGCCCCGGTCCGTTGATCACCGCGCCGCGGATGACGTTGCGGCCCTTCTTCAAAGTGATGCGGTCGGACAATACGTCGTCCATCACCATCCGCCGGTCGTCGAACGCCTCGACCGCCAGCCCGTCGTTCACCCACCAGCGCGAAGCGGAATTGGAGCCGATGGCGAGGCGGACGTTGCGCATCTCGCGCGGGCTGTTCACCACCGTCACCACCCAGAAGATCACGCCATATTTGGGTTTGCCGAGCGCCTGGGCGAAGTTGAACAGCTTCACGTCCCACAGGCGGGAATCGAGCGCGTGCCAGCGGATCGGATCGGCGCCCGGCACCACCTCCCCGTCGCGCGGCAAGGCACCAAAGCGGCCCGGAAAGGTCTGGGGCGACAAGGCCTCGCGCACATAGGTCCCGGTGAACACCGCATTCGTCCGGTTCGGTTTGGCGAGCGGCTCCAGGATCAACCACCGCCGCAGAAACCCGTCCTCGTCCGGGGCCACGGGCTGGACGGAAGCCGGTGCGAAGAAGTCCTCCAGCGGCGGCACGGACGGCATCTGGGCGACGGCCGGTGCCGTGATCGACGGGAGCGCTAACATTATTGCACCCGCCACAGTCCCGCATTTTCCGATTGCCATGTCGGCCATCCCCTCGCCTGTTCGATCGACAAAGCTCGTCGCCGCCGATTCCGTTATGCGCACCAACTTACTGATGCGGCAGGCGGGGTCAATCTATCCGCATTTCAGGAATTTGGATGATTGCCGCCTCAGCATTCGACGACATTGACCGCCAGTCCACCGAGCGAAGTCTCCTTGTAGCGCTCGTTCATGTCGATCCCCGTCCGGCGCATCGTCTCGATGACTTGATCGAGACTGACGCGGTGGGTCCCGTCGCCCAGCATCGCCAGCCGGGTCGCCTCGATCGCCTTGACCGAGCCGACCGCGTTGCGCTCGATACACGGGACCTGCACCAATCCCGCGACCGGATCGCAGGTCAGGCCGAGATTATGCTCCATGCCGATTTCGGCCGCATTCTCGATCTGGGCCGGGCTGGCGCCGAGTGCCGCGGCCAGTCCGGCCGCCGCCATCGAGCAAGCGACGCCGATCTCTCCCTGGCAGCCGACCTCGGCGCCCGAGATGGAAGCGTTCTCCTTGAACAGCGAACCGATCGCCGCCGCCGTGAGCAGGAAGTCCTCGACGCCGCGCTGGCTTGGGGCGGGCGCGAACCGCTCATAATAGCGCAGCACCGCCGGCACGATCCCGGCGGCGCCGTTGGTGGGCGCGGTGACGACCTTGCCGCCCGCCGCATTCTCCTCGTTCACCGCCAGCGCCCAGAGGTTGATCCAGTCGATGACGGTCAGCGGGTCGGAGAGCGCGCGTTCCTGCCGCGCGATCAACGTGCGATGGATGGCCGGCGCGCGCCGCTTGACGCGCAAGCCGCCAGGCAGCTCCGGCAGATCGCTGCGGATCCCGCGGTCGATACAGGCCGACATGGCATCGCGGATCAGCGCTAGCCGATGCGACACCTCGTCGGGAGAAAGGCCGGTCTCCTCATTCTCGCGCATCAGCTCGGCAATCGTCCTGCCGCGGTCGACGGTCAGCTGCAGCAGCGCCGCGCCCGAGCAGAAGCGATGCGGAACGTCCCAGCCGGCCTCGTCCGGTGCGTTGCGCAGCACGTCGTCCTCGCTCAGCACGGCGCCGCCGCCGACGGAGTAATAGGTCCGCCGCGTCAGCTCGCCGCCGCGCGCGTCGAAGGCGACGAACAGCATCGCATTCGAATGGAAGTCGAGACGCTCGCGCTGGAGGAAGCGCAGGTCGCGATCCTCGTCGAAGGCGATGTCGCGGACGCCGGCGAGGCGCAGGCAACGCGTCGCACGGATCCGTTCGACCTCGCGATCCGCCTCGTCCGGATCGATGTCGGCGGGGACGTGACCCGCCAGACCCAGCAACACCGCCCGGTCGGTCGCATGCCCCTTCCCCGTCAGCGCGAGCGATCCGTAGAGCGACGCCTCGACCCGCATGGCGGCATCGTCCAGGCGGCGCGCGAAGTCGGCCGCGGCGGTCATCGGCCCCATCGTATGCGAGCTCGACGGGCCGACCCCGATCTTGAACAGGTCGAATACACTCGCGACCACGACGCTACTCCCCAGGCTCTTCCCGCCCGGCTTTAGGCGCGCCCGCGGGTCCCGCCTAGGGTGTGCCCTCCCCCGCCCCGTCGCCGGTGATCAGGCGGGCGCCGCGCTGATAGGTCAGGTAGCGCCACAGCCACTGGAAGGTGACGATCAGCCGCTTGTCGAAGGCGACGAGCAGATAGACATGGACGATGGCCCACAGCAGCCAGGCAGCGAAGCCGCGCAGATGCCGGCCCCGGCCGAAGTCGAAGATCGCCGCATTGCGGCCGATGATCGCGGTGTTGCCGCGATTGCGGAACTGAAAGGGCGGCAGCGGCGCACCCGTCTCGATCTCTCGCGCCAACGCCTTGCCGAGATGCTGCCCCTGCTGCTCGGCGACCTGCGCCAGTCCGGGCAGGGGCTGGCCATGGGCATCGGGCGTGCTGGCGGTATCGCCGAGGACATAGATGCCGGGCAGGCCGGGGACCGACAGATCGGGCGTGACCGGAATGCGGCCGGCGCGATCCGCTTCGACACCCAGCCACTGCGCGGCGGGCGAAGCCCGCACCCCCGCGCCCCAGATCACCGTCTGGGCGCGGATGAGGTGCCCTTCGACGACGGCCCCCTCCGCCCGGATGCCCTCGACCTTGTGGTCGAGCATCACTTCGACGCCGAGCCGGTCGAGACGCTGGCGCGCATAGGCGACGAGATCGTCCGGAAAGGCGGTCAGCATGCGCGGTCCCGCCTCGACGAGCAGGACGCGCGCCCGTCGCGGATCGATCCGGCGGAAATCGCGGGCCAACGTATAGCGGGCCAGCTCCGCGACCGCGCCGGCCACTTCGACCCCGGTCGGGCCGGCGCCGACGACGATCGTCGTCATCAGCGCCGCCTGTTTTGCCGGATCGTCGGTCAGCTCGGCCAGTTCGAAGCCCTTCAGGATGCGGGTGCGGATTTGACGGGCATTGTCGATCGTCTTGAGCCCCGGCGCGTGCACCGCCCAGGCATCATGGCCGAAATAATTGTAGGCCGATCCGGTCGCGAGCACGAGCCGGTCGAAGGCGAGCCGCCGCCCGCCCGCGAGCGCGACATGCCGTGCGGGCACGTCGATGCCCACGACCTCTCCGAGGACCACATCGATATTGCGGTGGCGGCGGACGATCTTGCGGATCGGCTCGGCGATGTCGGCCGGCGACAGGGCCGCGGTGGCGACCTGGTAGAGCAGGGGAACGAAGAGGTGGTAATTGTTGCGATCGACCAGCGTCACGTCGGCGGACTTGCCGCCCAACGCGCGGGCGCAGGCCAGGCCGGCGAAGCCGCTGCCGAGGATGACGATACGCGGTCTGGCCCTTCGATCCCCCATTTGCGCGTGCCCCGGACCTATTCAGACGGATGGGGATCGTAGCCGGGCGGATCGCTCGCTTGGAGGGACTCGTCGGAGGCAGCCTCAGCATTTCCGGGCCGGCGCGTCTCGGCGTCCGATGCCGCCTGCGCGCCGGCGCGATCCGCGCCCGGCGTCATGGCCTCGGCCCGTGCTACGCCCGACAGCTCCTCGATCGCGATGTCGGGGCCGTCAGCGACCGGCAGCGTGCGCACATAGCCTTCGGTCGCATCCGGATCGATCGCGTGCTCGCCGCGCAGCCCGGCCTCGCCCGGACCCTGCTTGTCCGTGTCGTCGGGCGCTCCGTACAGGCGCGGACCGCTCATGACTTGTGACCCTGCGCCAGACCGTGCCCGGCCTCGACCTCACCACCCTTGCCGCTGCCGCCGCGCTTGCCGCCGGGGCCGCCGCCGCCTGCGCCCTTGCCGCCGGTCCCCTTGCTCTTGGGTCCGGCGCCCGGATCGCCGCCCTTGACGGGGATCGCCCCCGGATTGCCGCCCGCGCCTTTCTGCGCCATCGATCGTCTCCTTGCTGTTCTCTGGCAACGGGAGGTCGGCGAGGCGGTTCCGCTTCCTGATTTCGATGAGGGAGATAGGCGCGCGATCAGGCGTCGCGCGGCAGGCGGCGAAGCGCGAGCGGCAGGAGGACCAGCATGAACACCGTCGCCGAGACGATCCCGCCCACGATCACGCAGGCGAAGGGCCGCTGCGTTTCGGAGCCGATGCCGGTGGAGAGCGCCGCCGGCAGCAGGCCCAGGCCCGCCATCAGCGCGGTCATCAGCACCGGTCGCAGCCGGTCGACCGCGCCTTCGGTCACCGCCAGCTCGAACGGATCGCCGTTGCGGAACCGCTCGGTGATGTGTTCGAGCATCACGACGCCGTTCTGGACCGAGATGCCCGCCACGGCGATGAAGCCCACGGCTGCGGACACCGACATGTGGAGCCCGGCCAGCGCCAGCGCCGCTACGCCGCCGACCATGGTGAAGGGCACCATCGCCAGGATCAGCGCCGCCGAGCGGACCGAGCGGAAGGCCGCGAAGAGCAGCGTGAAGATGCCGAGCAGCGCGACCGGCACGATCACCTCCAGCCGCTTCATCGCGCGCTGCTGGTTCTCGAACTGGCCGCCCCAGGTCATGCGATAGCCCGGCGGCAGCTTGATCTGCTCGGCGACCGCGCGCTGGGCGTCGGCGACGAAGCCGCCCTGGTCGCGACCATCGACATTGGCCTTCACCGCGGCGTTGCGGCCGCCATCCTCGCGGCTGATCCGCGAAGCGCCCACGCGCACCTCGATATGCGCGATCTCGCCCAGCGAGATGGTGCCGCCGGAGGGTAGCGGGATCTGAAGCGCCGGCAGATCGTCCACGGCATTGCGCTGATCGGGGGCGAAGCGCAGCACGATGTCGAAATTGCGGTCGCCCTCATAGGCGGTGCCGACGGTCGCGCCCCCAAAGGCGGTCGCGATCGCGGTGTTCGCATCATCGGGGTTGAGACCGTAGCGCGCCATCGCGCCGCGATCGAGCACGGCCCGCGCCTCGGTCTGGCCGCCCGACTTGATCGCGCCGACGTCGGATGCGCCCGGCACCGCCGCGATCACCCGCGCCGTCTTGTCCGCCAGCTGCTCGAGGATGTTGAGATCGTCGCCATAGATCTTGACGGAGATCTCGCCCTTCACGCCCGACAGGCTTTCCTCGACGCTGTCCTCGATCGCCTGGCTGAAGTTGGTCGGCACGCCCGGCATGGTGCCGATCTTCTTGCGCATATCGTCCTCGAGCGCGGCCTTGCTGCCGAACTGGGCGCGCCACTCGTCGCGGGACTTCAGGTCGATCAGCATCTGGAGGCTCGACGGACCCTTGGGATCGGTGCCGTCGTCGGGACGACCGGTCTCGGAACTGACCTGCCGGACTTCCGGATAGGTCAGCATGATGTTGCGGATCTTTGCCTCGACCCGGCGGGTCGTGTCGATCGACACGGAGGGCGCGAGCTGGACGGTCAGCCAGATATTGCCTTCGTCCAGCTTCGGAAGAAACTCCGAGCCGAGGCGCGGGACCATGGCGCCGGCCAGCACGAGCGCCGCGATGGATACGCCGAACACCAGCTTCGCGCGCCCGTGCGAACGGGCGAGTATATCGCGATAGCCATCGCGCAGTTTGTCCATCCAGCCGATATGCTTCTCGGCCATGTCGTAGCGATCGACGAGGAAGCTGAGCACCGCCGGCAGGAAGGTGAGCGTCAGGACGAGCGCCGCCCCGATCGCGAAGGACAGGGTCAGCGCCACGGGCGAGAACATCTTCCCCTCGACCCGCTGGAAGGTGAAGATCGGCACGAAGGCGGTGATGATGATCGCTTTGGAGAACAGGATCGGCTTGGCGAGGTTGGTCACCGTGTTCGACAGGATCTGCCGACGCCGGAACTGATCGGGCTGCTGCCCGCTGTGCCGCGCCGCTTCCATCGCCAGCGCCACCATCATCGCCTCCACCAGCACCACCGCGGAGTCGATGATAATGCCGAAGTCGACCGCGCCCATGGAGATGAGGTTCGCGGGCACCCGCACCTGGTCCAGCCCCGCAAAGGCGGCCAGCAGCGACAGCGGGATGATCGCGGCGACGGCCAGCGCCGCGCGCCAGTTGCGCAGGAACAGGAGCAGCAGCGCCGTCACCAGCGTCGCGCCGACGATCAGATTTTCGCCGACCGTCTCGACCGTCCGGTCGAGCAGCTTGGTGCGCTGATAGGTCGGCCGGATCTGGATCGGCTGGCGCCCGCTGCGCTGCGCATCGAGCCTGAACTGCGCATTCAGCCGGTCGACCGCCTCGCGGACGCCCTTCACCACCACCGCGGCATTCTGCCGTTTGACCATGGTGACGATGCCTTCGCTGACGTCGTTCTCGTGGTCGATCGCGACCATGCCGCTCCGCTCGGGCGTCCCGATCGCGACCTCGCCCAGATCGCCGACGCGAACGGTGTTGCCGTCCTTCGACTTGACGAGCGTGTTCGCCACGTCGTCGATGCCCTTGAACAGGCCGATACCGCGGACCACCACCGCCTCGTCGCCACGCGGGATCGTGCCGCCGCCGACATTGGAATTGGCAGCGCCGACCGCGCGCTGGATATCGGCCAGCGTCACCGCGTACCGCTTCAGCAGGTCGGGGCGGACGCGGATCTGATACTGTTTGATGCTGCCGCCGAAGCTGGTCACGTCGGCGACGCCCGGCACCATGCGGATCGCCGGGCGGACGACGAAGTCCTGGATCGCCCGCGCCTCGTAGAGCGGCATGTCGGCGGGCTTTTCGAGGACGTAGCGATAGACCTCGCCGACCGCGGTCGACAGCGGCGCGAGACTAGGCGTCACGCCTTGCGGCAGGTCGGCGTCGCGCAGCTTCTCGAGCACCTGCGAGCGGGCGAAATAATCGTCGGTGCCGTCCTGGAAGATCAGCGTCACCACCGACAGGCCGGTGATCGAGACCGAGCGGATGTCGGTGACGCCCGGCGTACCGGCCAGCGCCCGCTCGACCGGCAGCGAGACCGCGCGCTCGACCTCTTCCGGCGCCTGGCCCGGCTGCTGGGTAATGACGACGACCTGCACGTCCTGCACGTCGGGGAACGCCTCGATCGGCAGTTCCGACACGGCCTTCGCGCCGACGACGACCAGCACCACCGCCATGATGATGACGAAGATGCGGTTGCGGACCCCGAAGCGGCCCATTGCGTCCAGCATGCCGCTATTCCCCGACCAGCTGGGCGTTGAGCAGCACCGCGCCCTCGCCGACGATCCGGTCGCCGTCCTTCAGCCCGCTGACGACGTAGGAATAGGTGTCGCCCCGCTCGCTCACGCCGACCGGCACGCGCCGGAACCTGCCCGGTCCCTCGACGCGGAAGACATAGGTCTGCATGCCCTGTTCGAAGAGCGCGGCATTCGGAACGCGGATCGCGCGGCGGCCGTCCTGCGTCAGGAACCGTGCGCGGGCGTACATCTCCGGCTTCAGCGCCAGATCGGGATTGGCGACCGTGGCGCGCAGCTGGATGCGCCGCGTGCCCGGATCGACCGCAAGCCCGATCTGGGAGATGGTGCCGCGAAACTTGCGGTCAGGCCAGGCCGGCACTTCGAACTCGATCGCCTCACCGACCTTGGCCCGGCTGATCGAGGTCTCCGGCACGTCGACGACCAGCCACAGCTCTCGCGGATCGGTGACGGTGAAGAGCGGTCCCTGCCCGGCACTCACTTGCTGACCGGGATTGATCTGGCGATCGATGACATAGCCCGACACCGAGCTGGTCAGCGCCATCGAGTCTTCGCTTCCCCCGCCGAGATTGTCGAGGCGCAGGCGCGCACGCTGCAATTCCGCGGCAGAGGATTGCGAGTCCGCCTGGGCGAGCTCGACATCGCGGCGCGCGATCGCACCGCCCGTATAGAGCGAGCCGGCGCGATCGAGCGCGCGGCGCTTGAGCTGCGCATCGGCCTGTGCCTTGAGCAGATCGGCACGCGCCTGGCCGAGATCGGGCGCATCGACCACCGCGAGCGCCTGCCCGCGCCGTACCGCCTGACCCATGTCCGCCAGAACCCGCGTCACCCGTCCCGCGACGGGCGCGCCGATCCGGCTGGTGATCGTCTCGTCGGTGACCAGCCGTGCGTTGAGATCGGCCGAGATCGGCAGCGCGCCGCTATTGGCGGGGACGATCTGGATCGAATCCAGCTCGGGCGATCCCGGCGCATAGGTGATGAGGTCATGCGCCTTCTTGGCCGCAGGCGGCGGCGGGGCCGCGTCCTCCTGCTTTCCGCACCCGACCGTCAGCAGCGCGCAGGCCAATGCGGCCGACGTCCAAAATCCTGCATGCCCCTTGCGCATTCAGTTCGTTCCCGTGGTTTCTGCCGCGCGCAGCCGCGCGATGGCCTGTGCCTGTGCTGCCCGTGCATCGATGACGCTGAGCTCGACCGCCTTCAGCGAACGGCGCGCATCCAGCACGTCGAGAAGGGTCATCGCGCCATGCCCATAGGCGAACTCCGCAATGTCGGACGCGCGCCTGGCGGCGGGCAGCTGGGTTCCCTCGATCAGCGTCAGCCGGTCGCTCGCCTGAGCCAGTTGCCGTCGCGCGGTCTCGATCTCGGCGACCGCGACCGCGAGCGATTTGCGCGCCTGCGCTTCCGCCTGGACGAGCGCCGTGCTCGCCGCATCGATTTCACCCCGGTACAGGTTGCGGACGGGGAGTGGGATCGACACGCCGAAGCCCAGGCTGTTGCCGACGCCGAGATCGCCGGCCGCCCGCTCCGCCTGGACGCCGACGGTCACGTCCGGATGGCGGAGCGCATGCGCCCCGTCGAGGTTGCGCCGCGCCGCCTCGACCCGGGCTTGGTCGGCGCGGACGTCGGGACGCCGGGCTGCGATCGCTTCGGCAGGCTCCTCCGGCCCTTCGCCGCGGACCGGCCAGTCGCCCGCGGTGCTCAGGGCCGCCGCGTCGGCCTCGCGCCCGATCAGGATCGCGAGGGCAATCTGCGCGTCGCGCAAGTCGCTGGCGGCCTGCTGCGCGTCGCCCTGTGCGGAGAGCGCATCGACGCGCTGCCGGACCAGATCGCCTTCCGACAAGGCACCGGCGCGCCGCTGGGTCGTGGCGATGCGGATGGATTCGCCATAGTCGCGCGCGATCGTCTCCAGCGCCGCGACGCGCTGCTCCGCTGCCTTGAGCGCGAAGAAGGCGTTTGCGACGGCGGCGCGCATCTGGCGCTGGGCGTCGGCCAGATCACTTTCGGCCGCGGTCACCGACGCCCGTGCGGCGGCGACCCGGGCGGTACGCTTGCCGCCGCGCTCGAGCGGCAGATCGACCCGCGCGACGGCATCGGCGTAGCGAGAGAACGGCAGCCGGCCGACCTGACTGGGGCGGATCTGCACTGCGTTGACGCTGAACACGGGATTGGGCGCGGTGTCCGCGGAGCGCAGGTTCGCCCGGGCGCTCTGCACCGCGAGGCGGGCGTTGAGCAGATCGATATTGCCGCTGGTCGCCGCCTGAAGCGCGGCATCGAGCGTCAGCGCTTCTCCCGCCCGCGCGGCAATATCCGGAACCGTCTGCGCCCAGGCATCGGCCGCCGGCATCACTGCACAGAGAATGGCCATCACGGCCAAATGGCCCCGAAACCTGCTCACCCGGTCATGCCCCACTTTCGTCGCCATGCCGTCCGGCCCGAAACGCTCCTTGCGCTTCGCTGCACTGCCGCATGGTGGTTCGACAGGCCGATTATCGGGGTCCGAAGGCTGATGCTCGTTAAATTCTCGCCATCTTCCGGTAATGGACTGCGGGGCGCGTGGACTTTGCCGAGCTTCGGGCCAGCGTGTATGGGCGCGTGCTCATGATCCGCGTCACCGAACTCAAGCTCCCCCTTCATCATGCCGACGAGGCGCTGCCGGCGGCGATCTGCAAGCGCCTGCGCATCACGCCCCGCGACATGGTGCGCTATACGATCGCGCGGCGAGGCCATGACGCACGGGACAAGAGCCGGATCTCGCTCGTCTATTCGATCGACGTGCAGGTGCGGAATGAAGCGCCGCTGCTCGCCCGCTTCCGCCGCGACCGCGACGTGCAGCCGACGCCGGACACGCGATACAGACCGGTGGCGACCGCGCCGACGGGCGCGCGCCGCCCGGTCGTGGTCGGCACCGGGCCTTGCGGCCTGTTCGCGGCCCTGATCCTGGCGCAGGGCGGGTTCCGGCCCATCATCCTCGAACGCGGCAAGGTCGTGCGCGAGCGGACCAAGGACACCTGGGGCCTGTGGCGCCGCAGCGTCCTCAATCCCGAATCGAACGTCCAATTCGGCGAGGGCGGCGCGGGCACCTTTTCCGACGGCAAGCTGTACAGCCGCATCAAGGATCCGCGGCACCTCAACCGCAAGGTGCTGACCGAGTTCGTCAAGGCGGGCGCGCCGCCGGAGATCCTGACCGAGGCGCATCCGCATATCGGCACCTTCCGGCTCGTCACCATGGTCGAGAGCATGCGCGTGGCGATCGAGGCGCTGGGCGGCGAGTATCGCTTCTCGACGCGGGTCGACGGGATCGATGTCGTGACCGACGGCGGCGGCGAACGGCGCGTGCGCGGGCTGCACCTTCACGACGGCGGCTATCTGGAGGCGGATCACGTCGTGATGGCCGTCGGCCATAGCGCGCGCGATACCTTCGCGATGCTCCATGCCGCCGGCGTCCATGCCGAGGCGAAGCCCTTCTCCGTCGGCGTGCGCATCGAGCATCCGCAAAGCTGGATCGACCGCGCGCGCTTCGGCCAGGATGCCGGCAACCGCATCCTGGGGGCCGCGGAATACCATATCTCGCATCACTGCCGGAACGGCCGCACCGTCTACAGCTTCTGCATGTGCCCGGGCGGCACCGTGGTCGCCGCGACGTCCGAGGAAGGGCGCGTGGCGACCAACGGCATGAGCCAATATTCGCGCAACGAGCGCAACGCCAATTCGGGCTTCGTCGTCGCGATCGATCCCGCGCGCGACTATCCGGGCGATCCGCTGGCCGGCATCGCACTTCAGCGGCGGCTGGAGGAGCAGGCCTTCGTCGCGGGCGGTTCCAGCTATCGCGCACCGGCCCAACGGGTCGGCGACTTTCTGGCGGGCCGGCCCTCGACCTCCCTGGGCGGGATCGTCCCTTCCTACAGGCCCGGCGTCACCCCGACCGATCTCGCGGCCTGCCTGCCCGACTTCGTGGTGGAGGCGATGCGCGAGGCGATTCCCGTCTTCGGCAAGCAGATCGATGGCTATGATCATCCCGACGTCGTCATGACCGGGGTGGAGACGCGCACTTCGTCGCCCGTCCGCTTCACCCGGGGCGACGACATGCAGAGCCTCAACACGCGCGGCCTGTTCCCCGCCGGCGAGGGCGCGGGCTATGCCGGCGGCATCCTGTCCGCGGCGGTGGACGGCATCAAGGTGGCGGAGGCGGTGGCGCTGAGCCTGGCGGCATGACGCTGATCCTGTTCAACAAGCCCTATGGCGTGCTGAGCCAGTTCACCGACCGTGGCACGCCGGAGGCACGCGCCACCCTGTCCGACCATATCGATCGGCCCGGCGTCTATCCTGCCGGGCGGCTCGACCGCGACAGCGAGGGGCTGTTGCTGCTGACCGACGACGGGCGGCTCCAGGCGCGGATCGCCGATCCCCGTTTCAAACTCGCCAAGACCTATTGGGTGCAGGTCGAGGGCGGGCCGGACGACGTGGCCCTCGACCGGCTGCGGCAGGGCGTCACGCTGAAGGACGGCGCGACCCGGCCTGCCGAGGTGGAGCGGATACCGCCCCCGCCCCTCTGGCCGCGCGATCCGCCCATACGCGTCCGCGCCGCCATTCCGGATCACTGGTTGCGCCTCACGATCCGCGAGGGGCGCAACCGGCAGGTGCGGCGGATGACCGCGGCGGTCGGTCTCCCCACGCTGCGACTGGTGCGCTGCAGGATCGGCGACTGGTCGCTCGGCGATCTGGCGCCCGGCACGTGGCGCGAGGCGTGAAGGTCTTCTTCGACGGGGGCTGCCGACCCGCCGGGATGGAATGGGCCGTCGTCATCGCCGGCCGGGCGCAGTTCG
Source organism: Sphingomonas metalli (assembly GCF_014641735.1). Taxonomy (GTDB): domain Bacteria; phylum Pseudomonadota; class Alphaproteobacteria; order Sphingomonadales; family Sphingomonadaceae; genus Sphingomonas; species Sphingomonas metalli. The sequence continues at coordinate 153,154 of NZ_BMIH01000003.1, read as the reverse complement.
GCGACGATCTCGGACCCGGCACCAGCATGGCGGCCGAATGGCTCGCACTGCTGGCGGCGATCCGGCTGGCGGACGCGCAGGGCATCGACGATCCCCTCTTCCTGGGGGATGCGGCGGCGGTGATCCAGCAGGCGACCGGCAAGGTGCGCTGCCCGTCCGCCTGCCGGCCCTATTTCGAGGCCCTGCCCCGGCCCGGCTCTTCGCTGCGCATCCGCTATCTGCGCCGCACGCAGAACCTTGCCGGCATCGCGCTCGACGCGCGCCGGCTATAGCTCGCGCAGCGCCTGGGCGGGCCGCGCCCGCAGCACCGCGATGCTTCCGGCAAGGCCGATCGCCACCGTCACGGCGGCACCGACCAGCAGCGTCGCCGCGACCGTGCTCCAGTCGGGCAGCCATTCGAACCCGAACAATCGGGTGACGACATACCAGCCGCCGCCCGCGCCGAGGACGAGCGCGACCAGTCCCGCGACCGCCGACAGCATCAGATATTCCATCGTCTGCATCGCCAGCACCTGCCGCCGCGTCGCGCCCAGCACCTTGAGGATGACGGCGTCATAGGTCCGCGCGGCGCGCGCGGCGGCGATCGCCCCGATAAGCACCGCGACGCCCGCGAGCACGGCGATGCCGGCAGCCGCGGCAATGGCGGTCGCCATCTGGCCGACGATCGTCTGGATCTGCGCGAGCACGCCGCCGACCTCGATCACCGAGACTGACGGGAAGCGCGGCAGCAGCGCGCGCGTGACCGCCGCGTTGCGCGCCGCCGGCATGTCGATCGTTGCGGCGAGATTGTGCGGCACATCGGCGAGCGCTCCGGGGGAGAAGACCAGCACGAAGTTGAAGCCGAGCGTATCCCAGGCGATCCGCCGGAACGACGCGATCCGCGCCGTCCGCTCCAGCCCCAGCACCGAGATGGTGAGCGGATCGCCGATCTTCAGCCCCAGCGCCTCGGCCAGCCGCTCGTCGACCGAGACCAGCGGCTGACGCGCTTCCGCGCCCGTCCACCAGTGGCCTTCGCTCACCAAGCTGCCGGGCGGCAGTTGGGCCGAGAAGGTGAGCCCGCGCTCACCGCGCAGGGCCCATGCACCGTCCGGCACCTCCTTGAGATCGGCGACACGCTGTTTGCCATAGGCGGTGATCGTGCCACGCATCAGCGGCACGGTTGCGATCTGCGCACCCGGCGCGGCGCCGAGCACGGTCTGGCGGAAGGCACCCTCCCGCTCGGGCGGCACGTCGAGGACGAAGAGGGCGGGCGCCCGCTCGGGAACGCTGCGGCGGATATTGCCGTCGAGGCTGGTGCGGATCGTCGCGAGCAGCACGAACAGGGTCAGTCCCAGGCCGAGCGCCACGACCAGCGCGACGGTGCGCGCGCCCGGACGATGCAGCGCTGCGAGGGCCAGGCGGGGCAGCGGCCGGCGCGGGCGCGGCCATTTCGACGCGGCCTGCCGAACGCCGTGACCGATCGCCACCAGCAGCAGCAAGGTCGCGGCCGTCGCCGCCAGAAAGCCCAGCGTGAACAGTGGACGATCGCTGGAGGCCATCGCCAGCGCGAGGACGGCGGCACCCGCCGCACCGGCACCGATGATCGCCGGTGAGACCGATCCCCGCCGCGCATCGTGTGCCCCGCGCAGCAGCGCCGCGGCCGGAATCGTCGCCGCCCGAACCAGCGGCGGCGCGCAGAAGGCGAGCGCGATCAGCAGTCCGTTAAGGGCTGCGAGCAGCAGCGGCAGCGGCTGGATCGTCAGGCCCGGCGAGACCGGCAGCACCTGCCCCGCCGCGGCGCCGATCAGGGGAACCGCGGCGACACCTGCCAGCAGCCCCAGCATGACGCCGACCGAAGCCACGGCCAGCACCTGCAACAGGTACACGCGCGCGACGAAGCCGGACGTGGCGCCCAGCACCTTGAGCATGGCGATGCCCGACCGTCGCTGCTCGAGATAGGAGGAGACGCCGTTGCCGACGCCGATCCCGGCGATCACCAGCGCGGCGAGCCCGACCAGCGTCAGGAACTCGCCCATCCGCATGATGAAACGGCTGGCGCCCGGCGAGGCCTGGTCGCGGGTGCGGACCTCCCAACCCGCCGAAGCATGAATTCGCGCGAAACTGCGTGTGATCGCCGCCGGATCGCGGCCGCCGGTCGCGACGCGGTAGCGCGCCTGGAACAGGCTGCCCGGCTGGATCAGGCCCGTCCGCTCGAGCCCCGGCATCGAGGCCAGCACGACCGGGCCGAGCGTGAAGCCCTCGCTGATTCGGTCCGGTTCCTCGGCGATGATCCCGCCGATCCGGAAGGTCGCCGTGCCGAGCCGCAGGGTCGCGCCGGGCTTCAGGCCGAGCCTGTCGGCGAGCGCGCGTCCGATCCACACGGTGTCGGCTAGCGGCGCGCGGACCGCCCGCCCGTCCTCCAGCGTCAGCCGGCCGTAGAGCGGATAGGCAGCGTCGATCGCCTTGAGCTGCACCGGTGCGGTATTGCCGTTCGCGGCCACCGCCATCGACTGCATCCGCACGGTTTCGGAGGCGCGGCCGGCGCGGCGGATCGCTGCCCATTCGTCCGGATCCGCACGGCGCTGCGAGATCCGGAACTCGGCATCGCCGCCGAGCAGCGTGCTGCCCCGCGCCGCAAGCTCGCTGCCGATCGCGCTGGTCAGGCTGCCGATCGTCGCAAGCGCACCGACGCCGAGGAACAGGCAGAACAGCAACAGGCGCAGGCCGCGGAAGCGCAGCGACAGCTCGCGGCGCGCCAATCGCCATGCGGCACCCCAACCCGTCACGCGAGACGCCCGTCGACCATTTCGAGCACCCGGTCGCACCGTCGCGCCAGCGCCGGATCATGGGTGATGATGACGAGGCTGGCTCCGGTCGCCTCCCGGCGGGCGAAGAGCAGGTCGACGATCCTCGCCCCCGTGGCCGCGTCGAGATTGCCGGTCGGCTCGTCCGCCAGCACCAGCGCCGGACGCGGTGCCAGCGCGCGGGCGATCGCCACGCGCTGCTGCTCACCGCCCGACAGTTGCGCGGGATAATGGTCGAGCCGATGCTCCAGCCCGACCGCCGCCAGCTCATCGGCCGACCGCGCCCGCGCGTCGGCGAGACCCTGCAACTCCATCGGCACCGCGACATTCTCCTGCGCCGTCATCGTCGGCAGCAGGTGGAAGGCCTGGAGCACGATACCGATCCGGCCGCGACGCGCGACCGCCAGCGCATCCTCGTCGAGGCTGGTGAAATCGAGCCCGTTGACCGTCACCTGCCCCGAGCTGGCCCGTTCGAGGCCGGACAGCACCGCCATCAGCGACGACTTGCCGGATCCCGAAGCGCCCAGCAGGGCGACGCTCTCGCCCGCGGCGATATCGCAATCGATACCGCGCAGGATCTCGACGGGCTTCACGCTCCCCAGTGTCAGCCTTACATCGCGCGCGGTGACGACCATATCGGGACGGGTCATCGACGGCGAAGGGTTTGGGGTGAAAAGTCCATATTTCTCCTATGCGGCGCAGGGAGCGCTCCTCCAAGCGGCATTGTCGCTGGCGGCGTGCCAAGCCGCTCCGGACGACGCCGACATCGCCAATGTCGCCGCGACGCCGGCCCCCTCCCCCGCAAGGCCGGTGCAGCGCGTGCCGATCGCCGGCCCTAAACGACTGATATTGGCGTTCGGTGACAGTCTGTACGCCGGCTATGGCCTGCAACGCGGCGAAAGCCTTCCCGACGCCGTCCAGGATCGGCTTCGGGCGGGCGGGATCGACGCGAGGATCGTCAATGCAGGCGTCTCCGGCGACACGACCGCCGACGGTCGCCGGCGCCTCGTCTATACGCTCGACCGGCTCGAGCGAAAGCCGGACCTGGTGATGCTGGGGCTCGGCGGCAACGACGTGCTGCGCCAGATCGACCCGAAGGAGACGCGCGCCAACCTCGCCGCGATGCTCGACGAGCTGGAGCGGCGCCAGATCCCGGTGGTGCTGACCGGGATGATGACGCCGCCCAATCTCGGCCCCGACTTCGCCGCTCGCTTTAACCGCATCTGGCCCGATCTGGCCAAGGCGCACGACGCGCCGCTCTATCCCTTTATCCTCGACGGGGTGCTCGGCAACCGCGCCCTGATGCTGCCGGACGGCGTGCACCCGAATGCGGTCGGCGTCACGCGGATCGCCGACCGCGTGACGCCGATGGTCGAGAAGGCGCTGCAGGCGCCCTGACGTCTCACCCAGCCTTCGTGAAGCCGTTCATGTCGATCCAGCGGTAGAAGGCGTCGAACCAGCCCGTGCTGGTCGTGTGGGTGTCGTACATGCCGAAGCCGTGCCCGCCCTTCTGGTAAAGGTGGAACTCGACGGGATGCTTGGACTGGATCCAGCTGTCGATCAGCCCCATCCCCTTGCCCGCGAACAGCGGATCGTCGGCCGCGAGCGCGACGAACATCGGCGGCGCGTCGGCCGGCACGGTCACGGGCTCCATCGAGCCGTAGATGATGCCGATGAACGCCGGCTTTGCGTCCTGCCCCGCCAGCGTCGTCGCCATGGTCAGCATCGCACCGGCCGAAAAGCCGACCATGCCGACGCGCTTGGGATCGATCCGCCAGTTGCCGGCGCGCGCACGGACGAGCGCGAAGGCGGCACGCGCGTCGGCGATCTGCGGCGCCAGATTTGCCAGCGCCTGGTCGGGCCGCAGGCGCGCCGCCGGACGCCCGACGCTGGAGAACATGGCGCTCATCGACCGATCGAACTCCGCCATGTCGCGCGGCGTCTGGTTCAGCCGGTATTTGAGAACGAACGCGGCGATGCCCCGATCGGCGAGCGCCCGCGCGACGTTCCAGCCCTCATTCTCCATCGAGAGCGTGCGAAATCCGCCGCCGGGCGCGACGATCACCGCCGCGCCCGTCGCCTTGGCGGGGTCCGGCAGGAAGGGGGTCAGCGTCGCCTCGGTGACGTTGCGGGCGAAGGAACTGTTATACTGACGGTGCCAGCTTTCGGGGATCGGCGCGTTCGGCAGCTTGCCGGTATCGAGCGCGATCGCGCCCGGCTGGTCGGGCACGGCGATCGGCGTCATCTTGGAGTCCTGCGCCAGGCCAGGTGCCGACGCCGCCAGCGCGGCCATCGCCACCGCAAGGCCGCACGCTCGCAACACTCTCATATCCATCCTCCCCACATCGTTGTGTCAGCCACATTGTTGTGCGCTAACACTGGTTTTACGGGGAGGATGACGGGACGCAAGGCCTTCTCTGCGACCCAGGTTCCGCGGGGCAGGTTCATCCACCGCCCCCCACCGCCGCTCAGACGAAGGGCCGTCCGCCGGTCACCGGAATGGTCGCTCCAAGGATATAGCTCGCCTCGTCGCTGGCCAGCATCACATAGGGCGGCGCCAGCTCCTTGGGCTGGGCAGCGCGCCCGATCGGCGTGTTCGCACCGAAGTTCTTCACCTTCTCGGGCGGCATGGTCGATGGGATCAGCGGCGTCCAGACCGGGCCGGGGGCGACGGCATTGACCCGAATACCCCGCTCGGCCAGCAGCTGGCCCAGTCCGGCCACCATGTCGCGGATCGTGCCCTTGGTGGTAGCATAGGGCAGCAGCTCGGGACCCGGCTGGTCGGCGTTGATCGAGCTCGTCGCGATGATCGAGGCGCCGGGCTTCAGGTGGGGCAGCGCGGCCTTGGTCAGATAGAAGAGCGGATCGACATTGGTCTGGAAGGTGCGACGCCACTCCTCGTCGCTGACGTCCTCGAGCTTCTCGAACGTCGCCTGATGCGCCGCGTTGCTGACGATCACGTCGATGCCGCCGAAGGACTCGATCGCACGCGCGATGACGCTGCGGCAGTGCGAGGGATCGGAGAGATCGCCGGGCACCAGCACCGCCTTGCGCCCGGCCGCTTCGACGAGGCGCGCGGTGTCCTGCGCATCCTCGTCCTCGTTCAGATAGGCGATCAATACATCCGCGCCTTCGCGCGCGAAGGCGATCGCGACGGCGCGGCCGATGCCGCTGTCGCCGCCGGTGATGATCGTCTTCTTGCCCGCCAACCGGCCATGACCGACATAGCTCTCCTCGCCATGATCGGGCCGCGGATCCATCGCCGCGGTCGAGCCGGGCATCGGCTGCTGCTGTTCGGGCTGGGGCGGCGTGGGTTCGTTGGCCATCGGGCAAGCTCCTGTAAATGCCCGCCAAGAACCGCCGCACGGCGCCATGGTATCCGCGGCTTTTGCCTGATCCAGTTGAGCGGTCAGGCGGCGGGCTCGATCCGGTAGTGGATCGGCTTGAAGCTGCCGCCGTTCGAGTCGGGGGCCGAACAGGCGGTCAATCCGACGATGAGATCACGCCGGGCGCGGAAGGCGATATGGTCCCCTGCCCGGCTGATCGGCGGCAGGACCCTGAGCCGCCCCGTCTCGGCGTCGATCGGCACGTTCATGAAGCAGTTGAAGGCGACCGGTATCCGGTCCGCGACGATGCCATAGGGCGCCAGCGCCGCCACCAGGTTGCCGAAGCACCCGCGATGCGGCTCCAGCCCGGGATAGAAATGGTGAAAGGTGTCGTAGGAGCAGGGCGTCAGCAGGAAATCGTGCCGCCCGACCGTATCCTCCTCGATCTCCAGCAGCACGTTCGAGCGGTTCGAATAGAGGAGGTCGCCGGTGGTGAGCCAGATCTTCTCCGCATAGTCGAGCGTGCGGCCCGACGATATCACCTCGTCGGTATCATCCGCGTTGAAGGCGAGCAGGTCAGCGACCTGCTCTCCCCTGGGATCGATCACCACCAGCCGTTCGCCGGCCGCGAGGCGGAAGGCGGTTCCGCTCCGCTCCGGTATGACCTGAACGGCGCTCATGCCTCGCCCTTGTAGCGGAAGGGACATTGCCAGTCGGCGTCGACCGCGCGGCCGGAATATTGCCGCGCCTCGCTCGCCTCGCCATGGCGGGCCAGCATCGGATTGCGCGATCCGGCCAAGGCCTCGTCGCGCACCATGATCTTCTCGCGCATGCCCTCATATTTGCCCTGTGCGCGCAGCACCTCGAACTGATCGTGCAGGTTGAAGACCATGGTCGGATGGGGAAAGCGCCGCGCCGGACGGCTCGCCGCGGGGTGGAGCCCCACCACGAAGAACGCCTCCCCGCCGAACGACAGCGAAAAGTGCGGGTCGCCGGGATCGGCGCTGACGCTGTCGTCATAGCTCTGGCCGCGCCAGACATCCTTGTCCGACAGGGACTGGACCCGATCCCACAGCAACCGCTCGAAACGTGCCTCGGTCAGCGTCACGGGCTGTTCGAACACGATCGCGAGGCTGCGGAACAGCGCGGGCTTCTCCCGATAGGCTGCGGCGAAATGGAGCAGCCGGTCGTGGATCCGGACATCGTCCCACGCGCTCGCCAGATCGCGTGCGGCGAGCACCTCGAGCGTTCCGCGGGCCAAGGCCGCCTTTGCGCCGACGCAGGGAAAGGCGGTCTCGACGATGTGCTGATGCAGTTCGGCCGCAAGCGTGTCCTGGTTGGGATAGGCCCAATCAAACATAGGTTGAGTTCGGGATGACATGGGCCAAGAGAACGCGAGAATGAAAAACGCCGTTCCTCAAGATTCTGACTGATCAGGATCAACCGGTCGGCACGGGTCGCGTCCAGCCGCCGCCCATAGCCTGGTAGAGCGCGACGTAACTCGTCAGCCGGTCGGTCTGAGCCTGAACGAGCGACAATTGCGCGGTCAGCAGATTCCGCTGCGCGTCGAGCTGCTCAATATAGGCCGAATAGCCGGCGCGGTACCGGTTGGTCGCATTCTGGAGTGCGCCGCTGGCGGCGGCCGCCTGCTGCGCCAGATCCTCGGCCTGCTTTCCGGTACGCTGCACGCCCGCAAGTGCATCGTCCACTTCGCGGAATGCCACGAGCGCCGTGCGGCGATAGGCGAAGGCCGCCTGGTCGCGCCGCGCCGTCGCCGCATTTTCCTGCGCACGCAGCCGTCCGCCGTCGAACAGGGGAGCGAGCACGCTCGCGCCGAGTGAGAACAGGGCGACAGGATCGCTGAGCGCGGTCGACAGGACGACACCCGCCGTTCCGGTCAGCGCGAGGTTCGGCAGGAACGCCGCGCGCTGGCTGTCGAGCGTCAGGTCGGCGGCGACCAGCGTCTGCTCCGCCTGATAGAGGTCCGGGCGACGCCGCAGCAGATCGGCGGGTAGACCGTCGGGGATGGCGGGGATGGCCAGCCGGTCGAGCGCCCTGCCCCGCGCGATCGCACGCGGCGGGTCGCCGGTCAGCAGCGAAAGGGCATTTTCCTGGCGCGCGATGGCGAGCTCGGCCGCGGGCACCAACTGGGCGGTCGCGGCATATTCCGCCTGTGCCTGCCGATATTCCAGCCTCGAGGAATAACCGGTCTCGAACCGCCGCCGCGCGATCCGGAGCGCGTCGCTGCGGGCGGCGAGCGTTGCCCGGGCGATCGCGAGCCGCTGGTCGAGGGCACGCAGCGTGACATAGCCGCTGGCAGTAGTCGCCGCCGTCGCCAGCCGGATCGTGTCGCGCGCCGCCGCGGTCGCAAGCAGCTGCGCCCGCGCGGCGCGGCTGGCGAGGCGAAGCCGGCCGAATAGGTCGAGGTCGAAGCTTGCGGTGATGCCCGGCTGCGCGCCGATCGCGCGGCTGGGAGTCCCGAACGGGCTCAGCGTCTGCCCCTGGGTCTCGGGCAGGGATCCGCCGACCTGCGGCGACAATTGGGCGCGCGCAAGCGCCTCCGCCGCACGCGCCTCCTCGATCCGCGAGGCGGCGATGGCAATGTCGACATTGTTCGCGAGCGCGCGCTCGACCAGCGCCGTCAGGACGGGATCGCCGAATGCCGTCCACCAATCGCCCGCGATCGCGACACCGTTCGCGACAGGCGTCCGCCAGCCGCCCGGCACGCTCGCCGTCGCCGTGGCCGGCGGGTCCCGGCGGGGTCCGCGCGCGACGCAGCCGGTCAGGGCCACACCGAGCAGCAGCGCCGATACCGCCTTCATCGCGGTGCCGGGACGGTGCCGGTGTCGACGCGCGCGACCACCGACATGCCGGGGCGCAGCCGGGCCGCGAGCCGCTGGCCGGGATCGATCCGGATGCGCACCGCGATCCGCTGCGGCACCTTGGTGAAGTTGCCGGTCGCATTGTCCGACTTCAGCACCGCGAACTCGCTGCCGGCCGCGGGCGAGATGCGCTCGACGCGGCCGGTCAGCCGCGCATTGGCCAGCGCGTCGACGGTGAAGCTGGCGGCCTGTCCGACGGCGATGCGCGCCGTCTGCGCCTCCTTGTAGTTGGCGATGATCCAGACTTCGGCCGGCACCAGGAACAGCAGCTGCGACCCGGCGGTGACATATTGGCCGACACGCACGCCCACCTCGCTGAGCTGCCCCGCCTCGGGTGCGCGGATGACCGTGTTGGCGAGGTCGATGCGCGCCAGCCTCAGGGCCGCCTCGGCGCCCGAGACGCCGGCCGCCTGGCCGCCGCGACCGACCTCGACCGTGCGGATGTCCTGCCGCGCGATCTCCCGCGCGGCCTCGGCCTGCGCCACGCCCGCCTGTGCCTGGCGCAGCGCGGCCCGGGTCTGGTCGCGCTCCCGCAGCGAGACGGATCCGTCGGACACCAGGTCCTCGACCCGCGCCATGTCCGCCTGCGCGCGCATCAACTGGGCGCGGGCATTTTCCACCGCGGCATCCTGCGCCTGGAAGCTCGCCGACCGGCTGGCGGCCGCCTGCCGGCTGTTGGCGAGCGTCGCCTGCTGCGCCTCGACCTGCGCCTGCGCCTGCTCGACCCGCTGGGCGTAGATACGCTGGTCGATCGCGACGAGCGGCTGGTTCGCCTGCACCGTTTCGAAGTCCCGGACGAGGACGCGCGTGACATAGCCCGAAACCTGCGGCGCGATCACCGTCACCCGGCCGCGCACATAGGCGTTGTCCGTCGTCTCGTAGCCGGTCGCGAACGGACCGATCCGCCATGCGGCCATTACCGCCGCCATCCCCGCGACGGCGATCAGCACGACGACGGCGAGGGCGCGACCCGACAGGGTGGGCGGGCGCCAGCCCGAACCCGCCGGCGCTGCGGGGGCGGACTGTTCCGCGATCCGCTCCTCGGTCGGCGGGCTGACAGAGACGGGGTTGCGTGTGTCGGTCATGCCGCTCCTAGACGCCGCATGCGGGCCGCGCGCCGCAGCAGCAGGAATGCCAGATAGGTGAAGGTCCACGCGGCAAGCAGCGCGACGAGCCGGAAGACGTCGTCATAGGCGAGCACATTGGCCTCGCGCGTCGCGGTCTGGGCGAGCAAGGCGCCGCCTTCCGCCGTCCGCAGTCCCGGATCGCCGACGACCCGGCCGAGTCCCGCGGCACCCGCCTGCAGGCGCTGCTGCACGATCGGGTCGGTCGGATCGATCGCCTGCACGAGCGCCGCACTGTTCGCCTTCTCGCGCACCACCTGATAGGTGCCGAGGATCGCGGAACCCGCCAGCCCGCCCAGCGAATTGATGATGCCGAACAGCGCGATGAAGCTGATGATGTGTCCCGTCCCCTCCTTCAGCGCGCGGGTCATGCCGAACAGCAGCGCCGGTCCGAGGAAGAAGGTGCCGGAGAATGCGATCAGCGCCTGCGTCACATAGAGTTGCGGCGCACGGGTCAGGCTGGTCGCGCGCGAATCGATGAAGGCGGCGACCGCGACGATCCCGACCGCCAGCATGACCGGGTGCGCCAGCTTCTCGACATTGAGGGTCGCGGCGCTGAGCAGCACGCCCGCGAACGAGGCGACGGCCATGATCGCGAAGAAGACCAGCAGCTGATCGTTGTTCTGCCCCAGGACGGTCAGCAGGCCGACCGCGCCGAACGTCTGTTCGGACAGGACGATGCGCGCCATCAGCGTGACGATCGCAAAGCGGGCGATGTCAGCGCTGGCCAGCCAGCGCGTGTTGAGCAGCGGGTTGGCGCGGCCGTGCTCGATCAGCAGCGCCGCGGCGAGCATCGGGATGGCGGCGAGCAGCGCCCAGCCGATCCAGCCCGCCTGCGTCCACCAGACGATCCGCCCCAGCCCCAGCACCGCCGCGAACAGCGCCATGCTGGTAGCGAAGAGTGCGAAGGTCAGGAAGTCGAGCCGCTCGAAGGCCCGCTGCCGGGTCGTCGGCGGCAGGCGGAAGGCGAGGACCGCGGCAAGGCTGATCAGGGCAAGGCCCAGCTCGAACAGGTAGAGGGTGCGCCACTGGCTCATCGCGAGGAGCTCGGGGGAAAAGAGGCGCGCGAGCGGTGTCGCGCATTGCGGGATGCCGATCCCCAGCACCACGCCGCGCAGCCGCGCCGGAGCCGGCATCGCCTGCATCATGTAATAGAGTGCGAACGTACTGAGCGGCGCGGCGGCCATGCCGCTCGCCGCGCGGACGAGGATCGCCGACCAGAAGTCGCTGACGAAGAGGTGGCCGAGCGTCAGTGCTGCATAGAGGCCGACGAAGATCAGCGCAAAGGGGCGCAAGCCGAACTGCTGGCGGAACTTGATCAGCAGCAGGTTGATGCTGACGTTGGTCATCACGTAGACGGTCGGCAGCCAGGCGATCTCGGCCGGGTCGAGCCCGAGCGCGCCGCCGAGGGTCGTCGTGTTGGCCGAGACGAGCGCGTTTCCCAGCCCGCCCGTCAGCCCGAGCAGGATCGACACCAGCACATAGGCGAGCCGCCGCCGCCCCGGATGTTCCGGCGAGCCCGGCGACCCCGGCATGACCGGCGCCTCGTGCGGGGCATAGGCCCATTCCTGCTCGGCCAGAAAATGGCGAAGGCGCGAGGCAAGCGACATGCGAATCGGCATAGACCCCGTTCGGCGCTTGGCGAAAGCCTTGCATTGAGGAAGGTTGGGAAATCCCGCGATCAGCGCTCGCGAAGCTTGTCGACGAGATCCTGACGCAACGGCCGCCGGAATTCGCAGCCCGCCTCGAAATCGGTCGACCACACTACCGTGGCCGGCACGGCCCCGAGATCGGGCAGGACGAGCGAGATCTCGCTTCCCCGGCGCAGCATCGAATAGGTCGAAAGGCGGGCGCCCGTCGTCGACAGGTCGACGACGGTGCACAAGGCGCGGTCGAAACGGCTGCCGTTCAGGCTCGCCTCGAGCGCGACCGGGGCGCGGGGTGCCCTGCGTCGGCGAACGCTCGATTCAACTGTCTCGAATTCCGCAACAAACATGGCGGCAACGCTATCGCCGCCATGCCTAACACACTCTTACTTGCGGAGCGTAAGACCGCCACCGAAGCGCTTGTTGAAGCGCGCGACCTGACCGCCCTGATCGAGCATCTGGCCGCGTCCACCGGTCCAGGCCGGGTGGGCCAGCGGATCGATGTCGAGCTGCATCGTGTCGCCTTCCTTGCCCCAGGTGGAGCGGGTCTCGAACACGGTGCCGTCGGTCATCTGCACCTTGATCATGTGGTAGTCGGGATGGGTGTTCTGCTTCACGTCACGTCTCCAAGGCGGCTGGTACCGACCAGCCAAATGAGAAGCGGCGCCCATAGGGAAGAGCGCCGCCGAAGTCAAAATTGATGATTGCCCCGACCGGCCGGCTCAGCCGGTCGGCGGATCGGCGATCATCGCGGTGAAATTCGCCTCTGCGACCACCTGGCCGTCGATCCGCGCAATGCCCGCGAATTTGCAGACGCGGGCGCGCTTCTGCACGAAGCTGGCCTCGAGCCGAAGAAGCACGCCGGGTTCTACCGGCTTGCGGAATTTCACGCCGTCGATCGACATGAAATAGACGAGCTTGCCCGATCCGGCGAGATCGAGGCTTTCCACCGCCAGCACGCCGGCCGCCTGCGCCAGTGCCTCGACGATCAGCACGCCGGGCATGATGGGGCGCCCGGGATAATGACCCTGAAAGAAGCCCTCGTTGATCGTCACCGCCTTGATCGCCGCGATACGCTCGTCGATCACCAGCTCCTCGACGCGGTCGACGAGGAGCATCGGATAGCGGTGCGGCAGCGCCGCCATCACCCGCCCGATATCGAGCGGGCCGATGACGGCGGCTTCCCTGCCCTCGCTCACCGGCCCGACGGCTGCGCCGGACGGCGGTTGGTGTTGGCGGCAGGCGCGGCGGGCGTCGCCGCGGCCGGGGCGCCGGCGGCACCCTGCTGCCCGGCCTGGCCGGGTTCCCAGCCCGCCGGCGGCGTGATGCTGACGGTCGGCACCAGGCGATCGAGCTCGGTGGTGATCGCCGGGGTGACGTCGGCCGCCGGCTGGGCGAACAGCGTCGCATCCGGACGGAGCAGGACGCTGATGTTGCGCGAGCGGATCACCGCCTGCACCGCGTCGTTGAGCTTCGCCGAGACCTGCTCGATGGCATAGGCCTGCGCGCGCTGCGCCGGCAGCGTCAGCCGACCCAGCTCCTGCTCGGCGGCCTGCTGGCGGGTCTGGATCGCCTGCGCCTGGCTCTGCAGCGAGGCCTGGTTGGCGTTGGGCTGCGACCGCGCGGTGTTGAACGCGGTGATGAGCGGCGTCAGTTCCTTCTGCACCGCGTCGCGGCGGGCGTTCGCCTGATCGAGCTGGGTCTTGTACGTCGTCTCGATCTGGGTCCGGGCGGCGGCCCAGGCGCGGGAGTTGGCGATCGCGCCTTCGGGATTGGCGACGGCGACGCCGCTGACCTGCGCGGCGGCCGGCGCGACGATCGCGGGGATCGACACGGCGGCGAGGATGAGAGCGGTGATCCTGAGCATCAGAACTGAGTCCCTACGTTGAAAGTGATGAGTTTCTTGTCGTCGCCCGGCTGGGCGACCAGTGCCTTGGCAAGATCGATGCGCAGCGGCCCGAACGGCGAGTTCCAGTTGACGCCGATGCCCACCGACACGCGCGGCCGGGCCGAGTTGCCGAGGAAGCGCTCGACGAACGGGCTGGTCAGCTGCGCCGTGTTGACCGAACTGCCGGCGCAGGTGCCGCCCGCGGTGTCCGAATAGCCGACCGCGCAGGTGGTGGTGCGACCGACGTTCGTCGTGTCGGTCGCCGCGACGGTATAGAGCGCATAGGTCTGGTTGCCGACGGTGGTCGTGATCGGCGCGCCCGTAAGGGTGGGCGAACCATCCGGATTGAACAGCAGGTTGCCGTTCGTGTCGCGCGCCTGCGGGAAGACCGTGGTCGGCAGCGGCCGGGTCAGGTTGAAGAGGCTGCCTGCCTGGACGTAGATCGACGGCCGCAGCCCCATCTCGCGCGCCCCGGCGCCGAGCGGCAGTTCGAGCTCGATACGGCCGAGATAATAGGCCTTGCCGCCGAGCGGGTCGTCGGCGATCTGCGTGCGGTCGGTCGACAGCGACTGGATACCGGTCGTCGGGTCGGTGATCAGCGGCACGCGCTGGATGCGCGGACCGACGCCGCGAATGTCGAAGCCGCGGAAGTTCGGCTCGCCCAGATAGAACCGGTCGATGATCCGGACCGGATCGATGCCCTCACCGCGGCTCTTCTCCAGCGAGTGGATATAGCCGCCCTCACCCAGGAAGGAGAGGACGAAGCCCTTGCCCAGCCCCTTATACTGCGCGAACTCGGTGCGGGTGCGAATATACTTCACGTCGCCGCCCAGACCGGCGAAGTCCTGGCTGAAGGTGAAGCGCCGGCCCGCGGTCGGGCGCAGGTTGCTGTTGAGGCTGCTGTAGATCAGCGAATAGCCGACCGACGACGTCCAGCGATTGCCCAGCGCCTCGCACAGATAGCGGCCGACGGTCGCATTGCTGCACTGGCCGTTGACCAGCAGGCTGCTGTCCAGCCCCACTTCGTCATAGGAGAGGCCGTAGCGGCCGGACAGCGACCAGTATTCGGTCAGCGGCACGCCGGCACGCACCTGGAACCCGGTCGACACCTGGTTGTAGATGGTGTTGCGATTGCCGTTCAGATCGAAGTTGAACTGGTTGAAATCGCGCCGGAAGATATCGACGCCGACCGCGATGTTCTTGTCGAACAGATACGGTTCGGTGAAGCCCGCCTCGACCGACTTCTGATAACTCGAATAGTTGACGCCGAAGCGCAGCTCCTGGCCCTTGCCGCGGAAGTTGCGCTGGGTGACGTTCGCCTGGATGATGAAGCGTTCGAGGCTGGAGAAACCGGCCGAGAGCTGGAGCTCGCCGGTCGACCGCTCCTCGACCGGCGCTTCGAGCACGATGCGATCCGGAGTCGAGCCTTGCGTCCGCTTGATCTCGAACTTGTCCTGGAAATAGCCGAGCGAATTGATGCGATCCTGCGAGCGCTTGATCTGGAAGTCGTTGAACGGATCGCCCTCGGCGACGCGCATCTCGCGCCGGATCACCTTGTCCTGCGTCTGCGTGTTGCCGTTGATGTCGATCCGCTCGACATAGGTGCGCTGCGCCTGCGCGATGTGGAAGTTGATCCCCATCGTCAGCGTGTCGCGGTCGCGCTGGAACTCGGGATCGACCTGGCTGAAGGCATAGCCGAACAGGCCCGCCGACTGGCTGAGATTGTCGACCGAGTCCTCGACCAGCTTGGCGTTGTACCAGTCGCCCTTCTTCATCGGCAGCGACGCGGCCAGGCGATCGCCGTCGAAGTCACGGATCTCGCTGTCGACGGTGACGTCGCCGAACTTGTAGCGCGGCCCCTCCTCGACGACATAGGTGATGATGAAGTCGCGCTTGTCGGGCGTCAGCTCCGCCACCGCGCTGGTAACGCGGAAATCGGCGTAGCCGTTCGTCAGATAGAATTGCCGCAGCTTCTGCTGGTCGTAGTTGAGGCGATCCTGATCGTAGCTGGTGCCCGACGACAGCAGGCGGAACCAGCGCGACTGCTTCGTCGCCATCTGGCCGCGCAGCTCGTCGTCCGAGAATTTCTCGTTGCCGAGAATGTTGATCTGCCGGACCTTCGACTTCGAGCCCTCGCTGATCTCGAAGACGATATCGACGCGGTTCTGGTCGAGATTGACCATCTTCGGCTCGACGACGGCGGCGAAGCGGCCGCCGCGCCGGTAGAGCTCGATGATTCGGGCCACGTCGGCGCGCACGGCCGTGCGGGTGAAGATCTGGCGCGGGGCGAGCTTCAGTTCCTTCTGGATCTTGTCGCTCTTGATAGCCTTGTTGCCCTCCAGAATCACCCGGTTGATGATCGGGTTCTCGCGGATGCGAAGGACGATGTCGCCGCTCTCGACGCCCGAGATCGAATAGTCGGCGAACAGTTCGGAGGCCTGCAGGTCGACGAGCGCCTGGTCCAGCGTCGCCGTCGTATAGGGGATGCCGACCCGCAGCTTGGTGTAGGACAGCACCGTTTCCGGCTCGATCCGCTGCGAACCCTCGACGCGCAACGACTTGATCGTGCCGGCCGCCGCGGGCGCGCCGGTGACGGCGGCAGGGGGCGGCGGCGCATCGGTGGGGACCGAGACGCGCGGGCCCGAACGCTCCCGTGCGGGGGCGCCCGCAGGCTGTGCGGGGCGGCGGGCGCCGGTCTGCGCCTGAACGGGGACGCCCGCCAGCATCGTGCTCGCCAGCAGCGTCGCGCCGACCGTCGCGACAGAGAGACCGTTATTCTTCACTCGAAACCCACCCCAGGAAAACGTGAAACCGACCCCTGTCGATCATTCGCCCTGCACCAGCTTCCTCAGCCGATCAAGCCGGCCAGGTTCCGCCACAGGCCCATCTGGCCCAGATCGTTGAAGGTGACGAGGATCATCAGCGCCAGGATCGCCGCCAGTCCGCCTCGAAATGCCCATTCCTGCACCTGCGCATCGACCGGGCGGCGGCGTATCGCCTCGATTGCGTAGAACATCAGGTGGCCGCCGTCGAGCATCGGCACTGGCAGCAGGTTGATGAACCCCAGATTGATGGACACGAGCGCGATCAGTCCGATGAAGCTCGGCCAGCCCAGCGACATCTGCTCGCCGGACACCTTGGCGATGCGCAAGGGGCCGCCCAGTTCCTCGACCGAACGGCGTCCGGTGATGATCTGGCCCAGCGCGTCGAGCGAGCCGCGGACGATCGCGACGACCTCGCGCGCACCCTCTGCCGGCGCCGCGATCAGCGAGACCGGGCGGTATTCGACCTTCGGGCTGCCGATCCCGACCCGGCCGATGCGATATTCGTTGCCGAAGCGGTCGCGCTGCCGCAGCGTGCCGATGGTCACGGTCGTGTTGACCGGCTGCCCCGCCCGCTCCAGCGACACGCGCACCGCCTCGCCGGGCCGGATCATCGCATATTGGGCAATGTCGGCGAAGCTTTCCATCGACCGCCCGCCGAGCGACACGATGCGATCGCCTGCCTTGAGCCCCGCGGCCGCGGCCGGGCTGCCCGCGACGACCTCGCCGACCGTCGGCGGCGCATAGCGGACGCCGTAGAAGTGCGCGAAGCCCGCGAGGATCAGGATCGCGACGAGGAAATTCACCACCGGCCCCGCCGCGACCACGATCGCGCGCTGCCAGACCGGTTTGGCCTGGAAGGTCTGCGCCCGCTCGGCCGCCGGGAGCGAGAGCCATTCGGCGTCGGGCTGGCTCGCCGGGTTCATGTCGCCTGCGAAGCGCACATAGCCGCCGAGCGGCAGCCACCCGAACTTCCACCGGGTGCCGCGGCGGTCGGTGAAGCCGGCCACTTCACGGCCGAAGCCGATCGCGAAGGCATCGGCCTTGATGCCGAACAGCCGGCCGGCGAGATAATGACCCATCTCGTGGACGAAGACGAGCGGACCGATGACGGCAACGAACGCGATCAGGGTCAGCGGAACACCGGGAGCTTCGATCAACAGACGCAATCCTCTACCCGCTCGGCCGCCAGCTCCCTTGCCCGGGCGTCGACTGCGAGCACCGCGTCGAGCGTCTCCGGCGAAGGCGGGTCGTAGCGCTGGAGTATATCGTCCACGATTGCGGCAATTTCGAGGAAGCCGATCCTGCCCGCCAAAAAGGCGGCAACGGCCACCTCGTTGGCGGCGTTGAGGATCGCCGGCGCCGCACCGCCTGCGTTCACCGCGGCGCGGGCGAGCGTCAGGGCATGGAAGCGACCCGGATCGGGCGCCTCGAAGTCGAGCCGTCCGAGCGCGACGAGATCGAGCGGCGCCATCGGCGTCGCCATCCGCTCGGGCCAGGCGAGCGCGTGCGCGATCGGCACGCGCATGTCGGAGGGTCCGAGCTGCGCCAGCATCGATCCGTCGACATAGTCGACCAGGCTGTGGATCACCGACTGGCGATGGACCACGATCTCGATCTGGTCGGGATGGACCGGGAAGAGGCGCGCCGCCTCGATCAGCTCCAGCCCCTTGTTCATCATGGTCGCCGAATCGACCGAGATCTTCGCGCCCATCGACCAGTTGGGATGCCGTACCGCCTCGGCCGCGGTGACGCTCGCCATCCGCTCGGCGGTGGCGTCGCGGAACGGGCCGCCGCTCGCAGTCAGGATGATACGCCGGACGAGGCCGGGCCGCGCGAAGTCGAAACACTGGAAGATGGCGTTGTGCTCGGAATCGACTGGCAACAGGCGCGCGCCATGGGCGGCCACCGCATCCATGACGACGTCGCCGGCGGAGACCAGCGCCTCCTTGTTGGCCAGCGCCACCGTGCCGCCCCGCGCGATGGCCGCCATGGTCGGGGCGAGGCCGGCGCAGCCGACGATGGCGGCCATCGTCCAGTCCGCGCCCGAGGCCCCCGCCTCGATCACCGCCGCCGCCCCGCCCGCCGTGCGCGTGCCGGTTCCGGCCAGCGCCGCGCGCAGGGCCGGCAGGCAGCGTTCATCGGCAACGACCGCCAGCTCCGCCTCGGTCCGCCGCGCGGCGGCGGCGAGCCGGTCGACGTCGCAGTTCGCGGTGAGCGCGCGGACGCGGTAGCGGTCGGGTTCGCGTTCGATCAGGTCGAGCGTCGAGCTGCCGACCGATCCGGTCGCGCCGAGGATGGTGACGCTTCTCATCGGATCAGCGGCAACAGGGCGACGATCGCGGCCATGGGCGCGACCGGCACCACGCCGTCCAGCCGGTCGAGCACGCCGCCATGGCCGGGCAGGATATTCCCGGAATCCTTCACGCCGGCGCGGCGCTTGACGGCGCTTTCGTACAGATCGCCGGCCTGTGCGAGGATCGCCAGCAAGGGCGTCGCCACGACCAGCCTGAGGGGCAGCCCCTCCCAGCGATAGAGCGCCAGAGCCACGATCAGCGCCAGGCCGATGCCGCCGAGCAGGCCCGACCAGGTCTTGGCAGGGCTGATCCGGGGTGCGAGCTTCGGACCACCCAGGGTGCGTCCGGTGAAGAAGGCGCCGATGTCCGTCGCCCAGACGAGCGACAGGGCCCAGAGCGTCAGCAACAGTCCGTCGGGCTGGCGCCGCATCAGGACCAGCGCGAACACCGGCAATCCGCAATAGAGCAGGCCGCCTGCCAGCTGCCGCCGCGACGTCACGATCACGACGAAGAACGCCGCGCCGGCGAGGAGGCCGAGCGTGAAGAAGTCGTGGATCTCGAGGATCAGCGAGGCCGGCGCCATCAGCGCCAGCGGCACCGAGAGGGCGAACTGGCTGATCCGCTTCTCGCGCGCGCCCGCGCCGGACAGGTTCGCCCATTCGGCCATCATGAACAGTGCGGCGACCACCGCGAGCAGCCAGAACAGCACGCCCCCGGCGACGAGGGCGAGCAGCGCCACCGCGATCATCACCACGCTGGCGATCATCCGCAGCCGCAGATTGGAGGGCGTGCGCAGTTTGGCGTCAGGCGTCGGCGGAAAGGTCACAGGCCGCCATAGCGCCGCTGTCGCCGGCCAAAGGCCGCCACCGCCTCCGCCAGCGCGTCGGCATCGAAATCGGGCCACAGGGTCGGCACGAACAACAGCTCGGCATAGGCCGCCTGCCACAGCAGGAAATTGGACAGCCTCTGCTCGCCCGAGGTGCGGATGACGAGGTCGAGCGGTGGCAGGTCGGCGGTTTCCAGTTCGGCCTCGATCGCCGCCTCGTCGATCGCGTCCGCCGGCAGCTTCGCAGCCGCGCGGCGCGCCGCGGCGGCCAGTTCGGCCTGGGCGCCGTAGTTGAGCGCGATCACCAGCAGCGGCCCGGTGTTCGCCGAGGTCCTGGCGATCGCATCGTCGATCAGCGCGACCAGCTCGGCCCCGAAGGCCCGATAGTCGCCGATCACGCGCAGCCGGACATTCTCGCGCGCGAGCTCGGCGAGATCGGAGCGGATGAAGAAGCGCAGCAGCTTCATCAGCTCGCCGACCTCCTCGACCGGCCGCCGCCAGTTCTCGGACGAGAAGGCGTAGAGGGTCAGCGCCTCGATGCCCATCGCGCGAGCCGCCCGCGTGACGCGGCGGACCGCATCGACCCCGGCCTTGTGCCCGGCGGCCCGCGGCAGATGGCGCTGCTTCGCCCAGCGGCCGTTGCCGTCCATGATGATCGCGACATGCCGCGGCACGATAGCGGGTGCCGGCACAAGGACGGGAGCCGTGCTCACGCCGCCGTTCCCGTTGCACAGGCGCAACGCCCTGCAAGACCGCCGGGCTGCCCCTGCCGCCGGCACGGGCCCAACAGCAGGCGCCGGCCGCCGGTCACTTGCCCAGGATTTCCTTTTCCTTGGCGTTCGACACGGCGTCGATATCGGCGATCGTCGCGTCGGTCAGCTTCTGCACCTCGGTCTCGTGGCGCTTGCGATCATCCTCGCCGAACACGCCCTTCTTCTCGTCGGTCTTCAGGCTGTCCATGCCGTCGCGGCGCACGTTGCGGACCGCGATCCGCGCCTTCTCCGCATATTGGCTGGCGAGCTTGGCGAGCTCCTTGCGGCGCTCCTCGGTCAGGTCCGGGATCGGCAGGCGCAGCGTCTGGCCGTCGTTGATCGGGTTGAGACCCAGCCCGGCGGAGCGGATCGCCTTCTCGACCGGGCCGACATTCGACTTGTCCCACACCTGCACCGACAGCATGCGCGGCTCGGGCGCGGAAACCGTCGCGACCTGGGTCAGCGGCATATGGCTGCCATAGACCTCGACCGTCACCGGATCGAGCAGCGTGGTGGAGGCGCGCCCGGTGCGCAGGCCACCCAGATCGTGCTTCAGCGCTTCGACCGCGCCGGTCATGCGGCGCTGGATATCTGCCTTGTCATAGGCCGGCATTGGTCGTCTCCTGGTTCTGGACGATCGTCGACACGCCCGTACCGGCGAGCACGGCAGCGAAATTGCCATGCTCGCGGATGTTGAACACGACGATCGGAATATTGTTGTCGCGGCACAGCGCGACCGCACTGGCGTCCATGACCTTGAGGTCGTCGGACAGGACGCGGCTGAATGTCACGGTGTCGTAGCGCTTGGCGCCCTGCACCTTCTTCGGATCGGCGTCGTATACGCCGTCGACGCTGGTGCCCTTGAACAGCGCGTCGCACTTCATCTCCGCCGCGCGCAATGCCGCGCCGCTGTCGGTGGTGAAGAACGGCGAGCCGACGCCGGCGGCGAAGATCACCACCCGTCCCTTCTCGAGGTGGCGCATCGCCCGGCGGCGGATGAACGGCTCGCACACCGACTGCATCGGAATGGCCGACTGGACGCGGGTGTCGACGCCGATCTCTTCGAGCGCATTCTGCACAGCCAGCGCGTTCATCACGGTGGCGAGCATGCCCATATAGTCGGCGGTCGCGCGCTCCATGCCGCGCGCGGCGCCCGAGATGCCGCGGAAGATATTGCCACCCCCGACGACGACGCAGAGCTCATAGCCCTGCGCCTTCACATCGGCGATCTCTTCCGCGACGCGCGCGGTGACGGTGGGGTCGATCGCCAGCCCCCCCTCGCCCATCAGGACTTCGCCCGACAGCTTGAGCAGGATACGTTTGTAACGGGGTTCGGTCATGCGGGATCGAAAACTTCACGAATATGGGGGCGGCGCGGACCTTAGGCGCGGGCTTCGGGCCCGGCAAGCAGAGCGCGCCGTCTGCACCGATTATTCACGGCGGAGCGCCAAGCGGCCCCGGCCTGCCCGCGCGCCGCACGGCCGGACGGCGGACACGGAAAGGGGCGGGATGCCGAGGCACCCCGCCCCCTCAGGACCTTGCGATCAGGCCTTCTGCGGCACGCCCGACGCGGCTGCAACCTCGGCCGCGAAGTCCGAGGCTTCCTTCTCGATGCCTTCGCCGAGCTGGAAGCGGACATAGTCCTTCAGCACGATCGACGTGCCGGCATCCTTGGCCGCCTTGGCGACGACGTCGCTGATCTTGGTCTTGCCGTCCATGACGAACAGCTGGCTGACCAGCGCGTGCTCCTTGCGATACTTGGCGATGCCACCCTCGACCATCTTGGCGATGATGTCGGCCGGCTTGCCCGACTCCGCGGCCTTCTCGGTCGCGATCGCGCGCTCGCGCTCGATCTCGGCCTCGTCCAGATCCTCCTCGTTCAGCGCCTTGGGGAAAGCCGCGGCGACGTGCATCGCCAGATCCTTGCCCAGCTTCTGCAGGACCTCGTCCGACGCGTCGGACTCGAGCGCGACGAGCACGCCGATCTTGCCGAGACCCTCGGACTGCTTGTTGTGGACGTAGCCGACCACCGCGCCCTTCGACACTTCGAGGCGCTTGGCGCGACGCAGCGACTGGTTCTCGCCGATCGTCGCGATGTTGTTGGTCAGCACGTCGCCGACGGTGGTGCCGGACGGCATCGCCTCGCGCTTCAGCGCCTCGATGTCGCCGCCGGTCGCCAGCGCGATCTGGGTGACCTCGCGCACGAAGTCCTGGAACTGGTCGTTTTTGGCGACGAAGTCGGTCTCCGAGTTCACCTCGACGGCCGCGCCGCGATTGCCGCTGGTCGCGACGCCGACCAGGCCCTCGGCCGCCGTACGGCTCGACTTCTTGGCGGCGGCGGCGAGACCCTTCGTGCGCAGCCAGTCCATGGCCGCGTCCATGTCGCCGCCGGTCTCGTTCAGCGCCTTCTTGCAGTCCATCATGCCTGCGCCGCTCTTCTCGCGCAGGTCCTTGACCATCGCTGCCGTGATATCGGCCATGTCTGTCGTCCTTCTGATCGGAATGTGTTTGCGGGCGGGGCGAGGCTGACGCCCTGCCCCGCCCGCATGACGAAACGGTGACGCGTCAGGCGTCGATCTGGCGCTCGGTCTCGGCGCCCGCACCCTCGACGGTCGCGGCGCCCTGATCCTCCGCGGAAACCTCCAGCGTCTCCTCGGCGGGCGGCTCGGCCATCGCACCGAAGTCGACGCCGCGGCGCTGCTGCTGCTCGTGGCCGCCACGGGTCGCGGCGATGGCGATCGCCTCGCAATAGAGGCGGATGGCGCGGGCCGCGTCGTCATTCGCGGGCACAGGGAAGGCGATGCCGTCGGGCGACACGTTCGAGTCGAGGATCGCGACGACCGGGATGCCGAGTGTGTTGGCCTCCTTGATCGCCAGCTCTTCCTTGTTGGCGTCGATCACGAACAT
Source organism: Sphingomonas metalli (assembly GCF_014641735.1). GTDB lineage: Bacteria > Pseudomonadota > Alphaproteobacteria > Sphingomonadales > Sphingomonadaceae > Sphingomonas > Sphingomonas metalli. The sequence goes on along the minus strand of NZ_BMIH01000003.1, from coordinate 129,901 downwards.
CACGTCCGGGATGCCGCCCATGTCGCGGATGCCGCCGAGCGACAGCTCCAGCTTGTCGCGCTCGCGGGTGAGCTGCAGCACTTCCTTCTTGGTGAGGCCGGCGGTGTTGCCCGACAGCTGCTCCTCGAGCGACTTCAGGCGCTTGATCGAGTTGGAGATCGTCTTCCAGTTGGTCAGCATGCCGCCGAGCCAGCGATGGTTGACGAAATGCTGGCCGGCACGACGCGCCGCATCGGCGATCGGCTCCTGCGCCTGGCGCTTGGTGCCGACGAACAGCACCTTGCCGCCCGCGGCGACGGTCGACGACACGAACTCGAGCGCGCGCGCGAACAGCGGCACGGTCTGCGACAGGTCGAGGATGTGGACGCCGTTGCGGTCGCCGAAGATGTAGGGCTTCATCTTCGGGTTCCAGCGATGCGTCTGGTGGCCGAAGTGCGCGCCGGTCTCGATGAGCTGCTGCATGGAGACGACAGGAGCCGCCATGATGTGTTTTCCTTCCGGTTGAGCCTCTGGGGAGCGGATGACGCGGCGGCTCAGAAGCCATGCGCACCGGTGTATGATGCTCCCCATGCGGGGTTGAGGGCCGCGCCTCTAGGCGAATGCTCCCGAAAACGCAACCACATCATCGCACTTGACACCTGGAACACAAATGGAACATACCGTGTTCAACAGAAGCACGCCCTGTCACGCACCGCAATTGCGATGCGAATTGTCCCGTAAGGGCACGCATTTGGGCGTGGCTCTCGGAACCCCGGCGCGCGTCTGCAGGTTTGCGGACGTCGAATAGATGACGTCCTCGTCAGGGAGACGAACATGGCGGTGATCGGTCTGCTGGTTTTCACGGGTGCCTTCGCCCTCTCCGTCGCGGTGATCGCGATGGCGGTGGCGCCGCAATGGCGGCGCATCCTGCGCCTCGCCTTCGGTCGTCCGGACGAAGCGTTCACGCCGCTGCGCACGCTCGCCCATGCCGAGCGGCGGATCGCCGTGCGGCGCTGGGCCTCGGCACCTATTCCGGCCCCGATCCGCCGACTGCGCGAGGTCGCCTGACCCGCGCATAGGCGGCGATGCTGAAGGGGATCGTCGCCAGATAGAGGATCGCGATCACGCTCAACGTATGCCATGGCACGTTGATCAGCGCCGCACCCAGCAACACGATCACGGCCAGCGCCTCGAACCGGATGCTCCGGCGAAGCCGCAGAGACGACCAGGAAAAGGTCGCCACGCTCGATACCATCAGCACGGCGACGAATACCGCCCAGGGCGCGACGAGATAGGGCGAGGCGAGCAGCGGCTCGTCGGTCCAGAACCACAGGAACATCGGCAACAGCGCCAGGCCGGCCCCGGCGGGCGCGGGCACGCCCGTCAGGAAGCCCGCCGACTTGTGGGGCTGGACGGTCTCGTCGATCTGCGCGTTGAAGCGGGCGAGCCGCAGCGCGCAGAAGACCGCGAGCAGCAGCGCACTGATCCAGCCGACGCGTGGCAGGGCGGACAGCGTCCAGAGATAGAGGATCAGCGCCGGCGCCACGCCGAACGATATGGCGTCGGACAGCGAGTCGAGTTCCGCGCCGAACCGGCTCTCGCCGCGCAGCAACCGTGCGATGCGCCCGTCGATGCCGTCGAGCACGCCTGCGACCATGATCATGGCCACCGCCTTTTCCCACTCGCCGGAGATCGCGAAGCGCACGCCCGACAGGCCCGAGCAGAGCGCCAGCGCCGTGACCGCATTGGGTGCGATCGCTCGCAGCGGCAGCCCCCGCGGCGGGCGCGAGAAGCGACGCGGCCGGACTGGTCGCACGGACGCCCCGCCGAGCAGCGCCGCATCCGGCGCGCCGTCGCCGACGTCGCTCACTGCGCAATCCCGGTCACGGGCACCCCGTCGACCCGGCCGATCACCGTCTCGCCGGCGATCGTCCGCTGTCCGAGCGTCACCTGTGGCGCGCAATCATCGGGAAGGTAGACGTCCACCCGGCTTCCGAAGCGGATCAGTCCGACCCGCTGGCCGGTCGCGACCATGTCGCCCGGCTTGACGAACGGTACGATCCGTCGCGCGACCAGGCCGGCGATCTGCGTGAAGCCGATGCGGCGGCCGTCGCGCCCCTCCACCACGATATGCTGCCGCTCATTTTCGTCGGATGCCTTGTCGAGGTCCGCATTGAGGAATTTGCCGGAGATGTAGACGACCTGACGGATCGTCCCGGCGATCGGGGTGCGATTGATGTGGACGTCGAACACCGACATGAACATCGACACGCGGATCAGCGGCGCCTCACCGAGATCGCCGATCAGCTCGCGCGGGATCGGGACGCGCTGGATCATCGTCACCAGCCCGTCCGCCGGGGCGACGATCAGGCCGTCGCCCTGCGGCGTGGTCCGGACCGGATCGCGGAAGAAGGTCAGCACCCAGATGGTCACGCCGATCATCGGCCAGAACAGCACCTTGGACAGGATCGTCAGCAGGAGCGTCAGGCCGAAGGCGATGGCGGCATATTTGCGCCCTTCGGGGTGGACGGTCGGGAAGCGCCATTTGACGGTGGATGTGGTCATCGGCGGCTTGTCGAGCGAGGTCATGGCCGGGGGGTGTATCGTCGTGGGGCGGATGTGACAATCGCGCGGCGTCCGCGCCGTCCGTTCACAGGGACGGCGCGGACCCCGATCGTCCGGTCAGGCGAAGGCGACCCGTACCCGCGTCCGGTGCCGGCGCAGCATCATGGCCGTAAGGGCGAAACCGGTCAGCATCAGCGCCCAGCTCGCCGGCTCGGGCACCGCGACGCCGATCTGCGTGGCGATGCCGTTGGCGATCGCGCGATGCACGTCGGTCACCGGATGGATCGCATCGAAATAGACGAAATTGTCGCAGTTCGGCGCGGCCCCCGGCACCGACAGGCAGGGCGTCGACGTGTTCAGCGTCCCGCCCGGCGTTACGAGGCCTGCCGCTGCGGGCGATTGATAGATCGCCTTCTGGTAGTTGAAGAGGTCGAAGAACACCGCGTCGACGCCGGGTTGCCGGTCGAACCCGCCGACCAGCTGCGCGAAGGCCGTGTTCAGGCCGGCCGACAGCGCGGTTCCCGCCTGGTTGAGGGCCGGGACGTTGAGCGAGGTGACCGCCGGGATCTGGCCGATATCCGGCAAGCCGGTGATGACGAAGTTGCGCGCCCCGGCGGCATAGAGCCGGGTCAGACCGGTGCTCATCGCCTGCACGGTCGAGGTCAGGTCGGGCGTATAGCCCGGAATGGTCCCGAGATTCGCCAGTTCGCGCCGGACGTCGTTCCCGCCGAGCGTGACGAGGACGAGCGCTCGGGAGTCGAAGGTCGCGCCGCTCTTGGCGAAGGTGTCGATCTGCTCGAGGAAGCTAGGGCTGGCGTCGCCCGCCACCTCCGCTGCCTGTGCCCCGCCGACCGAGAAGTTGATGCCGCCGCGCTCCGACGCGGTCGCCGGTCCGCCGGCGATATAGGTCGAGAGATAGTCGGCGAAGTTGTAGCCGTTCGAGAAGCGGCCCTCGAAATAGCTCTGCGAGGCGGGCGCGGGATCGGCACCGCCGCCGTCGGCACGCAGCTTTTGGGCATTGCCGGAATCGACCAGGCTGTCGCCGAAGACGAACAATCGGTCGTATCGCTGCTGCTGCGCCGCCGCCGGGCCGGCGAGTGCCAGCGCCATCGCGGCCAGCCCGAACGCTACGCTACCGTCACGCATCCGCATGTCTCTCTCCCACTATGGTTTATCGGTCACGCTTCAACGGCATGACGTCACCGGTGTTCCGCGGTGCGCGACCCGTTGCCAGCCGCTGGCAGCGCCCCTAGACGCGGGCGCAATCTCTCATCCAGCGAAGGACCCTTACCGCATGGCCAAGATCAAGGTGAACACGCCCGTCGTGGAGATCGACGGCGACGAGATGACGCGGATCATCTGGGAATGGATCCGCGAGCGCCTCATCAAGCCCTATCTCGATATCGAGCTGGCCTATTTCGATCTCAGCGTCGAGAATCGCGACGCGACCAACGACCAGATCACCATCGATTCGGCGCACGCGACCCAGAAGTACGGCGTCGCGGTGAAGTGCGCGACGATCACGCCGGACGAGGCGCGCGTCGAGGAGTTCGGCCTGAAGAAGATGTGGAAGTCGCCCAACGGCACGATCCGCAACATCCTGGGCGGCGTGATCTTCCGCGAGCCGATCGTGATCAAGAACGTGCCCCGCCTCATCCCCGGCTGGACCCACCCGATCGTCGTCGGCCGTCACGCCTTCGGCGACCAGTACAAGGCGACCGATTTCGTCGTGCCCGGCCCCGGCAAGCTGACCATGACCTTCGAGGGCGCGGACGGCCAGAAGATCGAGCACGAAGTGTTCGACTTTCCCTCGGGCGGCGTCGCCATGGGCATGTACAATCTGGACGAGTCGATCCGCGACTTCGCCCGTGCGAGCATGAACTATTCGCTCAACCGCGGCTGGCCGCTCTATCTTTCGACCAAGAACACGATCCTCAAGGCCTATGACGGCCGCTTCAAGGACATCTTCGCCGAGGTGTTCGAGGCGGAGTTCAAGGACCAGTTCAAGGCCGCCGGCATCGTCTACGAGCATCGCCTGATCGACGACATGGTCGCTTCCGCGCTGAAGTGGAACGGCGAGTTCGTCTGGGCCTGCAAGAACTATGACGGCGACGTCCAGTCGGATCAGGTGGCGCAGGGCTTCGGCAGCCTCGGCCTCATGACCTCGGTGCTGATGACGCCGGACGGCAAGACGATCGAGGCGGAGGCGGCGCACGGCACCGTCACCCGCCATTATCGCCAGCACCAGCAGGGCAAGGCGACCTCGACCAATCCGATCGCCTCGATCTTCGCCTGGACCGGCGGCCTCAAGTATCGCGGCAAGTTCGACAACACGCCCGACGTCACCCGCTTCGCCGAGACGCTGGAGCAGGTCTGCATCGAGACCGTCGAGAACGGCCATATGACCAAGGATCTCGCGATCCTGATCGGCCCGGACCAGCCCTGGATGACGACCGAGCAGTTCTTCGAGCAGATCCGCACCAATCTCGAGGCGAAGATGGCCGCCTGGGCCTGATCCTTTCAACAGACCTGACAAGGGGTGCGCGGCACGGGCGTCGCGCACCCCTTTTTCATACCATGCCCGGCCGGATCGGCCGCTTTGACGGCTTTGGGGTGGCGGAAGCGCGCCGCGACTGGTCTAACGCGGTCATGGCCATCGAACTCGACAATCCTGCGTTCAGCGACGCGCTCGTGATCCTGGGCGCCGCGGGGATCGTCATTCCGGCCTTCGCGCGCTTCCGGATCAGCCCCGTCATCGGCTTCATCCTCGTCGGCGTGCTGGTCGGACCGGCGGGTCTCGGCACGCTGACCGATCGCTTCCCCTGGCTCTACTACGTCACGATCAGCGACCGGGAATCGATCGCGCCCTTCGCCGAGTTCGGCATCGTCCTCCTGCTCTTCTCGATCGGGCTGGAATTGTCGTTCCGCCGGCTCTGGGCGATGCGGCGCCTGGTGTTCGGCATCGGTTTCGCGGAGCTTGCCGGCTCGGCCGCCCTGATCGGCGTCGCCCTGCACCTCATGGGACAGGGATGGTCTGGCGCCGCCGGCCTGGGTCTCGCGCTGGCGCTGTCCTCGACCGCGCTGGTGCTGCCGCTGGTGGGGACGACCAGCGCGGTCGGGCGGTCGGCCTTCGGCATGCTGCTCTTCGAGGATCTGGCGCTGGTGCCGATCATCTTCGTGCTCGGCGCCCTCGCGCCGACCGCGGGGGACGGCGGCTGGAGCGGCATTGGCGGGGTCGCCCTGCGCGGTGGGCTGACCGTCGTGGGCATGTATGTCGGCGGCCGCATCGTGCTCCCGCGCCTGTTCGCGCAGGCGGCGCGCACGAAGAGCCCGGAGCTGTTCCTCGCCGCCTCGCTCCTCGTCGTCATCATCGCCTCGGTCGCGACCACCGCGGCCGGCCTGTCGCCGATCGTCGGTGCGCTGCTCGCCGGGCTGCTGATCGCGGAGACCGAATATCACAGCGAGGTCGAGGTCATCACCGCCCCATTCAAGGGCCTCGCGCTCGGCGTTTTCCTGATCACCGTCGGCATGGATCTCGACCTGCGCTCGATCGTCGCCAACTGGCCGGCGCTGCTATTGGCCGTGGCCGGCGTCGTCGCGGTGAAGGCAGTCGTCACCTTCCTGCTGCTGCGGATCGGCCAGGCGCGTCTCGGCACCGCCGCCGAGACGGGGCTGCTGATGGGCAGCCCGTCCGAGACGACGCTGATCGTGCTCGCCACCGCGGCCCAGGCACAGCTGATCCTGCCGTCCACCGCCGCCTTCTGGCAGACCGTCACTTCGATCGGGCTGACCATCACGCCGTTGCTCGCCAAGGCGGGGCGGATCGTCGCGCGCCGGCTCGAGGCACCGAGCCTGGAGCCGGCCGCCACCGATGTCGAGGCGCAGCCGGGCACGATCCTGATCGGCTTCGGCCGGGTCGGCCGCATGGTCGCAGATATGCTCGCCGCCCATGGCCAGCCCTATCTGGCGGTCGAGGCGGACATCGACGTCGTCTCGCAGGCGCGATCGGCCAACTACCCCGTCCTGTTCGGCGACGTGGTGCGCGGCGAGCTGGTCGAGCGGCTGCGCCTCGCCGAGGCGCGTGCGCTGGTCCTGACCATGGACGATCCGGTGCTGACGGTCCGGCTGGCGCAGCGCATGCGGTCGCTGTCGCCCACGCTGCCGATCATCGCCCGCGCCCGCGATGCCGCCCATGCCGCCGAACTCTACCGCGCCGGCGTGACCGACGCCGTGCCCGAGACGCTGGAAAGCTCGCTCCAGCTGTCGGAGGCGGTGCTGGTCGATCTGGGGGTGGCAATGGGACCGGTCATCGCCTCGATCCACGAGAAACGCGACGAACTGCGTCAGCTCATCCGGCGCGAGGCGTCGCTGGAGCGGGAGCCCCGGCTGCGGCGGGTGCGCAAGAGCCAGCTCGCGGGATAGGCGGAGGCGGTGCCGGGCCCCGCAGGCCGGCCCGGGTGTCAGGACCTACCGGTTCTTGTCGTTGTACCAGCCGAATGGCAGCAGCCGGTCGGCCAGCGTCTGGGCGCCCTTGCGGTCGCCCCGCCGCAGCACGGCGAGCACGGCCTGCGCAGACCGCTGCATGATCCGGTCGATCGGCGTCGGCGTGGGCGCACGCGCGGCCGTTTCGATCAACGTAAAGGCGACCGCATCGTCGCGATCGTAATTGATCCGCAACATGCCCGCGAGCCCGGCGAAGAAGGCCCGATTGCCGCCCAGCTGCACGCTGCGGTCGAGCGCGGAGAGCCCCACGGCCTCGCGCGCGCCAGCGCCCGCCCGACCCATCAGCCGCCCGACGCGCAGGATGATGCCGAGATGCCATGCGCCGAGCCCCGCCTGTGCCTCGGCGTTCTTCGGATAGCGCGCGACCAGCGCCTCGAACTGGCGGCGCGCGGCCAGGGCTTCCGATCGTTCGCCCGTCAGCTTGGCCCGATAGCCGAGCGCAATCGCGGCGACGACCGCCGCGTCGGCATCGGCCGGATCGCGGTCCAGCTCGGCCTGGGCGGTGGCGCGCGCCTTGTCGACCCGCGCCAGCGCGGTCTGCGCGTTGCGATCCTGAAACGCGGCCTGGGTCAACAGATCACGGGCGGACTGCGCCGCGGCGGGGCAAGACAGCGCCGATGCTGCCAGCATCGCTATTCCGACCGCCGTACAACCCCGCATCCGCCGCTCCCCTGCTGACCGGGCCGTCTTCTGTCGCGGCATCCGATCCGTGTCATACTGCAAACGGATCAGGCGGCACTCGGCTCCATCGCCAGTGCCTCGCGGATCGCAGCGAGCGCCGCATCGCCCTTGGCGCCGTCCGGGCCGCCGCCCTGGGCCATATCGGGCCGCCCGCCGCCGCCCTGCCCGCCCAGCGCCGTCACCGCGCGCCGCAGCAGGTCGACCGCGTTGAAACGCCCGGTCAGATCGGCGGTGACGCCGACCGCGACCGACGCGCGACCGTCATTGACCGCGACCACCGCCGCCACACCCGAGCCGAGCCGCTGCTTGGCGTCGTCCACCGCGCCGCGCAGCCCCTTGGCATCGAAGCCGTCGAGCAGCTGGCCGATAAAGGCGACGCCCCCGATGTCCTCCGGCCCGGCCGGACCGCCCGCACCGCCGCCCATGGCCAGCGCCTTCTTGGCCTCGGCCAGTTCACGCTCCAGGCGGCGGCGCTCGTCGAGCAGCGTGGCGATGCGGCCCGGGACCTCGTCCGGGGTCGAGCGCAGCGCGCCCGCCGCCTCGCGCAGCACCTCGTCGCGATGCGACAGATAGGCGCGCGCCGCCTCGCCGGTCAGCGCCTCGACCCGGCGGACGCCGGACGCCACCGCGCCCTCGCCCACCACCTTGAACAGGCCGATCTCGCCCAGTGCGCCGACATGCGTGCCGCCGCACAGCTCCAGACTGTAGGTGCCGTCCTCGTCCTCGCCCATCGACACGACGCGGACCTCGTCGCCATATTTCTCGCCGAACAGCGCCATCGCGCCCTCGGCGATCGCTTCGTCCGGGGTCATCAGGCGGGTGACCACCGGGCCGTTGCGACGGACCTGTGCGTTCACCTTTTCCTCGACCTCCGCGATGTCGCCGGGCGTCATCGCCACCGGCTGCGAGAAGTCGAAGCGCAGCCGGTCGGGCGCGACCAGCGAGCCCTTCTGCGCGACATGCTTGCCCAGCCGCTGGCGCAGCGCTTCGTGCAGCAGGTGCGTGGCAGAATGGTTCGCGCGGATCTGCGCGCGGCGGCCCAGATCGATGGCGAGGCGCACGGGATCGCCGACCTTGATCTCGCCCGCCTGCACCTCGGCATGATGGACCCAGACCCGGCCGAGCGGCTTGGTGGTGTCGGTAACGATTGCGCGCAGTCCGCCATCGCCGCTGATCGTCCCGGCGTCGCCGACCTGCCCGCCGCTCTCGCCATAGAAGGGCGTCTGGTTGACGACGACCGATACGGCGTCCCCGACCCGCGCCACATCGACGCGCTCGCCGTTCTTGACCAGCGCCAGCACCTCCGCCTCGCCGACATCGTTCGCGTAGCCGGTGAATTCGGTCGAGCCATGCTGCTCGGCGATGTCGAACCAGATATCGTCGGACGCCTTGGCCCCCGAACCCTTCCAGGCCGCCCGGGCCGCGCGCTTCTGCTCCGCCATCGCCGCGTCGAAGCCGGCGCGGTCGACCGCCAGACCCTGCGCCCGCAGCGCATCCTCGGTCAGGTCATAGGGGAAGCCATAGGTGTCGTAGAGGCGGAAGGCAGTCTCGCCCGACAGCGTGCCGCCGGGCGCCAGTCCTGCCGTCGCCTCGTCGAGCAGCTTCAGCCCGCGATCGAGCGTCTGGCGGAAGCGCGTCTCCTCCTGCTGCAACGTCGCCTCGATCAGCGGCTGGGCGCGGATCAGCTCGGGATAAGCCGCGCCCATCTCCGCCACCAGCGCCGGCACCAGCCGGTGCATCAACGGCTCCTTCGCGCCCAAGAGGTGCGCATGGCGCATCGCCCGGCGCATGATCCGGCGCAGCACATAGCCGCGGCCTTCGTTCGCCGGGAGCACGCCGTCTGCGACCAGGAAGCCCGAAGAGCGGAGGTGATCGGCGATCACGCGGTGCGACGCCTTCATGTCGCCCGCCGGATCGCTGTGCGTCAGCGCCGAGGAGGCGGCGATCAGCGCCTTGAAGGTGTCGGTGTCGTAATTGTCGTGGACGCCTTGCATCACCGCGGCGATCCGCTCCAGCCCCATGCCGGTGTCGATCGACTTTTTGGGCAGTTCGGCGACGATCTCGTTCGCCTCCTGCTCATATTGCATGAAGACGAGGTTCCAGATCTCGACGAAGCGGTCGCCATCCTCGTCCGGGCTGCCGGGAGGGCCGCCGGGGATATGGTCGCCATGGTCGTAGAAGATCTCGGAGCACGGGCCGCACGGGCCATTCTCGCCCATCACCCAGAAATTGTCCTTGGTGGGGATGCGGATGATCCGCTCCTCGGGCAGGCCGGCGATCTTGCGCCACAGGTCGAACGCCTCGTCGTCGGTGTGGTAGACGGTGGCGGTCAGCCGATCGGCGGGGATGCCCCACTCCTTCGTCAGCAGGGTCCAGGCATGGGTGATCGCCTGTTCCTTGAAATAGTCGCCGAACGAGAAATTGCCGAGCATCTCGAAGAACGTATGATGCCGCGCCGTATAGCCGACATTGTCGAGGTCGTTATGCTTGCCGCCCGCGCGCACCGACTTCTGCGAGGATGTCGCCTTGTCGTAGGAGCGCGTCTCGAGCCCGGTGAAGACGTTCTTGAACGGCACCATGCCGGCGTTGACGAACATCAGCGTCGGATCGTTCTGCGGCACGAGCGGCGCGGACGGGACGATCTGGTGCCCGTGACGCCCGAAATAGTCGAGGAAGCCGCGGCGAATGTCGTTGGTCGACGTGAAGGAGGGCGAAGTCATAGGCGCCCGGCTTAGGCGAGACTGCGGGATGCCTCAAGACGCTGCACGGCGCGGCCGCGGGACGACGGGGATCAGCTATCCGCAAGCCACCTCAGCCCGCCCGGAAGCGGCAGATGCGCATAGTCGATCTGGAGAACCCGTCGCCGCGCCGCCGATGCCGACCGCGCCGACCGATGGAGGATGGGCGTCGCATAAATCCAGACCTCGCCCGCGCCGGCCGGGCATTCCGCCTCGCCGCAGCGTGCGATCACCGTCTCGATGCGGTCCTCCGCGATGAAGCCCTCGCGATGCGATCCCGGCGCGACGACGAGCACGCCGTTGTCACGGTCCACCGGGTCGAGGTGGAGGCGAACCGTCAGCATGGCCTCAACGATCGCGATGGGCGGCGCGACATGCAGGCGGCCCTGCTTGCGTGTGAAGGGGCCGAAGCCGGGGACCGCCGTCTCTTCCGCGACCTCGATCGTCCGGTCCTGATGCCAGCCCAGCACCCAGTTCACCTCGCCCCGCTTGTCGAACAGCAACGCCCTGACCGGACGCGCCTTGCCTCCGAGCAGCGGCCGGACATCCGCCTCGATCGGGCGCAGCCAGTCCGCATCGTGCAGCAATCGGGGGTCGAGCCGATGGCCGGGCTGTGTCGGGTCCATCTGCTCGGACAGGTTTGCGAGGGCGATCAGCCCGGCGGCATCCAACCTGCCCGGCCACTGCACATAGCCCTCGCGGTGAAGCGCCTCCTGCATCAAACCGGCCGCTCGATCGACACGGGCGGGGTGCTGAACCAGCGCGGGCCGGCGGGCGTCATGTGGAAACAGTCCTCCAGCCTGATGCCGAACTTGCCCGGCAGGTAGAGGCCCGGCTCGTTCGAGAAGCACATGCCCGGCGCCAGCGGCGTCGCCTCGCCATGGACGAGATTGACCGGCTCGTGCCCGTCCAAGCCGATGCCATGGCCGGTCCGGTGCGACAGGCCGGGCAGGCGGTAGCCCGGCCCGAACCCCCGCGCTTCGTAGAGCCGGCGCACCGCATCGTCGATCGCGCCGGCGGGCGTGCCGATCCGCGCGGTGCGGAAGGCGAGCTGCTGCCCCTGCGCGACCAGATCCCAGACGCGCCGCTGCTCCGCATTCGCCGCGCCATGGACCCAGCTGCGCGAGACATCCGACTGATAGCCCTGCACGGTGCAGCCGCAGTCCATCAGCACCACCTGCCCGGCGGCGACGCGGATCACCTCGCGGCTGCCGTGCGGCAGCGCGGCGGCAGGGCCGATCAGCGCCAACGCGAATTCGGGTTCGCCGCCCAGCGCCCGCGTCGCCGCGGTCATCAACGCGCCGATCTGCGCCCCCGTCATCCCCGCCTCCACCCTTGGATGGAGCCAGCGATAGGCGGCGACGGTGACGTCGGTCGCCACCTGCATCAGCGCGATCTCCGCCGGGCTCTTCACCATGCGGCAGGCGCGCACCACGGGATTGGCCGACACGATCCGCGCCCCCGGCAGCGCCCGCGCGATGCCGTCGCTGATGAAGAAGCGCACCGTCTCCTCCATCGCCACGGGCCGGCCCTGAAGCCGCCGATCGCGCAGGACGCCGGCGACCGTCGAAAAGGGATTCTCGTCCTCCTGCCACACCCGCACCTCGGCCGGCACCGCCAGCATCTGGCGGATCGACGGCTCCTCGAAAAAGGGCGTGACGATACACGGCTCGCCCTCGACCGGCAGGATCGCCAGCGTCGGCCGCTCGCTGCGGCCCCAGCGGATGCCGGTGAAATAGGCGAGCGACGTGCCCGATTCGACCACGGTCGCGCCGATCCCCTGCGCGCGCATCAGCGCCTGTACCGCGGCCAGGCGGCGGGCGCGCTCGGCGGCATCGATCGGGCGCGCATCGCCCGTCAGGTCCTTCAGCGCCGACAAGTCCCTTTCGGCGGCGCGCAGAACGCCCGCGACGGACAGGAGCGGCGTCGCCGCAGCGGCGACGAGGAGCGAACGGCGGGAGACGGCCTGCATCCGCGATCGTTACGGCGCTTGACCCGGCGATCACAATCCCCTTCGTTCGCGCCCGCATTTCCGGGAGCACTGCATGGCCACGCGCCTTACCTATTGGATCCTGATCGGGCTGGTGGCGGGCCTCGCCCTCGGCTGGGGGCTGCACGTCGCGATCGACGACGGGACCCCGGCCGCGGCAGCGCAGCTGAAGGAGATCGCCGGCTATTTCTCGATCCTGACCACGCTGTTCCTGCGCCTGATCAAGATGATCATCGCGCCGCTCGTCTTCTCGACGCTGGTGGTCGGGATCGCGCATATGGGCGACACCGCGGCGCTCGGCCGCGTCGGCCTGAAGAGCCTTGGCTGGTTCGTCACCGCCAGCCTGTTGTCGCTGTCGCTCGGGCTGGTGCTGGTCAACTTGCTCCAGCCGGGAGTCGGGCTCGCCCTGCCGGTGCCGCCCGCCACCGCGGCCAGCGGCGTCGAGCGCGCCGCCTTCAACCTCAACACCTTCGTCACCCATATCGTCCCCGCGTCGGGCATCGAGGCGATGGCGACCAACGAGATCCTGCAGATCGTCATCTTCTCGCTGTTCGTCGGCGTCGCGATCACCGCGGTCGGCGAAAAGGCCGCGCCGCTGGTCCGCGGCATCGAAGGCCTGGTCGCGGTGATGCTGCAGGTGACCGGCTATGTGATGCGCTTCGCACCCGTCGCCGTCTTCGCCGCCGTGACCTCGACCCTCGCCGAACGCGGACCGAGCGTGCTCGGCGAACTGGGCTATTTCATGGGCAGCTTCTACCTCGGGCTGCTGCTCCTCTGGGCGCTGCTGATCGGCATCGCCTTCCTGCTGATCGGCGGGCGGACGCGGCTGCTGATCCGCTATGTCCGCGATCCGCTGATCATCGCCTTCTCCGCGGCATCGTCCGAAGCCGCCTATCCGCGCACGCTCGAGGCGCTCGACCGGTTCGGCGTGCCGCCGCGCATCGCCAGCTTCGTGCTGCCGCTCGGCTATTCGTTCAATCTCGACGGCTCGATGATGTACATGACCTTCGCGTCGCTGTTCATCGCCCAGGCCTATGGCATCGACCTGTCGCTCGGCGAGCAGATCACGATGCTGCTGGTGCTGATGGTGACGTCGAAGGGCATCGCCGGCGTGCCGCGGGCGTCGCTGGTGGTGATCGCGGGTACGCTGTCGATGTTCAAGATCCCCGAGGCCGGGCTGCTGCTGATCCTGGCGGTGGACCATTTCCTCGACATGGGCCGCTCGGCGACCAACGTCATCGGCAATGCGATCGCCGCCTCGCTCGTCGCCAAATGGGAGGGCGGGCTGGACCCGCGCGACAGCCCCGATGTCGATGCGGCGCCCTCACCTGCGGGTGGCGGCCCGGCGGTGGCGGTGGAGCGGTTCGAGGAGATCGGTGCCCCCCGCCCCCCTCACGCATAGGCATAGGGACCGCCGCGGGCGAGCGCGGCCTGATAGGCGGGGCGGGCATGGACGCGATCCAGCCAGCCGATGGTCGCGGGCCGCGATCCATCCAGCCCCGCCCGGCTGCGCGCCGCCTCGAGCGGGAAGCTCATCATGACGTCCGCCGCGCTCATCGCATCGCCGGCGAACCACGGCCGCTGCGCCAGCTCGCTCTCGACATAGTCCAGATGCCGGTCGATCATCGGCTGGATCCGCTTCATCGCCGGCTTGCCCATCAGCGGGATGCGGCCGAGCACCAGCTTGAGGAGCAGCGGCGGCATCAGCGACCCTTCCGCATAATGGAGCCAGAAGCGGTAGCGGAGCGCGGCGTCGCGATGCGGCGGCGCGCCCAGCCGGCCGTCCGCCTTGTCGACCAGATATTCGACGATCGCGCCGGTCTCCGCGACGACGCGCTCGCCATCCTCGATCACCGGCGACTTGCCGAGCGGGTGGACGCGGCGCAGCTCGGGCGGGGCGAGCATCGTCGCCTTGTCGCGCTGGTAGCGGCGCACCTCATAGGGGATGCCGAGCTCTTCCAGCATCCACAGCACGCGCTGCGACCGCGAATTTTCCAGATGATGCACGATGATCGTCATGTCGCCTCCCCTGCCCCGATGCGCCTCGCCCGCCAGATCCAGGCGGCTGCGGGCAGCTCAACGCACGAGCCATGGCGATGGTCCGCCAGCGCCGCCGCGAGCCGCTCGACAAGCGCCGGCCGATCCGCGGGCCGTGCCTCGCGCAGCACCGTGGCGGCAGGGCCGATGCGGGACAGGAAATCGACTGCATCGGCCACCGGGTCTTCACCCGCCCCGACGCGATAGGCGAAGTCGATGCGGGCCGGCTCTTCGGCGTGCCAGCCGGCATCGCGGAGCAGCGCCGCGACGCGCTGCGGATCGGCAAAGGCGAAGGGGCCGGGCGGCGGCGGATCGCGCGGGGCGGGCGGCGGGGTGATGAGCGTCGACCATGGATTGTCAGCCGGCGCGGCGAAGCAGCTGAACACCAGCGCCGCTCCGGGACGTGCCGCGTTTGCCAGCCGCGCGAGCGCCGCGGCGGGATCGGCGAAGAACATGACGCCATGGCGCGAGACATAGAGGTCCACCGGTGCGAGCGACGGGACCACCGTCAGCACATCGCCCTCGACGAACTGCACCGCGCCACGCTCGTCCCGGTGGCGCGCAACCGCGAGCAGCGCGGGCGAGAGGTCGACGCCATGCACGACCAAATCGGGCCGCGCGTCGGCCAAAGCCAGCGCGGTCGACCCGGCGCCGCAGCCGATATCGACCACCCGGCCACCCGCCCCGGGCGCGGCGGCGAGGATCGCCGCGTCGAAATGCGGCACCAGACCGGCAAAGGCCCGGTCGGTCCGCTGCCAATCCTCCGCCCAGACGTCGCCGACCCGTGCTTGCCAGTCGAAGCTGCGGGTCATCGCCAGCGCCTCCAGACGTCCGAGCCGTTCGCACCGACGGGATCGCCCGGGCAGGCCGGGCCGCCCGAGCCGTCCACGCCGCCCGAGCCGCCAGAGCCGCCAGAGCAGCCCGAGCAGCCCGAGCCGCCCTCCGGCTCCCTCTTCCGACCGACGCCGACACCCCTTTCACACCGGCGCGCGGCTGGCCCACGCAAAAAGGGCCCGCCATCGCTGGCGAGCCCTTCCGGCATGGAGCTCCGGCTCCGGCGCATCAGATGTCGTCGTCTGCACCTGGGCCGACCATCATCTCGTCGGCCACCTTGTCGATGCGCTGGCGGATCGCCTTCTCCAGGCGGTCGGCCACTTCGGGGTTCTCGCGCAGATAGGTCTTGGCGTTCTCGCGTCCCTGACCGATCCGGATCGAGTCGTAGCTGAACCAGCTGCCCGACTTCTCGACCAGACCCGCCTTGACGCCCAGATCAATGATCTCGCCGATCTTCGAGATGCCTTCGCCATACATGATGTCGAACTCGACCTGCTTGAACGGCGGCGCGACCTTGTTCTTCACCACCTTCACGCGGGTGGCATTGCCGGTCACCTCGTCGCGGTCCTTGATCGCACCGGTGCGGCGGATGTCGAGGCGGACCGAGGCGTAGAATTTGAGCGCGTTGCCGCCGGTCGTCGTCTCCGGATTGCCGTACATCACGCCGATCTTCATGCGCAGCTGGTTGATGAAGATCACCATGCAGCGCGACCGGCTTATCGAGCCGGTCAGCTTGCGCAGCGACTGCGACATCAGCCGCGCCTGCAGGCCGACATGGCTGTCGCCCATCTCGCCCTCGATCTCCGCGCGCGGAACGAGCGCGGCGACCGAATCGACCACCAGCACGTCGATCGCGTTCGAACGGACCAGCGTGTCGGTGATCTCCAGCGCTTGCTCGCCCGTGTCGGGCTGCGACACGATCAGCTCGTCGATGTTGACGCCCAGCTTCTTGGCATAGACGGGGTCGAGCGCGTGCTCGGCATCGACGAAGGCGGCGGTGCCGCCATTCTTCTGCGCCTCGGCGATCACATGGAGCGCCAGCGTCGTCTTGCCCGAGGATTCAGGACCATAGACCTCGATCACGCGCCCGCGCGGCAGGCCGCCGACGCCGAGTGCGATGTCGAGGCCGAGCGAACCGGTCGAGATCGCCTCGACCTGCATCGCCTCCTTCTGGCCGAGCTTCATCGCGGAGCCCTTGCCGAAGGCACGGTCGATCTGGGCCAGCGCGGCGTCGAGCGCCTTCTGCCGGTCTGCGTTTGCGGTTGCCATGCCGGTGTCGATCACTTTCAGATTGGCGGCCATCAGGGGCTCCCATCGCTAGAGCATCAGCGTGCCGGGGGCAACGCGTCGAGCGCTATGTACGCAATCTGTTCCGTGAGAACAAGAGGAGAACTTCGCCGTCAGGCCAGCGCTGTAGCCAGAATCCACCATCCGCGGGCCTGCGCACCGGCGGCGGCCGCGTCCCGTTCCGCATCGCTGGCGAACAGCGCGAAACAGGTCGCGCCCGATCCCGACATGCGCGACAGGATCACGCCCGGTGCGGCATCGAGCATCGCGCGCACTTCCGCGATCACCGGCGCGACTTGCAAAGCCGGCGGTTCCAGATCGTTGCGCCCGGCCCGCGCGCGGTCGAGCAACGTGCCCTCGGGCAAGGGACCGCGATCCATCCCGTCCCAGCCGGCAAACACCGCGGCGGTCGGTACGGCGACGCCGGGATTGACCAGCAGCATCGGCGTGCCCGCAGCACCGTCGATCGCCACCAGCTCGGTTCCCGTTCCCGTGCCCAGCATCGTCCGCCCGGCCAGGCACGCCGGCACGTCCGCACCGAGTCGCGTGGCGATCGCCACCAGCCGCGCGTCCGCCGCGTCGATGCCATGCATCCGCGCCAGCCCTCGCAAGGTCGCCGCCGCATCCGCCGAACCGCCCCCGATACCTGACGCGATCGGCAAATTCTTGGTCAGGGTGATCGCATGGCGCCCGGCGACCTCGAAGGTCGCGCGAAACGCATCCCGCGCCCGCGTGACCAGATTGTCGCCCGTCGGTTCCAGCCCCGCCGCAAACGGCCCGGTGATGGCGAACGCGTCCGCCTCCGCCGCTGCCATCTCGATCAGGTCGCCGTCGCGCGCGAAGGCGAACAACGTCTCCAGCGCATGATAGCCGTCCGCGCGCCGGGCGCGGACGTGGAGCGCCAGATTGACCTTGGCCGGCGCCGGCTCGACGATCATCGAAGACGCCGCGTCTGGAGACTCAATAGCCCGCATAATCGCTGAAGCGGGTGATCGTCGGGTCGAACTTCAGCACCACCTTGCCGGTCGCGCCATGGCGCTGCTTGGCGACGATCAGCTCGGCCAGGCCATAGACGCGCTCCATATCGGTCGCCCATTTCTGGTGATCCTCGAACACGCGGCTGTCGTCGCCCTCCATCGGCCGCTTGGGCTCGCGCTGGGCGACGTAATAATCCTCGCGGAACACGAACCAGACCATGTCGGCGTCCTGCTCGATCGAGCCCGATTCGCGCAGGTCCGACAGCATCGGCCGCTTGTCCTCGCGGCTTTCGACCGCGCGGCTGAGCTGGGAGAGCGCCACCACCGGCACGTTCAGGTCCTTGGCCAGCGTCTTCAGGCCGCGGCTGATCTCGGAGATTTCCTGGACGCGGTTGCCGTCGCCCGTCTTGCCCGATCCGCTGAGCAGCTGGAGATAGTCGACCACCACCAGCCCGATCTCGTTGTTGTGCCGCCGCTGCAACCGGCGGACGCGGGTGTGCAGCGCGCTAATCGACAGGCCGCCGGTATCGTCGATGAACAGGGGCAAATTCTCCAGCTCCGCTGCCGCCGCGGCGAGCTGCGCGAACTCGGCACGACTGATCCGGCCCATGCGCAGCGATTCGGAGCTGATCCGCGACTGTTCGGCCAGAATGCGCGTCGCCAGCTGGTCGGCGCTCATTTCCAGGCTGAAGAAGGCGACCTTCGCCCCCACCGAGTCCTTCGGCGCGATCCCGTCCGCCATGTCGCGCATCCAGCGGCGCGCGGCGTTGAAGGCGATGTTGGTCGCCAGCGAGGTCTTCCCCATGCCCGGCCGCCCGGCCAGGATGATGAGGTCGCTGTGATGCATACCGCCGATCTTGCCGTTGATCGAATCGAGACCCGTCGTCACGCCCGACAAATTGCCGCCAGAATTCAGCGCACGCTCGGCCATCTTCACGGCCATGGTGGTCGCCTGGGCGAAGGTCTTGACCGCATTCTCGGCGCCGCCATCGCCCGCGACCTTGTACAGCTCCTCCTCGGCCGCCTCGATCTGGGCGCGCGGATTGACCTCCTCGGAGGTATCCATTGCCCGCTCGACCAGCGTCCGCCCCACCGACACCAATGCGCGCAGCATGGCGAGGTCGTAGATCTGCCTGGCGAACTGCCGCGCGCCGATCAGCGCCGCACCAGAGCCGGTCAGACCTGCCAGATAGGCGGGACCGCCCAGCTCCTTCATCCCCTCGTCCGCCTCGAACATCGGGCGCAATGTGACCGGGGTCGCCAGCATGTCGGCGCTGCGCAGCGTCTTGATCGCGGCGAAGATCCGGCCGTGCACCGGCTCGAAGAAGTGCACGGGTTCGAGCTGGTCGACGATGTCGTCGGCCAGCCGGTTGTCGATCATCATCGCGCCCAGCATCGCCGCCTCCGCCTCGACATTGCGGGGCAGCTGCTGGGGCTCGGCCGCGGGGGCCGGGTGAGTCGGGAATGCAAGGGTCGCCATCACCCCCGCTTACCCCCGCCGGGGCCGCCGCCACAAACCGGAATTGTCGTTCACGCGCCGCGGCCTTATCGAGCGACCATGGCCGATCCGCGCATCATCCATGTCGAGCTCGACGAGAAGAGCATCGGCTGGCGCTCCGCCGATGTGGAACAGGAGCGACGGATCGCGATCTTCGACCTGGTCGAGGACAATCACTTCGCCCCCCAGCGCGCCTACCCGGACGGCTATGCCGGCCCCTACCGCATCCGGCTGGAAACCGAGGAGGGCCGGCTGGGCATCCATATCGCGCGGGAAGACGGCTCCCATCTCGAGACGCTGGTGCTCGCGCTCGGCCGCTTTCGCCGGCCGATCAAGGACTATTTCGCGATCTGCGACAGCTACTACCAGGCGATCCGCCAGGCGACGCCGCAGCAGATCGAAACGGTCGACATGGCCCGTCGCGGCATCCATAACGAAGCCGCCGAGCTGCTGCGCGAGCGGCTGGCCGGCAAGATCGAGGTCGATTTCGATACCGCGCGGCGGCTGTTCACGCTGCTGTGCGTCTTGCATCTCAGGAACTGACGACATGATTTTCGTGGCACGCGCCGCCGCCGTCCTGGCGCTGGCGGGCGCGACCGGCATCGCCGGTTGGCATTGGGCGACGCATTGGGCACCGTCCCGCCAGACTTACTCCCTCCAGGGCATCGATCTTCCCGCCGATCCGGGCGACGTGGAATGGGGCGTGGTACGCGGTCAGGGCGCCGACTTCGCCTATCTGATCGCGACGGATGGCCGCGCCCGCGCGCCGGCCTTTGAGGCGAACTGGAACGCCCTGCCCGCCAGCGGACTGCGGCGCGGCGCCGTGCATCGCTACTCCCTGTGCCAGCCCGCCATGGCCCAGGCCAACGCGTTCAACACCACCGTGCCCCGCGCCGGCGACGCACTGCCGGCCGCGATCGACATCGACTTCCACGAGGATTGCGAGGCGCGCCCCGATCCGGCCACGCTCGTCGCCGACCTCAGACGCTTCGTGGCGATGGTGGAGGCGCATACCGGCAAGCCGGTGCTGCTGCGCGTCGCCCGCCCGGTCGAGCGCATCTACGCGCTGTCCGCCAGGCTCGACCGGCCGGTCTGGGCAGTGGCCAATTTCATCTCGCCGGACTATGCCGCCCGCCCCTGGCGCATGTGGCGGGCGAGCGACATAAGGCGCGTCGACGGCGTGGCGCAGCCGGTCAACTGGAACGTGGTGAGGAACTGATGAGCGACGAGGCGACCCGGCTGATCGCGGCGGCCCGGCAGGCGGCGCTGAACGCGCACGCCCCCTATTCCCGCTTTGCCGTCGGGGCGGCGCTGCTGCTGCGCGACGGCAGCATCGTGACGGGCGCGAACGTGGAAAACGCCAGCTATGGCCTGTCGCTCTGCGCGGAGACCGTGGCGATCGCCACCGCCAGCGCCGCCGGCCGCCTGCGCGACGTGGTGGCCGTGGGGGTGATCGGCGGCGCGATGGACGCAGACGGTCGCCCGACCGGCACCGGTCCGGTCAGCCCCTGCGGCCGCTGCCGCCAGGTGCTCAACGAGGCGGCGCAGCTCGGCGGCATCGACCTGCCCGTCCATTGCGGCGCGGCGGAGGGCGATGCGGTGCGAAGCTGGCGATTGTCGGAGCTGCTGCCCGCCGCCTTCGGCCCGGGCGACCTCGGGCTCGCCTGACCGCCTTCCACCGCTTGCTTGCTTTCGGTTCGACGCGCGACTAAGTGCGCTTCCTATCCGACAGCGAAGGATAGGCTCCGCGCCGGTTTCCATGGGAAGCCGGCGGGAGGGGCCCTGTCTCTCGCGGCGTCGGCGACATTCATCAAGCGGGCACGACGGCACGTGGCGAAGACGACCCCCATCGAGTTCATCCGGCAGGTCCGGGCCGAGACCGCCAAGGTCATCTGGCCGAGCTGGAAGGAAACCTGGATGACCGGCCTGATGGTCGTGATCATGACGACGATCCTGGCGCTGTTCTTCCTCGGCGTGGACTCCTTCTTCAACGCGGTGGTCAACGCCCTGCTCAAGCTCGCGCAGTAAGGATCAATCGATGGCCCGCTGGTACATCATCCACGCCTATTCGGGTTTCGAGGGCAAGGTGCGCGACGCGATCATGGCGGAGGCGACGCGCCTCGGCCTCGACCGGCTGGTCGAGCAGATCGAGGTGCCGACCGAGACCGTGACCGAGGCGCGCCGCGGCAAGAAGGTCGCGGTCGAGCGCAAGTTCATGCCCGGCTATGTCCTGGCCAAGCTCGACATGAACGACCAGGTCTATCACCTCGTCAAGAACACGCCCAAGGTCACGGGCTTCCTCGGCGCGATGGGCAAGCCCCAGGCGATCAGCGAGACCGAGGCCGCGCGGATGCTCAACTCGAAGGAAGAGACCGCCGCCGCGCCCAAGACCAAGGTCAAGGTCGATTACGAGATCGGCGACGCGGTCAAGGTGCTCGACGGGCCCTTCGCCAGCTTCAACGGCGTCGTCGAGGAACTCGATTTCGACAAGTCGAAGGTCAAGGTGTCGGTGTCGATCTTCGGCCGCGCCACGCCTGTCGAGCTCGACTTCGAGCAGGTCGAACGCAGCAAGTAAGCGGGCGGGCGCACGCCCCCCCCCGGCAGCGGTGTCGATAGGGCAATATGCCCCATCGCGCCGCGCCGGCGGCCGATCTATAGACGGGGCATGTCCACCGACCCGGCGCCCGGCCCCCAGTTTCGCACCGACGGAGAGAAGTTCCGCTGGATCCTCCGCTGCGGCTGGCTGGGCCGCTGTCCGCGCTGCGGCGAAGGCCGGATGTTCAGATCGGCCCTCAAGATCGTCGATCGGTGCGAGCGGTGCGGGCTCGACTATCGCTTCGCCGCGCCCGACGATGGCCCGGCCTTCTTCTCGCTCTGCATCGTCGCGCTGCCCCTGACCGCCTTCGTCGTCTGGCTGCAGGTCAAGTTCTCGCCGCCCTTCTGGGTGCATCTCGTCACCTCGCTGCCGCTCATGGCGGCGGGAACGCTGCTGCCGCTCCGCCCGATCAAGGGCTGGCTGGTCGCTTCCCAATATGTGAACCGCGCACAGGAGGCGGGCACGCGCGAGCTGTGGTCGCAACTGCACGGCACGGATGCGAAAACGAACGACTTCGACCAGTAGCGTGCTTGCCAATCGCGGCTTCGGTCGCTAAGGGCGCGCTCTTCCGTCCACCGATGGAAAGCTTGCGGGAGGGCGCCGGAGACGGCGTCCGTCAACACCGCTCGACTTGAAACCAGGCCGCGGTTTGCCGCGGCCGGATTGAGAGAGTGACATGGCAAAGAAGATCACAGGTTACATCAACCTGCAGGTTCCGGCGGGCGACGCCAAGCCTGCTCCGCCGATCGGCCCGGCGCTGGGTCAGCGCGGCGTCAACATCATGGAATTCTGCAAGGCGTTCAACGCCGCGACCACCGACATGGCCAAGGGGACGCCGATCCCCACCAAGATCACCGTCTATGCGGACCGGTCCTTCTCGTTCGAGACGAAGACCCCGCCGGCGACCTTCCTGATCAAGCAGGCGATCAACCTGAAGTCGGGCTCGAAGGAGCCGGGCAAGTCGGTCGCGGGCAAGATCAAGATGTCCCAGCTGTCGGAAATCGCGCAGGTCAAGATGAAGGACCTGAACGCGAACGACATCGAGGCGGCGACCAAGATCATCGCCGGCTCCGCCCGCGCGATGGGCCTCGAAGTGGTGGAGGGCTGATCCATGGCCAAGCTGAGCAAGAAGCAGAAGGCGCTGACGATCAATCCCGAGCAGCTGCACGGCATTGACGAGGCGATCGCGCTGGCCAAGACCAACGCCACCTCCAAGTTCGACGAGACCATCGAGGTCGCGCTGAACCTGGGCGTCGATCCGCGTCACGCCGACCAGATGGTCCGCGGCGTCGTCAACCTGCCCAAGGGCACCGGCAAGACCGTCCGCGTCGGCGTTTTCGCCCGCGGCGCCAAGGCCGACGAGGCCCGCGAGGCCGGCGCCGATGTCGTCGGGGCCGAGGACCTGATGGAGCTCGTCCAGGGCGGCACGATCGACTTCGATCGCTGCATCGCGACCCCGGACATGATGGGCATCGTCGGCCGGCTCGGTAAGGTGCTGGGCCCCAAGGGTCTGATGCCGAACCCCAAGCTCGGCACGGTGACCATGAACGTCGCCCAGGCGGTCAAGGACGCCAAGTCGGGTCAGGTCGAGTATCGCGTCGAGAAGGCCGGCATCATCCACTCGGGCATCGGCAAGGCGAGCTTCGCCGCCGAGGACCTGCGCGCCAACTTCGACGCGCTGGTCGATGCGGTGGTCCGGGCCAAGCCGTCGGGCGCCAAGGGCAAGTATGTCCGCAAGGTGGCGCTGTCCTCGACCATGGGTCCGGGCATCCGCGTCGACGTGGCGGAGATCGCCGGCGCCTGATCCGGAGCGGGGCCCCGCCCCGTCTGCTAACCAGACCAGGAGGGCCGGGAGCGATCCCGGCCCTTTTTGCATCCGCCCTTTAGCGCTCCGAGGAACGCACCCTGTCCGCCCCTAGCCTCCAGATCCTCGTCGATGCCGATGCCTGTCCGGTCAAGGACGAGGTGTACCGGGTCGCGTGGCGCGTCGGAGTGCCGGTGACCATCGTCAGCAACCAGCATCTGCGCGTGCCGCAGCACCCGCTGGTGACGCGGGTCGTGGTCGGGGACGGCTTCGACGCGGCGGACGACTGGATCGCGGAACGCGCCGATGCGAAGGCGGTGGTCGTCACCGCCGACATCCTGCTCGCCGATCGCTGCCTGAAGGCGGGCGCGACCGTGCTCGCCCCGACCGGCAGGCCCTTCACCGCCGCCTCGATCGGCGGCGCGATCGCGACGCGCGCGATCATGGCGGACCTGCGCGCCGGCGGCGACCAGATCGGCGGCCCCGCCCCCTTCGCCAAGGCCGACCGCTCGCGCTTCCTCTCCGCACTGGACGCCGCGCTGGTGAAGCTGATGCGCCGCTGATTGAGAACTGCACGACCCGACTTGCCCCGTTCGTGCTGAGCGAAGTCGAAGCACAGGCGAGCCCAAAGCCCTTCGACTGCGCTCAGGGCGAACGGCTCGATCTGATGGTTGCAGGCACCGCGAAGCCCGTTAGGTTCGGATCCATGACCCAACGCACCGGTGGCCGCCTGCTCGTCGATCAGCTTCTCGTCCAGGGGTGCGACCGCATCTTCACCGTGCCGGGGGAGAGCTTCCTCGCCGTGCTCGATGCCCTTCACGACACGCCGGAGATCGACCTCGTCACCTGCCGCCAGGAAGGTGGCGCGGCCTTCATGGCCTGTGCCGACGGGGCGTTGACGCACCGCCCCGGCATCGCCTTCGTCACCCGCGGCCCCGGCGCGACCAATGCCGCGATCGGCGTGCATGTCGCGATGCAGGATTCGCAGCCGATGATCCTCTTCGTCGGCGACATCGACCGGGCCACGCGCGACCGCGAGGCGTTTCAGGAGATCGATTTTCCGGCGATGTTCGCGCCGATCGCCAAATGGGCGGCGCGGATCGACGACGCCCGCCGCATTCCCGAATATGTCGCCCGCGCCTATGCGACCGCGATGAGCGGGCGTCCCGGCCCGGTCGTCCTCGCGCTGCCGGAGGATATGCTGCGCGACACGGTCGAAGCCGCCGACCGGCCGCGGATCGAGCGGGTGGCGCAGGGCTGCGACAGCGATCAGGCCGAACATCTCGCCCACCTGATCGCCACTGCCGAGCGGCCGGTGGCGATCGTCGGCGGCGCGGGCTGGGACGCGCCGGCCGGCCAGGCGTTCGCCGACTGGGCGGCGCGCGCCGGCGTTCCGGTCGCCGCCGCCTTCCGCCGACAGGATGCGATTCCGAACGACTGCCCCGCCTATGCCGGCAATCTCGGCTACGGCCCCAATCCGGCGCTGGTCGACCGCATTCGTGCGGCGGACCTGTTGCTGGTCGTCGGTGCGCGGCTGGGCGAGGCGACGACCGACGGCTATACGCTGATCACCCCCGATCATCCCGGCCAGCGCCTGGTCCATGTCCATCCCGATCCCGACGAGCTGCACCGCACCTATCGCACCGATCTTGCGATCTGCGCCGGCATGGTCGAGTTCGCCGAGGCGCTCGCCGCGATCGACGGTCCCGCCCATCCGGCCGCGGCAGAGGCTCATGCGGACTATCGCCAATGGTCGGAGCCGCAGCCCCGCGACGGCGTCGCCCTGGACCTCGGCCCCTGCGTCGCGACGATGCGGCAGCGGCTGCCCGCGGACACGATCATCTGCAACGGCGCCGGCAACTATTCGGGCTGGTGGCATCGCTACTGGCGCTACGCCGGTCCCGGTACGCAGCTGGCGCCTACCGCCGGCGCGATGGGCTATGGCCTCCCCGCCGCGATCGCCGCCTCGCTCCGACACCCGCAACGCAGCGTCGTCGCGCTGGCGGGGGACGGCTGCTTCCTCATGAACGGTCAGGAACTGGCGACCGCCGTCCAGCACGGCGCGAACCTGCTGATCCTCGTCATCGACAATGGCGGCTATGGCACGATCCGGATGCATCAGGAGCGCGACTACCCGGGCCGCGTCAGCGCGACGACGCTGGCCAGTCCCGACTTCGCCGCCCTCGCGCGTGCTTATGGCGCCGTCGCCGCGACGGTGGAGCGGACGGAGGATTTCTCCGAAGCGCTGTCCGGCCTGATCGCCCAAACCGGCGTGAGGCTCCTGCACGTGAAGACGGATATCGCGGTGATCACGCCGGCGAAGATGCTGGGCCAGTAAGGAGCGCCACTATTCCCCCTCCCCTTCAGGGGAGGGGTCGGGGGTGGGGCGCTTCCAGAAGCGCAGGCTCGCGTGGACAGGCCGCACCCCAACCCCTCCCCTGAAGGGGAGGGACTTTACCACGACAACTACCGCGTTTGCTCAGCGCAGCTTCTCGGACCCGTTCGCCAGCGCCGCCTTCTGCTCGTCGCTCATCGCCTGCGCATTCACATCGGCGTCGTCGATCGCGTCGGCCTGCTGTTCGCCGCTCTTGCGGACCTGCTTCGCCTGATCTTCCAGATTGTCGGCCGCCTGCTCCATCGCATCGGCGCGATTGTCATAGGCATTCTCGACATTCTTCGCGAGCTTGTCGTCACCGGCGCCGCCACAGGCCGCAACGGACAATGCCAGCGGTACCACGCACAAGCCGATCAGCACCCTCTTCATCATTCAACCCCTTGTTGTTCCGAAAAAGGGCCGCTCCGCCGTGGCGGAACGACCCTTCGCAAAGATCGTCAAAGACCGGCGATCAGATGTCGTCGCCGAGCGCGCCCTTGACCTTGCCCTTGAACTGTTCGCCCTTGCCTTCGGCCTGCTGGGCCTTGCCCTCGGCCGCCAGATCGGCGTCGTTGTTGTGCTTGCCAACGGCTTCCTTCACGTTGCCGATGGCCTCGTTGATGTTGCCCTTGATCTTGTCGGTCAGCTCACCCATGGTCGCCTCCATTATGATGCGACGGCGAAGTATTTCGTCGCCTTCTTGACCGATCCAACGGGCTGCCGTGCCCTAAGGTTCCATGAATCTTGCGTCAGATCAGTCCGGCGAGCGGACTGGACGGGTCGGCATAGCGGCGCTGCCCCATCCGCCCGGCACGATAGGCGAGCCGTCCGGCCTCCACCGCCGCGCGCATCGCGGATGCCATCATCACCGGGTCCTTCGCCTCGGCGATGGCGGTGTTCATCAGGATACCGTCGCAGCCCAGCTCCATCGCCACCGTCGCATCGGACGCGGTGCCGACGCCCGCATCGACCAGCACCGGCACCTTGGCGCCCTCCACGATCAGGCGGATCGTCACCCGGTTCTGGATGCCCAGGCCGGAGCCGATCGGCGCGCCGAGCGGCATGATCGCCACCGCGCCCGCCTCTTCCAGCTGCTTGGCGGCGATCGGATCGTCGACGCAATAGACCATCGGCTTGAAGCCCTCGCGCACCAGCACCTCGGTCGCCTTCAGCGTCTCGCGCATGTCCGGATAGAGCGTCCGCGCCTCGCCCAGCACCTCCAGCTTGACGAGGTCCCAGCCGCCCGCCTCGCGCGCCAGCCGGAGGGTGCGGATCGCGTCGTCGGCGGTGAAGCATCCCGCGGTATTGGGCAGGTAGGTGACCTTGCGTGGATCGATATAGTCGGTCAGCATCGGCGCCTTGGGATCCGACACGTTGACCCGGCGCACCGCCACGGTGACGATCTCCGCTCCAGAGGCTTCGAGCGCCGCGGCATTCTGAGCGAAGTCCTTGTACTTGCCGGTGCCGACGATCAGCCGCGAGCGGAAGGTGCGCCCCGCGACGGTCCAGCTGTCGTCCGCCACCGGCCTGGGATGATCGCCGCCGCCGACGAAATGGACGATCTCGATATCGTCGCCATCCTCGACCTGCACCTCGGCCAGCGTCGACCTCGGCACCACTTCCAGGTTGCGCTCGACCGCGACCTTCTCGGGCACCAGCCCCAGTTCGGAGGCGAGCTGCGCGAGCGACAGGCCCGCGGCGACGCGCTTGTGCTCGCCGTTGACGGTGATCGAGACGGTGCCATCGGTATGGGGCATGATGCTGGTTTCCGCGGAGGGCGCGTCCCTCCATCCGTTCGGGCTGAGCCTGTCGAAGCCCTGCTCCTCCCTCCCGCCCGGTGCGAAGGGAAGAGCGGCCCTTCGACAAGCTCGGGGCGAACGGGCTAAGGATGTCGCCAGCACCTAGGCCCGCCACCCGCGCGGTTCAACCGAAAGCCTCAACCATGTCCGACACCATCTTCGTCCTCAATGGCCCGAACCTCAACCTGCTCGGCACCCGCGAGCCGCAAATCTATGGCCACGACACGCTCGACGACATCGTCGGCCAGCTGGAGGACCGGGCCCGCGCGCTCGGCCTGACGATCGACATGCGCCAGTCGAACCATGAGGGCCATCTGGTCGATTGGCTGCACGAGGCGCAGGCGCGGGACGCCAAAGCCGCGATCGTCAATGCCGGTGCCTTCACCCACACTTCGATCGCCATCCACGATGCCGTGAAGGCGATCCGCACGCCGGTGATCGAAGTGCATCTCTCCAACCCGCATGCCCGGGAAGAATTCCGTCATCACAGCTACATAGGTCGCGCCGCTCGCGGCACGATCGCCGGCTTCGGCGCGCATTCCTATATGCTGGCGCTTGAAGCGGCGGCCCGGTTCTGACAGACGCGCCGACTTGATCGCCGCTTGAACAGCACCTGAATTACTGGGAAGGTTCCCATGACCGATACGAAACCGACCGACTCGATGCAGATCGACGTCGAGCTTGTCCGTCAGCTCGCCGAGCTGCTCGACACCACGCAGCTGACCGAGATCGAGGTCGAGGACAAGGATCGCAAGATCCGCGTCGCGCGCAAGGCGCCGGCCGCCGCCGCCCTGCCCTATTCGCCGGCTCCGCTCGCCGCCCCGGCTCCGCCGGCCGCCGCTGCCGTGACCGCGGAAGTGGCCGCCGCTCCCGCCGCCAGCACGGCCGACACGGTCCGCTCGCCGATGGTCGGCACGGCCTATCTCTCGCCCAACCCGGAGGCGAAGGCCTTCGCGCCGGTCGGTGCGAAGGTCGCGGCCGGCGACACGCTGCTGATCGTCGAGGCGATGAAGGTGATGAACCCGATCGTCGCGCCGACCGCGGGCACCGTCACCGCGGTGCTGGTGGAAAACGGTCAGCCGGTCGAGTTCGACCAGCCGCTCGTCGTGGTGGAATGACGGCATGAAGCCGATCAAGAAGCTGCTGATCGCCAATCGTGGCGAGATCGCGCTGCGCATCCATCGCGCCTGCCACGAAATGGGGATCAGCACCGTCGCGGTCCACTCGACCGCCGATGCGGACGCCATGCACGTCCGCCTCGCCGACGAGGCCGTCTGTATCGGTCCGCCCGCGGCAACCGACAGCTATCTCAACATCCCGAACATCATCGCCGCGGCCGAGATCTCCGGCGCGGACGCGATCCATCCCGGCTACGGCTTCCTGTCGGAAAACGCCAAGTTCGCCGAGATCGTCGAGGCGCACGGGCTGATCTTCGTCGGGCCGAAGCCCGAACATATCCGTACCATGGGCGACAAGGTCGAGGCGAAGCGCACTGCCGGCGCGCTCGGTCTCCCGCTCGTTCCCGGCTCGGACGGCGCGATCAGCGACCCGGCCGAGGCGGCCGTCCTGGCCGAGCGGATCGGCTACCCGGTCATCATCAAGGCGGCATCGGGCGGCGGCGGGCGCGGCATGAAGGTGTGCAACAGCCCTGACCAGCTCGAAACGCTGATGCAGCAGGCCGGCAGCGAGGCGAAGGCCGCGTTCGGCGACGCCACCGTCTATATCGAAAAGTATCTCGGCAATCCGCGCCACATCGAGTTCCAGGTGTTCGGCGACGGCAATGGCGCCGCGATCCATCTGGGTGAGCGCGACTGCTCGCTCCAGCGCCGCCACCAGAAGGTGCTGGAAGAGGCCCCCTCTCCGGTCATCACCGCGGAGGAGCGCGCGCGGATGGGCGGCGTGGTGGCGAAGGCGATGGCCGATATGGGGTATCGCGGTGCCGGCACGATCGAGTTCCTGTGGGAAGCGGGCGCCTTCTACTTCATCGAGATGAACACGCGGCTCCAGGTCGAGCATCCCGTGACGGAGATGATCACCGGCATCGACCTCGTCCGCGAGCAGATCCGCGTCGCCGAGGGCCACCCGCTCTCGGTCACGCAGGACGAGGTGCATTTCGCCGGCCATGCGATCGAGTGCCGCATCAACGCCGAGGATCCGCGCACCTTCGCCCCCTCGCCGGGTCTGGTGAAGCAGTTCCACGCGCCGGGGGGCATG
Source organism: Sphingomonas metalli (assembly GCF_014641735.1). GTDB lineage: Bacteria > Pseudomonadota > Alphaproteobacteria > Sphingomonadales > Sphingomonadaceae > Sphingomonas > Sphingomonas metalli. The sequence goes on along the minus strand of NZ_BMIH01000003.1, from coordinate 100,025 downwards.
CATGTCCGCGTCGATTCGGGGCTTTATGCCGGCTACAAGGTTCCGCCCTATTACGACTCGATGATCGCCAAGCTGATCGTCTACGGCACCACCCGCGAACGCTGCATCGCCCGGCTCCGCCGCGCGCTGGAGGAGTTCGTGATCGAAGGCATGAAGACCACCATCCCGCTCCATCGCGACCTGATCGAGGATCCCGAGTTCGCCGAGGGCGCCTATACGATCAAGTGGCTCGAGGAATGGCTGGCACGCCAAGAGGCATGAAGGCGACCATCTACCACAATCCGCGCTGCGGCACCTCCCGCGCGACGCTCGCCCTCCTGGAGGAGGCGGGCGCCGTGGTCACGGTCGTCGAATACCTGAAGACGCCGCCGAGCCGCGCGGAGCTGGCGCGGCTCTACGCCCGCGCGGGCCTTTCCCCGCGTCAGGGTCTGCGCCTGACGGAAGAGGGCGCGGCTGCATTGGCCGGGGCGGATGACGATACCGTTCTCGACGCGATGCTCGCCGATCCGATCCTGATCCAGCGACCGCTGGTCGAGACCGAGCGCGGCGTCGTTCTGGCCCGGCCCGCCGACACGGTGCGCTCCATCCTCTGATTGCTGCGCCCTTGTGCACCATGGCGTCGCTTGCCCATTTTTAAGGCACTGATTCTCCTGCTCCGCCGGGTTGCTCCTGCGGGCTCCGACTGGCACGTTGCCTGCAACGCCCCATGCGGGCGCGGATCCATGGCGTACCCCGGGGGACAGCGTGAAAAAGGTCGAAGCCATCATCAAGCCCTTCAAGCTCGATGAGGTGAAGGAAGCACTGCACGAGATCGGCGTGTCCGGCATCACCGTGACCGAGGCCAAGGGCTTCGGCCGGCAGAAAGGGCATACCGAGCTGTACCGCGGCGCCGAATATGTCGTCGACTTCCTGCCGAAGGTGAAGCTGGAGGTGGTGGTCGAGGACGGCCTCGCCGAACGCGTCGTGGAGGCGATCGCGGCGGCCGCGCAGACCGGCCGGATCGGCGACGGCAAGATCTTCGTCATCCCGGTCGAGACCGCGCTGCGCATCCGCACGGGCGAGCGCGACGAGGCGGCAATCTGACGCAAAGGTAAATTGACGCGGCGCAACAATCTGTGGAATCGGATCGTCGCGCTGCAATAATCCTCAGGCCGGCGGGCTGCCGGCTATCCGAAGAGCAAGGGGCTTCTCAGACATGGCAACCACGGCCAGCGATATCCTGAACAAGATCAAGGAAGAGGAGATCGAGTGGATCGATCTGCGCTTCACCGACCCCAAGGGGAAGTGGCAGCACCTGACCATGGTCGCCGGCGTGATGGGCGAGGACGAGTTCACCGACGGCCTGATGTTCGACGGCAGCTCGATCGAGGGCTGGAAGGCGATCAACGAGTCGGACATGGTGCTGAAGCCCGATCTCGACTCGGTCTATACCGATCCTTTCTCGGCGACCCCGATGCTGATCGTGTTCTGCGACATCGTCGAGCCGTCGACCGGCGAGCTCTATGCCCGCGACCCGCGCTCGACCGCCAAGCGCGCCGAGGCCTATGTCAAGTCGACGGGGATCGGCGACACCGTCTATGTCGGCCCCGAGGCGGAGTTCTTCCTGTTCGACGACGTCCGCTTCGAGAACAGCTATTCGACCAGCTACTACAAGATCGACGATATCGAGCTGCCGGGCAATTCGGGCCGCGAATATGAGGGCGGCAATCTCGGCCACCGTCCGCGCGCCAAGGGCGGCTATTTCCCGGTCGCGCCGGTCGACTCGGCGGTCGACATCCGCGGCGAGATGGTCTCGACCATGCTCGAAATGGGCCTGCCCTGCGACAAGCACCATCACGAGGTCGCCGCCGCGCAGCACGAGCTGGGCCTCACCTTCGGCACGCTGACCCAGACCGCCGACCGCATGCAGATCTACAAGTACGTCGTCCATCAGGTCGCCCAGGCCTATGGCAAGACGGCGACCTTCATGCCCAAGCCGATCAAGGAAGATAACGGCTCGGGCATGCACACCCACTTCTCGATCTGGGAAGGCAAGAACCCGCTCTTCGCCGGCAACGGCTATGCGGGCCTGTCGGACATGTGCCTCTACTTCATCGGCGGCATCATCAAGCATGCCAAGGCCGTGAACGCCTTCACCAACCCCTCGACCAACAGCTACAAGCGGCTGGTGCCGGGTTACGAAGCGCCGGTGCTGCTCGCCTATTCGGCGCGCAACCGCTCGGCCTCGTGCCGCATCCCCTATGGCACCGGCCCCAAGTCGAAGCGCGTCGAGGTGCGCTTCCCGGACGCGCTCGCCAATCCGTATCTCGCCTATGCGGCGCTGCTGATGGCGGGTCTCGACGGCATCCAGAACAAGATCCATCCCGGCGAGGCGATGGACAAGAACCTGTACGACCTGCCCCCGGCCGAACTGGCGCAGGTGCCGACCGTCGCCGGCTCGCTCCGCGAAGCGCTCGACAGCCTGGAGGCGGATCACGACTTCCTGCTGAAGGGCGACGTCTTCTCGAAGGATCAGATCGAGGCCTATGTCGAGATCAAGCGCGCCGAGGTCGCCCGCTGGGAGATGACCCCGAGCCCGGTCGAATACGACATGTACTATAGCGGCTGATCCGGTTTCGGCTCAGACGATGGAGGAGGCGTCCGGAGCGATCCGGGCGCCTTCTTCGTATCGGTCGCTCCCGGGGAGCGGGTATGGCATCGAGGCGCCACCCCGTCTGGTGCCACGGCGCCCATCCGCTTATATCCTGCCGATGACCAATCGAGACTTCGGGCGCACGGGGCGCCCCTCCGCTTTCGAATGGCAGTGCGCGCCATGGTGAAGACGTCGGACGAACTGGCGCTGATGCGCATCTCGGGCCGGCTGCTCGCCTCGGTGTTCGAGATGCTCGACCGACAGGATCTGGTCGGCATGTCGACGCTGGCGATCAACGATCTAGTCGACCGCTACATCACCCATGATCTGGCGGCCCGCCCGGCGAGCAAGGGGCAATATGGCTTTCAATATGTCCTGAACTGCTCGATCAACCATGTCGTCTGCCACGGCGTTCCGGACGCCGGGGCGGTGATCCGCGACGGCGATATCGTCAACCTCGACATCACGCTCGAGAAGAACGGCTTCATCGCTGATTCGAGCAAGACCTATATCGCCGGCACGGCCTCGCCCGGCGCCCGTCGGCTCGTGCGGGTCGCGCAGGAGGCGATGTGGAAGGGGATCGGGCAGGTCCGGCCCGGCGCCCGGCTCGGCGACATCGGCGCGGCGATCGACCGGCACGCCAAGAAGAACGGCTATTCGGTCGTCCGCGACTTCTGCGGCCACGGTATCGGGCGCGAGATGCACGAGGAGCCGCAGGTCCTGCACTTCGGCCGGCCGAACACCGGGATGGTGCTGCGCGAGGGCATGGTCTTCACCATCGAACCGATGCTCAATCAGGGCACGCGCAAGGTCTCGACTGCCGAGGACGGCTGGACGGTGACCACCGACGACGGCAGGCTCTCGGCCCAGTTCGAGCACACGGTCGCCGTCACCCGCACCGGCGTGGAGGTGCTGACCCTCCGCCGTGACGAGAGGCCGCCGACCGCCCTCGCCCGCTGACAAGCGTTACACGGTGAGGACGCTGCTGCCCTGCGTCTCTCCGGCCTCCATCGCGCGATGCGCGTCGGCAGCCCGTTCGAGCGGGAAGGTCTGGCCGATCAGCGGCCGGATCGCGCCACGCGCCAGCATGTCGAACACGCGATCGACCATCGCCTGCCGCTCCGTCTGGCTCGTCGCATAGTCGAACAGCGTCGGCCGGGTGACGTACAGGGAACCGTGTGCCGACAGCGTGCCGAGATTGACCCCGTCGACCGCGCCGCTGGCATTGCCGTAGCTGACGATGATGCCCCGGCGCGCCGCCGCCTTCAGCGAGACCTCCCATGTCGCCTTGCCGACCCCGTCGAGCACCACCTCCGCACCGCGATCGTCGGTAATGGCCCGTACGCGGGCCGCGACATCGTCGTCGCGATGGTTGAGGACGTGATCGGCGCCGGCGGCACGGGCGATCGCGGCCTTTTCCGGAGAGCCGACGCTGCCGATCACGGTCGCGCCGATCGCCTTCAACCAGCCGACCAGCAGATGCCCGACGCCGCCGGCGGCCGCATGGACCAGCACCGTCTGCCCCGGCTGGACCTTGGCGCAGGGTTCGACGAGCATCATCACCGTCGCACCCTTCAGGAGCAGGGCGGCGGCAGTCCGGTCGTCGACCGCGTCCGGCAGATGGACGAGCTCGGCGGCAGAGACGTTGCGGGCCGTCGCATAGGCGCCCCGGGAGGGACCGAAGGTCCCGACCCGGTCGCCGACATGGAAGCCCTCCACGCCCTCGCCGACCGCCTCGACGATCCCCGCCGCTTCGGACCCCAGCCCGCCCGGCAGCTCGATCCTGTAGAGTCCGCTGCGGTGATAGGCGTCGATATAGTTGAGCCCGACCGCCGTGGAGCGGAAGCGGACCTCGCCGGCCGCCGGGGGCGGCAGGTCGACATCGATCCACTCGATCACCTCGGGCCCGCCGGTGCGGGTGATGCGGGCGGCGCGGGCGGTATCGGTCATCATCGGTCCTTTCTGGCGGGCGACAACGCCGCAACGGGGTCGGCGATCCTCAATAGTCCCGCGACACGCGCACGTTGACGCTCTGCCGGCCGAGCGTCGAGATGCTCGACAGGAGCGACAGCCAGCGCGTCACCTGGAACTCGACCCGGGTCGCCGAATAACCCTGCCCGTCGGTGACGATCTCGGCGAACAGCCGGCGCGTCACATATTTGCCGGCGGCGATCGACGTGCCCTGCCCGGTCTGCGGATCGGCGGGCAGGATGCGCAGCCGGTCGAGGCCCGCGGCGCGGCGCACCGCATTGATCGGGTTCAGGCCGTTGCCGCCATCCTGCAGCGCCGCCACCGCGGCGGCCAGCTGGAGCGCTTCGGGAGCGGACAAATTGGTGATCGAGGTCCCGAACAGCAGCCGCGACAGAAGCTCGTCCTGCGGCAGCGCCGGCGTGCTCGTGAAGCTGATCTCCGGCTTCAGCGCGGTCCCTGCCACGCGGATCGCGGCGTTCAGTCCGGTGACGCCGGCGTTCGCCTCGATATCGAGGACGGGATTGGCGGGCACCGCGCCGTCGAAGCGGATCACCCCGCGTGACAGTTCGAACTCGCGCCCGGCGAACTCATAGTCGCCGCGGACCAGATTGGCGCGGCCGGTGATGGCCGGATTGTCGGGCGCGCCGCCGATCTTCAGGTTGGCCGACCACTCGCTGCTCAGACCCAGGCCGGTGACCATCACGCCGCCCCGCGCCCGCGCGCTCAGCGCCAGCGTCCAGGGTGCGGTCGGCGCCTCGTCCTCATCGTCGCCGCCCGGCACGTTGATCTCGCGCACTCGCAGCTGCGGTGCGGCGGTCGCCGTGCTGGCCCGTCCGAGGCGATAGGAGGCCCTGTCCAGCGTCAAGTCGCCCGCGATGGTGCCGCCCGCGCCGTCGGAGCGGAAGGTCAGCGGGCCGCTGACCGTCGCGCCGATATCGTCGCGGGCGATCATCACCGCCCGATCGGCGTCGAGCCGGATGTCGAGGCCGATGCCCTTGGGCGCGGCGAAATCGAACTGTCCGGTGCCCGTCACGCGGCCGCCCTTGCCCGCGGTGGCGGCGAAACGGTCGATCGCCAGCCGCGACCCGGCGAAGCGGCCGCTCGCCGCGACATCGGTCAGCAGCGTTCCCGTCGTCGCGCTTTCGATCCGCGCGCTGTTGGCCTGCACCGCGCCGCGGATCTGCGGGTCGGACAGGCGCCCCGTGAGGTCGGCACCGATCGCCACCGGGCCCGACAGGTCGAACAGCTCGACCCCGCTCAGCCGCCACAGCGCATCGGCCGGCCCGGCATAGCGCAGCTGCGCGAACAGGCCGGCTTTTTCCAGCCGCTCGACCAGCGAGCCGGAGCCGAGCGGCGTCAGCCGCGCCTGAGCTCGCCCGACCGTCTTGCCCCCCGAGGCCATCACCGCCCGGATCCCCGCCCGATCGGCGGACAGCACGGCCGCCACTCCCATGTCGATCGGCGCGGAGGTGAGGATCAGTCCCGATCGCGTCATCCCGCGCACGGTGAGGTCGAGCCGCCCGGTCGGTACGCCTGCGGCATCCTCGGCATAGCGCAGCGATCCGGAGGCGCTGCCGCCGAGGCCGAGCCCCGGAAAGCCGATGTCGAGGATCGATAGCGGCAGCCGCTGGCTTCTCGCCTCCACCGCCAGGCCGCCGGGCGACCAGCGGCCGGCCAGCTGGGCCTCGCCCCCGGCGAAGGTCAGCCGCGTCGGCGCAAGGCGCCAGCCATCTCCGTCGCGCGTGACGAGCGCGGGCTCGGCCAGCGCGAGCGGGCGGCGGTCGAGCGTGCCCTGGGCCGAGACGGTGAAGCCGTCCGGGCGGATCTGCGTCACGGTCTGGATGTCGAACGCGCGGCCCCGGCTCCCGGCGACCGAGGCTCGCACCTCCCCCTGGCTGCCGCGCAGATGCGCGCTCGCCGCAAAGCGCGAGAGCCGTATGCCGCCCCAGCGGAGCCCGACTCCGCGCGCGGTGCCGTCGATCACCGCGCCGGCGGGATCGAGCACCAGGCTGCCCGTCACCTGCGCCTGACGGACCGATGCGCCGGAGAAGCCGGCATTGGCGAGGGCGAGCTGCGCGTCGATGCGCTGCCGGTCGCGCTCGGGACGGAAGACGAGCGTACCTGCGACCGGGCCGGTCAACGCCAGGCGGCCGTCGAAGCCGCCATCGACGATGCCGAGCCGCCCCGTCGCGCGCGACCCCGCCACGTCGAGCGCGGCGACGGCGATCGAGGCCTGTCCTTGCGGCGGCAGCAGGATCGTGCCCCGCGCCCGGAACGGCCCCAGCCGCGAGCCGCCCTCCGCCATGACCGCAAAGCCCTCGGGCACCGGGTCGAGATGCGCCCGCACGCTCATCAGGCCGAGCGCCGCAATGGGGCTGGCGAGCCGCAGGTCGATGACGGGCTTTTCGATCCGTCCATCGAGTACCAGTGCCAGCGGGCCGTAGCTCGCCTGCCGCCCGCTACCCTCGAAGTGGAAGGTGCCGTCGCGCCGTCGAAAGCCGTTGCCGGTCAGGGTCAGGGTCGGCGATGTCAGCCGGGCATTGGTGAAGTGCAGGATGCCGTCGGTCGTCCGCTCCAGGGCGGTCTCGATCCGGGGCAGGCCGCCGGTCAGCGAGCGGAAAAAGCTGTTGTCGAGGCGCCGGACCACTGCCGTGCCCCGACCCACGATCCGCGTGCCGCGCCCGCCCGGGCCCGGCACCACCGACAGCGTCGAGTCCACATCGACGATGCCGATGCCTGGAATCAGATAGCGGCCGAGCTTCCCGCCCAACCCGACCCGATACTGGCCGGTACGCAGGTCGAGGAGCAGCGCCACCGTGCCCGTCAACCGGTCCGAGCGCAGCCGCAGGCCCTGCCCCGTCAGCGTCGGCGGATCCAGCACCAGCACGCCGTCGATCGCCACGTTGCGCAGGATCCCGCCCGCGACGTCGCCGACGCCGGTCAGCCGGTCCGCGGCGACGCGGATCGGAATGCGCGCGGGGAAGCGCGACAGTCGCCCCTGCCCCGCCGCGCGGGCGCGCTCAAAGCCAGTTTCGTCGAAGGCGAGCCGCTCTGCCGTCAGCCGGTAGTCGTAGCCGGCGGTCGCGAAAGGTCCGTCGAGAATGGCACGCAGGGCTATGGCCCGTCCGCTCATGTTCGGGAACAGCGCCTCGGGCCGCGCCAGCCGCGCGCTGATCCGCACATTGCGGTAATAGCCTGCGGCGAGGTCGATCTCGCCCGTCGTATCGATCGCGAGCGCGCGCGATCGTAGCTGCAACCGGCCGTCGAGCCGTCGATGCGCAAAACTCGCCTCTCCGGTCACCGCGATCCGGGGCGCGGTCAGCCGCTGGGCCTTGCCGGAGAGGAGCGGCGCGGGCGCGAGCGTGCCCGAAAGACCGTAGCGGCCGGCCTCGGCGGTCAGGGCCAGATCGACCAGCGGCGCGCCCGCGACCAGCCCCTTGGCGGTACCCCGCCAGCGGCTCCAGCTGCCCGCACCATCGATGCGCAGCACGACCGGGCCGCGGCCGCCCGCAAGCTGCGCCAGAAGTCCGTCGCGCCGCCCGGCGGCACGCACGTCCACATCGAACCGGTCCCGGTCGGGCTCGGCGTCGATCACCAGCGACAGCCGGTCGGTGCCGGCCGCCATCGCCGCAAGACGGATCCGGGCGCGCCCGGATCGGATATCCGCGCGGCCCGCCGCCTGCAGCGTCCTCGCCGGACCCGCCACACCGGGTGCAAGGTCGAGCCGGGCGATACGCAAGCGGCCGATATGGATGTCGAGGTCGGGCAGCACCGGCCCCTGCCGCCCGCTCGGGCGGGTCCGCGGAACGCGGGCGAGCCGCGCGACCGGTACGTCGAGGCTCTCGATCGCGAGCTCGTTACGCAGCCACCGCCATGGCCGCCAGTCGAGCTCCACCCGCGGCGCCGCGAAGACCGGGCCATCGAGGTCGGACACGACCAGATCGCGAATGGTCACCCGGTCGTACAGCGATCCTTCGAGCCGACCGACGTGGAAGGACAGGCCCGTGGGCGTGCGGATCGCACTGATCCGCCGGGCGACGAGATCATGGCCCCAGGGCGTGTCGACCGCGACCAATGCCGCCACGACGATCGCGACCAGTGCCAGCAGCAGCCCGGCGAGCCAACGCCACAGCCGCCTCAAAATGCCTGCCCCAGCGAGACATAGACGGTGACGCGCGAGTCGCCCGGCTGCGGGTTGATCGGCGTGCCCACATCCAGGCGGATCGGACCGAAATTGGAATAATAGCGGACGCCGAGCCCGGTGCCGTATCGCAGCCCGGTGAAGCGGGGCAGCGCGTCGGTATAGATGTTGCCGGCGTCGAGAAAGGGGACGAGACCGAAATTGCCGAACAGCCGGATCCGCGCCTCTGCGGCGAACTCGGTCAGGCTGCGTCCGCCGATCGGATCGTTGTTGGGATCGCGCGGTCCGATCGACTGATAGCCATAGCCTCGTACCGAGGCGCCGCCGCCCGCATAGAAGCGCCGGGATGGCGCCACCGCGTCGCGCGGCGCGCCCAGGATGGTCCCCAGGCGCGTCCGGGCCGCCAGCACCACGCGCTCGCCCACGCTGCGGTAGAGGCTCGCGTCGAACTGGGTGCGGGTATAGCCGAAGGCGGCGCCTTGCAGCGACAGCTCGGGGCTCACCCGCCCGCCGAGGCGGAAGCCGCGGCTGGGGTTCAGAAGGTCGTCGGTGCCGTCATAGACGAGGCTTGTCGGCAGCGCGCCGATCAGGAAGGTGCGCCGGCGCGGCTGGCCGGTCGACGCGATCACGTCGCGCTCGTCCGAGGCGAGCAGCTCGGCGCCGAGCGACCAGGTCCATGCCTTCTGGAAGAAGATGTTGGTCTGCCGTTCGAGCGATCCCGACAGCGAATAGGTCTTCGCCTCATAGGCGTCGCGGTTCTGATGGGCGGCGGCGACCTGCAGGGTCAGGACCCGGTCGCGGCCCTTGAAGTTGTTGCGGCGGAAGACCAGCGACGAAAGCTGCTCCTGCGTGCCGAGAACGCTGCGGATCGTCAGCGCGCCTTCGGGCGGGAACAGGTTGCGGTGCGTCCAGCTCAGCTCCAGCCGCGCGCCCTCGCCCGTGCCGTAGCCGAGTTCGCCGGCCACGGTATGGGGCGGCGCGGGATCGAGCTTCATCGCGAGGTCGACCGTTTCCGGGTCCCGCCCCTCGACCGGGGTCAGCGCCACCGCGGAGACGAGCCCGGACTGGATCAGCGCGCGGCGCAAATCGTCGACGCTCCCGCGATCATAGGGATCGCCGGGGCGGAAGCGCGCGATCTCGCCGACATGGTCGGGCTGGAACACACGATTGCCCGGCAGCGCGACGATGGCGCCGAAGCGGCGCTGCCCGCCCGGTGCGACATCGAGCGCCAGCGTCGCGGTGCGCGCGCTGCGGTCGACGACCAGTTCCGGTTCGCCGACCCGCGCGAACGGAAAGCCTTCGCGCCCCGCCATGGTGGCGACCGCGGCCGTGCCGTTGACCACGGCATCGGCATCGACCGGATCGCCCTGCCGGACGCCGAACGCGCGGGTGAGGTCGTCCGCCTTGTTCCCCGCCGCCTCCACCCCCGCCAGGGTGACACCGGCGAAACGGTAAAGCCCGCCCGGCACCGCCTCGAGGATCACCTGCGGCTTCGCGCCCGCCTCGATCCGGCTGGTGACCTGCGCGTCGTAATAGCCGGCCGCACGCAGCAGCGAGACGAGCAGCGCCGCGTCTTCGCGCGCGCGCCGGTCGAGCTGCGCCGCGTTGGCGAGCTCGCCGTCATTCGCCTTCAGTGTCGAATTGTCGGCGAAGCGCTGGCGGAGCAGCGGCGTGGCCACGGAGTCGATGCCCTCGATCCGCCAGCCATAGCGCCGCTCGGCGGCTGCATCGGTCACCGCCGCCGCGGCGCCGGGATCGGCCGGCGCGGTCGACAGGTCCGGCCATTCGACGCCGATGTCCGGCAACGGCGCGAGGGGCGAGTCTGGGTCCAGCGTCGGGGTGCCGGCCGCGCCCGTCTCCCCCGGCGGCGACGCGGTCTGCGCCAGGGCGGGCGGCACCGGCAGTCCGGCAAGAAGGATACCGGCGCCGGCCAGAGAGCGGCCTGCCCGCCGTACGCGGCACGACATGGCGCCGGTCTTAGGGTTCATCGACAAGGGAGACAACGGTCGGCGGCGTCTGTTCAGTCGCCGTCCGCCGTGGCAGGAAGACGCGCGATGACAGACCGCCCGCCGCCCCGTCCCGCCTCGCCGCTCGCCGGTGGTCCGCTCGTCGCCCTCGGACCGCTGCTCGGCGCCGCGGTGGGTTTCGCGTTCGGGGAAGCGACTCCCGGCGCATTGGCCGGGCTTGCGCTCGGCGTCGGCGGCGCGGTGCTGATCTGGTGGCGCGGCCGCCAGGCCTGAGCGTCAGTCCGCCAGGATCAGCGCGTCCAGCGCGACGGCGCCCTCCCCGTCCGGATAGGCGACGACCGGATTGAGATCGATCTCCCGGATGTTCGGCGTACCCGCGAGCAGCCGGCCCACCGCCAGCACGATGTCCGCCACCGCGCCGGTGTCGAGCGGCGGCGCACCGCGGAAGCCGTCGAGCAGCGCGGCGCTCTTCAGGCGGCGCAGTTCGGCGATGACGCCGTCGCGGGTCAGGTCGTGGGGCAGCAGACGCACGTCGTGGAACAGCTCGGCGGTCACCCCGCCGAAGCCGATCAGGATCGCCGGCCCCCAGGCGGGGTCGTTGCGCGCACCGACGATCAGTTCGGTTCCCCGCGCGCCCATCGCCTCGACCAGCGCTCCGTCGAGCGCGATCGCCGCGTCATAGGCGGCGACATTGGCGAACAGCCGCGCCCAGGCGGCATCGAGCGCCGCGGCATCGGCGATGTTGAGAAGGACGCCGCCGGCATCGCTCTTGTGGCTGAGCGCGGCAGATTGCGCCTTGAGCACGACCGGATAGCCGACCTGCGCCGCGATCGCCTTGGCGGCCTCGACATCCGTCGCGAACCCGCCCTGGGGGAAGGGCACGCCCAGTGGCGCGAGCAGCGCCTTGGCCCGATATTCCGGCACGACGCCGGCCGGCACCTCGACCGCGACCGGTGCGAAACCGGCCGTCGCCGCGTCGCGCCCCGCCGCATCGATCAGCCGTGTCAGCGCGCGAAAGGCGCGGTCGGCAGATGGGAAGTACGGCACGCCCGCCGCGCGCAGCCCGGCGATATGCTCCGGCGGCACCGGGGCGCCGTCGTCCAGTCCGGCGAAGATCACCGGCTTGTCGGGCGAAAGCGTCTTCACCGCGTCGGTGATCGGCGGGAACTTCCGTGCCGCGGTCGACGGGTCGGTCTGGATGATCCCCAGCACCACCGCGGCATAGGCGCGATCCGCCAGCAGCGGGGTCAGCGTCCGGCGATAGAGGTCAGGATCGACCAGGGCCTGCGCGGTGAGGTCCATGGGATTGGAGACGCCGATGAAGTCGGGAATGGCGGCGCGCATCGCCGCCTCCGTCTCGCCCTCGACCGGCGGCAACGCCAGCCCAATCCGCTCGGCGAGGTCGAGCGTCAGCGCCTTGAACGCGCCCGATTCGGTCAGCACCGCGACGCCGCCTGCCCCCACCGGCTTTGCACGCGCGACGATGTCGAGCACGTCGCCCAGTTCCTCGAGGCTCTCGACCAGGATCACGCCCGCGCGCGTCACCTTGGTCTTCATCAGCTGCCAGTCGCCGGCCATCGCGCCGGTGTGGGTCGCGGCGCTCTCGCGCGCGGCGCTGGAGGTGCCGGGGTGGAGCAGCACGATCCGCTTGCCCGCGGCCGTCGCGCGCGCCGCCAGGTCGAGGAAGCGCGCCGGCTGGCGGAACTGCTCGACGATCATCCCGATCACCCGCGTATTCGGCTCGTCGATCAGATGGTCGACATAATCCTCGACCCCCGACGCCGCCTCGTTGCCGGTCGACACGGTGATCGAGATGCCGAGGTCCTTGGCCATCAGCGTCGTGCCGAGCACGACCGCCATCGCCCCGGACTGCGAGACGATGCCGACGCACGGCTTTCCGGCCAGATCGAGCTTCGGCGTCTCGACGAAGGTCAGCGGCACGCCCGCCAGATAGTTGGTCATGCCCAGACAGTTGGGCCCCTCCACCACCATGTCGTGGGCCCGTGCGATGCGGGCGACCTCGGCCTGCGCCGCCAGCCCTTCCTCGCCGCCCTCAGCAAAGCCCGCGGAGAAGATCACCGCCGCGCCCACCCCGCGTTCCGCCAGCGCGCGCACGGCGTCGAGCACCGCGGGACCGGGAATGGCCAGCACCGCCGCGTCGACGCCCGCCGGCAGCGCTTCGATCGAGGGCAGGCACGGCCGCCCGGCGATCGTCTCGCGCTTCGGATTGATCAGGTGGATGTCGCCCGCGAAATCGTGACGGACCAGATTGTCGAGTACCGAGCGGCCGAGTGCGCCGGGCTTGTCCGAGGCCCCCACGATCGCGACCGAGCGGGGGGCGAGCAGGCGTGCGAGATCCATGGCGGTAGGTCCGTCGATTGGGCGTGCAGGAGGATGCCCGGCCGCGCGACGCGACCGGGCACGAGCGGGTCAGGCCTTGCTGCGGTCCTTGTCATAGGCGCCGAGGCCCGGCTTGTAGGTCTTTTCGTCGATGAACTGGCGGATGCCTTCCTTGCGGCCCTCGTTATCGAAGCTGTTGGCCGCTTCCTGCGCGCGGATCAGATAATCCTCGGCATTGTCGTAGGTCATGTCGGAGACGCGGCGGATCGCATCCTTGGTCGCCTTCAGCGCCACCGGGTTCTTCTTGAGCAGGATCTGCGCGACCTCGTTCACCCGCGCCTTCAGCTGACCCAGCGGATGTGCCTCGTTGACGAGGCCCCATTCGGCGGCGGTGCGGCCGTCGACATTCTCGCCCATCATCGCGTGATACATCGCCTTGCGGAACGGCATCAGCTCGACCGCGACCTTGGTCGCGCCGCCGCCGGGCAGGATGCCCCAGTTGATCTCCGACAGGCCGAACTGCGCCTCTTCCGCGGCAAAGGCGAGGTCGCAGGCGAAGAGCGGGCCATAGCCGCCGCCGAAGCACCAGCCATTGACCATCGCGATCGTCGGCTTCTGATACCAGCGCAGCCGCCGCCACCAGCCATAGCTCTCGCGCTGCGCCTGCCGCGTCGCGCCGAGCCCCTTGGCCTCGGTCTCGCGGAAATATTCCTTCAGGTCCATGCCCGCCGACCAGGCGGTCCCCTCGCCGCTCAGCACCAGCACGCCGACGTCCTGCCGGAATTCGAGGGCGTCGAGCACGTCCATCATGTCGCGGTTGAGCGTCGGCGACATGCAGTTGCGCTTTTCGGGCCGGTTGAAGCGGACCCAGGCGACCCCGTCCACCACGTCATAGGCGACGACGCCGTTGCTGCTCAGTTCGGTCATGCGAAATCCTCGGGATAGAGAGCGTTCATCAAGACGGCCGCCCGCGGCGTCACGTCACTTCGTAGAAATCGATCACCACATGGTCGGGCAGGCGCACCCCCCGGGCGACGAACAGCGTCCGCCGCAGCCACTCATGCTGGCCCTTGCCGACGGTGAAGCGCGGCACGGTGCGGAAGTAGTAATCGTCCGGCCCCACCGCCTCGCCCCGCGCGATCCGGTCCGATACGGCCGGGGTCGCGGTGCGCACGCCGCTGTTGACGATGTCGATCACCGTCCCGTCGGCCGTGCGCAACGCATAGCGGGCGTTCACCTCGGTCAGACCGTCCGGCCCGATCGCCTGCCAGTCGCCGCCGCCGGGCAGCACCGTGCCCGACAGGCGGGGGCCATAGACCCGCCCGCCGGTGATCGGCACGAAGCGCATCCGCTTGCCGTCCACCTGTCCCTGCTCGACCGGTGCGGCCAGCTCGACCCGCGCCGAGAACGCCCAGCGCAGCGCCGGTGCGTTCGCCGCCGGCCGGTCCTGCGCGACCGCGGCCGCGCCGGCCAGGCCAAGCATCGCCACCGCACAGGCTATTCCAAGCGTGTCGCCGATCATCGGATCAGATCGGGAAATGGCCGGGCTGGGTCTCGATCGTGATCCAGCGCAGCTCGGTAAAGGCGTCGATTCCGGCGCGACCACCGAAGCGGCCATAGCCCGATGCCTTCATACCCCCGAACGGCATCTGCGCCTCGTCATGGACGGTCGGCCCGTTGACGTGGCAGATGCCCGACTTGATCTGGCGCGCGACGCGCAGCCCGCGCGCGGTGTCGCGGGTGAAGACCGCCGCCGACAGGCCATATTCGGTATCGTTCGCCAGCGCGATCGCCTCCGCCTCGTCGCGGGCGCGGGTGATGCCGACGACCGGCCCGAAGCTTTCGTCGCGGAACAGCTTCATCGCGGGCGTGACCTTGTCGACGACATGGGCGGGCATCAGCACGCCGTCCGCCTCGCCGCTGTTCACCGCCACTGCGCCCTGCGCCACCGCATCCTCGACGAGCGACCGGACGTGCGACACCGTCTTGGCGTCCACCACCGCGCCCAGCGGGGTATTGCCCTGCCGCGGATCGCCGACCTTCAGCGTCGCGACCTTCGCCCGGAACTTCTCCACGAACGCGTCGGCGATCGCATCGACCACGATGATCCGCTCGGTCGACATGCAGATCTGGCCCTGGTTCATGAAGGCGCCGAACGCCGCGGCCTTGACCGCCTCGTCCAGATCGGCATCCTCCAGCACGATCAGCGGCGCCTTGCCGCCCAGTTCCAGCAGCACGGGCTTCAGATGCCCCGCGGCGCGCTGGGCGATGATCCGGCCGACATGGGTCGAGCCGGTGAAGTTGATCCGCTTGACTTCGGGGTGGTCGATCAGCGCACCCACGATCGCGCCGGCATCCTGCGGCGCGTTGGTGACGATCGACACCGCCCCCTCGGGCAGCCCGGCCTCGGCAAAGGCCTCGGCGATCAGGCTATGCGTGCGCGGGCACTGCTCGCTCGCCTTCAGCACCACCGTATTGCCGCAGGCGAGCGGCACCGCCACCGCGCGCACGCCGAGGATGATCGGCGCATTCCACGGCGCGATGCCGAGCAGCACGCCGACCGGCTCGCGCAGCGCCATGGCAATGCAGCCGGGCTTGTCGGAGGGGATGACCTCGCCGGAGATCTGCGTGGTCAGCGCCGCCGCCTCGCGCACCATGGAGGCAGCCAGCATCAGGTTGAACCGCGCCCAGCCCTCGGTCGCACCGATCTCGCCCATCATCGCGTCGACGAACTGGTCAGCCTTCGCCTCCAGCGCCGCCGCCGCCTTGGTCAGCAGCGCGCGGCGGGCGTTCGGTCCCATGGCCGACCAGATTGGAAAGGCCGCTGCCGCCGTCGCCACCGCCGCATCCGCGTCCGCCACCGTCGCGGCGCGCACCCTGGTCGCGACCTCTCCGGTCACGGGGTTGATTCGGTCGAACATGGCCGCATTCTCGGCCTCCAGCACAGCAGTCATGCGCCTCTCCTCTTATTGTTATGAGACATAACCTAAGGTCGAAGAGCAGGCAAGTCCGTCTCGCAGCAATTTGCGTGGGATGACGGTCTAGTCGCCGCGCGCCTCGATCCGGCTGAGCAGATCGAGCAACGTCGCCCGCTCCTGCGCCGACATGCTCCCCAGCAGCCGCTCCTCATGGTCGCGGATTCGCACCAGGGCGTCGTCGAGCGTCGTCCGCCCGCGATCGGTCAGCGTGAAGGTGAAGGCCCGGCGATCCTCCGCCGACACTTCGCGCGTCACCAGCCCGGCGTCGACCAGTTCGTTGACCAGGCTGACCATATTGGCCCGCTGGATGTTGAGGGCGCGGCCGACCATGCCCTGGTTGATGCCCGGATTGGCGGCGATGATCGACAGGATGCCGACCAGTACCTGCCGCATCCCCGTGCCGCTGACCGCCCGGGCGAAATCCGCGCCGACCACCGCGGACGCGCGACGCATATGGTAGCCGACCAGATCCTCCAGCGGCCCCAGCCGGATCGCATCGTCGTTATCGCCTGCCGCCATCATGTTCTGCCCCACTCGTCCGATCGCGACCGGTATGCGCCTTGCGCCCGTCCCTCAAGCGGCGATCCGCTTGCGCAGCGCGACGAGCGCGATCGCCGCCACCAGCGATCCCGCCGCCATGGTCGCGGCGACGCCGGGCAGCGCATAGCCGGCGGCGAACAGCGCACCCGCCAGCGCCGGCGCCGCCGCCGACCCACCGCGGCCGACGCCGATCACGAATCCGGTCGCGGTGGCTCGAACCCCGGTGGGGAAGGCGCGCGCGATGAGGGCGTAGAGGCCGACGACGCCGGCATTGGTGCAGAAGCCGGCGATCCCGGCGACCAGCGAGAGCGTGCCGAGATCGGTCCATTTCTGTCCGAACCAGGCGACCAGCAGGGTCGACAGCAGCATCGCCCCGACCGTCAGCGCCAGCAACCGCACCCGGGCGGTCAGCAGCCCCAGCAGCAGCGACCCCGCGGCACCGCCGACACTGGCCCAGACCAGCACGCCCGCCGCAGCCGAGGGCGCGAACCCCATGTCGACGACGATCTTCGGTATCCACTTCAGGATGAAGTAGAACGTCATGATGTGCGCGAGATAGGCGAGCGTCAGCAATATGGTCAGCGGCCGCAGGTCCGGCGAGAACAGCGCGACGACCGGGGCCTGACGGCGGCGCGGCTCGGGCTCGGGCAGCGCCGCGACCGTCGGGTGGCCCATGCGCGCCAGCACCGCGTTCACCCGCTCCAGCGCGCCGGCGGGGCGACGGTGCATCAGGAAGGCAATCGACTCGGGCGCGCGCCACAGCACCAGCGGGATGAAGGCCAGGGTCACGAGCGCACCGAACACGAAGACCGCGCGCCAGTCGTAGTGCGTGAGCAGTTGCGCGGAGATCGAGCCGCCGACGACGCTGCCAACCGGATATCCCCCCGCCATCAGGACGACGCAGAGCGAACGCTGGCGCTCGTTCGCCGCCTCCGCCACCGCAGCATTGGTCGCGGCGAGCATGCCGCCGATCCCCAGTCCGGTCAGCACCCGCCAAACGCAGAGGCTGGCGATCCCCGCCGCGCTCGCCGCGCCCATCATGCCCGCCGCCATGACGCACAGGCAGCCGAGGATGGTCGCACGCCGGCCGATCCGGTCGGCGATCCCGCCGAGCACGAGCGAGCCGAGCGCCATCCCGACCAGCTCCATCGACAGGACGATGCCGAGCGCCGCCCGGTCGATGCCCCAGTCGGCGGCGATGCCGGGCGAGGCGAAGCTGATCGACAGGACGTCGAAGCCGTCGAGCGCATTGAGCCCGACCATCACCGCGACGATGCCCCATTGGAACCGCGACATCGGGGCCTGATCGATCATCGCGCGCGGATCGCGCGGGGCCACGCCGATGCCGTCCATCCTCATCCTCTCCCCCGCGACCGTCGCGGCCGCATCTTTGTTATGTCTTAGATCATTCTACCGGGAGCGGATCAAGCCTCTGCCATCTCCTCGCCCGGCAATGCCTCCGTATCGATCTGCGCCTGCGCGGCGGCGGCGTAGCGCGGGCCGCGGATCGCGCCGGGTGCGAAGATCGCATCGATCCTCGCCTGCGTTTCGCCGTCGAGAGTCGTCTGCGCCGCAGCGAGGTTCTCGTCGAGATGCGCGATGCTGGTCGTCCCGGGGATCGGCACGATATCGTCCCCGCGCGAGAGCACCCAGGCGAGCGACAGCTGGGCCGTGGTCAGGCCCAGTTCGGCAGCCAGATCGGCGAAGGCGGCGACCGCGCGAAGATTGTGCGCGAGCAATGGATCGCGAAAGCGCGGCATGGTCAGCCTGATGTCGCCCGGCGCATAGGCGTCGGCGGCAACCCCGCCCGCCAGCAGGCCGCGGGCGACCGGCGAATAGGCGACGAGCGCGATCCCCCGCGCGCGGCAGGCATCGAGCACGCCTGCCTCCGGGTTGCGGACGATGGGCGAATATTCGTTCTGCACGGCGGCGATCGGGTGGACGGCGTGCGCCCGCGCGATCGTCGCCGCCGACATCTCCGACAGGCCGAGCGCCCGGATCTTGCCCGCCTCCTTGGCGCGGACGAGCGCGCCGACCGAATCCTCGATCGGCACCTGACGGTCGAGCCGGTGCAGATAGTAGAGATCGATATGGTCGGTTCCCAGCCGGGTCAGCGCCGCGTCGAGCGTCGCCGCGATCGCCTCGGGCCGGCCGTCGAGCACTCGCTCGCCGTCGCGCATATCGAGCACGCATTTGCTCGCCAGCACGAACTCCTGCCGCCGGTGCATCACCGCCTTGCCGAGCAGCGCCTCGTTCCGCCCGCCGCCATAAAGTGCCGCCGTGTCGAGCAGCGTCACGCCCGAATCGAGCGCGTGGTTGAGCAGCCGGATGCCCTCCGCCTCGGACGGCGGCACGCCATAGGCATGGCTGAGGTTCATGCAGCCAAGGCCGATCGCGGACACCGCGAACGCGCCGATCCGGCGCTGCGGCAGCTGGGTCATAGCGGCAGGCCCACATAATTCTCCGCGATCGCGGTCTGCATCGCCCGCGAACCGGCGACATAGTCGAGTTCGGCGACCTGCATGCGGTGCTCGAACGGGCCGTCGTCCGGAAAGCGATGCATCAGCTTGGTCAGGGTCCAGCTGAACCGTTCCGCCTTCCAGATCCGGGCCAGCGCCCGCGCCTGATAGCCGAGCAGCGCCGCCTCGTCATCCCGCTTCACCTGCGCGATGAGGGCATCGGCGAGATAGGCGACGTCGGATGCGGCGAGGTTCAGCCCCTTCGCCCCGGTCGGCGGCACGATATGCGCGGCGTCCCCAGCCAGGAACAGCCGGCCCCGCCGCATCGTCTCGAAGACGTAGGAGCGCAGCGGCGCGATCGACATTTCCAGCGCCGGGCCGCGCACCACCGGCCGGTCGGCCAGCGGCGCGAAACGGCGGTCGAGTTCGTCCCACAGCCGTTCCTCGGGCCAATTCCGGATGTCCTCGGTCAGCGGCACCTGGATGTAATAGCGGCTGCGCGTCGGCGAGCGCATCGAGGCGAGCGCGAAGCCGTCGACGGTGTTGGCGTAGATCAGCTCCGGATGGCAGGGCGGCACATCGGCAAGGATGCCGAGCCAGCCGAACGGATAGGCACGCTCGAATTCCGCCCCGTCGCCGATCGCCTTGCGTGAGGGACCGTGGAAGCCGTCGCATCCCGCGATGAACTGCGCGTCCACCCGGAGGCTCTCGCCATCCTTCGTGTAGGTGACGAACGGCGCATCGCCGTCGATCCCGTGGATCTCGACGTCCTTCGCTTCGAAGACGATGTCGAGCCCGCGAGCGGGAGCCGCCTCGATCAGGTCACGCGTGACCTCGGTCTGACCGTAAACGGTGACGTGCCGACCGGTCAGCGCCTTGATGTCGATCCGCACGACCTGGTCGTCGGAGGCGAGATTGAAGCCGTCCTCCACCATGCCTTCGGCATTCAGCCGCTGGTCGATGCCGAGCCGGTGCAGCAGGTCGGTCGTCACCGTCTCCAGCACGCCGGCGCGGATGCGGCTTTCGACATAGTCGCGCGTCTGGCGTTCGAGCACGACGCAGTCGATTCCCTCCGCGCGCAGCAGATGGCCGAGCAGCAACCCCGCCGGCCCCGAACCGATGATCGCGACCCGGGTCTTCATCGCCCGGCGAGCTGCTCTTCGAGCTGGCCGAGCACGCGATAGCAGGGCAGCACCTGCGCGACCGAGCTGTTGGGCTCGCGCCCCTCGCGGATCGCCGCGATGAATTCGCGGTCCTGCAATTCGATGCCGTTGCTCGACACCGCGACCCCGCTCAGGTCCACCGGCTCCTCCCGGCCCGTCACCAGATCGTCGTAGCGCGCGATCCAGGTACCAGTGTCGCAAATGTAGCGGAAGAAGGTGCCGAGCGGCCCGTCATTGTTGAAGCTGAGCGACAGGGTGCAGATCGCGCCGCTCTCCGCCTTCAGCTGGATGGACATGTCCATCGCGATGCCGAGTTCGGGATGGATCGGCCCCTCGAGCGCGTTCGCCTGCACGACCGGCCCGGCCTGATAGGCGAACAGGTCGACCGTATGCGCGGCGTGATGCCACAGCAGATGGTCGGTCCAGGACCGCGGCTCGCCCTTGGCGTTCATGTTCTTGCGGCGAAAGAAATAGGTCTGCACGTCCATCTGCTGGACGCTCGCCTCGCCGGCCGTGAACTTGTCGTGGAGATACTGGTGGCTGGGATTGAAGCGCCGGGTATGCCCGACCATGCAGACCAGGCCGGTCTCCTGCTGCTTCCTCAGCACCGCCTCGCTGTCGGCCCAGCTGTCCGCCAGCGGGATCTCGACCTGCACATGCTTGCCCGCCTCCATGCACTGGATCGCCTGCGCGGCGTGCATCTGGGTGGGGGTGCAGAGGATGACGGCATCGACGTCCTGCTGCAGCGCCTCGGCCAGATCGGTGCAGGCATGGCCGATGCCATATTTGTCCGCGATCGCCTGCGTCGCGTCCAGCCGCCGGCCGACCAGGCTGACGACCTCGACGCCGTCGATGTTCTTCAGGCCGTCGAGGTGCTTCTCCCCGAACGCGCCGGCCCCCGCGAGAGCGATTTTCATGACTTCAAACTCCGATCGTCACCCCAGCGAACGCTGGGGTCTTGTGCCGCGTGAGACCCCAGCCTGCGCTGGGGTGACGGCTAGTCGCCCGGCCGCAGCACGATATGCCCGACCGCGGTATTGCTGGCGGGCACATGGTAGAAGCGGTGCAGCTCCTCCGCCTTCGCGCCCAGCGCGCCGCGCATGATCAGCCACATGACCAGCTCGATCCCCTCGCTGCCCGCCTCGCGCAGATACTCGATATGCGGCATGTGGCGCAGCGCGTCGGGATCGGCGGTCAGCTTGTCGAGGAACGCCGTGTCCCAGGGCTTGTTGATCAGCCCGGCGCGCGGCCCCTGAAGCTGGTGGCTCATCCCGCCCGTACCCCAGATCTGCACGTTGAGGTCCTCGCCATAGCTGGCGACCGCGCGCGCGATCGCCTCGCCCAGCGCCCAGCAGCGATTGCCGGAGGGCGGCGGATAGGTGACGACGTTGACCGCCAGCGGGATGACCTTGACCGGCCACGCCTCGGGCTGGCCGAACATCACCGACAGCGGCACGGTCAGCCCGTGGTCGACGTCCATCTCGTTGATGATGGTCATGTCGAACTCGTCGAGGATCAGGCTCTGCGCGATATGCCAGGCGAGATCGGGATGGCCCTCCACCTTCGGCACCGGGCGCGGTCCCCAGCCCTCGTCGGCCGGCGCATATTCCTCGCCGCAGCCGATCGCGAAGGTCGGGATGAACTTCATGTCGAAGGCGGAGGCATGATCGTTGAAGACCAGGATCACGACGTCGGGCTTCTCGTCGCGCTCGAACGCCTTCACCCATTCGTAGCCGGCGAAGACCGGCTGCCAATAGGCATCCCCCGTCTTGCCGTTGTCGAGCGCGGCGCCGACCGCGGGAATGTGGCTCGAGGCGATACCGGCGGTGATGCGGGCCATCAGCGGCTCCCTTCTGAATCGGACACGGGTGAATTGGTGATCTCGGCCGCGGCATCGGCCACCGCGGCCAGCGCCGCCTGGTCGCGCAGCGAGCGGACGCCCTCGGGGCTGCGGCCGCCGGCGATCATCATCGCCTGATAATCTTCGGTGCTCATCCCGGTCATCGTGCCGACCGCCTGGATGAAGCTCTGCCCGTCGGTGGAGAACAGCTTGGCGAGGAAGTAGATATTGCCGCCTTCGTCGAGCAGCGCGTTATAGTCGCGCTTCAGCACCCCCTCGCGCTGCGCCGGGGTCAGCTTCCATTCGGACAGATAGGCCGCCTCGTCCGCCTTGAACCGCGCGCGGTTCTCCGGCTTCATCAGGCTCATCGCGAACTGGTTGAGGTGATAGCCTGCCCGCGCCCGCCTGGCGGTGTAGACGCGGGTGCCGGGGATATCGTCGAACTCCGCCAGATAGGCGTGGATGTCGCGGGGCGCGGTCATGCGGGCGTCTCCTCGGGCCAGTAGAGGCGCATCGGATTGTCGACGAGCAGTCGGTGCTGCAGCTCGGCGGTGGGCGCGATGCGCGGGATCATGTCGACCAGCCAGCCGTCATCGGGCATGTGGCCGACCATGTTGAGATTGGGATGCGGCCAGTCGGTGCCCCACAGCACCCGCTCCGGAAACCGCTCGACCACCGTCTTCGCGAAGGGGACGAAATCGTCGTAGGTCGGTGGCCCGGACTTCGACAGCCGCTCGGGGCAGGTCACCTTCGACCAGATATTGTCGCGCTCCATGAAGCGCAGGAACTGGGCGAACTCCGGCCCGTCCGGCGACTTGGTGACATCGGGCCGGCCCATATGATCGACCACGACGGTCGTCGGCAGGCTGGTGAAGAAGTCCCACTTCTCCGCCAGATCCGCCGCCTCGAAGTAGACGACGATATGCCAGCCGAACTCGGCGATCTTTTCGATGATGCCACGATAATAGGCGTCGGGCTTGGGATCGACGAGCCGCTTCACATAGTTGAAGCGCACGCCGCGGACGCCTGCCTCATGCATCGCGGCGAGCTCGTCACGGGTGATGCCGCTGCCGACCGTCGCGACGCCCCGCGCTCTGCCGCCCGCATGGACCAGCGCATCGACCATCGCGCGATTGTCGGTGCCATGGCAGGTCGCCTGCACCACGACGTTGCGGTCGAAGCCGAGGAAGTCCCGCAGCGCGTAGAGCTTGTCCCGCCCCGCATCGCAAGGCGTGTATTTCCGCTCCGGGGCGTAGGGGAAGACGTCGCCCGGACCGAATACATGGCAATGCGCATCGACCGCCCCCGCGGGCGGGACGAAGCGCGGCTTGGTCGGGTTCGGGTGGAACGGCAGCCAGTTCGCGTCCATCAGATCCTCCCCAGCTTGCTGGGGAGGGGGACCGCCGCGAAGCGGTGGTGGAGGGGAACTTCGGCAAGCGACACGCTTGTGGCGATCCCCCTCCACCACGCCCTGCGGGCGTGGTCCCCCTCCCCGCGAGCGGGGAGGATCTGCGACAGCACCCTCACAGCCCCCGCGCCTTAAGCTTCGCATCCAGCCGCGGAAACACGCGCCGCGCGTTACCCTCGTAGATCGCGTGCCGCTGCTCTTCGCTGATCGGCAGCGCATCGACATAGCGTTTCGTGTCGTCGAAATACTGGCCCGTCGTCGGATCGATCCCCCGAACCGCGCCGACCATCTCGCTGCCGAACAGGATGTTCTTGGTCTCGATCACCTCCGCCAGCAGGTTCACGCCCGGCTGGTGATAGACGCAGGTGTCGAAGAACACGTTGTTCATCACATGCCCGTCCAGCGCCGGCTTCTTCAGCATGTCCGCCAGCCCGCGATACCGCCCCCAATGATAGGGCACCGCGCCGCCGCCATGCGGGATGATGAAGCGCAGGCTCGGGAAATCCCTGAACAGGTCGCCCTCGATCAGCTGCATGAAGGCGATCGTGTCGGCGGCGATATAATAGGCGCCGGTCGCGTGCATCGCCGGATTGCAGCTGCCCGACACATGGATCATCGCCGGCACGTCCAGCTCGACCATCGCCTCGTAAAAGGGATACCAGTAGCGATCGGTCAGCGGCGGATGCTCGAACTTCCCGCCGCCCGGATCGGGATTGAGGTTGCACCCGACAAAGCCCAGCTCCTCGACGCAGCGGCGCAGCTCGGCGAGCGATCCGGCCATGTCCGCCTTCGGGCTCTGCGGCAACATGCACACGCCGACGAACGTCTCGGGATAGAGCGCGACGCAGCGCGCGATCAGGTCGTTGTTCGCCTGCGCCCAGGCGATCGCCACGCCCTCGTCCCCGACATGCGGCGCCATCGCGGAGGCGCGGGGCGAGAAGATCGTCATGTCCGCACCACGCTCGCGCAGCAGCCGCAGCTGGTTCGCCTCCAGCGTCTCGCGGATATCGTCGTCGGAGATGGCGGGATAGGCGGGCGCGGGCTGGCCGGCCTTGAAGGCGGCCTTCTGCGCCTCCCGCCAGTCGTTATGCGCGGCCGGCGCGGTGGTGTAGTGGCCGTGACAGTCGATGATTAGCGTCATGCGCGCAGCGCCTCCAGCTTGGCGTCCAGTCCATCCGGCACCGCGATCCCCCGCCCGCCGATCGCGCGCTGGCGGGCGGCGGTGGCGCGGCTCATCGCGCTGCCGGTGCCGAGCGCGTCGAGCGCGCGGACCACCTCGTCCATCTCCGCCGCGCGGCGGGCGCCGTGGACGATCATGCGATCCAGATTATAGTCGAAGCGCGCGGCCCAATCGGCGCCCGGCCAGCTCGCATCGAGCGAGGCGATCACCGCCGCGCGCACGCCCGCAGCCTCCGCCGCCAGCACGCATTCGGCCGACAGCGCCTCGATTCCCTTGATCATGACAGAGCGGATCATCTTGATCGCCGATGCGGTGCCGACACCGTCCCCGGCGACAGACACGTTCGAGAAGCCGAGTCCGCGCAGCAACGCCGCACCTGCCTCGGCATAGGGACCGGCGAGCAGCAGCGGCACGGAAGTACGCTTCGGATGCACCGGCGCCATCACCGCCACATCCACATAGCGCCCGCCCCTGCCCTCGATGGCGATGGCTGCCGCCCGCTTCGTCTCCGGCGCGACGCTGTTCATGTCGAACCATAAGCAGTCCGCCTCGACCGGCGCCGCCTCGGCCGCGGCAAGCGCCTGATCGGCCGTCACGAGCGACAGGGCGGCACCGGCTCCCGTCAGGGCCGCAGCGGACGTTTCACATCCCTCCACCCCGAACCGCACAAATTCTGCCAGCTTGGCCGCGCGCATTCCGTCCAGATCAGTCTTGCGGTCGAAGGCGGCGAGCGACGCGGCAAGGCCGGGCGCAAAAGCCTGCGCCGCCTCGCCGAAACCGATCAGGGCCAACCTCTCCGTCATTGCCCGCCACTATCGCGGGCCGCCCTCACCCTCTGCCAATCGGAATGGCCGTGACGCGATAGGTTTTTACGAAGTTCGGACGGTGTCCCGCAGCGCCGCGATCAGGCGCGCCTGCAAGTGGGTCGGTCGCCAGCCCCGGCGGGTGGTGATGCCGATCGCCCGTTCCAGGGCGGCGCCGGCGATCGGGATGACCGTGAGCAGCCCCGCATCCACCTCCATCGCGACCTGATCGGGCGACAGCAGCGTCAGACAATCGCTGTCGAGCAACAGCCCGCGGACCGTCATCACCGATCCGCACTCCACCGGTGCCTGCGGCAATCCACCCGCGAACAGCGTTTCCCAATGCGTGCGGAGCGGCGTCCCCTCCCGCCCGATGATCCAGGGATAGCCGGCCAGCGCCCCCAGCGTCGCTGCCTCCCCCGCCGCCGGATGCCCCGCCCGCGCGACCACGGCCAGCCGGTCGGTGAACAGCGGCTCCTGATCCAGATCGGGCAGCGACGCCGCCTCGCGCAAAGCGCCGATCATCAGGTCGATCTGCCCGTCGCGCAGCGGCTCGACCAGTTCGCGCCACGACCCCTCCACCACGTCGAAGGTTGCGCCGGGCGCGGAGCGCATCAGCGCGGCCATCGCCGCCGGCAGCAACCTGGCCCGGCACAGCGGCATCGCCCCGATCGTCAGCCGCCCGCGCTCGCCTGCATCCGGCCGGATATCGGCCATCGCCGCCGCGATCTCCGCCCCGGCCAGCCGCGCGCTGCGCGCCAGCTGCCGCCCCGCCGCGGTCAGCACGATGCCGCGCCCCCGCCGCTCGGCCAGCGCCACGCCGCCGATCTGCTCCAGATCGCGCACCGCCCGGTGGATCGCGGGTTGCGAGCCGTCCGTCGCCCGCGCCGCCTCGGCAAAGCTCCCCGCATCCGCGAGCGCCAGGAACGCCCGCAACTGGGTGGAGGTCATCAGCCGGTCAGGTCGCGCAAAGCCGCGCCCGCCCCGTGCCGCACCGCGGCCGAAGGCGGAGAGATGCGCGAGCGCCACGCCGATGCGCGCGGCAAAGCCCGTGCCCTCCCCGGTCGGAACCATCCCGCCCGACCCTCGGACGAAGAGCGGCGCGCCCAGTTGCGCCTCCAGCTTCGCCAGCCCCTGGGTCAGTGCCGGCTGCGACAGCCCCGCCGCCTCCGCCGCGCGGCTCATGCTGGCGTGACGCACGATCAGCGGCAGCGCGCGCAGGTGGCGAAGGTTGAGGGCAAACGGATCCATCGCGATCATCTATCGCATTATCCTATGCCTGGCGCCAGATTCGGATTGGGCAGCGCCCGATCGGCGCGCGAACGGTTTCGCGTCTTATGAAGGAGAAGGACATGGCCGGTCGGGTGGTCACCAGCGTCGCACGGGCGGACAGTGCCGTGATCGACGGCCTCGCCGCGCTCGGGGTCGCGACCGTGCACGAGGCGCAGGGTCGGATCGGCCTGCTCGGCAGCCGCCTGCGGCCGATCTATCCGGGCGCGCGCGTTGCCGGCAGCGCCGTCACCATCTCCGCGCCGCCCGGCGACAACTGGATGGTCCATGTCGCGATCGAGCAATTGCAGGCCGGCGACATCCTCGTCCTGGCCCCGACCTCTCCCTGCGAGGACGGCTATTTCGGCGACCTTCTGGCGACCTCGGCGCAGGCGCGCGGCTGCCGCGGACTGGTGATCGACGCCGGGGTGCGCGACGTGCGCGACCTGACGGAGATGAACTTCCCCGTCTGGTCGCGCGCCGTCTTCGCGCAGGGCACGATCAAGGCGACGCTCGGCAGCGTCAACGTGCCCATCGTCTGCGCAGGCGCGGCGGTGCAGGCCGGCGACGTGATCGTCGCCGACGATGACGGCGTCTGCGTCGTCCGCCGCGCAGACGCGGAACGCGTGCTCGAAGCCGGCCGCCAGCGCGAGGCCAACGAGATCGCCAAGCGCGAACGGCTCGCCGCCGGCGAGCTCGGGCTCGACATCTACGACATGCGCGGCAAGCTCGCGGCGATGGGGCTGCGCTATGAGTGAGGGCCTCCGCGTGATGTGGATGCGCGGCGGAACGTCGAAGGGGGGCTACTTCCTCCGCGACGACCTGCCCTCCGATCCCGCGGAGCGCGATGCGTTCCTGCTCCGCGCGATGGGCTCGCCCGATCCGCGGCAGATCGACGGGATGGGCGGGGCCGATCCCCTGACCAGCAAGGTGGCGGTGGTCGCCCGCTCCGAGCGGGCCGGGATCGATGTCGACTATCTCTTCCTCCAGGTCTTCGTCGACCAGGCGATCGTCACCGACGCGCAGAATTGCGGCAACATCCTCGCCGGCATCGGTCCCTTCGCGATCGAGCGTGGGCTGGTGGCGGCGCAGGACGGCGAGACGCGCGTCGCCATCTTCATGGAGAATACCGGCCAGGTTGCGGTCGCCACCGTCGCGACGCCCGGCGGCCGCGTCACCTATGCGGGCGACGCCCGGATCGACGGCGTACCCGGAACCGCCGCGCCGGTCCCGCTCGAGTTCCGCGACACCGCCGGCTCCTCCTGCGGCGCGCTGCTGCCGACCGGCCATGTCGTCGACACGATCGACGGCGTCGCCTGCACCCTGATCGACAACGGGATGCCCTGCATCGTCCTGCGCGCCGAGGATGTCGGCGCGACCGGCTATGAGGATCGCGAGACGCTCGATGCCGCCGAGGCGGTGAAGGCGAAGATCGAAGCGATCCGGCTGAAAGCCGGACCGCTGATGAACCTCGGCGATGTCGCCGATAAATCGGTGCCGAAGATGATGCTGGTCGCCCCGCCCCGTAACGGCGGGGCGGTGACCGTCCGCAGCTTCATCCCGCGCCGCGCCCATGCCTCGATCGGCGTGCTCGGCGCAGTCAGCGTCGCGACCGCATGCCTGCTGGAGGGATCGCCGGCCGCCTCGGTCGCGACCGTGCCCGATGGAGCGACACGCACCCTGTCGATCGAGCACCCAACCGGCGAGATGAGCTGCGTCCTTACCGTCGACGACGCCGGGCAGGTCGCATCGGCAGCGCTGCTGCGCACCGCGCGCAAGCTGATGGACGGTGTGATCTTCGCCTAGGCCGGGCGCGCGGGCAGCTGCAATTCGGCGAGGAGCCCGCCCATGTCGCCGGTGCCGAGCGACAGCGTGCCGCCATAGAGCTCCGCGAGCTCGCGGACGATCGAGAGGCCGAAGCCATGCCCCTCGACCCGCTCGTCGAGACGTTGCCCGGGTTCGAGCGCGACCGTGCGCCTCTCGGCCGGGATGCCGGGTCCGTCGTCGCAGACGACGATCCGCACCGTTCGCGCGTCACCCGCGTCCCGCTCCGCCGTCACCGCCACCCGCTGCCGCGCGAATTTGGCGGCATTGTCGAGCAGGTTGCCGATCATCTCGTCGAGGTCGTGCGCGTCTACCGCGACGGCGATACCCGGCTCGATGCGGGTCGCGATCGCGATGCCGCGGCCGCCATGGAGCCGGGCCACGGTCGCGACGAGATCGTCGACCGCCGGCGCCAGCGCGGTCGACGCGCGCTGATCGGCCGCCTGCACCCGCGCCCGGGCGAGATGATGCCGGATCGTCGCGTCGATCCGCGCGACCTGCGCGGCCAGATCCGGATCGCGGCGCAGCGCGATGGCGAGCGCCGCGACGGGGGTCTTCAGCGCATGCGCCAGGTTCGCCGCGGACTGGCGCGCGCCGGCCAGCGCCGCCGCATTGGCTTCGGTCAGCGCGTTGAGCTCCTCCGCCAGTCCGCGCAATTCGCTCGGAACATCCTCGTCGACCCGCGACCGCTGCCCGGCGCGGATCGCCGCGACCTCGTCCCGCAACCGCCGCAGCGGCGCGAGTCCCAGCCGCAGCTGCGCCCAGGACGCAGTGACCAGCACCAGCGCCAGCGCGGCCAGCGCCGCCAGCAGGGGTGCGACCGCTCCCCGGATCGGCCGGGCGATCACGTCGCGCGGCGCGGCGGCCGTCAGCCGCACGGTACCGCCGCCGGTCTGCAACACCAGCTCGCGCGCATGCACGGCGACGCCGTTTTCCGCCGCGCCGTCGCGGGGCCGCGGGCGGCCCTGGTCGGGCCCGGGCGGCCCGGGCGGTCCGTCCGCCAGGACCGGGAAGTCCGCAGAACCGATCGTGCCGTCCGGGCCGGCGATCCGCCAGCGCCACCCCGGCCCCTCGGCCAGGGCACCCTGCCGCTCGGCCAGCCACCGCCGGTCGACATGGCCGGCCGCGTCGACGCTGCCGGACAGGATCGCGATCTGCGAGTCGAGCCGCCGGTCGAGCCCCTCGATCACAAACCGTTCGAGCACGCCCGACATCGTCCATCCCGCAAGGCCCAGCGCGATCAGGGTCGCCGCCGCCGACAGCGCCAGCATCCGCCCGTAGAGCGAGGCGAACCAGCGTCGGATCACCGCGGCTCCGCCAGCCGATAGCCGCGCCCGCGCACCGTTTCGATCAGGGTCGCGCCGATCTTGCGGCGCAATCGTCCGACGATCACTTCCAGGCTGTTCGAGTCGACATCGGCATCCCCCTCATAGACGCGCTCGAGCAGATCGAGCCGTTCGATCACCGCATTCTTGCGCAGCATCAGCTGAGACAAGACGCGCCATTCGAACGCGGTCAGCTTCAGCGGCAGGCCTTCCAGCTCGAACTGGCCGGTCTGGGTATCGAAGGCGAGCGGCCCGCAGGTCAGACGCGGCTGGGCATGGCCGGCCGCGCGGCGTACCATCGCGCGCAGCCGCATCACCAGCTCCTCGACGCGGAACGGCTTCATCAGGAAATCGTCGGCACCCGCCTTGAACGCGCTGACCTTGTCCGACCAGCCGTCCCGCGCGGTCAGGACCAAAACCGGCAGCCGCCGGTCCGCCGCCCGCCATGCGCGCAGCACCGACACGCCATCCTTTCCGGGCAGTCCGAGATCGAGCACTGCGGCATCGAACGCCTCGGTCTCCCCGAGATGGCCGCCATCGATGCCATTGTCGGCCAGGTCGACCGCGAAATGCTCGTCGCGCAGCGCCCGCGCGATGGCAGGGCCCAGGTCGCGATCGTCTTCCACCAGCAGGATCCGCATCGTCGCCCCCTAGGTCGCCCGCTTAAACCGAAACTGAACGATCCGGTTCAGCGGGGATGGTCCCTGCCCCGACTATTGCATCGTCACCCTGTTGAAAGGAGACGATGATGAATATTCCCCTCACCGATCGGATCGGCCGGCGCCAGCGCGTCGCCATCGCCGCTGCCGCGCTGCTCGGCATCGGCGCGGCCGGCGGTGCCGGCGCCGTGTCGCTGACCCGGCCGAGCATCGAGATGGCCCCGACGATCGCGACTCCAGTCGCCAAGCTGGCCGGCAGCAGCGGCATCGTGACCGTTCGCGGCCGCGTGGCCGAAAGCTATGGAGACCGGTTCGTGGTGCAGGATGCCACCGGCCGCACGCTGGTCGCCGCCCCGCGCACCGATGCGTCCAGCTTCACCCGCGGCCAGCCGGTGCTGGTCCAGGGCCGCTTCGACGACGGGCAGCTGCGGGCCCGCTTCCTGGTCGACGGCAGCGGCACGGTGCGCGAGGTCGCCCCCCCGCCGCCGCCCCATGGTCCCGGAGCGCCCCCGCCGCCCCCGCCGGGCGCAGGGGCACCGCCGCCGCCCCCGGGTGCTGGCGCGCCGCCCCCGCATCCGCCGGGAGCCGGCGCACCGCCGCCGCCGCCGGGCGCCGGGGCGCCTCCCCCGCCCCCGGGCGCCGGAGCGCCGCCGCCACCCGCAGCCGCTGCACCGGGCGCGGTTCCTCCGCCCCCGCCGGCCGCACCGGCGCAGCAGCGCTAAGATCGCGGGGGGCGGCCGGTGCCGCCCCCCTTCCAGCCCTCAGGCGGCTTCGAGGAACGGGATCAGTCGGGCGAGCAGCGCATCGGGCGCCTCGCGCTGCGGGAAATGCCCGACTCCCGGCAGCGTCACATATTCGAAAGGTCCGCTGAACTTCTCGGGCACGCCGCGGGTGGTTTCCGGCGGATTGACGCCATCCTCCGCACCCTGGACGTACATGGCCGGCAGCGACAGCGTCCGGGTCGTCCGCACCTCGGTCTCCAGCCACACGCTGCGGGCGTCGGGCGCGGCGACGTTCCAGCGCGAGCGATAGCTGTGCAGCGTCACCGCCAGCCAGTCCGGATTGTCCCAGGCTTCGGCGACCCGCTCGAACGTCGCGTCCTCGAACCAGCCGGGCGGGGACCAGTTGGTCCAGTGCAGGTGCGCAAAGCCGCGCCTGTCCTCACCCACCGCCTGCGCCCCCCGCTCGGTCGCCATGAACCAGTGGTACCATTCGCGCTGCGCATGTTCGAAACTCGGCGTCGGCAGCCCGCCGAGGCGCGGCGGCGACGACAGCATGGCCAGCCGCGTCACCCGCTCCGGCCAGCCGACCGCCAGCGCCTCGGCGATATTGGCGCCCCAGTCATGGCCGACCACGGCAAAGCGGTCGATCCCGAGCGCGTCGACCAGGCCGATCGCGTCCATCGCCAGCATCGCGCTGTTGGCGGTGCGGGGCGCGCCGCCATCGGTGAAGCGGGTCTCTCCGAAGCCCCGCAGCGCCGGGGTCAGGGTACGCCAGCCCCCCGCATTCAACGCGGCGGCAACCGCGTCCCAGGTCGATGCGTCGTCCGGCCAGCCATGCAGCAACAGCACGGTCTCGCCACTATCCGGACCCGCCAGCGTATAGGCGATGTCCAATTCGCCCACCTTCACACGTTCCACTCTCGACAATATTCCGGCCTTTTCCGCCAAAGCTTCTGCCCCTCCCTGTCGAATGGCGGCATAACAGGTTCTTTTTGGCCCGTCTTTCCTCGACTGTCGTTCTGTGTCCATTCCGGTCTGAACCCGCTATGAAGCCGTCGGCCTGTCATCGACGACCTGATGGCGGACAGGAGACACTGCGTGACCCCGGACTTCTATTCACGCCTGCCCAAGGCCGAATTGCACCTCCATATCGAAGGATCGCTGGAGCCGGAGCTGATGTTCGCCCTGTCGAGGCGCAACCGGATCGCGATCCCGTTCGCCTCCGTCGACGACATTCGCGCGGCCTATCGCTTCACCGACCTGCAGAGCTTCCTCGACATCTATTACGCCGGCGCGGCCGTGCTGCAGACCGAGGAAGATTTCCACGATCTGGCAGCCGCCTATTTCGATCGTGCCGCCGCCGACGGGGTCGTGCACGCCGAAATCTTTTTCGACCCGCAGACCCACACCCATCGCGGCATCCCGATGGGGGTCGTGCTCGACGGGCTGTTCGCCGCGATCGAGGGCGCGCGCAGCCGCCACGGCATGACGGTGGAATTGATCCTCAGCTACCTGCGCCACCTCGACGAGGAGGATGCCTTCGCTACGCTGCGGGCCGCAGAGCCATGGCTCGACCGGATCGTCGGCGTCGGCCTCGATTCGTCGGAACGCGGCAATCCCCCTGCCAAGTTCGCACGCGTCTTCGCCGCCAGTCGCGAGCGGGGACTGAAACTCTGCTGCCATGCCGGCGAGGAAGGGCCGCCCGCCTATATCCGGGAAGCGCTCGATCTGCTGGCGGTCGACCGGATCGATCACGGCAATCGCGCGCTCGAAGACCCGGCGCTCGTCGCGCGTCTCGCCCGCACGGCGATGACCCTGACCGTCTGCCCCCTATCCAACGTCGCGCTCCGCAATGTCGACCGGATCGAGGACCATCCGATCGACCGGATGCTCGATCTCGGCCTGCGCGCGACGGTCCATTCGGACGACCCGGCCTATTTCGGCGGCTATATCGCGGAAAACTATCGCGCGGTGGCAGAGGCGCGACGCCTGTCGCGCGATGCCGTCGTCACGCTCGCGCGCAACAGCTTTCTGGGCGCCTTTCTCGACGATGCCGCCCTGGCCGATCATCTCGCGCGCCTCGACCGCTTCGTCGCGGCAGACGTGGCAGCGACCTAGGCGCCGGACGCCTGCCCGGTATCGCGCTCGCGGGGGACGGGCAGGCGCAGCACGAGCCGGTCGGGCTCGATCGCCAGCGACCCGCCCAGCTCGACCGCGATGTTGCGCACGAGCCGCAAGGTGAAGCCGGCGCCGAGCAGCGGCCCGCCCTCCTCGGGTTCGGCCATGTCGTCGAGGCTGAACAGCCCGTCGCCGGCAAGGTCGGCCAGCCGCCGCGGGCGGTCGAAGGACACGACGGCGTGATCCCCGGCGGGGTGCACGCTGATCCCGATCCGCTCGCCCGCGCTCGCCGCCGAGACGAGCGTCGACAGCAGCCGCGCCATCAGTCGCTCCGCGGCGCGATCGTCGACTGAGACGACCGCCTCTTCGCCCGACAGGGCCAGGGTGGCGCCGCGCTGCCGGGTGAGCGGGCCCAGGTCGGTCGCCAGCCGAGCCACCAATTCGCCCAGCCGCACGGCACCCGGCCGCAGGTCGAGCGCGCGCCCCTCGATCCGCGCCGCCGTGTCGAGGTCGTCGATCGCCGACAACAGGCCCGACGCCTGCGAGCGGATGGTCCGGGCACGGCGGCGATAGACGTCGGCGACGGGACCGAGCAGCTCGGTCTCGATCAGTTCGGCGAAGCCTGCGACGGCATTGGCGGGCGTACGCAGCTCGTGGACGAGCTGGCGAAGCCCTTCCGACGTGACGCGGCGGTCGGCCGAGGGGACCGCGGTCTCGTGGCGCATCGGGCGCCGGCCGGCACCGTGGAACCCGGTGAAGCGGCCGCTCTCGCGATCGAAGAGCGGCGTGCCCGCGATCCGCCACGATCCCGCGACCTCCGACAGGCCGGCCACTTCGAGGCGCAGATCGCTGAACGGCGCCCGGCGACGGAAGGCCGCCGCCGCGCCCGCGTCGATGCGGATCAGGCCATGCCCGCCGGCCCGCGCGATCGATACGCCGACCAGTGCGGCGCGGCCGACCCCTTCCACCCAGCGGATGGTGCCGGTAGCATCGGTCTCGAAGCGGAAGCTGGTGCTGGGTCCGGCCGGCTCGGGCACAGGCGCCGAGTCCCGATCCCGCTGGAACGCGTCGATCCGGGCGACGATATCAGCGATCTCGAACCGGGCCGCGTCCCCCGCAATTGGCGA
The DNA here is from genome assembly GCF_014641735.1 of Sphingomonas metalli. GTDB lineage: Bacteria > Pseudomonadota > Alphaproteobacteria > Sphingomonadales > Sphingomonadaceae > Sphingomonas > Sphingomonas metalli. The sequence goes on along the minus strand of NZ_BMIH01000003.1, from coordinate 65,559 downwards.
TACGTCGTCCGGCAGCGACCCGGCGCTTGCAGCTTCGATCTCGGCCGGCTCGTCCTCGACCTGACGCATGGCCTCCGCCACCACCGGCAGCCCACGGGTGATATCGGCCAGCGACACGAACGGGGTGGGCGAAAGCGGCGCGTCCGGCGCGAGCGGTACCGGCGCATCCCCTCCGGCCGGCTCGTCCGGAGCGATGACCTCGTCGGCCTCTACCGTCTCGATCGTCGCGATGATCTCGACCGTCGCCGCAGCCGCTTGAGCACCCGCTACCGGGCTGCCGAGCGCGAAATCCGAAACGCCGAAGCTCTCCAGCCCGCGCACCACCGCCGCGGGCAGATCGCGACGCTGCCGCAGCACGGCGCGGCCCGCCGGAGTCAGCGTGCCGAGCAGCGCCAGCCAGTCCGCCTCGTCGAGCTGCGCGGTGCGCAACACGGGAGCCGCGACGGCAAGCTCGTCTTCCGCGAAGAAGCCGACGAGTGCGGCGGGTGGCTTTGCGAAGGCTAGCGCACGCGCACTGGCCGCGCGCACCGGCTGGGGTACGCGCCCGCGCAGCGCCGTCAGCCGCGCCATCGCCTCGCGTTCCGCGCCCTCGTCGGCGATGCGTCCCCGCCCCAGCAGGTCGACGATCTGCCGCCATGCCGACTGGGCTCCGAAACCGGAGCCCTGGTCGGCCGACAGGACCGTCCTGAGGCTGTCATCGAAACGCACGCTTGGCCTTCCCCCTACACGCCGACGTGCATAGCGAAAATTCGTGAGCCTAGAACCCGCGCCCGCATCATTGGTGCCGACCTATTTTGGGATGTCGCGTAGTGGGACAATTGCGTTATCGCGTAATTTTCTTATGTAAGATGCGCGACATTCGAAATTTCACTCGTAAAGGGGGCGTTCCTACAATGGCGATCGACCGGATCGACCGGCAAATCCTCTCGCTGCTCCAGGACAACGGCCGGATGACCAATGTCGACCTGGCGGAGCGCGTCGGATTGACGGCGCCGCCCTGCCTGCGCCGCGTGCGGGCGCTGGAGGATGCCGGCGCCATCCGTGGCTATCATGCCGACCTCGATGCCGCGCGTCTCGGCTATCCGATCACCGTCTTCGCGATGGTCTCGCTGCGCAGCCAGGCCGAGCGGGATCTCTCCGCCTTCGAGGACCATGTCGCGGCCATACCCGAGGTCCGCGAGTGCCACATGCTGAACGGCGAGATCGACTTCATCCTGAAGATCGTCGCGACCGATCTGAAAAGCTTCCAGGAGATCCTGACCACGCATCTTACGCCTGCGCCTAATGTCGCGAGCGTTAAGACATCGCTGACGATCCGCACCGCCAAGTCGCGATCCGGGATCCCGATCCCGGCCGACGGCTCGCCGGCCGGGATCGGTCACTAGAACGCCTGAGCTCCTAAAGGGGAGGACGGCGAGGGCCGCCCTCCCCTCGCTATCGTCAGGCGGTCGGCGCGGGCGCGTCCAGATATGTCGTCCACAGCGCGGCGATGTTGCTGCGCGGCGCGGCCTTCACCGCACCGAACGCCGCCTTGGCGCCCGCCTTGTCACCCGACCGAGCGAGCGCGATGCCCAGATGGGTGTTGACCTCGTCGGCATCCACACCGCCCTTCTGGAGCGCCGTGCGATAGAGCGCAGCCGCCTTGGCATAGTCGCCGGTGCCCAGATAGGCGTCGCCGGTGCCGGCGGCGAGCTTGCCGTTCGCCGCGGCATTCGCCTTCGCCTCGAGCGGCGCCAGCGAGCCCTCGACCTTCAGCGCGTTGGTCGCATCGGTCAGGATCTGCTTGGCGAGCGCGTTGGAGGCCGGGATCTTGCCGGCCGCCTGGCCTTCCTTGATCACCGCCTGCGCCTCCGCGGGCAGGCCACGGCGCTGCACGTCGTCGGCATATTCCAGATAGTCGTTCTGGTCGGCCAGGGCGTTGGTCGCGCGCAGCAGGCGGAACAGGTCGATCTTCTGCGCCTCGGTCAGCTTCTCGACCGAGTTGCCGGCCAGCCCATAGGTCACGACCGCGTCGCGCCAGTTCTTCCGCGTCGGATAGGTCGCGATGTAGCGCTGGATCCAGGTCATGGTCTGCGGCCCCAGCTTCGCCTGGTTGGCGCGCGAGATGCCGTAGCGGAACACGTCCTCGTCGGGCTTCTGGCCAGCGGCGATCTGCGCCTGCACCGTGGTGTCGAGCTCGGTCAGGCCGCCGGCGACGTCGCCGCTGCTGACCTTGGCCTGGGCGAGCTGGAGCGACAGGTTGGGATCGGTCTCGCCCAGCTGCTTGGCCTGGGTGAAGTACTGGATCGCGACCGGGAACTGCTTGCCGTTATAAGCGAGGATGCCGCGCTGATAGGCGAACTTCGCCTTCGCATCCTGCTTGGTGACCGGGCTGGCGATCAGCGCGTCGAGCGGCTTGGCGAGCGCGGTCTCGTCGACCGGCGCGTTGGGGTTGGCGGCCCGCGCGTTCTGGATCTTCAGCTGCTCCAGATTGTACCGGAGCGACGCGGCGAAGTAGCGATCGTCGTCGGTCTTGGCGAGGCCGTCCATCTGGTCGAGTGCCGGGGCGGCCGTCGCCAGGTCCTTGGCGTTCAGCGCGGTCTGCGCGGTCTGCGCGACCTTGAGGAAGTCCGGGCTCAGCTTCGGACCGGCGGGCGCCTCGTCCTTTTTCTTCGCCGCGACAGCCGGCGCCGTCAGCGCCAGACCGCTGACCCCGGTCGAAAGGGCGATCGCCAGCGCGATCTTCGTAAGCGATGTCATGAGGAAGGTCTCTCCAATGGGTGACGGGGGACGTCCCGGTCGCTCTACCGGGGGGTTAACGCAGCTTCAAGCGAGCGCATCCATCTTGGTTCCGTGACTTTGTCGGGCTGAACGCGGATTGAATGCGACACCCCGCGGGGCTACCCGCCGCCGCATGATCGCCGTGCTGTCGCCCGCCAAGACGCTCGATTACGAGAGCGACCTTCCCCGTATCGCCGCGACCCGGCCGCGCCTTGGAGACGAAGCTGCAACCCTGGCCCGGGCGGCGGCCCGTCTGCCGCAGAAGCGGCTTTCGGCCTTGATGAAGATCTCGCCCGCGCTCGCCAAGCTCAATGCCGACCGGTTTCGCGACTTCGCCGACGCGCCCGAGCGGCCGGCGATGTTCGCCTTCGCCGGCGACGTCTATACGGGGCTCGAGGCCAAAAGCCTCGACGAGCCGGCGCTGCCCTTCGCCCAGGATCATCTGCGGCTGCTGTCGGGACTGTACGGCCTGCTGCGCCCGCTCGATGCGATCCGCCCCTATCGGCTGGAGATGGGCACGCGCTGGGCGCCGCGGCGCGACCGGCTGACCGACTGGTGGGGCGATCGCATCGCGGACCTGCTGGCGCGCGACGTCGAGGCGGAGGGATCGGCGACGATCCTCAACCTCGCCAGCCAGGAATATTGGGCGGCGGTGGAGGGCCGGCTGCCGGCCGGCATACGGGTGATCGCCGTCGATTTCCGCGACGGCGACCGGTTCATCAGCTTCCACGCGAAAAAGGCGCGCGGGATGATGGCGCGCTGGATGATCGAACATCGCATCACCGAGATCGATGCGATGCGGGGGTTCGACAGCGACGGCTACCGCTTCGTGCCCGCCGAGAGCGACGACAACCGCTGGCGGTTCGCGCGATGAGCGGCACCCGCTCCGCCGTCGTCATCGGCGCCTCGGGCGGGATCGGCGCGGCGATGGTCCGCGCTTTGGCCGAGGAAGGAGTCCCCGTCCGCGGGCTCGCCCGCAGCTTTGCCGGCCGCGACCATATCGACCTCACCGACGAGGAGACGATCGCGGCGGCCGCCCGGTCGCTGACGACGCCGCCCGACCTGGTCTTCGTGGCGACGGGCCTGCTGCACGAGGGCGCGCAGGGACCCGAAAAGAGCCTGTCGGCGCTCGATCCCGCATGGCTGGCACGCCAATATGCCGTCAATGCGATCGGCCCGGCGCTGGTCGCCAAGCACGTCCTGCCCCGCATGCCGAAGACCGGCCGCTGCGTGCTCGCCTTCCTCTCCGCGCGCGTCGGCAGCATCTCCGACAACCGGCTCGGCGGCTGGTACGGCTATCGCGCGTCCAAGGCCGCGCTCAACCAGCTGATCCGCACCGTGGCGGTCGAGGAGAGGCGCCGCAACGACCGGACGATCGTGGTCGGCCTCCATCCCGGCACCGTCGATACCCCCCTTTCCCAGCCCTTCCAGGCCAATGTCCGCCCCGACCAGCTGTTCGCGGCCGATCGCGCGGCGGTGCAGCTGCTGGACGTTCTCGACGGGCTCAAGGCGCCCGACAGCGGCCGCCTGTTCGCCTGGGACGGTGCGGAAATTTCGCCCTGATGACCGATCGTTAATCCGGTCGCCACCGCGTCGACAGGCCTGTCGGGGCATATCCTTCCTCACCGTCGCCGCATCACTGACTCCCGGATGCGGCGGGCAAGATCATAAGGAGGATTGCCCGATGACCCGTTCGCTTCCCTTCCTGGCGCTCACCGCCGGTGCGCTTCTGTCCGGTACCGCCGCGATCGCCGCGGGCCAGACCAAGCCGGCCACCACGACAGCTGTGCACACCGTCACCACCACCCATGCGGTCAAGGCCCCCGCGACGCGCACCCATGTCGCGACCGCCCGCACCGTCACTACCAAGACCAGCACGGGCAAGACCGTGACCTATAACTGCGCCAAGGCCGGCAACGCGACCAAGAAGGCGTGCAAATAAGCCCTCCGGGTGGCGACCGCGAATGTTTCACGTGGAACATTAGTGGAACACGGTGATCCTCCCCGCCAGGGGGAGGTGGCCGGCCTTAGCCGGACGGAGGGGGAGGATACGCTGAGACCTCGATAGGCCTCCGCCACCCTCCTCCTTCGTCAGCCTGCGGTTGCCACCCCCCGGGCGGGGGAGGATGAGGGCTGGAAGCTCACCAATGTTCCACGTGGAACATTTCACGAACGACAATGCCCCTCGCGCGTGCGAGCGCGGGCGCGGGCGCGCGGGGGTGGTCAGGCGCATCGTGGCGGGCTAGGGAGGGTGGTTTCCACCTGATCCAACCCGAAAGACGAGACAGCCTTGGCTGACGAGACCATCCTCGCAGAACCTACCCCCCATTCCGAGGGCGCTTCGACCATCTCGATCGTCGACGAGATGAAGTCGAGCTATCTGGACTACGCGATGAGCGTCATCGTCGCGCGCGCGCTGCCCGACGTGCGCGACGGGTTGAAGCCGGTGCACCGGCGCATCCTCTACTCGGCCTATGAAAGCGGCTTCCTGGCGGGCCGTCCCTATCGCAAGTCGGCGCGCATCGTCGGTGACGTGATGGGTAAATACCATCCGCACGGCGACAGCGCGATCTACGACGCCCTGGCCCGCATGGCGCAGGACTGGTCGATGCGCGTGCCGCTGATCGACGGTCAGGGCAATTTCGGCTCGATGGACCCCGATCCGCCCGCCGCGATGCGCTATACCGAGGCGCGGCTGGCGCGCGTCACCAACGCGCTGCTCGACGGGCTCGACAAGGATACGGTCGACTTCCAGCCCAACTACGATGCCTCGGAACGCGAGCCGCAGGTGCTGCCGGCGCAGTTCCCGAACCTGCTCGTCAACGGCGCCGGCGGCATCGCGGTCGGCATGGCGACCAACATCCCGCCGCACAATCTGGGCGAGGTGATCGACGCCTGCTTCGCCTATATGGACGACGGCAGCGTCACGGCCGAGCAGCTGGCCGAGATCGTCCCCGGTCCCGATTTCCCCACCGGCGCGATCATCCTCGGCCGCGCGGGCGCGCGCTCCGCCTACTCGACCGGTCGCGGCTCGATCATCGTGCGCTCGCGCCACACGATCGAGAATCATCGCGGCGACCGCCAGTCGATCGTGCTGACCGAGATCCCCTTCCAGCAGGGCAAGAATGCGCTGGTCGAGAAGATCGCCGAAGCCGCCAAGGACAAGCGGATCGAGGGGATCAGCGACATCCGCGACGAGTCGAACCGCGAGGGCGTTCGCATCGTCATCGACCTGAAACGCGATGCCACCGCCGATGTGGTGCTCAACCAGCTATGGCGGCACACGCCCGCGCAGGGGTCGTTCCCGGCCAATATGCTCGCGATCCGCGGCGGCCGGCCCGAGCTGCTCAATCTACGCGACATCATCCAGGCCTTCGTCCAGTTCCGCGAGCAGGTCATTACCCGCCGCTCGAAGTTCGAGCTGGCCAAGGCGCGCGAGCGGGCGCACCTGTTGCTCGGTCTCGTCATCGCGGTCACCAACCTGGACGAGGTGGTGCGCATCATCCGCGGTTCGGCCAGCCCGGCGGCGGCGCGCATGGCGCTGCTGGCGCGCGAATGGCCGGTGGCGGAGATCGCGCCCTATCTCGCGCTGGTCGAGGCCGTGGAGGACGAGGCGAGCTGCGACACCTATCGCCTGTCCGATGCGCAGGTCCGCGCGATCCTCGACCTGCGCCTCCATCGCCTGACCGCGCTCGGCCGGGACGAGATCGGCGACGAGCTGAAGCAGCTGGCGGACTCGATCGCCGAACTGCTCGCGATCCTCGCCGATCGCGTGAAGCTCTATGCCGTGATGCGCGGCGAGCTGCAGGCGATCCGCGACCAGTTCGCGACGCCGCGCCGCACCCAGATCGAGAATTTCGCCGGCGGTATCGACGACGAGGATCTGATCGAGCGCGAGGACATGGTCGTCACCGTCACGGTCGAGGGCTATATCAAGCGCACCCCGCTCGACGCGTTCCGCGCGCAGAAGCGCGGCGGCAAGGGCCGCGCCGGCATGGCGACCAAGGAGGAGGATGCGGTCACCAGCCTGTTCGTCACCTCGACGCACACGCCGGTGCTGTTCTTCTCCACCGCCGGCAAGGTCTATCGCATGAAGGTGTGGCGCTTGCCCGAGGGCGGGCCGGCGACGCGGGGACGGCCGATGGTCAACCTGCTGCCGCTGGCGCCGGGCGAGACGATCTCCACCGTCCTGCCGCTGCCCGAGGACGAAGGGCGCTGGGGCGACCTCCACGTCATGTTCGCCACCGCGAACGGCACCGTGCGGCGCAACTCCATGGACGCCTTCGCCAACATCCCGTCCAACGGCAAGCTGGCGATGCGCTTCGACGATGAATCGACCGACAAGCTGATCGGCGTCGCGCTGCTGACCGAGGCGGACGACGTTCTGCTCGCCACCCGCGCGGGCAAGGCGATCCGCTTCGCCGCCACCGACGTGCGCGAGTTCCAGAGCCGCACCTCGACGGGCGTGCGCGGCGTCTCGCTGGCGGCGGGCGACGCGGTCATCTCGCTGTCGATCCTGCGCGGCACGCCGTTCGACACCGACCAGCGCGACGCCTATCTGCGCGCCGCGCCGTGGAAGGAAGGCGAGCGGGACACGACGCTCGATGCCGAGACCATGGCGGCGATGGAGGCGGCGGAGGAGTTCATCCTCACCGTCACCGCGAACGGCTATGGCAAGCGCACCTCCGCCTATGAATATCGTCGCACCGGTCGCGGCGGGCAGGGCATCACCAACATCGTCACGTCCGACCGCAACGGCCATGTCGTGGCGAGCTTCCCCGCGCATAATGGCGAGCAGCTGATGCTCGTCACCGATCAGGCCAAGCTGATCCGCACCACGGTAGGCGACATCCGGGTCGCCGGGCGCAACACGCAGGGCATCACGATCTTCCGCGTCGCCGAGAACGAGCATGTCGTGTCCGCGGCCCGGATCGACGAGGAGGAAGAGCCGGAGAACGAGGCCGAGGCGATCGTCGCGGCCGAGCGGGCAGAGGCGCCCGCCGCCGACCCGGACTCAACGCTGACGGTCGACGACGGCACGGGCCCCCAGACGCTCGACGAAAAGGATATCGAGGAATGAGCGCCGACCTGCCCCAGACCGCCTATAAGGTGCTGACCGGCGAGCAGATGGCGGCGCTGGAACGCGACGGCCAGTTCGCCGGCGCACCCGTCGATCTGGCCGATGGCTATATCCATCTCTCCACCGGCGACCAGCTGACCGAGACGGTCGACCGCCATTTCGCCGGGCAGGACGACCTGCATGTCGCCGCGGTGGACCTGACCGCCTATCGCAGCGTAAAATGGGAGGAGAGTCGCGGCGGCCAGCTTTTCCCGCATCTCTACGAACCGCTGCTCCTCGAAGCGGTGATCGCCTATGGCCCGCTTCGACGCGACGAGGACGGCAAGGTCAGGCTGCCGATCACCGGCTGAGGCCTGCCCGCCGGACGGCGGCGAACTCTTCAGCTACCAGACGCAGCGCCGAAACCTCGTTTCGTCACAAAACCGTTACCAAAGGCTAAGGGCGCGTTTACCGTCGCTGCATAGGACGGGCGGCATGTTGCTGGACAAGCCATCGCTTCGGGGCCCGTCGCCGCTCGCACCGGCCATCGTGGAGCGGCGCACGTCCCTGGCCGATGCCATCGCCCTGTTCCGCAGCCGCCCCGGCCTCGGTGCGATCGTCGTGGTCGACGCCGCCGGGCACCCGGTCGGGATCGTGCCGGAGGCGGCGGTGCGTCGGTTGCTGTTCAATCCCTATGGCCATGCCCTGCTCCAGAACCCGGCGATCGGCGGAACGCTGGACGGGGTCGTCGCGCCCTGCCCCGTCGCGGATGCCGACTGGCCTGTCGGTCGCCAGCTCGAATGCCATGCCGCGATGGGCGGCGACGCGCTGATCCTGACACGGGCGGGCAAGGTGTATGACTTGCTCGATGCCCGCGCCCTGCTGGCCCTGCGGGTCGGCGAGGAGGCCGCAGCGACGCGTGCGCGCATGGCCCGCGCCGAGCGGTTGGGCGCGATCGCAGCGGATCATGCGAACGAGACCCGTCGTTTCGCCGAGCAGCTGCGCGACGCGGCGGGGACGATCGTCGCGATGGGCGATGCCCTGACCGCGCGCAGCCGTGACACGGCGAACGCGGCCGCCAGCGTCGCCAGTGCCAGCACCCAGACCAGCGAGGCCCTGGTCGAGGTCGCCCGGCGCGAGCGGCTGCTGACCGACGCGCTCGACACCATCGCCGCCGACATGGCGGGCGCGCGTGCCCTGCGCGAGGCGGTGCAGCACCGGGTGGCGGCGGCGACGAGCCGGATCAGCGCGATGGCCACCAGTTCCAGCGCGATCGACACCATGCTCGACCTGATCCGCTCGGTCTCGAACACGACCCAGCTTCTCGCCCTCAACGCCTCGATCGAGGCGGCGCGCGCGGGCGAGGCCGGGCGGGGCTTCGCCGTGGTCGCGACCGAGGTCAAATCGCTCGCAGGCCAGACGCGCGGTGCGGTGCACGACATTGCCGGTCATGTCGATCATTTCGGCCGGACGCTGGGGGAACTGGTCGCCGATCAGCAGACGATCGATCGCGACACCGCCGCCATCGCGCGGTTCGCCGCCACGATCGACACCGCCGTGGAGCAGCAGGCCGCGGCGACCGGCACGGTCTCGGCCGCCCTTGCCGAATCCGCGGCCGCCACCCGCACCGTGGGCGACGACGCCCAGCGGATCGGCGAAAGCGCCCGCCGGCTGGTGCAGGACGTCGACACGCTCAGGATCATGTCCAAGGACCTGACCGACCTTGCCGAACACCTGACCCGGCGCGCCGCGGCGTTTATCGACAGCTTCGGACCGACAGACGCTGTGAGCCGTCACTGGCCGGGAATGATCGGATAGAAGCCGAGAAACAGATTGCCGGTCGTCGTCTTGCCGGGGCCGAATCCCACACCGCGCGGACCGCCAAGCCCCAGCGGCCGCCAGTCGTCGGCCGAGTGCCGCTGCAACCATTTGCTCGCTGCATCGACGTTCGCAAAATCGGCCTCGTCGTCGAGCTTGCCGGCAACTCGGCAAAGCGTCGCCCGACACTCCACGAATAGCGGCTTGTAGGCCGGCTTCGCTCCCTGCTGCTCTTCCAGGGCCTTCATCAACGCGACCTCGGCAGCCGCACCCGCCTTCGTGCGCGGTTCGCTGACGAATCTGTCGTTCAGCGACTTCATGTTGGGGAATCCGGCCGGCACTGCATCGTCAACAGCCATGTCGTCGACGATCGCCTGCAAAGTCGGTGTGGCGGACGCGCGATCACGCGCGCCACCATTGTCTCCGGATGCAGTTGGCACCCTCGGCTTCTGCGGCTCGACCGGCATCCGCTCCATAGGGGCAAGGGGGCGTTCCGCGTGGATTTCGGCAGGCGCAACCTCTACCGGGGAGGTCGTTGACGGGGCACGATCAGCTTCCGCCGCCCTGCCGTGCAATGCCCATGCCGCAGCAAGACCGACCACGATAGCGACGAACGTACTTACGATCCATACGCCTCGCACCGCCTTTCTCCTTCACTCGATACAAGTCGCAGCCGATGAGACTTTTCGTTATAGCAAAATTGCTCTGTGAAGATGCGAGGAGAGATCACGATCTATCGTGAAGACGCAAGATAAGAGGAGTAGCAGTATTAGTCGACTATCAACGTCTGCAACAAGCAGCACGATCAGGATACGTTTTGAGCACTAAGGTTTCTCGGTCCTGCAATATCGATCTATTACGGGACGCCATCTGAATTTCCATGGACTCTGGATGAGGCAGATCTGCCCCACCGAAGCCGGCCGGCACCGTCGCCCGACGGAAGGAGATCGCGCGGGCTGATGACAGCCTCCGGGAATCACCGTCACGCGTAGAGATCGACGACGCGCCACCCATTCCCCACCGCGTCCAGCAGCAAGGTGCGGTGGCAATGGCACGGGTCGCGCTCGTAGCAGAGCAGCGCACTGGGCTGTTCCGCCGCCAGAGCCAGCATCCGGGCGGCTTGCGCCTGCGCTTCGGGCAGTTCGAGCTGGACCTCATAGACCTCGCGCAACGTCGCGACGTCGCCTTTCTTGGCGGCGTCTCGCCCACGCTTGGGCGTGCCGAGCGCCTTCAGATGCACATAGCCGATGCCCGCCTCCGCCAGCGAGGCGGACAGCGGCGTCTTCGAGAAGCCCGGGCGCCGCGACGACGGCAGCGCGCGGACGTCGATGACCCGCGTGACGCCGGCAGCGGTCAGCACCGCGAGAAAGTCCGCCATGGTCGCCGCCTCATAGCCGATGGTGAAGATCGTCCGCATGCCCCGCACCTTGCCGCATCGCGCCACTTGCCGCTAGGCGGCGGCATGACACACGACATACATATCGTCGGCGGCGGGCTCGCCGGGTCGGAAGCCGCGTGGCAGCTGGCCGAGGCGGGGTTCCGGGTGCGCCTGTCCGAAATGCGCGGCTCGGGCGAACGGACGCCGGCCCACCAGACGGACGATCTGGCCGAGCTGGTCTGTTCGAACAGCTTCCGCTCCGACGATGCGGAGAGCAATGCGGTCGGGCTGCTGCACCAGGAGATGCGCAGGCTGGGCTCGCTGATCCTGCGCGAGGCGGACCGGCATCGCGTTCCGGCGGGATCGGCGCTCGCGGTGGATCGCGAGGGCTATTCGGCGGGTGTCACCTCCGCTCTGGCCGATCACCCCAACGTCACCCTGGTCCGGGAACGTGTCGACACGCTGCCGGAGGGTCCTGCGATCATCGCGACGGGGCCGCTGACCGCCCCGTCGCTGGCCCAGGCGATCGGCGGCGCGACCGGGGCGGAGGCGCTCGCCTTCTTCGACGCGCTGGCACCGATCGTCCATCACGACACGATCGACATGGACATTGCGTGGCGCGCGAGCCGCTGGGACAAGGGCGAGGCGGACTACATCAACTGCCCGCTCGACAAGGATCAGTATCTCGCCTTCCACGCCGGCCTGATCGCGGGCGAGAAGACGCCGTTCAAGGAGTGGGAGAAGGACACGCCCTATTTCGAGGGCTGCATGCCGATCGAGGTCATGGCGGAGCGCGGGGTCGATACGCTGCGCTACGGCCCGATGAAGCCGGTCGGGCTCGACAATCCGCGCACCGGCCGCTGGCCCTATGCCGTCGTCCAGCTGCGTCAGGACAATGCGCAGGGGACGCTGTGGAACATCGTCGGCTTCCAGACCAAGCTGAAACATGCCGAACAGGTGCGGCTGTTCCGTACGATCCCCGGTCTTCAGAATGCCGAATTCGCGCGGCTGGGCGGACTGCACCGCAACACCTTCATCCGCTCGCCCGAGCTGCTCGATGCGACGCTGCGGCTGAAGTCCAGGCCCCATCTGCGCTTCGCCGGCCAGATCACGGGCTGCGAGGGCTATATCGAAAGCGCGGCGATCGGGCTGATCGCGGGGCGCTTCGCCGCGGCCGAGCTGAAGGGCGAGACCCTGCCGCCACCGCCGCCCGAAACGGCGCTGGGCGCGCTGCTCGGCCATATCACCGGCGGCGCCGCGGCGGAGACCTATCAGCCGATGAACGTCAATTTCGGCCTGTTCCCCCCGATCGCCGGCCGCACCAAGAAGGCGGATCGCAAGCGGCTCTACACCGACCGGGCGCGCGCGGCACTGGCCGGCTGGACCGGCTGAGGATCAGGCGCCGCCGTCCTCGCGGCGTTCCGGCGGGCAGCCATGGCGGCTCGACGGCTTGCGCTTGACGGCGGTCGTCGCGAACTCGTCGGGCGACATCCCGCCCGAATGGTCGCTATCGGCGGCGGCGAACTTCGCCTCCGCCTTCACCGCCCATTCGTCGAAGCTGAGGCGTCCGTCGCCGTTGGTGTCGAGCTTGGCGAACGCCTTGCGCCGCGCCGCCAGATACTCCTCGCGGGTGACGGTGCCGTCGCGATCCTTGTCATAGCGGCCGAAGCGCCGTGCCTCGCGAGTCTGCGCCGTCGCCTCCGGCACCTCGTCGGGCAGCGCGGCCTCCGCCTCTCCGCCGGCCGTTGCCGCCGGTTGAGGCGGCAGCGCCGCCGAGGGCGCCTCGCGCATGCTCCACAGAACGACGCCCGCACCGATCGCCGCCAGGCCGGCGCCACCGCCGGCCAGATATCGCCACACTGCCATTCCCCACCCCCATGGTTCGTAAGGATCTACTTAGAAGCGGGGCCGGCGGGTATTCAACGATCAATAGCCGCTCAACCTGTGCCAGATCAGGCGTCCGAGCAGGGCCGGCCCCCCGGCGGGACGTCGTGCGAGCAGCGCCAGCGCCCCGAGCACGCGACCCCGCCGGCTCCAGCGGACGGCCAGGGCCTGGTCCAGGCGCTCTTCGGCGAGCCTTGACGCGTGCTCCGCGATCACGGGGTCGCTGACATGGCGGGCGAGATCGGCCAGTGCCCAGCCCTCGCCCGCGCCGGCCACCGGATCGGCTCCGGTGGCGCGGCAAAGGAGCGCCATCGCCGCGAAGAGCCGACCGCCGCGGGCGTTCGCATAGGTCGCAAGTTCGGCCTCCGACAACGTGTCGCCCTCCAGCAGGATTTCCCATCCGTCGATGATCGAAGCGAGCGAGCCGCCGGTCACCCCGGCCGGCAGGACGTGCTCCGCAATCGCCTGCAATACCGGTTCGGCGGGCGGACCGGCTGAGTCGAGGCGGGTCAGGGCGTCGTGCCACCAGGTCAGTCGCATCTGCCCCACCATGGGCTCGCGACTGGCCCGGACGATGCCGCCCAGCTTCCCGTCGAGGGCGAGCAGCGCCGCCAGCCCCTCCCGTGCTTCCCGCGGAGCGTAGCTCAGCGCGAGAAGGACCGGCGGCGCGAGCGCCTGATCGGGATCAGCGTACGGAATATTAACGCTCATGGTCCATTTTTCCGGCGCGCTGATCCTGTTCCCTGAGTCCGCCTCATGCTTGCCGCCTTGCTTCGAAAGATCACTCGCAACCCCGCCCGCAACGCGCCAGCATCGTTTCTGGCGCGGCTGCGTCGCGATCGACGGGGCAACACGCTGGCGATGATGGCCGCCGCCATGGTGCCGATGATCGGCTTCGCCGGCTCGGCGGTTGATATGTCGCGGCTGTACGTCGTCAAGGTCCGGCTGCAACAGGCCTGCGACGCGGGCGTCCTGGCGAGCCGCAAGGCGATGACCGACACCAGCATCTCGACCCCGCTCGAAACCGCCGCGTCGACGCAGGGCCAGACCTTCTTCAGCAACAACTTCCGCACGGGCTGGTTCGCCAACCAGACCCCCACCTTCACTCAGGCCAAGGCATCGGTGAACACCGATCCGACCGTTGCGAACGGTGTCTCGGGCACGGCCACGGTCAATGTGCCGATGGCGATGATGGGCTTCTTCGGTGTCCAGACCAAGCAGATCCGGGTGACCTGCCAGGCGGTGTTCGACATGGCGGACACCGACGTGATGTTCGTGCTCGACACGACCGGTTCGATGTCCTGCGTCCCCAGCGCGGCCCTGAACTGCGCCAACGGCATTTCGAGCTACACGCGCAGCGACGGCACGACGGGATACTATAATGTGGAGTCGAGCGGATCGAAGCTGGAGGCGCTGCGGCAGGCGGTCATCCTCTTCGACAGCACCATCAGGTCGAGCTCGGATCCGAACACGAAGTATCGCTACGGCTTCGTCACCTATTCGTCGGCGGTGAACGTGGGCCGGCTGATCCCGCGCCAGTACCTGCAGAGCAACGTGACCTACCAGACGCGCAGGATCATCGGCGACTATAATTACGGCGGCACCTATTATCAGGAGTTCTCGAACGACTATAATAGCTGTCCGCGCGGACAAACGGTCCGGCGGCCGGTGACCGGCTATGCCCGGTCGAGCCAGTGGTTCGGCGACGACGGATATTATCAGGCGCGCAACTACAGCGTCTACTGGAACAACGGCAAATGCGCCGCGACGGCCCAGCCGCTGCGTCCGCTATGGCGCTATGGCCCCGCCAATTGGGACACGACGGTCTTCCTGAACAGCATCAGTTCGGGTTCGCCGGCGGCGGACGACCCGACGCGGCTGGACGGTTCGACCAGCCGCTGGACGGGATGCGTCGAGGAGCTGGACACCACGACCGGCTCGTCCTTCAGCGTGACCAGCCTGCCCGACGACCTCAATCCGGACTCGAAGCCGACGACGGCCACCAATCTGTGGCGACCGATGTGGGCCGACGCCACCTGGCAGCGCGACGGAACGGCCGAACAGGACGTCAAGGACGACGCAATCGGCGGCGATTCGAGCTGGGGCTCGCCCAGCTACAATTACAGCTATCGCTCGGGCGGCTATATGAGCGGCAACGGCTTCATTTCCTGCGGCATGCCGGCCCAGAAGCTGAAGGTGATGACTGCGCAGAACGTGCGCGACTATGTCTACGATGCCGATTTCAAGGCGCTGGGCGGCACCTATCACGATGTCGGCATGATCTGGGGCGCCCGGATGATCTCGCAGGACGGGATCTTCGCGGCCGACACGGCCCGTTGGCCCGGGCGGAAGGATCCGCAACGTACCATCGTCTTCATGACCGATGGCAACATGGCGCCGAACCGCCCCATCTACGGCCTGTGGGGCGTGGAGCAGAATGCCAACCGGACGGGAGGCGCCACCGATGACGGGACCAATTACGACAATCACGTCGCGCGGTTCCGCGTGGTCTGCGACGCGGCCAAGCGCAAGGGCGTGACCATCTACGTCGTCGCGCTCGGCACGGCGATCACCCCGGACCTGACCTATTGCGCCTCGCCGGGCCAGACCTATCAGGCCTCCAGCACCCAGCAGCTGACCGACGCCTTCCGCAATATCGCGCAGCGCATCGCCATGCTGCGGATCGCCAGCTGATGTCGGGACCGGTCCATGGGATGCGGTCGCGCGCCGCGCGGATCCTCGTCGACCGGCGCGGGGCGACGATCGCCGACTTCGCCGTGGTGCTGCCGGTGATGCTGGTGGTGATCCTCGGCCTCTCCGACCTCACCTACCAGGCCTATGTGCAGGCGGTGCTGACCGGTGCGATGCAGAAGGCCGGGCGCGACAGCTCCTTGCAGGACAACAGCACGACCACCGCCGGCGCGACGATCGACCAGCAGGTGATGAACCAGGTCTGGTCGGTGGCGAAGGGCGCCACCTGGCAATCGAGCCGCAAGAGCTACGCGCAATACGGCTATATCACGCCCGAACCCTACGAGGACATCAACAACAACGGCGTCTACGATCCGACGGTCGACTGCTTCACCGACCTGAATGGCAATCGCAGCCGCGATCTCGACCCGGGCCTCACGGGCCAGGGCGGTGCCAACGACGTCGTCGTCTACACCATGACGATCCGCTACACGCGCCTTTCGCCGATCGGCAGCATCATCGGCTGGAGCCAGACGCCGACCGCGACGGCGACGACGATCCTGAAGAACCAGCCCTATGCGACCCAGACCAGCGCGGTCGCGACCCGGGTGTGCCCGTGACGGCGCGGGCGAGGATCGCCACCGGGCTGCGCGCGCTGCGCCGGCGGCTGCGCCACGACCGCCGCGGCACCGCGCTGATGGAATTCGCCTTTACCCTGCCGCTGGTCCTGACCGTCGGCGGCTGGGGGACGGAGCTGGCCTGGCTTGCGATCACCAACCTGCGGATCAGCCAGCTCGCGCTCAACCTCGCCGACACCGCGTCGCGCGTCGGCGCCTCCGGCAGCAACGGCGTGACCCAGCTGCGCGAGGCGGACATCAACGATACCTTCACCGGCATCCGCCTGTCGTCGGGTACGATGGCGCTCGGCGCGAACGGCCGCGTGATCCTGTCGAGTCTGGAAAATACCAAGCAGAGCTACGACACCGATTATACCCAGCGGATCCACTGGCAGCGCTGCTTCGGCATGAAATCCGGCACCGGCTACGATTCGAGCTATGGAACCGCCCCGCCTGCCGCGGGCACCGACGCGACCCAGGCTAATGCCGGCACGACGACCACGACCGGCATGGGCGACGCAGGCTTCAAGGTCATGGCGCCGCAGAACAGCAGCGTCATGTTCGTCGAGATCAACTATCGCTTCCAGCCGCTTTTCGGCAGCCTGTTCGTCGCACCGCGGATCATCCACTATTCCGCGTCGCTGCTGGTGCGCGACAATCGCGACTTCACCCAGGTCTACAATCCGACGGATTCGGCGGTAACGCGCTCGACCTGCGACCGCTACACCGCCTGACGGGGTGGGCGAAGCGGCGCCCGGTCGGACGCCGCTTCCCTTCCCTTATTTGTAGCAGACCTTCTTCACCGCGGTGACGATCCGCGCGGCGTCGATCAGCGCGAGCTTTTCGAGATTGGCGGCATAGGGGAGCGGCACGTCCTCGTTTGCGACGCGCAGCACCGGCGCGTCGAGATCGTCGAACCCCTCCTCCATGCAGATCGCCATGATCTCCGAGGCGATCGAGCAGGTCGGCCAGCCTTCCTCGGCGACGACGAGGCGGTTGGTCTTGGCGAGGCTCTTCAGCACCGTCTCCTTGTCGAGCGGGCGCAGCGTGCGCAGGTCGATCACCTCCGCATCGATCCCCTCGCCCGCCAGCGTCTCGGCGGCTTCGAGCGCAAGGCCGACGCCGATCGAGTAGGAGACGATCGTCACGTCCTTGCCCGGGCGCATGATCCGGGCCTTGCCGATCGGGAGCACCCAGTCGTCGAGCTTGGGCACGTCGAAGCTGCGGCCGTACATCAGCTCGTTCTCGAGGAACACGACCGGATCTTCCGAGCGGATCGCCGCCTTGAGCAGGCCCTTGGCGTCGGCCGCATCATAGGGCGCGATGACGATCAGGCCGGGAACCGAGGCATACCAGGGGCCATAATTCTGCGAGTGCTGCGCGCCGACGCGGCTGGCCGCGCCGTTGGGGCCGCGGAACACGATCGGGCAGCGCATCTGGCCACCCGACATATAGTTGGTCTTGGCGGCCGAGTTGATGATGTGGTCGATCGCCTGCATGGCGAAGTTGAACGTCATGAACTCGACGATCGGCTTGAGGCCGCCCATCGCCGCGCCGGTGCCGATGCCGGCAAAGCCATATTCGGTGATCGGCGTATCGATGACGCGGCGGTCGCCGAACTCGTCGAGCAGGCCCTGCGTCACCTTGTACGCGCCCTGATATTGCGCGACTTCCTCGCCCATCACGAACACGCGGTCGTCGGCGCGCATCTCTTCGGCCATGGCGTCGCGCAGCGCCTCACGCACCGTGGTGCGGACCATCTCGGTACCCGCGGGCACCTCCGGATCGGCGACCTCGGCCTTGTGGCTCGCCGCATCGAACAGCTGGCGCGCGCCGGTGTCGACCTTCTCCTGCGCCGGGTGCGCGGAGTCCTCGACCGTATCGGCCGGCTTGGTCTCGTCGGCAGCGGCGTTGCCCTGCGCGCTGTCTTCCTTGGTTGCGTCGCCCGCGCCCACGGCGGCGGTCGCGGCATCCTCGCCTTCGCCGGCCAGCAGCATGATCGCGGTGCCGACCTTCACATTGTCGGTGCCCTCGGCGACCAGGATCTTCGCGACGGTGCCCTCGTCGACCGCCTCGAACTCCATCGTCGCCTTGTCGGTCTCGATCTCGGCCATGATGTCGCCAGACTTGACCGTATCGCCTTCCTTCACCAGCCACTTGGCGAGCGTGCCCTCCTCCATGGTCGGGGACAGGGCCGGCATCTTGATCTCGATCGCCATCTCAGTAACGCTCCACCAGCACGTCGGTATAGAGTTCGGCCGGTTCCGGCTCGGGGGTCTGTTCGGCGAAGTCCGCGGCCGCATTGACCTGCTTGCGGATCGCCTGTTCCAGCGACTTCAGCTCGTCCTCCTTGACGCCGCGCTCTTCCAGCAGGCGCTTCACATGCTCGATCGGATCGGACTTGTCGCGCACAGCCTGCACCTCCTCGCGGCTGCGATACTTGGCCGGGTCGGACATGGAGTGGCCGCGATAGCGATAGGTCTTCATCTCGAGGATGACCGGCCCCTTGCCCGCGCGCACCCATTCGAGCGCCGTCTCGGCCGCGCCGCGGCAGGCGAGCACGTCCATGCCGTCGACCTGGATGCCGGGAATGCGGAAGCTCTCGCCGCGGCGATAGAGCTGATCCTCGGACGAGGCGCGGTTGACGCTGGTGCCCATGGCGTACTGGTTGTTCTCGATCACGAAGATGATCGGCAGCTTCCACAGCTCGGCCATGTTGAAGGCTTCGTAGACCTGGCCCTGGTTCGCGGCGCCGTCGCCGAAATAGGCCATGCACACGCCGCCGTCGCCGCTGTACTTGTGCTTGAAGGCGAGGCCGGCGCCGAGCGACACCTGCGCGCCGACGATGCCGTGGCCGCCATAGAATTTATGCTCGGTCGAGAACATGTGCATCGAGCCGCCCTTGCCGCGGCTGATGCCGGCGGCGCGACCGGTCAGCTCGGCCATGATGACCTGCGGATCGATGCCATAGGCGAGCATGTGGCCATGGTCGCGATAGCCGGTGATGACCGAGTCCTTCTCGCCGTCGAGCGCCGACTGGAGGCCGACCGCGACCGCTTCCTGACCGATATAGAGGTGGCAGAAGCCGCCGATCAGGCCGAGGCCGTAGAGCTGGCCCGCCTTCTCCTCGAAGCGGCGGATGAGCAGCATCTCCTTGTAGAACTGCAGCAGCTCGTCGTTGGTCGCCTCATAGGGCTGCGGCTCGCCGGGGCGCTCGCGGTTGGGAAGGGGGGGTTCGGAAGCGCGGGGAGCTCTGGCCACAGGAGAAACCTTGTTTTGTCCGTCAGCAATGCGGGGGCCTATAGTCTCCCTTTGCCGCCAAGAGCAATTGCCTCGCCCGGCAGAGGTTGCCCTTTGTCCGCGTGCCCGCCTACACCGCCTGCCGACATGCGCCCGACCGAAGACCCGCCGCTCCATCCGCTACGCATCGCCAACTTCCGCGCCTACTGGCTGTCGCGATTCGCCGGAACGGTGGCGCTGTCGGCGCAGGGGATCATCATCGGCTGGCAGGTCTATGGCATCGCGCGCCAGACCATGCCGATCAACGAGGCGGCGTTCCTGCTCGGCATGATCGGGCTGGTGCAGTTCGTGCCGCTGTTCCTGCTGACCCCGGTCGTCGGGCTGGTCGCCGACAGCGTCGACCGGCGCTGGATCGTGCGCGGGACGACGCTGCTCCTGACCATCAACGCGCTGATGCTCGGGCTGCTGACCTGGGCGGACCGGCTGACCCTGCCCTTCCTCTTCGCCGCAGCGGTGTTCGTCGGTATCGCGCGCGCGTTCTCGGGGCCGGCCTATTCCGCGCTCGCCCCCAATCTGGTCCCGCGCGAGAGCCTGCCGACCGCGATCGCGATCAGCACGCTCGCCTGGCAGACGGGGACGATCGCGGGTCCCAGCGTGGGCGGGCTGCTCTACGCCATCCACCCCGACATCGCCTATGGCACGGTGGCGGGGCTGTTCATCCTGGCGCTGGGGCTGATGTTCCTGATCGGCAAGGTGCCCCAGCCGGCCGCCCAGAGCGACCGGCATCCGCTGCAGCGCATCCTCGACGGCTTCCGCTATGTGCGCGCCAACCGGCTGGTGCTGGCGGCGATCACGCTCGACCTGTTCGTGGTGCTGCTCGCCGGCGCGACCGCCCTGCTGCCGATCTATGCGCGCGACATCCTGCATGTCGGGGCGTCCGGCCTCGGCATTCTCGCGGCGGGCATGGGGATCGGCGCGGCGGTGGCATCGCTCTGGTTCTCGTTCCGCCCGATGAAGACGAATGTCGGCGCGAAGATGCTCGCCTCCGTGATCGTCTTCGCGCTCGGCATCCTTGCCTTCGGCCTCGCCACGCCGATCACGGCGGCGGCGGGGCTGGCGCCGGCGACGATCCGCCTGCCAGGCGGCACGCCGCTCTTCGTCCACCCAACCTTCCTGCTCAGCCTCGTCGCGCTGGTCCTCGCGGGGGCCGCGGACATGGTGTCGGTCTATGTCCGCACCTCGCTGATCCAGCTGCACACGCCCGACGCGATGCGCGGGCGGGTGTCGGCCGTGTCGCAGCTCACCATCTCGGCGTCCAACGAACTGGGCGAGGCGCAGAGCGGCCTTGCCGCCTCGCTGCTCGGCCCGGTCGGCGCGGTGGTGTTCGGAGGCTGCGCGGCGATCGCCATCACCCTCTTATGGTCGCGGCTCTTCCCGGAACTGAAGCGCGCCCGAACCTTTGACCCGCCCGAGATCCTCAACGTCGAACCGCAACACGGAGTAGCGCAGCCATGAAGGCCAACACCATCCTGGAGACGATCGGCCGCACGCCGCATATCCGCATCCAGCGGCTGTTCCCCGGCTCGGAGGTGTGGATCAAGTCCGAGCGGTCGAACCCCGGCGGCTCGATCAAGGACCGCATCGCGCTCGCCATGGTCGAGGCGGCGGAGGCATCGGGCGAGCTCCAGCCCGGCGGCACGATCATCGAGCCGACCAGCGGCAATACCGGCATCGGCCTGGCGCTCGTCGCCGCGGTGAAGGGCTACAAGCTGGTCCTCGTCATGCCCGAGAGCATGTCGCTCGAACGGCGGCGGCTGATGCTCGCCTATGGCGCCTCGTTCGACCTGACTCCGCGCGAGAAGGGGATGAAGGGCGCGATCGAGCGGGCGCTGGAGCTGGTCGAGCAGACGCCCGGCGCGTGGATGCCGCAGCAGTTCGAGAATCCCGCCAACATCGACGTGCATGTCCGCACCACGGCGCAGGAGATCCTGGAGGACTTCCGCGATACGCCGATCGACGTGATCGTGACCGGCGTCGGCACCGGCGGCCATATCACCGGGGTCGCCGAGACGCTGAAGAAGACCTGGCCGGACCTGAAGGTCTTCGCGGTCGAGCCCGCCGCCTCTCCCGTCATTTCCGGCGGCCAGCCGGGACCGCACCCGATCCAGGGGATTGGCGCCGGCTTCGTGCCGAAGAACCTCCACACCCAGTCCCTCGACGGGGTGATCGAGGTCGATGCCGCGGTCGCCAAGGACATGGCGCGTCGCGCGGCGCGCGAGGAAGGCATGCTGGTCGGCATCTCGTCGGGCGCGACACTGGCGGCGATCCTCCAGAAGCTGCCCGACCTGCCCGACGGCGCGCGGGTGCTCGGCTTCAACTACGATACGGGCGAGCGCTATCTTTCGGTGCCGGACTTCCTGCCCGAACAGTGATCATCGCCCAGCGGCCCGGCTTCCTGCTCCGGGCGATTTTGATCCTCATCGCCATCGCGGCGGTGGCGGTGCCGATGCTGATCGTCGTCACCGCTCCGCCGCCCGCGGTGGCCCGCGCCCGGCGCGTGCTGCCGCCGGCGCGCGTGGTGCCGGCGACCGTGGTGCCCGAAGTCGAGCCGGTCGAACTGGTCGACCTGTCGCCAGACGAGGCCCGCAGCTTCAACGAGGAGGTGCCGTTCGTCGACGGCCCCAACCCGGCCGCCCGCCCCTTTCGCCTGAAGGACACGCCCGAGGCGCTGGCGCGCGCGACCGACTGCCTCGCCGCGGCGGTGCTGTATGAGGCGGGCGATGACCCGACCGGCCAGCGCGCCGTGGCGCAGGTCGTGGTCAACCGCGTCCGCCACCCGGCCTTTCCCAAGACGATCTGCGGCGTCGTCTTCGAGGGGCAGGACCGGCGCACCGGCTGCCAGTTCACCTTCACCTGCGATGGCGCGATGACCCGCTGGGCGCCGCCGCCCGCCATGTGGACCCGCGCCCGCGCGGTGGCCGCGGCGGCGCTGGCGGGCACGGTGTTCCGCAAGGTGGGCTATGCGACGCACTACCATACCGACTGGGTGGTGCCCTATTGGCAATCGAGCCTCGACAAGCTCGCGCGGGTCGGCAGCCACCTCTTCTTCCGCTGGTCGGGCTGGTGGGGCACCCCGCCCGCCTTCGGCCGGACGGTGTCGGCGGACGAGCCGGTCATCGCCAAGCTCGCGGCGTTTTCGGACGCGCACCGGACGGGTGCGGCGCTGGTCGAGGCGGATTCGGCGCTGGCAGAGAGCGCGGAGGCGCTAGCCAAGGCGACCGGGCTGCTGGGAACCGCTCCGGTGGCGGGAGATGGCGACAGTTTCCAGGTGGTGCTGCCGGCGGGGACGTCGGCGGACGCCTATCCGCAACTGGCCGCGCAGGCGTGCGGGGCGCGGGAGTGGTGCAAATATCTGGGCTGGACCGATGCTAAGTCGGTGCCGGCGACCGGCGCGCCGGATGCGGCGCAGCTTGCCGCCATGTCGTTCAGCTATCTCCGCGACCGGCCCGCGGGGCTGGAGCGGACCTTGTGGAACTGCACACAGTTTCCGCGCACCCGGCCCGGCGGCTGCATGCGCCGGCAGCCGCTGCCGGGCCCCTCGCCCACGCCGACCAGCGCGATCATCACGCCGGTGATGAAGGGGCCGCCTGAGCTCGGCGGCGTGCGGCGAGGGCCGGGGCCGGTGGCGACGGCGGTGCCCACGCCTGCACCGCGTTTATAGACCGCAATCCGTACAAGCTAAACCGGGCGTCATCCCAGCGAAGGCTGGGATCTTCCGATTATGGCGTGCTGCAAGGGCCGCGGAAGGCCCCAGCCTTCGCTGGGGCGACGATTTGGGCCGAGCGGATCAGACTGGTAAAAGCACGCCTCCCTCCGATCGCCCTGAGCTTGTCGAAGGGCTGTTCTGTCTTCCAGCCGCAGACGCGCGGTTTCCGGAAGGCAGTGCTTCGACAAGCTCAGCACGAACGGAGGGAGGCGCGAGGATCACGCCGCCAGGAACATCTCCTCCGGCAGCGCCATCACCGAATCGGCCCCGCCTTCGATCTTCCGCCGCAGCGCGCCGGCATCGGGCAGGATGCGTTCGGCGAAGAAGCGCGCGGTGACCAGCTTGGCGTCGAGGAACGCCGCGTCGCCCTCGCCCGCCGCCTTCAGCCGCGCGGCGGCGCTGGCCATGCGCAGCCACATCAGCCCGGTCGCGACGAGGCCGGTCAGGTGCATGTAGCTGACGGCGCCGGCACCGACATGGTTGGGGTTCTGCATGCCGTTGGCCATGAACCACATGGTCGCGGCCTGCATCTCGCCCAGCGCCTTGCCGAGCCGGTCGGCGAAGTCGGCGGTGGCAGGATCGCCCTTCGCCGCCGCCACCTCCTCGCCGACGATGCGGAACAGCGCCTGCACCGCGCGGCCGCCATTCTGGGCGAGCTTGCGCCCGACCAGATCCATCGCCTGGACGCCGTTGGTGCCCTCGTAGATCTGGGCGATGCGGGCATCGCGCACATATTGCTCCATCCCCCATTCCTGGATGTAGCCGTGGCCGCCATAGACCTGCTGCGCGGTGGTCGCGATCTCATAGCCCTTGTCGGTGCCGACGCCCTTGATCACCGGGGTGAGCAGGCCGATCAGGTCGGCGGCCATCTGCCGCTCGTCCTCGGTGCCGGCCCGATGCTCCAGATCCACCTGGAGCGCGCCCCACAGGCACAGGGCGCGCAGCCCCTCGGTCCAGGCCTTGGCCTCCATCAACATGCGACGGACATCGGGATGGACGAACAGCGTATCCGCCTTCTCGCCCGGTTCGGCGGGGCCGGTCAGCGCCCGGCCCTGTCGACGGTCGCGGGCATAATGGACGGCGTTCTGATAGGCCGTCTCGGCGACCGCCAGGCCCTGCAGTCCGACTCCGAGGCGCGCGGCGTTCATCATGATGAACATCGCGGCGAGGCCCTTCATCTCCTCGCCGACCAGCCAGCCGGTCGCCCCGTCATAGTTCATGACGCAGGTCGAGTTGCCGTGGATTCCCATCTTGTGCTCGATCGAGCCGCACGACACCGCATTGCGCGCGCCCAGCGAGCCGTCGTCGTTCACCATCACCTTGGGCACCACGAACAGCGAGATGCCCTTCGAACTGTCCGGCGCGCCCGGCGTCTTGGCGAGGACGAGGTGGATGATGTTGTCGGTCAGGTCGTGCTCGCCGGCCGAGATGAAGATCTTGGTGCCGGTGATGCGGTAGCTGCCGTCCGCCTGCGGCTCGGCGCGGGTGCGGATCAGGCCCAGATCGGTGCCGCACTGCGGCTCGGTCAGGTTCATGGTGCCGCCCCATTCGCCCGACACCATCTTCGGCAGATACTTCGCCTTCTGCGCGTCGGAGCCCTTGACCAGCAGCGCCGCGATCGCGCCGTGCGCCAGCCCGGGATACATGGCGAAGGCCATGTTGGCGGAGATCATATATTCCTGGAACGCGGTCGAGACGACGTGCGGCATCGCCTGGCCGCCGAACGCCTCGGGCGCGGACAGCGTACCCCAGCCCGACTCGACAAACTGGCGATAGGCCTCCTTGAAGCCCGGCGGGGTCGTGACCGAGCCATCCTCGTGCCGGGTGCAGCCCTGCTGGTCACCGACCTGGTTGAGCGGGAAGAGGACCTCGGCGACGAAGCGGCCGCCCTCCTCCAGCACCGCATCGACCGTGTCGGGCGTCGCGGCGGCGAAGCCATCGACGTTGGCGTGGCGGTCGAGGCCGACGACATGCTCCAGCACGAAGCGGGTGTCGCGGACCGGGGGCGTATATTGGGGCATCTCTCTCTAATCCCTCAGCAAGCGGGTGCGGTGGCGCTGCCGTTTTCGACAGTCGCGATGAAGTCGGTGAGTTCGGCGATGGCGGCGTCGATGTCGCGCCGCTGCGCCTCCAGCGTCGCGATGCGGGTGCGGCAGCGCTCAACCGTCACCTGGCGCTGGACGCGGCGGCCATCGCCCAGATCGTAGAGGTCGATCATCTCGCGGATCTCGCCGAGCGAGAAGCCGACGCGCTTGCCGCGGAGGATCCAGGCGAGCCGGGCGCGGTCGCGGTGCGAATAGATGCGCTGCGTGCCACGACGCAGCGGCGCGATCAGCCCCTCATCCTCGTAGAAGCGGAGCGCGCGGGCGGTAACGTCGAACTCGGCGCACAGGTCGGTGATCGAATAGCTCTCGCGATCGTCGCGGGGCATGATCCGGGCATAGGAAGCGGCATCGGCCATGAGCGTCATGTACTTGACGCTTACGTCAACGTCAAACGCCTATTCGCAAGGGCGCTTGCCGCCGCGCAGTCGGAGCGTGGCCGCCTCGGACGCCGACTCGCTCTGGCGATCGACCTCCAGCCCGGCCAGCGAGGCGCGGCCGCGGCAGAGTTGTTCGCACTCGGGCGGCATGACGCCGGGGAAGACGATGCGATCGCCGTTGTAGCTCGCCTCGAAACGGCACGCACCCAGCGTCACCCGCAGCCGCTGCCCCTGCCGCACCAGCGTGCCGCCGGCGTCGCATCCCTGCCCGTCGCCATAGTCGCTGACGATGCCGATCCGCTGCGCGCCGCCGGCGCCATCGGCGATGCACAGCCGGTCGCCCTCGCGCGCCCAGGAGCCGATGGGCGAGCCGCTCTGGGGGTCGCCGACCAGCCCCTGCCCGACCGCCGCCGCCTCCAGCTGCGCCCCCGCGCCGCCGGCGACGGCCTCGTTCTGCACCCCCTCGCTGCTGCCGCAGCCGGCGAGCGAGATGAGGGCAAGGGCCGGCAACCAGCGCGTCATGCGATCCGCTCGAGCCCCTGATCGGTGACACGGCGATAGAAGCAGCTGGTCGCGCCCGTATGGCAGGCAGGGCCGGCGGGATCGACGATCAGCCAGAGCGCGTCCTGATCGCAATCGACCCGCATTTCGCGGACATGGAGGACGTTGCCGGACGTCTCCCCTTTCTTCCACAGCCGGTTGCGGCTGCGCGACCAGAACGTCGCCTTCCCGGTCGCGCGGGTCGTGGCGATCGCCGCTTCGTTCATGTGCGCGACCATCAGCAGCGCGCCGGCGGGATCGGTGACGACCGCGGTCACCAGACCGGCGGCGTCGAAACGCGGGGTGAAGGCGAGCGAGGTATCGAGTGCGTCGGTCATCGCCACCGCATTACCGGCGCACTTTCGCCGCGTCACCTTTCCGCCGCGTCACGCGTCAGCCGTGATTGCGGATCGCCTTGACCAGTCCGGCCTTGTCCATCTTCGACCGGCCCTCGATGCCGATCCTGGCCGCTTCCTTCATCAGATCGGCCTTGGTCCGGTCCTCCAGGCGCTCGCTATTGTGCTTCAGCGTGCCGGCGGCGCGGGCATTGGCGATGCGCGCGGCCTTTTCGGACGAGGCGCCCTGCTTCTTCAGCTCCTCGTACAGCGCATCGTCCTTGATCTGCGGGCCGTGATCCTTCGCCATCGCGCACCTCCGGTTCGCGGGCCGAACGCGCCGTGCGACGGATCGCTCCGGTCTTTCGTGACAAACAGGCGACAAGCGGGGGGATCGACCCTATATGGCCCGCGAACCCCCTTCCCCCAGAAGTGCAGGCCATGCTGACCACCCACCCCTTCGATGACGACAAGCTGCGCGAAGAGTGCGGCATCTTCGGCGTATCGGGCAGTGACAGCGCCGCCGCGCTTGCCGCACTCGGCCTTCACGCCCTGCAGCATCGCGGCCAGGAGGCGGCGGGCATCACCTCGTTCGACGGCCACCTCTTCCATACCCATCGCGCCATGGGTCACGTCGCCGGCAATTTCGACCGGGACGAGGTGATCCGCAGCCTGCCCGGCACCGTCGCGGCGGGCCATGTCCGCTATTCCACCACCGGCGAGACGGCGCTGCGCAACGTCCAGCCGCTCTATGCCGACCTGGCGACCGGCGGCTTCGCCATCGCCCATAACGGCAACATCTCCAACGCGATGAAGCTGCGCCGCGAGCTGGTTCGCCGCGGCTCGATCTTCCAGTCGACCTCCGACACGGAAACGATCATCCATCTGGTCGCGACCAGCAACTATCGGACCCTGCTCGACCGCTTCATCGACGCGCTGAAGCAGATCGAGGGTGCCTATTCGCTGATCGTGATGACGCCGGAGGGGATGATCGCCTGCCGCGACCCGCTCGGCATCCGGCCGCTGGTGATGGGCCGGCTGGACGATGCGGTGATCTTCGCCTCGGAGACGGTCGCGCTCGACGTGTGCGGCGCCACCTTCGAGCGCGCGGTCGAGCCGGGCGAGATGGTGATCGTGCAGGGCAGCGAGATCCGGTCGATCAAGCCCTTCGCCCCGGTGAGCCCGCGGCCCTGTATCTTCGAATGGGTCTATTTCTCGCGTCCCGATTCGATCGCGGGCGACCATTCGGTCTATTCGGTGCGCAAGGAGATCGGCGCACAGCTGGCGATCGAGGCGCCGGTGGAGGCCGACCTGGTCATCCCGGTGCCCGATTCGGGCGTGCCCGCGGCGATCGGCTATGCCCAGCAGTCGGGCATTCCGTTCGAACTGGGCATCATCCGCTCGCACTATGTCGGCCGGACCTTCATCCAGCCGGGCGACAAGGTCCGCCATCTGGGCGTCAAGCTGAAGCACAATGCCAACCGCGCGCTGATCGCGGGCAAGCGCGTCGTGCTGATCGACGATTCGATCGTCCGCGGCACCACCAGCCTGAAGATCGTGCAGATGATGCGCGATGCCGGCGCGGCGGAGGTGCATATGCGCATCGCCTCGCCGCCGACGCGGCACAGTTGCTTCTACGGCGTCGACACGCCGGAGCGGGCCAAGCTCCTCGCCGCGAAGCTCGACCTGGGCGGGATGACCGACTTCATCCATGCGGACAGCCTGGCCTTCGTCTCGATCGACGGGCTGTACAAGGCGCTGGGCGAGGCGCGGCGCGCCGATATCCGGCCGAGCTATTGCGACGCCTGCTTCACCGGCGACTATCCGACGACGCTGACCGATCAGGACGACACGTCGGTGGTCGACCAGTTTGCCTTGCTGGCCGAACGGGTGAATTGAGTCGATGACGACGGACAAGCCCCTCGCCGGCCAGCTGGCGCTGGTGACCGGCGCCAGCCGCGGTATCGGCGCGGCGACCGCCCGTGCGCTCGGCGCGGCGGGCGCGCATGTGGTGATCACGGCGCGGACCGGCAACGCGCTGGAGGATGTCGAGCAGGCGATCTTCGACGCGGGCGGATCGGCGACGATCGCGCCGCTCGACCTGACCGAGACCGATTCGATCGCCAAGCTCGCTGCGGCGGTGGGCGAGCGGTGGAAGGCCCTCGACGTGCTCGTCCTCAATGCGGCGATGCTCGGCAGCCTCGCGGCGGTGCCCGCGATCGATCCCAAGGAGTTCGCGCGGGTGCTGACGCTCAACGTCAGCGCGCAGGCGGCGATGCTGGCGGCCTTCGACGCGATGCTGCGCCGGGCCGCGGCGGGCAAGGTGATCGGAGTGACCTCCAGCGTCGGCCGCGAACCGCGCGCCTATTGGGGCGCCTATGGCGCATCCAAGGCGGCGTTCGAGACGCTGCTGGGCGCCTATGGCGACGAGGTCGAGGCGATCAGCAAGACCCGCGTGGCCGTGCTGGATCCCGGCGCGACGCGCACCACGATGCGGGCGCGGGCCTATCCGGGCGAGGATCCGGCCTCGGTCAAGCCGCCCGAAACGGTGGCGGAGGCGATCCTGCGGCTGTCGGTCGACGGCTTTCCGGTCAATCACCGCGAGCGCGTCGGCTGAATCGCACCGGCCGCGCCACGCCGCGATTCAGGGTTTGACGAGCGTCACCTGCGCCACATCGATGCCGCCGCCGCGGAACCCGCCCTCGCAGTACATCAGGTAATAGCGCCACATCCGCCGGAAGCGCGCGTCGAGCCGAGACGGGAGGCGGCCCGCGCGGTCGGCGGCGTCGAAACGCAGCCGCCAGCGCCGGAGCGTTTCGGCATAGTCCTGGCCGAAGTCGGTCCGGTCCTGCCAGAGGAGTCCGCGCGCCTCGGCCAGCGCCCGGAACCGGCTTTCCGAGAGGAGCATGCCGCCCGGAAAGATGTAGCGCTGGATGAAGTCCGCGTTGCTCGCATAGGCGGGAAAGACGTCGTCGGCGATGCTGATATACTGGATTGCGGCCCGCCCGCCGGGCTTCAGCACGCGGACGATGGCGTCGAGATAGGCGGCCCAATATTCCTGCCCGACCGCCTCCACCATCTCGATGCTGGCGACGCCATCATACTGGCCGGCTATGTCGCGATAGTCGGTGAGCATGACCGCGACGCCGGACAGATCGAGCGCGTCGACATGCGCCTTCTGCTCGGCCGAAAGCGTCAGCGCATCGACCCGCCGCCCCTGCCCCGCGGCGAGTGCGGCGAACGAGCCCCAGCCGCAGCCGATCTCCAGCAGCTGCTCGCCCGGGCGAGTCGCGGTGCGGTCGAGGACGGCCTGCAGCTTGCGCCGCTGCGCGTCGGCGAGCGGCTCATCCGGAGCGGCGAAGATCGCGCTCGAATAGGTCAGGCTCGGGTCGAGCCAGGCCGCGTAGAAGTCGTTGCCGAGATCATAGTGCGCCGCGATGTTCGCCCGCGCGCCGCTCCGGTCGTTGCGGCGCAGGCGGTGCCACGCCCGGCTGACCAGTCCGCCCAGCCGGCCGGCGCGCGCCGCGGTGCCGAGGCTGGTGCGATTGCGCATGAACAGGTCGAACAGCGGCACCGGGTCGGGGCTGCCCCAGTCCCCTGCCGCCCACGCCTCGTACCAGCCGATCGAGCCGCCGGTCGCGAGCTTCCACAGGGCGCGCCAGCGGCGCACGGCCACCACCGCAACCGGTCCGTCGGTGCGACCACCCAGGATGCGCGCCGTCCCGTCCGGCAGCGTCGCCTCGATCGCGCCCTGCTCCAGCCCCCGATCGATGCGGTCGAGCAACCGGTGGAAAGGCCCCGATATCATCCGCCGCGCTGCATTCGTCCCGCCCATACCGGCGGCCCCATGCACCGACCGGGCGGCGGGCGCTAGGGTTGGTTGCCAATGAGCGTCAGCAACCGTTCGTGCCGAGCGCAGTCGAAGCACCTTGTGAAGAGCTGCCTTCGACTGCGCTCAGGGCGAACGGCAGTGAGCACCGCTGATCGCGTTCGACGCTAAACCGCCCGATTGGCCGCCAGCGCCCGCTCGCGCGCCTCGCGATGGCCGACGATCTTGTCGGGATAGGCTTTGGGCCTGCACCCGGCGTCTTCCGGATCATGGATGGCCGGATCGGGCACGTCCTTCAGCTCGGGCACCCAGTGGCGGATATAGTCGCCGGCGTCGAACTTCTCCGACTGGGTCAGCGGCGCCATGATGCGGCTGAACATATTGGCGTCGACTCCGGTCCCGGCGACCCATTGCCAGTTGACGGCATTGTTGGCGTAGTCGGCATCGACCAGACAGTCCCAGAACCAGCGCTCGCCCTCCCGCCAGTCGAGCAGCAGATGCTTCACCAGAAAGCTGGCGGTGATCATCCGCACGCGATTGTGCATCCAGCCGCTCTGCCACAGCTGGCGCATCCCGGCATCGACGATCGGATAGCCGGTGCGGCCCTGCTGCCAGGCCCTCAGGTCGCGCTGCGCCGCTGCGCCCTTCCGCCATGGCAGCGTGTCGTAACGCGGGCGGCCGTTCTTTTCCGCATAGTCGGGCAGCGCGAGGGTGACGCCGCGGGTGAAGTCGCGCCACGCCAGCTCCTGATGGAAGCTGGTCGCCTCGTGGCGGCCGGTCGCATGCCACGCCGCGCGCGCGGAGACCT
Organism: Sphingomonas metalli; assembly: GCF_014641735.1. GTDB lineage: Bacteria > Pseudomonadota > Alphaproteobacteria > Sphingomonadales > Sphingomonadaceae > Sphingomonas > Sphingomonas metalli. Next base: position 34,352 of record NZ_BMIH01000003.1, on the reverse strand, counting down.
CGCCGAAATGCAGGTGCGGCGACAGGCGCGTCGTCCCCTCCTTGGCAGGCATGTTGCGCGCATCGGCATAGGTACCGATCAGCTCGCCGACCGCCTTCAGCCGGTCCTGGCCTGCCGCTTCTCCGGGCGTCCAGTCCGTGTCGAACCCGGTCGACCAGTCGGGTTTGGTCGGCAGCAGCTGCCATGACGCCAGCGTCTCGCTCTTCGGCCAGTGCGACGGCGCCGGGATCGATCGGGGCGCGGGCTCGGGATGCGGCGGCGGCAGATGGCCCTGCGCGGCCTTCCAGAAGGAGGAGTAGATGCGGAAGGGCTGCCCGGACCCCGTCGTGACGTCTTCGATCCGGGTCAGCTGGTTGCCGTCGTGCAGGCAGAGACGGTCGCCGAGCGCCGCCTCCGACTTGCGCCACCAGGGCTCGTAATGGGTCAGGGCATGGATGCCGCCGGCGCCGCTCTCGTCCATCAGGCCCGTCAGCACCTCGGCCGCCGGACCACGGCGCAGGATCAGCCGGCTGCCCTTCTCCCTGAGGGACGCGTCGAGCGAGGCGAGGCTGTGGTGCAGCCACCAGCGCTGCGCGCCGCCGATCTTCCAGTCGCCCGGGCCGTCATCGTCGAGCACATAGACGGGGATGACGGGACCGGCCTCGGCGGCGGCGAGCAGGGCGGGCTGGTCGGCGAGGCGCAGGTCCTGACGGAACCAGAGGATGACGGGGTCGGCCATGCCCGGCCCAACGCGCGCTATCGTGGATCAGTGCCCGAACGCCTCGCCGAGCGTCAGGATGGCGCGCACGTGCCGTGCCGCGATCGCCATGACATCGTCGCCATAGCCGCCCCCCACGGTGCTCGCGAGCGGAAGACCGCGCGCCCGCGCCAGTCGCGCGACCAGCCGCTCGCGGGCGACCAGCCCCGCCTCGGTCAGCGCCAGACGGCCGAGCCGGTCCTCCGCCAGGGGATCGACGCCCGCCTGATACAGGATGAGCGACGGCGCGAACGCGTCGAGGAGAGGCACCAGCGTGCGCTCCAGCGCCTCCAGATAGGCGTCGTCGCCGACGCCGTCGGGCAAGCCGACGTCCAGCGTCGACCGGGCCTTGCGCGCCGGGAAGTTCTTCTCGGCATGGATCGAATAGGTGGCGATGTCCGCCCGGCCCGCGGTCAGCGCCGCGGTCCCGTCGCCCTGATGGACATCGACGTCGACGACCAGCACCCGCGCGACCGTGCCTTCCTCGACCAGCCGCACCGCGGCGAGCGCCAGGTCGTTGAAGATGCAATAGCCCGCACCCGTCTCGTGCAGGGCATGGTGGCTGCCGCCGGCGCTGTTGGCGGCAAAGCCATGGTCCAGCGCCAGCATCGCCGCCAGCCAGGTGCCGCCCGGCACCATCGCGGCGCGCGCGGCGACCGGCGGCGTGACGGGAAAGCCGATCCGCCGCGTCTTGACGGCAGGCACCGCGGCGGCGAGCACTTCGTCCACATAGTCGGGGTCGTGCACCGCCTCCAGCCAGCGGCGTGGCATCGGTTCGGGTCTATGCCAGTCGATCCGCGCGCCTTCGGCCTGCAGCAGATCGCGGATCGCACCGTTCTTCCCCCAGCGATAGGTGGAGCGGGACGGGACCTCGGTGACATAGGCGGGGTGATGGACGATGGGGATCACCCATCCTAGGTAGGAAGCGTCCGGCGCTGTCGCCATCGGAGGAAGAATGAGCGAACCTTTCGTGCGGCCCGATGTGCGGCGCTTCCTCGACTATCTCAACAGGCTGCCCGGACCGAGGACCTACGAGGTCGATCCGGTCACGGCCCGGCAGATGTTCTCCGCCAGCAAGGATCTGGTCGAGCCGCCGGTCGGCCCACTCGCCGTCGACCGGCGGCTGACCATCCCCTCGCCTGCCGGGCCGATCCCGGCGCGGCTGTTCGATGCCGAGGAGCATCGGGTGCCGGGACCGGTCGTCGTCTTGTATCATGGCGGCGGCTTCGTGTTCGGCACGGTCGACACGCATGCCAGCCTGTGTGCGGAGGTCGCGCGGACTCTCGGCCTGCCGGTGCTGTCGGTCGAGTACCGCTTGGCGCCCGAGCATCGCTGGCCGGCGGCGCCGGACGATGCCGAGGCGGCGGCGCGCTGGGTCGCTGAGGGACCGGCCGAATCGGGGCTGACGCCGACGGCGCTGGTGCTGATGGGCGACAGTGCGGGCGGGATGCTGACCATTACCACCGCCATGGCCCTTCGGGACGCGCCCGCGCAGGTCCCCGTCCTGCTCCAGGCGCCGATCTACCCGGTCACCGATCCGAGCGGCCATTATCCGAGCTTCGAGGAGTTTGCCGAAGGCTATTCGCTGACCAAGGCGGCGATGCTGTGGTTCGGCGACGCCTATGCCGCGGACATCACGCATATGCGCGCCTCGCCGATGCGGGCGCCGCTCGCCGGCATGCCGCCCGCGGTGATCGTGACGGCGGGGCGCGACCCGTTGCGCGACCAGGGGCGGACCTATGCCGCCAGGCTGATCGAGGCGGGCGTCGAGGCGGTCTATCGCGAGGCTGCCGGCAACATCCACGGCTTTGCCACGCTGCGAAAGGCGATCCCCTCCTCGGTCGCGGACGTGCAGGGGTTTCTGATCGCCGTGAAGGCCATGCTGGCCGAACGGGAAGGCGCGCGGGTCCAGGCGCAGGCGGCAGCGGCATGAGCAAGGCGGACCTTCCCTATCGCCCCTGCGCGGGGGTGATGCTCGTCAATCGCGCGGGGCAGGTGTTCGTCGGGCAGCGGCTCGATTCGACGCTGGAGGCGTGGCAGATGCCGCAGGGCGGGATCGATCCCGGCGAAGACGCGCTGACCGCCGCGGTGCGCGAACTGGGCGAGGAGGCCGGCGTCGACCCCGGGCATGTCGAGCTGATCGCCGAGGCCCCCGGCGACTTCACCTACGACCTGCCGCCCGAGCTGATCGGCAAGGCGTGGAAGGGAAAGTGGCGCGGCCAGACCCAGCGCTGGTTCCTGTTCCGCTTCCTGGGCGAGGACGGCGATATCGATATCCGGACAGAACATCCGGAGTTCCGCAGCTGGCGCTGGATCGATCCCGAGGATCTGCCGCGCCTGATCGTGCCGTTCAAGCGGGCGCTCTACGAGGACGTGCTCGCCGCCTTCCGCCCGCACCTCCCGGCACTTGGCAGCACCGAAACTGCACGCTGAGAGGTTGCGGGAGGGGGCGGACCGGCGGTAGCAGGGACGCGTGCTGTCCCTCGCGATCCTCGCTGCCGCCACGGCCGACCAGGCACCCCCGCCGGGCGGGCCGACCTTGTCGGATGCGGCATCGATGATCCCAGAATCGATCCGGGCGATGCTGGACGCCGCGCTGGAGTCGGGGAACGACAACGACGTGTCGACGATCGTCCGGTACGCGCGCAGCGCCGACCCGGTCAGCGGCGACGCAGTGCTCGCCATCGCGCAGAAATGGCGGGCCGACCGGGCGGCGGCGCGCGAGCAGGTGATCCGCCAGGCGAGCTTCCTCAACCTGTGGAAGGGGCGCGCCGAGGTGGGCGGCTTCATCACCACCGGCAATTCGAGCAATGCCGGCGGCAGCGCGGTGCTCGACGCGGAGCGCGAAGGGCTGCAATGGCGGCACAAGTTCCGGGCGCGCGCCGACTTCCAGGAGAGCCAGGGGGTGACGACGCGCGAGCATTATCTCGCCGCGTGGGAGCCCAACTACAAGTTCGACGACCGCGCCTATGTCTATGGCGTCGGTCAATATGAGAGCGACCGCTTCCTCGGCTACACCGATCGCCTGACCGTCTCGAGCGGGCTCGGCTACAGCGCGATCAAGCGGCCGCGCATGCAGCTCGACCTGGAGGTCGGGCCCGGTTATCGCCTTACCGCCTTCACCAACGACGATACCCAGTCGAGCCTGTCGGCGCGCGGTTCGCTCGATTTCCGCTACCAGATCGTCGCGGGCCTCTCGTTCCAGCAGCAGGCGGCGGCCTATCTGGAGCGGTTCAATTCAACGGTGACGACGACCAGCTCGCTCAATGCCAAGCTGCTGGGACCGCTGTCCGCGGCGCTGTCGTACAACGTCCAGTATGAAAGCATGCCGCCCGAGGGGCGCAAGACGACCGACACGGTGAGCCGCGCCTCGCTGGTCTATACCTTTTGATCGCGTCGAGCGCCCGGCGGATCCTGGCGCGGATCGATGCCGCGGCGATGCTGGCCGGGGTGCGGGACTGGGCGGCGGTGAACAGCGGCACCTACAACCTGTCCGGGCTCGCGACGATGGCCGAACGGCTCGCCGCCGCCTTCGCCGCATTGCCGGGCGAGGTACGGCTGGTCGATCCCGCGCCGGTCGACCGGATGACGGCGGACGGCCGGATCGAGCCGGTCGCGCATGGCCGGCATCTCACCCTTGCGGTGCGGCCGCAGGCGCAGCGCCGGCTGCTCTTCTTCGGGCATATGGACACGGTCTATGGCCCCGATCACCCCTTCCAGTCGCAGGCCTGGCGGGCCGACGGCGCCCTGATCGGGCCAGGCGTGACCGACATGAAGGGCGGGCTGCAGGTGATGCTGGCCGCGCTGTCGGCCCTGGAGGCAGAGGGCGCGATCGATGCAATCGGCTATGACGTGCTCGTCAATTCGGACGAGGAGACCGGCTCGCTGTCCTCGGCGACGCTGATCGCGGCGCTCGCGGAGGGAAAGGCGGCAGCCTTCGGCTACGAGCCCGCCCTGCCAGACGGCACGCTGGCCGGTGCGCGCGGGGGCACGGGCAATTTCTCGCTGGCAGTGACCGGCCGCAGTGCCCATGCCGGACGCAATCCCGAAGAGGGGCGCAATGCGCTGGTGGCGGCGGCCGACCTCGCCCTCCGGCTCGCGGCGGCCAAGGCTCCGGGTCTGACGGTCAATCCCGCGCGGATCGACGGCGGCGGGCCCAACAACGTGGTGCCCGACCATGCCGTGCTGCGGGTGAACTTCCGTCCCGCCGACGCCGCGGCGACCGCCCGCGCCGACGCGGCGATCGAAGAGGCTTGCCAGACGGTCGCCGCCGCGCATGATGTCGCCGTCCATCGCCATGGCAGCTTCAACCGGCCGGCCAAGCCCGTCGATGCGGCGGCCGGGCGCCTGTTCGCGCTGGTCGAGGCGGCGGGCGCCGAGCTGGGGCTGACGTTGGGGCGACGGGCGACGGGCGGAGTGTGCGACGGCAACAATGTCGCGGCGAGGGAAGTGCCGGTGGTCGATACGATGGGCGTGCGCGGCGGAGCCATCCATTCGCCCGAGGAGTATCTGCTCGTCGACAGCCTCGCCGAACGGGCGGCGCTGTCGACGCTGGCGGTGCTGCGGATCGCGGAGGGCGCCCGCCTGTGAGCTTTCGCATCCGTGCCGCCCTCGATGCCGATCTGAAGCCCCTGTACGAGATGGCCAAGCTGACCGGGGGCGGGTTCACCAACCTGCCGCCCGATCGCACCGCGCTGCGCGCCAAGCTCGACCGCAGCCACGCCGCCTTCGCGCGCGCCGAGGGAGAGATCGCCGACGAGCTGTTCGTCCTCGTCCTGGAGAATGCCGAGACCGGCGAGGTGCGCGGCACGTGCCAGCTGTTCACCCAGGTCGGGCAGCGCCATCCCTTCTACAGCTATCGGCTGGGCACCCTCACCCAGCACAGCCGCGAACTGGAGCGGACCTTCCGCGCCGAGATGCTGACCCTGACGACCGACCTGGAGGGGTCGAGCGAGGTCGGCGGACTCTTCCTCCACCCCGGCGAGCGGGCGGGCTGGGACTGCTCCTCGCCCGGTCGCGCTACCTCTTCATCCGGCTGCACCGCCCCCGTTTCGCCGACCGCATCCTCGCCGAACTGCGCGGCGTGATCGACGAGACCGGAGGCTCGCCCTTCTGGGACGGGCTGGCTGGCCGGTTCTTCGGGCTGACCTTCCAGCAGGCGGACGAGTTCAATGCGGTGAACGGGCACCAGTTCATCGCCGACCTGATGCCCAAGCATCCGATCTATACCGCGATGCTGACCGAGGCGGCGCGCGCGGCGATCGGACTGCCGCATCCCTCGGGGCGCGCGGCGATGCGGATGCTGGAGCATGAGGGGTTCAGCTGGACCCGCTATTGCGACATCTTCGACGGCGGCCCGACCATGACCGCGCTGACCGATCACGTCCGCTCGATCCGCGACGCGGCGGTCGGACCGCTGGCCGCGATCGTCGACGATGCGGACGAGGAGGTGCTCGTCGCGAGCGGACGGCTGGCGGACTATCGCTGCGTCTGCGGGCTGGCGGAGCGCCGGGACGGGCGTATCGCTCTTTCGGCGAAGACCGCGGCCCATCTCGGGGTGGGGATCGGCGACGAAGTCGTCGTCGCGGCACGCTGGTGAGGCTGGTCGAGATCAATTTCGACGGAATCGTCGGGCCGAGCCATAATTATGCGGGCCTCAGCCCCGGCAACCTTGCCGCCACCCGCAATGCCGGCGCCGTGTCCCATCCGCGCGCCGCTGCCCTGCAAGGACTGGCGAAGATGCGGGCGAACCTCGCGCTCGGGCTGACCCAGGGCCTGTTGCTGCCGCATCCCCGCCCGGACCATGGCTGGCTGGCGCGGCTGGGGCTCGCCTATGCCGATGCGCCGGCCCATCTCCAGGCGCAGGCCCTGTCCGCCTCGGCCATGTGGGCGGCGAATGCCGCGACCGTGTCGCCCGCCCCCGATACCCGCGACGGCCGCTGCCACCTGACCGTCGCCAATCTGGTGACGATGCCCCATCGCAGCCACGAATGGCACGCGACGCTCGCCCAGCTGCGGCTCGCCTTCGCCGATTCCGCCTACGCCGTTCACGAACCCGTTCCCGCACCGTTCGGGGACGAAGGCGCGGCCAACCATATGCGGCTGGCATCCTCGCACGACGCGCCCGGCGTCGAGATCTTCGTCTACGGCACCGGCCACGCCCCCTTCCCCGCGCGCCAGCACCAAGAGGCGAGCCAGGCGGTGGCGCGCCGCCACGGCCTCGACCCGGCGCGGACCCTGTTCGTCGAACAGTCGCCCGATGCGATCGCGGCAGGCGCCTTCCACAACGATGTCGTCGCGGTCGCCAATGGCAACGTCCTGTTCGCGCACGAACAGGCCTTTGCCGAGCGCGAGCGCGTCTTCGCCAGGCTGCGCGCGCTGATGCCCACGGTCGAGATCGTCGAGGTGCCGGCGGCTGCGGTGTCGCTGGAGGCGGCGATCCGGTCCTATCTGTTCAACGCGCAGCTCGTCTCGACCACTCGCGGAACCACCCTGATCGTTCCGGCCGAGACGCGGGCAGAAGCTTCGGTATGGCGCTGGCTGGAACGGCACCGGGCCGGCAACGGTCCGATCCGCCATGTCGAGGTGGTCGACGTCCGCGAATCGATGGCGAATGGCGGTGGGCCTGCCTGTCTGCGCCTGCGCGTCGTCGCCGATCCCGAGACGGTGGATCCGAGGTTCCTGGTCGATGCCCGCACGCTCGATCGGATCGCCGCGGTGGTCGAGGCGCAGTGGCCCGAGGCGATCCGGCAGGACGCTATCGGCGATCCCGCGCTGATCCGCCGGATCGAAGCGGCGCGGCTGGCGCTGCTCGAGGCGCTCGACCTTGTCGAATTAACTGACAGCTAACCATATCGGTTCGCCCGCCGCTGGCGGAAATCCGGGACTGGCCCCTGCCTTGCTTGGCATCGGGCATGCTGCACCGTCTTTTCCGCCTGTTCGTCATCAAGTCGAAGTTCGAAGCCTTTCTGGTCATCTATGGCCTCGCGGTCGGGGCGACGCATCGGGGCGCCGAATATCTCGGCCAGTATCCGGGGCTGGGCGGCCGACTGCTGTTCGGATGCTGCACGATCGCGGTGTTCATGGCCGGTGGCCGCATCCTCGACTCGCTCGAGCGCGAGCATGCGGAACGCTGGTAGTACTCGGCGCTTTAGAAGATCGGGTATGCCTTAACGCTTGCCCTCGGCCGCGCCTCTGCTATCCTCCCGGCAAAGAACGGAGAGGATCAATGGACCTGCGCTTCACGCCCGAGGAAGAGGCGTTCCGCGAGGAGGTACGCAGCTTCCTGCGCGACAAACTGCCGGCGCGCCTGGCCGACAAGGTGCGCCACGATCAGCGGCTGACCAAGGCCGATCTGGAGGAATGGCATCGCATCCTCAACGATCGCGGCTGGCTCGCCAGCCATTGGCCGGTCGAGTATGGCGGCACCGGCTGGAGCGTCGTCCAGCGGGCGATCTTCGAGGACGAGGCCGCCAAGGCGCATGCGCCGCGCATCGTTCCGTTCGGCGTCAGCATGCTGGGCCCGGTGCTGATCAAATATGGGACCGAGGAGCAGCGGAAGACCATCCTGCCGCGGATCCTCGACGGGCGCGACTGGTGGTGCCAGGGCTATTCGGAACCCGGCGCGGGTTCGGATCTCGCCAGCCTGAAGACGAGCGCGGTGCGCGATGGCGACCACTATATCGTCAACGGGCAGAAGACGTGGACGACGCTCGGCCAGTTCGCCAACCGCATCTTCTGCCTGGTCCGCACCGATCCGGCCGCCAAGGCGCAGGAGGGCATCTCCTTCCTCCTCATCGACATGGATACGCCCGGCATCGAAGTGCGCCCGATCATGCTGCTCGATGGCGAGGCGGAGGTGAACGAGGTGTTCTTCACCGATGTCCGCGTGCCGGTGAGCAATCTGGTCGGCGAGGAGAACAAGGGCTGGACCTATGCCAAATATCTCCTGACCTATGAGCGGACCAACATCGCCGGGGTCGGCTCCTCGATCGCGGCCTTCGAGCGCCTCCAGTCGCTGGCGGGTTCGATCCGGCGGGACGGACGGCCGCTTGCCGACGATCCGCTCTTCGCGGCGCGGATGGCGCGGGTCGAGATCGAACTGGCCAACATGGCGACGACCAATATGCGGGTCGTCGCCGCCGCGGCCGGCGGCGGTGCGCCGGGCGCGGAAAGCTCGATGCTGAAGATCAAGGGCACCGAGATCCGGCAGGCAATCACCGCCCTCACCCGCCGCGCCTATGGCCCCTACGCCCAGCCTTTCATCCCCGAAGCGCTGGAGGAGGGCTATAATGGCGAGCCGGTCGGGCCGGAGGACGCGGGGGCGGCGGCGCCCGCCTATTTCAACAACCGCAAGCTCTCGATCTTCGGCGGGTCGAACGAGGTGCAGCGGAACATCATTTCCAAGATGATCGTGGGGCTCTGATGGACTTCCGCCATTCCGAAGACCGGCAGATGCTGGCCGATACGCTGCGGCGCTTCCTGGCGGCGGAGTCGCCTCCCGAAGCGCGCAACCGGGCGGCCTATGACGCGCCGGGCCACAACGCGAAGGTCTGGGCGGGCCTGGGCGAGCTCGGCATCGCCGGCGCGCTCTTCCCCGAAAGCGTTGGCGGGTTCGGCGGTTCGGGGTTCGACATCATGGTCGTCTTCGAGGAACTGGGCCGCACCTTGTCGGTCGAGCCGCTGCTCGGCACATTGATGGTCGGGCGCGCGCTGATGGCCGCCGGCGGGCGTCCGGCGCTCGAGCAGATCGTCGCAGGTAGCGCGATCGTCGCCCTGGCGCATCAGGAAGCCGAGGACGGCGGGCTCGCGACGACCGCGATCCGCGACGCCGAAGGCTGGACGCTGAACGGAGCGAAGGCGGTTGTCGCGCAGGCCGAAGCCGCCTCGCTGCTGCTCGTCTCCGCCGTGGCCGAGGGAAGGCCGGCGCTGTTCCTGGTGCCCGCGGATGCTGCCGGCGTGTCGATCCGCGGCTACGCCAATATCGATGGCGGACGCTCTGCCCAGGTGCAGCTGGACGGCGTCCGGGTGGGGGCCGACGCCTGCGTCGCGACCGATGGCGCCGCGGCGCTGGCCGAGGCGGAGGCCGCGGGCCTTCTCGCCCTGTCGGCGGAGGCGCTGGGGGCGATGGACGTCGCCCGCGACATGACCATCGACTATCTGCGAACGCGGCGCCAGTTCGGCGTGCCGATCGGCAAGTTCCAGGCGCTCCAGCACCGCATCGCGACGGTGCTGATGGAGGTGGAGCAGGCGCGATCCGCGGTGATCAACGCGGCCGATGCCTTCGACCACAAGCAGGGGCCGGCGCGCGACCGCGTGCTCTCTGCGGCGAAATATACGATCGGTGCGACCGGGCAGCTCGTCGCGGAAGAGGCGATCCAGATGCATGGCGGCATCGGCATGACCTGGGAGCTGCCATTGTCGCACTATGCCAAGCGGATCACGATGATCGATCATCTGCTGGGCGATCAGGACCGGCATCTTCAGCGCTATGTCGCGCTGGGCAAGGTGGCGTGAACCGGCTCTCGCAGCAGGTTCAGAGTAGCGTTGCACCTTTCATTCGTCATTCCCGCGAAGGCGGGAATCCAGACGCGCGGAAGCCTTTCCGCATAACCCGCAAGGTCAGAGGTTCTGGATTCCCGCCTGCGCGGGGATGACGATGAAGGGGAGCGTCAGGCTCCCACAACGATCCGCTGCAACGGGTTGCCCTAACCCAGCGACTCCCAACCGAGCGAGGCCACATCGTCGCAGCCGATCAGGCCGAGCGTCAGGTCGAGTTCGGCGATCACATTGTCGATCACCGCGGCCACGCCCTGTTCCCCCGCGGCCGCCAGTCCCCAGATATAGGGGCGGCCGAGCAGCACGGCGTCGGCGCCGAGCGCCAGCGCCTTCACCACGTCCGCACCGCCGCGGATGCCGCTGTCGAAGAGCACACGTGCGCGTCCGGCCACCGCATCGACGCACGCCGCCAACTGGCCGGCCGCGCCGACGGCGCCGTCGACCTGCCGCCCGCCATGGTTGGACACGACGATCCCGTCCCAGCCCTCGTCCGCCGCGCGCGCCGCATCGGCCGGATGCTGGATGCCCTTGAGCACGACGGGCAGGCGCGTCCACTCACGGATGCGGCGGAGGCGCAGCCAGTCGAGACTGGGATCCGAATAGAGGCGCGTGAAGAGCTGCGCCGCGGCGAGCATGTCCTCCTCGGGCGGGCGCGCCAGCATCGCCCGGAACACCGGATCGCTGACATATTGCGCGATACCCTGGCCCTTGAGGAAGGGCAGGAAGCCATTGTCCAGATCGACGGGACGCCAGCCGAGCAGCGTCGTGTCGAGCGTCACCACGATCGCGTCGCACCCCGCCGCCTCGGCCCGGCGCACCAGGCTCTCGGCCAGGGCGTCCGAACGGGTCCAGTAGAGCTGGAACCAGCGTGGGGCATCGCCCATCGCCGCCGCACAGGGCTCCATTGCGACCGAGGCCTGGTTCGAGAAGACCATCGGTATGCCGCGCGACGCGGCCGCGCGCGCGGTCGCCAGATCGGCTTCGGGATGAGCGAGCTCCTGAACGCCGATCGGCGCGAGCAGGAGCGGCGCCGGCAGGATGCGCCCGAACAGCTCGCAGGACAGCCGCCGCTCGCCGACGTCGCGGAGCATGCGCGGCACCAGCCGCATCGCGTCGAGAGCGGCGCGATTGGCGGACGCCGTCGTCTCCGATCCCGCCGAGCGCAGATAGCCGAAGGCCGCCGGCCCCATCGCCGCCTCGGCCCGGGCTTCGAGCGCATCGATGCGGAAGGGAATGGCGGGCGCCTGCCCCATCAGCCCGGCGGCATAGGCTTGGGCAAGACGGATCGGGCCGGGCCCCGGGTTCTGCTGGTCCGCCATGATCCTCTCCTTTGACCGGGAGGATAGCAGCGTAAAACAGGGCGGGAAGAGGTGATCCCCCTCCCCGCCCCGATCTTACAGACGGAACAGCGCGCCGACCACGATGCGACGATCGTTGAGGAAGCTGAACCGGTCGTACATCTGGCCGTCGCTGTCGATCAGCGCCCGCGCCTTGCTCTTGGTGTCGAGGATATTGGCGATCGACCCGCGCAACTGCCACTGGCCGAAGTTGAACTTCAGCGAGGCATCGAGGAAGCCGGCGGCCGAATTGTAGATCGGGTTGCCGGTCACATAGTCGCGATAGGTCGTCAGATATTGCGACCGCCAGTTATAGGCGAGACGCGCCTCGACCACCCGATCCTGATAGATCGCCACGGCATTGGCGATATGCTTGGACTGGCCGAGCAGATCGCTGACGCCCCAGCGGAACACCTGGGTCAGATCGTCGGGGATACCGTCGCCATTGGCATCGGCGCCGTTGCCCGGAGGCGTCGTCGAGGCGTCGATGAAGGTGTAGTTCCCCTGGAAGCCGAGATGCTTGAGCGGCCCCGGCAGGAATTCGAAGAATTGCTGATAGGCAATTTCGATACCCTTCACCTTGGCCTTCGCCTGGTTGACCGGTCCGCTGTAGATCACGTTCAGCGTCTTGCCGTCCAGCGTCACCGTTCCCAGCGGCAGATCGCCGTTGGTGATGATGTTCTTCAGGCTCTTGTAGAAGCCGGCGACCGACAGATAGCCGCTCTTGAAGTAATATTCATAGGACAGGTCGAAGCTGTCGGCCGTCGTGGGCTTCAGATACGGGTTACCGCGGCTGACCCGGACTTCGCTCGCCGTGATGTTCTGCGCACCGCGGTCCACACCGAACAGCGGATCGGTGGTGTCGGTGATCTGCTGGAAGTTGGTACGCTGCGTGGTGACGACGAACTCCTGCGACGCGCGCAGATCCTGCACGTTCGGCCGGCTGAGCCCCTTGCTGTAGCCGAAGCGGACCAGCATCTCGCGGTCAAGGTTCCACTTCACATTGAACGACGGCAACCAGTGCTCATCGGTCAGCTTCAGCGCCGTCGGGATCGCGGCCTGCGATGCATAGGCCACTGCACCAGGCGCGAAGTCGCGAATATCGTCCCGACTCTCGGCATCATCGGTACGCAAGCGCCTGCCCGTCGTCGGATCGAACGTATACTGGCAGTTCGTCTGGTTCGCTCCGCCCGTGGGGCTGCAAGAGGGCAGATCAGGATTGAACGGCCGGAATGCCTGGAAGCCGGTCGATCTCAGATCCGTCCGCACATAGCGGACACCGAAATTGCCGTCGACCGACATGCCGTTGTCGAACGACTGTTTGAAGTCGAGACGAACATAGGCGTTCTTCGTACGCTCGGTAATGTTGGACGTGTCTTCGGGGTTGTAGTTCGCCCGTCCGAAGGCCGTTCCGTCGTTCGTACCGCGCGGAACCCAGCTGCCCAGCGTCGCGAGCTGCGGCTCGCTAGCGATATAGTTGCGGAAATCGGCGTAGTTGTTGAGGATGTTGTGATTGACGAACACGAAATCCGTGTTGTTCCCCTGAACCACACCGTCGCCGCGGAAAAAGTTCTTGAAGCTGACCGCCTCGAAGCCGCGGTTCGGATCCTGGAAAGTGCCGGCGATGCCATAGCCGCCGGCCCAGGCCGGTGCGATCGCACCCCAATTGAGCGCCATTTCCGAATTGACCTGGCTGCGCTCGGAGTACCGCGCGCCAAACTTCACGCTGTCGAACCAGCTGGCGAGACCATCGCCGCCCGACACGTCGTAGGCAAGATCGGTGCGCAGCGCGTAGAGATCGCCGTCGCCGTTCTGGAACTGATCGGCCGCATATTGAAAGTTCGCGCCGTTGAAGTCGCCCGAGCTGGTCGGCGTCGGAATGTAAATGCCGGGGGCGGTGACGACACCCTGGGCGTTCGTGACCGGATCGCGATCGCCGGTGTACCGGGTGTTGCTCGGGTTGAAACGAGTCGTCGGATCGATGAAGAACTCAACTCGCGGGTGATCGAGGTCCTGATCGATCGAATAGTTGAAGTAGCTGTTCATGCCACCCCAGATCTGACGCTGACGAGCACTCGCCTTGGTATATTGGCCGTCGAACGTCGCGTAGAGCCGATCGGTAGCGTTCCACTTCAGGTTGAGGCTGAAGTCCTGGGTCTTGGATTCCTCGATCTTGCCGATCCCGAGCATGCCGACGTCGCGACCACGCGCGCCGGTCCACGAATCCTGGTTGCTGGTGACGAGGCCGGACTCCATCAGGCCGCCGCGGACCGGGTAGAGCGTCTCGCAGTCGCCGGGCGCGGTCGGCTGGCCGCCGGGGCCGCTGCACATGGGCAGACCCGAGGAGCCCCAATTCTTGTCGAGCGCGAGGTTCTGGACGCCGATGTTCACGCCGCCATTGTGATCGGGGAACCATTCCAGCGTCCGCTCGAGGCTGTCGATCTTGGTGTCGACGCGGATGTACTTGAAGGTCGCCTGGATACCGTCCTTCTTCCACTGCAACGCGCCGTAATAGCTCGTACGGAGACGATTGACGTCGTTGGTGCGGAGCTGGAAGCCGGGCGTGATGCCGACGATGCGCGACGGATCGACGCCGACGAATTCGTTCGGCCGCGGCAGATCGTTCAGATTGTTGATCTCCGGCACGTTGCCGTTGGCGTCGAGGACGCGCGGGATCGGCTGGCTCTGCTGCCAGCCGTTAATCCGCGAATCGAGCCGCGAGCGCGAGAAGGAGCCGAGGATGCCGATCTCGCCGATGCCCGTGTTCCAGCGCTTGCCGGTCGTGATGCTGGCCTCGGGCGCCCACTTCTTGCGCAAGTCCGAATAGGTGCCGTCGAGGGCGACGACGAACAGATCCTTCTTGGCGTCGAACGGCTCGAGCGTGCGCAGGTTGATCGTGCCGCCGATGCCGCCTTCGATCAGGTCGGCCGTCTGGTTCTTGTAGACGTCGACGCCGCCGACCAGTTCGGGCGGGATGCTCGAAAAGTCGAGGGAGCGACCGCCATTGGCGCTGAATGCGTCACGGCCGTTGAATTCGGAGCGGACGAAGCCGAGGCCGCGCACGAGGTTGCCGCGGCCTTCCGGCGACGGAAAGTCGGGGCTCGCGCCGCCGGTCGGGAAGCGGGAGATGGTGACGCCGGGGATGCGGCCGATCGCCTCGGCGACAGACAGGTCCGGCAGGGTCGCGATGTCCGAGGCGGTGATCGAATCGACGAAGGTCGACGCCTTGCGCTTGGTTTCCTTGGCAGAATCCAGCGCGGCACGAATGCCGGTGACGACGATGTCGCGATCGGAGACCGATTGATCGTCCGCCGCCGCCTGTTCGATCGGCTTCTGTTCGGTGATCGTCTGCTCGGCGGGCGTCTGGCCAGCGATGGCCTGGTCGGCAACCGGCGCCTCGACTTGCGCTGCAGCAAGGGATGGACATGTGACGAGCGTCAGCGCCGAAGACGTCAGGAACAGAGCCTTGGACGACCAGGACGCGCGCGAAACTGCCGTTCTTTTCACTATGGTACCCCCTCCTAGACCGGGCGCCTGTCACCTCGGCCAACGTAGATCGTGGTGTGAATCAACTATCTGAACGCCATGCTATGCTGCACGTGCGTTCATGATTTCTACGCCACGGCGTCATGGGTAGCGCAATCATTATGCTCCGACAAGACAGTTACCGCGACCTATCTAGCTGTTGACACAATGATGTTAGCGAACCCATCCTTTCTCATGACCGGCCGGTCCAAACTCTTGCACACCGCTTTGTGCGGACTATCGGCGCGAGTTGAGAACGCGCCGGCCCAATCACCGCGGGGAGGACAGGTCGATGATCAGGCGCCGCGCATCGGCGGGCAGGCGGTAGTGAAGGATCACTCCGACATTTCCATGAACCGTCGTCCCGACAGCCGGATCGCCCCTGCGTCGGGGGCGTACTGATGCCCTTGCAACCTGAACCGTCCGCTCAGTTCCGGCAGCTCGTTCAGGACATGCGCCCTGCCGCGGCGGCTGCTCCGCCGTCCGGCGTCGCGGCCGAAGGCTATCGGGCGTGAGCGATCCGTCGCTGCTCCGGCGCATCGTCATCGTCGGCGGCGGATCGGCCGGCTGGATGACGGCGGCCGCCCTGTCGAGCCTGCTCGACCCCAAGGACGTGTCGATCACGCTCGTCGAATCCGATGCGATCGGGACGGTCGGGGTCGGCGAGGCGACGATACCCGACATTCTCGCCTTCAACCGCATGCTCGGGGTCGGCGAAGCGGAATTCATGGCCGCGACCCAGGCGACCTTCAAGCTCGGCATCGCCTTCGCCGACTGGGGCCGTCTGGGCGACCGGTACATCCACCCCTTCGGCCAGCATGGCGTAGACATGCAGGGGTTCGACTTCCATCAATATTGGCTGCGCTGCCGGCAGGCGGGCGATCCCGAGCCGATCGAGGACTATAGCCTCTGCGCGGTAGCGGCGCGGGAGGAGCGCTTCGTCCTGCCCGATGCCGACCCCCGTTCGCTGCTCTCGCAGCTCCGCTATGCCTATCATTTCGACGCGACGCTCTACGCCCGCTTCCTGCGCCGCTATGCCGAAGCCCGCGGGGTGCAGCGGATCGAGGGGATCGTCCGCCAGGTCCGGCAAGCGCCCGAGACGGGCTATATCAGCGCGATCGATCTGGAGGACGGCCGATCGGTGGCGGGCGACTTCTTCTTCGACTGCACGGGATTTCGCGCGCTGTTGACGGCGGAGACGCTGGGGACGCCGTTCGTCGACTGGAGCCACTGGCTGCCGTGCGACACCGCGCTGGCCGTACCGAGCGAGCATGTGGGTCCGCCCGCTCCCTATACCCGGGCGACCGCCCGCGGCGCCGGCTGGCAGTGGCGCATCCCGACCCAGCGGCGCGTCGGCAACGGCCATATCTTCAGCAGCGCCTTCATGACGGAAGACGATGCCGCCGCGAGGCTGATGGCGAACCTCGATGGCCCGGCGCTCGCCGAGCCGCGGCGCATCCGTTTCCGAGCCGGCTGCCGGGAGCGGTTCTGGACGGGGAACTGCATCGCGATCGGGCTGGCGGCAGGCTTTCTCGAACCACTCGA
This sequence comes from Sphingomonas metalli, assembly GCF_014641735.1. Lineage (GTDB taxonomy): Bacteria > Pseudomonadota > Alphaproteobacteria > Sphingomonadales > Sphingomonadaceae > Sphingomonas > Sphingomonas metalli. Next base: position 17,651 of record NZ_BMIH01000003.1, on the reverse strand, counting down.
ATCGACCTCGATCTACCTGATCCAGGAAGGGATCAGCCGCTTCATCTCGCTCTTTCCGCGCGCCGACATGCCCGACATCCTGCGGACCGAATATAACCGCCATATGCGCACCGAGTTCGAACAGGTGCGCGACTTCATCATTCTCCACTATGCTGCCACCGAGCGGGACGACACGCCGTTCTGGAACCACTGCCGCACCATGACTTTGCCCGACAGCCTGCAGCACAAGATCGATCTGTTCCGTCAGACGGGGCGGGTCTTCCGCTACAATGACGAGCTGTTCACGCGGCCGAGCTGGGTCGCGGTCATGCTGGGGCAGAGGATCGAGCCCCGCATCTGCGATCCCGTCGTGTCCAGCCTGCCGATCGAGGAGGTGCGGCGCAGCCTCGCCTCGATGCGCGGCGCGATGCAGAAGGCGGCGGCGCAGATGCCGACCCATGCCGCCTTCATCGCGCGCTACTGCCCCGCGCGGACCGCATGACGACGATGGACGACCTGCGCATCCGCGACATCGTCATCGTCGGTGGCGGCACGGCCGGTTGGATGGCCGCCGCAGCGCTGTCGCGAACATTGGCGGGCGGCGGCTTGCGGATCCGGTTAATCGAGTCGGAAGCGATCGGCACGGTCGGCGTTGGCGAGGCGACGATCCCGCACATCCAGTATTTCAACCGTCTGCTGGGGCTGGACGAGGACGAGTTCGTCCGGCGCACCGCCGCCACCTTCAAACTGGGGATCGAGTTCGTTGACTGGGGGCGGATTGGCGAGCGCTACATCCATCCTTTCGGCAGCTACGGGCAGGAAATGGAAGGGATCCACTTCCACCATTTCTGGTACCGGCAGGCGCAGGCCGGCCGCGGGCTGCCGCTCGACCGCTACAGCCTTGCCGTCGCCGCCGCGCAGGCCGGCAAGTTCCAGCGACCCGAGCCGAACCGGCGGGGCTCGCCGCTGGCCGATATTTCCTATGCCTTCCAGTTCGATGCGGCGCTGTATGCACGCTATCTGCGGGAGAAGGCGGAAGCCGCGGGCGTCAGACGCTCCGAAGGCCGGATCGTCGAGGTGCAGCGGGATGGCGCAAGCGGCAACGTCTCCGCCGTGGTGCTGGACGACGGCACCAGCATCGCGGGCGATCTCTTCATCGACTGTTCGGGCTTTCGCGGGCTCTTGATCGAGGGCGCGCTGCAAAGCGGCTATGAGGATTGGAGCCACTGGCTTCCCTGCGACCGCGCGGTCGCACGTCCGAGCCGGCGGATAGAAGATCCGCTCCCCTACACGCGCGCCACTGCGCGCAAGGCGGGTTGGCAGTGGCGCATACCGCTCCAGTCGCGCACCGGGAACGGCCATGTCTATTGCTCGCGCTACATCAGCGACGACGAGGCGGTGGCGATCCTGGACGCCAATCTCGAGGGCGAGCCGCTCGCCGGCCCCAATTTCCTGCGTTTCACCGCCGGCGTGCGGCGCAAGGCCTGGGACCGCAATGTCGTGGCGCTCGGGCTTGCCGCCGGCTTTCTCGAGCCGCTCGAATCCACCTCGATCCACCTGATCCAGACGGGGATCGCCCGCCTGCTCACCAACTTCCCGGACAAGCGCTTCAACCAGCACGACATCGACTATTTCAATCGGCGCACGCGGCTGGAGTATGAGCAGGTCCGCGACTTCCTGATCCTGCACTACAAGGCCACCGAGCGCGACGACAGCGGCTTCTGGGATCACTGCCGGACGATGGCGATCCCGTCGTCGCTCGAAGAGCGGATCGCGATCTTCCGGGAGAACGCACGGCTCTTCCGTCACGACAACGAGCTTTTCAGCGAGACCAGCTGGCTGGCGGTGCTCCACGGCCAGAATATCGAACCGGCGCGGCACCATCCGATCGCCGGCTATCTGACCGACGCGGAGCTCGACGCCCGTCTGGCGCGGATAGCGGGCGCGATGAAGGCCAGCGTCGAGATCATGCCCCGCCACCAGCAGTTCATCGATCGACACTGCCGCAGCGAGACGCCCTGAGCGTCAACCTCCCGGACGAAGCCGGATCAAACGTCACATCGCTCTATCGCTGCAGATCGTCGATCAGGTAGCGCTTCACCGCTTGCGCCATCTGCGGCGTCATCTCGCCCAATGCGCCCCGGCCGGCCGGCGGCAGGTGCGCGACCGCCGCGTGTCCGTCGCCGAAGACATAATGGTCGAACCAGGCCCGCCACACCGCCCGCTCCGTCGGCGGCAGGTCGCGGATGCTCATGATCGCGTGCATCAGCGTGCGGAAGGGCGAGCCCTGCCACTTTCGCGGGCTGAGATCCCACCAATAGTTGACCAGCATGTTGACCGGGCTGAGCGCCTCGACCTGGTGCCACCACATATAGGGGACGTAGATGGCGTCCCCCGGTTCGAGCTCGGCCACCTGGGCGGTCTCCAGCGCTTCCGCGAAACGCGGATAGCGCTCGAGGTCGGGCGCGCGCAGGTCGACCATGCTGACCGGCGGCCCGGCGAAGGTGAAGTCGAACGGTCCCACATAGAGATTGCCGACCTGCTCGGGCGGGAACAGGGTGAAGCGACGCCGGCCGCCGACCACGACAGCGATGTTTTCCGACATGTCGAAATGGGTCGAGACCGTCGCGCGATTGCCGATCCACACGCGCGGGACGGCGCCCTCGCCCGGCAGGTCGGTGCGGTTGTCGCGCGCGAAATCGGGGCAATTCTCGGCGATGGGCACGGCGCCGGCATAGAATGCGGGGGGCTCGGCCTCGTGCTGCACGCCGAGCAGCACGTCGAGCAGCTCGCCGATCGGGGCCAGGCGCTGCTGATAGTTGAGCCCGCGCAGGTCGTCCCGGTACCAGAACCGTCCCTTGATCTGCGGCGGCCCGAGAAAGGCCGGCACCGGCTTGCCCAGATCGGTGCGGCGGACATAGTCGCACAGGGCTTCAGCGGATTGGCGGGCGGCCTGCACCGCCGGCCATGCCGACGCGAGGCCGCGCAGGACCGCCGGGCGACGCAGCGGCACGACCTCGGCCTCGAACCGCGCCCGATCGACGTCGCGCCACTCGGTGACCGATTGCAGTTCGCGCGCCATCAAACCCCGAGCTCCGACGGTAAGGTCCTGTTACCGCATCGCTATCCGCTGAAGACCCTAAAGTCGATGAACCACGCTGTGGCGCGCACACGAAAAAGCCGGACCAAATGGCCCGGCTTCGCCCACATTATCGTGGTTTTCCAAGTGGCGCGCCCGGAACGATTCGAACGTCCGACCCTCAGATTCGTAGGGCGATAAAGCGCCATCCAGCAAGGTCCCAGAACGTCTCTTTCTGGTGCGAATACAACAACTTGAACGTTCCGCACGTTCCCTGTATGTTCTAGGGTATCAGCACCCGTTTGTTACCTAAGGTAACAGCAAGGTGGACGGAACGAACCAGGATCATAGCTATGCCCAGCAAAGCTGTGGGTCTCACGGATGCCAAGATCCGGGGCCTCACTCCGCCATCCTCCGGCCAAGTGGAACTGCTCGATCAACTCGTCGGTGGCCTTCGTGTTCGCGTCGGCGCGTCCGGAGGCAAGACCTTCATCCTGCGCAAGCGGGTCGGAGGCTCAGTTAGGAACGTCACCCTCGGACGCTTCTCGGATGCGTTCACGCTAGCCGACGCTCGTAAGAAGGCTCGATCGCTGCTGATCGATCTTGAGTCCGGGAAAGGGTTGCCCCAGCCGGCGAGTAGCGCCGGTGGCGCTGTCGGACGCCTCACCTTTTCCGTACTCTGGGCGCAATACCTTGAGCGTGCTGTACGGGGTAAAAAGAAGAGCGCCTCTGAAATTGAGCGCATCGGCAAAAAGTTCATCCTCCCTCGGTTTGGCGATCGGCTTGCCGACACGATCACCCGCTCGGAGGTGACTGCGCTGGTCGAAGACATCACCTATCGTGACGCCAACAACCCCACGCCAAGAGCAGGGCTGGGAGTGCACCAACAGCTGAGCTCATTCTTCACCTGGGCCATGCCGAAGCTGGAAAAGCTACCAGCCAATCCCTGCCGCGATGCGGGCCGCCCTCCTCTCCCGAAGGCTCGGGACCGATTCCTCTCAGATGCCGAGATTCGCGTTTTCTGGCAGGCGTGCGACACTTTGGGATGGCCGTTCGGACCTGGCTTCAAGCTGCTCCTCTTAACCGGTCAACGTCGCGGCGAGGTGTTCGACGCAGCCCGTTCCGAATTTGACGGCGACACCTGGGTCATCCCAGCTGCTCGAGCAAAGAACGGCAAAGCTCACATCGTGCCGCTTACCAAAGCCGCCAAGGCATTGATCGAAGACCTTCCGGTGATGGATGGCTCGAGCAAGCTCTTTCCCGTTGCAGGTAATCCCGACGCGTCGGTCAACGGCTTCAGCAAAGGGCATCCGCGCCTCCTTCGGGAAATGGCCAAGATCATGAAGGTAGACGCGGTGGATCACTTCATCCTGCACGATCTGCGACGTACGGTCGCAACAGGCATGCAGCGCCTAGGAGTACCGATGCCCGTTACCGAAGCCGTGCTGAACCACATCAGCGGCTCCCGATCAGGTATCGCCGGCGTCTATCAACGCTACGATTACCAGCGGGAGAAACGAGAGGCGCTGGAGAGCTGGACTGGCGAGCTCGAACGGATTGTGGGCAGGTTAGTGCCTACTTGACCTTCGCGACCCTGTTATTGCAGCGGTCGACCGCCAGTCCGCAACCACCCGAAATCGATAGCATAGATTATGTTAAGCGCGCAGGGAAATGCCTGGAATCGAGGAGGCTAACGCTTGAGCCTGCGTCGGAGGCTGGAACTCGGCCCTGCATGTGAGCGCCTCGTCAAATAATGGATCATCGAGGCGTATATTCTCACCCAGGAGGTTGCGTAACGCATTTACTCTGCGCTGCCAGCACAGCGACTTTATCACCCGCCCAGCTGACACCTAGTTGTAGGCGCTTGCAATCGTAGCGGCGTCTGCTCGCAAACAGCCGGTTTTTCTGCTCACGCTCTCTGCCACTGGCAGGTGGCATCCTGCTCGAATTATCTGCCAATGTGCTCGCCATCATCCGGCGCTGCTTGCAAACGGGGCGTCGTGCTCACGCTTCCTGCCAATGGGTTCTCCAAACCCGTCGCCGGCAGCCGCTTTTGAGAAGCAGGTTTTCAGAACAGTTTTGACAAGCAGCGGGCCGCAGAAATGCGTTGCGGTCATGGGCCGCCGGCAAGGTCGTCAGAAAGGAAGGTTTTCGCGAACAGCGGACGACGCATAGAACGCGCACAGATATACGTTTATGACCGAACCAGTCGAACTGCGCTGGCCTCGATCGTCCCGTTTGGGATCAAGAAGCGGGAAGGTTAGAAGCGGATCGTCCCAACCAGCGCCGCGCTGTCACCGCAAGCGGTCGGAGTTGTGCAATCGGCCTTCATCCTTAAGCCCCAAGGCGTGTGTTCCACACCGCCGACGATTCCCCCGCCCACCTGCGCAAGCCAAAGCAACTTCCCCTCTGGGGGATCACGCGTTGGATCAGCCCATCGGAAGGCGCTCAGTTCTACGCCATCAATGATGCGCTTACTCTCAACCTGATAGCCGAGCAGGGGTTTGCCGCTATCATACGGGCCGAAGACGATACTCAGCACGTAACCTGGCCCCGATACATCGTGGATGATGGAGTCAATGCCCTGCCCCTGAGTGAACCGGGCATCGGCAGCGAGCCGAAGCGTGCAGCAATTCTCGATAAGGAACCGGCCATGGGTCGGTTGATGCGGCCAACCAGCTACCGCAGCGTCACTTCCCGTGACCCTTTGTTGGGGAGCAGGGTCGGGCGAGCAGCCGGCCATCGCGAGAGCACTAAGTGGGAAGAGCAGCCAGACATTGACCATCGCTGCGATCGTAACTGCCGATCAAGGGTCTCGCAAACGATGGTATTTTGGGACGCCGCGCTTAGTCGGGGATCAGCGCCCAACCACGAAGCTGCAACGTCGCCATCGTCGTGAGCGCCGAGACGTCGATCTCGATATCCTTGTCGACAGTGGCCGGATCGACCTTGTTGCCGACGAGCGCCTGGCTGCACACCCGCACCGATACGCCCGCGGCCTGCAACGCCGCCACCAGCGGCAAGTTAGGGTTCTTGGCGACCTTGGTCCGCTCTCCATAAGCGACAACGTTCATCACCAGCGCCGTCGCCGGCCCGTGGATCACGACGGCAACGTCCCCGGCAGCGGGCCGGACCCCATCGGCTCCGAGCAGATTCACGAAGCGCGCGACCTTTTCCAGGTTCGGGTTGACCTGATCCGGCGACGCGGCTGCCTTGGTGACGCTGAACAGTACGCGATAGTGTAGCGAGCGATCGGGCCGTTCCTTGGCATTGGGCATGGGTGCAATCGCGCCATAGCCTTGGATCACCGGATGACGAGGATCAGCGGCCATCGCGCCGCCGCTCAACGTCAGCACCGTCGCTGCCGCGACCAGACCCAGTTTGAAGACCATGTGACACTCCTCGCTCATCCGATCCGGGCAAAGGCCGCCGCGCCCGTCAGGCGCACCGGGGCGGATGCACGGGCGGCGACAGGTTTTAATCTGGCGGCCGGCCGCGTCGCGCCGAAGGCGGCGAACAGCGCTCGCACCCTCTCGTCAACGTCCTCGCTCGCGATACGGTAGTAGATCTGGCGCGCTTCGCGGCGGGTCGCGACGAGATCGGCGCGCCGCAATTCGGCGAGCTGCTGGCTGAGCGCGGGCTGACCGATGCCGGTCGCCTCCTCGATCTCGCCAACCGCGCGCTCCCCGTCCAGCAGGACGGAGAGGATCATCAGCCGCTGCGGCTGCGCGAGCATCCGCAGCCGCTCCACCATCGCATCGGCCTGGGGACGGTCGAGGCTCATGCGTCCGGCCTCAGCCGGTGGAACCAGTCCGCCTCGCCATCGACCGGCAACGCCGGCGGAAGCAACACATCGTCACCGGGATGCCAGCCCGCCGGCGTCAACGCATCGCCCTTGGTGGCGCGCTGGAGCGCCTGGACGGTACGCAGCATCTCTTCGATCGATCGACCGACGTTCATGGGATACCAGTTGATCGCCCGCACCACGCCTTCGGGATCGATGAAGAAGGTCGCGCGCACCGCCGCGGAGTCCGTGGCATCGGCGTCAAGCATTCCATAGGCGTGCCCGACCGCCATCGAGGGGTCTTCCACCACCGGAAACGGCACCTCGATCCCCGCCAGTTCGCGGATCGCGCGCATCCAGGCGACGTGGCTGTAGAGGCTGTCGACCGACAGCCCGAGCAGCGCACAGTCGATCGCCTCGAACGCCGGCGCGGCGTGCGCGAGCGCGATGAACTCGCTGGTGCAGACCGGCGTGAAGTCGGCGGGATGCGAGAAGAACACAAGCCAGCGGCCCCGATACTGATCGAGGCTGACGTCGCCCCTGGTGGTGCGCGCCGTAAAATTTGGGGCGGGATCGCCGAGACGGAGCGGTCGCGGGAGAGGGGCGATGTCGTTCATTGCTTCAAACATGGCACTCGGCGCTGCTTGACGCAAGACACTTACAGACATACTTTAACAGTGAATTTGCAGGAGTCGTAAGTGTCGCTTGATTCTCATATTGAACAGGCCGCAGGCATCATCGCGGCTGCCCGGTCCAGCGAGACGGCCGATATCCGTGCCTTCTTCGACGAGCCGACGAACAGCGTCAGCTATGTCGTCTCCGATCCCGCCACGCGCCGAGCCGCGATCATCGACAGCGTACTGCATTTCGACCCAGCATCGGGGCGGACGGACAAGGCACCGGCGGACGCGATCGTTGCCTATGTCCGCGAGCATGAGCTGACGGTCGAGTGGCTGCTTGAAACCCATGTCCATGCCGATCACCTGTCGGCCGCGCCGTACCTCCAAGGCATTGTCGGCGGGCAGCTCGCGATCGGACGCGCGATCACGCGCGTGCAGGACGCGTTCGGCAAGATGTTCAACGCCGGCAGCGAGTTCGCGCGCGACGGATCGGACTTCGACCGGCTATTCGACGATGGCGACCGTTTCGCGATCGGCGATCTTGCCTGCACCGTGCTTCACGTTCCCGGCCACACACCGGCGGACGTTGCCTTCGTGATCGGCGACGCCGCGTTCGTCGGCGACACGCTGTTCATGCCCGACTACGGCACCGCACGTGCTGATTTTCCGGGCGGCGATGCGGGCGAGCTGTTCCGCTCGATTCGCCGATTGCTTACGCTGCCCAACGAGACCCGCCTCTTCCTGTGCCACGACTACAAGGCTCCGGGGCGCGAGGAGTTCGTGTGGGAGACGACGGTCGGCGCGCAGCGCACCGGCAACGTCCACGTCCGTGACGGTATCGACGAGGAGGCGTTCGTCACGATGCGATTGGCACGCGACGCGACGCTCTCCGCGCCGCGACTGATGCTGCCCTCGATCCAGGTCAACATGCGCGCTGGCAAACTGCCCGAGCCCGAGGCGAACGGCACCCGCTACCTGCGCATCCCGCTGGACTCGTTCTGATGCCCGGCTTTCCGCAGGCGATGCCACTCCACGGCCTGATCGGCGGGCTGATGATCGGGCTGGCCGCCGCCCTCATGTTGCTCGCCAACGGTCGAGTAGCAGGATGCAGCGGCCTCTTCGCGCGCGCGACCGGCATCGGCAACGGCGACATGCCGCGCAGCCTCGCGCTTGCTTTCGCCATCGGGCTGCCGATCGGCGCCGCGGTCGTCGGTGTGACGATGGGCGTGGAAGCTCGCTTTCCGGCATCGTTCGTATTGCTTGCTGTCGCGGGCGTGATCGTCGGCTTCGGCACCCGGCTCGGGTCGGGCTGCACCAGCGGACACGGCGTCGTCGGCCTGTCGCGACTGTCGCCGCGTTCGATCGCCGCAACCGCGACGTTCATGGCGCTGGGTATCGTCACCGCCACGGCGCTGCGCCTGTGGGGCGTGGTGCCATGAACCGGCAGACGCTCGTCTCGCTCGCAAGCGGCACGCTCTTCGGGGCCGGCCTCGCGATCTCCGGTATGATCGACCCGGCCCGCGTGCGCGCCTTTCTCGACGTGGGTGGAGCCTGGGACCCTACGCTTGCCTTCGTCATGGGCGGCGCAATACTTCCCATGATCGTCGCTTGGGCAATCGTGCGCCGTCGCGCCCGTCCGATCGTGGCAACAGAGTTCCACCTTCCCGCGACACGGCCGATCGACGGTCGCCTGATCGCAGGCGCAGCCCTGTTCGGCATCGGTTGGGGTCTGGCGGGCCTATGCCCTGGCCCCGCCATCGCCAGCCTCGGCGTGGCGCCGATCCCGGCCCTGATCTTCTGTGCCGGCATGGTGCTGGGCTTTGCCCTGTTCCGCCTCGTGCCGGCGCCCTCCTCCACCCGCAAAGGAACACGCGATGGCCTTCAAGCAGCTCGATGACGGCATCGCGGTTTCGCCGCAGCTAAGCCTCGCCGATATCGGCCGGGCCGCGCGCGAAGGCTATCGCTCGATCATCTCCAATCGCCCTGACGGGGAGGAGGCCGGCCAACCCAAGGCCGCGGCGATCCAGGCCGAAGCAGAGCGCAACGGGCTGGCGTTCGCGCACATCCCCATCGTCTCCGGCAAAGCCGGCGACCCCGATGGTGACGCGATGGCACAGGCGCTTGCTACCATGCCGAAGCCCATCCTTGCCTACTGCCGCAGCGGCGCGCGTTCGACGACGCTGTGGGCGCTGGCGAACGCCGACAATGCCGAGCCCGGCGATCTCATCCGGTTGGCGGCTGACGCGGATTACAATCTCGCCGCTCTCGAACCCGCGCTCCAGCGCCGCAGAAAGGCCCATAGCATGACCTACGACGTCGTTATCGTCGGGGGCGGAGCCGCCGGCATCGCCACCGCAGCCAGCATTCTCAAGCGCCAGCCCAAGGTGACGATCGCGATCGTGGACCCGGCGACGGATCATTACTACCAGCCTGGCTGGACGATGGTCGGGGCCGGTGTCTTCACAGCCGAGCAGACCCGCAAGGCCGAAGCCGACGTAATGCCGAAGGGCGTCGAGTGGCTGCGGGTGGCAGCGAGCGGCTTTGACCCGGACCGCAACACAGTCGAGTTGGAAGACGGCCGCACGCTGACCTACCGCGTCCTCGTCGCCGCGCCGGGCCTGCGGCTCGCGTGGGAGAAGATCGAGGGCCTGGAACAGACCCTCGGCCGCAACGGCGTCACCTCCAACTACCGCTACGACTTGGCGCCCTACACCTATCGCCTCGTCCAGGAGCTGAAGAAGGGGCGAGCGCTGTTCAGCCAGCCTCCCATGCCGATCAAGTGCGCGGGCGCGCCGCAGAAGGCAATGTACCTGTCGTGCGATATCTGGCGCGAGGCCGGCGTGCTGCCGGGGATCGACGTCGAGTTCCACAACGCCGGCGCGGTGCTGTTCGGCGTCGCGCATTACGTCCCGGCGCTGATGGAATATATCGAGAAGTACGGAATCGACCTGTGCCTCGAATCCAACCTCGTCGCGGTCGACGGTGACCGGAAGGTGGCCACCTTCGCGCAGAAGAAGGAGGGCGAGACGGTCCGGATCGAGCGCGGGTTCGACATGCTCCACGTCGTGCCCCCGCAGGTATCGCACGATTGGGTCGCGAGCAGCCCGCTCGCGGCAGCGACCGGCTTCATCGAGGTCGACGAGCCGACACTGCGCCACAAGAAGTACGAGAACGTCTTCGCGCTCGGCGACGGCGCCGCGACCAGCAACGCCAAGACCGCTGCCGCGGCGCGCAAGCAGGCCCCGGTGGTCGCGGTCAACGTGCTGGCGGCGCTCGACGGCAAGCCGCCGGTCGCCGACTATGACGGCTACGGCTCGTGCCCGCTTACGGTCGAGCGCGGCAAGATCGTGCTGGCCGAGTTCGGCTATGGCGGGAAACTGCTGCCGAGCTTCCCGCGCTGGTTCATCGACGGGTCGAAGCCGACACGCGCCGCCTGGTATCTCAAGGAACGGCTGCTGCCCGCGATCTACTGGCATGGTATGCTCAAGGGCCGCGAGCCGATGGCCGCACCCCATATGATTGGCAAGGCGGCATGACACTGGAGCCGATCCAGTACCTGCTCGGCAGCATATCGGGCGCGCTGGTCGGGTTCACGCTGGGGCTTGTCGGCGGGGGTGGCTCGATCCTCGCCGTGCCGCTGATGGTCTATCTGGTCGGCGTGCCGAGCGCCCATATGGCGATCGGCACCAGCGCGTTCGCGGTCGCTGCCAACGCCGCAACCGGGCTGATCGGGCACGCGCGCGCCGGCACGGTCAAATGGCGCTGCGGCGGCATGTACGCCGCGGCCGGGATCGTCGGCGCGCTCGCCGGCTCGACGGCGGGCAAGGCATTCGACGGCACCCGTCTCCTGTTCCTGTTCGCGCTGGTGATGGTGCTGGTCGGCATCGTCATGCTGCGCGGGCGGAAGGCCGAGGGCATTCCCGGCGCACAATGCAGTCGCGAGAACGCGCCGAAGGTAATGGGGTTCGGCCTCGTCACCGGGCTGTTTTCGGGGTTCTTCGGCATCGGCGGTGGATTCCTGATCGTGCCCGGGCTGATCGGCTCGACGCGGATGCCGATGCTGAACGCGGTCGGCACGTCGCTGGTCGCGGTGGCCGCCTTCGGCCTAACCACCGCGCTCAACTACGCCTTCTCGGGCTTGGTCGACTGGCCGCTCGCCGGGGTGTTCATCGCCGGCGGTATCGTCGGCGGTCTGGTCGGGCTTGCCGCCGCGCGCCGGCTGTCGGAGAGCCGGGGTGCGTTGACCACGGTGTTCGCCGTGCTGATCTTCGTCGTCGCCGCCTACATGCTCTGGAAGAGTTCGGGCGCGTTCCTCTGATGGGAAGCGCGGTGGTTATCGGGCCGCTCATGTTCGCGGTCGATCGCGGCTTGGCGGTGTTGTGCATCGCCGTATTCCTGGGCCTGACCGCACTCGCCGGGCGCTTCCGTTTTCCCCGCGTCGCATCGGTAGCGACGAGCGCGATCGTCGTCGGGCCGGTGGCAGCGCGGATCGGCTATGTCGCCGCGCATTGGGGAAGCTCCGCCGATGCGCCGCTGTCGGCACTGGCCGTCTGGCAGGGCGGCTTCTCGGCCGTTGCCGGCATCGCCGGCGCCGCGATGACACTGGCGATCCGGCTCGGCCGTACTCGTGCATTGCTGGCCGGATGGGGCGCGTTGGCGGCGGCAAGCGGACTATGGTTCGTCCTCCAGGCCCTGATCCCGCCCGTCACCTACGGCCCGTTCCCCTATCATGCGATGCTGACCACACCGGCGGGGGCACCGCTGCCGCTCGATCTTTTTCGCGGGCGTCCCTTCGTCGTCAATCTCTGGGCGACATGGTGCGGCCCATGCCGGCGCGAGCTGCCGATGCTAGACGCCGCGGCGTCGCGCAGCGGCGAGGTGCCGATCCTGCTCGCCGATCAGGGTGAGGCGCCGGCTATCGTCGCCGGCTTCCTGACCCGTGAGGGGGTCGGAGCCAAGCATATCGCGCTCGATCCGTCCCGCTCGCTCAACGGCACCCTCCAGGTCGCCGGCTACCCCGCCACCGCCTTCGTCGCGGCGGACGGCACGATCGTCCAGCTCCAGCTCGGCGAGCTGTCGCGCGCCGCGCTGGCGGACGGCATCGATCTCGCAAGGAAACACCGATGAACCGTAGAAACCTGCTCGCTCGCGGCGTTTCCGCCGCCCTCACGCTCACGCTCACGTTGCCGATGGCGCCCGCAACCGCGCAGCAGCGGCCCGATATGTCGCGCAAGGCGGTGACGGACGATCCCATCGCACCCAAGCGCGCCCGTCCCGGCTACGACGTCACCATCGTCGAGTTCTTCGACTATAACTGCCCCTATTGCCGGCGGATGGAGCCGGTGCTGAACACCCTGCTCGCCTCCGATCCCAAGGTGCGGATCGTCTATCGCGACTGGCCGATCTTCGGTCCTCCGTCGCGGGAGGCCGCACGGGCTGCGATCGCCAGCCAGTGGCAGAACCGCCACGCCGCGTTCCATGAGGCGCTGCTGACCTCCCCGGCACGGCTCGACAGCGCCGGCGTCAAAGCGGCTGCGGCCCGGGCGAAGGTCGACTGGCCGCGACTTGAACGTGACCTCAAGGCGCATGGCGCGGAGATCGACGCGCTTCTGGCCCGTACCAACACCATCGCGGAGGCGATCGGCTTCAACGGCACGCCGGCGCTGATCGTCGGGTCGCAGGTCGTCGCGGGCGCGGTCGATCTGCCATCATTGCGTAAACTCGTTGCCTCTGCGCGCGCCAAGCCCGAGGCGCGCTGACCGTGCCGGGACCGCTCAACCGGAGACAGGCGGTGCAGCTCGGCGCCATTGTCGTCGGTGGCTGGGCGGTAGGGCAGGTGTTGCGCCGGACCACGCCGATCGGTCGCGATATCGGTCCGCGTGCGGACGCGATCATGGCTGGTGATGGCTCGCCCCAAGACGGACCCGCCGATGCCACGCTGCGGCTTGCGGTCTTCACAGACTATCGATGCCCGGCGTGTCGCCACGCCTTCCCGGCGATGGAAGAGGCGGTGCGGCGCGACGGCAAGGTGCGGGTCATCTACAAGGACTGGCCGATCTTCGGCCCGCCGTCCGAACGTGCAGCAAGCATCGCGCTCGCCAGTGCCGAACAGGGGATCTACCCGGCGGTTCATCGCCGGCTGATGACCGACAGCCGGATCATCGACGACGACATGCTGCGCGACGTCGTGACCGGCGCAGGCGGCGACTGGTCGCGCGCGACGCGCTGGCTGGCGGCGCACGCCGAGCTGGTCGCGGGCCGGCTGCGTGCCAACGGGCAGGAAGCCTATTCGATCGGATTGTCGGGCACGCCGGGGTTCCTGGCGGGACCGATGCTGGTGATGGGCGCGATCGACGCGGGCGATTTCGGACGACTGTTCGCGCGGGCGCGGGTGGCGAACTGACGAATACGAGAGGACTTATCTATGATCGAATACCGCCAGGAGGGCATGACAGTCGCATCGCTCCACGACGAGCGCACCGGCAGCTTCCAATATGTCGTCGTCGACGACGCGACCAAGGTCGCGGCGATCATCGATCCGGTTCTCGACTATGATCCGCGCGCTGGCGCCACCTCGACGCGCAACGCCGATCTGATCCTCGACTATGTGCGCGCGAACGGGCTCACCGTCGAATGGCTTCTCGACACGCACCCACATGCCGATCACTTCTCGGCTGCCCCGTATCTCGCCGGCAAGACGGGCGGGAAGACCGCGATCGGCGAGAAGGTCGTGGAGGTGCAGAAGCTGTGGCAGGATATATACTGCCTGCCCGATCTGCCTGTCGACGGCAGCCAGTGGGACCGGCTGTTCGCTCACGGCGAGACGTTCCGGATCGGCTCGCTTGATGCCCGCGTCATGCTGTCGCCCGGCCACACGCTCGCGTCGATCACCTATGTGGTCGGCGACGCCGCGTTCGTTCATGACACGCTGATGGTGCCCGACAGTGGCACGAGCCGCGCCGACTTCCCGGGCGGTGACGCGCACGCGCTATGGCGTTCGATCCGCGCCATCCTCGACCTGGCTCCGGCCACAGCGACTTATGTCGGCCACGATTACGGGAAGGACGGCCGCGAGGTGAACGGCCGTGCGACCGTCGCCGAACAGCGCCGCGACAACATCCACGTCCATGACGGCATCGACGAGGCCGAGTTCGTCGCGACCCGCGAGAAGCGCGACGCGACGCTGCCGCTGCCCGACCTGATGCTTGCCGCGCTCCAGGTGAATATCCGCGGTGGCCAGCTGCCGGACGCGGAACCGTGCGGCACCGCCTTCCTCAAGGTGCCGCTCAATCGGTTCGGACAAGACGAATGAGCGAGCCGCTGCCCCCGACTCCTGGCGACGACGGTGACGCGCAGCGCATCATCTTCGCGATCTCGGCCGCCCTGCTGGTGCTGGTCGTCACCTACAAGATCGGCCAGTCGGATGCGCCGGTTCAGGCGCCTGTCGACCAGATTGCCGCGGACGCGCCGTTCGCGCCGCCTGCCGAGGACACCATTCCCGCCGGCCCGGCCGGCGACGCGATCCGCCACGGTCGCATGATCTTCACCGCTACTTCCGCCCATGCCGGCCAATATGTCGGCAACGGCCTGACGTGCAGCAATTGTCACCTCGACGCCGGACGCCAGGCGAATGCCTCGCCGATGTGGGCGGCATGGGTAAGCTACCCCGCCTACCGGGCGAAGAACGGTCGCGTGAACACGATGGAGGATCGCATCCGCGACTGCTTCCTCTACTCAATGAACGCGCCAGCCTCGAAGGCGGGCACCCCGCCGCCCTACGGCGACGATATCTACCGAGACCTGCAAAGCTACTTCGCTTGGTTGGCCACAGGCGCTCCAACGGGCAAGCCACTCCCCGGTCGCGGTTTCGTGAAGCTGACCGCGACACCGCTCGGCCACGATCCGGATCGCGGTGCCACGGTGTTCGCCGGACAGTGTGCCTCGTGCCACGGTGCCGGGGGGCAAGGGCAAGCAAACCCGGACGGCGGCTATTCCATTCCGCCGCTGTGGGGACCGCATTCCTATAATTGGGGCGCCGGCATGGCCGGGATCGCATCGGCGGCCGGCTTCATCAAAGCCAACATGCCCTATGGGCAGGGCAACACGCTGACCGATCAGCAGGCGTGGGACGTGGCAGCCTATGTCGACAGCCGGGAACGTCCCCGTGATCCCCGGCAGACCGGCACGGTCGAGGATGCCCGCAAACGCTTCCACGCAAAGGGTGATTATTACGGCACGACGATCGGAAGGAAGGTTCTCGGGGGAGGCTAAAACCCTTCACACCATCTGTGTCTCACCTCATTCTCAAGGAACAACCCTCCATGCGCGCCTTCATCCTGACCGCCCTCGCTGCAACGACGTTCGCCGTTACGCCTGCCGTGGCTGGCCCCGTTCACGTGTTCGGACCGGGCGGTCCCGCGCCGGCCATGAAGGAGGCGGCCGCGACGTTCTCCAGGCTGCGCGGCGTGCGCGTCGACGTCGTGGCCGGGCCGACGAATGACTGGATCGAGGCCGCGAGGCAAACGGGAGACGTGATCTACAGCGGCTCCGAGACGATGATGACCGATCTTCAGGCCGCGATGGGCGACCGGATCGATTCCTCGACGATCAATCCGCTATATCTGCGCGTGTCGAACATCCTCGTCCGTCCGGGCAACCCCCGAAAGATTCGCGGGCTGGGCGACCTGTTCCGACCCGGCCACCGCGTGCTTGTCGTGAACGGTGCGGGACAGAACGGCCTCTGGGAAGATATGGCGGGCCGCACGGGCGACATAGCCAAGGTCCGCGCCCTGCGATCGAATATCGTCGTATTCGCAAAGAACAGCGCGGAAGCGAAAAAAGCCTGGGCGGCTGACCCAACCCTTGATGCCTGGATCATCTGGGGCATCTGGCAGACGGCAAATCCGACACTTGCCGACACGGTTGCGGTCGAAGAGCCTTATCGTATCTACCGCGATGCGGGCGCGGGGCTGACCATCGCCGGAAAGGCTAACCCCGACGCTGTTGCTTTTGCAGGCTGGCTCACGACGCCGGCTGCCCGGGCGATCTTTGCAAAATGGGGATGGGAAACACGCTGAGGCACCTTTCCCGATTGGGAAGGTTCAGGGAGACGGCTGACGGTCGCAAGGCGCGCCGGACGGCAGGGAAATAGCCGTTTTCCCAAAATATGTTCCCGATTGCTCATTCCCAAAATGGCCGGTTGGAGACGGAGAAATGGGACGATCCGGCCCGTGAAATGAACCCGCCTTTGACATCCGCCCGGAGCGGATAATGTGAGCAGCCATGTCCGATTGCGAGCAGCCCCGGATGATGGCGAGCACGCTGGCAGCTAATTTGAGCAGGATGCTACCCGCCAGTGGCAGAGAGCGTGAGCAGAAAAACCGGCTGTTTGCGAGCAGACGCCGCTACGATTGCAAGCGCCTACACCTAGTAAGCGACGCCGGGAGCTTGGGTCCACATTCGGAACGTAGCCGCTATCCTTCTTCGCCCTGCTTATCCCTTGCAACATGACCGGCGTCGCCAAACTCGCAGGTCAGGTCATCATCGATCTCTTCGCTTCTGCGAAGCGGCTTTGCGCCCTCAGCAGCGTCTATCGCCGCTTGAAGATGGCATGCCACGATGGTGGCTCCGTTGCCCCCTCGGTCCAGAAGGACCAAAGCTTCGCGCATCAGCGTCAACGATCTCGTCTTCGTCACGGCTGGCCCCTTCCCCACACACACCCGAGTGTGGCACTCGTGCGGTTCGAAGTCACGACGTTGCACTGCCCTGCTCCTTGGCACGAGCCGCGAAACAATGAAGCCGCTCGCTCGGAAGACGGGCGACTCAAAAATGACGGCTCCCCGAGTTAGCGACGCTCGCCATCAACGTCTCGCCCGGGTCAAGAACGCCGAAATGGCGCTGACGAGATTCGTCTGGGCTGGTCTCAGCCTCCTCGATCTCGAGCGACTTTGGCACGCTTTCTACTTGTGCGATGCCGTCGCTGCCTCAATGGTCATGATCCATGCTTCTATGCGGCACTTTCGCCCAACCCGAGGCAAGTGGACATGCGAACAAGACTCAAGGTTTGTTGCATCGCTTCGGCCGACGAAGCTTTGTCAACGGCGGAGCAAAATCCGGCCACGGTGGCGGTGTAAAAGTAGGCCAGCGGTCGAGGCGTGATGACGACATGGAAAGGGCCCCGATCGGGGCC